>NZ_JPRD01000028.1 GCF_000817815.1 Vibrio owensii CAIM 1854 = LMG 25443
CTTGGTTTGATTGAAGAAGGCAAGCAACAAGGGGCGGTGTGTGAACTTGATGGTAGCCAATGTGAAGTGGAAGGCTTCCCAGAAGGTAACTGGGTCGGTCCGACTTTATTCAGTGGCGTCACTACCGAGATGTCGATTTACACCCAAGAAATCTTCGGGCCTGTTTTGGTGTGTATTGAGGTCGACACGTTACAAGAAGCGATAGAGCTCGTGAATCGCAACCCATACGGCAACGGCACTTCCATCTTCACTGCGAATGGTGCGGCGGCGAGAAAGTATCAACATGAGATTCAAGTCGGGCAGGNNTGCCAATTCCAGTGCCTTTGCCATTCTTCTCGTTTACGGGTTGGCGCGGCAGCTTTTACGGTGATTTGCACGCCTACGGCAAACAAGCGGTGCGCTTCTACACAGAGACCAAAACCGTGACGGCTCGTTGGTTTGATGACGATATCCCAACCGGTCCAAACTTGACTATTAATTTGCGCTAACGAAGTAAGGAGATCATATGGATTTTGAACTCAACGAAGATCAACGTATGTTTGCCGACACCGCGCAGCAGTTTGCGGCAGAGCGTTTAGCGCCAATGGCAGCAGAGTGGGATGAGAAACAAATCTTCCCCAAAGACATTCTACGAGAGGCAGGAGAGCTTGGCTTCTTGAGCCTCTACACCCCAGAAGAGCAAGGCGGTTTGGGCTTAAGCCGTTTGGATGCGTCTATCATCTTCGAGCAACTCTCGATGGGGTGTACGTCGACCACCGCATTTATGACCATTCACAACATGGTGACTTGGATGGTCGCGAGCTTTGCTAGCGAAGAGGTAAAAGACGCGTTCTGCCCCAAACTTATTACGGGTGACTTTCTCGGTTCTTACTGTTTAACCGAGCCAAACGCAGGTTCGGACGCGGCATCTCTAACGACTTCTGCAACTAAACAAGGCGATAACTACATACTCAACGGCGGCAAAACCTTTATCTCTGGCGCAGGCGATACCGACGTTTTAGTCGTGATGGCGAGAACCGGCGATGCAGGTGCGAGAGGCGTATCCGCGTTTGTTGTCCCCGCCGATGCAGATGGCATTAGCTACGGACGTAAAGAGCCGAAAATGGGCTGGAACAGTCAGCCAACACGCGCGGTAACGTTCGACAATGTTTCTATTCCTGCGTCACATTTGCTCGGTGAAGAAGGGCAAGGGTTTGTGTTCGCCATGAAAGGTTTGGATGGCGGACGCATCAACATTGCGACCTGCTCTGTCGGTACGGCTCAGCAAGCGTTGAATCAAGCGGCGCAGTACATGCAAGAACGTAAACAGTTCGGCAAATCATTAGCTCAATTCCAAGCATTGCAGTTCAAACTGGCAGACATGGCAACCGAGCTTGTCGCTGCTCGCCAACTGGTGCGGTACGCCGCTAGCAAGTTAGACCGAGGTGATCCAGACGCCACGACTTATTGTGCCATGGCAAAGCGCTTTGCAACCGACGTCGGCTTTCAAGTCTGTGACCAAGCACTGCAACTTTACGGTGGCTACGGTTACATCAAAGAATACCCAATGGAGCGCTATTTCCGTGATGTTCGAGTGCACCAGATTTTGGAAGGTACTAACGAGATCATGCGGTTGATCATCGCGCGTCGATTGCTCGCAGAGGAGTCGGCATTGCTATAAATGCGCCGACAAGCTCTGCTTTTATTCATAAAGCTCAGGTCATTTTCATCAAGAAAGGATTCAGAGATATGTCACTAACAGAACAACAAGCGATTCAACATACCATCAGCAATCATGTTGCGGTGGTGACCATGAACAACCCGCCCGCTAATACTTGGACGTCACAAAGCTTAACCGCATTGAAAGAGCTAGTGCTGGCGCTAAACGACAATAAAGACGTTTACGCTCTAGTGCTCACTGGGAATGGAGAGAAGTTTTTCTCTGCAGGTGCAGACCTCAAGTTGTTTGCTGATGGCGATAAAGCGGTTGCGTTAGAGATGGCGCGTATCTTTGGTGAAGCCTTTGAAACGCTCTCTGCATTTCGAGGGGTTTCCATCGCAGCCATCAACGGCTATGCCATGGGAGGCGGATTAGAAGTCGCATTGGCGTGTGATATTCGTGTAGTGGAAGAGCAAGCCGTACTGGCACTGCCAGAGGCGAAAGTGGGCTTACTGCCTTGTGCTGGTGGTACGCAAAACCTAACCGCATTGGTCGGTGAAGGTTGGGCGAAACGCATCATATTGTGCGGTGAACAAGTCGGTGCAGCACAAGCGCGAGAACTTGGCTTAGCGGAAGAAGTGGTGGAAAAAGGTGGAGCGCTTAATAAAGCCATTGAGCTTGCAGAATCGGTTGCCAATCAATCGCCGTCCTCGGTAACCGCATGTAAAGCACTTATCCAAAACATGCGTTCAGCGCCACTCAAACATGGTCTGATTAAAGAGCGAGAACTATTTCTAAACTTATTCGATACCGAAGATCAAACCGAGGGGGTTCGTGCCTTCTTAGAAAAACGTAAACCCAACTGGAAGAATCAATAGGAGGTCGCATGACAGGGAAAGTAACCATTAGCGAAATAGATTGCTTAGACGGCGTGCACCGAATTGGTATCGCTACGTTAGACAACACGGCTTCTTTGAATGCGTTGACTTACGACATGTTGGCAGAGCTCAACGACCAACTTATCGAATGGCAAGATGACCCTGATTTGGTGTGTGTCATCCTCTACGGGGCGGGTGAAAAAGCGTTTTGTGCAGGGGGCGATGTACGAACCATGTACCACGTCATGCACGACAAAAGCAAAGAAGAGACTGCCGAGTTCTGTTCTAACTACTTCTCGCTCGAATACGAATGCGATTACCTGATTCATACCTACCAAAAGCCAATCATTGGTTGGGGAGAGGGCATTGTGATGGGCGGTGGCATGGGCTTATTTATGGGCACCAGCCATAGAGTCGTCACGCCTAAATCTCGTCTCGCGATGCCAGAGATCAATATCGGACTTTACCCGGACGTGGGTGGTACTTGGTTCTTAAGCCAAATCGACCCAGAGGTTGGTTTGTTCCTTGGGTTAACCGGTGCAATGGTGAATTCAAGTGACGCTGTCACTATAGGGTTGGCGGAATGGTTGCTGCTGGAAGAGCAATATCCGGAACTGTTAGAAGAGCTGAAACAAGTCGATTGGAGCTCTGCCGATGCCAAATCGCTTGTCAGTGCGTTACTTCAATTGATGGAAGATCAAGTCATCGACAGTAAGCCGACAACTCAGATTTGCCCTTATCTCGACCAAATTAAAGAAGCCTGCAAAGGCTATGACTTAAATCAGATTGCCCAACGTATTCAAGCAATGGAAGGCGAGACTCAATGGCTTGAGAACGCACAAAAATCGTTTGTTGCGGGCAGTCCGATCACCGCACATATCTGTTTTAGACAAGTCAAAGAGTACCACCGTTTGTCGTTGGCGGATTGTTTCCGTCTAGAGCTAACCTTGTCAGTTCGTAGCGCATTACTCGGTGAGTTTGAAGAGGGCGTGCGCTCTCGATTAGTTGATAAAGATGGCAATCCAAAATGGATGTTTAACAGCGTCAGTGAAGTCGATGAGAGCGTCATCGAGACCTTGTTCACTTCTCTTTGGTCAGAAGAGGAACATCCACTTGCACAGCTAGGAAAATAAGGAGAAACAACATGAGTACCATTGCATTTATTGGCTTGGGCAACATGGGCAGTCCAATGGCACAAAACCTATTGGCGTCAGGGTTTCACGTGCAAGTGTTCGATGTGGATGTGAACGCGGCGAAGCAACTTGAACCGTTTGGCGCAGTGGTTGCCAGTACGTTAGAAGAAGCCGTAGATGGCGCAGGAACGGTCATCACCATGCTACCAGCAGGTGCACACGTGCGCGCGGTGTACTTAGGGGATTTACACGGTGGTGTTGGTTTGCTCAACATTGTGCAGGACAACGCATTGCTGATTGACTGCTCGACCATCGATCCAGATTCCGCACGCTTGGTGGCGAACGAAGCTCAGAACAAACGATTGTTGTTTGTCGATTCTCCCGTCTCTGGTGGTGTAGCAGGCGCAAAAGCAGCAACGCTGACCTTTATTGTTGGTGGTTCGGACGAAGCGTTCTCCAAAGCCAATGCGATCTTGCAATACATGGGTAAGAACGTGTTCCACGCTGGTAAAGCGGGCGACGGTCAGATGGCAAAAATCTGTAATAACCTGATGTTGGGCATTTTGATGTCAGGAACCTGTGAGGCGCTCAATCTCGGCATTGATCATGGTCTCGACCCGAAAGTCTTATCCAATATCATGCTGCAAAGCTCTGGTCGAAATTGGGCGTTAGAGCTCTATAATCCATGCCCCGGCGTAATGGATTCTGCGCCAGCGAGTAATCAATACAACCCAGGCTTTATGAGCAAGTTGATGCTAAAAGATCTTGGCTTAGGCTTGGATGAGGCGCTGCAAACCAACTCTTCTGTCCCGATGGGGTCTTTGGCTCGTAATCTTTATGCATTTCATAACGCAGCAGGTCATGCCGAACTCGATTTCTCAAGCTTGTTTGAATTCTATAAGAACCAGAAGGGCTAAAAGTGAGATTCCCTATCAGGCGTTTAAACATGGAAGTTATCCAGTAATGGAGTACAGATATGGATTTAAAAAACAGTGTCATTGCAATTACAGGTGCGG
The DNA here is from genome assembly GCF_000817815.1 of Vibrio owensii CAIM 1854 = LMG 25443. Lineage (GTDB taxonomy): Bacteria > Pseudomonadota > Gammaproteobacteria > Enterobacterales > Vibrionaceae > Vibrio > Vibrio owensii. Next base: position 4,667 of record NZ_JPRD01000028.1, read on the forward strand.
GGCAAGGGTTAGGGCAGATGATGGCGGTCAGCCTTGCTCAAGCGGGCGCGGATTTAGCATTGCTTGACGTTAACGAAACGGGACTGCTGAATACCCAAGAACAATGCCGGATGCTCAGTGCCAAGGCGTTGATCTATCGACTTGATGTGACCAATGAATCTGAAGTGGAGGATACCTTTAATGAGATTCTTCAAGACTTTGGGCAGCTAAATGGCTTAGTTAATAACGCTGGCGTCTTGCGAGATGGGTTATTAGTCAAAGCCAAAGACGGTGAGATCACCAAGATGTCGCTTGAGCAGTTTAACCTAGTGATGAACGTCAATGTCACGGGCACCTTCTTGTGTGGTCGAGAAGCGGCAGTCAAAATGATCGAGAGTGGCTCGAAGGGCGCCATCATTAACATCTCCAGCGTCGCAAGAGCGGGCAATATTGGGCAAACCAATTACTCTGCATCGAAAGCTGCCGTCGCAACCATGGCAACAACATGGGCAAGAGAACTCGCCAGATATGGTATTCGCTCTGCGGCTATTGCGCCCGGTGTCGTCAAAACGGCAATGGCAGATCAAATGAAACCAGAAGCCATAGACCGGCTGCAAAAGATGATACCCGTCGGTAGGATGGGGGAGACGAGTGAGATTGCTCATGCTGTGAAATACATTCTTGAAAACGACTACTTCACAGGGCGAGTGCTCGAAGTGGATGGCGGGATGAGAATGTGAAGAAAGAGCCGATTACGGCTCTTTCTTGTTTTTGAGTGTCTCAATTTTGTGTGTGTAATAAGCATTTTGGAAGAATGCCATTCCGAACACGAAATAAAACAAACCAGTTTTAGTCGAGTCGTCTGCATCAGACCAGAACCACACTGTAAAAGAAAAAATGATGACGTAATTAAACGTTATAATAAGAAGTTTGGACATGACCGTAATGCCTGATTTTTCACCGTAATCAAACAATAAACTCATCGTAAGCCTAACAAAGACTGTTAGCTTCCTAGCCTCGAATGAACTCACAAATTTAAATGTACAGAATGAAATGTTCTCAAGCTAAAGACGTCGCTACTTAGTGTTAAATTGAGTTAACAGTTCAGTGGGCGTTTTCCCCGTTACTCGTTAAAACATAGAGTTCGTGAATGATATGTCGTTCGCGGTGATTGAAATTTGAAATGCCATGTAAATAGTATGTGAATTCATAACTATGATACTGGTCACGCTTTCCTTAATTCGTACTTTCTAATGTAGCTCACACTCTCGTGCCGAATACGCAACTGATTACTCTCCTCGTTTACATTGCTTAAGTTACTGTAAAGAAAAGAATATGTGCTGTAGTACGTTAATGTTGTGCACCTGTTTTGCTATTCCTTTATCAATATTAGCTTTCATAAATGGAACGTTAGTTTCCATCTGTGGCTAATGAGCTTTCCTCTTTCCCTCCGCATAATGCGCTCGAATGTAACAATGTATTTCAAAGTGTAACAATAAACTCACGTTGTGAGTGTGGTTTTAACCATCAAGCAACTTGATACCTCCCACCAAGAAGTCCATTGCTGCACAAGCTCAACACAAAAATATTCTAATGACCAAGACAACCAATCGCAGGGCTTGCTCTGTTGTTGGCTAACCATCGAGAAAGTTAATGGAAGCTTCAAGATACAAACGCATCTTAGCGAGGATAAGTTTGGCAGGAACCATTCTTATGCTTTCAGGGTGTAACTCTGCTCTACTTGATCCGAAAGGTAGTATTGGCGTTCAGGAAAAAGAACTGATCATTACAGCGCTTTTACTGATGCTGATTGTCGTGATCCCCGTGATTTTAATGACAATCTATTTTGCTTACCGCTACCGAGAGTCGAACACTGGCGAGGAATACGCTCCAGAGTGGGCGCACTCGACCAAGATCGAAGTGGTGGTGTGGACTATTCCAATCATCATCATTGCGATTCTGGCAACCATCACTTGGCGTTCTACTCACGAGTTAGAGCCATCCAAGCCCATCGCAAGTGACGTCAAACCCATCACTATTGAGGTGGTGTCACTCGACTGGAAATGGTTGTTCATCTACCCAGAAGAGAACATTGCGACAGTGAACTACGTGGCGTTTCCGAAAGATGTGCCGGTTCAGTTCAAACTGACCTCAGACAACATCATGAACGCGTTCTTTATCCCGCGTCTCGGTACTCAGATTTACGCGATGCCAGGCATGGTGACCAAGTTAAATCTGATTGCGAACCACACTGGGGATTACAAGGGCTTTGCTTCTAACTACAGCGGTAAAGGTTTCTCGCAAATGAAATTTACCGCAGCAGCAATGGAAGATCGCACTGCATTCCTGAGTTGGGTACAGCAAGTGAAAGCCAGCCCTGATCGAATCGAAGACTGGGAGCAATTCCGTGCGCTTGCATCACCAACGGTGGCGGAGCCTGTGAAGATGTTCTCTAGTATTCCACCATTTTTGTTCACCGACGTCGTGACCCAGCATCCGGGTTCAATGAACTGTTTGCCGGAAAATCTAGGATAATCGCAATGTTTGGAAGATTAACACTTGAATCAATCCCTTATCACGAGCCGATTATTGTCGTCACTCTAGCGGTGATCGCGATAGTTGGTTTGGCTGTCGTTGCGGCGATAACCAAAGCGGGTAAGTGGCAATACTTATGGAATGAATGGTTTACTTCGGTAGACCACAAAAAACTAGGCTTTATGTACATCGCCGTGGCAATGGTGATGTTGATTCGTGGCTTTGCTGATGCGGTCATGATGCGCAGCCAACAGCTGCTTTCTGCGGCAGGCGAGAGCGGTTATTTGCCACCACATCACTACGACCAAATCTTTACTGCCCATGGCGTAATCATGATTTTCTTCGTGGCAATGCCGTTGGTGATTGGTTTGATGAACATCATCGTACCGCTGCAAATTGGTGCGCGTGATGTGGCATTCCCTTACCTAAACAACCTGAGTTTCTGGCTGTTTGTTGTGGGCGTTATCCTCACTAACATGTCACTTGGCTTGGGAGAGTTTGGTCGTACTGGTTGGTTGGCGTATCCACCACTGTCTGGTATTGAGGCAAGCCCCGGAGTTGGGGTGGATTATTGGATATGGGCGCTGCAAATATCCGGTGTCGGTACCACGCTGACGGGCGTGAACTTCTTTGCAACTATTTTGCGCATGCGTACGCCGTCTATGCCAATGATGAAGATGCCAGTGTTCACGTGGGCGTCCCTGTGTGCCAACATCCTAATCATCATTTCATTCCCAATCCTAACCGTAACCATCGCGCTACTAACGTTGGATCGCTTCATCGGTACGCACTTCTTCACCAATGACCTTGGCGGCAACGTAATGATGTACGTCAACCTGATTTGGGCATGGGGTCACCCAGAAGTGTACATCCTGATCTTGCCTATTTTTGGTGTGTTCTCTGAGGTAACGGCAACCTTCTCACGCAAGAAGCTATTCGGTTACACCTCGCTAGTATGGGCAACCATCGTAATCACGATTTTGGCGTTCGTCGTTTGGCTGCATCACTTCTTCACCATGGGCTCAGGTGCAAATGTGAATGCATTCTTCGGCATCGCCACCATGATTATTTCCATCCCTACCGGGGTGAAGATCTTCAACTGGCTATTCACCATGTACAAAGGGCGTATCCGCTTTACCACGCCGATGATGTGGACAGTTGGCTTCCTGATTACCTTCTCTGTAGGTGGTATGACGGGCGTACTAATGGCGGTTCCGGGCGCGGACTTTGTTCTGCACAACTCCGTGTTCCTGATTGCGCACTTCCATAACGTAATCATTGGTGGTGTGGTATTCGGTTGTTTCGCGGCGATCACTTACTGGTTCCCGAAAGCGACAGGTTTCACCATGAACGAAACATGGGGCAAACGTGCATTCATTTGCTGGATTGTTGGTTTCCTAATGGCGTTCCTACCGCTTTATGCGCTGGGCTTTATGGGCATGACGCGTCGTCTAAGCCAAGATCTTAACCCAGAGTACTTCCCACTGTTAGCAGTTGCTGCAGCGGGTACGGCAGTGATTGCGCTTGGCGTAGCTTGTCAGTTCATTCAAATCTACGTGAGTGTTCGTGACCGCGAGCAAAACCGAGACCTAACAGGTGACCCATGGGGCGGTCGAACCTTTGAGTGGGCGACGTCTTCACCACCGCCGTTCTACAACTTTGCCCACCTACCAAAAGGTGATGTGCTAGACGCGTTCTGGTACCAAAAGCAGAGTGGCGAATTCGATCCAACCAAAGAAGTGGAATACGAACGCATTCACATGCCGAAGAACACACCAACAGGTATCTATGTGTCTGCATGGGCATTGGTATTTGGCTTCGCGATGATCTGGTACATCTGGTGGCTGGCAGCAGCAAGCTTTGTTGGCATTATCGTGACGTGTATCCAACACAGCTACAACGACGACGTGGATTACTACGTTGAAGTAGAAGAAATCAAAGCGATTGAAGCGGAGCGTCGAGCTCAACTTGAAGAAGCGAAGAAAAACGAAGTGAAAGACAACGATAAAAAAGACGATCTGGAGGTGACCTATGCAAGCTAATGTAGCGGTTCACGACCACGATCATCACCACGATTCTGCTGGCATTAAGCTGTTTGGTTTCTGGATTTACCTAATGAGTGACTGTGTATTGTTTGCGACTTTGTTCGCGACTTACGCAGTGCTAGAAAGCGGCTCTATTGCGGGTCCAACCGGTAAAGACATTTTCGAACTGCCGTTCGTGTTTGTAGAAACCATGTTGCTGTTGTTCAGTAGTATCACGTTTGGCTTCGGCATGATTGCGATGAAGCGCAAAGACGTTGCAGGGTTAAAACGTTGGTTAAAAGTGACCTTCTTACTTGGTGCTGGCTTTATCGGGATGGAAGTGTACGAGTTTCATCACCTGATTGTTGAAGGCTATGGTCCACAAGAAAGTGCATTCCTGTCGGCGTTCTTCACTTTGGTCGGAACACACGGTCTGCACGTAACCTTTGGTTTGATCTGGCTAGCCGTGTGCTACCACCAACTGTCAACCAAAGGCCTGAACGATAACATGTCGATGCGATTCCAGTGCTTGAGCTTGTTCTGGCACTTCCTAGACATCGTTTGGATTTGTGTATTCACCATCGTTTACTTATTGGGGGTTATGTAATGGAACAACATCTAGATACAGGTGCCTCTGATTACGCAAAAGGCTTTATTGCGTCTCTGATCCTGACCGTGATTCCTTTCTACTGTGTGTGGGCGCAAGTGCTGCCAGATACCGCAACTTATGCTGTGTTATTTGGTTGTGCGATTGTGCAGATCTTCGTGCACTTTAAGTACTTCCTGCACATGGAAGTGAAAACGTCAGAAGGTCAGTGGAACGTGGTGTCACTGATGTTTACCGCCATTGTTGTGTTGATTCTGATCGCTGGCTCGATCTGGATCATCTACAACATGAACGTCAACATGAAGTTGTAGGCTAGGGTATGCTGAAAAGTTATTTGTCTATTACTAAACCGGGCATCATTTTCGGCAACCTGATTTCTGTTGCGGCGGGGTTCTTCCTCGCCGCAAAATCAGAACCCGCTAACTTTCTGTTGTTGCTGACAACGTTAGTTGGTGTCGGGCTTGTGATTGCATCAGGGTGCGTGGTGAACAACATCTTCGACCGCGATATCGACCAAAAAATGAAGCGCACACAAAACCGTGAATTGGTGATGGGAAACATCAACATCGACGCGGCGTTTGTCTACGCTTTGGTGTTGCTGCTTAACGGCACAGCGTTATTGTTCCAATTGGTGAATCCGCTCTCGGCTGTGGTTGTACTCTTGGGTTACGTGTTTTACGTCTTCTTCTACACCATGTGGTACAAGCGAAATTCGGTCTACGGCACTTTAGTCGGCAGCATTTCTGGCGCGGTTCCTCCGCTGGTGGGCTACCTTGCTGTGACGAACTACATCAGCTTAGAAGCGATTTTACTCTTCATTATGTTTTGCCTCTGGCAGATGCCGCACTCTTACGCGATTGCCATGTTCCGCATGCAAGATTACCGCGATGCAGGCATTCCTGTTCTTCCCGTTAAAGAGGGCATTACCAAAGCGCATCAACATATGAAGGCGTACGTGGTTGCTTTTGGTGTGGTTGCTATCGGGCTGTTTATGTTGGGTGAAGCTGGGTACGAGTATTTAGCAGTCTCGGCGGCGGTGTGCTTTATGTGGACACGAGTGACATTCCAAAAAGTGAATTACAACAACTACATCCAATGGTCCAAAGCGGTGTTTAAGGTGTCGTTATTGGTTGTAATGAGCATCAGTGGCGTGCTTGGTTTAGAGTTGATTCCACTGCCGTTTATTCATTAAAGGACAGTAAATCTGAGTTAACGATTGATGCCATCAGTAGTAGTGATGAGAACAAAACCAATGAATGCGGAATCGGTGAGCTATCTCACCAAACCTTAATCCAGATTAAAGTTTTGCCGCAGTTTCGGCGGTAAGGTTCGCGTCGCTCATCGCACTGAACAGAAATTCAGAGAAGGAACAGCCATGCTTTGTGTATCGCTGTTCCTTTTTCGTTCCTGCTCGGAAGTGATGCATCTAAAAAGACAGATTATAAGAGGACTGGACTTGAGCATTTTGTTTTCAGAAGCCCGCATTGGTAACATGACACTAAAGAACCGCTTTGTACGTAGTGCAACGTGGGAAAATATGGCGACAGAAGACGGTCACATGACCGAGAAGCTGTACGACATTTATGAAGAACTTGCCAAAGGTGAAGTGGGGCTGATCGTTACTGGCTACGCAAACATCGTAGAAGAAGAGAAGCCTAACGCAGGCATGATGGGGATCTACAACGACTCTTTCATCGATGAATACAAAAAGCTGACTGACCTTGTTCATGAGCATGATGCTAAGATCGTTATGCAGATCGCTTACGGCGGCACAAAAACAACATTCAACGTTGGCGAGCGTGTGATTTTTGCTCCAAGTGAAGTGCCAGAGCGTGGCACCAAAACGGAAGGCAAAGCGATGACTCAAGATGAGATCGACTACATCGTTAAAGCATTTGCGCTAGCGAGCAAGCGTGCGCAAGATTCTGGCTTTGATGGTGTAGAAATCCACGCAGCGCACACGTACTTGATCAACCAGTTCTTAAGCCCATATTACAACCGTCGCGAAGACCAATACGGCGGCAGCCTTGAGAACCGCATGCGTTTCCTTATGGAGATCTATGCCGAAACACGCAAGCTAGTTGGTGATGACTTCCCAATTCTGGTGAAACTGACAGCAACGGAGTTCTTCGATGGTGGTTTGACGTTCGATGAAACGCGCATTGTTTGTAAGAAGCTAGAAGAAGTGGGCGTGGATGCGATCATCGTATCGGGTAACATTCACGGCAACGCAAGCACCATGGTAGGTGAATCGTTCGACGGTTACACGCTACAAGAAGAAGGCTACTTCCACGAGTACGGTCAAGTGATCAGCCAAGATGTGAACGTACCGGTAATTACTGTAGGTGGCTTAAACGACTTCTGCGCGATTGAAGACTTGGCTGAAAATACCAAGATTCAGTTCTTCGCGCTTTCTCGTCCGTTATTGGCAGAGCCACAATTGATCAAGCGCTGGAAAGACGGCAATCGTGCTGAAGTGGACTGCGAACGCTGCTCTAAGTGTCGTACCAAGCGCGGCAACTTCTGCGTGGTTTACAAGCGCAGAAAGTAACGTGTTCTGACTCATGAAATTTTAAAAGCTCCTGATGCTTAACGTGTCAGGGGCTTTTTTATGCCTATGCAGTTTCGACTTCTTCTTGGTAGTTCAAGTAGTGAATGCACAAATCATGAAATGCTTTTGCCTGAGGGGAGATGGTTCTATCCGTCAGAGTAAAGATGCCAACTTGCCTCTCCAAAGGCGGATCGATCAGTGGAATCCAAACCAGCCGAGTTTCGTTGGTCGGAAACGCTAATTTTGGCAAGGTGGTGACACCAATACCAAGCTCAAGAACGGAGAACAAAGACGTGATGTTTTCAACAGAATACAAAGCTTGTTCACTCAACGCGCGCGCAGGAGTGGGATCGAGTAGGGTGCAAGTTCCGTTTCGAATAAAAGGTTGTTCCAGCAGCGTTTGCCACTCAATCCCTTCTGGATGCTGAGCAATAGGGTTATCCTTCAAACACACCACGCCAATGGGGTCAGAGATTAACGGGGTAAACTCGATACCGCCTTCGTCTAAATGTGATGGGTTACCCAGCGCTAAATCGACTTCGCCTGATAACAAACGCGCTTCAACCCCAGCGGCGTTATCATCAATCAAGCTGACTTCTACATTCGGGTATCGTTCGCAGAATGCGCCGAGCACACTAGGAATCAACTTGGCTGCAACAGAAGGGACACTGGCGATGCGCACTCGACCTTGTTGTCCTGCGGCGGCGGCTTTTAGATCGTTATCTAGAGCGTTATAGATGTTGAGAAACTGAATGATCTTAGGCAGGCAGATCTCACCGAATGGAGTGAGTTTGGATTTATTGCCCGGCTCAAATAGGGTTTGACCGAGTATTTTTTCCAGTTCTTTGATTGACGTTGACAGCGCAGCCTGAGAACGGTTCGCTCGATGTGACGCTGCTCTAAAACCACCTTCCTCGACCACCATCACAAAATGCTTTAATTGTTGAAGCTTGATACTCATAGCGAAACCTCTGCAATCCCTTTATTTACCTTAGTTTTAATAAGGTGATAGATTTTTCTTATCAAATGTAAAAAATTTACCGTTCGATTTATCGCCTGTCAATGTGCAGTATTTAACCATCTTGAAACAAGGTTGTTACAAAGGTTGAAAGGCACGTGAATACTTCTACGAAAAAATACCCAGTCAAAACCGCATTGTTTGCCTCTAAAGCGCCGCTGGAATGGGCAATTGTTAACAATGGCACGTTATACACCGCGCAAATCCCGATTGATGATACCGGAGCTGTCGTGGAAGGCGGTATCGAAGCCCAAACTCGTCAAACCTTTAATAATCTCGTTCACACGTTGGAGTGTGCAGGGGAGCCTTTAGATTCCGTTCTGCAGGTGCTGATTTATGTGACGGATCGTGAGTACTTAAAAACGGTTAACCAAGTCTACGCTGAGTATTTTGAAGCGCCTTACCCTAATCGCGCCGCTATGGTAGTGGCGGGACTAGCTCGTGAAGAGATGCTGGTGGAGTTTGTGGTGTACGCATCAGCGACTCAGCCAGAGTAAAGAATAATAATCAAAGCCTTATTACCGGGCTTTGTCAGTGAGATTAGTGAGCTGGTGTCGATCACCAGACGTCAGGAAGAATAAGGACAGAGCAATGACTATTATCAATAATGTTCAAGCAGAGAAATCTCTCTACATTGCAGGCGAATGGCAATCTGGCATTAATACGGTTGCGAACATTAACCCTTCAGACATCAGTGAAAACTTAGGCAATTTTGCTCAGGCGAGTGAAGGTCAAGTAGAGCAAGCTATTCAAGCCGCCAAAGTTGCGCAGCCAGAGTGGGGAAAAACGCCAATTGAGCGTAAACAAGCGGTTTTGCAGGCGATTGGCGATGAGCTGATTGCTCGTTGTGATGAGCTTGGCACGCTGCTTTCACGTGAAGAGGGAAAACCTTTTGCTGAAGGTCGTGGTGAAATCTACCGCGCCGGTCAATTCTTCCAGTATTTCGCGGCGGAAGTGCTGCGTCAAATTGGCGATAACGCAGCTTCTGTCCGTCCAGGTGTTTCCGTTGAGGTCACTCGTGAAGCCGTCGGCGTTATCGCCATTATCTCTCCTTGGAACTTCCCAACTGCTACGGCTGCATGGAAAATCGCGCCAGCGCTTGCGTTCGGTAACAGCGTAGTATGGAAGCCCGCTAACCTAACGCCTGCTAGTGCGGTTGCACTGACAGAGATTATCCATCGTCAAGGTTTACCGGCAGGCACATTCAACCTTGTGTTGGGCAGCGGCTCTCAAGTGGGTAACACGCTTATCAACTCGAAAGACGTAAATGGTGTGAGCTTTACTGGCTCTGTTGATACCGGACGTAAAGTAGCGGCAGCAACGGCACCGAATTTTGTTCGTTGCCAGTTAGAGATGGGCAGTAAGAACGCACTTGTGGTTGCCGATGATGCAGACATTCAAATCGCAGTTGAAGCGACCATTGCAGGCTCTTTCTCTGGAGCAGGTCAGAAGTGTACCGCGTCTTCTCGTCTTGTCGTCATGGACGGTATTCACGATGCCTACGTGGAAGCACTGATCAAACGTATGAGCGAGCTTAAAGTCGGTCACGCTTTAGAAGACGGCGTTTTCATGGGACCCGTTGTTGATGGAAACCAATTGAATGCGAACTTCGAATGGATTGAGAAAGCCCGCCAAAGTGGCGCAGAGTTAGCATTCGGTGGCGAGCGTTTGAACTTAGAACATGACGGTTTCTACATGTCACCAACCCTTTTCCTCAATACGCAAAACAGTTGGGAAGTGAACCAAGAAGAAGTGTTTGCGCCAATGGCAAGCGTGATTCGAGTTTCTGACTTGGATGAAGCCATTGCAGTAGCAAACGATACTCGCTTTGGCTTGACAGGCGGCATCATCACGCAAAGCCTTTGTAATAGCGCCATCTTCAAACAACAAGTGCAAACTGGCTGTGTCATGGTCAACCTACCAACCGCAGGAACGGATTACCACGTGCCGTTTGGTGGTCGTAAAGAGTCGAGCTTTGGTCCTCGCGAGCAAGGTCAATATGCAAAAGAATTCTACACCGTGGTGAAAACCGCTTATCAACGTCCTTACTAAGTGAAATAGGGCAGCCGAGGATTCCGCTGCCCACCCTTAAAGGCTCATTAACGTTTAAGGAGTGGTTATGTACCAACAACGGATTGTGATTGATGGATTGCAGTACTGCAATTGGGATCGAGAATACTTCCAAACGCTGAAGGCGAGCGGCATTACGGCTGTGCATGCGACGATCGTTTATCACGAAAATGCACGCGAGACCTTAACTCGCTTTGCTGAATGGAACCTGAGATTCGAACAAAATGCAGACCTGATTATGCCTATTTACTCGATGGTTGACGTCGAGAAAGCAAAGGCTGAGGGTAAGGTCGGCGTCTTTTTTGGTGCGCAGAATTGCTCTCCAATTGACGATGAAATCGGCTTAATAGAAGTCATGCGCCGTCAAGGTTTGCTGATTATGCAGCTGACCTATAACAACCAAAGCTTGCTGGCGACAGGGTGCTATGAGCAGAACGACTCTGGTGTCACGCGTTTTGGTAAACAAGCCATCGAAGAGATGAACCGTGTCGGGATGATCATCGATATGTCCCACAGTGCAGAGCGCTCAACGTTGGAAGCGATTGACCTTTCTTCACGTCCCATTTGTATTAGTCACGCGAACCCAACGTTTGCTCATGATGCTCTGCGCAACAAATCGAACAAGGTCATTAAAGCGCTCACCGAACGTGGCGGCTTGATTGGCTTTAGTCTTTACCCATTCCATCTTCCAAACGGAAGCCAATGCACGCTAGAAGATTTCTGCCAAATGGTCGCGAAAACTGCCGATCAGTTCGGTGTGGATCACTTAGGCATCGGCAGTGATCTTTGTTTAAACCAACCACAGCAAGTGCTTGAGTGGATGCGCAACGGTCGTTGGTCCAAAGCAATGGATTATGGTGAAGGCTCCGCCAGTAATGCGGGGTGGCCTGATGCTTTGCCTTGGTTTAGTGGCAGTAAAGGGATGGAGAACATTTACAACGGCTTAATGCGTCATGGATTCAGTGAATCCGAGGCAGGAAAAATCCTAGGTGAGAACTGGTTTAACTTCCTTAAAGAAGGGCTGGAGGCGAGCTAGGTCGTAACCCAAATAAACATGGAATATCTCGCTCAAAAAATAATAACAAGGCGAGTGTTAAAGTCACTTTTTGTAGCCGTTATGGCAGCTGCAATAAACCTCTGGAGTCAGAGTATGTCTGATCTAACCAATAGCATGAAAGCTTCAACGATGAGCGTGTCATCAAAGAAGCAACAAGCAAAACACAACGACACTTCAGCAACGGAAAATTCACCGGATAAGTTAGGGTTAAGTAACCCGGCACTTTGGTATAGCGGTGGCTTTATTGCCTTGTTCGTCGCTATCGCGCTTTACGATGGAGAGTTGCTATCAACGTTAGTTAATACGGGATTTGCGTGGTCAGTAAAAGTCTTCGGTCCGTACTGGCAGATACTGCTTCTTCTCACTTTTCTTATTGGTCTTGGCTTGGCTGCAGGGCGAACAGGCAAGGTGATTTTAGGCGGAACAACGAAGCCTGAAATGGATGGTTTTCGTTGGATGGCAATCATCTTCTGTACGCTTTTAGCTGGCGGCGGCGTATTTTGGGCGGCGGCAGAGCCTATCGCGCACTACGTGAGTCCTCCACCTTTGTATGGTCCGCAAGACAATCCTCAGCAAGGTGCCATTAATGCGTTGTCACAGTCGTTTATGCACTGGGGTTTTCTCGCGTGGGCTATTGTTGGCAGCTTAACGTCTATCGTGGTCATGCATTTACACTACGATAAAGGACTGCCGTTAAAACCTCGTATCTTGCTTTATCCAGTGCTGGGTGAGCGAGCGCTAAAAGGTCAAACGGGTGCGCTGATTGACGCATGTTGCATCATCGCCGTAGCGGCTGGAACCATTGGACCGATTGGGTTCCTAGGTTTACAGGTTAGCTACGCGTTAAATGCACTGTTTGATATCCCAGATGGCTTTACCACACAGTTGATCATCATCTTATTTGCGATTGTGTTGTACACCGTATCTGCTTTGAGTGGCTTAAACCGCGGCATGCAAATGCTAAGTCGCTACAACGTGATTCTTGCGCTGGTATTGATGGCTTACATCCTTCTATTTGGCCCGACAGACTTTATCTTCAATGGTTACATTCAAGGCGTGGGCAGCATGTTGGATAATTTCATCCCAATGGCAACCTACCGTGGTGATGAAGGTTGGCTGAGCTGGTGGACAGTATTCTTCTGGGGCTGGTTCTTGGGCTACGGACCGATGATGGCAATCTTCATTGCACGTATCTCTCGCGGTCGCAGTATTCGTCAAATCATCTCGACGATCAGCATTGTTGCTCCGCTTACCACGTGTTTTTGGTTCACCATTGTTGGTGGCTCTGGCCTAGCGTTTGAAATTGCCAATCCGGGCAGTGTGAGCGCGGCATTTGAAGGCTTCAACTTACCGGGCGCGTTACTCGCAGTGACTCAACAACTGCCGATGCCAATGTTGGTTTCCATCTTGTTCTTGATTTTGACCACCATCTTCATCGTAACCACCGGTGACTCAATGACGTACACCATCAGTGTTGTGATCAGTGGTGAGACAGAACCAAATGCGATTATTCGTACCTTCTGGGGCGTGGCTATGGGTATCACGGCGTTGATTCTCATCTCACTTGGCTCTGGCGGTATATCAGCCCTGCAATCCTTCATCGTGATTACAGCCGTTCCAGTGTCATTAATACTGTTACCGTCACTTTGGAATGCTCCGCAGATCGCTATGAAGATGGCAAAAGAGCAAGGGCTATAACAACGGTTATAACAAAAAGATCAAACCCAATAACGTGGCGCTTGTGTGGGTGAATCCTCCCCACACCCTCACAAGCCCTTATTCTTACAATAAAAAATAAGTGGTGAGCAAAATGGATGCACATCGTTCTACTTACACTGAAACAAAACTTCGCAACGCTGCAATTGTGATGGCGCCAGACAGGCTAGGGGCTATGCACCAAAATCGAATCAGCTTTGTGCGAAGCTTGATCCGAAAAATGGCGAGTCAGGAATGGCAAGTGAGCAAACATGAGTGGCAATTGTGTCCATGCGGTTTTGGTCATGTGATTTACAAATTAGCGACGCCGGAACACGTTTATCACTTGGTTGTGTTTTGCGATGAAATTGCTGATGAAGAGCGTAACGACCGAGTCATTGCTGAGAAATGGGACGTAACCTTTGCGTTGGTCAAAGGCGAGGTTAATGTTGAACTGTTAGAGCAACTTCGAGCCAATGTACCTTTGCAAGAAGCGGGGCGCAATCCAAACAACGTGCTTGTTCTTGCTCGTGCGAATAAGAGCGTTCGTGTGTTTGAGCACATTGTAAATTCGCTTTCTAAAGGTGAGCAGCCAGAGCCTTCAGAGCTGGCAGAAGTGGGGTATATCCTAAGAACCACCGCCGTTTATGGTAACGGTAAATTTGGCATTGCCGATTTTAAACTGCTAGAGAACAACCCTGATTTCAACCAGTCATTTAGTGCACAGATGTGTGCCGTTTATATGCTACGTGAATTCAGCTTAGATTGGGTTCATTACCTTGCTGCGCAAAAGGGCGGAGATAACGCCATTGCACTTCACAAAGGTTTGCAGCGCTATCTTGGTGTGGGGAATGCAACTGGCTTGGGTATGGCGCCATATTTAATCAATCATCCATGCATCGTCGACCAATGGATGACATCACGTGAGCGTGCGATTGCCAACGTGATTGCTATGCCATGTGAACCTACCGAGCTGGAGCAACCATTAAAAGCTCTGCTTAAAAAAGCACAGCGACACTTAGAGCAAGTGATAACAATCAATGAACATCAAGATCAGCTTAACCATCAAGCCATTGCTGATCTCCAAGCGCTACAAATCAACTTAAATGCTTTGATGGCAGAGCATTCGAATTGGGCAAGCTTGATCAAACAAACCACAACAATGAGTTTGGAAGCCCAAGAAATCCTAACTTCATGTTTGATCGAGCTTTACCCGTCTTTGGTTGATGAATTTGAAAACCAAATGAACACCGACGAATCACTCTCTATTCCAGGCGGAAAAAGCGTTCAAGATGTTTTGCAAATACTAGAGAGTAAGTACCGATGGTCAATCGATGCTGACTACACGTTACCAGAGAACAACTATTGGTTCTGGTATCGCTCGCAAGACAAAGAAGAACCAAGGCTAGGCGTTCGTGGAGAAGAAATCGGTGAAGAACGTGAGTTGCCACTCGATATAGGGCGACAAGTGAACCGCCTCTACCATGCGCTGCAAACGTGCCAGCCAGAAACATCGTTGGCGGAGTTCTTACTGCAGCATCCGCAGTATCGTGCAATCACTCGTCGTGTATGGACGCTCGGCAACCGAGAAATGGGTGATATCCAGATGAACGTGCTACGTGAAGACGCACTGCCTATGCATCTACTGCGTTGTAAGTTGGCTATCTTTGGGGCGACCAAGTTCGATCCACGTTCAGACCGATGGGTGCGTGTGACCTTCTTTCAAGGCGCACCGCTGCTTGATGAGATTCAGGACCCGCGTTTCAGCGATACGTGGATTTTCCCAACTATGCCAGAGCGTGAAGAAATCGCGCAAAGCGACAATCAAAAAATCAGTGGAGGTTTTGCATCATGATCGTCTCGCATAACGAGCTGGTAGCAGCAGTAAACAAAGCTTTTCTTGGTATGCGCCGTCATTGCGGTGAAGCTGATGTGATTGCCAATATGGTTGCGGATCTGCAAATGGTGGGTTTGCACGGCGTGCGTCACTTCAACAACGCCAGCCTGTTTCTCAACTTAGATTCAGATTGCGCGGTCAGCATTACGAGTAACACGGACTCTCATATCGAAGTTGAGTTACACAATGGCAGTATCGCCTGTCATTTACCTGCGGTGTTGGATTTTGCGCTTGAGAAAATGGTCAGCAGCAAGAGCGTTACCATCACACTGAAACAATGCCACAATCGCTGGTTAGCATTTAGTGAGCTAGTTAGGCTCTCTGCCAAAGGCATTGCATGCCGTGCTCAGTGGGTTAATGGCACTAGTCCAAAGCGAACTTTGTATGTGTTAAACCGTGGGCGGATTGCACCAGAGGTATTCTTTTCTGACCAGATTGAAGATAACAGTACCGACTATCACAGTATGACGATAGAGCTTGCCGTAACGGATTTTGATATCGAAGCGAGCTCTCAAGGTTACGCAATTCATATTGATGGTGAAGAGCTGAGCCGTGCGCAGAAAACATCATGGGAAGAGGGCATCTTTGTTGAGGACGCAGAGTGGAACGCGCTTAAACAAACTGCCACGGTTTTCCTTGTCGAGAACAGTGAACGCTCGGTACAAGGTGCTGGCGAATTAGCCTGATATTGATGCATTAACGAATTAAAGTGTGAGGCTGCCCAAGGGTAGCCTTTTTTATTGTCCTAACCTTGCTCTCTGGTTTATGTGTCTTTAACCTCGTTTATAATATTAAATATAACGTTTTTGATTCATTATTATTACATTGGATTTATTTGTTTTTGTTCTAACCAATAAATATGAGCGTTGTTATTATTGGTCTCGCCAAATTTTTTCTGTTACCTATTGTTTAAAACGTTGTTTATTATCATCTCATTTGTAATTTATCTATTCATAATTAATGCCTTTATATTCTGTTTGCTGTTGTTCTTGGAAAATACCCTTTATTTTAATGTGGAATTTGGTGGGCGGTATAAACTATAGTATTACTTGATCCTTTCAATTAAATAGGCTCCAGTGCTGTTAAAACTCTTGCTTTATAGGCGTTTATTCAATTGGGATGGCATTCATTCTAAGTTCAAATGCAATATTTGAATTTTGATTGTTATATTTGAAATCATAAAGTTAATTGTGCTAAATTCCCCGTCCAGCCTAAGGCTACTCCTCATTGTATTCATCTAATCATTTAGTCGTAGTAGTATTGTTTGTTTATAATTAGATAAAATAAACAATATTTTTAAACAAAAATATCTAGTGATAAAAATAGTATTTCTTGATTTTATAAATGAGATCTTCTTTCCTAAAAAAAGCCATTGAAATAAAATTGTAATTTTCATTTTTACCAGTTTCATGGATTTATTTAATTGATGTATCACAACTATTTTATTGATCTTAATTATCGACTCCGGTGTGTTTTTTTCTGATAGATTCGACGCGAACACATCAAGGAGATAGATAAATGAAAATCAAAAAACGTCTGATAGCTATCGCTGTTGCAGGTGTCATGACGATGTCAGTTCATGCCGGTGAATCAGTGACATTGAATAAGCCAGTCAACTTTACCAACTTCTCTGGGCTTAATTCACAATTGGGTGTTAATAATGCATCGAGCTTTAAACAGGTTAAGAGCATTCACCTTAAAAACCGCGGTGTTTATAAGGTAAAGATTCAGCAAAATGTTTGGGGTATTCCTGTTTGGGGACATTCACTGAACGCAACCCAAAGCTTTAAAGGCGGCGCTTTAAAAGCCTTGCAAGGCAATTATTTGCGTGTAAATGACTTAGATCGAAGCTTTGTAAAACCTAAGTTGAACCGAGCAGAAGCGCTAAAGGTTGCGTCAAAGAACCTTGAGAATAAAGGCATCGCAGGTAAGTTTCTAAGAAATGTCGAAGATGAGTTATTCATTTATCAAGATGGCAAACAAACACGATTGGTTTACGTGGTTTCTTATCTGCTAGCAAACAGCCTTCAACCTTCTCGCCCATTTACCATGTTAGATGCGCACAGTGGTGAAGTTATCGACCGTTGGGAAGGGATTGCTCATGCGCAAATCGGTACGGGCCCTGGCGGCAACGAAAAAACAGGCATGTATGAGTATGGTACTGACTACCATTATCTCGACGTACAAGAAGATGGCAACAATTGTGTGATGGAGTCGGAGAACGTCATCACGGTTAACCTAAATGGTGCCACTGAAGGTTCTACACCATACAGCTACGAGTGTCCTCGCAATGAATTCCAAGAAATTAATGGTGCTTACTCTCCACTGAACGATGCTCATTACTTTGGCAATATCGTATTCGACATGTACAAAAATTGGTTCGATACTGCGCCGCTCACTTTCAAATTGATGATGCGTGTTCACTACGGCACGGGTTATGAAAACGCCTTCTGGGATGGCCAAGCGATGACGTTTGGTGACGGTGAGAGTTATTTCTACCCATTGGTTAGTCTGGATGTTTCAGCCCACGAAGTGAGCCACGGCTTTACTGAGCAAAACTCGGGGCTAGTGTACGCAAACCAATCAGGTGGTATGAACGAAGCTTTCTCGGATATTGCAGGTGAAGCCGCAGAGTTCTACATGAAAGGTGAGAATGACTGGATGGTTGGCAAAGACATCTTCAAAGAGGAAGGGGCATTGCGTTATATGGATGATCCTTCACGAGATGGTTCGTCTATCAACCATGCGCAAGACTACTATGACGGCTTGAATGTGCATTACAGCTCGGGTGTTTTCAACAAAGCTTTCTATCACTTAGCAACGACATCCGGTTGGGATACCAAAAAGGCGTTTGAATTATTTGTGCTCGCGAACCAAATTTACTGGTCACAAGACAGTGATTTTTGGCAAGGCGCATGTGGTGTGAAGAACGCAGCAAACGACCTAGGGTATGACGCATCTGCGGTTGTGGATGCTTTTGCTGTTGTCGGTGTCGAGCCATGTGCAGAGCCACCGCTGCCGCCAGAGCCAGAATATCAGCGTCTTGAAAACGGCCAATCAGTCACAGTAAATGGCGCTACTGGGTCGAAAACCTATTTTGATATCGAAGTCCCAGAAGGCCAACCGCAGCTTACAATCAATCTTACCGTGCCAAATGGTGACCCAGATATTTACGTAGGCTTCGATTACGCGCCTTCTTCAACTGAAAATATTTGTTCTAGCTTGTCCGTTAGCGATGAAGTGTGTGTGATTGAGAACCCAGAGCAAGGTCGCTACACGGTGAACGTATTTGGTTACGCTGAATATGACAACGCAGAACTAACGGCAACGTACGACGATAGCAGTGCAAACCTTCCTCCAGTCGCCGCGTTTGATCAGTCTGTATCTGGTAAGACTGTGACACTTCACAGCACCAGTAGCGATAGCGACGGCAGCATTGTTTCTTACCAATGGAACCTAGGTGATGGCAGTTCGCAAACTGGCGAAATGGTGACGCACACTTATGCCGCAGCAGGTGATTATGCGGTGACGTTAACCGTAACGGACGATGCAGGCAGTGCGACATCAACCACACAAACGGTGACGATTGAAGAAGGCCAAGCAGAGGCGTTCCCGCTGAAACTCAACTTCGGTAACAAGTTCCCGAATGGTAAGGCTCGCGTGAAGTTGTCTTGGAAGTACGACACCAACGATTACTTCATTGTTAAACGTAACGGTAAGAACGTTGGTGCAACAGACTTTAAGTCTTATGTCGACCAGTTTGAACACAACGGCACTATCGACGTGGAATACCAAGTGTGTACTTCGGGCAACGTATGTTCTGAAACCAAGCGTTACCGATTCATCAAACCAAACAAATAACAACACAATAGCAAAGGGCTCCAGACGGAGCCCTTTTTTCGTCAGTAAGGTTAGTAAAGGAAAATACCAACATGAAAAAGAGTCTTTTAGCATTGGCATTGTTGAGCAGTACGTTGAGCAGCAGTGTTGTAGCCAATGAATTGACCGAGCAAGAACAAGTTTGGATCACCACCGATGCGGATGCGTTGGATCTGATTACCAAACACGGAGCCACGGTTTATTCTGATTTCTTTGGTGCTCGTCCCGCCGTGGTCGCGAAAATATCGCCAGATCAGTTAGCGACGCTATCCAGTCACATGCATCATGAAAAGCATCGCTGTGGTGGTTATATGGTGCATCCAGACAAAGCCAGTGCATTGAAAGCCGCAACCATGCCAACCACATTGAAGACGTTTACCAAACCGGTGATCAGCCACCATGACACGGTTGAAGCTCTCATCAATCAAGTAGAGCCGACGAACTTGGTGAAGACCATAGAAGGCATGACGTCATTTACCAATCGTTTTTATACCACCGTTACGGGTGTTGAAGCCTCTGATTGGTTGCTGGCGCGTTGGAGCCAAGAAATTGAAGGTGTTTCTTATGCTTCTGCGGAACAAATTTCCCATCGCGGATACCCCCAAAAATCCGTCGAAGTGACGTTGTTGGGTGCGAAATATCCCGAAGAAATTGTTGTCGTGGGTGGGCATCTCGACTCTACAGCTGGCGCATGGACAGAAGAGGGAACCATCTCTCCGGGCGCAGATGACGATGCTTCTGGTATTGCAACGGTGACTGAGTCACTTCGCTTAATGATTGCCAGCGGTATCCAACCAGACAGAACCATCAAATTCTATGGCTATGCCGCAGAAGAAGTTGGGCTGAGAGGCTCGCAAGACATTGTTGAAATGCTGAAAGACGAAAAAGCCAACGTGTTATCCGTTTTGCAATTAGACATGACTAACTACAGCGGTTCTGCGCATGATATTACTTTCATCACCGATTATACGGACAGTAACCTGACGGCATTTTTGTCGGAATTGATTGATGTGTACACGCCTGAAGTCACCTACCAGTTTGATCGCTGTGGCTATGCATGTTCTGACCATGCCTCTTGGCACAATGCTGGCTATCCGGCGGCCATGCCATTCGAAAGTTTGTTTGAAGACTACAACCCGAATATTCATACCCAATTTGATACGTTGGAAAATTCAGACCCGACCGCCTCGCATGCCAGTAACTTTGCCAAGCTTGCTATCGCCTATTTGATTGAATCAAGCATGGACAGCACGACTGGCGTGACCCCCTTACAAGATGGTGAGCCCGTTGAGAATTTACGAGCAGGCTATGGAGAGGAACAGTTCTTTAGTTTTGAAACTCAAGAGGAGGGTAAGGTGACCATTTCCTTGTCTGGGCCAAGAAGTGGCGATGCGGATCTCTTTGTGAAATACAACGATCAAGTGTCAGTCAGCAACTTTGATTGTCGTCCATTCCAAAATGGGAGCAATGAACAATGTGTTCTAAATAAACCGGCAGGAACGTTCAGCATTATGGTGCGAGGTTATCGTAATTTCGACCAAACCAGCCTTGTTGCGAGATTTGAAAAAACGACCAACTGATCGTAAAGAGCACTTCTCATAAAACTCTTAAATGCCGCATGACACAGTGCGGCGTTTTTGTGAATTCGCTATGAAGGATACGCTCCGCGCTTTGATTCTCGACTACGCTTTGTAGACGATCGCGAGTTGAATAGGAGAAACCCATGAGCACCTTGCAAATCGATATTGAAGAAAACAAACGCAATGCTATTGCTTTCTATGAGATGGCATATCGAGGAAACCCAAGAAAAGCGGTCGAGCTTTATGTCGGGGACGAGTATATTCAGCACAACCCATTAGTGGGTAATGGCCCTGATCCTTTTATCGCTTACTTCGAGCGAATGCAGGAAGAGTACCCAGAGAAAGACATTACGTTTGTTCGAGCCGTCGCAGAGGGCAATTTAGTGGCGCTGCATACGCACCAAACGTGGCCTGATGACGTGGAATACGTAACGATGGATTTCTTCCGCTTTGATTTAAACGGCAAGATTGTCGAGCATTGGGATGCCTTGCAAGAAATCCCGAAAGAGTCAGCAAACGGGAACACCATGTACTAACTTAACGTGCTTTGCCATGCAATTTAGTAATGTGACAATGTAAGCAAGGCAAAGCACTATAAACCGCGTAAAGCTTGTTAGCGCTGGTTGTCTAACCACTCACGTGTCACCGTGTCTAACTCTCGTCCTTCACGACTGATTTTGTAATCCAATTCCGCAATGATGTCGTTTGAGAAACGTAGCGCGTCCAATCTATTCAACTCATCTTGAGTAAACTTATCTGATTTTTCTTGGCGCAATAGCAAAACGGCTTTATCGACAATACCCAGCAATCCTTTTGGTTCTGCGATTTCTCGAATTGCGTACTTATAGTGAAGAAATTGAGGCTTCCAAAGTGGCACGACAACCCACTGTTTGTTCTCTACCGCCTTCTCAAATGCAATAAAGCAATCTTCTTCCGTCCCCGTATGGAAACGGTAACCCGCTTCGGTCAGCGAGTATTCGTCCATCATCTTAATCGAAAAGCGCGTAATGCCCGCTCCAGGGTTGATGCCTTGAATATCAGATTTCATCTTCGTCACGACTTCTGGTTTTGTCAGGTCGCTTACTTCTGATACCAGTTCTTCAGGCACGTAATCTGGCACACCCCAAAGCGCGTATGGCTCGTAGTGTAAGCCCAGTTCTAGCAAGGGTTGTACTTCCTCTACCGATGCTTTGTAAATGCCGTGACTTGATGGTAACCAAGCCGAAGAAAGCATATCGATTTCAGCGGATTTGAGTTTTGAAAAGTTCTCTTCATGCGGAGAGTAAACGCGCGCAACCTCAAAGCCCATATCATTGAGCACGTGGCTAACAAGCGATGCGGTAACGCGGTGGAAAGAGAGGTTAGTGACACCAAGTTTTATCGTTTTTGACGCGTGAGTACCAGTCATACTGAAATCCTTATTATGGAGCAGTGCGAAGGGGAGTCATGCACTGCTTTGTGACGGAAATAGTAGGCTTACGGTGAAGAGGGATAAACAGCGCTGTCTTTGAGTCACTGTCAAAAATGATTTGATAATGACACATAGGGAAAGCGCTGACAGCTCA
This sequence comes from Vibrio owensii CAIM 1854 = LMG 25443, assembly GCF_000817815.1. Taxonomy (GTDB): domain Bacteria; phylum Pseudomonadota; class Gammaproteobacteria; order Enterobacterales; family Vibrionaceae; genus Vibrio; species Vibrio owensii. Next base: position 27,124 of record NZ_JPRD01000028.1, read on the forward strand.
GGAATTGACTTGGTGTTTATTCGATTGTGCTGCGTTTAGCGCATTCACTAACGAAGCTTGAATCAATTTCCCCAACTGGCTCGCAGCAAATTGATTTGAGTAAAAAAGACCAATCTTCATGGATGGAAGATAGCTGTTCATATCGAATTTGGTGTTGATCGTCGTGTGTTCTGTCGATGCTTTTTGGGCAAACAAATGATTAACGGGCATTAAGGCATCGGAATGCTTGAGCGTTGTCAGGCAGAGGTTGGCGTTGTCGCTGCGCAGAATAATGTTCGAGCTAAGTTTGAACTTACGAAGCGTGTGCTCAATTTTACTGTTCTTGGCCGTGAAGTTAGGAATGATGGATACCACGAGTGGATACTGGGAGATTTCTTCCAGAGTGACAGAGTTATCGCAAAGAGGGTGAGACTTTCGGGCTATCAAACGAAAGTCGGCAGGCAAAACAGACTGGTGAACTAAGTCCTTAGAAACATCTATCGGATAATAATTGATGCCAACCTGAATTTTGGTGTTGAGTAATTGTTGTTCCGTGGATTCCGACCAATTGACCAATCGAACCGTGGCATTAGGAAAGTCCTGTTTTAGTTGCAAATACACGTCATCGGCAAGGGCATAGTACATTGCTGAGCTTATCGCGATGCTGATTTCACCCGAATACGCCTGCGTTGATACTTGGTTGGAATCAGCATAAATGCTCTCTAGCTCAAGCAGCAACGGGGTGACTCGTGAGACCAATTCATCGCATTTCTCTGTTGGTATAAAGCCTTCTCTCGTACGAACAAACAATGGGTCATTAAGCTGCTCACGAAGCTTCTTCAATCCTTTACTCACGGCCGATTGGGTGACGAACAAACGCTCTGCGGTTCTTGCTGTACTTTGCTCTTCGTGGAGCGTAATCAACAACAGCAATAAGTTTAAGTCTTTATGAATAAACAATTTTTCGTTGAGCATCTCGATTCTCTTTTGGAATTAGCGAGGTGAAAATAAGTCCCTTATGGAATGTTATTGCTTAGGTTAAGGTTGGTCAACAGATAAACATTGGAACCTTAATACTCCTACCTAAAGCACTTAACATGAGTACGCTCTCCATGAAAAAGAAACTATTAACGCTTTCACTCTCCACACTTGCCTTAACGGGTGCAAGCCATGTATTGGCTGAAACGCTTGTCCCTGTTACTGAGAAAAACTACGAGTTTGCGGAATCTGATCTCGCGTTCAAAAACATCACTAAACTGGTTGGGTCTAACAAGTGGTTTCACTTCCCAGGTCTGACGCCTTTGGATAACCAAACGGTTGTTCGTATGAATCGTGACACCATTTACTCAGGTTATGTGGCTGATTTATCGAAAGGCGGGAGTATTACCATTCCAGACACGGGCGAGCGTTACATCTCGGTGATGGTGGTGCAAAACGATCACTACATCGACCAAGTTTTCTCGACGCCGGGAACGCATAATATTGAGAGCCAAACTGACTTTGCGATGATTGTTGCTCGTGTGCAGATAGACCCAAATGACCCTGCTGATTTGCTTCGAGTAAAAGCCATACAGAATAAACTCAAAGTGACGACAGGTTCGCATCAAGAGCACATCATGCCGAACTACGATATGACCCAACTTGTCTCTGTCCGTGATGCGTTGACAAAAGAAGGCGCCAAACTGGGCAATCAAAAGAACATGCAAGGTGCTCATGGTGAGGTGGATCCTCGCATGCATATGTACGGCACCGCCATTGGTTGGGGAATGTTGCCTGATGCCGAAGCGCAATACTTTTCCTACTACAGTTCTGGCGAGGTTGCTAATCCAGACAGCTGCTCTCAAGCCACTTACCAAGCACCAAAAGTAAAAGGCAATGGCTTCTACTCTCTGACCTTGTACAACCACCAAGGTTACATCGCCTTTGATAAAGCGGTTCTGAACAAAAACAACATCGAGTACAACCAAGATGGCTCATTCACGGTGAACTACGGTCACTGTCCTAAAGGCGCTAAGAATGCCATGCCAGTGGCGAAAGGGTGGGATGTCATGATGCGAATCTACAAACCGGATCTTACTCAAACGGAATCCTACCAGTTACCAGAACCGAAAGTGGTTTCTCAATAACTCATCAAACCCTCAGATTTAGGAGTCACCATTATGAACAAAACGATACTTGCGCTATCGACCCTTACTTTGATGTTTACGACTGGGTTACAAGCGAAAGAAGCAACTTTGGACAATGTTGTCACTGATTTTGCCGATCAACCAACGAAAGAAACAGATTGGTATATGACGCGTTTGCAAAAAGAAGTGCCAGTTAATACCTATAAGCACAATCGCATCCCATCGAGCAAAGAGCACCAGTTCGTTATTCGTGAAAACGAAGACACGATGTACAGCCATGCAATACTGGACGTCACCAAATCGGCAACCATTACCATGCCTGAGTACGATGAATATGCCATTGTTCAGGTGATCGACGAGAACCACTTTACGATTGCAGAAGTCTATCCGGGTCAGACACTGCGTTTGACGCCAGATATGCTGAGCTCTGGTACTCATGTATTCCTAAATACGCGAGTAGCGGCTGCGGATAACCACGACCCGAAGGCCTTGAAGAGGGCGCATGATTACCAAAACGCGATTAAGTTGTCTGCTGAAACTCGCCACCCTTACGTCTCAAAAGGGTTTGATGAAAAAGAAGTATTGGCTGCGCGAGCGACGGTGCAAAAGTTACGTCCGTTCATCCCTAAACCCTTCGATATTTTTGGCAACAAAGGTCAAGTTGACCCGACCTCGTTTGTGATTGCCTCTTCGGCAGGATGGGCGGGCTTACCCTCAGATGCGGCTGTGTACTTGCCACAAATTCCGGGAAACAAAGGGGAAACGCAATGCAGTTCTTTGACCATTAACCCGCCACCGCTTCAGTACGATCGTCACGCATTCTTCAGCATGACGGTATACGACAAAGATGGCTGGATTGCAGATGATGATTTTGCGATTTCGAACAAGCGTATGACGCCAAATGAGGACGGTACTTACACATTCCGCTTTAACTGTGAAGGACAAGCAAACAACTTAACCGTCAGAGAAGGGTGGAGCGGGTTATTAAGAATGTACTTGCCGACGTCTAAGCAAGCGATTCAAAACTATGTGGTGAACGACTACTTGAAGAATTCTCGCTTGGTGAAAGGGACAGGGAAGCAGTAGTTCTGTTTCTTGCTGCCAATAGCCGGTAACCAATTAGCAATAACCAACGAATAATGAGTCACTGTTTTTGGCAGTGGCTCGCTTTCGTTTTAATTCAATACACGCGAAGCAAATGCTCATGTCAAAGCCCATTGATTTGAACCTAATCAACACCTTTCTCGTCGTAACGGAGAGTCAATCTTACACTAAAGCGGCTGAGCAACTTGGTGTCACACAACCTGCCGTCAGTGCATCGATTCGGCGATTGGAACAGGCCTCCAATAAAAAGCTATTTGTAAAAAGCGGGAGAAGTATTGAGCTGACGCATACGGCACGAGAGTTACTGCCACAACTCAGACAAGCGCTGAGTATCATTGATAATGCGATGACGAAACCGCAATCATTTAAAGCCTATTGCTGCGACTTACCTTTATTGGGGCTAAGCCCTATCGACAATGTGATCTTTCACGAATCCACACAAGATGCTGGTGAGCTGTGTGATTTCCTATACCACCGAAAAGCCGACATTATTATCGGCAGCATTGGTAATAAACCCACTTCAATCATTGTGGAAGATCTTCATCAAGAACCGTTTGTAATTATTGGTCGAGCGGATCATCCAAGGCTTAGTAAAAGGCTTGATATCGATGCGTTCCACAACGAAAAGCATTGTGTTCTCTCATCCACTTGGAGTGTGGAAACTGAGCATGAAGCGGCGTTAAACGTGACGATTAAAGCGAATCAAATCGAAGTGGTGACGTCATCTTATCTTGGTGTGCTGACTAACGTAGCTCAGAGAGATTGTTTGGGTGTTGTGCCTTTGTCGGTGGCGAAAAAGTGGGGAGGTGCTCTCAACATTCGTTATTTTCAAAGTCCGTTTCCAAGTGGCCAATTTACGTTTCAGATCGCTTATCACAAACGACACGCGAACTGTGCAGAGCATCGGGCAATGCGGCGAGTGCTAAAAGAAAGGCTAAGTCTCCCCCTGTCATCACAGCATTATTCTTGAGCCGTTAACAGGAGGAGTGAGTAAAGCGTTAAATGGCTTTTTCTACCTTCGCAGCCACGTCTGCCGATACCCATGTTTTCCATAGCTCAGGATAGGTTTCGAAGAAGTAGTACATCGCTTCTTTTGCGTCTGCTTGGTTATCTTCCATCCACGCAAGTAATTGGCTCATCTGTTGATTGGTGAACCCGCGTTTTTGCAAGTAGGCGTAAGCTTGTGGCTCCTTATTGGCAAAGGCTTCGGTTGTAACGGTATGAACCGGTGAAGGTGGGTACATAGTCACTTTTGGAGATTCACAGTCAGGTTGCGTTGTACAGGTGCGGTATTCTTCCACATCAGTACCGCTGCCGAAGTCGACTTTCACCATGTCGTACTTGCCCAATACAGGCGTCGGTGACCAGTAATACCCGAACCAAGGTTTCTCACGTTCATAAGCTTTCGCGATAGTGCCAGCTAGCGCTGCGCCCGAACCTGGGTCAATCATATCGAAGCCGTATTTCTCGAGTTCCATAGCATCAAATAAGTGACCAGAGGTGATTTGGCATGTCCAACCGGCAGGGCAGCTGTAGAAGGCGAATTTCTCATCATCTTCTGGGTGCTCAAACAACTTGGCGTGTTTAATCACACCTTCAATGGTTGCTAATTCCGGATACTGCTTTACCAGATAAGAAGGAACCCAAAAGCCTTCCTCGCCGCCATTGACCAAAGATTCTCCAGCGATACGCAAGCGCTTATCCGCAATGCCTTTGTCTAACGCTTCCTTAATTCCGTTGGTCCATAGCTCAGGAGCAACATCCGGTTGGCCTTTCTCAATCATTGAGGTGCCAGTCGGTACGCTATCACCCGGGATAAGTTCTGCATCGCATTGGTAGCCTTCATTAAGAATGAACTGGTCGATGTGCGCCATCAAACTCGCCGAGTTCCAGTTCATATCCGCTATGGTGATTTCACCACATTCACTTGCATAAGATTGAGCAGAAAAAGCGGATAGCAGCAAAACGGAAAGAACGGACGGTGTTGTCTTCATGTGACTGAATTCCCTTATCATTGTCATTTGATTCAGTATATACACAAGGTTTATGAAGATTCAGAGAATAGGACGTTATCTGTGAAGTTGAAAACGAAGTGATTCGGAAGATTAAAACGTGAGACCCACGCTCTCCCGTTAACGCCGAAATCAGCAATTAGGATTGGGAGAGAGTGGAAGCAAACGCTATGTCTGGTAAGCCTCATCAGTACAACAAGAACAGACCTTCGTAACCACCGATTTCGATTTGCGACACGTAGTCACCAATGTTGCCGTCCTCGTCTACGGGTCTCATCGGCTCATCTAACGTGATGGTGATTTTAGGCGCAGTGAAATAATCCGCGCTCTTGCCGAAAAAGTCGGTGCGGTACAACACTCTGCCTTTGCTAAACTCGCGTGCTAATACCATCTCTGCAGGGCCTTGAGGAACCACATTGCTCTCAGAGCGATACGCAAAGTAGGTGAACGTGGGAGAAACGTAAGTAATGCCATCGGGTAGATCTGCATGTACCACTTCGTTCATCGACGAATCACCAATAACCGTGTAATCCGCTGGGGAAGGCGTGCTGGTGGACATCATCAGTGGGATGGCCTCTGCGTCCTCGGGGAGCTGATTGGCAGGTTCGCCCAAATCAACGGCAAGTAAAGTACTTGGTTGGTAGGCAATATTCTTTGGCACGCCTGCTTTCCAGAAGTTATCACTTGTAGTGTTATTACTTCCATATAGGTAACCATTGTTCCACTGATTAAAGTAGCTGCGCTCAGGGTGATGATTCAAGTAGAACGCTGCCAGTGCAGAGTATTGGTCTTGCTTCCAGTTATCTTCAGTGTTGCCAAAGTATTGAACTCGACCATAACGCGTGGTCGCTTGATAAATCACTTTCTGGCCAGCTTTGGCGAGTGCAGAGTTATCCCAAAACTTAGCTAAGCCAGCATAGCCACTAAAGCCAGTAGAAGGGAAAAGGTAATGCTCGCGTAAGTACAGAGAACCAGCTTCAACTAAGTGGTTCTGTCCATTGCGACCGAATAAGTTTGCCGTGCCGATGTTGAGGCCAATTAACGCATACGCATCCAGCGTCGCCAGTTTGTTTAAAAACGCCGAGAATTGCGCTTTGTAAGCATCGTCAGCAGCTTGGCTACCAGCGACTAAACCAAGTTCATCCACCGTACCACCGGAATAAACGTAGAACTGATTTGCTCCGAGTAACTTATTCGTATCGTCGTTGTACGCACCGTTTAAACCTTGCTTCGCCCATTCTGCTTGGTAATAGTGGTGCATAGCGTTGGCAAAGTCGGGATTGCCGAGATTGGTTAACGCCCAAGAAGAGGTTTGGTTCCACATACGACCAAATGGAATAACGCGTGACTCCCAAAGAAATCGTGCTGTTGCGTTCTTATTCGAACGGTTTTTGTATTCATTCCAAGAAAGATAATTGTCTTGGTTGAGATCCGCAGACTTGTCAAAGCCACGAATTTTACGCCAGCGTTGAATGGTTTGACCTTCAGGTGTTGCCGTTGGAGCATCGGTCAACTTAACGGTTTGGAAGCTGTTTTTGAGCTTTACTTCTTTTAGACGAGGGCGATTCTCGATGTTTTCGTCATGCCAAGTAATTTTCGCAACGTAAAGACGGCCGCCATCGCGCAAAAAGGTGGAACCAAAATACTGACCACCACCATAGGTTTGCCCGCTGCCATCGTGTGTTGTAGCGCGAACCCAATCCGAAGGAACAGACCAGTTTACCGTTTGGTTTTTAGTCATGTTCTCAGTTTTGTCTTTTTTAATCGCGAAGCTTTTCCACTCTGTTACCTGACCAGAGGAGTCGATGGCAGAAGGGTATTCAATCGTGAAGCTGCCGCCTTGAGCAAACTGAGAGAACTTAAAGGTTAAGCGGTCGAACTTCTCTGAGTGATAAACATAGAGCGCACCACCATTATTCGCCTGACCAAATACGTCAGCATCCCATGGTGGTTGTTGATATAGCCAAAAACCGGCGTGGTCAGCGCTGGCGGTATAGCCAACGATCATCGGTTTTCGATTGAGTAAGGTATTTTCACCATGGCTAGAGTCGACCTCTGCGATGATGGTGTCTTCAGCAAAATGGAGAAAGTAATCCTCGTAATCAATCCCATTCAGCTCTGCCTCGTTGCGAATATCGTTTTCTACCCAACCCGCATTGAGCTCAAGCTTTTGGTTGTACATATAACCGATGGCTTGGACACGCTCGTTGTCAGCCTTGTTTGGGTAAGCACCAAACACAATATCGGCATTGTTAATTTCCCAATCGATCACATCATCGGCAGAGAGCGGAGCATCTTGTAAATCGACACCTTGCACATGCAATCCCGGTAAAACGACAGCAGTACTAGCCCAAGTAGTAGGCGAAAACAGGTTCAAAGAACCAAGCGCAAGCAGCGCAAAACGATATGGCTTCATTATTGAGTTGTCCCAATCAAAAAACTTCGATTACTCAAATTGCGAGTCAAATTACGAGGAAGTATTAGCGATCGGTCAGACCAATTCAAGAAAGTACTAGAACATCTCTCTTTTGATAAATTCTTTATAAGATGAATACGCTAAGCAAATCAGCTTTTTACAAAATGAGTCCTGTTTGTCTCAATTTTGAGTCTTGAAGAAGTGAAGAAAAGCTACGCGAGATTTTTCTCAAAATGAGAGAGGGAAAGTGCTTATACAACCAGTTACTGTCTTTCGGACTGATGCTCTCAATGAATGGCGCTGCAGAGCATTGGCTTAAGTGTCCAATGGAATTCTAAGCTATCGAAATTATGGGCTTTTTTGATCAACAAATACCGTTAAAACCTCACTCATTGCACCAGTCATATACTCTGCTGAGCTGGTTGTTTCTTATACAAAAAATTAACAATCTATATTTTTATACATTTTTATTGCATAAAATCTCTTTCTTGCTAGTATAAGCTCCAGATGACAATTAATGCAGTATGGCAGCATGAGTATTCAAGTTAAAAGTATCAATAAGTCTTACGGCGATACCCAAGTTCTACACGATGTCAGTTTTAATTGTGAAAGCGGTGAAACGTTGGTGTTACTCGGTCCAAGTGGTGCAGGGAAGAGCTCTCTACTACGTGTTCTTAACCTTCTCGAAGGGGCGGATAACGGCCAGTTAAACATCGCTAATGACGCATTCGACTTTTCAACTGAAATCAAAGAGAAGCAAGGTTTAGCGCTTCGTCGTAAAGTGGGCATGGTGTTCCAACAGTACAACCTATGGCCACACATGACAGTGATGGATAACCTGATTGAGGCTCCGGTAAAAGTCTCTGGCATGGATAAAGAAGAAGCGAAGAAGCAGGCAATGCAAATTCTCGCGACGCTGCACTTGGCAGACAAAGCGGATGCATGGCCGATGCAACTTTCTGGCGGTCAGCAACAACGTGTGGCGATTGCCCGCGCGCTGATGATGAAACCAGAAGTCTTGCTTTTTGATGAGCCTACCGCGGCGCTTGACCCTGAAATCACGAACCAAGTGGTCAAAATCATTAATGATTTAAGCGAAACCGGAATTACACAAGTAGTTGTGACCCACGAGGTGGATTTCGCCAAGAAAATCGCTAGCCATGTTCTATACCTAGAACAAGGACACATCGTAGAACACGGCACGCACGACGCATTTGTTAATCCGCAAACCACTCAGTTTGCCGATTACCTAAATCACTAAATTACGTTTTTAAAGTTCAATCTATTTAACAGATAAGCTCGGCTGTCATTGCGAGTGTCAGCCCACTAAGTACACACGGAGTATTGCAATGAAAAAGATTTTACTAGCTTCACTAATCGGTCTTGTCTCAGCTAACGCAGCAGCACAAGAAGAGATCAAATTCGCGATGGAAGCGACTTACGCACCGTTCGAATACATGGATGAAAACAACCAAATCCAAGGTTTTGATGTGGATCTGGCGAACGCACTATGTAAAGAAATGGAAGCAAAATGTACCTTCCACAATCAATCTTTTGACAGCCTGATCCCTGCATTAAAATTCAAGCGTTACGATGCGGCTATCTCTGCAATGGATATTACTGACGCGCGTTTGGAGCAAGTGAACTTTTCTGACCCTTACTACGACAACTCAGCAGCGTTTGTTTCTATCAAAGAAAAAGTGGTCGATCAAAAAGCACTAGAAGGTAAGCGTGTTGGTGTTCAAAACGGTTCAACACACCAAAGCTACCTGATTGAGCAAATGCCTGGCGTAACAGCGGTTCCTTACTCAAGCTACCAAGACGCATTCATCGATATGAAGAATGGCCGTATTGATTCTGTATTCGGTGATACAGCAGTCGTAGCAGAATGGTTCAAGAAAGAAGACAACCTAGCGTACGTTGGTGAGCACGTTACTAACCCTAAATACTTCGGTAACGGTTTCGGTATCGCAGTAAACAAAGGTAACGACGAGCTAGTGAACAAGCTGAACACGGCACTGAAAACAGTGAAAGCGAACGGCGAATACGACGTAATCTACAACAAGTACTTCGGTAAGTAATATGGCACTAACGGGTTACTCTTTATCGCTTGTTCAAGCTAGTTGGATGACTGTCCAGCTGGCCTTCACAAGCCTTTTAGTCGGTTTGATTCTGGCAGTGGTATTCGCCAGTGGTGAAATGTCTCGCCGCGTTTTCGTTAAATGGCCAATGACGGCGTTTGTGACGATTGTACGTGGTTTGCCAGAAATCCTTGTCGTGTTGTTTATCTATTTTGGTTCGACGCAGGTTCTGTTTTTAATCACCGGCGACTTTATTGAAGTTAGCCCGTTCTTGTCTGGCGTGGTGGCGTTGTCATTGATCTTCGCTTCTTATGCTTCTCAAACTCTACGTGGCGCATTAAAAGCCGTTGGAAGAGGGCAGAGAGAAGCAGCAAGTGCACTCGGCATCAGTCAAGCACACGCTTTCGTTCGCATTGTTTTGCCACAAGCAGTAAGACACGCGCTACCAGGCTTAACGAACCAATGGTTGGTTTTGCTGAAAGATACCGCGCTTGTATCACTAATTGGCGTAACGGATTTATTGAAGCAAGCGCAGCTAACATCTGCAGCGACCCATGAAGCGTTTACATGGTACGCAACCGCTGCGGCGATTTACCTAGGCATTACTTTGATTACACAACGTGCCGTCAAACTGATTGATAAGAAGTTCTCAATTCAAGGCATGAGCATGGGACAGGAGGCAACCGCATGAACGAACAACACGTTTGGCAAATGCTGGATGGCTTAGGCTCTAGCCTCCAATTGACCGCCGCTTCTTTAGTGGTGGGCTGTCTCTTAGCTCTGATGATGACGCTGACTCTGATCCTACGTACTCCGGGTTTGCATTGGGTCAGTCGTGGTATCATCACCTTGTTCACAGGTACGCCTTTGTTGGTACAGATCTTCTTGGTGTACTACGGTCCGGGTCAGTTTGATGCAGTAAGAGAAAGCGTATTTTGGACATGGTTAAGCCAACCGTGGTTCTGTGCGATGTTAGCGCTAGCGCTCAATACCGCGGCGTACAGTACTCAGTTGTTCAAAGGTGCATTCAACGCGATTCCTTCCGGCCAATGGCAAGCGTGTCGTGCATTAGGCATGAACAAAACCGCAACGCTGAAAGTGCTGCTGCCATACGCTATTCGTCGTGCGGTTCCGGCTTACTCGAACGAAGTGATTTTGGTCTTCAAAGGTACGTCACTAGCAAGCACGATTACGATCATGGATCTAATGGGTTACGCGCAGCGCATTAACGCACAAACCTACGATACGTTGACGGTATTTGGTATTGCAGGCGCATTTTATTTAACGGTAAATGGTGTGCTGACTCTCATTTTCCGTCAGGTAGAGAAGAAAGCACTAGCGTTCGAAGCCGCATAAACCTTCAATCAACACTCAATTTAGTTCCACAGTGCCCCTGCAAATGACTCTCTTGCAGGGGCATTTTTTATATTCGTCATGGCAAAACCCTCAAGTTCCACCAAACTTAATTCAACGTAATTGCATTGGTAGCACCATGGAAAGAAGACACTTTTTAGCGCTGTGGACATTGTTGCTCGCACCCTCTTTAAAAGCGAAAACACCAATGCGGCCAACGCCAGCACAAACAGAAGGGCCATTTTATCCAGTAGTGGATATTCCTCTTCGTCAAAACTTGATTCTGCAATCAGAAGGCTTGGTCGGTGAACCTATCGTGTTGCAAGGCAAAGTCGTAGATACATCTGGAAACCCAGTTTCAGGCATCAAAGTAGAAATCTGGCAATGCGATGGGCAGGGGATTTACGATCATCCTAAGCAGCCAAATAATGATAAGTTTGATGCCCACTTTGCAGGCTTTGGCGCGTCAGAAACCCAATCGGATGGTCGCTACTTGTTTCAGACTTTGTACCCCGTGCCTTATGCCTCTCGTCCGCCGCACATTCACGTTAAGTTGTGGCGGGATAACCAAGAGCTTCTGACCACTCAATTATACTTAAAAGGCAATACTGGTGATGAATGGTGGGGTGGCAAAGTCCGTGATTATCTGCAGTTTGAAACCATGCGAATCGACGGGCGGTTAACGGGCGAATTTAACTTTGTGATTGGTTAGCGAATTCGGTTAAGCCATCAACTCAACCAATTGCGCCAAGCATTCTTTATCCAGTATCGGATGAGGCTCGACGCCCGTGACCAACACGATATCCACTGAAGGCAGCGATGGCATATCGTCTAAGATCTTAAGATCCTCGCTAACGCTAATACTCCCCATCGCACCGATAGCCATGCTTGAACGTACAATCGCTCGTTGTGCAGAGGCCGTATTGCAACATGCCAGTAGTTGATAAGGAGTGCCACGTTTGGTTAATCCGTCTACTGCTGCCGCGTGGTATTTGCAGTCGGTTTGGAATAGGGCGAGAGGGAGAGGTTGGGCGTTCTCGATGTCAAAATCAGGGTGAGCAATCCACACACCTTTGTCGCTTGCTAGCCAGTAACCTTCCTCACTGTCCGGTGCTCTTGTCACAATAGCGGCGTCTAGCTTTCCTTCATCAAGTTTTTCTCTCAAGGTGATGCTTGGCTCACTGAAGACTTGAATCGAACATGTTGGCTCAGATTGCTGTAATACGCGGATGACTTTAGGCAGGATATTATCGTTGTAATCCTCGGGGCAACCCAAGCGAAGAGGGCGCTTATTTTCATAGCGTTTCACTTGTTTCAGTGCTTGATTGTGCAAGCTGACCAATTGCTCGGCGTGAGAGCGCAGTGCCAGCCCTGCTTCACTCAATACTAGGTTGCGACCTTCTTTTTCAAACAAGCTGACGCTGAGTTCGTCTTCCAGCTTACGCATTTGTGCACTGAACGCTGATTGGGTGCGATTGATCTGCTTGGCTGCTCGAGTGAAACTGCCCGTTTCTACAAAAGCAAGAAAGCTGCGTAACGCATCGATATCCATATCTAAAACTCATCCATCGTTTTTGTTGAAGTGTTCCATCAAAACTATCCGTTAGTCCCCTTAAATACAATCAGATATTGTGAATGGGTACTCAAAACACGAACCGCATGGAGGCGTCATGAAACTGTTTATTGCTAATCAAAACTACTCAAGCTGGTCACTTCGCGCATGGCTGATCTTTTCTCAATTCAAACTGGATGTGAAAGTCACCAAGCTCAAATTATTCACGGAAGATTTTTATAAGACCTTGGAAGGTATTACACCAACCGCGAAAGTACCGACCTTGGTGGATGGTGATGCAACCGTGTGGGATTCATTAGCGATTTTGGAATACGTTAACGAGCAATACTTGCAAGGTAGAGCATGGCCAAGCAACTCCGCAGAACGAGCTAAAGCACGCGCAATTGCATCAGAAATGCATTCGGGTTTCTTTGACTTAAGAAACGAACTCCCAATGAACATCCGCGCACGCAGAAATGTCGATCTAACGGATGGTGCGCGTAAGGATATTGCGCGTATTGATGCCATTTGGGCTGAGCAAGCCAAACTGTATCCCAACGGTTGGCTATTTGGAGAATGGTCTATTGCAGATGCCATGTATGCACCTGTGGCATTGCGTTTCCAAACTTATGGCATCGAGCTATCGGAAGGTGCCAAAGCTTACCAACAGAAGGTGCTAGCAAGTGAATCTCTACAGCAATGGCTCGAAGAGGCGAGTCAAGAAACGGATATCGTAGAAGAAGATGAAGCAGGGGTAGAAATTTAAACATAAAAATACGGAGTACAGATACCAGCGATAATATCCATACTCCGTAGGCTTAATGCTTTTTAAGTGGAGTAAATGTACTTAAGTTCGTTTTGCCTAATTCCGTTGCGGTTGCGTCATTGCATCAACGACTTGTTCGATACTCAAAGAGCTGCCTTTTGTCGCTGGGAACTCTTTAAAGGTTTCGAGGAATTTGCGAACGATCGCTTGGGCTGGCACAAACATCCACATTTGATCTGCGTAGAAGTGGCGAACATAAAGAGCGGAGTCTGGGCCTACTTCAAATGGGTCCATACGCAGGTTAACAATCAACGGCCAGCTAGGCGTTTTACGGTAAGCTTCGTTAATTGCACCTTCCATAATCGTAAAGTGGATTTTCCAATCTTTGTAACGCAGTGCATTTAAGTGACCGCTGGCATCGAAGTAGAAGATCTCGTTACGTGCGCCCGTTTCGGCTTTACCAGTAAGTAGATCCAACTGGTTGTAACCATCTAGGTGCGCTTTAAAGGTCTTGTTGTTTGCCTTATGGCCTTTTAGCAGTTTCTCTTTGATATCTGGTTCACCAACAGCAGCAAGCAGTGTTGGCATCCAGTCTTCTTGAGAGAAGATATCGTTGATCACCGTACCCGGTTTGATTTGACCCGGCCAGCGAACCATCATAGGAACACGGAAACCACCTTCCCAAGTCGTACCTTTCTCGCCTTTAAATGGTGTTGTACCACCATCTGGCCAAGTGAATTTCTCTGCACCGTTGTCGGTACTGAAAATTACAATGGTGTTGTCAGCGACGCCAAGTTCGTCGAGCTTTTTCAGCATCACGCCAACTTGGTCATCCAAATCCATCATGCCATCTGCATATAGGCCATAACCTGATTTGCCTTTGTACTCGTCGCTTAGGTGAGTCCAAACGTGCATACGAGTTGAGTTGTGCCAGATGAAGAAAGGTTTGTCTTCTTTTACGGCTTTTTCCATAAAGGCAAGGCTGGCTTCCATAAACTCGCGGTCTACGTTTTCCATGCGTTTACGAGTCAGTGGACCTGTATCTTCGATCTTGCCGTCTGCTGTGGATTTTAGAACACCACGAGGGCCGAATTTTTTACGGAATTCAGGATCTTTAGGGTAGAACTCTGATTCAGGCTCTTCTTCTGCATTCAAGTGGTAAAGGTTACCGAAGAACTCATCAAAACCGTGGTTAGTCGGTAAGTGTTCGTCTTGGTCACCCAAGTGGTTTTTACCAAACTGACCCGCGACATAACCGTGGTTCTTCAGCAGTTCGGCGATGGTTGGATCTTTAGCTTGAATCCCTTCCTTTGCGCCTGGCATGCCAATGGTAAGAAGACCGGTTCGGAATGGGTGCTGACCAAGAATGAAGGATGCACGACCCGCAGTACAACTTTGTTGCGCGTAGGCATCTGTGAAAATGGCACTTTCCTTTGCGATGGTATCAATGTTTGGTGTACGACCACCCATCATGCCGTTGTGGTAAGCGCTAATGTTGTAAACACCCACATCGTCGCCCCAAAATACCAAAATGTTGGGTTTATCTGCTGCTAGCAAACTGACAGGCGCGACCGCGCTTATCAATACAAGAAACTGTCTCAATATCCTGTTCATCGAGTCCTCCTGGACAATAAATAGAGTTCATTTCTTTTGGAGTAAGAGAATGCGAATTAACCGTAAAGCTGATCAGTGAATTGCCAAGTAAGCATAGTACACCTGATTGATTTTTAGGCTTTAGATACGTTTTTCTTATGGATAGCAAGAGGAAGAAAAGTAGAACAATCACAATGAAACTGTGGTGGGCAAAGGATTTGAAGCGTTAAACAGCGTTAAAAATCATTTTTTATTTTGTTGGAAGTCGGTGTTTTTATGAGTCTCTGTACTTTTCTTTGTCTATCGAATTTGATGACAGGCACTTCTATTTTCAAACTATTTCTTCGCAAGCCCGAAGCTTAAATTACCTATTAAATTCTCGATCAGAAAAGGCTTAATGCCTAATTAAACATTAAGGCGTCGCGCTTCATCTCCTGCCGTTTTTACCATTCAAATCAAACCACTTAGTCTTTAATTAATGCGTATCAATCATAGCTAAAATGCAAAGTATTCATTTTACTCATACGGTCAAATCAATAATATTTTTGTGGTTATCGAATGGAGACATTGGTTTTCATATCAAAAACACTTGTGGTGCGCTGGCCGAACTGGAGGTGCCTTTGATATGAGAATTAATCTGTTGAAGGAAACTATTTATGGCTCAGTTAGTCGATGAAATTGTATTTCAATCAGGGGTCAAACTGCATAATCGCATCGTGATGGCACCGATGACGATTCAGTCTGCATTCTTTGATGGCGGCGTAACGCAAGAGATGATCAATTACTACGCGGCTCGTTCTGGTGATGCTGGGGCGATCATTGTCGAGAGTGCGTTTGTAGAGAATTACGGTCGTGCTTTCCCTGGTGCGCTTGGTATTGATACCGACAGCAAAATCGCAGGTTTAACCAAACTTGCCGATGCGATTAAAGCCAAAGGCTCCAAAGCGATTCTGCAGATCTACCATGCCGGTCGTATGGCAAACCCTGAGTTCAATGGCGGACACCAACCGATTTCTGCAAGCCCAGTCGCTGCGCTACGTGACAACGCTGAAACGCCACTTGAGATGACCAAAGAGCAAATCGAAGGGATGATCGATCGCTTTGGTGATGCAGTAAATCGTGCAATCCTTGCTGGCTTTGATGGCGTAGAAATTCACGGCGCAAACACATACCTGATTCAGCAATTCTTCTCGCCACACTCAAACCGTCGTAACGATAAATGGGGTGGTAACATTGAAAGACGTACTTCCTTCCCATTAGCTGTACTTGCAAAAACTAAGCAAGTGGCTGAGCAACATAACAAATCTGATTTCATCATCGGTTACCGCTTCTCTCCTGAAGAGATTGAACAACCGGGCATCCGCTTTGATGACACCATGTTCCTGCTAGACAAGCTTGCGACTCACGGCTTGGATTACTTCCATTTCTCAATGGGTAGCTGGTTACGTAACTCAATCGTTACGCCAGAAGACCAAGAGCCGCTAATCGACAAATACCGTAAGCTTCAATCTGAAAGTGTAGCGAAAGTACCAGTGATTGGTGTTGGTGGTATTGCTCAGCGCAAAGATGCAGAAAATGCCCTAGAGCAAGGTTACGACATGGTTAGTGTCGGTAAAGGTTATTTGGTTGAACCTACTTGGGCAAACAAAGCGCTTAACGATGAGACCTGTGCTGAGTTCGCGGACATCGCGCAACAAGAAGCGCTGCAAATCCCAACACCACTTTGGGAAATCATGGATTACATGATTGTGGACAGCGCAGCAGAAGCATTGAAGCACCAACGCATCAAAGAGCTGCAGAACGTTCCAATCAAATTTAACTCAG
Organism: Vibrio owensii CAIM 1854 = LMG 25443; assembly: GCF_000817815.1. Taxonomy (GTDB): domain Bacteria; phylum Pseudomonadota; class Gammaproteobacteria; order Enterobacterales; family Vibrionaceae; genus Vibrio; species Vibrio owensii. The sequence continues at coordinate 43,930 of NZ_JPRD01000028.1, forward strand.
GTGAATACACGGCGTATGGTCGCGGTCACAATGGTGACTTGCCGGTTACCGTTACGTTCTCTGAAGATAAAATCCTCGACATTGTGGTGGACTCATCAAAAGAATCGGACGGCATCGCAAACCCAGCATTTGAACGAATTCCTCAACAAATTCTTGATGGTCAAACACTGAACATCGACGTGATTTCAGGTGCGACAGTTAGCAGCCAAGCAGTATTGGACGGCGTATCGAACGCGGTTGATCTGGCGGGCGGTAACTCAGAAGCACTGCGCTGCAAAGCCAAAGAAGCGGTGGCATGGTCATCGAAAACCATCGAAGAAACCGTGGATATCGTGGTTGTTGGTGGCGGCGGTGCTGGCTTGAGTGCAACCTTGACGGCACTAGACAAAGGCAAGTCGGTTGTTTTGCTTGAGAAGTTCCCTGCAATCGGTGGTAACACGGTGCGTACTGGCGGTTGGGTGAACGCGGCAGAACCAAAATGGCAAGGTGATTTCCCAGCACTTCCTGGCGAAAAAGAAACCTTGATGCTGCTAGCGAAAACAGCGGAATCCGAGTTTGCGGGTGAGTACCTTGAAGATTTCAAAGTACTTAAAGCGCAACTGGACGGTTACTTTACAGACCTTGAGAACGGCAAGCAGTACTTGTTTGATTCTGTCGAATTACACCGCATTCAAACCTACCTTGGTGGTAAACGTACCGACTTGAATGGTGAATCGATTTATGGTCAATACGATTTGGTTGAAACCCTAACATCTCGCTCTATGGAATCTATTGATTGGTTGAGTGAAAAGGGCATTGATTTTGACCGTAGCGTTGTTGAGATCCCCGTTGGTGCCTTGTGGCGTCGTGCACACAAACCTAAACGTCCAAAAGGCGTAGAGTTTGTCGACAAACTATCAAAACGCATTCAAGAGCAAAACGGTCGCATCATTACAGATACGCGTGCAACGGATTTGATGGTTGATACCGGTAAAGTGGTGGGCATCAAAGCGGTTCAAGCGGACGGCACAGAGCTTATCCTTCACGTGAATCATGGTGTGGTGTTGGCTTCTGGTGGTTTCGGCGCAAACACTCAGATGATCAAAAAGTACAACACATACTGGAAAGAAATCGCGGACGACATCAAGACCACAAACTCACCAGCATTGGTTGGTGACGGCATCGAAATTGGTGAGAAAGCAGGCGCAGAATTAGTTGGTATGGGCTTTGTGCAATTAATGCCCGTTGGTGACCCTAAATCAGGTGCGCTGCTGACCGGTCTGATTGTGCCACCAGAGAACTTTGTATTCGTGAACAAGCAAGGTAAGCGCTTTGTTGATGAGTGTGGTAGCCGTGACGTGCTTTCTGAGGCGTTCTTCGATAACGGTGGTCTGATTTACATGATTGCGGACGAAAACATTCGTCAAACCGCAGCGAATACATCAGATGAAACCATCGAACGCGAAATCAAAGAAGGCATCATTATTCAAGCTGACACACTAGAAGAGTTGGCAGAGAAAATTGGCGTTCCGACGCAAGAGCTAACTAACACCATCGCACAATACAACGTTTGTGTGGATGCGGGGCAGGATCCTGAATTCCATAAGAGTGCCTTCGGTTTGAAAGTGGAAAAAGCGCCATTCTACGCGACGCCACGTCAGCCTTCAGTTCACCATACTATGGGCGGCTTGAAGATTGATACTAAGGCGCGCGTGATTGGTAAAGACGGCGAAGTTATTCAAGGTCTGTACGCAGCGGGCGAAGTAACAGGTGGCATCCACGCGGGTAACCGTCTCGGAGGTAACGCGCTGATCGATATCTTCACTTATGGTCGTATCGCTGGTGAGAGTGCATCTGATCTTGTTTAAGCACTCATTCAAGAGCGAAACAGAGCAAGATAAGTAATCAATAAGAGGGGAGTGGAGCTTCCCTCTTTTTCCGTATTTAGTGTTTGGAGAAATCGATGAGCACCAATAAATACAACGCCAGATTTCAGATGATGGGCACCTTTATCGATGTGGTGGTGTATCACTCGAACGGTGAGCAACTGATAAGAGAAGCCTACGCGCAACTCGCCGATTACGCAGGCCGATTTACGGTCAATCAATCCGACTCTGAGCTGATGTGCGTCAACCAAAATGCGGGCATTGCGCCTGTGGTGGTAGCAGATGACCTATTTGACCTGATTAAGCTTGCTAAACAGCACAGTGAAGACACAAGAAACCCGTTTAATGTTGCTATTGGGCCTTTAGTAAAAGCGTGGCGAATTGGTTTTAAGGATGCCAAAGTGCCGTCTCATGACGTGGTTACTGACAAGCTATCCTTGGTCGATCCGACCAAGATCATTTTGAACGAAGACGACCGCTCGGTGTTCTTAAGTCAAAAGGGGATGGAGATAGACTTGGGCGCGATTGCTAAAGGTTACTTTGCCGATCAGGTAAAGCACAAACTGGTTGAAGCAGGCGTGCAAAGCGGATTTATCAGTTTGGGTGGGAACGTACTGACCATCGGCCATTCGCCAGATAACAGCAACAAAGCATGGAATGTGGGTATTCAGAACCCATTATCAGAGCGTGGTGATGTCGTTCGCGTCGTACCTTTACAAGGCATGTCGATGGTGACATCGGGTATCAATGAGCGATTTTTTGAATCCAACGGGCAGCGTTATCATCACTTGTTGGATGCCAAAACGGGGATGCCAATCTCAACCGATATCGCCAGTTTGACTATTATCTCTAGCCTGTCTGTCGATGGTGAAATCTGGAGTACCGCAGGCTTTTTATCAAGCGTAGAAGAATCGATGTCGTACCTAAATCAGCAACAGGAAATCGAGGCAGTGGTTGTTTCAAAGCAAGGTGAAGTGCACGTCACACAAGGGCTGATGGATTATAAAGGCTGTATTTTATTGCGCGAAGAGTCAGAATTCGAAGAATAACATGAGACAGAGATTCAAACCTGCCTCATATCATTAATTTATCGCGTTAGCGTTAATCGTCCGCACCGCATTTAGCGCACTCTTCGTACGTGCGTTCGCCTTCACTGATCACAACATAGCTACTCACACATTGGTCACATAGCGCCAGTTTAGGGTAGGCAATTTTCTCTTTCTTAGACGTCGTGTCGCCTTCAGTTACGTAGTATTTTCGCATTGTCATGATTCATCAGTTGGAACAAGGGCGGCATTATATCCGGAATTGATGAGGAATGGCGATAATATCGCATTACGCCACCGACTCTATCTCACTCGGATATTGGTTGTTCAGCCAAGCTAGAGCATCTAACCAGAGATCGCCTTCATGTTTCTTACGGAAGAAGCCAAAGTGTCCAACTTTGGTGCCCAGTTGTTTTGTTTTCACTGTCTCTATTTCGACGTTCGCGTTGCTGTAAAAGCTGGCAAGCTGATGGACGGATTTTGGCGGTGCAAAGTCCATATCATCATCAATCAGTTTGAACTTAATATCACAAGTCATTTTCTCGAAATTTTCGCGGATTGGCGTGCCGTTTTCATCAATGATGTAGTGCGGATCGCGTCCCCAGTATGCCCATTGTTTGGCAATGCATTCAGGTAGAGCTTCGCCGCCAAGAAAGACTCCGGGAACTTTGCCAAACAGCGTTGATAACACTGGAACGGCGAAGTACCACATGGCAAACATGCGCGGTTTAGCAATGCCTTCCCAATTTGCCCAATATCCGCTTTGAGAGGAAACACAGTAAACGCTTTTAAATACCGCGTTGTTTGCCGCTAAACCTAAGATCTGACCGCCAACGCTGTGCCCAATACAGTGCCAATCGAGCGCAGGGTGATGGGTTATCGCCCAATCAATGACGGTTGCCAAGTCCTTTTTTCCCCATGCTTGCATTGTTAAGCGAGGATCGCGCGTATCTTGAATGGCGGATTGACCAATACCGCGATAGTCATAGGTCACCACCAAATAACCATTTTGCGCGAGGAGTTGAGCAAAACGTTGATAATAGCTTTGCTTAACTGCGGTAGCTGCGTTGATGATGATGCCAGCTTTTACCTCGCTTTCTGGATGGAAAACTCTGGCATGGATGGAGAGCGCATCAGGCGTTTTCAGTACTAATTCATTATTCATTGTCGTTCTGACTTGTTGTTATTGAATTGTTAACTTACCTTGATTCAATCTTTGGTGAGTTTCAATGAATCAAAGAAATACAAGTAGATGAGTTTGAAGTAACTCAAGTTTTGCGAGGCATCACTCGTTATTGTATTGGGAAGGGGCGAGGGAACTGAATGGTCTTGGCTGAATAGTGAAATAGACGACAAACAAAAAGGAAAGCGACATGAAGGCGGCTTTCCTTTGTTCTTCGTGGGCAGAGTGTCTAGGGACTAGCTCAATAGATCTACGATCGCTTTACCTACGCCGTGTGCGCTCGTTGGGTTTTGACCTGTGATGATTCGGTCATCCACAATCACAAGCTCTTGCCATGGCTGCGCTTTAGAGTATCGCGCTGCGCCACGAGCAAGAGACTCTTCCAATAGGAATGGGATGTCGTTGATAGTGCCGAAGTCGATCTCTTCTTCGCGAGTGAAACCTGTCACTGATTTAGACGCAAGTAGCTTTTCGCCATTGCTAAGCGTGATCGGAAGAAGAGCGCCCGGACCATGACAAACTGCTGCCACAATACCGCCATCTTCATAGTGTTTTGCAGAAATCTTGGCAAAATCTTCGTTGCTCGCTAGGTCTGAAAGAAGACCAAAACCACCCGGATAGAAGATCGCATCGTAGTTGTCACCGTTGATTTGTGACACTGGAATCGTGTTGTTGATGCGGTTCTGGAAATCATCATCCGCCAAGATTTTCTCGTTCACTGCGTCGCCTTCGATGTCGGTTCCGTACAGTGGTGCTTGTCCACCTTTGATAGAGGCAATGTCGTAATCGAATCCTGCACCTAGTAGTTCGCTAAGGGCATGAGTGAGCTCTGGCGCGTAAGTTCCGTTTGCTTGGTCAGTTTCACCAAGGGTCGCATGGTTCGTCACAATGATGAGTACTTTCTTCATGATGGTTTCCTTTTTGGCTTACGTGTATTTGTTGAACACCTTCATACTAATTGCTAAACAAATAAGTGATAATACGATTAAATGGCAAAACATTATTGCTATATAGCAAAGGTAAGTATGGACAGTTTTGAAGGCATCAATGAGTTTGTTACGGTTGCTGAGAGCTTAGGGTTTTCTGCAGCGGCAAAACAGTTAGGTTGCAGTACTAGTCACGTCAGCCGCCAAGTCACAAGATTAGAAGAGCGACTAGGTGTCGCTTTGTTAGCGCGTTCGACAAGAATGGTGAGTCTAACGGAAGCGGGGCAAGCGTATTATCAACAGTGCAAAGAGTTGGTGATTGGGCTCCAGCAAGCCAATGAGCAACTTACCACGCAGCAAACTCAATTGAGTGGTACGTTACGCGTGAGCGCCGCTGGTGCGTTTTCTGAGAACCATGTAGCGCCTGCCTTGATGGCGTTTGCCAAGCAACATCCTAATCTCACGGTAGAGATCAACTTCAATACCAGCATGGTCAACTTTATTGAAGATGGTTTCGATTTTGCCATTCGTTACGGTAGGTTGAGTGATTCAGGCTTGGTTGCGAGAAAGCTGGTGGATCGTCCCATGGCAGCAGCAGCCAGTCAGCGTTATCTCGATGAACATGGTTTACCAACGCACCCCGAGCACCTCAAGCGTCATAGCTGCATTATTGCCAATAAGGACGTTTGGTTGTTTGAAAAAGACGGCAAGCCTTTAGATGGCGTAAAAGTGCAGGGCAGATGGAAGAGCAATAACGCACACACGGTCTTGCAAGCCTGTGCAGAAGGATTAGGTGTGGCGTACTTGCCGAAGAGCAGTTTCAACGATGCTATTTCGTCTGGTCGTTTGGTGCCAATCTTAGAGCCCTATTGGGGAAGTGGTAACAGCAGCTGGATTGTTTATCAGAATCGTCACTTTCTGCCACTACGAGCGCGATTGGCTATCGATTTTCTACTTGATCATTTTGCCGATTGGCAGGAGTAATGATGCTCTGCCAATCGGTTTATTTATCCATTCATTAGACTGTCAACATACCAACGTATCTACATGTTTTGATAGCTCGGTCCGCCGCCACCCTCAGGTGCTTTCCATGTGATGTTTTGCGATGGATCTTTGATGTCACAGGTTTTGCAATGCACACAGTTTGCGGCATTGATTTGAAACGTTCGCTCGCCTTCTACTTCTACCACTTCATACACGCCAGCAGGACAGTAGCGCTGGCTTGGCTCATCAAACTTCTTCAAATGGACTTGAATCGGAATATGAGGATAGGTGAGTTGTAAATGGCAAGGCTGATTTTCTTCGTGTTGTGTACCAGACAAAAACACTGATGAGGGTTTATCGAAACTGATTACACCATCTGGCTTCGAGTATTGAATAGGTTGGCACTCATCAATTGGTTTTAGCTGTTCATGATCGTGTGAAGGATCAGTGATCGTCCACGGTATTGATTTCTTAACCAGAGGTAGCCACAAATTGTGTTCGAAGGTGGAAAGTGCGCCGCCGAGTACGCTGCCGAATTTGTGAATGTTTGCACTAAAGTTACGTGTGTCACTAAGTTCTTCATACAGCCATGAATCTTCAAACTTGGTTTGGTAATCCGGTTCCGAATTGGATTGTGTGAATGCTTCGGCAATGGCTTCTGCGGCTAACAAACCGGATTTCATCGCAGTATGGCTGCCTTTGATCTTAGCGACGTTTAAGGTACCCGCATCACAACCAATCAATAAACCGCCGGGGAATTGCTGTCTCGGCAGAGAAGAGAGTCCACCTTTTGCAATGGCTCTGGCGCCATAAGCGATTCGTTGGGCGCCTTTCAAATGTTGTACGATCGCAGGGTGGTGCTTAAAGCGTTGAAATTCGTCAAACGGACTTAAGTAAGGATTGCTGTAATTCAAGTCGACAATAAGCCCGACGGCGATTTGGTTGTTCTCCATGTGATAGAGAAAACCGCCGCCCGTAGTGTTGGATTCACTCAGTGGATACCCAGCAGAGTGAATCACGCTGCCTGATTGATCTTTGGCATTGGCAGGTAACTCCCATATCTCTTTAAGCCCGAGCGCATAATGTTGCGGCTGTTTATCAGCGTCTAAACCAAATCGTTGGATGAGCTCTTTACCTAAATGACCTCGGCACCCCTCAGCGAATATGGTGTATTTGGCTTTTAGCTCAATACCGGTTTCAAAGTTGGGTTTGGCTTCTCCGTTCTTGTCCAAGCCCATATCGCTGGTGTTTACCCCTGTAACTGCGCCAAATGCATCGTAGTTAATTGTGGTTGCGGCGAAACCGGGATAGACCTCAACACCAAGTGATTCTGCTTGTTCTGCTAACCAACGACACAAGTTCGCTAAACTGATGACGTAGTTGTTTTCGTCATTGTGCATTGGGTTGGGAGTAAGAAAGTGGGGAACACGAACGTGATTAAGTTCTGTGGTTAGGTACAAGAAGGCATCGTTTTTTACGGCGGCGGAAAGCGGCGCGCCCATACTTTGCCAATCAGGAAAGAGTTCACCTAATGCACGCGTTTCGAATACCGCGCCAGATAAGATATGTGCACCAACCTCTGAGCCTTTTTCTACCACACAAATAGACAGCGGCTCACCTTCACGTTCTTGGTTGAGTTGCGCTAAGCGGCATGCTGCACTCAAACCTGCAGGTCCGGCGCCGACAATCACCACATCAAATTCCATGCATTCTCTTTCCATCTTCTTGCTTCCTTTATGCGAAACCTTTCTTTGTGTTTCAGGTGCTTCTTCTATTACGCAGTGCTCGTATAAAGAACTATAGTCCAGTTGACGTAAACGTAAACTAAACTAAGCTCAAATGGTAACGTCGTAGGGCGTGATAAAGATTTTGAGCGACAATGTCACAATGCATTTTTTGTTAGCAAGGTAATGAAAAGACTGAGCTTTAACACAAATCTTCGTCACGCATGACCCAATTGCTAGGACGCGTATCGCTTTGCGATCTGCTAGGAGGGAATGTGAAAGTACTGGTTGCGATTAAACGTGTAATTGACCCTTACGTTAAAGTAAGAGTCAAATCTGATGGTTCCGGCGTGGAAACCAACAACGTGAAGATGACGATGAACCCATTCTGTGAAATCGCGGTGGAAGAGGCAGTACGCCTTAAAGAAACTGGGGTAGCAGAGGAGGTGTTGGTGGTGTCGATTGGTGACACCAGTTGTCAGGAACAATTGCGCTCAGCGCTCGCATTAGGTGCGGATCGTGCGATTCATATTGATGTTGAACAGTCACCAGAACCGCTCGCGGTCGCGAAGTTACTCAAAGCAGTGATGGAGCAAGAACAGGCTCAATTGGTGCTGCTGGGTAAACAGTCAATCGATACGGATAACAACCAAGTCGCGCAAATGTTGGCAGCACTGACGAATCGTCCGCAGGGGACATTTGCATCGGAAGTGAAAGTAGAAGGGGAAACGGTTCTGGTTACTAGAGAAATTGACGGTGGATTAGAAACGCTCAAACTGGATTTGCCTGCGATCATCAGTACGGATTTGCGATTGAATGAACCGCGTTACGCCTCGCTACCGAATATCATGAAAGCGAAGAAGAAGCCGTTATCGGTAATGACGCCAGACTTCTTTGATGTGAGTGTTGAACGCTCTCAGCAAGTGCTGGAAGTTATGACTCCGCCTGCCCGTAAAGCCGGTGAGATGGTTGGCAGTGTGAGCGAGTTAGTCGACAAGCTCAAAAATGAAGCGAAAGTGATTTAGGAGGCATAACCATGGAAAACAAACCGTTAGCAACCTTGGTCGTGGTGGAGCACGACAACCAATCACTTTCTGCGGATACGTTACGTGCGCTGAGCGCAGCTTCTCAAATTCAACAAAACGGTGCCTCTTTGCCTGTCACCGCCTTGTTAGTTGGGCATCAGTGCGGCTCAGTATTGAATGAGTTGAAGTGTGTGCAAGGTATCTCACAGGTCATTGCGATTGATGCTTCCGAATATCAACATGCATTGGCAGAAAACTTGTCTACCTTGATTGCCGAAGTTGGTCGGGACTATTCGCATATCCTTGCCCCTGCGAGTACCTTCGGCAAGAACCTGATGCCCCGTGTCGCTGCCTCACTGGATGTTGGGCAACTGTCAGATGTGATTGCAATTGAATCGCTCGATACGGTTGTTCGCCCTATCTATGCCGGTAATGCGTTAGCCAGAGTTCGTTCGGACGATGCTACCAAAGTGATGACGATTCGAAGTTCAGCCTTTGACGCTATTGCTATGTCTGATTCACCAGTAGTTGAGAATGTCGTGACGTTAGAAACGGTCATTAAGGCAGAGCACAGTGAGTTTGTTTCACAGCAAAAAGCGGAAAGCGAAAGACCAGAGCTACCAGCGGCAAATGTCGTGGTTTCTGGTGGTCGCGGGTTAGGCAGTAAAGAGAATTTCGCGCTGGTGGAACAACTTGCCGATAAGCTTGGTGGAGCAATTGGTGCATCACGCGCTGCGGTAGACGCAGGCTTTGTCTCTAACGATTTGCAAGTAGGGCAGACGGGTAAGATTGTCGCGCCTCAACTGTACATTGCCGTGGGTATTTCCGGGGCGATTCAGCATTTGGCTGGGATGAAGGATTCCAAGGTGATTGTGGCGATCAACAGTGATCCAGAAGCGCCAATCTTCCAAGTCGCAGACTATGGTTTGGTAGGTGACCTGTTTGAGATTATGCCGGAGTTGCTGGAGAAGGTTTAATTCCACTATTTTTTGGGCGCCGTTCCCTAGAGCGAAGAATGAGCGAGTAGGGAATCTCTCATTCAAATTCATCCTCAAAACAAAAGGGCTTCCAATCGGAAGCCCTTTATTATTCATGACAAACGTTGCCTAAACACTTGGTTTTCTCAAGTGTTCTGCCAGTACTTTTGTGAACCTTGCTGCTTCACCGCCGGTACATGCGCGATGGTCAAACGTAATCGAAAGTGGCATAGCTTTCACTGCTACAGCTTGTCCGTTTCGAATTACAACCTTCTCAATGATTCGACCTGCACCGACAATCGCAACTTGTGGCGGCGTAACTACAGGCGTTGCGTAAATGCCTGCAATTGCGCCAAAGTTTGAGAGCGTAATGGTGGCGTGCTGTAACTGCTCACGACCAATCTTACGTTCACGTATGCCTTGTACGGTTTGGTCCAACCAACGGCGCACCTCTTGAGGCTCATATTCATCAGCATGTCGAAGAACAGGCACGTATAAACCGTGTCGGCTGTCTACGGCAATACCAATGTTCACCGTACTGTGAACACAACGCGTCATGGTTTCGGCATCAAACCACGCATTCATTGCTGGTTCTTCCTGACACGCATGTACAATGGCTTGGACCAGACGAATACTGATGTCTTCACCTTGCTTCCAGCCTTCCAAGACGGCTTCTTCTGTAATGGTGACCGCTGCGACATTGTGATGGGATTCCGCCATGGTCGATACCATGGTTCGGCGCGCACCTTTGAGTACTTCTGTGCCGGGGCGTTGTTTGCCTGCTTCATCGTAGATATCGGCATCGACGATCAAACCATCCGGACCGCTGCCTTTAACTAACTCTAAATCCACACCCAGTTTCTTCGCTAATAAGCGAGCAGAAGGTAGGGCAGTAATGAGGTTATCAGGCGATGGATTGTGTTCGCCCCCAATCCAGAAATCATCCACATTCACGCTGTGCGCATGTTGGGATACATTACCGACCACGGTTGCTGCATCGGCAGTTTGTTTTTTCTCGGAGACGGTTTGTTCTGCTCCCGTTTCATCGATTTCCAGAAGTAGAGCACCAATGTTGATTACGTCGCCTTCTTCACCATGACGACTCACGATACGACCGCCATAAGGCGCAGGAACATCCACGGTCGCCTTTGCGGTTTCGACAGTAAGCACCACTTGATCTAGCTTGACCATATCGCCAACACTAATATGCCATTTCACAATTTCTGACTCAGCGAGACCTTCGCCGAGATCGGGTAAGTTAAACGTCTTCATTTCCAATCCTCCACGAGTTCGCGCGCGGCGAGCACAATGTCTTCTTCCTGAATCATGTAATAATCTTCGTTGCGGTAGTACGGCATGATGGTATCCATGCCCGTGACGCGTTTTGGTGGTGCTTTGAGTAGGCACATTGCATGTTCTGCGGTTCTGGCTAGCAATTCTGAGCCGACACCACAGGTTTTGCTGGCTTCATGTACCACCAAGAGGCGTCCGGTTTTCTCAAGTGAACGGAAGATGGTCGCGGTATCAATGGGTTTGATGCTGGCTAAATCAATCACCTCAACTTCGATACCTTGATTGGATAGCGTTTGAGCCGCTTGCAGAGATTCGACCACGCAGGCGCCCCAAGTCACGAGCGTGATGTCACGGCCTTTTCGAAGGGTAAAGCAAGTGTCGAGAGGTAGTGCTTCGCCGTTATCCACCACTTCAGATTTCACTGTGCGATAGATACGTTTTGGTTCGAAAAACATCACCGGATCGTTGCTACGAATAGCTGCTATGAGCAAACCATAAGCGCGTTGAGGTGAGGAAGGAATCACAACCTTAAAGCCTGCGGTGTGAGCAAACAATGCTTCGACACTTTCGGAGTGATGCTCCGGTGCATGAATACCGCCACCAAACGGTGCACGGAACACTGCAGGGCAGGTGAGTCGACCACGGGTTCGGTTACGCATTCGCGCTGCATGACACATTAAATGCTCCAGTGCAGGGAAGACAAAGCCTTGGAATTGAAACTCTGCCACAGGTCTTAAACCTTGCGTTGCCATACCGACAGTGACACCGCCAATAAGCGCTTCAGCTAGAGGTGTGTCGATAACGCGCTTGAGACCGTATTTTTGCTTAAGCCCGACAGTGGCGCGGAATACACCGCCGTTGTCACCCACATCTTCACCTAGGACGATGACATTCGAATCGTGTTCCATTTCATGGTGCAGTGCGAGGTTCACTGCTTCAACTAACGTGAGTTCAGCCATGTTTCCCTCCCTGCATTCGCATTGCTTTGTTGATTAGCTCATCCCTTTGCGCATGAAGCTCTTGGGGTAGGGATTCATAAAGGAAATCGAAGCCCGTTTCAGGTGCTTGATTTGGCATGTTGAGATAACGTTCAACGGCGAGTTCTACTTGTTCTTTACAGTGGGCTTGCCACTCTTGTTCTTTCTCGTTACTCCAAACACCTTGATTGGTGAGAAAAGCTTTAAGGCGACGAACAGGCTCATATTGCCAAGCCGTTTGAACCTCGTCCTCGTTACGATAGCGGGTCGCGTCGTCGGCAGTGGTGTGGTCGCTCAGGCGGTAACTTACTGCTTCAATTAACGTTGCGCCTTTGCCTTTTCTGGCTCGTTCAAGGGCGGTTATTGTTGCGTCAAACACCGCAACGACGTCGTTGCCATCCACCGTAATGCCGGGGATGCCAGCACCTTTGGCTTTTTCTGAGAGAAATTCCGCGGCACATTGCAAACTGCGTGGTACGGAGATCGCCCATTGGTTATTGTTCACCACAAAGACCAATGGGATGTTCCATGCGCCCGCACAGTTAATGGATTCAAGGAAGTCACCTTTGGAAGTGCCGCCATCACCGCACATCACCAAAGCCGTATCGTGATTACCTTGGATTTTCAGTGCCGCCGCAACACCAACGGCATGGGTGCACTGGGTTGCGATTGGGACACAGAAGGGCAGATCTTTGCTAGGAAAAGGGCTGCCTTCAGGAGCGAAGTCGCTGCCGCGTTCATCACCTCCCCAGTACTGCAAGTTCTTTTCCATTCCTATACCACGACACCACATGGCGGGCATATCGCGATAATAAGGAACAAACACATCACTGGCTTTCAACGCTCTGCCTACCGCTATCCCCACGGCTTCCGAGCCAAGGTGTGATGGGTAGGTGCCTAATTTACCAGTGCGCTGCAAGGCAACGGCTTTGTTATCGTAGGTGCGAGTTAAGACCATGTCTTGATAAAACCCGACCAATATTTCGAGATCAGCCCAGTTGGGTAGTTGGCTGACGAGGTTCCCATCATGGTCGATAAACCGATGCATGGGTAATGCCTGAACGTTCATCTCAAGCTCCTTTTGACGCTGCGGGTCTTTTGGACTGCAGCTGCTCATTGTTTCGATCTCAGCCTGTATGGGTACTCAGGCTTTGATATCAGCGCAAAAGGTCATACCTAGGATTGCTGTTGTTTTGATAGTTATCGACGCTTTTGGTGCTCGTCTCTCTAACAAAAGTGTGTTCTGGTAAAACACAAGGCGTCATTTATTACTGCTGTTTACACCGCCTAATCCAGTGATGAATCTTGGTATAACCAGATACAGTAAGTGTAAACAAATTGTTAAATTATGCTTTAATTTGAGTTGTAACCCACAGTAAAGTTTCGCTTACACCGTACTTTTCTAGGATAAAATACTGCTTTTTTGAATTGTACGTTTTCGAAGTTGAAGGGAATCACTGAGTTTGACAGGAAATTTATAATAAAATTATGCTGTAAAATTCGACAGGTTGAGTAATTTATCAACCATATTCGCGCAGATCCAGTAACACGTTAATCTCTCCGTCACGCTTTGACGATAGATTTGAATTTGTCGCTTCCCTCGATAGTTGAATGCAGGTAGTGTGGCGACTAATGAAAGTCAGTGATATGCATGGAGAAGTTATGTACCACATTCATGTTTACTTCCCGCTTCAGCAGCAGGATAAAGCTCAAGCCTTGAATGAGATCATTCGTCAAGAACGCCAAGATGTTTTGCGCGTTTTCCCTTTAGTGTGCAAGTTGGTTGGTCCACATAAGATGCCGATGTTTGAGCTGCATGTTGAATCGATAAGTGATGAGTTTATCGCATGGCTTGATACCATTCGTGGCGGTTTTTCGGTTCTGATTCATCCTGTCAGTGACAACGAGCTGCGTGATCATACCGAGCGTGCGATTTGGTTAGGTCGTGAGCTTGGCGTATTTGAAGAAAAGCTCGAAGCATAATTCGTTTGGGTAGACCGTTTCTTTCCCTCCTATTTGGTCTATCCAGATTCAGCAATTCCGTCCATCGTGTGCTAAACCTTAATAACGGTAGTGATAAAGTCGTCACTGCCGTTTTGATTATATTTATGATGTTTAACAATGCGTTAAAACAAGATTAAGCACAAAAACAGGGAAGTGCAGTTTACGACCCCAACGCCATTGGTAGTGGAAAAGGACATTTCTGGAGGGGAAAGGGTATGCTTACAATACTCTTAGTAGCACTTGCGCTGTACATTTTCTGGTTGTTGTTTCGTAATGGTCCTGCGTTTGCAGAGCGAGTGCCGAACAAAAAACGTAACTGGGTCGGACCCACGTCCAATCAAAAAGAATGGCAGGGCTATTGCTCCGAGGTCTTTCAGCCATTTAGCTCTCAAACTACCTTTTATGCCATCGCGTATTTTGCCAATTTTGTCGCTGCGGCAAACGCTATTTCCTGGTCGATCGTGTACGAGGGCGATTATTCCGTCATCATCAGTCGCTTCGGTAGCTATTTCATTCTCAACACGTACGATGCCTTGGTGATATCTGGGTTCGTCGCACTGGCGTGTTTCATCATTAACTGGCAAATGGCGGTGCACTGCGCGGGGATCATGAGCCAGTATTTGGTGCGAATCTTAATCATCAATCGCACGCGCTTCGTTGCGATCAGCTTGGTGTTCTGTAGCTACTTTGCGTACTTGCTGACTGTCGGCATTTTCTGGTTGTTCCACGATGGATACTCCATTTGGCATGGGCTTACGCTCACTCCGGTATTTCTGCTGTTGGCTTTGTTGCTTGCGGTTGTGTTGCCATCAATGAAGAAAGAACCTGCCGAGAAAGAGTAAGCGCCACTTATTTCATTGAGTTGCGGTAGTAATTCCACTGAGGTTGAGGTAGGATTGCCGACCTTTTTTTCGTCAGTGGGAGGACTTATGTATATCGGCTTTGACTACGGCACCGCGAACTGCTCGGTGGCGAAAATGGAACAAGGTGAACCGCAACTTTTAAACCTTGAAGGGAATAGCCCTTACATTCCTTCCACCCTTGCTGCACCAACGCGAGAGTCGGTGTCTGAACACTTGTTCCGCCATCGCAGCATCAAACCTTTCGATCAGGTTGGTGAGCAGGTTTTGCGCCGCGCGATCAACCTTAATCGTGAAGAAAGTATTGAACTTGAGCCAGAGGACATGGCGTTTGGTCAAGCGGCATTGAATCGCTACTTGGAAGATCCTCGCGATATCTATTACGTGAAGTCTCCAAAGTCTTTCCTCGGTGCTTCTGGTCTGCGTGATGTTCAGCTGAGTTTCTTTGAAGATCTGGTTTGCGCCATGATGGACAACATCAAAGCGCAAGCAGAGAACAGTGCGCAGCAAATTATCACTGATGCGGTGATTGGTCGTCCGATCAACTTCCACGGTCGTGGCGGTGAGACGGCGAACATTCAAGCGGAAGGCATTCTTTTAAGAGCAGCAAAACGTGCTGGTTTTCAGAACATCGAATTCCAATTTGAACCGGTAGCCGCAGGTCTGGAATACGAAGCGACGCTAACCGAAGATAAAACCATACTAGTGGTCGATATCGGTGGTGGTACGACAGACTGTTCTTTGATTCAAATGGGACCATCTTGGCGAGGTAAAGCCGACCGTACAGCAAGTCTGTTGGCGCACAGTGGTCAGCGCATTGGTGGTAACGATTTGGATATCGCCTTGGCGTTCAAACAACTGATGTTCCCATTCGGTATGGAGAGCAAGATGGAATCGGGCATCATGATGCCAACCACGCAGTTCTGGAATCCAATTGCGATCAACAATGTAGAAGCGCAGAGCGATTTCTACTCACGTGAAAACTTATCGGCATTGAAACTGCTGCACAAGCAAGCGCAAGAGCCTGAGAAGTTGGCTCGTTTACTAGAGGTTTACCACGAGTCGCTAGGCTACAACATCGTACGTCGTGCAGAAGAAGCCAAAGTCGCGTTGTCTGACCAAGCGTCTTATCGTGCGGGCATTAACTTGTTGTCTGAGTTGATTGAAGTCGATGTTCAACGTGATGAGATGATTGAAGCGATTGAATCACCGAAGAATAAGATGACGGCTTTGGTTACTGAAGCAGTAGAGCAAGCGGGCGTGAAGCCGGATGCGATCTTTATGACTGGTGGTTCGGCACGTTCACCTATTTTGCGTGATGCAGTGCAGACAGTATTGCCAAACATTCCAGTGGTGAGTGGCAACTACTTTGGTTCGGTCACTGCTGGTCTAGCGCGCTGGGCAGAGGTTTGCTTTAAGCAAGACCGAGTTAGCTGTTGTTAGATTCCTGATCTCGCCTAGGCTCGTCGGAATGACGAGTAGGGAATCTCTAAAGTGCACATCAGTACAACCAAATGTGCACACGACTAGAATCATAGGTACCAAAAGAAAAACAGCCCGCTAAAGTAGCGGGCTCTTTTCGTTTAAGCGATTAATGATGGTGCGTGTGCTTTTCCATGTGGTCTTTCTTCTCAACCGCCATTTCTACTTCCACTTTGCCTGCTTTTTTGAACGTCAAAGTCACAGGGAAACGGTCGCCTTCTTTTAGCGTTTGGGTTGGGTTGAAGATCATGAGATGGAAGCTGCCTGGCTTGAATTCCACTTTCTGCTGAGGCTCTACCACGACTTCATCAATCTTAATCATCTTCATCATGCCGTCTTCTTTTGTGTGAGTATGGATCTCCACACGGTCAGCAATCGGTGTTGAAGCCGCAATTAGCGCATCATCAGCGTCACCTAGGTTGCTTAACTGAAAGAAACCGCCAATCACTGGGGCATTTGGTGGCGCTTCACGGCTCCAAGGATGATCGATGTGAATCTTGCCTGCTTCGTATTCGTGAGCAAGGCCGAGTGGGCTTGCCAATAAAGCGATAAGAGCGATGGCTGTGGTTTTCATCAGTTTGATCATTTGTGTTTTCCTTTTTAAATCTGGCTGTTCTCTATTGGTTCTTCGATAGGATTAATACGTTATGTTTATTTACCGACTACTTCGTTGAGTATTTAGGTGTGGAAAACACAAGGCGGAGACTGCTTAGGCGCTACGTATTTGTATACTTTTTTTCCGCAAGCTGCGAAATGGTAGGGAATGAAAACGTGCTTGGTGCGTCGTAACCAAGAGAGTGTGGTCAGATACAGAGCGAACGCGATAGCGATAAAGAATTGCGCCGCTTGCAATAATGGACATTCAAACTGAAACCCATCGTGCAGGTTAAGATCTTGAACAAATTCAGAATTGGGTAGTGCGTTGGCTTCAATCAGTTCGTTAATATCCACCCATTTAAAGCCATCAGCGGTACACAGCAACACCTTTTCATCTTGAACTTGGTTTAGCCAGTTTTCGCTGAGGATTTGCGTAGGGTTCAGTGCCGCAGTCGACGTTAGGTACAGCTGAAACAGCACAGCAATGATGATCATGACTGCGCTTATCGCTTTCTTTCCATGCTGTGTTCTGAGTGTATCCATACGACTTTTTATTATGAAGCGGAGATACGCTAATTGGCTGTAAGACTATGTTTCGGCGCAGGATAGTAACAAACGAACATCAAATTGTAATCGCGAGTTTATAAAAAGGTGATGTGAGTGTGTTTTATTTGTTTTGCGGTTTTTTATTCTGAGAACACATATCGTAAAGATTTATCGTTCCGGAAGCTTTCAAACCTATTGGTGCGCTGAATGTTGCAAATTGAGCTGGTGATTTTGCGTGCTAGAATCGCACTGATTCAATTCAAACTGATTATCTATTCCTCACTTGTTTTCCATTAACGGAATTATGACAGTAATTTAATAAAGGATACGGTATTCTCCGCACCTTTGTAGTTGCTTGAAGCGCCCGTCATATAAGGGCTGCGGAATCTTAAGAAATTTCTCCAATGAAATACGAACAACAGATCGGATATCGATATCCTAAAGGTCGATTTGCAATGGTGAGCGTATACGCGTTTACCGGCGCTGCGATTTTAGCATCGACTATTTTTTCTCTTTTACTGTTTTTGTCGATTGACGAAAACCCAATGATGCAGGCGCTATTTGGTGGTCTGGCGATCATCTTTGAAGCGGGTAAGTTTTACGCTTGGTATGAATACGGTGAGCGTCGTGCACACAGAAACTACACCGGAGCCCTAACGGCGTTAGTGTTCTATTTGGTGCTTGCCGCTATTTCTATCGGCGGTAGTATCGGTGGCATCAACAGTGCGACCAACAGCGCCCAAAGTCATATCTCTGTAGAGCAAGCGAAAGTGGAAGCGTACAACCGTCAGATTGCATCAATCGATAAGCAGATTGAACTGAACAACATGGCGGCGCAAAAGTACATCGAGATGGAGCGTATCGCGACTGGCGTAACGCGCATTCAAGAGCAGAACAAAAAGCTACGTGAAGAGCAGCAACGTTTAGCAACAGAGCGAGATAGCTTACCGCCAGTGGCGCAAGGCTCGGTGATTGGCCTGATCGACAGCTTAGCGAAAGCATTTGGAACGACTTCTTCTCAAGCGCAGTTGGGCTTGGTGGTGTTCTTATCTATCTTGTTAGATTTCTTTGCTGCTTTCTTTGTGGGTTTGATTGGTGAAGAGAATCGCTTCCGCCATTTCTTCCGTCGTAACGATGGTATAACGCTCGCAAACGTCCGAGATATTGAGCCAGAGCCGGCGGGGTACCTGCCTCACATCAAAGAGGAAACTGAGCCTGAAGCGCAACAAGAGCTTGAACCAGAAGAGCCAAAAACGTTATTAGAGCAGGTGAGTGATGCGTTAAAAGGTCACCAAATTACTTGCACCAAAAAAGCAGTGGCGAAGCAGTTCAGGCTCTCGGCAGAAGAAGTCGACAAAGTGTTTGAAGAACTGGCCGAACTTGGTTTAGTCGGTAAGAAAGCCAACCACCATTACCACTGGATTGGTCAGGCCGAAGCGGCTTAAGCATCGCGAACGAAAAACAAAAGAGCGTCCACATGGACGCTCTTTTTATTCGATTACTTTATACCTATATTCACTTCAAACCAATAGACACAAATCGATTCACATCAGGCTGAGATTAATCTGTGATGATCTTCTTGGTCGAGTTTTTAATTGGTTTTTTTTCTTTCTCTGGCATGGCCGCATCAACGGCTTTCCCAGCAAGCCCCTCATCCGGTAGCGCTTCTTTACCAGCTTCTACCGTCGTGTCTTTTAAGGCTTCTTTTGGTGTGCATCGACCACCGACACCCACAACCGCTTTAGTGGCTGTTGCTTTAGCTGCTTTTTCTGCATCACAGTCTGGGTCCAAAACACCTGCGTGCGCAGAGGTTGCGCCGAATAGGAGAAGAAGTAGGGCAAGGTTACGTTTGTTCATTACAGTTACCGTCTTCGTGTAAACATGAATTAAGTGTAACTGAGTGATGTGAGTTTGCAGGAAAAGAAAAGTGCCGCCGAAGCAACACTTGCGAGTTTCTGTTGTAATTTCGGAACTTTAGTCGTTCGCGAGTTCAATTTCTCTTGCGATATTTTGATCGTTAATTACTACGCCATCGACTTCGATCGTCGCACCATCTAATTGTGCTTCTTGCACGCCATTGAGCTGGGTATTGGTATCAATCACCACCGTTTTGGTTTGGAATTCGGGCCCATGATCGTTTTGGCAGGCCAGCACGAAAGTTCGGGAGTTTGCGTCGTAACTGTTTACTAAGCCTGTGCACTCAAAAGACTCCAATCGCTCTGGTGTGTTGTCGCTGTTTGTCGCCGCGAAACTGCTTGCTGAAGCACAAGCACCGAAAAGCATAATTAGAGGCAGTGTCATTTTACGCATTATTAATCCCTCATTTGGTTGTACGTATTTAAAAAGGATAATAGAGATAGCATCAATGCGTACAAACGAAAAAAGCACCACGCGGGTGGTGCTTTGATCGGGATAAATACTAGTCGTCGAGCTCTACTTCGCGAGCAATGTTTTGACCATTAATGATAATACCTTCAACTTCAACTGGAGTGCCGTTGATGTTCTTCTTATCAATATGCTCGAATCGAGTTTGTGTATCGACGATAACTTCATTGTTTGCAATCATTTGTTCTGAATCATTTTCACAGCGAGAGACTTTAAAAGATACGAGCTCGTTGGTTTTTTCGTTGAAAATAGCGTTAGAAACGCGGCCGCCACACTCAAATTCTTTGCCTTTCCAGTTACCTTGGTTGTCATCCCAATCAGGTTGGTCAAATTCAACGATAGACGCAATACGTTGACCTGATACGTTTTTAGAAGTCACCTCAACTTCAACACCTTGTTTTAGGTTTGTTTTCAGGCTTGAATCACAGCTGTAACTGTCATCTAAGCGGTAACATGTTGATGAATCAGTAGCGAATGAGCCACGGTAGTTTAGAGTGAAACTTGGCATACTTGTATGCAAGTCCTCAACTGAAGTGATAATACCCTCGATATCGCTGTCATCAAATGCATTATCGATGTCATAACTGTCTAGCTCAATTTCTGTCGCAGCAAAGTGATCCCCTGCGTTATGGCCTTCAACTTCTACCCATTGGCCAACCTTTAAACCATCCATTGGTAGACGTGCGTTACCGTAATTAACATGAATATCTGAACCTAAGACAAACATTTCTTCGTTAGTGTTGATACTCGCAATTCGACCTTCAATTTCGTAGTGATCTTTTAGAAACGGATACTCATCGTCTACATCTATCACAACAACAGAAAGGACCTTATAACCTGCGTCCGCTGTTGGTAGAGAAGACACAAATACCCAATCACCAACGCCGATATCACTTGGTAGATCTGCATACTTAAGAGTTATACCATTTACAGCAAATGAAGTGCCGTTGCGGTAAGTAACAAGACCTGCCATTGTTGGCTCTAGTGTCACAGTTGCTGAGCTTGCTTTTTGTGCCGTATTCACTTGAACCATCATATTGGTCATATTTGGTGTGAAAGTGAAGTTTGGTAGAGTCGTGTTATTGAACTTCACACTTTCAACGGTGAATGGACGACCGTTCACCGTAATTTTGTTTCCGTTAACCTTTTCAATAGAACCCGTAACTGATGCAATCGATGGCTCTGTTACTGGTGGAGTTACAGAACCACCAGTGTTGTCGCCACCGCCGTCACCAGACCCGCCACAACCAGATAATGCCAAACCCACTGCCGCTACAAGCGCTAATTTTTTCATGATATCGACCTATTTTTGAAAGCTTATTTATGAATTTGGTTGTATCTTATGACGCGTATCGTGAAGTGATCGTGAAGAAACGTGAGCCTATGAAAATATTAATTGTCGACGATAATCACAATGTTTCAGAAACCATTGCCGATTATCTAGAACTCGAAGGAATGACCATTGATTGCGCTTACCACGGAGAGGCTGCGCTAAATTTAATTCAAGAAAATCATTACGATGTCATCATCATGGACATCATGATGCCAAAACTCGATGGCATCAGTACGGTTGAGAAACTACGCCAAGAACTTCTTTGTGGTACCCCAATTTTGTTCTTAACCGCCAAAGATACCTTAGATGACAAAGTGGCTGCCTTTAACGCGGGTGGCGATGATTATCTGATGAAGCCTTTTGCCATGCAGGAGCTGAGCTTGAGAGTTCATGCTCTGGCCAATCGAGGCCCAAGACAAGACATTGGTACATTGAAGTTTGCCGACATTAGTTTGGATGCTCGCACTGATGAAGTGACGCGCATGGGCAAACACATCAAGCTGAGTCGTATTCAAACCAAAATTCTCAAGTTGCTATTGAAGCGTGCACCGTCTGCGGTTTCTCGTACTGAGGTTATTGAGAACGTGTGGGGCGATGAACCGCCGGGCAGTGATGCATTAAGAAGCCACATTTATGGTTTAAGAACGGCACTCGATAAGGGCTTTGATGATTCCAGATTAGAGACGATTCATGGACAAGGCTACCGACTCAAAGCATAAAGAATACCCGAGTATCTATCGCAAGATTCGCTGGGGTTTTGGCTTGATGACCTTTGCGATGTTCACCTTATTTTGGTCGTTGATCTACGTTGCTGAGAATAAACTCGAAGTATTGAGCTTGCACCACTGGCTTGATACCGAAGTGGCACTTTACAAAGAAAACTACCAACAGATGGGGTGGGATGCGCCATTGCCAAATGTGATGGAGTTTGACTCGTATTGGAGCGAAGCGCCAACGCCAGATTGGTTGTTGTCGTTCAAGTTTCCTGGCTTCTACGAATACTTATTAGGTGAAGAAGATAAGCACTTCGTGGTGTTCGAGCATCCGTCTGGAAAAGGGCTAATGTACATCGTCTTCCAAGATGATTCCGATGACTACTTGGACGAATACGAAAGCTCGCTGCATCAATTTACTTTCTTCTTGGGTGGCTTGTTCTCCATCATCATGGTCGGCTATGGCGTTTACATGGTGCGTATTCTGTCTCGACCGTTAGCGAAGATCGAAGACAAGATTGGCAGAATGCCGCCGGATCAACCAACGTTTGAGGTTGATACCAAGTTCAGCGAAACACGCCATATCGAACAGACGCTATTAGACAGCAAGAACGAGATCGCAGGCTACTTCAAACGAGAACAAGAGTTCAGCCGCTTTGCGTCACACGAGCTACGCACGCCAATCATGGTGATCAAAGGGTCTACCGACATTCTGAGCCGTGTTCCAGAGCAACTGCCTATCGCACAAAAGGCAATTACGCGTATGCAGTCGGCTTGTGAAGAGATGCGAGTGTTAACGGAGGCCTTTTTGCTATTGGGTAAAGAGAAGGTAGAACTACAACATTACGCGGATCATGCGCTATTGCGTTGCTTGAACCAGCAGCTCGACGAACTCGCGCCGTTATTTGCCAAGCAAGGGGCGGAGTACAAGTTGGAAGAGACCAACAGTGGTATGGTGCATGCACCGGAAAGCTTCGTAACGATTGTCATCAATAATCTGATAAAAAACGCTTTCAGCTACAGTGTGGGTGATATAGAAATTGCTCTCAATGAGACACAGCTTATTATTGTGAATCGCCACGATGGCAACGAAACCTACAACGCTGGCTATGGATGTGGCTTGGTGATTGTTGAGCGCATCTGTGAGCGAATGAGTTGGCCATTTGAACTGGATGATGATGGCGTCAGGTTTACTGCAAAAATCGATTTTCGCTCCTAAACGTGCGCAAATAATTTAAAGCCAGAGAACGTACTCTGGCTTTTTTGTATCTAACTGCCAGTGAAACAAGAAAAAAATTCGATATCGATTAGACTCAAAAGAGTCAAAGTGAATTGCAAGGAGTGGCTATGCTCTCGTATCAGGTCAATCGAAGTATCGAAATTGAAAAGACACAAAGTGACATCATCGAGTACTTGAAAGACTTTACTCATTGGCCAGAGTGGTCGCCGTGGATCATTATGGAGCCAGAATGCGAACTCACCTACAGTGATGAACAAGGTGTGGTTGGTTCTGGGTATCAGTGGAATGGTCATCGTATCGGGACAGGGGCGATGGTACTTGAGAGCACGCAAGAACACCGCCTAGATATGGAACTTCACTTCTTTAGACCATTCAAAAGTCACGCAAAAGTGACGTTTTTAGTGACGCCGTCACAGAATGGCTGCACGGTTGAATGGTTGATGCAATCGCGAGTTCCTTGGTTTTTGTTCTTCTTGAAAAGCATGTTTAAGTCAATGATTGGGATGGATTATGACCGCGGACTTCGCATGCTGAAAAGTCAGATGGAAACGGGCCAAGTGCTGTCTCAGCTTACCGACGTCGGTTCCCGCAAACAAAATGAAATTAACTACATTGGCTTAATGGGGGCCGGAACCATTCCAGAATTGGGGACCGTCATGCAAGATCATGTGGCGCGATTGTACGAGATGGCAGAGCGAGAAAGCTTACCAGTGACAGGGGAGTTATTCTGTTACTACCTTTCTATGGACATGAAGCAAGGTTACTTCGAATTCATCACTTGCTTGCCAGTGAAAGCAGGCGTCGCAGCTACTGGCGATTTTGTGGCTGGGACGATCCCTGAGTGTGAAACTTATGTGGTTGAACACAAAGGTGAGTACTGGTTCTTAGGGAATGCTTGGTCGTTTGTCATGAATCTTACTCGACAAAACGGCATCAAAGTCAAAACCAAGCCATTGGGTATCGAGCGTTACCTGAACAATCCAAATGAAACCGAAAAAGCAGATTTGTTGACGGAAGTGATTGTCTTCAAGAAATGATGTGCGTTGTAAAACTATGAAGCAACGCCATGTTTCATCTCAACTGCATGATAGTATTCGTTTATAAATTAGAACGATACACAAGTTGATGCGTGCCCTTGTTGCACCATCGTATTATGTCATGGATGAGATATGAAGCTTAAATACCCCCTAATTACTGCCTGCCTTTTTGCCACGAATACCTTTGCAGATGATGCACCAAAGAACATTATATTTATGATCGGTGATGGCATGGGCCCCGCGTTTACCACCGCTTATCGTTATTACCACGATGATCCAAAAACCGAAGAGATTGAACCGACTATCTTCGATTCCATTTTGGTTGGTATGGCGAAAACATACCCTGATGATGTCACTTATGTTACCGACAGTGCGGCAAGCGCAACGGCTCTTAGTACAGGTGTGAAAAGTTACAATGGTGCAATTGCGGTGGATACCGATAAGCAGCCAATCAAAACCATGTTAGAGATGGCAAAAGAAGAAGGGATGACGACAGGCTTAGTGGCAACGTCACAAATTAACCATGCGACCCCAGCAAGTTTTGCCGCGCACAATGAATCCCGCCGAAACTACGATGCCATCGCCAATGACTACATCGACAACAAAGTGGATGACCAACTGCCAGTAGACTTACTGCTGGGTGGTGGTGTGCGCTATTTCGAGCGTGATGATCGTAACCTTGTTGATGAGTTCAAGCAGCAAGGCTATCAGTACATCACGGATTTCAAACAACTGCCTGCGCTGCAAACCTTACCTGCATTAGGTTTGTTTGCAGACAAGGCCTTTCCGTTTGCACTGGATGAAAATCCAACACGATTAGAACAGATGACCAATAAAGCCTTGTCACTACTGCAGCGTCAGGACAATGGTTTCTTTGTCATGATTGAGGGGAGTCAGATTGACTGGTGTGGCCATGCGAATGATATTGCATGTGCAATGGCAGAGATGAGCGACTTTGCCAAGTCCGTAGAGTTAGCGAAAGCCTATGTGGATGGTCATCCCGATACTTTATTGGTGGTCACGGCCGATCACTCCACTGGCGGTTTAACGCTTGGCGCGAATGGACAGTATCAGTGGGATACTGAAGTGATCAAAGGCGTTCATAAAACCGCATGGCCTTTGGCGATGTCTCTTGCGCAGTCGAATGACATGATCGCGACATGGAATGAGTCTGTTGATTGGCCTTTGTCTAAAGAGCAAGGTAGAAAACTGGCTTATGCGAAATTGAGTGAGGAGCCGGCAAAAACGCTCTACAAGGAAGTAAAAGCCATCATCAACGAGAAGAGCTACACCGGCTGGACAACAAAGGGGCACACTGCGGTTGACGTTCAAGTGTTCGCTTATGGCAAAGGTTCTGAGCAGTTTGTTAGTTCACAAAATAACACCGACATTGCCAAGAAGTTGATTTCATTCATCCAAGATTAACAGGGTAGATTGTTACGTGAACTTGTCGCCTAGATCACCGTTTTATGGGTAATTTTGCATGACAAATAGAGCGAATTAGCATAGCTTGGTTTTTGTGCAACATGCAGTGCGGAATCTTTGATGTGATGCGTATAGAGAATAAAGCAAACCCTTATGTAACCAGTAGTCAGCTCGATTTGAAAAACGCCAGTCGTTATATGAATCTGGCGTTTAAAGCGAATCGAATTGATGTGAGTGCAGAGTTGAGTACCCAAACTGGAAAGCCAACTATGGTGATCAAGAATGAGGATGGGGCGGTTGTGCGTCGTATTGATGGTCAAAAGATCATAAATAAAATGAACCACGTCGATACTTACGTTTGATGTGACACTTCAAAGTGAAAATGAACCAAATAAAAATGCCTCAGCAATTGCCGAGGCATTATTTTTATCGCCCTATAACGCTAACTCAAGTGTTACGTCATAGTGCTCAGAGCCAACTTCTCTTTGCTAGAGAATTATTGTGCACGGAATTTACCGCTGTTTAGTTCAATTTTAGACGCTTTTACGCGACTGTCAGCATTCAAGTAATCGCTGATACCAAGCAGGTCTTGGCCCTCAGACGCTTTGAATACCGCAGACTCACCTTGTGCAAATACAACGTCAAGCTTGAGTTCTTTAGCCACGGCTTTCGCATCCGCTGGATTTTTCACGGTAACGAAAATCAGGCCAGTGGCTTTTGATACGTTGCTAAACGCGTTCTTAAACACTTCATCGCCTGCATGCAGTTCTGCCGCTTCTGAAAGGTTATTGACAGAAAGTTTGCGGTAATCTTGGCCGTTAATCTCGACGGCATCTGATGCTACAAACAGCTCAGGTGCTGGTTGTTCTGCTAGTTGTTGCTCTGCATGGACAGCGGTTGCCATAGTCGAAAGAGCCAGAATAGAAAATGTCATAAATTTCATGTGAATGACTCCTTAGTGACCGAAGATACGCATAGACCAGTTTTTAATAACACCAGGTTTTGCGTTGTTTGCCATCGGTACATCATAGATAGCTGAAGAGTTGAAATATGCAATGAATGAGAACACTTCATCACCGTTTGTATCGATAGCGCGTAGCGTCCATTCCCCTTTTGCGTCCTCGCCGTAGAACTGGTTAGAAAGCAGAAGTTGGTTCTCATAGCCTGTCACGTTTGGATCGAGCGATTGACCAACAAGGCCGTTACGCGGCGTTTGTAGAACAGAACGCGTGCCTGATGGAGAAATCAGTTCGATTGCCAAATCAGGTAGACGTGAGTGCTCAAGCGTGAGTTTCACCTGTACCGATTCAACCGTAATGTCATTGGTCACTGCGATAGCTGAAGAGCCGCCAACCAAGCTTGCATCTGGGACGCTGACTTCTGTCGCATTGCTCGCCCAAGGAGTAATGATCTGTGCAGGCAGAACATTGTTTGTCATGCGAGCACGTTTCATTGCTTCATCAAGGTTAACCGCACCAAAGCCATAGAAGGTGTGGAAGTCGACGCCCGCTGCGTTTTTCTGCCATGGTGAGATTGCTTCGTAGCTCACCAGTTCACCTTGGTTGTTTACGAACTCAAGCTGAACGCCAGGGTGATCTTTGTCAGTCACGCTTGCGGTTTCCGCGAGCAGCGCACGCACGTCACGAGCGGTTAGCGCATGGTTTGTCGACATAATTGCCGCAATCGCACCTGAAGTGTTTGGCGCAGCAGAAGAGGTACCATTCATCGTGCTGGTGTAGTTACAGCTCGGATCTCGCTCTGTACCACCGTGTAGGCCGTTGATACCAAGATCAGCGCTGGTGTTTTGACCTTCTTCACAGCCCATCAAGTCGGTTGTGACCATAGCTGGGAAATCTTGACCATATTCGCCGGCTGGTGCAGCAACCCAAACGTTAGCACCAACGGAAGAGTAACTCGCACGAGTACCGTCGGCACGAAGTGCACTAGTGACTAGGTTGTAATAACTTGAGTTGTCGTAAGATTGTGCCGAGTTGTGCATTGGTAGCCCTTGGTTACCGCCGCCTGCGAAGAAATCGCTTGGAAGCACAAAGAAACGACCAGTGTTGAAGTAGCGGTATCCATTACCTGCAGACTTCACGAAGACCGCACCTCGGCCCCAAGCATTGCTTTCGCTGACGTCCTTCATCACATCCATTTCGAGTTTGAACTGTGGATCGTTCTCATCGAAAGGAATTGGTGTGATAGGGCTAAAGCCATAGCTTTGGTTGAATACACGGACATCGCTAGTGGACGCGTCTGCACCGTGTGAAATCAACCAACCTTCAAGAGTTTGGTTAGCGAGCCAGTTAAAGCCCATTAGAGACGAGCGAGAAGCAACGCCGCGAACACCTTCACCGTTGTTACCAACCGCACTGATTAGGCCAGCAACAGCAGTACCGTGGCCATTTGCGTCTACTGGGTAATCGGCTGGGAATGGTGAATCTTCAACGAAGTTTCTGCTACCTGTGACTACGTTACCCGCAAGGTCTGGGTGGTCGATCTGTACACCAGAGTCAATGACCGCAACTTTTACGCCGACACCAGCAATGCCCATTGCTTGTGTCAGTTTGGTGTTTAAGTCGTTACCCGCAACAGCAGGGTTAGCTGCAAATGCAGTTTGACCTGTGTTATCGAGGTGCCATTGCTCTGAGTAGAGCGGATCGTAAGCCGAGACGGCAGGTGAAATGCCTACTGCTAACATCGCAGCGAATAGGCGATTAATGCGTGTTTCCATTTGTGACCTCATGTCTTTGTTTGGAATTTTTGTCCCTGTTCGATACTCCTTTAAACAGGTCTAAACAAAGCTAGCGGGTAAGAATGGAGACGAAAACTGTTTACATCTTATTTACTTTTGTTTTTCGACGCACGACATTATCTTGACGTTAAATGCTTGAAGTCACGGAAGATTCTAGATATTTGGAGAAAAGATTGCGTGTTTAAAAAGCAGGAAAATTAGAGTAATTTCCTGCTTTTTATGGAATGGGGTGATTTATATGGCAGGTTGTATGGTTGGCTCAGGTTCTGTAGGGGCTTGTTCTTTACGAGACAGCAACCCGTCAACCACTTTTTCTACATAGAACTTCTTGTATTCTTGATCGCACCAACGTTTGTTTAAGCCTCTGCGATTAAACTCAGCGCCAATGGCAACGCGAGTTTGGTTGGATGCTCGATTGTAATACAGGGTTTCACATAGCTGTATGTTGCTCATTTGTTGAGCGTATACATTCACACTGCTGCTTCTCATTCCCAATTGTGCGGCTTGTTGATTGCTGCATGCGGCCAAAATGAATGGCGACAGGGCAGCAATAATCCATGTTTTTTTCATTGTGCTTTCTATGACGTCGAGTGAATTTTGAACTGGTTTCGTCCAGCTTGTTTGGCATCATACAGAGCTTGGTCAGCAGCGAAAAACCATTGATCCCACTCTTGTTTGATGGATTGCGCGCTTAACTCGTTAACCGCGCCGAGAGAGATTGTCGCGCCTAGAGAGTCTGAGTCAACCTCTAGGTTGTTGTTTTCAACTGCAAGTCTCAAACGGTCTAAGGTTTTTGCGCAGTCGTCGGCGTGGCGGATTTCAAATAATAAGACGAACTCTTCACCACCCCAGCGTACCAGTAAGTCTCCGGAGCGAGTTGCTTCATCAAGGATACGCGCGACATGAGTCAGCATCTTGTCACCCAAGTCATGCCCGTATTGGTCGTTGAACGTTTTAAAGTGGTCAATATCAATCACGGCCAAAGCAAACTTACGCCCCGGGCTGCGTTTCGCCATGTTATCTAACCAATTCGGCAGATAACGTCGGTTATGTATCTTAGTCAACGGGTCGGTAGTGTTTTGCTGAGTGAGCTCTTCGTTGATCTTGTTCATCTGACGAATGTAGCGGAATAGCCAGAAGCCAATCGCTGCCACAATGAGAAAATAAAAGATTTCGCGATAGCGCTGCGACTCAAGTTCCGATGCTTGCAGGGCATTTTTCGCTTCAAGCAATGTCAGTTCTTTTTGAGCAAGTTTGGCTTCTAAATCGAGCTTGATATTAATCATCTCGTCGCCATGAACATGATTGTCGAAGCTTTTCTCTAAATTACGTAGACGGCCCAAGTTGTCGAACGCTTTTTCAAAGTTCTTCAATTCCTGATGAGCACGAACCAAGACCAAGTAAAGATCCATTTGTTGTTTGGTTTCTGCACTTGCAGTTTCACTTAAGCCCTCTAGCGCGAGTTTCGCACTTTCAATCGCTTGTTCGTATTTGCCATCTTTCAGATAGGCTTCGGCAAATGCCTCGTGACAAGCGGCTTTCATGCCTTTTAGTTTTTGCGGGTTAGGGAGGTCTAAGCAAGCTTGAGCTAACTTATAAGACTCTTCCATTTTACCAAGCGTGCTAAGTAGCTGCGATAAATTAGAAACGGAGTTGTGTTTTATTCTTACGGAACCAGTATCCATAGAGAGCTTAGCTGCACGCTCAAAGTAATGTTCCGATTCTTCGTATTTGCCCATTCCGTAGTTAATGACACTCAAGTTCGCATACATAATTGCAAGGAACAGGCTGTTGTCGTATTTCTCGTTGCTATTGAGATAACCACTGATCGCTTGGTCAAGATAGGCTTTAGCGCGATCCCAGTCAGACAGCTCCATGTAGAGCGATGCGATGTTATTAAGAGTCATCGCAGTCTGGATTTCAAATTCAGAGTCTTCAAGCAAATCGTAAGCGGTGCGATAGTGTTTTAAACCAGTTTGTACTTGCGCTCGTTGTACTTCCGCATTACCAAGCCAACGGTAAGCTCGGCCTTGTAGCGAGTTGTAACCGATTTGGCGTGAAATGTTGATGACGTCATGCAGCAGCAATTCGCCTTGCCAAACGTCGTCTGCTTCCACCAATTCGACGGCTTGGTTTAACTTGGCTTCAGCGATGACCCAAGGTAACTCGTGCTTTTTGCCAAACGCCACAAGATCAGGAATCTCGGGTAGGGGAACCCCTTCATAACGTTCTAGATAAATACGCGCAAAATAGTACAAGGCTTCTGAATTTGGTGAAGCATCAGCGGGAAGCGTTAAATCGCTTGAT
This sequence comes from Vibrio owensii CAIM 1854 = LMG 25443, assembly GCF_000817815.1. Taxonomy (GTDB): domain Bacteria; phylum Pseudomonadota; class Gammaproteobacteria; order Enterobacterales; family Vibrionaceae; genus Vibrio; species Vibrio owensii. The sequence continues at coordinate 74,614 of NZ_JPRD01000028.1, forward strand.
TTGATAGAACGAGGCTTGCCGATGGAGTCAAAGTAGAACTCAAGCATCGGATAGTCTTTTATGGTGAGATGGTGTCTGAGATAGCTTTCTTTATTCGCGTTATCTGCCGCAATGCTATTTGTCGAGCACATAGCGCCAAACACAATCGGAAATAGGTATCGTAACGTTTTAAACGGGAAAAGCTTTAGGCTGTTGATAAAAGCTAACTCTATAAATTGAAACACCCTAAAAGTTTATCACTTCTTATCAGTGAACACCCACAGATTTATCTATTTTATCTGTTTGAAAAAGTTAGTTATTAGATGAATGTAATTAGGCATATGAAATATGGGCGTTTTTAAAAAGACCTACTTAAAAACGAACGCCTTGATAGGGTGGTTAATCTTGGTTAGCTCGTGTTTGCTGCAATGAAAAAAAGCTTGAAACACGTTAGCGCGCAATGGTTGAAGAAGGGAAATGAGTCTTAAAAAATCGTTCGATCTCTAAAATTTCATCAGACTGTCATAAATATTTAATATTGGTATGTCTTGTGAAAAAAGGTGTTTTTAGACATAGTGTTATTAAGCCATGAAAAATTGGCTGTTCTAACAAAAAAGGAGATTGCCTATGCACAACGAAATGATTCAACCTTCCCGCTTCGGTATTATCGGCCGTACTTGCATCGCGTCAGTACTAATGATCGCAGGCGTTTTCACTCTCATGTAATGAGACAGTAATTTTTCATTACTGATTAGAAAACCATAGCAAAATTCAGGGAATTACCTTAATAAAAAATAAGGTATTCCCCTGAAAATCCCACCTAAGTCTCTTTTCTTAACTCAACAAGCTAAAAACCAACGCACTTACTGCAACAATACCCGTCATCAGTACAAAGTATGTCGATACTTTTCCACGATATTTGTGCAGTGCTTTCACTTTGTATACCGACAACATCGGCATAATGAACAAGATCATCGCGATAACCGGGCCAGATAGTGCCTCCATCATACCCAAAATGCTTGGGTTCATGATTGCCGCAATCCAAATAGACACGAATAGCACCACAACACTGATGTGATCAACACGGCGTTTCGGCATATCTGAATGCTTAGTGATCAAACCATTTAGGCTTTCACGTGCACCCAAAAAGTGGCCAAGGAAAGAAGAGGTGATCGCGACAAATGCCACAAGCGGACCAAGTGTTGCGATAAATGGGTTGTCCGTAGCGTTAGCTAAGTAAGAAAGTACAGATACGTTCTGTGACTTTGCCTCTGCCAGTTGTTCTGAAGAAAGCGCTAATACACAAGAAAACACAAACAGAAGAACAAACGCGATCAGCATGATGCTAGTACGGCGCAAGATAAGCTCTGATTTTACGTCCGCACCTTCTCCATAATGGCGACGCTGTACATTTGCAAAGCTAGAGATTGCTGCCGCGTGGCTGAACGAGAAGATCACCACAGGAATCGCTAACCACATTGTGCTTGCGAAAGATGACATTTCTGGTGCATCCATCACTGGCATGCTCCAGTTTGGCATTAGATAAAATGAAAGAAACGCCAGAATTGCAACCAATGGGTAAACCATGATGGCAAACGCACGTAGCATCACCTTTTCACCCGCCATCATGATAGCAATTAAGCTAAACACCAATACGCCAGACAGTAGGGCGCGCGGTAATGGCTCCATACCTGCTTGGTTGACCATGAAGCTGTCAACGGTGTTGGTAATACCTACACCATAGATAAGAAGAATCGGGAAGATAGAAAGAAAATACAGCAGCGAAATGGAACGGCCCGCTTTCGCGCCAAAGTGTTCTTCTACAACATCGGTAAAGTCTGCGTTTTTGATCTTTGATGACAGTACGAAACGAGCGAGGCCACGGTGCGCTAGGTAAGTCATTGGGTATGCAAGAATCGCCATGACAACCAGCGGCCAGAAACCACCAATACCAAGGTTTATTGGTAAGAACAGAATGCCAGCACCTACGGCAGTACCAAACAAGCTTAATACCCAATGAGTATCGTGTTTTGTCCAAGTATTTGTTGTGTTTAATTCACTAAAATTTAACGTATCTCGAGATTCTTTCACTTAAAACTCGCCTTTATAAAAATAATAATCGCGCGGATGTTATATGTTTTAGTGATTGTTATCACATTGGCCAAGTGGTGAATCGTGCTAGTGAAAAGGCAGGGCTGTAAACTATCGAACCATGAAAATTTGAAAAAAGCGATATATAGTTCCAATTAGGTATGTGTAAATTGAAACTATATCGCGAAATATTATGATTTTATGGTTTTAGATGTTGTGGTTAAGCTTTGTTCGATAACATTGTAAGGTGGTCAGAAAGCGGCAGTGGTCTTGCGACCCCAAACCCTTGAGCAAACTGGATATTTAGCGCTTTCAATGTATCGATGTGATCTTCTGATTCGACAAACTCGGCAACCGTGACCAACTGCATGCTGCAGGCGACTTGGCTGATGGCTTGGACGATGATTCGGTCATTTTCACTGTCGACAATGTTTTTCACGAATGAGCCGTCTACTTTCAACACGTCGAGGGGAAGGCGACGCAAATAATCGAAGCTCGCATAACCGGTGCCAAAATCATCCAGTGCGATGGTGGAACCTGCTTTTCGAAGTCTGTTTAAGTTGTGAATTGCAATTGGTTCATTACGAAGTGCATCCGACTCAGTTATTTCAAAACACAGTTTGTTCATCGGGATCTGGTGTAGCTCCGCTTCGGTTTGAATGTCTTCGGCTAAACCCTGTGAATTCAGCGCTTTGGCGGTCAGATTGATGGCACATCGTCCGATCGAGTCCCAATCTTCAATATGGTTTTTTAGCGCTTTGAAAGTGTTTTCGATTACCCATTTATCTAGCTCTTTCTCTAACCCGAATTCGTTGATCAAAGGGAAAAACTCAGCCGGAGACATAAGCTCCCCCTGTTTGGGCTTAAGGCGCAACAAAATCTCAAAGTGGGCGTTTTGAGTGTTATCCGATAGCGCTCGATAAGGCTGACAATAGAGCTCAAATTCGTTTTCGCGAAAGCACTGTTGGATGAAGCTCAATTGGTTAAGTGTCTTATTTTCTTCTTGATTGTGTGTTACCCAGTTCACGCATGCGGTGTCGCGACCTTGTTGCTCGCACAGTTTGGAGATCAAAGGATCAAGATTGTGGTTTCCGTAGATGGAAGCACACTGGATTGTACGTTTTACAAGGCTTACCGCGCTGTCGTCGAAGTAAAAATAGAATCGATCTAAAAGCCCAATCAATTTGGATAATTCGCTTTCCATCTTAGGCAGTTTTGGGGCAAAACAGAGTAACCCACTGGCAAAAGGTGGCAAATAAGCGCGTTTTAAATGCTCGGTATTGGCTGCCAAGTATTGGCTTAACTGTTTCATAAGTTGCGCGCGGCCTTGGTGCCCGAGACCGTTGAGTTTGGAAAGGGTTGGTTCAAGGTCAATGTAGATCAATGTCGCGTGAGTTTGCGTTGCGACATCTTCTTTTAATTGCGCGAGATTGTATAACCCTGTAAAGCTATCGATGCGTTCTTTTCGAATCGCATTACGTGTCGTGACATAGTTCTTTATTGTATGAGCACCAAGCATAAAAGTGAGCATGGTCAGTACAAACAAAACCAGCAACATCGCATAAACTTGTTCACGTGATATGAAACCTAGGTTGTAGCGGCTGATGATGTTCTCGACACAAACGAGCAATGTTGCAGCGCCAATCAGCATTGGACGAAGCAAGCCAAACTTTCCGAGCCCCATGCCGACCAAACACAGCAGCATTAAGCTAAGCGTATTCAGAGTCAACGGGTTTTGTGCCGAGATTCCGGCCACTAAAAACAGCGCACACACCATCAGCCACAGCCGATAATGCAAAGGGTTGGAGTAGGCTGCCATCATGGCACGATCAAGTTTTATGTAAGGCGCGTTTTCTCCATCAAGTACATAGCTAAGGCCAAGGCTTAGCAGTGGGGTAAGTACCATTTGAGTCAGGATTGCGCTTAACACTGAGTAAGCGACAAACTCGAAAGAAAAGTCAGAGGATCCACCTAGCATTACACTGATCAACATGAGCAATGCGGTGTTTGCAATTGGATAGAGTATTCCGATAAACGCGGCATAGTAGCCAAGTTTAACCGTGAAGTTATACGCAGCAACGCGCTTTAAGGCCGCACGATACAACTGGCAAAACAACAAAGGCAGTGCGGGGAGCAGCACAGAAAACAGCACCGCCATTTCCCATGGACGCTTGGAAAAGAATCCATAGTAAAACAGCAGTCCTGCCACGATAGTCGGGAGGACTCGCCAACTGTATCGCAGCGTTACGGTAACAACGAAAGCAGCCGTAAAAGAGAGTACGTGAACGCGATCTTGCGCAATCACATAGAAATTGGAGAGGCTATAGCTAACTTGTATTGCGCAAAAGATTAGGATTTGAATGCCTAAAAACTGCCACCACTTTTTATTTTTATAATCGAGCAAAGGGTTGATTTGCTCGAATCCAGACACCGACATTATCCACTCTAATTCTGACAACTAAATCGAAGCGCTGACGTAAACGCGAGTTCTTCATTTCCATGATGATTCGCCTAGCAAAATGAGCGTTGTTGCTCATGTTGGACGGTGTTCGTCCGTATTGTTTTTATTATTTTTGCATATAAGAGCGGCGATTATTCAACAAAAAAGCGCTAACAATCAAATAAAAACTGGTACGACGTTCCGTTTATATGAAAGAGCTCTCATGGAAAGTCGCGCAGAATACTTCAATTTAGAGGTACGACTATCAATAAAATCGAAAGAAGTTCATGAAATCGTTAGGTTCCGTCTCATTTCGCCACTATATTTCGTTCGTCATGCCGTAAAAAGAAGAGACCACAATGAAGATCATCTCAGCAGAAAAACAAGATTTAGTTGTACTATACGAGCTCGAACACAAGCTGTTTGGGCATCATGCATATCCAAGATTCTTCTTCAGACAAGCATTTGATTGCTGGCAACAGGGATTGGTGGTTTCCAAACACGGCGAGCAAGTCACAGGCTATGTTTTGATGGCACAAAGTGATGAACAAAACACCCATTGGATCTTGTCACTTGCGGTAGATAGTCAGCATCGAGGAAAGGGGATTGCACGTTCGCTAGTGGAGAATGTAATCGCAAAGGCAAGTTCCGGTTCTGTCATTAAGTTAACGGTCGATCCAAACAATGCGCCGGCTTACAAGTTGTACACTTCGTTAGGCTTTAAGGTTCTGGAAAAAGAAGAAGATTATTTCGGTGATGGAGAGCCGAGACTGGTTATGGCACTAGCCCGTTAATCTTGCACTTCTGTGATTCAAACTCGCACCTAATCAGTGCATTGCCAATTATAAAGTGAGAGTGGGTTTTGTTAAGTTTTTGAAATATAACGCAATATATAATTGGCATCGGGTTTGCAATTTAGATTACGTTCATCGTTAACTCGATGCGCCGCTTTCCCTTAGCAGGCGGTTAAGCGGATAGGGTATTACTTTTTTGAGCTTTTATAGGCAATGCAGCCTCTCTCGTTTCGGGAGAGGTTTTTTTTCGCTTGTAGCTCGTCATTCTAAGGAAAGAATCAGGGGGCGGAATGTCGCAAGGATGCAAAAAAACCACTTGTCCCTATTGTGGTGTTGGATGTGGTGTCGAGGTCAATGCGAAAGGAATCGTTGGGGATACGTGTCATCCTGCAAATGCGGGATCACTGTGCGTAAAGGGCGTCGCGCTGGCAGAGAGTTTGAATATGCCTTCGCGCTTGCTGTATCCAAAGCTTGTTACCAAGCAGCGACCTCAAGGGCAAGAAGTGCAATGGCAACAAGCCACGGATCTGATTGCAGAAAAGATTCATCAAGCGAAAGCGGAGTTTGGACCTGATTCCGTCGCTATGTATGTTTCTGGTCAGTTGTTGACGGAAGACTATTACGTCGCCAACAAACTCATGAAAGGCTATGTTGGCAGCGCAAACATCGATACTAACTCCCGTTTGTGTATGTCTTCGGCGGTTGCGGCTCATGTACGAGCATTTGGTGAAGATGTCGTTCCCGTCAATTACGACGATATTGATAAGACTGAGCTATTGATAATTTGCGGTGCTAATACCGCTTGGACGCATCCTGTTTTATTCCGACGTATTCAACAAGCGAGAGAAAACAATCCTAACCTCAAGCTGGTGGTCATTGACCCGCGTGAAACGGTCACTGCACAGCAAGCGGATTTGCATCTACCGATTAAAAACGATGGGGATGTATCACTTTTTAATGGGCTGCTTAAGTTTCTTATTGAGCAGCAATGCATTGATTCTGAATACATAAATTCCTATACCGACGGGTTTGATACACTTAAAGAAGAAGTCTCTGACTTGCGTTACGATGTCACTAATCTAACGTCTTCAATTGGGATTTCAGAAGAAAAACTCACGACATTCTTCCAATGGTTTGCGCAAAGCCCAACCGCAATCACGTTGTTTTGCCAAGGGGTTAACCAAGCCGAAAATGGTGTCGATAAAGGCAATGCCATTATTAATGCACACTTGGCGACAGGTAAAATTGCCAAGTCAGGTTGCGGGCCATTTTCTATTACAGGTCAACCGAATGCGATGGGTGGACGAGAAGTGGGTGGTTTGGCAAATCAATTAGCGGTTCATCGTGCTTTTGACGCAGAGTCCATCAAGCAAGTGCAGACGTTCTGGGATTCACCAGAAATTGCCACTCAGCCCGGTTTAAAAGCCGTTGAACTGTTTGAGGCGGTAGAACGTGGTGAGATTAAAGTTCTGTGGATCATGGCAACCAATCCCGTTGTCTCTTTGCCAGATAACCAATTGGTAAAACGTGCACTAGAGATTTGTCCGTTTGTGATTGTTTCCGATATCACAGCGGATTCGGATGTAGCGCATTTTGCGGATCTGTTGCTGCCCGCCGCTGGTTGGGGTGAGAAACAAGGTATGGTAACCAACTCTGAGCGTCGACTTTCTAGGCAGCGCCAGTTTCAAACGCCTCCCGGTGAAGCAAAATCAGATTGGTGGGCGATAAGCCAAGTTGGACAAGCTCTGTGTGCACTGGAAAAGACACAAATTGGCTTTTCGTTTACTTCAGAGCGGGCGGTATTCAGGGAGTATGCAGCGATGACAGGCATGAATGCAGATTCACCATTGAAGCTAGATCTTTCTCAATACGCCAACTTAACCGAGCAAGAATACGAAGAGTGGGTGCCGACACAATGGGGAGGAGAGCGTCCTTTTGCTGATGGCGTCTATTCGCACCCAGATGGTAAAGCACGTTTTGTCGTGACCAGTGAATCTCCAACGCGTTTAGAAAGAACAAAAGGCTGGTGGCTCAATACGGGCAGGCAACGTGACCAATGGCATACCATGACGCGCACAGGGCATATCGCCCACCTTGCCGCCTCTGAGTTAGAACCAACCGTGTACATGAACACTCTCTCTGCTACTCAAAATCGCTTAATAGCAGGACAACTCACCAAGCTGTTTCAGCCTACTTCAAACACCGGTATATATGCCAAAGTTGCCATTGATGAAGGTTTGGGTTTTCAGGAGCTGTTTATGTCAATGCACTGGGCGGGTCGATATGGCGGTGAAAGCGGTGTTAACGCAATAGTAAACAGCGCAAAAGACCCTATTTCTGGGCAGCCTGCGTTTAAGTCATCTCATGTTGAAGTGCAAGAGGCGGCGGTAAAAACTTACGGTATGTTCATTGGTACACAGTTTGATTCCGGCAAGTTTCTCTACAGCGCATTTCAAGCAGAAAGTAATTTAGGCATCTGGCGCTTTGCACACGACAAACGACCAAAGAAGCAGAGTTTTTGTCGAACGGAAAAGAGCCGCAGAATTACGATAGATATTGCCCAAGGTTGGCTAGCAGTGGATTACGACCTTGTTGGAGACGTTCGTATCATTCGCTCTGTTTTAGTGGTGTCTAATGAACCGATTCAAACCGACTACACCAACTTTACCGGCTTGATTGGCAAACCGATGGAGCTATCGCAACTGCTTACCATCACTCAATCGCAAAGCAGTGCCAAACTGGTTTGTAGTTGTTTCCGTGTTACCGATAAACAAATACATGACGCGATGGAGAAACAAGACTGCACTTCACTGACTCAACTTCAAAACAAACTCAAATGCGGTACTAACTGTGGCTCGTGCGTCTCTCAAATCAAACAAATGGTCGACAGCCATCAGCATCAAAAGGGCAAACAGCAAGCGAACCAACAAAGTTTGGCTATTCAAATAAAGTAAGTCATAAAGAGGATAAGCACATGGAAGCGCCTTATCAAAAGTCTTGGTTTAAGAAAGGACAAGCGAGTCAGAAACAAGAACGCTCGTCTCGCTTTTCTAAGCATGATCAAGCAAGCAAACTGAACCAACTTTTAGAAGACCATTCAGTAGACCTAGACGCGAACCACAAAGGTTTTGTCTCGATTGTCGGAGCAGGGCCGCACGATCCTGACTTGTTAACCGTGAAGGCTGTAAAAGCGATTATGTCGGCAGAGGTGTTGCTTTACGACCGTTTGGTTAACAAAGATATTTTGGAGTTGGCTTCGTCACAAGCTGATTGGATTTACGTGGGCAAAAGATGCGGACAACCCAGTATTGGTCAGGAAGAAATTTGTGACTTGATGGTATCGCTCGCTCAGCAAGGAAAGCGAGTTGTACGCTTAAAAGGGGGAGATCCTTTCGTATTTGGCCGTGGAGGTGAAGAGGCATTAGCACTCGTAAAACACTCAATCGCTTACGAAGTCATCCCCGGTATTACTGCTGCGATTGGATGTTCAGCAAACAGCTTGATTCCGCTGACTCATCGTGGCGTTGCTCGCAGCGTTACCTTTGTGACAGGGCAAGTGGTAACAGGCGCATTTGAGGCGTGGAGCCAACTGATGCAAAGCGGACAAACGTTAGTCTTCTATATGGGGTTAGAAAAGTCATCGCAAATACAAACGGGTTTAATTGGCTCTGGTTTGAGAGCAGATTTCCCAGTCGCGATCATCACTCATGGTTGCAGCCCTCAACAGCAAGTTCATGTTACCCAACTCAATCAGCTCAATGATTTATCGATTACACTTAAAGGCGTGAGCCCAGCATTGATTGTGATGGGAGAAGTTGTCAAACTGCGCGAACAACTAATAGAAACCGTACAGTCAGTGACGGAATACGAGGGAATATGAGCAGCATTTTGGAATGTATTAGAACAGTCGGTCGTGGCGAACGTGGTAGAAAACCACTGAACTTCGACCAAGCGTTTCGAGTTATGGATGAATACCTAAACGGTGAGTGCGACGACGATCAGATGGCAATGCTGTTGATGCTGATCCGTGTACAAAACGAGACTCAACAAGAAATCGCTGGCTTTGTAAAAGCATTCCAATCCCGCATGCCAGCTATTGGTGCAGACATTGACTGGCCATGTTATGCAGGCAAACGTGAAGCGGCAGGTCAACCTTGGCACCTGTTGGCAGCAAAGATCCTCGCCGATAATGGTCATAAAGTGTTGATGCACGGCTATCACGACCGCCAATCTGGTCGTTTACACGCTGAAGACTACCTCGACAAATTTGCTATTACGAAAGCGGAATCAGCAGAAGACGCAAAGCGTGTATTAGAAACACAAAACATTGTGTATCTGCCGCTCAGTGTGTTTGCTCCTCAAGCAGAAACCATGATCGGTTGGAAGAATCGTTATGGGCTTAGAACGCCGATTAATACCGTGGTTCGAGCATTGAATCCGGGGCAGGCGACGGTTGGTATTCGTGGTAGCTTCCATCCTGGGTTCCAACAACTTCATGCTGAAGTTGAATACGAGATTGGTCAAACCGCTCATGCCGTTGTGTCATTCAAAGGACAATCGGGTGAGTCCGAATACAACCCGAAAGTAAGCCAAACAGTATGGTTAAGCCAAACAAGCGGCGTGACATCGCATTACTGGACGGAACAAATGCTGTCTGAGGTGCCAATGCCTGCAAACTGCCCGTTTGGAACGTCAGAAGACGACATGAACCAAATGGCAAATACGGTTCTTGCCACCATGACGGTGGTGCTATTTGCACAAATGCACGACAGAGAAAAAGCATTCGAACGTGCCTTCTCTTACTGGCAAGCCTATTGCGGCCAACAATAACGCACTATTGTCAATTAATGTAAAACCAACGACGCAAAGTTGTTGAATCTGAATCCATTATCTATTGTTTGAAGAAGGTAAAAGATCCTAGCTCGCCAATGATGTGTTTCACCACCTTGCTCCGTATCAGAGTGGTGAAACCGCAGTTTTAGCCTCAATCGCGTTCGTTTCTCGCTTCGCTTTTGAGAATGAGAAATTCCCATATGGTAAGACACAGAGGACATGGATAATGGTTCTAAAGCATACCACTCCTAGTGAAAAGGCTTCTCACCCAATCCCGCAAGAAGCCTTCGATTGGTACGACGAATACGCCCACGGAAAAATCACGCGCCGTGAGTTTCTTAACAGGCTGGGTGGCCTTGCGGTGCTTGGCTTTAGCATGACAGCACTGGTCGATGCGTTAACCCCGAATTACGCACTCGCAGAACAAGTTTCATTTAACGATCCTGACATCAAAGCAACTTACGAAACCTTTCCATCTCCAAATGGGCATGGAGAAGGGCGTGGTTATTTGGTGATGCCACAGAAGAAGACCTTAAAATCGCCGACCGTGTTGGTGATTCATGAAAATCGAGGTCTGAACCCTTATATCAAAGATGTCGCAAGACGACTTGCAAAAGACGGCTTTATTGCTTTCGCTCCAGACGCGCTTTATCCACTCGGCGGCTACCCGGGGAACGATGATGAAGGTCGCGCAATGCAGAAAGAGATGGACAGAGCCAAGATCGAACAAGACTTTATTGCAGCCGCTAACTTCCTCAAACAATACGAGGGTGGCAACGGTAAATTGGGCGCGGTTGGATTCTGCTTCGGTGGATACATTGTCAACATGCTTGCAGCAGTTATGCCAGAAGAACTCGATGCAGGTGTGCCATTCTATGGAACACCCGCGGCGCAAGAGATCCAAAAGCAAGTCAAAGGGCCATTGATGATTCACTTTGCAGGGCTCGATAAACGTGTTAACGACACATGGCCTGCTTATGAGCAGCAGTTAATCGCGACCGACGCACAGTATCAAGCGTTAATGTATGAGAACGTCAACCATGGTTTCCATAACGACTCAACAGCACGCTACGCACCGGAAGAAGCGGCACTCGCTTGGGAACGCACACTCGGCTTCTTCAAAGAACATCTCGCTTCTAGTTAAAAGGCTTCTACTTTAGTTGGCACATTCCTTGTTATGTCTCTCTTAGTGAGTGAGATATAAACAAGGAATGTGCATGACTCAATCAACGTCAAAAACACCCATCATAGTGTGCTGTGATAGCCTCCAAGAGCAGGCTCGATTGTCCGGCTTATTGAGCAAAGATTACGACAACATCATCGGCTGCCAATTGGCACAACTAGAAACGTTAATGCAACGAGAACCGTCGGCAAGCGTTGTGGTTGGATGGCAGCAACCAACCGCGGAACTGCGTTTGATCGTCGATTTCTGCCGCCGAAAATCGGCACCACTTCTTATCGTCTTAAAGCAGTTATCATCTAATGATATCAATCGGTTATCAGAAAAAATGGACTATGTGCTCATGCCGCACGACAGTGAGTTTGCGCTTCAGCCTTGGATTGAACATGCGACACTAGTGAGAGCGAAATTCGAAAGTATGCAATCGGAAATTGAATCGCTGACCCATAAGATTGAAGAGCGCAAGCTGGTGGAAAAAGCCAAAGGTCTGCTGATGAAGATGCACAGCGTTGATGAAGAACAGGCGTATAAAGCGCTAAGAAATTCAGCCATGCAATCGAGCCAAACGCTCGCACAAGTTGCCAAGAATTTGATAACCACCTTGGAGGTCTTGGATTAGGTGTTCTACCACTTTGGGGTTAGGGTGCTTTTTCTAACGTGGTGCGTGTTGCACTATCAGCAAGCAATAACAGGGAATAACAAACGGCAATATATACTAATTTATTGTATTTACTGTGAAAAATAAGTTGGCACAGTAATTGGATTAGTAGAATTGGGTTTATTGTTGAATCGCTTATCTCAATTATCAACGGCGGTAATTGTAGACTTAGCAACGGCGCTACTGCTCTTCGGAGTAGTGGCGCTTTTTTTATGGGAGCAAACCAATGAAATGGAGTTCGATGCTGAAAGTGTCAGCAATTTCGTTATCGGTATTCACCACGGTCAGCGTAAAGGCAGAGTTGGGTGAGCCAGAAATTGAAGACCTGAAGTTTGGTTTTATTAAGTTGACCGATATGGCACCGCTGGCGGTTGCTTATGAGAAAGGTTTTTTTGAAGACGAAGGCTTGTACGTCACTTTAGAAGCGCAAGCAAACTGGAAGGTGCTATTAGACCGAGTCATCGATGGTGAGCTTGCTGGTGCGCACATGCTTGCTGGGCAGCCATTGGGCGCGACGATTGGTGTCGGCACAAAAGCAGAAGTGATTACCGCGTTCAGTATGGATTTGAACGGCAACGCAATCACGGTTTCCAATGATACTTGGGAACAGATGAAGCAATACATTCCAAAGCAACCAGATGGCAAACCTGTTCACCCAATCAAAGCGGATACGCTGAAGCCTGTGGTCGACAGCTATCTAGATAAAGGCAAACCGTTCAACATGGGCATGGTGTTCCCTGTATCGACACACAACTATGAGTTGCGTTACTGGTTAGCGGCAGGCGGGATTCATCCAGGTTTTTATGCACCAGACTCAGGTGATAACAGTGGCCAGTTGGATGCTGACGTTCTTTTGAGCGTTACACCGCCACCACAAATGCCAGCAACAATGGAAGCGGGCACGATCAAAGGGTACTGCGTAGGCGAACCATGGAACCAACAAGCCGTATTCAAAGGTATTGGTACGCCAGTCGTGACTGATTACGAGATTTGGAAGAACAACCCAGAGAAAGTATTTGGTGTTTCCAAAGCTTGGGCTGAGAAGTATCCAAACACACACATTCGCGTAGTGAAAGCCTTGATTCGAGCGGCACATTGGTTGGATGAGAACGACAATGCCAACCGCCAAGAAGCAGTGAAGATGCTATCAAAAAGCGAATACGTTGGAGCCGATGCCGAAGTTATCGCCAACTCAATGACCGGCACGTTTGAATACGAGAAAGGCGACAAACGAGACGTGCCAGACTTCAACGTGTTCTTCCGTCATAACGCCACATATCCGTACTACAGCGATGCGATTTGGTATCTGACTCAAATGCGCCGTTGGGGACAAATCTCAAGCGAGAAATCCGATGATTGGTACATGGATGTGGCCAAAGAGGTTTACCGTCCAGATATCTACCAACAAGCAGCTCAAGCGCTAATTGAAGATGGTGTGTTGAGCAAAAAAGACTTCCCAGATTTCAGCGCTGAAGATGGTTTCCGTGCGCCACAAACACATTTTATCGACAACATCGTTTATGACGGCCGTGAGCCAAATAAATATCTAGAGAAGTTTTCTATCGGGCTTAAAGGAAAAGACAAGGTTTAACCATAACGATAAACGCCACAGGCGAGGGAATTCGCTTGTGGCAACAAGGATGTAAATTTCTTAGGAGTGAGTATGTCTAGTAATGTCATTTCCCTGTTTCCTGCTAAGCAGGTAGTGAACCGAAGTCGGCTGGTGCTTTTGCCCGTCATTGGCTTGCTGATCTTTTTGGCAATGTGGCACTTAGCAGCGAGAGAAGTGCAAACCTCATTAGGTACGCTACCAGGGCCAGTGCAAACTTTTCAGCAGTTCAGCAACCTTGTCGATGACCATTGGCAAGAGCGAGAAAAGGAACAAGCGTTTATCGAGCGTCAGGAAAAGCGCAATGCTGCGAAGTTAGCGAAGAATCCAGACGCGGAAGTGAAGATTCGTCCTTACACAGGTAAACCGACGTTCTTCGACCAAATCGTCACGAGCTTAGTGACTGTAACCGCGGGCTTTTTGCTGGCGACGGTTATCGCGATTCCACTTGGCATCGTGCTTGGTCTGAATCAAGGACTGTATCAAGCGTTCAACCCAATCATTCAACTGCTCAAGCCTGTATCACCTTTAGCTTGGCTGCCTATCGTCACTATGGTTGTAAGTGCCACTTATGTGAGTGATGACCCGATGTTTGCTAAGTCGTTCATCAACTCTCTGATCACTGTAGCGCTGTGTAGCTTATGGCCGACGCTGATTAATACCGCAGTGGGTGTAACGAGCGTTGATAAAGACTTAATCAACGTGAGTAAAGTGCTTCAACTTTCGTGGTGGCAACACATTCGCACTATCGTTTTACCTTCTGCCATTCCAATGATCTTCACAGGTTTACGTCTCTCTTTAGGTATCGCTTGGATGGTGTTGATTGCGGCAGAAATGCTCGCTCAGAACCCAGGGTTAGGCAAGTTCGTTTGGGATGAATTCCAGAACGGCAGTTCGGCATCATTGGGGCGCATCATGGTGGCAGTCATCACCATTGGTTTTATCGGTTTGATGCTCGATAGAGGCATGCTGCAACTTCAAAAGTGGCTGTCTTGGAATAAACAACAAGCGTTGAGATAAGGGAAAAGATCATGGAAAAAGCATTATTAGATCTAACGCGTTTAGGGATGCGATTCCCAACGCCAGATGGCGAGTTCATCGCGCTTAAGAACGTTGATTTACAAATCAATAAAGGCGAGTTTGTATCCCTAATTGGTCACTCTGGCTGTGGTAAATCAACGGTATTGAACTTAGTCGCAGGGCTACACATGCCAACAGATGGCGGCGTGATCGTCGATGGACGAGAAGTAGCTGGACCAGGACCAGACCGCGCAGTGGTGTTCCAAAACCATTCATTATTGCCTTGGTTAACCGTGTATCAAAACGTTGAGCTCGCAGTAAAACAAATTGCCGGCAAAAGGGGCAAAGCGTGGATTCAGGAACAAGTGAATCACTATTTGGAGCTGATTCAAATGCAGCATGCCGCGCACAAAAAGCCGGATGAAATCTCGGGTGGTATGAAGCAGCGAGTCGGCATCGCCAGAGCACTGGCACTTCAACCAAAGGTTCTACTGATGGATGAGCCATTTGGCGCGTTGGATGCGTTAACTCGTGCGCATTTGCAGGATGCTCTGATGAAGATTCAAGCCGAGCTAAACAACACCGTGATCATGATTACTCACGATGTGGATGAAGCGGTGCTGCTATCCGACAAAATCGTGATGATGACCAACGGACCGGCAGCAACCATTGGTGAAGTGTTAGAAGTGAATCTACCTCGCCCTCGTGAGCGTGTAGCACTGGCAGATGATGCGCAGTATCAGAAGTGTCGACAAGCAGTGCTGAAGTTCCTTTACGAGAAGCAATCCAAAGTCGAGATTCCTGCTTCGAAAGAAGACAAACCCAAAACCGCAGCGCAAACGGCATAAGGAGGCAGCAATGAACAGTCCTTTAACGATCCCAGTAAAGAACGCATTGAGCCACATCGTTGTGGTAGGTAATGGTATGGTCGGGCAACACCTTGTCGAGCAATTGGTACAGAAAAACGCGCATTTGGAGCACCGAATTACCGTGATTGGTGCAGAGCGCTTTATCGCGTATGACCGTGTACAGTTGTCCTCTTTGTTTGCGGGCAAATCTCATGATGATTTGATGCTGAGTACCCAAGAATGGTACGACATGCATGGCATCCAACTCGTACTTGGCAGCCAAGTAACAGGCATCGACAGAGAGCAAAAGCGCATTCTGCTTGATGGTGAAGATGTGCTGGGTTACGACCAACTCGTGCTCGCGACCGGTTCGTATCCATTTGTGCCGCCAATTGAAGGTAAAGACCGAGACAACGTGTTTGTCTACCGCACGCTTGATGACCTTTCACAAATCAAAAAGGCATGTGAAGGCGCAAGAACAGGCGCAGTGATTGGCGGCGGCTTGTTGGGTTTAGAAGCGGCAAACGCTCTTAAATTATTGGGGTTAGAAACTCACGTTATTGAATTTGCACCCCGCCTGATGCCCGTGCAGTTAGACGATGGTGCTGGCTTAGTGCTAAAAGAGAAGATTGAAGCGCTGGGGCTAACTGTTCATACCTCGACGGGTACGGAGCGAATCTGCGATGGTGAAACGGCTAAGCATCGTATGGTGTTTAAAGACAAAGATCCTCTCGAAGTGGATGTGATTGTCTTTTCCGCAGGTATTCGCCCTCAAGATGAGTTGGCAAGGCTGGCTGAGCTAGAAGTAGGCGAGCGAGGCGGCATTGTGATTAATAACCAATGCCAAACCAGCGATGAGAACATATACGCGATTGGCGAATGTGCGCTGTGGGAACAGAAGATCTTTGGTTTGGTCGCTCCCGGTTACACCATGGCGAGAACCACTGCCGATGTTTTGACTGGTATGCCGAGCGAAGGCTTTAAAGGTGCGGACATGAGCACCAAACTTAAGCTGCTTGGGGTGGATGTGGCGTCTATCGGCGATGCACAAATGCAAACCGAAGGTGCTCAAGAAATGGTCTTGCAAGATGCGGTCGCAGGCATCTACAAAAAGCTGGTAGTTGATGCGAGTGGCACTCAATTGCTTGGTGCGATTCTCGTTGGTGACAACAGTGACTACGATGCGCTCTTACAGTGTTATTTGAACAAAACTGTCTTGCCAGACCACGCAGCGAACCTGCTGTTTGATACCGGAATGCTGGACGGAGAGATGCCAGACAGCGCTATCATCTGCTCTTGTCACAACGTCACAAAAGGCGACTTAGTTGCCGAGATTCAAGCCGGCACTACCAACCTGACAGACCTTAAAGCCAACACCAAAGCCGGTACTGGCTGTGGTGGCTGTAGCAATATGGTGAAGTCGGTATTGGATACTCAATTGGCAGCCATGGGGGTAGAGGTTAACAACCACCTTTGTGAGCACTTTGAGCTTAGTCGCCAAGAGATGTTCCATATTTGCCAAGTGGGACAAATCAAAGACTTCGACACCTTAATTGCACTGTATGGCAAAGGGCATGGGTGTGATATCTGTAAGCCAACGGCGGCATCTGTGTTCGCTTCTTTGTGGAATGAACACATCATGGAGCCTCAACATCAATCTCTGCAAGATTCTAATGATGCCTTCATGGCAAACCTGCAGAAAGACGGCTCTTACTCGATAGTGCCTCGTGTTCCGGGCGGCGAAATCACACCAGACAAACTTATCGTGCTAGGCGAAGTTGCTCAGCAATACGATCTGTACACCAAGATCACTGGCGGTCAGCGCGTGGATTTATTTGGTGCGCAGTTAGAACAGCTTCCTGAAATCTGGCAAACCTTAATCGATGCTGGTTTTGAAACAGGGCACGCCTACGGCAAATCGGTGCGCACCGTGAAATCTTGCGTGGGTTCTACTTGGTGTCGTTATGGTGTTGATGATTCGGTTGGATTAGCCATTGAGTTAGAGAACCGCTACAAAGGATTGCGAGCGCCCCATAAGCTTAAGTTTGCCGTATCGGGCTGTACTCGCGAGTGTGCAGAAGCGCAAAGTAAAGACATTGGGGTGATCGCTACTGAAAACGGCTGGAATCTATACGTTTGCGGGAATGGCGGTATGAGACCAAGACACGCGGATTTGTTTGCATCCGACTTATCCAAGTCAGAGTTGATCACCATGATCGACCGAGTTTTGATGTTCTACGTCAGCACCGCTGATCGCTTGCAGCGCACGTCGGTGTGGATGGAGAACATGGAAGGGGGCCTAGATTACCTTAAACAAGTGATTTTGGATGACTCTCTCAACCTATGTGATTCTTTGGATGAACAAATGGCACGAGTCGTAGATACGTATCAATGTGAGTGGAAGAGTACGTTGGATAATCCTCAGAAATTGCAACGCTTCCGTCCTTTCTTGAACAGCACGTCGGGCAGCAAAGTCTTGCCGTACCAACGTGTGCGCGGTCAGCGTATTCCAGTGAAACAGGAGGTGTAAATGGCAGCTTTAACCAAAGTGAAATTGTGTCAGCTTGATGACTTAATGCCGTTTATCGGTGCTACTGTATTGATTGAAGGCGAGCACGTTGCGCTATTCTACATTCCAGATAGCGGTGTTTACGCCGTTCAAGATTGGGACCCAATTGGTAAGGCTTATGTGATGAGTCGAGGGATTGTCGGTGATATTGATGGTGAGATGTGTGTTGCATCACCACTATATAAACAGCACTTCAGTTTAAAGAGTGGGCAGTGTTTAGAAGACGATGCGTACTGTCTAAAAACGTGGCAAGTAACGGTTGACGATAATCAGGTTTGTTATTTAGTCGAAGAATGATCTCCGAAGTTAGCTTGCTCGATATGAGTGAATTCTTCGCGTGAGAGACATGCGAATAAAGCTCCAGAGACACCACAGTATGGTTCTGGAGCTTTTTACTATTTGGAAGGATTCACTTGTAGTTCGGTATAGCCAGTCGAGTCGTCCATCGTTCTGGTGAACTCAAGTTCTGAGTAAGAATGGATGATCAATTCTGCGGTAGTATCAATCACTGTGCCTTCCAGCAAATGCCCACCCCAGACTCGTCCTTCACGATCAGACACCGAGATATGAACGTGTTGATGTTCAGGCGTTAGGGTTCCCATCACAGAGACGATTTCAAATGGCTCTTGTTTGGTTAACGTACTCTCTACACCTGCCAAACGAAGGTTGAGGTGAGAGATACAGCCAACGCATGAGGCAATCGAGCCTGCTTTGATACCATGCTGCTCGACCAATTTCGCTAGGTTCAGCTTTAAGTCCATGCCTTTGGTAAGACGTACTGCTATCACTTCAATCGACATGTCACTTCCTAATCAAAACCAGCAAGCAGGAAAGCGCCGTATCCAAATCGGCATAACGTTTGGCTTTGCCAAGCACTCGCATACCTTGCATGTTGTTGAGAACAAAACGAGCGAGCTCTTCTGGTTTCAGCGTTTTTGGCACTAAGGTTTCTTTCTGCGCATTGGTCAGCGCATCCGCAATGATGTCGATAAGATGGTCAAATAAGAAATGCCCTTTACGCAGTACGTCATCGTCTTCACCTGCATGCTCAATCAACGCATTTTGAATAAAACACCCACAGTTGCATTTGCGCTGCAGCTCAGCAAAGGATTTGAGGAACGATTCCAACTCTGGTAAAGACGCATCGTCTTTTTCCAAATCATTGAGTGACGGTAGCGAGACCTTTTTTAAGTAAGTATCGAGCGCTTCGTAGTAGAGCTGTTGCTTGTCACCATAGGTGTTATAAAGACTGAAGCGGTTGATGTTCAACTCGTCGGTGAGATCCGAGATAGACGTGTTCGCAAAGCCCTTGCGCCAAAACACATCCATAGCCACGAGAAGCTTTTCATCTCGGTCGAAGTTGGCTTTTCTTGCCATAAATTACCTGCCTGGGTCTGCTTATCGGGTAATTAAATTGCTTTGGAGGGATGGTACAGAGAACCTCTAGCGTTCGAACTGAACCAATATGATGAATACCCATCTATTCTTGGGTATCAGCCTCCAAATTCATGTGAACTCACAAACGGCATCAAAAATCTCGCTCAGCAAACAGACCCACAACTGTTTGAAAATTTTTGATAGTGAAGTTCTTGACTGATCGTTTATAAACTGGCTACAGTATATCCTAACCAATCGGTTAGAAAAAGATAAAAGGATGTGAAATGAAGCTCTATGAAACCGCAATGACTCCAAGTTGTAAGCGAGTTAGCATTTTTCTAAAGGAAATCGGTGGCGAGGTTGAGCGAATTGCGCTGAACGTTCGTGAGGGCGATAACCTATCTGAACCGTTTAAATCGAAAAGCGTGAACGGCAAAGTGCCTCTACTGGAACTGGATGATGGTACGACGATCTGTGAAAGCGTTGCGATTTGTCGCTACCTAGATGAAGCGTTTGAAAATGATCTGGCGCTGTTTGGTGCTAACCAACTCGAACGTGCTCAGGTGGAAATGTGGCATCGTGTAGTGGAGTTCCAAGGCTTGTACACGGCTTTTCAGGCGTTTCGCAATATCACAGCAATTTACCAAGACCGTGAAAACTGTGTGGCTGCGTGGGGTGACGAGTCGAAATCTCGCGTATTAGAATTCCTACCAATTCTCGACAAACGCTTGTCAGAAAGTGAGCACATCGCTACGGACAACTTCACCATCGTAGACATTACCGGCTACATTTTTGTTGGTTTTGCCATAAATGGTTTGAGTATTGAAGTGTTCGAAACTTACCCAAATATTGCGCGTTGGTTCGAACAAGTATCGGTGCGTGAAGCGTTTCAAGGTTAACTTCTAGCGTAATTTTTCTAAGCAGCAAGGCTTTTGTAGACTTGCTGCTTTTTGTCGTTTTAAGCGCAAAGATCTTCAATTTGTTCAGGTTTTCTCTTCTTTTTCTGCCTTTCTCCTATAATTAACTCTGTTAATGAAACAACCTCAATTGGCTCTCACGGCGTTTTGGAACCTTGAGTTCTTAGTTTGTAGACGTCCCAATCATTATTGGACTTCACCAAGTAATGAAGGACACCAAGCGACAAGGAGAGGTTATGCGTGTTCGAAGTAAAACCATCAATGGCGTGTTGTGTACGCTGCTCGTAGCGTCTGTGTGCGGACTCGTTGCCATGTATCAAAACCACAGTCAGCAGCATCAACAAATCGAGTTGCTGCGTGGGCAATTGATGGAAAAAGAAAACCAAATCGTCATCTCGAATGAAGCGTTGTCTTACACTCGTTATCAACATCAACTTTTAGCGGAAGATTACAGCCGTTTCAGAGATGCGCAATCCATGAGTAGCGTGCTGCCATAAAGCAAACAGGCAAGGAGAGGTATGAAGTCCATATTGTTGGTCGACGACAGCAAAACGGTCCTGCTCTACATGACCAGTGCATTGCAAAAGCAAGGGTACGAGGTCATTGCCGTTGAAGATGGTGAGTCAGCGTTAGAAGTGCTGACTCACCGAACTGACATTCAGTTTGTCCTCAGTGATTTGATGATGCCAGGCATCAGTGGCATTGAGCTTTGTCGTGAGCTTAAATCGTCGGCGTTTTCTCGTTATATCTTCTTTGTGCTTCTCTCCTCCCGTAACGATCAAGATTCCATCATCAAAGGCATGGATGCAGGCGCCGATGACTTTGTCGACAAGAAGACATCTGTAGAGGAACTACAAGCGCGCATCAGAGCGGGCTTTCGCACCTTAGAACTGCACAACACGCTCACGACAAAAAACCAAGAGCTCGATTTAGCGTATCAAACCATTCAGCAGGATTTGGACTCTGCTGGAGAGTTAATGGGGCAACTGTTGCCTGTGGAAGAACAAATTCACACGGCACAATTCAGCTTTACTTATGTTCCTTGTACTAAGATTGGTGGGGACATGTTGGGCTATGTCGAGCTAGATGAATCGCACGTTGCGTTTTATGTCTTCGATGTTTCCGGGCACGGTATTTCTTCGGCGTTGATGGCGTTCTCGATTCAACAAACTTTGTCACAACGTAACAAGTCGGAGTCGATAACGTTAGACTGGAGCGACAACGAATACCGCATTAGTGAGCCTGCTGCTGTGATTGAAAGGCTTAATCGACGCTACCAGCAAACGCAAAACAGCAAGCTCTATTTCACTATCGAATATGCCGTGTTGAACACCGAATCTGGTGAACTGAAATATTGCACTGCAGGCCACCCAAAATTCGTTTGGCAACAGACGGAACAAAACCGCTTGGAACTTGTTGGTGACAACAACTTCATCGTCGGGGCATTGGAACCGATGATGTACCAAGGTGGAAGCGTCCAACTTAAGCCTAATGACGTACTTTGGTTCTTCTCCGATGGCTTATTGGAAGCCAAGCAAGGCGAGGAGCTTTACGGTATTGACCGACTGCTATCCAACATCGAGGAGAGTAAAGCGATGCCAGAAAAGGCACAAACCAATGCCGTTTTGGAGCAAGTGCAAAACTGGCAAGGAAAACCAGAAATCGACGATGATGTGAGCTTGTTGAAAGTGCAATGGTTGGGCTGTGCACAATCGCAAGCTGTTAAGTCGACAAGTTCGGTATTCCAGAAATCCTATCAAGCGTCTTTAGAAGTTTCACGCCAAGCGAGTCTCGAATTGGTTGGGTTCCTTCAACAACATTCGGTTTCTTCTCATGTCGCGCAAACTCTAGAGTTGTGTGTGGTTGAGTTGATGAACAATGCTTTCATTCATGCCTATCAAGAACAAACCGAAAAAACGGTTGAGTTAGAATGCGAACTAACACAAGGTGAGCAGCAAAACATAGAAGTGCGTGTATTTGATTATGGCAATCGCATTTCTGAGGAAACCTTCCAAAGTTACACCTCAAAGCAAATTGAGACGCCAAATCTATTCGATGAAGAGAGTTGGATGCCTTCAGGGCGAGGTTTGATGCTCATAGCCCAAATGACAAATGCGTTTTCTGTATCACATCAAGGGGAGCGCAATTGCTTTACGGTCGCAATGGCGTCGAAATCGTAACTTCTGCTTGTGATACTGCTTAAATCTTCCTCTTACACGCATGTTTTTGTCCGTGCTAATCGATTGCTTAAACTTTATTTTTTCTGCCCGTTTTGAGTTAACCCTGCGTTAACTTTCCTCGTCGTATATTCGCCGTCAACCGGTGGAGAGTCAGGGCTTCTGCCTCTTGTCATCGTGATTTTTCTCTCGTTTGTAGTTGGGAAATAAAAAATGAAGGCGAAAGGTTTTACCTTAATTGAGTTGGTCGTGGTCATTGTCATCTTAGGTATTTTATCTGTGACGGCAGCGCCTCGATTCTTGAATTTGCAAGATGATGCGAGAAACGCGGCAATTGCTGGGTTAAGAGGGGCGATGAATGGTGCGATGGGCATTGTTTACGGCAAAGCGGCGTTGATGGGTGTAGAACGCGCAAAAGAGGCTAATCTAGATACTGATGGCACAGGTACGCTTGATTTGGCTATCGCCTACGGATACCCAAAAGCGACCTTAAATGACCTATCTATTGTGGTGCAAGGCTTGAGAGAAGACTGGGCACATAAAGAAATCCCTGGCAGCGCTTCAATTCATTTCGGCATTGCGGGTTATGACAAAACTTGTATCAAGTACACGCAAGCCGGTGCGACTAGTGCAGCAACAGCCGTGGTTATCAAAGATCCGGCAGAGTGCAGTGGGTTAACAAAATGATTCTTAGAGCCACTTTTTAAAGTGGCTTTTTTGTGCTCAAAAGTTGTGCGTATTCCCTCAAAAAGCTCCCCTAAAAGTCCCTTAAAACATACCGTTATGGTGACGATAAAAATTAATCATTAAAACGGGGGCTGGCGTTAACTTAGCGTTAACCATGAGAAATTTAAGATATGACTCATATCACACACTGTGCCTCTTAAAGCGTTGGCTTTGAGATGGAATTTAACCTTGTTAATGATTAACAGGAAGTAGAGGCGAGTGTCATTAAACGTGTTGGTCAGCGAACTACGTGAATACCAACTCAATAAAAACACTTATAAAGGTCTCTTAATGTCAGATTTCAACTTGTTGTACCAACCAAAACTAAAAGATGGCGTGATCGTTGGTCTTGAAGCTTTGCTACGACCAGTCGACGTTGAAAAAACACTACCTGAATTTTTCGCCGAAGTGAAAGACAACATGGCGCTTGATCTAGCTGTGATGAAGCGTTGTTTGGAAGACATCGCGAAGTTTGACATTCAAATTCCGGTGTCCATCAACATCTACCCAACAAGTGTTTTGAATGATTACTTCGTCTTTAGTGCGATCAAGCAGCTCAAAGGAAAGAACGTTTCTTTAGAGTTGGTTGAGCATCAAGGTGTAGAGCTGAATGACGAATTTCTTAGTCATGTGGCGCTGCTAAAAGACAACGGCATCAAGCTGTCTATTGATGATTTCGGTAAAGATTTCGCGAGAGCGGATTTGGCACTCACTATCGGTGCGGATGAAGTCAAATTTGACCGTTCGTTGGTTCATGACATTGAGAAAAACTACAGTAAATTTAAGCACCTGTCGTTTTTGTACTCAAAGATCAAAACGCTATGTACACACAAAGTTGTTTTTGAAGGTGTTGAGAACAAGCGTCAAAAAGAACTGATCGAACTGTTTGCCGAAAAGCCAACGATTCAAGGCTTCTACTTCTATCCAGCAATGCCGCTAGAGGAGATTGTTGAGCTAGATTGCTTTTCCAACCTTGAGCAAGAGGCACCCGTAGAAGCACTGCTGCGAATGAGCTTGGATTTAGATTACAAGCTTTATAACTTTCTGATTGAAAACAGTATTGAAGATGTACAGTGCGAAGAAGTGAATCGCTTTATTGAAGACCATGACATCTTGGGAGTCGTGCACAACGAAGACGTGAAAACGACTCTGAGCAACCTAAGAGACATCTATTTCAATAATACATCGATTATTGCGAATGGCGTTGTGTCGATGCTCGATTCAGCTGAGAAGCTGGTCATCATGAGAAACGAGCAAGGTGTGGTGATTTTTGATAACGCGGCACACCGAGAGTTGGTCGGAACCAGTATCGTTGGTGTGAAACCGCAAGAGATCATCCACGAAAACGAAAGCTACCGTTTGTGCTTAGAGAAAGATAAGAACTTGCTGCAAGACGAGCATCTTATGTTCCACAAAGATAAAGAGTTTTTCGAGGGCATTGAGTACGACACGATTCGCGAAAAGATGGTCTACAACGGCAAGAAATTCATCATTGCAACTGTTTGTCCGTCGAATACTGGACTAATGGATGTAACCAAGGATGAGTTGACCAAGTGTTATACCCGTTCGTTCTTAAAGTACCACTTAGCGTCATACGATAATCGTATCGTGGCTTTTCTTGATATGAATGGCTTTAAAGCGATAAACGACAACTATGGACATCGCATTGGTGATAATTGTTTGGTGGATTTCGCGTGTTTATTACGTTCATCGCTGCGCGAAAAAGATGTGGTGATTCGCTACGGTGGCGATGAATTTGTGATTGTCTTTGACTCTTCAGCATACGAAGACATTGAAAATCGATTGAACGCACTAAACGCGAAAATGGCGCGTTACTTTGCAGAAAAAGGTTTCGATTTGTCATTCGCGTACGGCTTATCAAAAGTCGTGAATCACGATATTGATGCTGCGATTGAGTTAGCTGACAAGAACATGTACTCGGCAAAACGACGCTTTAAGCGCCAATTAAGTGTGGATTACGTTATCTAAAACTTTCTAACAGGGATGTTGTAAATGTTAGGAGTTTTAAATGAAAAACAAAGGTTTTACTCTCATTGAAATGATCGTGGTGATTGTGATTTTAGGTGTGTTAGCGGTGACAGCGGCTCCTAAGTTTATGGGATTACAATCCGACGCGAGAATCGCAACACTGCAAGCGACCAAAGGTGCTATTGAGTCCTCGTTTGCTATGTTTTCTGCCAAGTCAGAAGTACCGTCTACTGAGATTCAACCTTGTGATTACCACAAGCAAATGCGCTGTATGGTCATTGATGGTCAGCAAATTCGTTTAACCAATGCTGATAATTATCCATGGTTTGATGTCTTTCCGAATCAAGCGCTGTCACAGTTCAAAGCTTTGGTGAATGTTGACGTTTCTCCTCTTAACGATGATTTGCACGGTGAAGACAAACTCAACTTTGAAACGGATTACGACGGCGGCTTTTGGATCTTCCCACAGTTTTATGGCGATTGGAGTGAACTCGATACACTGCGTTGCCGAATCCACTACACGCCAGCAACGGCAAGTAGAACAGGGCACAGTATTACAACACTGGAAACTGAAGATTGTTAATAACGAGCGAAACGTAAATGGAAGTCACGCACAAACATGTTCTGCTGGTGGACGACAATGTTGAACTAGCAAAAACCATTATGGAATATCTGGAGCTGCATGGTATTCACAGCGACCATGCAGCCAATGGGGTAATGGCATTACAGTTGGCACGATCGGATGAATACGATCTGGTGATATTGGATGTGAATTTACCTCATTTATCCGGCATCAAAGTCTGTGAAACCCTTCGAGCTGATGGCATCGATTTACCCGTGCTGATGCTCACCGCAAGAAGTGAACTCAGCGACAAGCTTAAAGGGTTCAGTGCTGGCGCGGATGATTACATGGTAAAGCCCTTCGCGCTAGAAGAGTTAATGGCACGTGTTCTTGCGCTGTTGAAGCGAAGTAGCGGTACGCCAGATCGCTTGGTAGTGGACGATTTAGTGTTGGATATCACGCAGAGGCAAGCTTATCGGGCGGGAATTGCTCTAACGTTATCGCCGACTTGCTACAATATTTTAAAAGTGATGATGAGCGCTAGTCCTTCACCGGTAAGTCGAAGTAAGATAATGCGATTGGTCTGGGGCGATGCGTCACCAGAGAGTAACAGCTTGAAAGTTCACATGTTTAAGCTGCGTCAGGCGGTGGATAAGGGGCAAAACACCAAGCTTATTCATACGCTTCCTAACTTTGGCTATGTGCTCAAGTCCGAGTCGCGGCATCAATAGGAAAATCATCAGTGAAGATCAAAGACAGTCTTAGAGTGTACGTCATCACCGTCTCTGCGGTGTTAGGGTTAATCCTTGCCGTTGTTGCGGGCTCTTATAGCACCTATAACCTCTATACTGGTATCGATCTTGTGACCAAAGGTGTCATGCTGGTGAAAGCGGAAACGGAAGAGCCGCAAGCAGGCAAACCCATCATCAACCCGCCTTTTATCATCACGGCCAACTGGGATGATTTACCCTTGGCATTTCAACTCAAGTTTGTTGAAAAAGAACTCGCGGTAGGGAAGTTATTTAAAGCGACGGAGACTGAGTATCGCGCAGGAAGAAGCGCCAACCGCTTTATCTACCTGTTGATCAAAAGCGAAGTGGATGCTCAAACCAAATTTGTCGCAGTCAAAATCAACAAAAACGCCTTCGATGATTTCGCCGACACGCTAAATATCAACTTATTACCTCAGTTAGATTACATCGTTGTGTTTGTCACTGTACTGCTGATCTTCTTTTTGGTTGGGGTATTTACCATCATCAAGAGAATCACCAAACCGGTTGAAGAGCTGAAAAACTGGGCAATCAATATTCGAGAGAAAGACGATTTATCCAAGGTTCCCGACTTTAAGTTTTCTGAGCTCAACATGATGGCACGAGTTATTAACTCCTCGGTGTCGGCGGTACGAAAAAGTGTTCGTAAAGAGCAAGATTTCATTCGTTATGCCAGCCATGAGTTAAGAACACCAATTGCGGTTATTCGTTCTAATTCGGAACTGATGAAAAAGATGATCGCCAGTGATATGCCTAAAGAGCGTTTACTGAAGAATCTACAACGAATCGAAAACAACAGTTTAGCCATGTCCGATTTGTGTGACAGTTTGTTATGGCTCAACCACGAAAAGTCGACAGAACTCAGAGAGACAATGACCAGTTTGGGTGTATTAACCGAACAGGTCGTGAACGAGCAACGATACTTATTATCTGGAAAGAAGGTAGAGGTTGAAACCTCGGTCGATAGCTTTGAATGTTTGCACTTAGAAGGAATGTGCAAAATCGTGATTACCAATCTTGTGCGCAATGCATTTCAGCACACCAATGAAGGTGAGGTCATCATTAAGCAGCAAGGACTAGAAGTACAAGTGATCAATCGAGATAAACAAAAAGACCTGACTCACGAAACGACTGGGTTTGGTTTGGGTTTGTTGATCATCAAGAAAATCTGCGACAAGTATTACTGGCAGTATGAAGAACAAGCGCTGGAAGATGGTCGCGCAGTGAAAGTGACGTTTGTTTAAAGGGCAATTCTTAGCATGAAAACAAGTGTAGGCATGAAGAACAAAGGCTTTACATTGATTGAACTCGTTATCGCTATCGTGATTTTGGGTATTCTCGCCGTGGTTGCTGCGCCGAGATTCCTGAACCTGCAAAAGGATTCAAAGGTTGCGGTTATGGAGACGGTTGAGGGAGCAATGCGAGCAGGTCTAGAAATGGTGCATACGCGTGCCATTGTCGAAGGTTTGGATCAAGGTGAGCAAGAGATCGTCATCAATGGTGTTGTGGTTCCGCTCAGAGATGGTTACCCACGCGTAGACGGTAATGATTCATTCGATGACATGAACAAACAAGTCTTAGCTCGGCTCAATATTGATGCGGTGTCTTTAACTACGGTTCAAAAAGATCCCAATGCTGCTGATCTGTTTACTGACAAAAGCACGCCAAACAACCAAATCTATATTTTCTTCACTTCTGATTTGGATAAGAAAAGCGTCAACTTCCAATGCCAAGTGATGTACCAAAACATCACCACTCCAGAAGTAAGATTACTAACTGACGCTTGCTAAATATCGTTGAGGGGTTACTTCAAGACAAACCCAAAGTTTTTGATGGTTTGGAGTAGCTTCTCTTCGTAATTATCATCAAGTGCGTGCCTTAATTTGAACATGTGCACTTTTAAGCTGTTGGTGTCTGGTTGTTCATCTCCCCATACCTTCTGGATTAAGTCTTCACGACTGATGGGGTTTGGAGTGGCGCGCAGCAAGACTTCTAGAATGCGATAGCCAGTAGGAGAGAGTTTGAGTTCATCGCTACCACGCATGACATGGCGCTCTTTCACGTTCATTTTTAAGTCTTTCAACTGCAGAAGGTTCACTTCGCCACTGCGTCGTCGAGAGAGCACTTTGACGCGCATTAACAGCTCTTCAAAGGCAAACGGTTTGGTGAGATAGTCATCAGCACCAGCTTCAAAGCCAACGATTTTGTCATCTAGTGTGTCCCGCGCAGTAAGCATAATAATAGGGACATCACTGCCTTGTTCCCGTAATTTCTTACACACCTCTATGCCGGACATGCGTGGCAAATTCAAATCCAATATCACGACATCGTGGTGCGTCTTGGCTATTAACTCTAAAGCGGCCACGCCGTTCGAGACATGATCACAGCTAATGTCTTCAAGCTCAAAGTGTTCGACAGTGGTTTCTGCCAGTTCCAAGTTGTCTTCGACCAAAAGCAATTGAAGTGTATTTGAGCGCGTCACATTTTTCTCCAGCAGAATGCGGTAAGCGAAGTATAGATTATTAAGCCAGAATCGCAGAAAAACAAATACTTAAATAGAAACTTTAGGTCACGATAACGGTCACTTTAACCAGTTGATAACCCACGAAATGCTAATTTAGCAACCAATTGAATGAATGGAGTTTGCGATGAGGCGCTCTACTAACTTTAAGGTGGCATTGTTGGCAACGTGCAATATGCTTTTTTGGGCATCGATTGCTGTGTCTACGGTTGCGCTATCAAGGCCGAACATTTCGATAGAAGTTCTTATCTCACAGCTTTTTATTGCAGGAGTCTTTACGTGGGCAACGATCTATTGGTTGGTTCATAATTGTGTGAAACCCATTACGTGCATTACCAATGATATCGAGCGTATGAATCAGACTGGAA
Source organism: Vibrio owensii CAIM 1854 = LMG 25443 (assembly GCF_000817815.1). Taxonomy (GTDB): domain Bacteria; phylum Pseudomonadota; class Gammaproteobacteria; order Enterobacterales; family Vibrionaceae; genus Vibrio; species Vibrio owensii. The sequence goes on from NZ_JPRD01000028.1 coordinate 104,042, forward strand.
GCGTTGTACCTATCGCCAATATTTATGGGGAAGAATATGAGGCATTGCTTGTGGCGGTGAACAAAGCGATGAGATTGGCACAGGGTGAGAAACAAGAGCGCTAAGTGACCATAATCAAACAAATTCTGGTGCTATGCTTTAACGATGACATAAGAAAGGTAAGGGGCCATTAAACATGTCGAAAATCGAAATCAAATTGGAGCGTCCACGCGTCGAATTGCTGTTTGCCAAATATAAAGATCAAATCGGAGATGACTTTCCGGGCTATCGTAATCATGTTTATCGAACCATCACTTATGCGATGCATTTCCTCGGTAATGATGAGCAATACGAGCAGTTAGTTGAAACGGCATTTGTTTATCACGACATTGGCTTGTGGACTGACCATGAATTGGCTTATCTCGAACCTTCTGAAGCTGTGGCGCTGGCAGATAATGAACACTTTGAGTGGGGGTTAGATCCTGATGCTTTACGCGGTGCGATTCATTGGCACCATAAGATTTCGCCGTATAAAGGCCCGCACCAGAAAGTCATCGAAGCATGCCGAAAAGCAGACTGGATTGATGCTACCAAAGGCAGCGTTCGTAAGGGGTTGAGTAAAGAAGTCATTGCAGAAGTGGAAGCGGCATTTCCAAACTTAGGATTTCATGACACCTTGTTACGCCTTGCAAAAGACTATGGCGGTTCAACGCTCGTAGGCGGCGTTAAAGTGACGCTAGGTATCGTTAAGTGGTAATTCGTCTTCTGCCTTAACCGTGAACAAATATAAGTGCGAAAATGTAGATAACCACAAAAAACAGGAACAACCACGAAAGCAAAAATGCCGAGGTGATGCAGTTCACTTCGGCATTTGTTTTTGGAATAGGGAGGTTATGCGCTGACTTCTTGCTGCATGATTTGTTGATTGAAAGCGAGAGGGTCTTTCAAGATGGCACGCCCAACAGCTGCCAAATCGAGCCAACCGTTGTTTACGGCTTGGTCGATGTACTCTGCGCTTTCAATTCCACCAACACCGATGATAGGAACACCCAAGTCCGCTTGCTTGAGGAAGGTGGACTCCGATACCAGATAGCCTTCGCCGCGGCGATCTTTAGGACGATTCCATCCACCAATACCAGATGACACATCAATGATGTCTATGCCTGCTTTAATCAGCAATTGGCACACTTCTACCATGTCTTCTTGGGTTAATCCTTCTGGGTAAAGGTCTTGACCGGGGATGCGCACCATCACACCAATGTTGCTATTGGCCTGGATTGCTTCGATGATTTCGACCACCAAACGAGTGCGGTTTTCTAATGAGCCACCGTATTGATCATCACGTTTGTTTGTTACTGGAGAAAGAACTTGGTTCAAGCCATACCCGTGGGCACAGTGCAGTTCGACAAAATCAAACCCAGCCTTGTCGGCACGAAGCGCAGCATCGATAAAGTTCTGACGCCAAATAAGCATGTCTTCCAACGTCATTGCTTTTGGTTGTGGTAACACGCGATCGTAAGCGGGAACGGTTATGCCGGAAGGTCCCATTAAATCTGGGCATACCTCTAACTGTGCTTTACCGCCGCAATGGGTGATTTGAAAGCCTGCTTTTGCACCGCGAGCATGAATGACTTTTGCGATCGATTGCATTCCCTTGATGCAGTCATCGCTGTGTGCACCTAACTGGTTCGGTTCACTTCGGCCAGTAAAATCCACAAAGCTGTATTCCACCATCACAAGACCTGCACCCGATTGCGCTAGTTTGTCATAGTGTTGAATGGTGGTTTGGGTGGCAATGCCATCGGTTGTCGCGGTTTGAGAGGCCATCGGTGGCACAACCAAACGGTTGTTGAGTTGGTGTTTCGCGACGTTCAATGGAGTAAAGCGAGTCATACGATCCCTCGTGTTATCGAAATAAGAGCAAACATTCTATGTCACTTTGCCAAGAATATGAGTGCGAATCTTCTGTTTCAATCCGAATACTTCGAATTTCTATCTTACATTTTCATAAATTACGCTAATTTAATTTTACTCATTACCGATCTTCGCTGAACTGAAGCATCACGTTTTTGTGCGTCAACAAAAAGCACGATGACAGAAGAAAGAACACCGGAACCCGATAAAAGAAGAGGTGTGTATGTGGAAGGTTCGTGAGGTCAGCCCGACAGATTTTGAAGCTATTAACCGGCTTAACTTCGAGCAGTTAACTGGGCACTGTATGTTTCAATCGAGTTCAATATCTAGCTCAATACTTGAAAGCGGAAAGAACGAGGAAAAGTCACGTAGGGCGCTCGATTTTAGCCAATCTCGGATCACCAACCTCTATTACACGCCAGAGACGTTTTGTGCACAAATTTTCGACCAAGGTGTGTTGTTCTGCCTTATCGAAAATGCACGTAATCGGCCAGCGGGTTATCTTTGCGTTCGGATGTGCAAACCTGATGGCAAGCAAGTTTATGCGTCAGGAGTGATGGTTTCTAACCTCTACTTTTGTGTAGAGCGTTTTTACCTCTCGCGCCGAGATAACCATCCGGAACTCGGAAAAAAGCTGTTTGAACACTTCGAACAATGGCGTGCGCAAATCTTAAATTTTCAAAAGCAATAACATAAAGAATTTGGGAAAACGCAAGATAGCTTAAGCCGTTATATCACAGCAGTACCACGTCCCGAATTCATCTCTTCCATCGTTCAATCACAAACTCTCTCAATCACCACTGTCAAAGGAGCACCATATGGTGAATACAACACAGTTAAACTCACCAGAGCAAGAACAGAGCGGCCTATCCAACGAGGAAAAGGTATCGCTCTACAATACGTTTACACAACTTGTCTATGAAATTTCATCGAATCTACCGCCAGTCTGTAACGTGAAATTGCTTCCCATCGCCAAAATCAAAGCAAATGGCTATAAGGCCAATACGATGGAGTCGGCGGAGCGCGATTTGCTGAAACGATCTTTGCTCATAGATGGCATCACATCCCCGATCATTGTGAACAAAATCGACAAAGGAAAAGCGTTTACCATTATTGATGGTGTTCATCGATTTGAGCTAATACAGTCACACCCTGTTTTACAACCTATCCCTGGTTATGCGCCTTGTGTTGTATTTGATACCTGCCTACCGAATTGTATGTCCTCGTCTATCCGGCATAACAGCGCCCGAGGAATCACGGACTATGAGGCCTTTGCGGATCTTGTCATCAACCTTGTTCAACTAGGTTGGAGTAACGAGCGTATTAACCAAGAAATAGGAATGCTCGACGGCGAAATATCAAAGATGCTTCAGGTTGGCGACCTAGGGGAGTATTCACGACAAACTAGCCTCTCTGCTTACTTGGAGTAATCTCGCTAGCACAACAGAGCAGGGTAGATTACTGCTGATCCCAATAATCGAGTTTTCCGTTGATTGTGCCGACGTGTACGTTGTATCGCGGAAAGTTCTTAAACAAATACACTTTGTCATCATGACGTTTAGAGTTATAAAAAAGCACACGATACCCTGATGTTACATGGTTGAAGTGGTCATTAGAGTCTTCCAACCGGTCATCGACTATCGGATTTCGACTGTAGATGAAATGAATGACTTGGTCGCCTAGCTTAAATTGCCTTGCCTCCACCTTCCATTTAGACAACAAGTCTCCATGCTCACTCTGCTTTGAATGCATGGCGACAACCTTGCCTCGATAGCACGTCATAAAAGTATCTCTCTCATCGGTTTTAAAGTTGATGGAATAGCGACATGTTGCTCCATTAATAAACGAGTAAAGAATCGTTAGAATAATGCTTACAGTTAAAAGTAGAGCGAGTGCCATAACGGTTCTATTAATCATTAGCTTGTTCCTCATTGTTTAATTCAATTAACCCAGAACGAGTAGAGTAAAAGTAATTCCCTGTTTTATTTTTAGTTAAGAGTGAAGGTGGATTATCTCCTTCAATATGGCAGATTTGACCTGTTTTAAGTTCTTTGCATTCTAAATTCACCCATGAAAGCCACCAAAAGAACAATATATAAACACAAACAAAAATCATGAATATCGAAAGAAAGAACTTTCGCTTTTCGCAACGACAACTTTCTACGGTATGGGTCACTAACGCATCGACTTGAACATTAGAGGGTTCACCAATAAAAGAATCTTTGTCTTTATTCTTTACGTCTGTATTTTGTTTGGGTATTTGGATCCGATAGCCTTTCTTAGGCACATTAAGGATTTTTATATTGTCGATTTCTAGCACCTTCCTTAAGTTGGTTATCGCGACCGGCAGCGAATTTGGACCGATGATCTCCGCACTTCCCCAAGCCTCTAGAATCAATTCATCCTTCACGACAACGTCACCAGGGCTTTTGCACAAACGATCTAAGATGCAACTCTCAGGTATGGTAATCGAGAACGACTTGCCATTTCCCAGAATGAGCTCAGCGCCGGATTCGGTTCGCTTCAGCGTGCAGTTTCCTATTGGCACTTCAATGCTGTCGATTTGTTGAGGTCTCATAAAGCTCCACCTTTATTATTTAGTTTTGAACGCTGATAAATGGTATGAAAGTTCACCCTTATGGTGTTGGTTTAATGTTAAATATATAAGTAATTAATCATTAATTTACATGTTCGATTGTTGTTTATAGGGATCTTGCCCACAAAAAAATGGACTATTTATTCATATTTGTTAAATGTCGTCACCCTTTATTATCCAACCGATCTCAGGCATATATATGAAGAATTTCTTCGCACAATTTCAGTCAATTGGTTGCAGTCAACAAGATGAGGAAATTAGATATGGTTATTTAATGTTTAGGAATGAATCTGAAAAGTGAAGATATTTTAGGTAATCGCAATCAGGGCATGGTCGTTGAGGGGATTACTTATCGTTCCATGCATTCTAACGTTTCAATTATTAATTCTTATTTAACGATGATTAATTACCTTTATTGAGCGAGGTAGAGGATGCTTGCATTTCTAACATAGGTTTTTGCGCTTAATAAACATGATTGTGGAATGCATATCACGGAGCGAACTGAACGAGTTATTTGTACATCTTTGTTCTGCATCCAAAGGGAGTCTCGGATGATCCAAACGCCAGAAATGACGGCTTTTCTTTTGTTGATATTTCTTTATGCCTTTATGCCTGGGCCAGCAATGCTCTATAGCGTGGGGCAAACCTTAAGTTGTGGTAAGCGAGCGGGTATCCTTTCTGTTATTGGGTTGCATTTGGGAGGGTACTTCCACGTTGTCTTATCTGCGGTGTGTTTGTCATCCGCTTTCGTACTATCACCAATGGTATTTGAGGCAATGAAACATCTTGGTGCTGTCTACTTGATATGGCTTGGCATTACCAGAATCTACAAAGCTCAAACACAAGTCTGGTGTGAGAAACAACAATCTGGTTGTCAGCATGATTCTGACCAGAGGGTCTTTGTTGATGGCATCATCGTAGATGTTCTAAACCCCAAAGCCGCGTTATTTTACTTAGCTTTTTTGCCTCAGTTTGTAAGTCGCGATATTGGGTCAGATATTTGGCCTCAACTGTTACTACTCGGCATCATCACCAACATTGTATTTAGCTGTGCTGACTTATTGAGTGTCCTACTTGCATCACGATTACGTGCTGCACTGCTTTTAAAACACAATGCATGGATTTATTTGTCGAAGTGGGCAGGCTCGATATTCATTTTATTAGGGCTCTTGGCGGTAATTAACTAGATATAAGTTTTCTAAGTGAGGTCGTGAAAATTATCTTCACGATAAGGATTTTTGGGTTTCAAAACTTGGCTTTAATCTTGGCATAAAAAATTAAAGATAATTTCATCAATAATAGGAGGGCTATTTGATTTTTTCGTTTAAATATAATAGTGCAAAATAAAAAGGGAAAAGTAATGATAAATATAAACAATGTTGAATTATTAACACCAAAAGATAAAACACTATATTGGAAGAAATGGAGTTATTGTGCAGAAGCACGAATTGATCCGCTGGGTCAGATGTGTGTAGACCATATTAAGGAGCATCAGTATGAATAAGTCTCCCTCTGTTTATGGTGGTGCTTGTATTATTGCGTGCGTTTGTGTTGGTGCTGGTATGCTTGGCTTGCCTACCGCAGCATCAGGCGCATGGACATGGTGGGCGTTGCTGATTCTATTCGGCACTATGATCATCATGACGTTCTCCGGTTGGCTTCTGCTTGAAGCGTACTCTTCCTTTCCTTACAAAGCATCGTTCAGCACGGTAACTGAAACCGTGTTAGGTAAACCTATCAGTATCATCAATAACTTAGCGGTGTATTTTGTTGGCGGTATCCTGTTGTACGCCTACATTACCTCTGCTGGGTTGGTATTGGCGGATATGTTTTCAGTCAATGCCAAAGTGACCTCATTATTGTATGTGATGGTGTTTTCTTTTTTCGTTTGGCATTCAACGCGTTGGGTGGACCGAATTTCAGTATTGTTGATCCTTTTCATGGTTATCTCGTTTGTGTTTGGGATCTCAGGATTAGCAAGCCAAATCGACCTGTCCGTGTTGTTGAATTCCGGTGACGAGGGCGCGAACTACGTGCTTTACGTGGCGCCTATGTTGCCAATTGCGCTTGCTTCGTTTGGTTATCATCACTCGGTGTCTTCCTTGCGAGACTACTACCAAAGCGAACGTAAAGCGGGTAAGGCGTTGATTGGCGGAACGGTGATTGCGTTTGTGGTTTATAGCGCTTGGCTGCTCTCAATATACGGTAACTTACCTCGTGGTGAATTCAGCCATGTCATTGAAGCGGGTGGCAATGCAGATGCGCTCTTGAATCAGCTGAGCAAAGTGATTGAAGTGACGTTTATCTCACAAGTCATCAGTGCCTTCTCTGTCGCTGCTATTTTATCAAGCTTTATTGGAGTAGGACTTGGCGTGTTTGATTTCCTTGCCGACCTATTCAAATTTGATGACACCAAAGAAGGTAGAACCAAAACTTGGTGCGTAACCTTTATCCCTCCACTGGTTCTCTCTTTACTATTCCCGTTTGGGTTTCTTATTGCCATCGGCTATGCAGCGTTCGCTGCGGCAATCTGGGCCTGTATTATTCCAGCGGCTCTGGTTGCCAAACTGAGAGCTCAGCGAAAAGCAGACGACATCCGCGAAGACTCTAACGATAAGAGTGCAGAGCCTACTTTTACGGTAAAAGGCGGAAGTGTCGTGCTGTGGGCTTCTTTACTTTTTGGTATCGCGGTCATGGTCATCCACCTGCTGACATTACTTGATGTTATCCCCATGTTCACGGGATAAATTCAATATTCATGACGAATACTCGAATATAAAAGCCAACTAATATGACCTGAATTCGTTTTACGGATTGAAATGACACCTGATGTTTCCATTAAGGTGCGGATATCTCTATTTAAATTTCGATGTCCCATTTAAATAAATAGTCTGAGAGTTTCTCATTGAAGAAGGATTTTTTATTTAAGTATTTCGTCAAGCAATAACGATAGAAACAATTAAAGGACGTTAAAAATGACAATTAATCACACGAAGAATAATCACTCGAACAGAAAATCAAAAAAACAAATAAGCGCTTTACAATACACTGGATTATTAGGTGTTTTGTTAAGTTCGGTGCCTGTGAGTGCAGCGTATGTCGACGGCAATTTGAAAATCAACGGAGATTACTTTCTTTTCGGTCTTGGCTCGGGTGCCGCGATGGAAGACAAAGACGACTATGCGGTTTCTGGTATCGGTCGTGTTACCGCAAACTGGAGGGCGTTTGAGGATCAGAGTGGCAATGTTGGGCAAGTCCAGCTTCGAGTCGACCACAAACATCGTTTAACTAATGATGTACCGCTGATGTACATATTCGATAATTTAGGTGGTTACGGCATCATTCAACCAGCATTCAGCGACATTGGTCTTCGATTAACCAATTTGTACTGGCGACAAGAGTTCAACCAACAAAATACCGAACTGATGGTCGGGTTCCTCGACAGTACGGATTATGTCGATACTTACGCGCTTGGCAATCCTTACGCTGGCTTTTCAAACCTCCAATTCAGCACCGGTGTTGGTACGATCCCCATTCCAGATGAGTCCACTTTAGGTTTCACTCTAAGGCATATTACTTCGGATAATTTTTATGGCTTAGTGAGCTTTTCGGATGCGCTCGCCGATTCAACGGAGCCGTTTGACGGGTTGAGCCAGATCGTGCGTGATAACCAGTACTTTAAGTCTTTGGAAATTGGTTGGATAGGGGCGAAAGATGCTTTCTATGTTCAGAACATCCACATGACCTTATGGCACAGTGATGGAAAACAGGAACAAGAAACGGAAAACTATGGTGTGAATGTTTCTGCAACCTACCTTATGGGGGATTGGATGCCATTTGTCAGAGCGGGTGTCTCACACGGCGACGAATCACTGTACGAATCATCGTTCACGTTCGGAACCGGATACTTAGGCTTTGATGGTAATACTTTGGGCATGGCCGTGGGATGGGCTAAGCCGAACTTACCGATGGAGATTGATGAGATAGTCAATGCGGAAGTCTACTACCGTATGCAGTTTGGCGCGCTGTCCTTGACTCCTAATCTTCAGTACGTCAGTGATTTAGCGTGGAATCCAAGCGAGGAAAATGCGTTGATCTTTGGCCTGCGAGCAAGACTAACGTTTTAATTCCGAATCGTAGAATCTTTGGTAAAAAAAAGCGCGGCGACGGCCGCGCGTGTCAAAGACCACAAGATACAAAGGAGTGTGTAGCTAATTGGATTGGAGAACTAACGTGTTGTTAGCGCCTTCATTCTCTCGTTTGGTCTTAAAGTCTCAACTAAATAATGGCTAATTAATGTGCAATGTTGTTTATCTTTATCACTGCCCCGGTAGCGGCGCACTTGCTGGGTAAGGCGACGCAGGAAAGTGGTTATCAAATCTGGAGAAACAACAAGAAATAGGGCTTATATGACTTGTGAGTAGAAACAAAAACGCCGCTAAATCAGCGGCGTTTCTATGTAGGTAATTGTCTTGTCTACTTGTAGCTAAGCTCTGTCGCTTTGCCTTTGAAGATTCGATACACCATAAAGGTGTAAAGCAAAATCATCGGCATAACGATCATTACGCCGTAGCCCACAATCATTAAGGTCGCAGGTGATGAAGCGGCTTCTTGTGCGGTCATTAACCCCGGCACAACTTCTGGGAAGAAGCTGTACGCAAGACCAAGAAAGCTCAACGCGAAAATGACGGTGACACCAAAGAAAGGCCAACGCACACCCAGATCATTCACCATTGGAACCTGACGCAAATAGCGATCAACGAGGAAGATGGTCGTCAACACAATCAATGGGAGTGGGGCAAGCAACAAGACTTCTGGGAAGCTGAACCAACGCAGGGCAACTTGTTGATTTACAATCGGGTTTACAACGCTCACCACCAAAATTCCCAAGGCTGCTAACCAACCCGCACGACGAGACCAACGCGCCGAGCGTATTTGCAAATCACCTTCCGTTTTCAGTACCAACCATGCGCCACCGATGTAAACATACGCCGCCGTTACACAAAGTGCACTTAACCAAGCAAAGCCAAATGCTTCGGCTGATTGTTCAAATCCCATGATGTAACGGCCGACCATGTAACCTTGGGTTAGCGCGGTGACTAGAGATCCAATTCGGAAGCACCAATCCCAATGAGGTTTATGATCCGAGTTTGCTTTGGCTCGGAAGTCGAACGCTACGCCACGCATGATCAGAGCGATCAGCATAATCGCGGTCGGCATATAAAGCTCAGTCAAAATCAAGCTATGAGCGGTAGGAAAGGCAATCAGCAGAATACCGACGGCTAACACCAACCACGTTTCATTCGCATCCCAGAACGGGCCAATAGACGCTATCATTCGGTCACGTTGCGCTTCATTATCACTTGGCAACAGGATACCGACGCCAAGGTCGTAGCCGTCGAGCACGGCATACATAAAGACCGAGAAGCCAAGCAGCAGAAGATAAATTTCTGGTAGATAGTCGAGCATGATTAGGCCTCTTGTTGTGTCAGTGGGACTTCATGGGCTGCAACGTCTTTGCGCGCCAAATAGAACAGGGTATGGATGTACGCAACCAGCAATGCCGCGTAAATGGCTAAGTACATAATGAGCGAAGTCATCACACTACTGCTCGCAACCGTAGTGACGGCTTCTGATGTACGCAATACACCGCTGACTAACCAAGGCTGCCGACCAATCTCAGTAACATACCAACCCGCAAGTGTGGCTATCCAACCAGAGAACGTCATGGTCAATACCGTGTACAGGTAAGGTTTAGGTAGTGATTTTTTACGTGCTAGCTTCACCGCTCCATACCAGCTAACCAGCAGCATAAGAACACCCACACCAACCATCACGCGGAAACCAAAGAACAAGGGCTTCACTGGCGGGTGGTCAGGTGCAAACTCGTTAAGTCCTTGGATTTCCCCGTCTAAGTCATGCGTAAGAATCAAACTCGCCAGCTTTGGGATGCCCACTTCAAAATCATTGCTGCGAGTTTCTTCATTTGGCATCGCAAACAGAAGAAGAGGCGCGCCTTGCTCGGTCTCCCACACACCTTCCATCGCTGCAATTTTTGCAGGTTGATGTTCAAGCGTGTTTAACCCGTGAAGGTCTCCGACAAAGATTTGAATTGGGATGAATCCAGCCGCCGCGAACAACGCGACTTTTAAGCCAAGTTTGGCTGAGCGGTGATCTGGCTTTTTCATTATTTGATAAGCCGAGATACCCGCAATCAAGAAGCTGGCAGTCAGCGCCGATGCTAATAGCGTGTGCAGAAGACGGTAAGGTAAAGAAGGATTGAAAATGACTTCTTTCCAACTGGTTACATGCACAATACCGTCAATCACTTCATAGCCACTTGGTGTGTGCATCCAGCTGTTAAGAACCAGAATCCAAAATGCGGACATACTTGTCCCAACAGCAACCAGAACGGTGGCGAGAGTATGAACCCATTCCGGTACTCGCCCTCGTCCAAAAAGCATCACGCCAAGGAAGGTGGCTTCCATAAAGAAGGCGGTCATCACTTCGTATCCGAGCAATGGTCCTGCTACGTTTCCGACTCGTTCCATAAAGCCTGGCCAGTTGGTACCAAACTGGAAACTCATCGTAATGCCGGATACCACACCTAAGGCGAAAGTAAGAGCGAATATCTTGACCCAGAAGTAATAAACATCGAGCCATACGGGAGCTTGTGTGCGGTTATATCGCCACTTGAAAAACACCAACATCCACGCTAACGCGATGGTGATGGTCGGGAAGAGAATATGAAAGCTGATATTGGCCGCGAACTGGATCCGCGACAGCATGAGGGTATCTAACATCTTGGTTCCTCAAAAACGTGCCGTACTAGAAATCGTGTGTATCTGTAATTTAGTTACGAAAAATCGGGCAGTTTGGATTCATGTATCGAGAAAGACAGGTGATTCTGTTTTCTTCTAACCATGATTTATATCAACTAAGACAAAGAAAGGAGTGTGGGAAATTGTCTCAAAATGCCGCTAATAGTCGCGAGAAGTGAGTAAAAGAAAGCAAATGTAACTGAAGCTGCATGAATTAAGATTAGTTCGAATTATCCTTATGATGGTTTCGATAATTCTGAAATAAAATTACAGAAACAGTGTTTTTAGTAAGGATATTCGCGTTTGTTGCTTTGGATGTTCGATTTTGGTTTATCAGACAAAAAAACGGCGCGGAATTGGAGTCATCCGCGCGAGTCAATGACTGCTAGATACATAAGAGTGCTTGGCTAATCACTCGGAGATCTTGAAAAACACAACAATCGAGTAGAACGTTAGCGTTTTCGCCAACCATTCCATTCTTTTGTGACTACGTTTAATTCTCCATTAATTAATGGCTAAATAATGCACATAAGTGCATATTTGAGTTCCAACGTGAAAGTACTCAGCCATTGACCCATTATTTGTCTTGCCCTAAAAAGAAAGGACAAGCAACAAGAGAGGACAAACAACAAAAAGGACAAGCGTTAACTTGTCCTTAAAAACTATTAATCGAAATTGTCTAGAGCGTTTTCACTACAGTTTTTCTAGTTTTGGTAACTGGTAGTGTTTCATCTTCTCCACATCTGGCACGTAAGCTCGAAGCTGTGCGCGCCATCCATCTACTGGTGTTTTCGCGTAGTTCACGCCTTTTTCGTCAGCGATGGCATGACATTGTTCCCCACCAAAGATGATCGTAAAGCTGCCGTCTTCGTTACTCTTAAAGTCTTTACGGTTTGTGCTCACAATATTGTGGTCGTTTGTCATCAAGTAGTTGTCTGAGTTGTACATAGTTAGCGAGCTGAAGGCTTTCGCCGGAACATGATCAAACGTTGCGGTGTAACATTCATTCGCCTTGGTGTTTTTAGGCGCCCAAGAAGCATACATTGCCGTCGATTCAGGGCTCAGACCCCAAGAACCAGCGATGGTGTAGGTCCATTTCTCCCAATTAGAAACATCATGAATATCGAATTGCACCGTGTCGTACATGTCAGGTAACTTACCCCATTCTTTAAGTAGGGCAGAACGCAGCTCAGCAATGTCTTCCTCTTTGGTGTCAGTGGTATATGGTACAGCTGAGTTTGACTCAATCTTCATCTTGGGTTGAATTTCGTTCTTGATGTACGCCAAGTCATCGGCCGTTGCGTCTGTTCCTACACGAACACCAATAAACGCGTAGTCGGTTTCAATATCACCCGCTTTGTATTCATACACACCCGGTGTCCAAGTGTACTGAACAAAAGTATGGTTTTGGTCTTGGATGTGAAGGGAGACAAAACGGTCACCCATGTCTGGGATTTCAATCTTGAAGCCTTTACGCGCATCAATAACCGCAAGGGAATAGACGTTGTCGACATTCGGCGTGACTACCCAAGTATCACCCGCTTGAGATAGGCCAGGGAAGTGGATGAACTGGTTCAACTCACCACGGCTTAGCATCTTTTGTGCGAACAAATCGGCTTCTTTGCGCTGGTACTCCATTGCTGTCATGCCGTAATCAAGCGGATTTACTGCCCAGTTAGAGGAATCGATGCTGTCGATCACTTGTTGTGTCGTCGGTAAATCAGCAGCAAAAGCAGCCGAAGAGATCAGAGCCATGGTCAGTGCTAATGACGTCTTTTTCATAATAGGACCTTTCAGGGTTAAGGAAGCGTTGACCCCATATTAGGCAGAACGAGATATGTTCAGAAGTGAAGCTGTTGAATGTTAGAAATTAACTGTATTAATATCTAAGACAAAGAGTGATGAAAGAGACGGCGTATGTTTGACTACAACCTACTCAAAGTATTACGAGTGCTGCTCGAAACCAGAAATACTAAGCAGGCAGCAGAACGTTTGAACCTTAGTCAATCGGCGGTAAGTCACGCGCTCAGTCGATTAAGGGAAACTTTTGATGACGCATTGTTCGTGCGCGAGCGTTATGGATTAGTGCCTACAGAGCGTTGTTATGAATTAGAGCGCCGTCTTCCTGAATTGATCGAGCAGATTGATGGACTGTTGGCCTTAGAAGCGGCATTTGATCCCTCTAAATATCAAGAAAAAGTTTCCATCAGTTTGACCAATGCACTGACGAATGCAATTGGTGTGGATCTGTTCTCTACTTTGCAAGAGAAAGCCCCAAACGCAAGATTTGAGATTATGGATTGGCGTTCACAAGTAGAATCGGCTTTGTTGTCTCGAAAAATCCACGTCGCTTTGGATTACGGCCCAGAAGGGTATTCCAAACAGATCAAACAAGAGTTGATGCCCAAGAACCACTTCAAGTTTTGTGTCAGACAAGGGCATCCGCTCACTCAACTTGATGTTGTTACTATTCATGATCTAGCCAAGTATCCAATGGTGTTGATTCGTACTCCGGATTGGCAAACAAGACACGAAACGGCAGAGCAGACCATGTTAAAAGCCGGTCATGTTCCGGATATTTTGTTGAAATCGGATTCGCCGGAGGTTAACTTTAATGCCATCCGACATTCTGATGCCTTCTTCCCAGTCGCCAGTGTCATGACGACACTTCCAGACGATATCGTCGCTATTCATCCTAACGTTACTTCCAGCACAGGCTTACCCAAGCAAAATATGGATGTGTACGCCTATTACCTCTATCAAACTCAAGATACCCCATTGATTAACTGGCTTCTTTCAGAGATCAAACTTCTTCTACAACACCGATTCGAGAATAACCAAAGACCGACATAAAAAGGGCGGAAGGCGAACATTACGCTTCAACAATCGAGGTCTACATGAACAACCTAATCGTATTTACAGGTGGCCCAGGTGCGGGCAAAACCTCTGTAATAGAAAAGCTGATTGAGCTTGGTTACGCTTGCGCGCCAGAAGTGGGGCGCAAAGTGATCAAACAGCAAGTTGCTCTGGATGGTGATGCTTTACCGTGGAAAGACAAAATAGCCTTTCGTGATGAGATGGTACGTGAAGAGAAAAAACACCATCAAGCCTTCGAACAACTCAATGAGCTTGTCTTCTTTGACCGCTGTATTGTGGATTCATACGGTTATAGCCAATTAGAAAACTTACCCATTCCACAAGCATTAATGGATACTTGTCAGCATATACGTTACGCCAACTCTGTCTTTATCTTTCCACCTTGGGAAGCCATTTTTGCTAATGATGAAGAACGAAAACAAGACTTTGCTGAAGCCGTAAGGACTTATCAATCCATGGTAGCGGCATATCATCAATATGGTTATGAGTTGATAGAAGTGCCGACGATGAGTGTCGAACAACGTGTGGATTTTATTCTCGAACGCTTAAAAGATCGGCAGTTGCTATAGAATTTATAGAAGTTGGGAGTAGTAAAGTGAACTAAACTGGGATCACGCAATCATAGAGAGGGTAAGAGGAATTTACCCTTTTTTACAGTAAGGTTTATTTAAGCAAAATAGGCGCTTAGCGAGACTAGAAAAGCTTAGAAACAAAGTTCTCAAATACGCAATGTTTAAATTTTGAGATTCAGATGTTATAACATAACAATTACTGTTTCCGATTATCCCAAGTACTATGAAGTTTGTTCGTTATTCACTCATTGCTGTCGCTGCTACCGCATTCTCTCTTGCAGCCTATCTCACCTATCAAGCAGAAACGAAACCAGAAGAAATCACCATTAAGGTCACGCCTTATTCCGAGCTAGAGGGCTCTCACGTACACGAGGCTCAGACAGACGACACGGCACCAAACGCCGAAGAGGCAAACCAAGATCACGACAACATTGCACGTATTCACTACTTCGTTAAAGTAGGTGACACACTCAGCACGATCTTCTCCTCATGGGGCGTCCCATACGAAACCACGCAAAAGCTTCTTGAAGCCGATTTAACCTCCTTGAAACTGGATACCATCAAACCAGGTGACCACCTTGAGTTTGTCGTGGACAGAGACACCAAGACACTGCAACAAGTGATCTTCCACGAAAGCCTTGTCGAACGTTCGATTTACACGCAGAACGACGATGGCACATTCGCTTATGACTTTGTTGAAGAGCCGGGTGAATGGCGTGAGGAAATGTATTCCGGTGAAATCAACGGCAGTTTCTCATCTTCTGCGCACCGACAAGGATTAACTACTACCCAGATTGCCAACATTACGCGTGTACTTCGTGACAAAGTGAATTTTGCCCGCGAGCTGCGAGCTGGCGATAGCTTTCATGTGCTGGTGCGTCGTCAGTACGTTGATGACCACTTAACCGGCAATACCGAAGTACAGGGCATTGCCATCAAGATGCGTGGTAAAGACGTAGAAGCGTTTTTGGCTGAAGATGGTCGCTTCTATGACCGTGATGGAAACAGCCTAGAACAAGCCTTTAACCGTTATCCAATCGACAAACAATTCCGACGTATTACGTCTCCGTTTAACCCGAACCGAAGACACCCAGTAACAGGCCGCATTCAACCGCATAATGGTACCGATTTCGCGACGCCAGTGGGTTCGCCAGTTTACTCAACGGGTGATGGCAAAGTGATTGCTGTTCGTAACCACCCTTACGCAGGCAAATACTTGGTGATTGAGCACAACAGTGTGTACAAAACTCGTTATTTGCACTTGAGCCGTTTCTTAGTCAAGAAAGGCGATCATGTTAAGCGTGGACAAAAGATTGCGCTTTCGGGTGCGACAGGTCGTCTAACAGGCCCACACTTGCACTTCGAAGTACTGGTGCGCAACCGTGCAGTGGATTCGATGACAGCCGATTTGCCGTTGGCGAGTTCGATTCCAAACAAAGACAAACCTGCGTTCCTAGCACGAGTTTCTGAGTTTGATGACATGGTTGCTACCGCGCAAAACGCAAGCAACGCAGAAGCGAGCGAGGGTAAAAAAACGTCTTAGACTCTTTGCATAGCTCAATGAACAAAGGCAGGCTTCGGCTTGCCTTTGTGTTTTAAGAGCCATGTTTTTTATGGACCATGTTGTTTTATGAACTGGCTTATTTTAAGCAGCATGTTGGTTTAGAGAGAATAGACAGACATTCACCACCTCAAACGCTACCTTGGTTGCGCGATGTGATACAGTTCGATTCGCATTCCTGCTGAAATTGACCAAAATACAAGTAGTAACGAGTGGAGGGTGAATGCAAATACCAACCGTAGGCTTTGACCATAAGAAATCGAATCAAGCAGAGATTGAAATCTTCGATCTAGAAAGCTTGCATGGCCAAGAGTACAAAAGCCATTCACCTCAAAAACCGCATCGCATTACCTTCTTTATGATGGTTTACATCGAAAAAGGCAGTGGCGTGCACATGGTGGATTTTAAGCAGTATCCGTTTGAATCTGGCAGCATCCTCTTTGTTCGTCGCGAGCAGGTGCAAGCTTTCGATTTGTCCAACAAACCCTCCGGCAAAGTGATCATTTTCACCCAAGCGTTTTTAGACCAAGTGCATGCCAACATGCGTTTACCTAACTACACTCCAACGCATTTAAACCAAGCTCGTTCACCGTTATTGAACTTAGACGAAGCTACCTGCCAGAGTGCCAAACTGCTTATTGGTGAGGTTATCAAGGAAATTGAAAGTCAGCATTCCGACCCATTGATCGTCATGTATCTTTTCTCTTCTTTCGCCCTGATGCTGCATCGCCTTCGCCCTGAGGAGCGGCACGATAAGTTAACCAAAGAGCAGAGCTACAAGCTTGCACGTTTCTTTGATTTGCTCCAAGCGAATTATGAACATATCCGTGATGCGAACTGGTATGCGAGGCAGATGGGGTCAACGTATAAAACGTTAAATGTTATCTGCAAGCTGGCTACCAACTTAACCGCGAAACAAATGATCGATGCGTTTGTCACGATAGAGATAAAGCGTCGCTTGGTGGTGAGTAACGTTACGACACAACAGTTAGCTTTTGACTTTGGTTTTGAAGATGCGAGTAATTTTGTTCGATACTTTAAAAATCAAACCGATATGACACCAAGCCAATTCCAGAAGCAATACGCCGAACCACAGTTATGATGTTGACTATGAACGCCTTTTTGTGTTCATGTTCGATATTGACCATTTTCCGACGCACATCCACACAGACGAGTCTTTGATTCATTCCTATTATTGTTCTCAAGCCAACAAGAGGAAAATAATATGAACAAATTGACTCGCTTTTTCGCTAGCTCTGTTATCGCATTCACTGTTTTTGCTAGTGCTTCTTTCGCTGTAAATGCCGAGGAATTGTCGAATCGTGATAAAGCCGTCGCGGTTATCTCAAGCATTGAAAGTGGTGACCAAAACGCGATTTCATACATTAATCCAAACAAGTACATTCAGCATAACCTTGCGGTTGCAGACGGTTTAGCGGGCTTTGGTGAAGTAATGAAGATGCTGCCAGAGGGCAGTGCTAAAGCGAAAGTGATTCGTACCATTCAAGATGGCGAATACGTGGCATTGCACACGGAATACGACTTTTTCGGACCGAAAGCTGGCTTTGATATTTTCCGTTTTGAAGATGGTTTGATCGTCGAGCACTGGGATAACTTACAAGACGTAGCGAAACCTAATCCAAGTGGTCGCACTCAATTTGACGGTGCAACAGAAATTACAGATGTAAACAAAACGGATGAGAACAAAGCGATCGTTTCTGATTTTGTACAAACCATTCTGATGAAAGGGGATATGTCTCAGATCAGTAAGTTTATCGGTGATAAAGACAGTGACTACATCCAACACAACGTTGCAGTGGCCGACGGTTTGAGTGGTTTGGGTGTTGCACTTAAACAATTAGCGGAAGCGGGCATGCCGATGGTATACAGCAAGAACCATTTGATTATCGGTGAAGGGAACTTCGTGTTATCAGTGAGCGAAGGTCAGTTCATGAATCAACATGTCGCGTTCTATGACTTATTCCGTGTCGACAATGGCAAAATTGTAGAGCATTGGGACACGATTGAAGCGATTCCACCGAAGTCAGAGTGGAAGAACGGCAATGGCAAGTTCGGCTTTAAATAGCATCTAAAGACAACATGCACGAAAAAGAGAGTCACATTGTGGGCTCTCTTTTTTCGTTTAAGCGAGTTATATATCCAATAATAGTTCGAAAATAAATCAATGTGATACAGGTGTAAAATAAAAACAGCTTAACTTTGGTTTTTATTTGTACAGAAATTAACGACATTAAGTGATAACTGGATTATTAGGGTCTTTATGAAGTATGAATAGAATTAAGGCTCTAATTTTTCTCTTTCGTATTTTTGTTGTGGCGCATGAAAAATGTGTGACTTTAATTCCAAATAATATTTTGAAAATCGATTTATTTGATTTTCTTCGCCTTTGTTATCTTTCTATTTGTGCTGGCTATTAAATTGGGTGAATTATGCATCTTACTTATTTGTTGTAAGAAAAATACTACAACAAAGTCAGTTAAGTTAATGTTTTTACGGTTTTATTTAACTCAGAGTTAGTTCTTTTTGTTGAATGTGAAATGAGGCTTTTGTTGCTAACTTGCTGTTAGAGTTCTAAAAGTTGCCGTCTATTTTCTCAAAACAACGCCTTTCTTTTGATCGTAACAAAGCTACTTTGAATTAAATTAAAATAAGCTAATTAAGTTTATTCTTTAACATGAATTTAAACTTGGTTGATATAATAATTAGCTTTATAAAATTGGGCGGTTATTCGCTATCAAAGATAAAGTTTGATATTTATCCCAGAAGTAAGAAGGAATTTTTGCCTTGGTTATTTTTATTTATAAATTAAGTGTGCTTGCAAAAAATAAATGAACCGTTAATTGCAGGTCTTTGTGCAGTACCTAAATAATTAATATAAGACTAAGGACTTAATTATGTATCTAAGAAAGAGCAGTGCTACGCAGACAAACTCCATTGGTTATCGCACGTTAGGGTTAACAATGCTTTGTTCTGGTTTATTGTTGAATCCGATCTCCCAAGCCATGGCAGCGGAATTCAGCACCGATGCGGTTGCACAATCAGAAAGCGAATACTGGAGCACCTATAAGTTAGACATCAAAAACACTGGCTCAGACAGCGCAGACATGCGTGAGGCAGTGATTGAGTTCGTACTGCCTGTCGCAATTAACGACATTGGTTGGGCATCAAATCACCTTTCATACCCATCATGGGAGATTGCTCATACAACACAAGCTGACGGCGTATTGAGCGCTGTAACACTTAAATTCCCAGCAGGCTCTTGGGTAGACAGTGAGTTGGCATCTGGTGAGTCGGCGGCGTTAACCATCTCTTTTGGCGGTGAACTGAAGGATCTCAATGCGTTTGAAGATTCCGTAGTGGTGAAAGTCGATGGTGAAGTTGTTCCTCCACCAGAGTTCTCATTGGATATCTTAGCGCCGGCACAAAACTCTGTGGTTTACACTGGCTCGAACGTAGACATCATCACGAGCGTAGAGGGTGAAGGTGCAAGCAAGCTAGAGTTCTGGGTCAACAATAACAAGCTGGCAGAACAGCCTGTAGTAGAAGGAACGACCGAGTATCAACAAGCTTGGCTACCAGCGGAACTTGGCGCCGCTTCAATTGCTGTCATGGCGTTCAACGAGAGTGGCGAAAAGCTGACTGAACAATCTGTACAAGTCTCGGTTGAATCAGAATCTACCGCGCCGAATCCTCCTGTGATTGAGTTTATCTCGCCAGATGCAGGCTCTTCTCACCAAAAAGGTGACACGATTTCGATCTCAGCTAATGTTACCGATGCGGATGATGACTTAGCGACGGTTAAGTTCTTCGCTAACGATGCTGAAGTATGTCAGTTAGACGCGAAAACGACACAAGATTTCTCTTGTGATTGGACTGCACAAACAGCGGGTTCAGCAACGCTTCGCGCAGAAGCTCAAGATGACGAACAACATGTTACTCGCAAGAGCCTAACCATTACTGTGACAGACACGGGCACCAGTTGTGGCGATGTTCCTCAATACGAAGATGGCGTGGCATACAAGGTGGGTGATGAAGTTACCAATATCGGTAACATCTATTCATGTACCGTAGCAGGTTGGTGTGGAAACCCAGTTTGGACGCCGGGGACAGGTCACCCAGATTATCCGGATGCGTGGAAAGACGCGTGGGACGAAGTAGGGCAATGTGATCCGAACCCAGTTCCAGTGGTGGATGTTCAATCTCCTCAAGATGGGCAAAAAATTGCACCAAACCAAGCGTTCGATGTGATTGTCGATGCGACTGACGATACTGAAGTTGCTCGTGTTGACGTTCAGTTGAATGGTCAAGTGGTGGCAACATCAAGCACTCCGTCACAAGGCGATACCTACACCATTACAGTTCCTGCACAAGACGAAGGTCAATATACGCTAACCGTCGTCGCTTACGATGACCAAGGCGCAAGTGCAGAAGCCGCACCAATTTCTCTGGCGATCACCGATAAAGACTTGGTGGTTTCGCTGTCTTCTCCTGTTGATGGTTCGAGCTACTTTGAAGGTCGTGCGATTTCAATCAAAGCTGACGCGAAGAGCTACGAAGGTGATATTACTTCAGTAAGCTTTATTGCAAATGGTAATGAGCTATTCAAAGACACCGAAGCACCATACGAATACGAATGGCTAGGTGCACAGAAGGGCGCTTACGCGATCACGGCTAAAGCGGTTAACACAGCAAGCCAAGAACAAACTTCGGCAACGTCAAACATTACGGTGAAAGAAAGCACTGGCGGCGGTGGTTTAGTCGATAACCCAGATCGCTCTATCAGTTACCTAACATCATGGGGCTTGAATGACTACGAGCAGTTGTTCAATTCAGAGGGTGACGGTTACCTATTGTCATTTGGTAAGTGGGACGCGAGCGGTAACATTACGATCTCTGATGGCATGCTAACGCCACCAGATTACAATCCGGATTGGATGCCAACGCAGTACCTAGCTTGGTCGACGCTTAAGCATGACAATGAAAACGTGACTATGATGGTGGCGTTCGGTGGTCAAACGTACGAAAGCATTTGGTCAGCGATCAGCACGCCACAAAGCCGTGAAGCGGTTGCAACTGGATTGGTTGATTTGGTACATACGCCATTCCCTGTGTACAAAAAGAATCTGACACCAGAAGAGATGGAAGGTGAATGTCTTGCATCAAAACCTGATGGCAGCTGTGATTACAGTAAATACCAGCTAGCAGGCTACGTACACATTGACGGTCTAGATTTTGACTTCGAAAAAGCCGCTCGAATCACGGATAAAGAGAACCAAGATCTGACTGCTCTGATCAAACTGATCCGTGAGAAAGTAGGCAATACGAAGGTTCTGTCTCTGACTACTTACCACGTAGGTGCAGACCCAGTTGAATGTATGGATGCGAGTGTGTTCGAAAATTGTTCTTACATTGAGCCATCAGGCCGTTCATCTCACCACGGTGAAGTAATCGATTTGCTGAAAGCAACCAAGAACGACTTCGATTTCTTCAACGTAATGACATATGACGCAGGTCGAAATTTCCTCTACGACGTCGCGATGGCGAACTATGCTGAATATATTGGAGACAAGTCGAAGATTGTTTTAGGTAACACGATCAACAGCCAATGGGCGCCAGGTGGCAACTTTGTTGAAACGCGTCAAAACAACCTAGACCGTGCTAAATGGCAGAAAGATAACGGTTATGGTGGTTTCTTTATGTGGACGCTAGGTTCAAACAACCAAGGTTTGAGCATGGCAGAACAAGTTGACTACTTTAACGACATGATCAGTGTAAGCAAGTAGTACTCACCTCATCTTGTAATCTACTTGAACGACGGAAGGCTCTCATGCCTTCCGTTATTTCTTCAATCTTCATCATGGGAACGCTTCTCGCTCGCCGTATTCCCATGCAAATTCCAATTGAAATTCAGTGGTGACAATATGTCAAAACTAGATTCTGGTCAGCACCAGAAAGCGATTCCGCACGCCCAAAATAAGGCATTCAAACCTAAAAATGACTCACCCCAACGCCAAAGTAATACGTCACAACACTATGACGCGTTTAGTAAATGGTTACATTGGATAATGGCGGTGATCATCATCTACGCCACCATTGCTGGTTATGGCATGTTGTTTGTGATGGATATGCCGCAACTGTTTCATGTGTTGTCGACGCTCAATATGTCATTCGCGACCATCGCATCCGTGTTGTTAATCGTACGTTGGGGTTGGTCATTCTTTCGAAAGACACCGGAGTTACCAAGCACGATACCTAGCACGCAGAAAAGCATTGCTAAATTGGCCCATGGCACCATCTATCTTGTGATGTTTGTTGTCTTTGTTAGTGGCTTTTTGATGCTTAAGCACGAGTACCCATTCTTTTGGCTGTTTACCATTCCAAACCCAATTTCTAATGCCGAAGTGAATGAGTTTTTCTTTATGGTTCATCGAGTTGGTTGTGCCACATTAGCGACGCTGGTGGCGTTGCACGTCGCGGCGGCATTGAAACACCACTTCGTGAGTAAGAATGATGTGTTAAGAAGCATGGCGTTGAGTACGTCTAAGCAAAATTGATAGCGGGGAAACTGGCGCTTTAACGCACATTGAATAAAGCGGTTTAAACCACAAGAAAAAAGGCTTGGTGAGCCTCCAAGCCTTTGTTTCGCGTTATCAAGCCGTTTTGGGCTAAATAACTACTTTTTAAAGGTGAGATTCAGAGTGAGTGGAACTCGGTCTGAAATCTTAATGCCACCAACCGTTGCTGCTAGGTTTGTTAAGTTTTCAGTTGGGATACCAAAATCTGAAGCGCCAATAATGACAGGCGCACTTGAGCTAACCATCACAGTATCGCCAGCATTGAGTACCACAACAGGGAATTCTACCGACTTGGTCTTACCAAACAGCGTCACTTCAGCAGGGACTTTAAGCTTGTGAGAGCCTTCGCCTAGTGCTGACCAATCGACTTTACCGACAACTTTCACAGGGGCATGTTTTGCCGATTCGAAGAAGATTTCGTTGAGTCGCGTATTACGGATTGGAATGCCGGTTTCAATGCTGTTTAGGTCGATAGACACATCAAATTGTCCTTCGCTGTTAAGCGTGCCTTTGAGGGCATCGATGGTCGCGGGTTCAACAACAAATTGATTTTTGATGGTAGCAAAGCTGACTGAGGAGAATTCTGAATCTAGCGTGTAGTTATCAGCAGCGAACGATGCACCTGAAAATAGCGCAAGCGCGATGCTTAGGGTGGATAAAGTCTTTCTCATTATTATTAACCTTATATACGTTGAACAACGGTTCTACTTGATAGTAGTTCGGATTTATAAAAGTTAATAAAGAATTAAATCGATTGATTTCGATGATTTTTTCGATGTGATTGTGCGCTCACTAATGATGATTTGATATCAATGTAACTGATGCCATTTACGCTTTTTATGTCAAAAATGTGCTAATTAGCAATGACTTATTAAGGTGTTGGTAAATCTATACGCCCAATATGGTTATTCTATAAAAGTGTGATGCTGATATAAAAAAGGTTCATTTTATTAAAGTGGTTGCACCTGATGCGGATAACGTAACTGAATAGTTAAAACCAGTGTCGCGGGAGAGAGATTTGGCAAAGAGAGTAATGCCAAACCATCGGCTTAATTAACCCCGTTGATAGAAATTAATCGCTTGCGTTGAGACAACCATAATGAAAAGAATCATTCTATTAGCCGTTTGTGCCATGTTTGGCATTGCTGTCATGGCGAGTATGGCGTCTACCTACTTTATCTCAAGTCAGAAAATCGATGACATTATCTTGCACAAATCTCAGGTTCAGGCTGAGTTTTTAGCTGAGAATGCAAGTTACATTCTAGAGAACTCAAACCATCCTACCGAAGATCTCCAAGCGTTAGTTGACCAGTTAAAGCAACGTTCAGATGTAAGTTATGCCATTGTAATAGATAGCAATGTTTCTGCTGTTGCACACAGTGATAGACAAAAGCTAAACAAGAAGTACGAAGATGACTATACAGTGGCGGGGGCAACCAAAGGTGTGCAGCAATACTCGAAGTGGTATGCGGATGTGCAGCAAGTGTGGGTGTTCGATATCATGGCTCCAATCTACGTGAATGGCCAGCTCTACGGCACGTTCGATATCGGTATTCCAATTACGGAAGTGAGCCAAGCAACGAACGGTATTATTAGCTATCAACTTGGTTCAATGATCGTGATTTTTGTACTTTGCGTGGTACTACTTTCACTTCTGCTAAGCCATTTAATGAAGCCGTTATCAGTATTGAAAAATGCACTGCATGACATTTCGCAAGGGGAAGGCGATCTGACTGTTCGTTTGCCAACAAAAGGCAATGATGAAGTGGCTCAGATTTCATCAGCATTTAATCTCTTTGTCGAAAAGGTTCATGGAATTATTTCGCAAGTGGTGAATACTGGTGTTGCATTGAATGGCTCTGCAACTGCCTTACGTGAGCAATCTCAACAGGCGTTGACTCGTGGGCAGGAGCAAAACGAGCAAACCATGCTGGTGGTGACGTCGATGAATGAAATGATTGCGACAGTTAATGAGATTGCATCGAACGCAGCAGGTGCAGCGAGCGCGGCAAGTACTGCAACGGATGAAACGCAAGAAGGCTACAAGACGCTACAAAAGACCACTACGGCAATCACAAACCTTGAAACCGAGATGAACAGCACGTCCAGCATCATCGTCAGTTTGGCAGATAATACTCAATCGATCGGTTCAATCCTTGAGGTGATTCGTGGTATCTCAGAACAGACCAACTTGTTAGCACTTAATGCTGCAATTGAGGCTGCTCGTGCTGGTGACGCAGGTCGTGGTTTTGCTGTGGTAGCTGACGAGGTGCGTAACCTTGCGACGAAAACCGCGCAGTCAACCGATGAGATTGACCTGATGATCAAACGCTTACAAGACGAAGCGCAAAATGCCGTGAATTCGATGGGGAACAGTAAAGCTCTGATCGAAGAAGGAACTGCGGAGACGGAACTGGCGCGACAAGCACTAGAAGCAATTTCTAAACAGGTAATGACCATTTTGGATATTAATACTCAGGTTGCAACGGCAACAGAACAGCAATCGACGGTAGCTAACGAGATCAACATGAACATGGATACGGTGAGCAACTCAGTGAAGCTCGGTCTAAATGCAAGTGAGCAATTAGAGCAATCGAGTCAACAACTGGCCGAGCTTTCACAAACGCTTGATCATTACGTCGGCTCGTTCAAAATCTAACCCACAACAAGCATGCAAAAGGCGACCATCGAGTCGCCTTTTTGTTTGCTGATACGTATACAAAGAGTGGTTATGGGGTGATGTTACTAAAGGTCACTGCTTGAATTTCGCCTTGCGCCGTTCGCTTGAAGTTATCCAATTTGCCCTGGAAATAATAAGGCATGAAATCGGATTGCGCTTTGCTCGAATTTGCGTAATACAAAGTCACTGGCTGCTGGTTTAGTGCACCAGACGTTAAGGTGCCAATCAATGCGTGCTCGAATTGATGATAACCATTGCCCCAATGAAACGCTTTGGTTGATTTTGGATCGAGACCGACGCCCCCATATTGATGATCAACCCATGCATCCATAAAAGCACGGGTAGTGTATGGCAGTACATTTCCCACCTTGTTATCTAAAATGGCAAGTGTCATTGCTGATTGGTCAAGCTCCGCCCATTCCCAAGAAGAGCTGCCGTTAGAATAAGGGCGGCTTTGCCAAGCAGGGATGGACTGATTCGCCCATTCGCTTTGTAGTTCGGCAGAGAATAAAGCGCTAACTGGTTCAAACTGTTGTTGATATTGCGCTCGCTCTAATGTCGTTCTCATGCCTTGTTTCGCAAACTGTTTCCAATCGGCATTGTTTATTTGTTCTGCGACAAGGTAAGTCATCCAATACGCTTTAATGGTGTGACCAAAATCGTTATGTTTAGCGTTTGGCTGCATGACGGCTTTGTGATGAATGGCGCCGTAGAAGCGCTGCTCTTTATCTGAGTGATAATGTTCAACTAATGTATCTGTTAACCAAGTCAGATCCCTTAGCCATGTCGTTCGGTGTGGTTCTGGTAATAGGGGAGCAACCAAAAGCATATAGCCGTTAATTTGGTCTAATTGTGCAACCAACTCATGCTGTTTTGCACTTTGCTCATCACCATCTTGTAAAACCCAAGCAAGTCCTACTTCATCGTTTAACCTGTAGTTATCAAAGATAAATTTTTGCTGATCAATAAGCACTTTTTCTACTTGAGGATCGCCCGTTAAGTAGTAATACATTGCAAGTCCAACGAGTGCGTAAGCTTGGTCTTGTGAAGTTCTCTGTGTCCACTTTAATCCAGCTTGTTTGTTTTGCGTGAACGAAATAAAGCCGCCATGCTCTTTGTCTTGCAATTCATTGATTAAGTAATATGCCCCTTGTTTAGCTAACTCAAGGGCTTGAGTGTCTCCAGTCAGGTGGAAAAGAACCCCATAGGCGTAGGTTTGGCGTGACTTCATTCGCGTATATTCACGACCAAAATAGGGAGTAATCCAACCTCGATCTAACTCATTGCAGACATTGGCTGTATCCAGTTTGCGACCATCGTTGCAGCGGAAAGTGGGGAAGTTTCCAACAGGTTCTCCGTAAGCTTTCTCATCCATCCAGTAAGGGGCTAAGCCAGTTGTGACGTGGTTTAGCCATGTCTGAGTAGATGGAAAGGTCGTTGACGCCGCATTATTTGCAAGCGAGCCTTGGGAAACTGTTTCGTTTGAAGCTGAGCTTTCAATTGTCGCCGCCAGTGACACCGAACTTGTGGCGAGAGAGAGCGCTATTATTAACGACTTTGTCGAAAAAGGCATAAAGCAAGTCCTTGAAAGAAAAGAAAGAGTATATCGGTTGGCGACCTCTACAAACCGTTGAATCTCTCCGGTTTTCTATTCCTTCTGCTGACAAGCTTGTCATTCTTTTTGATAGAACGAGCGGGGTTCCCAGCAACGCGGTCTCCCGGAGCAACATCTTTCGTTACGACCGATCCGGCCCCAATCACGGCTTCTTCTCCAATCGTCACGCCCGGCATAATGATCGCACCGCCACCAATCCAGACTTTATCTCTTATCGTTACAGGTTTTGCAGTTTCATCACCAGCAAGGCGTTGCTCTGTCTCTAAAGCATGTGCTGCGGTATAGATTTGAACTCGTGGACCAATCATCACGTTCGCGCCGATAGTTACCTGCCCGTTGTCTATGATGATGGCGTCCCAATTAATGTAAGTGTGCGAGCCAACTGAAAGGTTGCATCCATACGACAATTGCAACGGGGCTTGGATACAAGCACCATCACCAAGATTGACACCTATTTCAACGAGAAGTGCATGACGCTTTGCTGCATTGGGTTCGTGGTTGAAGTTGAAAGTGAGCTCACACGTGCGCTCTCGCATGAGCTGAAGTTCTTCGTCCAGACAGTTATAAACCTTTCCTGAACGCATAAGTTCGAGTGCTGACATCTTTTTGTCCCTAACGCTTAAATAATGCAACAAAGTGAGCAATATAAAGCGCGCGCTATACAAGTAGAAATTGAGAACCGTAAAATCAGAATATGGTCACTCAATAACACTTCATAACATCGCCTTGAGAAACACTTCAATACTAAACCGTTGAATGTACGGGGAAGTGTACTAGGTTTTATATGAGTGCTTGTTTTATGAAACCGTGGCTATTTAAGCCGTCGGTCTTTGATTAAGTGCGGATAAATACTGTGTTGGGTCTATTCACGCGTCATCGATTTTCGGATTACCGATGAATAAGAATATGGCGCGAAACCAAAGGGAAAAACAGTTGAGCAATCCAAATGAAAACTTAGAGAAAGTGTTGGCTAAGGCGTTTACCACGTCTTTGATACGATTCTCAGTCACGACGCTTATCGTTATTGTCTGTTGGTGGGCGTTTTTACCATTTCTTCCTATCTTGCTTTGGGCGCTGGTGCTTGCCATTGCGCTCTATCCAGTCAAACTCGTCATTGAAAGAAAGCTTGGGTTAAGCTCGGCGCGTGCTGCCACATTAATTGCCATCATTGGGGTTTTGATTCTCGGTACGCCAACGGCCATGGTGGGCAATTCCTTTGCTTCGAAAACACTCGGTGCCTTTGAATCGTATCGAGATGGCACTTTGGTCATCGCCAAGCCTGCAGATAGCGTCAAAACGTGGCCTCTAGTCGGTGAAAAAGTTCATGCCGTTTGGTACGAGGCCGCAGACGATCTGCCAACGTTTGTCGAAAAGCGTCAGCCTCAAATCAAAGGCATCTTTAGTTGGTTCGTTGACAGTGCAACGGGAGCGGCGAAGAGCGTGTTTATGCTGATAGGCGCGATCATTATCGCCGGTATCATGCTCGCTTGGGCTCAACCTGCTGCAAAGTCGATACGTAAGATCTTCATTAGCTTCACCGATGAGGTGAGGGGGCCAGATTTACATCAACTCACCACGGCCACCATCAGACAAGTCGCCGTGGGAATCATCGGTATTGCGTTCTTAACGGCAATGGCATTCGGCGGAGTTGTTGCATTATCCGGTGTACCTGCTGCCGCTTTGTTTACACTCATTGCGTTGATCTTTGCGATTGTGCAATTGCCAGTGACCATTATTGCGTTGGTTGCTGTCGGTATTCTATGGGCAGGAGATAGCGGCACGGTTCATAACGTCATCTTTACTGTGTTATTGATTGCAGCGAGTCTGATCGACAACTTCTTGAAACCACTGATTCTCGGACGTGGGTTAGAAGTCCCTATGCCCATTGTCCTGATTGGTGCAGTCGGCGGCATGATGTCGGGTGGTATTCTTGGCATGTTCATTGGTGCTGCCTTCTTAGCGGCGGGTTACCAAGTGTTTATGAAGTGGGTAGACACAGAAACCCAAGACGTTGCTGATGTCATCGAAAGTGAACAGGTACAAGAAGCTCCTCAAGAAACCGCGCAAAAAGGAAAGGACTCGAACGACTAACGTTTTATTCAGTTTTTACTGCAGATAAACAAAAAGACGGCTCACACGTCCGTCTTTTTTGTGTTCGTTAATCCGCGATCAACACGCTTTTAATGCAATCTATTCTCTGTGCTATTCGGATACTCTTTGATTGGGCTACTTTTGAGATCCCGCTATCTGAGGCAATCTGGTATCGCTTGAGTCGCTGTGGCCCAGGTTTTCTGATTAAATCTTCATTTACCGCCACATTCACAGATATGCGTTTAGAGCCTTGTAAATGGCTAGCGCATGCGGTTTAAATCCAACTACACAACAAAGCAAAGTGAGGGATTATGAAGTTAACTGTGTACCTGTCGGGTGAGATCCATACCGACTGGCGTGAGCAAATCATCAAAGGTTGTGAGGCAAAAGACCTGAATGTGTCGTTTATTTCTGCCAACACGCACCATGAATCCAGTGATGCAGCGGGCGATGGTTTGGGCCCGGAAGACAATCCTTTTTGGCGCGATCATAAATCAGCGAAAGTAAATGCGATTCGAATTCAGACCGCCATTAAGTCTTGTGACCTTGCCGTGATTCGATTTGGTGACAAATACAAGCAGTGGAATGCGGCGTTTGATGCCGGTTTCTGTGCCGCTTTAGGTAAGCCTTACATCACTTTGCATGATGAAAACATTGTCCATGCACTTAAAGAAGTTGATGCTTCTGCTCAGGCATGGGCAACGACTCCAGAACAGATCGTCGAGTTAATCGCGTACACGGTAAACCCTTAATCACTCGAAGCTAACTCTATCTTGTCATAGATATAAGCTGACCTTTAGGGTTTTAAATGCACTTAGATACTTAAACGCATAGTCATTTGGCTATGCGTTTTTTTCTGTTTCGCAATGGGATTGTGTGAACTTCGCACGGAATGCTTTGGGCGTAAGCTGCTTGTATTTTAAGAACAATCGATTGAAGTTCGACAAGTTATTGAATCCAGATAACTCCGCAACGAGGGAAACGGGCTTGTCGGTTTGTACCAATAGCGAACAGCCTTTACCCAGTCTTACTTGAGTGATGTAGTGACTGACACTCTGTCCCATCATCTTTTTAAAAAATCGCCCTAAGGTACTTTCACTCATTCCAACCAAAGAGGCCAACTCTGTGACTGATAGCGGTTCGGTGTAGTTTGCGTGTATTACTTCAAGTAATTGACTGAGTAATCTTTGCTGACGTTTGTCGGAGTCTTGTCGGTTAAAGGTTTGATTCACTGATATGGGTTGGTAATCAACAGTGCTGCTTAGCTCATCAAGAATACTCAGCATGATGGTGAGCTTTTGCATTGGCGTCGCAGTGTCTAACTCTTCAAAAAGAGGCAGCAATTGCTTCGCGATAGCTTGAGAGAAGTGCAGCCCTCTATGAGCTTCGAGTAGCAGGGGAGAAAAGGCTTGGCATTCAGGAAATAAACGGGAGAGTTCCTCTATCCATTGTGTGTCAAACCACAAGACATAAACCTTCTGCTCCTTATCTGCTTCTAGGCTTGTTCTTGATTGCCATGTGTGAGGGATGTTGGGCCCTAATAGCACTAAGTCGAAATCCTCATACTCAGAGATCGTATCGCCAATGTAGCGTTCGCCCTTGCTGTTCAGAGTCAGTGTCAGCTCGTACTCAGGGTGAAAATGCCATTCGAAAGGAATCGCCTCTAAGCGCCGAATCAGCAGTTGCCATGAATTGTTTTGGTTGTATTGAACCTTTTCGTATTGAGCTTTCATGAGTAATACAAACCTATCTAACGCGCATGTTTCTATGACGGTAAAGTATCAGTATCTGCGTTTTTTGTATCACTTTGTTGGATTGATTGTTGTCAGAATGTGATCAATCAAGCGCGCTCAATGCTTGTTAAACCAATAATAATCAGCCCTACAGGAATCAGTCACTATGAAAAACAAATACGGATTCGGCGACAACGCACCCGGAAATAACAGTGTTTCCAACATCAATTCAGCGCAACTAAAAGACATCAAAAAAACACTGCCGTTGAAAAAGTTAACCCAAGAACAGTTCGACTTTTGGCAACACAATGGCTATTTGGTGCTTCGTCAAATCATCTCTCCGGAAGCGGTAAAGCGTTCTCAGGATTTCCTATGGGAGTTCCAAGAAATGGACCCAAACGATTCGAGCACTTGGTATCAAGCACAGCGCCGTGACCACGCCATGGTTGAGCTCAACAACTCTGGCATGGTGGAGTGTTATAACAACCAAGTGTTGTGGGATAACCGCCAGAACCCAGAGGTGTATAATGCATTTGTTGATATCTGGGATCAGGAAAACTTATGGGTCACTATTGACCGCGCTAACCTTAACCCACCGAACAAATCGGGTCGTGAATTCAGTGGCTTTGTTCATTGGGATGCGGATTCCTCACTCGATCCATTGCCAGTAAACGTGCAAGGTGTGTTAGCACTGTCTGATACGGACGAAGAAACTGGTGGTTTCCAATGTGTGCCGGAGCTTTATCGTCAACTGGAAGAGTGGCGTAAAACCCAGCCTGCTGACCGCGACCCTTATGTGCCAGATCTCACTGGTTTTGAGGTGGAGTTTATTTCGATGAAAGCAGGGGACTTGTTGATCTTTAATAGCCTGCTTCCTCATGGCATTCGCCCAAACCAGTCCGATAAAGTACGTATGGCGCAATATATCTCTATGGTTCCGGCAGAAGAAGGTAACCAACCCATTCGAGATTGGCGTGTTCGCTCTTGGCAAGAACGTCTTCCACCAGAAGGGTTTGCTTTCCCGGGTGATCCACGCAATTGGGAACAGGTGAAGTATCCCCAAGTTAAGCTCACACCACTAGGTGAGAAGTTGCTAGGTCTGGTGAGTTGGAAAGTACCTGAGTTTGCCTAAACAGATAGCTCTGGCTAAAACCAAGGTAAGCTGAAAATAAAGTTAGCTAAAAACAAAAGACCTCCATCACGGAGGTCTTTTTGAATTGTGCTGTTAATGTAACTAAGACAAAACTTAGATATTCACGACGACTTTACCAATCGCTTGACCACTGGCTAGACGATCATGCGCAGCGCCGGCTTGCTCAAGGGTAAACTCGTGTTCATCGAGAATCGGTTTTAGTGCGCCTGATTCTGCAATCTTAGCTAACTCTTTTAGGATGATGGCATGTTCACGTCGACCAACATTATGGATCATCGGAATAAGCATAAATACCACGTGCAATGACAAGCCTTTCATGTGAACGGTACTTAAATCTTGCTCATGCAAAGACACGGTTGTTGCAACTTGGCCGTTGAGTTTTGCTGCATCAAACGAGTTAGTTAGGTTTGCACCGCCAACCGAATCGAAGACCACATCAAAACCAGCGCCAGAGGTGTGTTTCGCAACGTAATCGGCTACTGACTCAGTACGGTAATCAATCGCGGTTGCACCAAGCTCGGTAATCAGGTCATTCTTCACACCAGTAGAACCAGTTGCGAAGACTTCAGCACCCATGTGACGAGCAAGTTGCAGTGCAATATGGCCAACACCACCTGCGCCACCATGAACCAGTACTTTTTGGCCTTGGCGAACGCCAGCACGAATTAAACCTTCGTAAGCCGTAATGCCAACCAATGGAATTGCCGCCGCTTCACGCATAGAAAGGTTGCTTGGCTTGTGAGCGATAAGGTCTGCGTCTGCCACCATGTATTCCGCTAGAGAACCTTGAAGGTCACCGAGGCCACCCGCACAACCATAAACCTCATCACCAACCGTGTATTCGGTAACACCTTCACCAACGGCTTCAACCGTACCTGCGAAGTCCATACCCAGAATGCCCGGAAGTTGTGGGTGGAAGGGTAAACCTTCGCCCATTTCACGCAGCATCATGTCAACAGTATTAACACTTGATGCAGCGACTTTAACTAGGACGTGGCCTGCTTTAACTTCCGGTTTTTGCACGTCTGCTGTTTCGAATACTTCTGAACTACCAAACTGACGAATTACGGCTGCTTTCATTATGATTTCCTCGGTTGTGCGTTCGTATGGATTCAGTATAGGCGCGATTTCAAAATTGATAATTGGGCTGAAAAAGAAATCAGTTTTAAGTTTTTGTTGATAATACTACGAGTAGTAAACCGCAGAGTTACTTACTCACCAATTGAGATTAAAGATCAGATTTACGTGATTTGTTGCTAGCCGTTATTGAGGAAATCACCTTTTAGTTTTCGTAGATACTGTTTCTTTTTATGCGTCATTGTTTGATGTTTTTTAGAGGCGTAACGTTAATTGCGTTGCTTCGAAAAATAGCAACCTAATGATTTTATTGGAAAAAGGAAATGGATATGGCTTACGAAGGCTACAAAACGTTTACTGCAAAGCAAGAAGACGCAATTCTTTATGTCACGTTTGATTTTGGTACGGTAAACGTGCAAGGGCAGGAAATGTTGTCGGATTTGAATGGGTTAGCACTGCGATTAGAACGTGATCGTAGTGTCAAAGTGGTTGTATTCCAATCAGCCAACCCGGAGATTTGGGTTTGTCATTACGATACCGAATTGCTTAAAGAGATGTCGACAGAGGCCGTTTCTCGCGAAGAAGCGAAGTTACTCGATCTCCAAGCGGTTCTTGAAAGAATCAGCAAGCTACCGCAAGCCACAATTGCGAAGCTAGAAGGCTTTGCCCGTGGTGGCGGTCATGAATTTGCATTGGCATGTGACATGCGTTTTGCCGCTCGCGGTAAATACAAGTTCATGCAGATGGAAGTGGGTATGGGCATCTTGCCTTGTGGTGGCGGTGCATCTCGTATGGCACGTCAGGTGGGATTAGGTCGTGCCCTAGAGATCATCTTGAGCGCCCGAGACTTCGACGCGGATGAAGCAGAAGCGTACGGCACTATCAACAAAGCGTTAGAACCGGATGAAATTGGCCCTTATGTTGATGCATTAGCGCAGCGAATTTCTAAGTTCCCGGCTGAATCTATCAATGCGTGTAAACAGATGGTGTACGAGTCAATCGACAAGCCAATTGATGAAGCATTGAAAGCCGAAGCCTACTGGCTTTACCAAGCAACGAGCAAGACGCCTGCAGTTAAGCGTTTCCAAATTGCCGATGATCAAGGCTTAGAGCATGACATCGAGAACCAACGCAATTGGGAAGACTTGGTGATGAAGGTACAAGACATCAACTAAGCTGCTGCATTAGTTTCTTATTAAGCACTAGAAAGGCGAGCCAAGTGGTTCGCCTTTTTGTGTTCAACTACCGACGTGTTTATCGTTCTTAAATTCGCAAGCCTATTGAGCTTGTTTATGGGCATGATCTTTCGAATTAAATCACAGACTTGAACAACGTTTTTGATAGACTGCAAAGCGATAGTTTTAGTGAGGAACACGTTTAATGCCGACCATACTTTGTTTTGGCGATTCAAATACCTGGGGCGCAGTACCGAATGAAGACCGCCGTTACGGACCAAACGAGCGATGGCCATCCTTGTTACGAATGTCTCTACCGGATGGTTATGAGGTCATAGAGGAAGGGCAACCGGGGCGAACCACTGTGCATGATGATCCTTTTGAGGGTGAGAAAAACGGCCTTCGCTATTTACGCCCTTGCTTGGAATCTCATCTGCCCGACTTGGTCATCATTATGCTCGGCACGAATGATATGAAAAACTGCTTGGGTTTATCAGCTTTCGATATTTCGCGTGGTGCAGCACGCTTAGCGCAAGAAGTGCTTAACTTTGATAACTGGGCAAAGCGAGAAGCGCCGCAAGTTCTTTTAGTCGCGCCGCCACCCGTGCATGAGATTGGTTTCTTCGGCAGTATGTTTATTGGCGGGGCGGAGAAGTCCAAAGAGTTTGGCTTTCATTATCGAAACCGAGCACAGGAACTGGGGTGTGCATTTCTTGATGCCGGGACCGTGGTGGAGTCGTGTCCTAACGAAGGGATTCATTGGCAACAAGACCAGCATGAGAAATTGGCTAGAGCACTGCAACCCATGGTGCTAGCGGCTTTTCAAAAATCATAGATGTTAAGGGATTACAGGGAAAACAGGCTTTTCGTCTAAGGAAAAGCCTGTATTGAAAAGGTTGAGAAGTAGGGCGATTATGCGCTGTGCCCTTGAGGCGATCACGTAATCTGGTTGGCGTGTTCAGCATTTTTAAAGTGTCTACGCCAAGGCAAAACCGCTGTCTGGGCTTTCGTGTGCTGGGATTCTATGTATCCTTGCGGGACTGCCTTTTACGTGCGCCCACATCCGCAACATCGGACGCTTTGCAACAACCTCCGCCTTTGATCGGCCTACGTGAAAACATCACACCAATCGCGAGCATCGCAATACAACTTAGGAAAATAAGAACGGTAAGAACTAAAGTCATAACACCACCTCCTATAAATCGCTGTATTGTCATCTTTCTCCAATTTTATAAACAAAGCAATGGTCGTTTTGTAACCACTTATTATTTTTATCAATAGTCAGACCTTTGCTGGTGATGAAACGTGCTGAGAAACGAAGGCTAGTTCTGAAAAATCAGTCTCTGTGGTCTTTACCGATTCTTAAGCTTTGGGTCTAAGACAGCAATTGGATTCCTTCTACAACTCATTAAATTGTTATGTTATAACATGTGTTTATTCAGAGTTTGTAGGTCAAAGGTATGCCATCAATTCCAGTCACCATTTTGCATGGATTTCTTGGGTCAGGGAAAACCACTTTTTTACGCAACATTCTTCAACAAGCCGATTCTTCTGGTATTGATCTTTCCGTTATTGTGAATGACATGAGTGAGTTAGACGTTGATGGCGTGCTTATCTTAAATACCGATGCGGTGAGTGAAGAGCAGGGCAACTTTGTCACGATCAGTGGAGACAGCATCAGCAGCCCGAGTGGTGTAAAGCAGCTCGATACAGCCCTTAAAAAGCTCTGCGTAGAAAAGTCGCCAGAATGGATTGTGATTGAAACGTCGGGCAGTAGTCATCCTTTGCCTTTGGTTGAGTATTTCAAAAATAACGCACAATTCGCTCTCAAAGACGTGATTACGTTGGTGGATGCGACTTGGTTGCGAGATGACTATCGACAAGGCTCTGCCTTAATTCCGAAGTGGCAAGAGAACGTACAGCAGGGTGTTCGCGGCGTTGAAAACTTGTTGGTAGAGCAAATCATGTTCTCAAACCGTGTCATGCTCACCAAGACGGACAAAGTGGATGACAATACCGTTCGCAACATCGCGCAGGCGATTCACCCGCTTAACGTTTACACCGAGATAATCAAAACGTCATGGGGAAACTTGGATATCCGCATGTTGAAAGGTGAGCAAGACTACAATTTCTTCCTCGTTGAGCAGTTAATCGCAGAACTTCGTGAGACGGTGAATGAGCCGTTGAATCTCTCTGATAAAGACGAACAAAGCCTTGTCGCCAAAGTGATCAAAGATGATCGACCTTTTCATCCTGCGCGTTTGTGGAATACCTGCCATCAGTATTTAACGAAAGGTGTGTTCCGCAGTAAGGGGTTCTTTTGGTTCCCAACTCGAGACGATGTTTCACTGCTTTGGAGCCAAGCGAATGGCAATGTGGGGCTTGAAATTACAGGCTTTTGGCGCGCTTCGGTAATCAATGACGAATCACAAAACTTCACTGACGAACATCGCCAAACCCTGCAAGATAAGATAGACAGCGTTGAAAGCCGCTTTGGTGATCGCCGTTGTCGCTTAACGGTGATTGGTCAAGAAAACGAAGTCGATGCGTTTATTGATGCGCTGGAAAGCTGCTTTTTAACGGATGCGGAATTGGAGCAATGGCAACAAGGGGCAACATTTGAAGATCCTTGGCCAAAGAAAATTGCTAAGTTGAGCCAGAAGAAGACGCTTTGAATGCTCTGGTGAGGATTCCCTCGCTGCATGTTTGAATCTCGGGTTGTTTCGAGAACGGACTTACTGAATTGGCTCGGTATACCAAAATTGGCTCTGTGTAACGAGAAAGCCTCCCGAATGGTGGGAGGCTTTTTGTGTCTCAGTCGTTTACTGTTCCCATTCAGGGAAAGGGTCTTCCAGAGATAACCAATAGTCGAGCCCTTGCTCCATCTCATCTTCTGTTAACAAGCATTCGTTAAGACGAGCAATCAATTTCTCTTGCTCTAATCCCTGACCAATAAACACCAATTCTTGTCGCATATCGCCGTATGGTTCTTGCCAAATGTCGTTTATAGCATCTAAGTAATCTTGATCCGTCGGCCATTCCTCCTTCGGAATCGCTTTCCAAAACATACCCGCAACACCATAACGTGCGATGCCTCCCGCTTGGCTCCATTGACCGACAAACTCTGGTCTGGTTGCTAGCCAAAAATAACCCTTGGAACGAATCAGTTTGCCGTAATCTTTCGCATTGTGGAGGAAGTCGTAAAACTTCTCTGGATGGAAAGGGCGTCTCGCATGATAAGCAAAACTGGAAATGCCGTATTCTTCGGTTTCAGGTATGTGCTCGCCTCGCATTTCCTTCAACCAACCTGGGGCTTGTTGTGCCTTTTCAAAACTGAAGCTTTGTGTGTCGAGTACCGCATCAAGTTCTACTTCACCATTCGAGATAGGAAGAATAGTGGCCGATGTATTGAGAGTTCTAAGAA
Source organism: Vibrio owensii CAIM 1854 = LMG 25443 (assembly GCF_000817815.1). GTDB lineage: Bacteria > Pseudomonadota > Gammaproteobacteria > Enterobacterales > Vibrionaceae > Vibrio > Vibrio owensii. The sequence goes on from NZ_JPRD01000028.1 coordinate 141,906, forward strand.
TCGCAAGAAGCCTTTCGATTTCTGATTTCTCAACGAGGTCGGTTTTACTTATCAAGATAACGTCAGCGAACTCTACTTGATCAACGAGCAAGTCGGCGACGCTGCGTTCATCGTCTTCACCTAAGGATTCGGCTGTCTCTGTTAAGAACTTAGCTTCATCGTAATCACGCAGAAAGTTAATCGCATCAACCACCGTAACCATTGTGTCTAAACGTGCAACGTCTGAAAGTGATAGCCCGTTTTCATCAGCAAACGTAAAAGTCTCTGCAACGGGAAGTGGCTCGGCGATGCCAGTGGACTCGATAACTAAGTAATCGAATCTGCCTTCTTGTGCGAGTTTAGTGACTTCTTCAAGCAGATCCTCACGCAAGGTACAACAGATGCAGCCGTTACTCATTTCAACCAATTTTTCTTCACTGTGATTGAGAGAAACTTCATTCTGAACGGTCGCCGCATCGATGTTGACTTCGCTCATGTCGTTGACGATGACCGCGACTTTTCTGCCTTGTCTATTGTTAAGAATATGACTTAAAACGGTTGTTTTTCCTGCGCCTAGAAAGCCGGATAAAACCGTAACAGGGAGTTTCTGGGTGTTCATGCTCATGCTCTTTATAGTGTAACGTTATAATGTAACAATTAATATAGTCGGTGATCTTAACTCTGGCATCAAGCAGTTTGTGACTGTGTCGAGTACTGCACCTTATTGGCGCATTCATTCGTCGTTAAGTTATACAGATTCAGATGTACAGAATTTAGAGATCGAACTCTTATCTCGGTGTGGAGGTTCTATGAACGAAGAGAAAAAGCATGTCATGACAGAAGAAGAAATTCTTGCAGCACCCGAGGCGGATTATATGAATGAAGCTCAGCTCGCGTTTTTTGAAAACCGATTATTTGAGCTTTATGAATCGACGTTAGCGCATATTGAACGTGCGAAAGAAGAGATGATTGCGCCAATGGAATTCAGTGACGAAAGCGATAGGGCGTCCAGTGAAGAGCAGTCTGCAATCGCATTAAGAATCATAGACAGAGAGCAAAAGCTGTTACCTAAGATTCAACAATCGTTGGCTCGCTTGCGCGCAGGGGAGTATGGCTACTGTTTAGAGTCCGGAGAACCTATCGGCATTCCAAGGTTATTGGCGCGACCTACCGCTGAATATAGTGCAGAAGTAAAAGCGCAAATGGAGTCAAAAGAGCACTGGTACAGAGAGTAAAATGTCACCCAAGTAAATAGGGAGAAAGTGGGTTTTAATTCCCTCTGCGTCGCATAACATTGTGTAAGATATTGCTCGTTTTCACTCAACATGAATCTTCTTCATGTTGAGTGTGAGGAAATGTAACTTTCACTTACGTCACATTGTGATTGAATAGCCAAATAGATTTTAGCGGTATGGATGTCTAAATGGTAAATCTTACAATATTGGATGGTGGTATGGGGCGCGAGCTAAAACGCATAGGTGCTCCTTTTTCTCAACCTCTCTGGAGTGCCCAAGCACTTATCGAATCCCCACAGCATGTTACGCAAGCGCACCAAGGTTTTATTGATGCAGGTGCACAAATCATTACCGTCAACAGTTATGCCTGTGTTCCGTTTCATCTAGGTGAAGATTTGTATGCAAAACAGGGATGCGGTCTGGCAGAGAAAGCCGCGAAAATTGCTCGTGACGTCGTGACCGTGTCACAAAAAGAAGTGCTTGTTGCTGGCGCGATACCTCCTGCCTTTGGCTCTTATCGACCTGATTTATTTGAAGAAAAGCGTGCTTAAGACATCAGTGAGACTCTATTTGAAGCGCAAGAGCCACATGTAGATATTTGGTTGGCGGAAACTGTCGCAAGCCTTGGTGAAGCGCGAGTGATCAGCAAAGTTCTGTCTAAAACCGACAAGCCAGTTTATATCTCTTTCACGTTAGAAGATGAAATCAGCGAAGTCTCACGTCTGCGCTCTGGTGAGCTTGTCATAGACGCAGTTGAAGCACTTCTTGATACTAATGCGACCGGTATTTTCTTCAACTGCTCAATTCCTGAAGTGATTGAACAAGCGATCAAAGATGTGAATCAGGTATTGGAGCGGGCTGGGAAGACGTTAACTATTGGTGTCTACGCGAACAGCTTTGCGCCCATTAAAGCGAATCACCAAGCGAACGAGTCATACCAAGGGCTTAGAAACTTCTCTCCAACAGAATATCTAGAATACGCGAAAACGCGGCATCGCTTAGGGGCGAGTATCATTGGCGGCTGTTGTGGCATTGAGCCTAGTCATATTGAAGAACTGACAGCGTGGAGAGACAGCCTTGAAGAATCTTAATCTCGGACTCACCATTCCTGCGATTGGCACTGTCCTGCTCATTTTACTTGTCTCTTCGATGTTCCCAGAGCAGTCTCAAGCTATGGCGAACAACGCAATGACGTTTGTGACCGATTGGTTTGGCTGGCTAGTGCAAATCTGCAGTCTTGCTCTTGTTGGCTTTCTACTTTGGTTGGCGTTTTCCAAGTATGGCGACATTCGATTAGGTGAAGGAAAGCCAGAGTATTCGAACTTCTCTTTTGGCGGCATGATCTTTACGGCTGGTGTTGGTGCATCGCTTATTTATTGGGGGATTGGAGAGCCAATGTACTACCTGCAATCTCCACCACTATTTGCTGAAGCGAACAGTTACACTGCAGCTGCGTGGTCAGTCACTTATTCAATGTTCCACTGGGGGATAACAGGGTGGGCGATCTACTGTTTCCCTGCGATTCCTTTTGCTTACGCTTTTTATGTGCAAAAACGCCGTACATTGAAGCTCTCGACACTGTGTGAACCCGTACTGGGCAAGAATCCAATCGTGGGTAAATGCGTCGACCTTTTGGCCATCTTCGGAACACTAGCGGCTTTTGCGAGTTCATTGGCGTTAACCGTCACGTTGCTGAGTACAGGAGCGGCAGAGTTATTTGGGATAGAGAACAACTTGTTGCTTCAAGGCGGCATCATCTTCTTGTTCGTATTGGTTTTATTCGCAGTGACGCTGGTGGGCTTCAACAAAGGCATCAGTAAGGTATCCGATTACACCGTCATCGCTGCGATTCTCTTTGCCTTGTTTGTGCTGTTTTCATCAAATGCCCAATTTGTGCTGAACAACGTGACGGATTCGCTCGGTGTTATGTTAGATAGCTTCTTCCGCATGTCTCTTTGGACAGATCCGGTGCAGAAGAGTGGTTTTCCTCAAACATGGACTCAATATTATTGGTTTTGGTACTACGCGTACTTAATCATGATGGGTTTGTTCATTACACGTATATCGAGAGGCCGCACCATTCGTGAAGTCATCTTGTATACCATGTCGATGGGTGCTCTGGGATGTGCATTCTTTATCTCAATCTTTGGAGGCTATGCGGTTTGGGCGCAGCTATTAGGTGGTTATCCCGTTCAAGAATGGATGAGCAATGGTGGATTGACGTTTGCCGTCGTCTCGTTGATCAAAACTTTGCCAGCAAACAATGTAGTTCTTGCGGTCTTTTTGGTGATTCAGTTCTTCTTAATGTTGACTACGATGTCGAGCGCTAGCGTGGCCACATCGATGCTGACCACGAATCAGTTATCCCTAAACGGAGACCCAGACAACAAGGTCAAACTGATGTGGGCAGGGGCGATTGCACTTATCAGCTTTAGCGTATTCCTCACGGGTGGTGGCATCAATACCATTAAATCCTTGTGCGTGGTGGCGGGACTACCGATGATGTTTATCTACGGAGTTTTGGTGAAACAACTCATGATGGAACTGAAAGGCAAGGCAGTTTCGCAACCAGAGCCGGAAGCATCTGTAGAAGCACAAGAACTGATTGCTTAGCCTCAAAAAAACCTCTTCATGTTTAAACTTGAAGAGGGTTTTTATCGATTCATCCACCAACTTTGGCTTTTATCTCTTCCCTGAGCGCTAACTTGATGCGCTGTTCTTCATCAGTAAGAAAAACACAAACACGCCGCCTATTGAGGTCGTAACAATACCGACAGGAAGCTCCTGAGGAATGAGTATGACTCGTGCTATTAAGTCACTTCCAAGTAAAAATATACTGCCAAGGATTGCGGAGAAAACAATTAAACCTTTGTGCATAGAGCCCGTTAACATGCGCGCGATATGAGGCACCATAAGGCCAATAAAACCAATAAAACCAATAATGCCAGTGAGTGACACAAAGATTGCGGTACTAAAAGCACATACGACAAAGGTGAGGTTTTGTTGTTTAACTGGGTCGACGCCGAGGGTGCGGGCGGTGTGTTCTCCTGCCAATAGTGCATCAAAGTTTCGATGACTATAGAGCGCATAACCGAACACGATCGCAAACCCAGCTATAGCTAAAAATAAGTTGTCCCAGCGAGCGAGCCCTAGTCCTCCCAAAGACCAGAATAGGACAGAGTGTGCTGCTCTTTGGTCACCAGAAAAGATCAAATAGTTGGTCAACGCGGTAAACACAAACGAGACAGCAAGGCCGGCTAATACGAGCTTTTCTGGCCCAGAATTCGCCATTCTCCTGACTAGCAAAATCACTAACCCTGAAGCCGTCATGCCACCAATGAAAGAAGCAAGCGGAAGCGTCCAAATGCCTAGAAAATCACCACCCAGTGTAATAACTGCGACAGCACCAGCGGCAGCTCCTGAGCTCAAACCAAACAAGAAAGGATCAGCGAGATCGTTTTTTGTTGTGGTCTGCAAGAGCGTACCAACAACCCCCAATCCAGCTCCGACGAGTATGGCGAGAAGTGCTCGCGGAAGTCTTAGATCGACAACAATGCCGTACACTGGTCCCATCGTGTTTTCATTGTGAATAAACAGTTGTCCAAATGCCTGCAAAGTCGTTTCAAGGGAAATAGGGGTAGAGCCATGTACAACAGACATAATCAACAAGGTAGCGATTAAGGCGAAACCTAACGCTACCCAAATCATGGTTTTAACGCTATCGGACATCTTGTTAGAAAAGCTCGGGATGCATGGCTTTTGCCACTTTTTCGATAACAGCGATATTGACTGGCCCTGGCGTTAACTCTGCGTACTTGAGTGCGATAAAACGCTCGTTTTTAACTGCGTCTGTTTCTTTCATTGCAGGGTGTTGTTTCAAAAATTCCATTAACTTAGTGGCACCATTGCCATCTTCATAATCCAAAAGGAGCAAAAACTCTGGATTTCTCATCGCCACAGTTTCCCAGGAGGTTCGACCCCAACTCGTTTCCATATCAGCCATGACATTCTGACCACCCGCGGCTTCAATCATTGGCGTAATAATGGCGTATTTTCCGGCGGTGAAGGGTTTCTCGTCACCAGAGTCATATAAGAAAACTCGGGTTTCTGGTGCGTTTTTCACTTTGGATTGGATATCCGAAAGCTGCGATTTCCAGTCGGTTATTAACTTGGCTGCTTGTTGCTCTTTATCAAACACCTTCCCCAATCGAGCAATATCGTTAAAGAGCAAATCCATGGTTGCTTTCTCGCGTTTACCCTCTAAGTGCGAGCAGCTTTCGCTTAAAACGAGAGTGTTGATATTCTGTGCCGCGAGCGTATCTGGTGTCACTTCGCCGCCTGGTTTCATTCCATAATACCAACCAGCGAAAAACAGATCAGGATCAGCAGAAAGCAAGTTCTCCATGGTAGGGTATTTAGGCGCAAGTTCAGGGATGTCACCGCGCATTTTGTCGAACTCGGGGCCAGTTTTATACCAACCAGTGATGCCCGTTAAACCGACAATCTTGTCTTGTAGATCGAGAGCAAAAGCCATCTCTGCCATATTAATGTCGTGCACGACCATGCGTTCAGGAACGGAGTTAAAAGTGATTGGCTGACCACAGTTCTCGACAGTGACACTTGCCTGTGTTGTTGCGCTCAAGCAAAGAGCGAGAGAGGAGATGACTCTTTTCATATAAATTCCATTATTTGACAGTTTTTTCTCATAGGGATATCGATACAGACGAGGCTTCGATCTCCCAGGGGGTGTTCAAAGCGATGCAATCCAACCCCAAACACTTGGTGGACAAGTTCTGTGGTTAACGCTTGGTCTGGAGTGCCAAATGCTCGCACTCTGGCTGATTCGAGCAAAAGAAGCTTGTCGCACATCTGAGCGGCAAGCGGCAGTTCATGCAAGACGGTAATCGTAGTGATACCAAGGCTAGCAACGATAGATAAAACCTCGCCTTTTGCTTTGGGGTCGAGGTGATTAGTAGGTTCATCAAGAATCAGAACATCGGGCTTTTGGCATAAACTTCGCGCAACATAGGTTTTTTGCTTCTCACCACCCGATAGCTGCTGCATTGTTTTACCGGATAAATGTGATATCCCGAGCAATGACATAGCGTGTTCGACGCGATGTGTTATCTCTTCTTTAGAGATTTGAGCTTCATGTGGGATACACCCAAGGCGGACGTAATCACGAACTAATAAGCGAGGATCTGGTTTTTCGTGTTGGTCAATCACCGCAATTTTCGCGGCGCGCTGCTTAAGGGTTAGGCGCTGGAGTGGTGTGTTGTCATACACGACTTGGCCTTGCGAAGGGGTTAACGTTCCAGTTAAAAGTTTAAGTAGCGTGCTTTTTCCTGACCCATTGGGACCGATAATGACTAGGTTTTCTCCTACGTGCAGTTCGAAGCTTACATTGTCGATCAGAAGTTGGTCACCACTGGTTTTGTAGCTTAAGTCTGACACCCGAATGACAGGGTAATTGGCGGCGTTGGGGGCTGGATGCATCTTTAATTTTCTAATATTCAAAACCGAGATCGTGTTGATGTAAGAGCGGCAAAAGAACCGACAAAAGATTCGATCAAAACAAACCCAAGTCGGTACTAGTGTAACCAAGTCTCATTTATACATTGGCAATGTTATAACATACCAATTAGCACAGAGTTAGACTTTTGATAAAAAACTCAAAGTATCCGCGATATTGCAATGGCTAAAGCATTACGTTAGTGAGTTAATTCGATTAGTGTTAACAAACAAGAGTCGATGAGCAAATCAGCAATACATTTCCGTTAAGCAAATACAGAGAAGGTTTTGGATTGTCGGTGTGTTTTGCTTAACATTCTGAAAAATAGATTAAAGTACTTATCAACTAGCATTGGACGTATTACATTACTCATTTGAAAGGCCATCGTTGGCAAGGAGGCAAAAATGCTATGGATTGTGACAAAGTACTTAACCACCGCCGCGATTGTGGTTCTCATTTCTGAAGTCGCGAAGCGAAGTGATAGGTTAGGTGCGCTCGTGGCTGCATTGCCAACCGTGACCATATTGGCGTTGGTATGGATGTATATTGAAGGGCAAGGCACAGAGAAGCTGTCTAACCACGCGTTTTATACCTTTTGGTTTGTTGTACCAACATTGCCAATGTTTCTTCTTTTCCCTTATCTACTGAGCAAGTATTCCTTTTGGATTACCTTGCTGATTAGCTGTGTTGTATCCGTAATTTGTTTTGCGATAACGAATTTGATCGCGAAACAATTTGGTATCAACTTGCTTTAAGCTCGTTTTCTTTTTGGCTTTGTATCCATTGGCGAGGTGACATACCAGATACATTTTGGAAAGCACGAGAAAAACCCGAGTAGCTGTTGTATCCCACCTCGTCAGACACCCAGTTGAGCGGTTTATTTTGCAGTAATAAAGACTGGGCAATGGATACTCGCCATTTTTGCACATAATCTCCCGGAGTTTCCCCAACGGTTTGTTTGAACGTCTCAATAAACTGAGTGCGAGACATGGCCGCCAATGACGCCAATTCATTTAGATGAAAATGACGGGCAGGGAGCTGATGAATAGCCGTCATAACGGGAGCTAAACGAGGGTGGACGAGCGCAGCAAACAAGCCGTGTTCAATTTGCTTTTCCTCAATAAGATAACGAAAGATCAACGCCATTAAGGTATCGCTCAGCTTATCCAATAAAAACTCTTGTCCGATGCCATTTCCTCTTGCTTCCGAGGACAGCATATCCAAGAGCGGAGTTAGGTTCGGCACCGCGTTAAAAGGGATAACGACGACATCCGGCAAGACAGACAATAGAGGGTTGATCTGCCCACCTCGGTAATCCACATTGGCGCAAACTAATTCTGTTTCTTCGCTTCCTTCAATTCTATGCGGCGTATTGTTTGGCAGATAAACGATGCAAGGCTCTGTTAGCTTTTGAGCCTTCTCGTTTGCGCTTGTCAGTATCAATTCACCAGCATTCAAAACATGCAAATGGCCTCGGTTATGGTGCTCTGCTTGGAACGAGGAGATACCACACAAGTGTCCAGAATAGAAAACGCCTGTGCGTATTGAGAAATGCTTCATCAGCTGTGACAACAGATCCATGTTACCTCCGAACGATTCGCGTACTTTTTTGGTCTTTTGTCCCTTTATAGACCGGAAGAGTTAGCTAATTTATTCACACAAGGCAAACAAACACAGACAAGGAGCTTACTATGTCACGCATTAAATCAACTGGTCGAAAACTCACTTTAATGACCGCTTTACTCGGAACCAGTTTTTCACTGATGGCTGCGGATGTAGGCATGAGCGTTGATGCAAATGATCTCGCTATCAAGGGTTACGATCCGGTGGCTTACTTCACGGATAATGGCCCAGCTCAAGGGAAGGCTCAATATTCAGCTACGTATAACAATGCGATTTATCACTTTGTGAACGCAGCAAACCGAGACCAGTTCAAAGCTGATCCTCAAGCGTATGCGCCGCAATACGGTGGTTACTGTGCATTTGGTGTTGCGATGGGCAAAAAGTTTGAAACTGACCCAGAGGCATGGAAGATTGAAGGTGGCAAACTGTACTTAAACTTGGATAAATCGGTACAGAAGCGCTGGCTAGAAGATACGCAAGGCTTTATTCAAGACGCCAACACCAACTGGACAACGATTAAAGTTGTTGATGCAGATAAGCTGTAACGGACGTCGTTTTTATCCTTTCCTCACATATTTAAGGCGAGCCAATTGGTTCGCCTTTGTGTATTGGGTCGAGGGAACGGACGTTTATAAGTTGTTATTTACCCAAGGTAGAAGCGATATATTTGTCACGAAAATTGATTTATTCCCAATCGAATTAGTTAGATAGGTTGTTTTATAAATGCAGATGGGATTATTGTTGTCGAATAATAATTTATATCAATAACAATCAGTTGGAACCTATCAGACATGAAAAACAATCTTCTCAAAAAACTTCAAGTACTCACCGTTATTGCAATGGCTTCTTTGACGGTGGGATGTTCATCTATGGATGCACATGCGAGAGGGGTTACGGTAAACCATTTTCCGGTACAGCGTTGTCCGTTGCGCGCCAGCCATGCTTCTTGGATGGCTCAGCCGTGTCTTACGCTTTATATCCTATTTCTTTCGTCGATATGCCTTTGTCATTGGTTACTGATGTTGTATTCCTGCCTGCTGATTTAATCATGTTATTTACTCCAACGACCAGCTACGGCAGTGTTTTGTCACAAGGTTGCCCAAGTGGCAGTATGATTTAGTTGCTTTGCTTCATTCCATTATTAACTTTTAGGAATAATCGTTATAACTTCCAGCACTAAAGGGCTGCGGATAATATTGGATTCAGTTGTTAAGAATATTCCTACGATCCTTTAATTCTGGAGGGAAAGCAAATGAAGAAAGCTCTAATTTGCGTAGCTCTAACTTTGCCTGCATTTCACGTGTTCTCTGCGCCAACAGACATCAATTCGCTTGAACGTATCGACTACGGAAACTATCAGTTTTATCAACCATACATTGAAACGGTACACACGGTAGATTTGATTGCACCGCCACCGACAGAAGGCAGCAAACAAGATCTCGAAGATAAGCGTGTGGGTGCTATCGACTTTTCAGTTGATGACCCAGCGAGAATGGCTCAAGCGACACAAGACGCGCGTATTACTCCAGAATACTTTGCCAAGATTTATGGTGATGTATTGGGCGTGAAGATTACTAAGGAAGACACCCCAGCGATGTATACCGTTTTAGGACGTAGCATTGCTTCTTTTGGTCTTGCGACATCAGACTCTAAAAAGCACTACAACAAAGCGCGTCCATTTGCGGTAAACGGCTTACCTTCTTGTACACCTTATGCCGAAGACTACCTATCTAAAGACGGATCGTACCCTTCTGGTCATACAGCATCAGGCTACGGGGTTTCACTCGTTGCGGCAGCAATTGCGCCGAACAGTGCAAAAGCACTGGCTGAGAGAGGTGCGGATTACGGCTACAGCCGAGTCGTTTGTAACGCACACTGGATGAGTGATGTGGAAGCAGGGCAAAAAGTAGCGCACATCGTGTTTGATAAGCTCAAGGCAGATAAACAATTTTCTGAGGACTTACAAGCTGCGCAGCAAGGGTACGTTGCGCTAACCCAATAACGATAAATCGATACAGATACAGGCGGCCACAGTGCCGCCTTTTTCATTTTTAGCTATCTACTTATCTACATCACCGATAACGCCTTCATGAGATAGATCGCCAGATAACTCTGCTTGGATCTCTGCAAGGCTTTCTTCTTCAGCCGCGACGATTTTTCCTGTTAAAGCATCAACCTCAACTTCATAAGCTTTGTCACCTTTCTTAACGAAGACATCCCATTGCGTATCTGGTTCGTCATGGCGAATGCCAAGCACTTCAACATCTAAAGCGCCAAGCGCGGATTTAATGGCTTCTTCTTGGCTAATGATTTTTGCGTCGGACGCGGCGTAACTTGGAAGGCTCAATACACCAAATACGGTCAAGGCCGAACATAAGATTAACGTTTTCATTGGTTTCTCCTTAAGCTCTCATCTCACCAGAGAGAATTCTTTCGTTGGCGTCTCCATAGTGTAGGTGGTGACGTAAAAGAAATGTGAATATGCTTTTTGAGCGGTATTCATCCTAAAACACGCGCTTTTGTTACTTCGGGGGCTTGGTGTAAAAAGGGACGGTCGATTCTGGAAACGTGGGGCGCTAGGGCTATACAAGTTTTTCACATTTCTATTGGTAGTTTGGCGACAGTTAAAACCATGATGGATTGAAGTCGTCGTATGAACAGAAATTTGATGCTCAACTTTGGCATTGTATTCGTTGCTTTACTTATCCCTTACTCGGTGCTGCAAATAGGCACGCCGACAGTTGAGTGGCCAATGTTTTGGCAGGTGCGCACTTATTTGGTCAACTACAGCGGTATCGTATCAATGATCTTGATGTCATTGTGCGTGATTCTATCTGTGAAGCATTGGCCGTTGGAACGCTTGCTAGGCGGATTAGATAAGCAATATCGTCTGCACAAATACCTAGGGATATCGGCGGTGTTTTTTGCTTTGTTTCACTGGGGGGCATTTTTAAGTGATGATTTCGCGATGGATTTTGGTTATGTCGAGCCAAAGAATGAAACCTTTCCGTTTTGGAAGCTGATTGATGCCTTGGGTGATCAGGCGCAGTTGATTGGCGAATATGGTTTCTATCTGTCCGCGGCTTTTGTTTTGATTGCGTGGATTAAGAAGTTCAAACATAACGTCTTTCAGCTCACTCATAAAGTCTTTCCATATCTTTACCTGCTTTTAGTGCTGCATATGGTGATGTTCTTTGATGTAAGCCTATGGTTAACCGTTACCGGAGCTATCCTTCTGTTGGTCAGCGGTTTAGCAACGGTAGGATGCTTGATTACTATCTTAGGTTTGAATGGTAAGAAGAAACGTTATCCCGCCAAGGTTAGTCGTATCAAATCAATCAACGGCGGAATTGAAGTGGTGCTTAAAGTACTTGAGCCTCAGTTTAAGTATCAGCCGGGTCAGTTTGCATTCATCGGATTTGACGATAAAGAACGGCCACATCCATTTAGTTTGGCGTCAGCTCATAACGAAAACGGCCAGGTGCGATTACTAATCAAAGCCAATGGTGATTACACGCGTTCATTGATGAAAACGCTTGAAATCGGGCAATCGGCTCAGATCGAAGGCCCATACGGATGTTTCAATTTCCAAGATGATACAGAGCAACAAATTTGGTTTGCAGCAGGCATCGGCATCGCGCCATTTTTAACCGCTATTGAAGCGATAGGTAGAGCAAAGTCTGTAACGCTTTTCTACAGCTATCGAGAAGAGGACAAGGTGCTTCTGGATGAATTACAACACAGAGCAAAGGAAGCGGGCGTTAAGCTATACATTAGAAATACAAGTGAAGAAGGGCGTTTCACCAACACGGAGCTCATTGAGCGCATAGCAAATGTGGAGAGCAGCAGTGTGTGGTTTTGTGGGCCTTCCGAGCTGGGTAAGACGCTTGAGAAAGCATTTATCAATATCGGTCTACCAGCCAAGTCATTCCATCGAGAGTTGTTTGAGTTTAGATAGAACTAACTGAAATTCGGGCCAATAATGAATAAGGCGAACCAAATGGCTCGCCTTATTTTGTTTTTGCTGCAAGGGCTTAGAAGATCGCCTGTTTTTTATCTTTGATATAGAAATAGACGCTGATAGCGATGAACAAGAACGTGAAATAGTAGAAGAACGAAGACAGCGATGCGATAAAGTCGATGTGTTGTTCTATTTGCGCTTCGGTGTAGTTTTGCGAGAGTAACTTGTAGTAGTAGGCATAGAGCATACCTATCAAGCCGTAACCCAAGTTAAACATCAAACCTTTGAAGCTTAATACTGTCGCTCGGTTGTGAGATTCTGTTTTCTTGTTTAAGTGGTAGCTGATGAAAATGTTCATCGTCATGATAATAAAGATCAGAATCAGCGCAGGAATCACCCCGTAAATTGACCAACCTAAGCTTATCCAATAGTAGGTCGCCATTGTTGCCACGCCCATGACTAGAATGAACGTCTTCGGTGCCATACTCTCTGCCAAACGGCGGCTTTGGCCAGCTAAGACAATCTGCAAGAGGCTAATGCCAGCGCCGATTAAACCAAAGTAGATAATTGGAATATCAATCGCACGATAGTACTGACTGTTCATGGTCAAAAACATTCGTGAAGTGTGCTCGAACAAACTGTAGTAGAGCAGAATGAACAGTACGTAAGGCGTAGACAATACCCACTTGGCGGTGTTGAGTGTGAGCTTCATGCTGGCCATGGTTGAAGCCAACTTGCTTTCACTGCTTGGTATGACCTTTTTCTCTTCTCTCATGCTGAATGCGGCGTAGATGGCGATCAACGCAACAAACAAAGTCGCGTAAACAGGGATGCGCATGATGTCTTGTGTGGTTTCTGGTTTGTCGAATCCAAGGAACTGATACACGTTGGCCATAAAGTTGACGTCGTACATGGCAGCACCCATAAGCGTAACGACGATACCCACGCTAGACGCAATACGAAGTTGAATCTGTAACACTCTCGGCCACAGCTCTTCCTTACCTTGTTCCTTTAATGTGTCGTAAGCCAACGCCTCATCTGCGCCACTTGCTAACGCCATTGCTAAGCCGCTCAGCACCCGGTTAATCAAAAACACAACGAAAACAAAAGTGGGATTCCCTGTAGGGACAAAGGCGATCATTGCGATTTCGATGAACATGACGATGGACGACAGCACCACCAGTCGTTTTCGCCCTAAGGTATCGGCAAAAGCGCCGGAAGGGACTTCCGCAAGTACAATCGTCGCTGCCCAAACAACATTGAGCATGGCGAATTGAGACAGCGTCAATCCGTAATCCAAATAGAGCAGCGTGAATACGGGGTAATAGAAGCGCGCAAAGTAACTGCTTCGGAACATGAGGAAGCAGCGAACGTTACGGATTTTAAGGATTTCTTTCAGCGTCATGAAACATTCAGCAATATGAATAACATAACGTTATGTATAAACCTTTTTTAGATTGATGGGAAAGGTTTGTGCTTTGAAATCGCGAGATTTTTCTGAATAGTCGCTATTCCTTAGTTAACGACTCAACGCGTCACCCAGTGGACGAAAGTACGCTTGAAGCGCTTCGTATATCGCGTTTCTGTGTGCGATATCTGGGTAAAGAGGCAGGGTGTCGGCCTTTGTTGTGCCAGAAACTAGGTATGCGTTTTCAATACCAGAACAAGACTCCACAACGGCTTCAAATGCTCGTGCCATCATTTCGGTGGGTTGTGAAAAGTAGCTCGACCCCATCGCTTGGTCTGCTTTTACACTTCGGGATACATAGTCATGTCTATCTTGTCCGTCTGGCGTGAGCAATGTGGCGTCAAAAATCTTCAGTAATCGCTCGTTGAGTGGATGCGGGAAATGATCGGCATTTTTCAGCCAGCAATCACTCGCAAATAAGATTTGGCGCTGCGGCCCCGAACGATCGCCAATGTCGAAAGCTTTCTCGGCAATGTAATGATCGAACGCATGCCAAAACTCATGAGCAAGCGCACCTGCACCAGCATTCTTTGCTAAGGCTAATTCACGTTGATTTGGTGCGTAATGTGCTTGAACCCCTTTGCGGCCACCAGTACCAAAAGCAAGGTTCAAATTACCACGAAGTCCAATCGCCGAAGGCGGTAGCGCAAGGATGTACGCTAAGTCTGCGAGAGAATCGAATATTAAGTTTGCTGCGAGGTCTTTTTCTTCTTTGTTCACCCACTTACCAATACGAATTCCGCCGATGCCAAATGTTTCTTTGATGTCGACAAACGACACCTGGTCGCCATGGCGATAATCAGGGCCTTTACGCGTTTTGTATTTAAAACTGGTTAACTGCAAGACATGCCTCGAAGTGGTGCTGAAGGAGTGGAAACTTATACTCAAAACATAAGACGTCAGATTATACCGCAATAGAAGGCAGAGTCGGAGATTTCGTCCTATCTCGTTTTACGCAGGCTCGCGAACTTGTCCAATCCATCTACACTAAAACTAACACTTGTTTTATTCGCTTTGATTTTCAATAGCTTTGATGTGATTCCAATCAATGGGTTCGAGTCATCGAAATACGGATATTTTATGTGGCAAACATTTCTGGTTTTTAAGCATGATTGGGAGATTTCGCCGTGGACCCGTTAACGCAAGGGTTGGTTGGGGCGTCATTGTCTCTATCAGTAAGCAAAAAACAACACTTGGTGGCGGCAGGTGTCCTTGGAATGCTCGCCGGTATGGCACCAGATTTGGACATACTGATTCGCTCTTTCAATGATCCGCTGCTGTTTTTGGAATATCACCGACAGTTCACCCACTCATTGTTGTTTATTCCTATTGGCAGCTTACTCTGCGCTTTGGTTTTACATCCCGTTTTTGCCAAAAAGCTTGGTTTATCGTTCACACAAAGCTGGTGGTATTGTGCGCTCGGCTACGGTACACACGGGTTATTGGATGCGTGTACCAGTTACGGAACTCAACTTTTGTGGCCGTTTACCAACGAGCGGTATGCGTGGAATACCGTTTCTGTTATTGACCCTGCATTCACGCTTCCTGTTTTAACAGGCGTCGTGTTTGTTTTGCTGAAACGTAACCCTTGGTATGCACGAATCGCGATAGTTTGGGCGTTTGCTTATCTTACGTTCGGCATGATTCAAAGAGACAGAGCAGAAGAAGCAGGATGGGAGCTTGCACAAGCAAGGCAACATGCTCCAGTGCGATTAGAGGCCAAACCTACGTTCGCGAATAGTTTGGTTTGGAAAGTCATCTACGAGACTGAAGGTCGATACTATGTAGACGCCATAAGAGTAGGGGCTGCGACCAAAATCTATACTGGAGAATCGGTTGCCAAACTGGACATCGGGAAAGACTTCCCTTGGTTAAGCTCAACATCGCAGCAGGCCTTAGATATTGAGCGATTTCGTTGGTTCTCTGATGGCTTTGTCGCGCGTGATCCGGACGATGAAAAGCGCATTATAGACGTGCGTTACTCAATGGTTCCAAACGAGATAAAAGCTTTGTGGGGCATTGAGCTTTCTCAATCTGCTGATGAAAACACCCATGTGGCCTACACAACACATCGAGACACTTCGCAAGAATCAAGACAAGCATTTATCGATATGCTGAAAGGCAGCGACTGAGTGTGACTCAAGAGTAATTAAGCGCATTGAAAGTCTTTAATCAATGTTGGCTTTTTGGAGAAGAAAAGTTTGCTAAACAAGGATTTGTATTCCCATCCAAGAGACAGCAGGCTTTTCGCTAGGTTCTTGTTTTCAATGATGGCAACTTCAACACCTTGATAGTGATACGGGTTGTTTCTTACGTAGTTGATAAACGCCGTTAAAACCCCTTGGCCACGGACCGAAGGATCAAGGTTGATCGACACAATGGAAAAGCGCTGACTCCCCACAGGACAACGGACAAAGCAGTAACCCAACGGGTGAGTAATGGTTTCTGAAAACTCAGGGAAAGGGCGAGATTCGAAGTCCTTAGATAACTCATCGTATTGGTTACAGAGGTAATGAAAGAGTTGTTTCGCGTCGTTGTTCATAATGGCGTTGCTTTGTATTACTGGATTTCACAGTAATTTTAACCACAGCTTGCACCACAAAATGCGGTGAACTTTTTCCAAATTGATTTCCTCTTTTTGAAAGTTATGTGATTTCAAATGAAGATTCATGATTTCTATATGGAATAGAAAAAGCAGAACTTGCTACTCTGAAATTGAAAGAGTTAGAAAGTAAAATAGTAAGAAGAGACAGTAATAGATAGAAGCAAAGGCCACGGCTTGATGGAACCAAATATGACGAACGGTACGGCACCCATTCTTTATTCTTTGCACAATTGCCCCTACGCGATTC
Organism: Vibrio owensii CAIM 1854 = LMG 25443; assembly: GCF_000817815.1. Classification (GTDB taxonomy): domain Bacteria; phylum Pseudomonadota; class Gammaproteobacteria; order Enterobacterales; family Vibrionaceae; genus Vibrio; species Vibrio owensii. The sequence continues at coordinate 158,536 of NZ_JPRD01000028.1, forward strand.
GTGCAAGATTTGCGTTGCTCAAAGCTCAGCAACGTGTGCTTATTCGTTCTATCAAGCTCGATAACAAGCCATCAGAAATGCTAGAGGTATCGCCGAAGGGCAGTGTGCCAGTATTAGTGATTCCCAACCGTTCTCAAATGGAGACTACACAGCAAAAACAGATACTTGAAGAAAGCTTAGACATTATGGTTTGGGCGCTTTCTGAGTGTGATCCGCAGGATCTTTTGAATAGCAGTCATCCAGAAGCATTGCCTAAAATGCTCGAAGTGATTGGAGAGTTTGAATCGCACTTTGTACTCGCGATGAACGCCTTTGGTTGTGCGAAGCGTTACCATGAAGATAATGCAGATGAACTGCGTAAAGAGTGTGAAAGGGAGCTCATCAAGTTGGAGTTTCTTTTAACGCAGCACTCCTTTTTGTTTTCGGAACGAGAAAGTCTGGTCGATATTGCTATTCTGCCTTTCATCCGTAAGTACGCCCGCATCGATAAACAGTGGTTTAGGCAAAGTCCTTACCCAAAACTAAAAGCGTGGCTGAATGGTTATATTCAAAGTCCTCAGTTTTCCAAAGTGATGAAAAACTATGACTTGTGGTTAGACGCTCGGGAGGAGCAATACTTTGGCAATTAAGCGCTGCTCTTAAGGCTATTTGGGCGGAATCATCTAGCACATCTTCACATTTGCAATATTAGCTTACTGCCTCATCCATTGACGACCACACCTACGACGCGCATCCTTTTAAGTTCACTCAGGGCCAAGGCTCTTATTTCGCAAACAACTCGATAGCTGCGTTTGGTGCGCAGTGCTTGAACTTAAAAGGTAGCGTGTATGAACAAGATTGTTATGTTGGTGATGGGGCTACTTTTTACCAGTCGGTTATTTGCAAGTATTGTCCCTCACGCAAGCCAACTTGAACACGATGCGCCCATTCTTCTTCGTTCTGTGTTGCTTGTCGGTGTCGCAGGTTTCCTGATCTGGAAAGTGGTTCAGTACTTCCAGAAAAGCAAATCTTCAGAGTAACTCGCTGCTACTAGACTTTATCTGCACATCGAAACAAATAAAAAGTGGTAATTGAAATCACAGCCCTTAGAATGCGCAAATTAAAAGTTAATAACAGATGTAGAGTGATTTTATGCTTCGTGATTACACATTCGATTGTCTTGTGACTATGCCGCGCCATGAACTGGAAGAGTTTAGCGCTCGCATGATCAGTAAAATGGTGCCAGAAGATGTGATGAACGAACTGTTTACCTTTGACCAAGAAGAAGTAGACAGTGAAGACCGCATGTTGTCAGCGCGCCTAGATGCGATGTTACGCATGACCGCAATCGCACTAAGTGAAATTCAGCAAGCGTTTGATGATTCGGACAACGCGAAGCAAAACAGCGAACGTATGACGCGTCTTGTGCTTTGGCACTTCTACGCAATTTCATTCCGTCTAGAAGAAGCAATCACGCTTGAAACACACTGTGAGCAAGTAGAAAAGCTGCTACAAAACACACCGACAGACGTATTCGCATGGGTGAAGACGCTAACAGAGCTTCTGCACACGTACGCGGAAATCAACGCGAAGGAAAACCCAGAAGGCTAAGTCCTACTAGGGATAAAAGTACAGCATGAAAGGCGAGCCAACTGGTTCGCCTTTTTCGTTTGTATTTTTAAGTGGCTTAAAGCTGCATGTTGGATTTGTTTCCTTGGAGTTATAAATAACGCCATTACTCTTTCTCCCGCATCCCGCCCAAATAACCACATATACTAGGGGGTAGTATTATATACTGGAGGGGAGTATAGTTTTTAAAAACATAACTCACTGGGAAGTGTCACTGTATGAAAGACGTAAAGGGTGTTTTTCGTAACCTAGAAAAAATGCTGCAAAACGCGAATTGGTTTGAAGATGGTTGGGAAATTTACAACCGAGGAGAGTACCTGCAGCTGTATAAGCAAAACTGGTTCAACGAAAACCAAGGTGGTGTGCATTTCGAAACGTATATCGAAGGGCCTCAAGTGAAGCAAAAAGCCTTTCCGATTTGTATGCATGCGGAAGAAGACTGTCCATCTCAAGCTGAATTTGTACGTCAATTCAAAGAGCTAGAAGGGAGCCGTATTGCTGGTTGGAAAGGGTATAAGACACTGGATAACAGCTATGGCATTTGCCAGCGAACCCTGCCGCTCAACTTTAAAAACCTAGAACAACGTTTGTTTGAAGAATTCAACCGACTGCGTGCGCTAGAAGCAAGCATCGACAAAGTGCTGGATAGGTTATAAATGAAAAAGCAGAAAAGCCCTTGTATCGATGTATGTGATTTCTCCCATAGCAAAGGGTGGTGCGCTGGGTGCGGAAGAACGCGAGAAGAATGTAAGACTTGGAAGTCGATGAAGCCTTACGCCATCAATGCGCTCAAAAAAGATCTGCAAAAGAGAATGTCTCAAATGAAAGCTCAGTAATACTGGGCTTTATTTAATGTATGAGTCGATAACTTTAATCACCACGTCCATATCTGCTTCTCGCTGTTCTTTGCTTTCTTCTAGAACAAGGTGCTCATGTAAATGACCTTTGATGACCTCTTTCATCAAACCGTTTACCGCGCCTCGAATCGCGGCGATCTGCTGCAATACGTCCTGGCACTCTTGCTCTTCATCCAACATTTTCTTAAGACCATTAACCTGACCTTGTATCTTGCTGACTCGGGCCGTTAGCTTTTTCTTATCTTTGGCTGTATGTGACATAGCATCTGTACTCAATGTAATTGGCAGGAGAGAGGAGTTAGTCGGTAATGTAGCACCGAATTTATACTGGGGGGTAGTGTTTATACTAACGGGGAGTATATTTGCGATGAATTGTTTTAAAACAAAGCCCGCTAGTTTCAGCGGGCTTTATGGAAGGTTACTCTAGGTGCTTAAACTGCAACGCGACGAGGCGCTGATAGAGTTCGCAGCTTTGCATTAGCGACTGGTGGTTGCCAAGATCAATCAACTCGCCGCCGTCTAGCACCGCTATTTTATCAGCGTGTTGGATGGTTGAAAGTCGGTGAGCAATGATCAGAGTCGTGCGGTCTTTCATCAATGCTTCAAGTGCTTGTTGAACATGGTGCTCACTTTCACTGTCCAGTGCGCTGGTGGCTTCATCAAGCAAAAGGATTTTTGGATCTTTCAGAATCGCACGAGCAATTGCGATACGTTGTTTTTGACCGCCAGATAATCTCACGCCACGTTCACCCAAAAAGCTATGGTAACCGTCGGGTAGCTTCTCAATAAACTCATGCGCGTGTGCTTTCTTCGCTGCTTCAATCACTTGCTCGTCAGTCGCGTTTGGGTTGCCGTAGCGAATGTTGTGGAACACATCGTGGCTAAACAGAGCGGGTTGCTGCGGAACCAATGCCATTTGACGGCGAAGATCATTCGGGTCGAACTGTCGAATGTCTTCTCCACCAAACAATACTTGGCCTTGTTGCGGGTCGTAGAAGCGTTGCAGCAATTCGAATAAAGTCGTTTTACCAGCGCCAGAAGGGCCAACTAAAGCCAACACCTTACCTTTCTCTGCAGTCAGGTTTAACCCTTTGATAGCGGGTTGGTCGGGGCGAGAAGGGTAGTTGAAGTTCACTGAATCAAACGTCACTTCCGCTGGCATATCATCGGTGATAGGAAGGTGATTGCTTGGTGCGCTGATGTCGCTTTCTACTTGAAGGATCTCAATCAGCCTTTCTGTTGCGCCGGCGGCTCTTTGTAGTTCCCCCATGACTTCGGAAATCGTTGCCATAGAAGACGCAACCATGATGGCGTAGAACACAAATGCCGCTAGATCGCCAGCAGACATTTTGCCGTGAATCACATCACTGCCACCAACCCAAAGCATGCCAGCAATGGCGCTGAACACGATAACGATAACGCCAGAAATCAGAATCGCGCGCTGTTTTACTCGCTGTCTGCCAACTTCATAAGCTTTTTCTACCTCGACAGCAAACGCCGCGCGTTCATGCTGCTCTGAGCTAAAGCTTTGAACCGTTTTGATGTGCTCAATCGCTTCACCTGCGTAGCTGCCGACGTCGGCCATGGTGTCTTGGCTTTGGCGTGATAGGGCACGTACTCGTCTTCCATAAACCAAAATAGGAACCAGTACGAACGGCACAGAAGCCAGCACAATCAAAGTGAGCTTAAAGTTGGTTGCGAACAACATGATGATCGCACCAATACACATAAGCGCGCTGCGCATCGCCATAGAAAACGACGACCCAATAATGCTTTGCAGCAGCGTCGTATCTGTCGTGAGGCGAGACATAATATCGCCGCTACTATTGGTCTCAAAATAACTAGGATGCAGCGTAATCACATGGTTAAACACCGCAAGACGAATGTCTGCGCTGACGCGTTCGCCCACGGAAGAAACCAGATAGAAACGGAAGAACGTCCCCACCGCGATACACAGCGTCACACCGACGATAAATTGAATCGCATTGGTGAGTTCTTGCAGCGATTGCTGAGCAAAGCCTTGGTCTATAAGAATGCGCACGCCGTAACCGACGGACAGCGTTAGGCTAGCTGTGGCGATAAGGGCAACTAAGGCAGCAGCAACGCGCCATTTATAAGGTGAAACGAAGGTGTTGAGTTTAAGAAGAATGCCGAGATTTTTATTATTTTTACTGCTCATGAGTGGCTCACAAAGCGTTATAGGTACTTGGCATAGTAAGCGACTTTGGTACGTGAAACCAGTGGTGAGTCAGTTTCGATAACAGAGTGATCCTTCTGGCAAGGCATTCAGCTCGATGGAACCTAATTTCTCACTTTTTGTTATTGGCATATGCTAATTACAGGGCATAAAGTGAATGCCTCAAATAGATAAAGGAATTCACCATGTCAGTCGCTCGCCAAGTCTAACGCTTCTTTTCTTTGTTCTCTTTACTCATTCTGTTTTGTTCCACAGACAATCTCAAACTCAGAGGTCTTTATGTCTATTCATGCTCCTAGAAACCACCAACATTGCGCAGTCTGCTGCCAGCCGTTTTTCAACGCGCACGATACGATTCAATTTACGGCAATGCCGAGTGGTGGCGTGCAAGGACAAATCGTGCCGACAGAAAAGGTTCAAGGCTATCAAGGCGTGATGCAAGGCGGTGCCATCAGTGCGCTGCACGATACTGCTATGACACACTGTCTTTTCGCCCAAGATATCTGCGCAATGACGGCTAAGCTGGAGGTGCGCTTTATCAAACCTATCCCTCTCAATAGTTCAATCCGAGTGGAAGCGCATTGCATCAAGAGTAAGCGAGGCATGTATTTGCTAGAAAGCGAAATCTATGTTGGTGAGCAGTGCTACTCAAAGGCTGAAGCCAAGTTTATGCAGCAGGCTGTTGAGGTCTAATATTGCTTACTTTTTGAGTACAGCAGTGAGCCACGAGAAGAGTTTAAAAGGAAAGGTTGTTACGGAAGGGAAAGGGAAGTGAGTCAACCTATTTGGTCAACTCACATTCTTTGCTATTGGCGTAGTGAGTAAAGAACCTAAACAGCGATGCAGTTAATCCACATACGCCACGGAGCTTGGTTCTTTATAAATACAGTCTACTTTTGTCACACTGCCACTCGAGTCTTGATATTGAGCATAGACGACCCATAGGCCATTGGTTCGCGCGCCCATTACCGTAACCCGAGTATTTTCACCATAAGTTGTATTGTCCGTGCCAGATCCTCTACCAAAAGAGACTTGGAACTCCTTCTGGACAGCACGTTGTACTTCCATGCCGTTAAAGTCCCCCTTTGGCTGAACATGCAAAAACTCAAGCCCGCCTCCTTTTCCTTTACGGATTGCAAAGGTACAACCGGTCAATTGAGTGGTTACCAAGTAGTCAGCAGCATCATAATGGGTGACTTTAGAAATGGAGTCGGGTTTAAGTTGTTCAAAAGGAGAAACGGGGATATGAATACATTGAAGTGCTTTCGCGTTTTTAACTAACGATTTTGGACCAAGGCGGAAACGCATCTCCTTCATCTTTACCCCCTGATTTATCCCGAAAGCGGTATCGCCATGGCTATACAAGTAAAACCTCATAGCACCTTTCGATTGGCCCGCGCTGGTAATGGATAGTGGGAAGCGAAGTAAAAACTCCTCTAAATCTCGGTCTAAAACCTGAACAGCCTGATCTAACGTTTGTGGCATAACACAGTCCTTTGTTGTTATTTATAGAATGTGTGGAATCTTATTGATTATAGTTCACAGGCATAAGCATATATGAACATATCGAATCCAATGAAATTTCTTCTTCTTTCATCACGAGAACATGATATTGCTCGGAAGTAAGCACTGGTTATGTTGATGAAGTCGCCCGTTAGCAAAAAGAGATTGTCGCTTCGCCATTCAATAACAGAAAGGTGAACCGAACCGTTCACCTTCATCGTTTCATTGCTTAGCGCTTTGACCTAAATCGAGCATCAAACTCAGTTAGTACCTCAACTTTGGGGTTTGTGGGCCGTTTTTATCTGTTCGAAAAGCTCTTCCGCCTCCGCAGTTAATAGAGAGTAGGTACGTATATCGCCTCGTCTTTGGGCTTGCATCGCTTGTTCAAGCAGCATTGAGTGGCGTTTTTTGAGTTTCTTGACTGAATTGTTTTTGAAGAAAGAAAACATAAATAAATCCTTTACTTAGAACCTCCCTTTATTACGCGTTTTGTCTGCTTTTGGTTCAAACCATCAAAACCGCACTATTGTTTTGTTACGTCTTTCTTTTGTTCAATCTGTCGCCAAAGATGACGGTTTTCGACTCATTGATGGGAGGGCGTTTGGGACAATTTTGACTCACTTTGCCATACAAAAACTTATCTGAATTCATGTGGCTAATTGTTTGTTGTTTATATCGTTATTTTACATATGAACTACAGAGCACTATTGGCGAAATGAGGGGATATATTTTTTGAGTCAATAGTAAATAACGGTCAGGTCATGAAAATAAAGGCTTCAAAGATGAAGGATGTGATGTTGTAAGAGTATTTCAAAATGTTTCCGTTGTTACACCTTGTAACATTGGTGCGTTGTCGGTATGGTTCGTCCCCTCAAAAAATAGACTTTTACGCTCAACTTAAAGGAAGAACTATAATGATTTCTAATGATGCGGTAATCATGGGCATGCTCGCTGTCATTCTCGGCGCTATCTTTATCACGGAAAGCAGCCAAAACAGCGCACTAAAAAGATTCTATTCGATCATTCCGGGTCTTTTACTCTGTTACTTTGTTCCTTCATTGCTAAACAGTTTCGGTATCATTGATGCGTCGAACTCTAAACTGTACTTCGTAGCAAGCCGTTACCTATTACCAGCAGCGTTGGTGCTTTTGATCATCTCTGCTGATCTTCACAAAATCATTGGTCTTGGCCCGAAAGCGGTCATCATGTTCTTGACCGGTACGGCAGGGATTATCATCGGTGGTCCTTTGGCGGTTCTGATTATCGATCAAGTTTCTCCAGATCTCGTTTCTGGTGATGTATGGCGTGGCCTAACCACGGTTGCTGGTTCTTGGATCGGTGGCGGTGCAAACCAAGCCGCAATGAAAGAAGTTTTCGAGGTGAACGACGAACTGTTCTCGGCAATGATTACGGTTGACGTTATTTGTGCCAACGTTTGGATGGCAATCTTATTGATTATGGTTGGCCGTCAGAAGAAGGTAGACGCATGGCTTAAAGCGGATACATCGTCAATCGAAGAGCTAAAAGAAACCGTTTCTAAGTACCAAGAAGAAAACGATCGCCCAACCACAACAACCGACCTTGTTAAGATCGCTTCAATTGCGTTTGGTCTAACCGGTCTTGCACATTACTTTGCCGATATGATTGCACCGTGGATTTCGACTAACGCTCCAGAACTGGCGAAATACAGCCTGACTTCGGGGTTCTTCTGGCTAATCGTATTGGTAACAACATTTGCGCTTGTTGCTTCTTGCTTTAAATCGACACGCAGTCTTGAGCACGGTGGGGCATCCAAAGTAGGTTCAACCTTCATCTACATCCTTGTTGCAACGATTGGTATGCAGATGGACGTCACGGCAATCTTCGATAACCCAGGTTACTTCTTTATCGGCATCGTTTGGTTAACCATCCATGCTGTATTAATGATTGTCGTTGCGAAACTGATTCGTGCGCCACTGTTCTTTATGGCGGTAGGTAGCCAAGCGAACGTTGGTGGTGCGGCATCTGCGCCTGTTGTTGCGGCAGCATTCCACCCAGCACTAGCGCCGGTTGGTATTCTAATGGCCGTTCTTGGTTATGCATTAGGTACATACGGCGCCTACATCAGTGGTCTACTAATGCAGTTGGCTGCGGGTCAATAATTTAACCTCGCAATTCAACCTAACGATACCTAAAGAAAAGTCCGGCATAGGAGCAACCATGCCGGACTTTTTGTATCTAGTTTGCTTGGATTAATTAGTAATGGTATCGGTGATTTAGCGACATTTATTTGCGTCGGTTATAGAAATAATCTTCTGAAGCATACGCAGAAAATACATTGCGAAAATGCAGTTTACGCCTCCGTTTTAACAAGTTACATTGTTGAAACTTTGATTCAAAGGACAGAACAATGAGTGCCCACCTAAAACAGCTTTGTCATACCCATCTCCCTGGTAATAAAGAAGACTCTCCAGCCGAACACTTTGCGAAAATGGCAAAGTGGTGTGAAGAAAACAACGTGAATCACGATGTCTACGGCGATGGAGAAACGATTCAAGCGTTCGAGCAAAAGGTTGCCGATCTGCTGGGTTACGAGGCGGGGCTTTTTGTTGTGACAGCGACGATAACACAGCCAACAGTGCTCGAAATCGTTACAAGACAAAAGCGTAATCCTATTGTCGCCATGCATGCATGCATCTAGCCATATTCCTGTGCATGAAAAACAAGGCTATCAGCTTCAACATCGTTTTAGTATTTTGCCAGTAGGGAACCCTTACCAAACATGGAAGCTTGAGGATCTCACTGCGTGGCCGGATGAAATCGCAGCCGTTCTTTATGAACTCCCGATGCGTGAAATTGGCGGTCAGCTACCTTCATGGCAAGAACTGGAAGAAATCAAAGCGTACTGCGCCGAAAATGATATTCATCTTCACATGGATGGTGCAAGACTATGGGAAACCGCGGCTTATTATCAGAAAGAATACCGCGAGATCGCCGCTGGTTTTGATACGACCTATGTTTCACTTTACAAAGGCATCAACGGCATGAGCGGGTCTATGTTGCTTGGCTCAAAGTCGTTCATTGAACTGGCTTCAATGTGGATGAAGCGACAAGGTGGCAACCTGTATCACAGAACACCTTATGTGGTGTCTGCGGCAATGCAGTTTGATGAAAGGTTGTCACAAATGCCGGCTCTGTTTGAGCGAACAAAACAGATCTACAAGATCATTGAAGAGTTCCCATCTTTGGCGGTAAGACCTACTCAGCCTCAAGCAAACATATTGCATCTTATCCTGCCATTTAGCTGTGAAGAGTTGAAAGAACTCCAACACACGTTTGCCACGGAAAAGGGCATTTGGTTTGGTAACCCACAGGTCAAGGCACATCCAAATCAATCCATTGTTGAATGGTATGTTGGCGACTACCTGCTCAATCTTGGTGATGACGAATTAAGGTCATTTTTCAATCAGTTACTCAGTAATAACGCATAAACTTATCAATATGCGAGCTTACTAACACGCGATACGTTACACTTCATGTATTCTTAATTGAAGCGAAGAAGAGGATTTATCAATGTCAAAAAGCTCCAAGCTTCACAATGAAGACAAACTGGTTAAGAAGGCACTAGAGATTGGTGGGAAGATGGCGAAGCTACAAGGTTTTGACCTTCCACAGTCACCACAACCTCTAAGAGTAAAAGCGATTTACCTATTCTTGGTCGATGCAAAACAGATCACACCACTACCGGAAAGCAAGCTAGACGGCGCAAGCATCAAACACCGACTGGCAGTCTGGATACACAGCGCATTGCCAGACAACGACCCTCTAAAGTAGACATCATCACAATGTGTCGGTCGTCACTGTTGTCACTCACTATCAAGGCGAATTAAATGGTTCGCCTTTTTAAATTTGGTCTTTGCGAGTAGGGCTTACTTACTCGGAAGTAAGGCAATAATGTTACTTAAGTTTAAATCGATTCAGTGAAGAAGAGGGAAAGCAGTGTTTAATAATGACTAAAAGGGAGCAGGGTGTAAGACCCTATTTCATCGAGCTAAATGGACGGACTTAGCTGCATAATGACCAATACTTCAGAGGTTCTGCCTGCAAAAAAGTGCGAATCGTTAAGTTATTTTATTGTACAATAGAAGAATGAATTTTTCTTGATGAAGATTTCCGGTTGGCTGCTTTGGTAAGTTAATCCTATCATTTGTAGTACCGCTACTATATCTATTTCGTGAAACAGTGCTTGATGCTCTTAAAGCGGCAAATCTTACCGGGATCGGTTTCATAAGGGGTGACCAGTGGCAACCCGCAACAATGTTTTGTATTGATGACTTCGGCTATTTATAGGTTTTGTTTATGCGTAAGTTGGTGAGAATAAATTTTCGGAATTGCAAAAGTGATTCTATAAAAACTTAACTAATTATAGTTTTTAAGTAAAATATCCACTTTGAGCCGTTTTTTTAATTATTTATAACGTCTTCATGGAACGACTGATAGTAAAAAGGAAAGTGTATTAATGGATTCTTCCAACGTCATTATCCAGATTGATAAACAGAAGTACGATAATTTCATTAAAGAGAATTTGAGTAATGAAAATTATAAGATTTATGAAGATTCTCTCAACTATAGGAAAATAAGCGTCAGTGATGACGACTTGATCTTTGAATTCAATCGAAAATCAAACTTGTTGTTTTCCGTCGAGATTAATGATCTAAGTGGGAAGATTTTTATACCTTCCGAACCATTTAATAATGTTATGAACCGCTCTCAAGTACAATCTTTTTTTGGAGATCCTATTAACTCTTTACCACCTAGGAAAGCTCTCGGTATACAAACAGGTTGGATAGAACAATACAGTTGGTCTGATGAACAAAACTTATCAGTTTTAATTTATCATACTTATGAAAGTGAAGTGATTGACGGGTTAATCTTTATGCCGGCCTCTAAGGTTAGTTGGGGAGAGGAACGTTGAATAAATTTTATAGATCTATAGTCTTGAGCTATTGGGTTTGAAATGTTAATGGAAGCATTATTTTTATAGAGCGAATTGGCACATATACATATCAAGATTTTATAGTTGGAGAGCATTTAAAGGGTGATATTGAGCTTGACCAAGATGATATTGAGGAGTTTTCAGTGTCCATTTATAAATATGGCCTGACTCTCATCTTTTCCAAAAAAAGCTCACTTCTTGTATGTGTTGAAGTATTAAATATAGATACTATTTACAACATGCTTCCAAGTCCCCTAGAGGTTAGTATGGTTAGAAGTGATGTCCTAGAATTACTCGGCCTCCCTATTACCTCTAAACCGCCTAGAAAGATAATAAATATTTTTACCGGTGGTGTTGATCAATTTAATTATAATGGTCAAAGTTACCTAGGTATGTTAGTTTACTATCATTATGAAGGGTTAGATATCAAAACCATAAAATTTAAAGATAGTCATACAATATCTTGGGGTAGATTTTAGAATTTAAACGGCGGACTTTATTATGAATATGACTTTCAAAGATTGAATAATAGTGTAATTCTGTTAAGTAGAAAAATATTTACCGAACCGAGCATAATTGAGGTATTTATTATAAATCAGTTTCATAAGAGTACTGGGTGAGGTAAGGCTATGCCCAAAGAGATCCCAGATGAAGAGTGCGAGGCGCTGTATGATTAATTGCGCACCTACCTGAAGTTGAAGGTAGTCAATAAACAAATCAGAGGGATTCAAAAGAGCTGAGAAAAATATTACTCTAAAGCTCCAACAAAGAAGAGTTTACCGATGACCCAGATTATGCATTTATAATGGAAAAACTAAACGTTTTTATTGCACTCTGTGTAGATGTGGTAGAATTGAAAGCAACAAAAAGTAAAGAAGCATGTCCTCACAGGCTTAATATTACACGAACTAGGCACACTATTCGGAATAAATTATGCAAAATAATGGAACCTAGAATGTTAAAGGCAGGACCATGAGCAATTATTTTTTCGTAAACGGAAGCCAAATTACGTTAATCTATACAGTTCCTGAGGAATATGAATAAGTAGCATGCTGCGCAAGGTTCACTCTTCCATTAACCCCGTTCCAGGCGAAGGTAATAAATCTTATATTTCGTTTTATCAGTAAAGGTGCAGATGTAAATCTTGAAACAGGTACTGATGATGGAAGTATCTAAGAGCTTTTATCTCCTTTTGAAGTAACAAAGGCCATCAAACTGCGATTACTCAAAACTGGGCACGACAAGACGCACGTAGAGCTCAAAAACCAACAGGGGCGGGTGATGCCTTGTGAGTTGAAAGTACGTGTATTGAAGAGCGAAACGGGTCGAGCAGAAGCCTTTGTTGTTTCCTTTACCGATCTCACCATTGATATTGAATTGAAGCGTTTGAACTACCAAGCGAATCATGACCCGCTCACTGGGCTTGCGAACCGCTCTAAAGCAATGCGCCGTCTGCAAGAAAAGCACGATGTTGGTGCTTCTCAGCATATCTTGTATGTCGACTTAGATGGATTTAAAGCCGTGAATGACAAATATGGTCACGCGATAGGCGACCAACTGCTCAAAGTCGTTGCTCAACGATTGATGAACTGCGTCGCTCGCAGAGATTTAGTTTCGCGTTTGGCTGGTGACGAGTTTTTGATTGCTGTAAGGGATGCGACAAGTTGTGAGCCTATTGCACAACGCATCATAGAAAGTTTATCCAAGCCATTTCAGTTTGGTGACGTAACGTGTGACATCTCTGCCAGCATCGGCGTGAGTTATTGGTCGAGAGAAGACGGTTCGACATTGGATGAGAAAATCAATGAAGCCGATATGGCAATGTATCTAGCCAAGAATAACGGGAAAAATCAGTTTCATTGTCTTAATGAAATAGCATGTCTGGTTGAATAATCATCAAGGCCACACTTAACTAGTGTGGCCTTTTGTTCATCACAAGCTGGTGTCTAATTATACTTTTTTGTTTATTGTGACGCACGTTATGCTGTTTATTTGTTGTGCAAACAGTTTCGTTTTGATGATGAGATGGTCTACGCAAATGTGTTGTAGTCCAAGGTGGATAATTTTGTAAGAATGTCCTGACGAAATTGAATAAAGTCTTTTAATAACAGTAATATAAAAACATTTCTTAAACTGTCGAAGTTTGACATTTAAGCTGTGCAAATTAGTCTGACCTCCCAAGTTGTGGAAGTCGTTATGTTCAGCATTCTAAGAAAAACCGTTGTATTTTTTGCCGCATTCATCGGAATTGCGTCTTCAAACTATTCTCTCGCTGCGGAAGAACCAACTGATGCCGTTGTGGTTGGCGTGATCGCACAAATGTCCGATGACCCTAACGCCGGCATCAAGGTGAACGCCTTCTATGGTATTAACCTAGAGTACCTGACGAACATTGCGAAAGTTCTCAATCTCAAGCTTGTTCTACGCTCTTATGACAACATTCCCGATATCCTCAATGATATTGAAAGTGGCAAGATTGACGGGGCCGTTGGTTTTAGTAAAACCCCTGAGCGTGAAGCCCGATTCATTTTCTCTGAACCTTTCTTCTCTAGCACCGTCGCTGTTTGGTATCGCGAAAACAGTTACTACAAACGCGACCCTCGAGAACTGCAATGGGTATGCGTGGTAGGGACCGTATATTGTGAGTTCCTGAAAGACATGGGCGCAACCAAAGTTCGCGAAGTTCAAACACGTGCTAAAGCATTTGAAGAGGTGAGAACTGGCCGTGCAAATGCGCTGATCTCAACTTATGTCGCGATCAACCAATATCTAGATCAGAACGACATTGTGAATGGTTCGGTTGATATCCCAAGTTGGTTAAACGAGGAGGATGTGAGCTTTATTACCTCTAAGGAAAACCAAGCGCTTGTCGATAGAATCGACCGCATTCTAAGCTGGGAGCGCAATGGTAAAAACATTCGCTCTGTTGCATCGAAAAATCCTTATCACGTCAACGACAAGTTACTGGTGGAATATCGCCGTGATCTCAAGAACAAAGAGACCATCACTTACAGCAGTAGTGAAGAGGCGTTCCCGTTTCTGTTCAGAAATGCGCACACTGGTCGTTTAGATGGCTTCCTACCGGACTTTATTGACCTCATTCAATCTAGGACGGGACTTAAGTTTGAGTATTTAAAACCTAGCAGCAGCTTAAACAGTGGTTTGACTGCATTTAGCGCCGACATTGTTCCTGTCGCCTACGTAGATCATGCGCGTTCTTCAGGCTGGCTCATCACCAAACCTTTTATGCACAACAACTTTGTCGCGATTGAAGCGCTCGATGTAGACAGTCATCCGCCTCATGATGCGAAATCGGGCATATTAATGAGCCTAAAGAAGCAGGGGGTGGTGAATCTAGATTCATGGAAAGAAGAGCGTTTCACTCGCTATGACGATTTAAAGCAATTGCTGAGCGATTTGAAATCAGGGGAGATCGATGTCGCCTATGTCCCGGACGACATCGTTCACAGCATGATTGCGCAAGATAATATCGATGGGCTGCTTATCAGTGAAAAGGACGTCCTTACGCTTTCTATTGCTTTTGCTGTAGCAAACCACAACACCAAATTAAAGAAGATCCTCGACAGCATCATCGACACGATCGATGCCAAAGAGATAGACAAACTCAACCGTACATACCGTAATTTCAACTTGGTCTATGGATACGACGAAGAGCATATCTTTACCATCGTGCTGTTTGTCGCGGTGGTGTTCGTCATCTTGCTTGCCATTGTTTACTTCGTTCTGGCTCATCTTAAGTTAAAAGTGAACCTGGCTGAGCTCAACGCGACCAACGAAGAAAAAGAAAAACAGTGGCTGATGGAGATAATCCAAGAGATCAACAGCATTGTCTTTATCAACGGTGAAGATAATCAGATCCAAATGAGCAACTGTTCTTTGTACCGCAATAATCGCTGCAAAGGCTGTACGATTCAAAGCCGAAAAGGGGCGAAACCGCTGGTGGATAACGTACGCGAACTGCGCCAAGTGATTGCTGGAAAGCGTATATCGGATACGACGGCATCTAATGCTTGTAAGCTCGGTATTCAACATGTTTATCGAGAGCGCAAATCAATTCTTTCACCGAGCAGCAAGAAGAAGTTCGTTTTAACCGTTTTACAAGACATCACCGAGCAGAAAGAGCGAGAGTTTGCGCTCATTGATGCCCAAGAGAAGGCACAAACTGCGGTTCGTGCGCGAGAAAACTTTTTGGCGACAATGAGCCACGAACTGAGAACTCCCCTGTCTGCAGCACATGGCTTGTTGGACTTGTTGACCCGTCAGACGAATCGAGAGTCTAGTAAAGAACTCATCACCCAAGCGATACGTTCTCTCAATCACTTGAACCTACTTGTGGATGAGGTACTCGACTACTCCAAGCTTGAAGCGGGTCAATTAAAAGTCACGCCGACTAAAACCAATGTGGTGACCACACTCAGTGATGTTGTGCGTAGCTTCGAGCCAAAAGCCGTAAGCAAAGGTTTGGATTACCGTGTGACTTTCAAACCGTTTGTGAATCCTTGGTTGAAAGTTGATGCCGTGCGTTTGGTTCAGATCACCACAAACTTACTATCTAACGCGGTGAAATTTACCACCGATGGTGAGATCAGCGTTAGCGTAGCAATGAATGAAGGGCAGTTGATCCTGAAGATTGCAGACACAGGTATCGGCATGACGGAGACACAGCTTGATGGCATTCTTCAACCGTTCGTGCAAGCCGATGACACGATCACACGTAAGTACGGTGGCACTGGGCTGGGCTTGAGCATTGTTGACCGTCTTGTGGAATGCATGGGCGGGGATCTCTGTATCGATTCCCAATTCGGATTAGGCACTACAATGGTGGTGAAGCTACCCGTGATTTTCTGCGAAGCCGAACCACAAGCGGCCATTCGTTATACCTTCTCACCAACCTTACCTGCGAATGTGCGTGATTGGTGTGTAGTTTGGGGAATGGAGTCTACGGATGTAGCGCCATGCTTGACGGGTAAGTTTTCATCTCAAGGCAAATTCCAAGGTCTCAATTTGGTGTGTGGAGAAAACCGCGAATGTGAGCTTTCTCCTTCTGATGCCAAGTACCCCGACACACTTTTGGCGCTGTTAACACAAGATTGTTCATTGAAGCCAAAGCAAACTAAAAAACTTAGTGATGTTTATTGGAAGCACGGTTCGGTTTTGGTTGCAGAAGATAACCCGATTAACCAAAGCGTAATTACGATGCAACTGCGAGAGCTTGGCATCGAAGCTGTGATCGTCAGTAACGGGCTAGAAGCGTGGCAATACGTTAACCGTGACGATCAAGTGATCTTAGTGCTGACCGATTTCCATATGCCAGAGATGGATGGCTTTGAGCTAGTGAAGAAGCTTAAAGCAACACCTGAGCACGCTTCGGTCCCTGTGATTGGCGTGACAGCTGAGGATTCTCGCTTAGCCAATGAACGAGCCAAAAACATCGGGATTGATGACATCTTATACAAGCCGTATGACTTAGAAAAACTCAAGTCGAAGCTGCTGCCTTACCTTGGTCAAGAAAAAGAGGCGAAGTGGCCTGAGTGGATCGAGAAGTTCAGAAAGCAAGATGCGCAAGAGATTGCGAATGTGTTTAAGAGTTCGATGACACAAGACGTTTCCAACTTAAAACAAGCAGAAAGCAAGTTAGAGAAAAAACGCATTATCCACGGCATTAAAGGAGCACTCGGTGCCATTGGCGTTAGCATCTTAGCCGAACTGTGTGTTGAAGCAGAGCAGGCGAGCGACGCCGACTTTGAATCACATGTCACTGGCCTGATCGACCGAATCGAACAAGAAATCAACCTCGCAGAACATTGGATAAAAGCTCATGAATAAACTACTTAACGCGATGGTGATTGATGACCATCCACTGCAAATTACGCTGTTAAAGCAAATGTTGCTGCGTCACGACGTAGACGTTGCCTCATATGATGACGTCGATAAAGCCATTGCACACGCAAAGTTGACGAACATCGACATTATCTTTTGTGATCTGCAAATGCCAAACAAAGATGGCATCGACATGATGGAAATGCTTAACCAGATTGGTTATCGCGGCAAAGTCGTGCTGGTCAGTGCGATGGAGCTGACAATCGTCACAGCTGTGCGCGCTATGTGCGAGACGTTCAGTTTTGAAGTACTGGGTAAGTTACTTAAACCTTACGATGAAAGCCAAGTAGTCGAAATGCTGAGAAGAGCAGGGCTTGAACCGGTTAAAAATACACATTTCCAACAGGATATCTGCGTTCAAGACCAAGAGTTTTTGTTCGCATTGGCTGAGGGTAAAGTCAAAAACTATTACCAACCTTTAGCAGATGCCAACTCCGGAGAGATTATCGGTTATGAGGCGCTTGCTCGTTGGTTTCATCCGATTTATGGCGTGCTTGCACCGCATCATTTCCTTTCGATTGTCGAACGTTGTCACTTATCAGCAGAGTTATTTGATGCAGTGTTTAGTAACGCGTTATACGACATGAAAAATCGCGGGCTCAAGCAACATGTCTCGCTCAATGTTGATCATGACAACCTAGAAGATGCGGAATTTGCGAACCAATTTATTGCCCGTTGTCAGGAGTATGGCATCAGTCCAGACCGATTTACGATAGAAATAACAGAGCGAGACACATTTCAAACCAGTCCAGCGCTCTATAAGAACCTACTTAAATTTCGAATGAATGGAGTGACGATCAGTATTGATGATTTCGGTACCGGATCATCCTCGTTAGAAAAGCTTGCTCAACTGCCTTTCAACGAGCTGAAAATCGACCGTTCATTTGTTCAAGGGTTAGTGAATGACCCGAAAAAGAAAAACATAGTGTTAGCGATATGCGCACTAGCAAAAAGCTTAAACATTAGCGTCGTCGCAGAGGGGGTGGAAGACGAGGTGACGCTAGAGGCCATGCGCCAATATACCGTTGATGTGTGCCAAGGCTATTACATCGATAAACCTATGCCATTAGAAGCAATAACGATATTTAATTAAAAGGATGATGAATAAAATGAACTGCTTGATCTTTGATGATCACCCACTGGTTCGTATTGCAATTAAATCCTTGGTCGAAAGCCTAGGCATTGCAAATGAGGTTATGACGACAACAAGCTCAAAAGACGCACTAAAAACACTGAAAGAATCGGATATCGGTTTGCTCATTTTGGATGTCAATCTCGCGGACTGTGATGGGTACGATTTTTATAAGCGTATTAAATCTCACGGTTTTAGTGGCAAGGTCATCTTCTTCTCTGCTGAGACTAGCCACATGTATAGCTAGATGGCGTTTCGCTCGGGTGCTGATGGTTATGTGTGTAAGTCCGAAAACCATGAAATTTTGAAAGGTGCGATAGAAGCCGTAGCGAAAGGGTACTCGTTCTTCAAATTCAAACAAACGGTAGAAGAACACCGAAATGTGCCAATGTTATCCAGCCGTGAAAGCGCGGTAATGAAGTTACTACAGCAAGGAAAGAGTAACCGAGATATCGCGGATGTCCTGTCTACCAGCGACAAGACCGTTAGTACCTACAAGCGAGGCGTTCTGGATAAGTTCAACGTAAAAAACATTGTTGAACTGGCAAAAGTTGTGAGCACTTAACAGGAGAAAGGATGAATTCAAAAAAAACATCTATTTGTCTTTTTTCTTTGCCACGCTTTTGTTTACAACCTCAATGACCATGATTGGCGCTATGCTGATCTCTCATGAGGTGAAACAATTTAAGATCTACACTCAGGGAATTTCTAAGACCAAGCAGAAGGTAACCTTGCTTGGTCTGCTCATGGAATCTGAATTGGCTCGTTACGAGGGAAAAACGGCAAAGGAAATTGGAGAGCTTACGGAGTTTAGCTTCCAAGATGCAGTTTATGCGCTTGAAACAGGAAGTGAGCTTGATTATGTGGAATCAGTCGCGCGTAAAGTTTTACATGAAGCCGAAGGCTACCTATCAAACGTTTATGAACGAATTGACGTGGTGCTTTACTTTCGTTCCTATACCGCTAACAAGTTTATTCTTGAAAATCCAATCGAAGAGCTCGAGAACTTAGCAGCACCATTTGATGTTGATTGGTGTAAAGAAACTAACTCGTGCGTCTTGGCGGCATGGAAAGATCAATTAGCCGATCGGATTTTGATTTCACAGCCGTTTAAAACCACTTATTCGGACAGTAGGGCATTCAGTGTCATTAGCCCTGTGTATTACCAAGGACAGATTGTCGGAGAGTTTGGGGAACAGATATTTCTTGATTCTTTGAGAGCGGAGGGTAAAGCACTCACGGTAGACATTAATAATGGTAACAAACACGTTGTGGTCTATTTCCCGCATTACCCATGGCCAGATTTTGCTTACACGCAGACCTACGTTGCGGATAACAATAACCTCATCGTTTATAAGTATCCGTTTAGTAAAATACTGATCGATTTTGGGTTCTTGTACCTGATTATGTTCGCGGTGATATTTGGTTATTACTCCAAGGCGCAGGAATCTAAAGAGAGTAAGATTCAGCTAGCAAATGCAATTAGCGATGCAACCAAAGACGAGCTCCCCGAGTTGTTTAATCGTAAGGTCTTTAAAGAGCGGGCATTCAAGAACAAGATTAAGATGACCACTTTCACTGTCATTGCGATTGATGGCGACAGAGTAAAACGCATCAACGATAAATACGGCCACCATGTTGGTGACGAGGTCATCTCGATAATTGCGGATGCGATGAAAAAAGTCTTTAGAGCGACGGATTATCTGATTCGGACAGGTGGCGATGAGTTTATCGCGATTCTCCCTGGTTGCAGTGAAAGTAAGTCGCTAATGCTGGCCAAGATACTACGTTCAGTGGTGAAGGAGAACCGTTTAAAGAGCTTAGATATCGACGTTAGCGTAAGTACTGGTATTGCCATGAGCACCGAGCACGAGACCTTGAAAGATGTCATCATGCTTGCTGACGAAGATTTGTACGAGTGTAAGCGCAAGAGATGTTAAATTGAGACAGTGTCTTATGTCTGCAAATTGTAGTAAATGACTTAAATGTCAGTAAGTGGCGATGTGAGAGTTTGATAAACTTGACCAAAACGTGACTTTGGTCTTTTATAATAAAGCAGCATATGCAAAGGCTGCTTTATTTGTATTTGGCTGAAGGTAATTATAAAAATCACAATTTTAATCTTTGATTCTATTTGGTAACCGCGCTGTGAATAAAGATCTAGACCTAAATCTCCTCAAAATACTGGTGCTGCTAGAACGACATCGACAACTAAAGCCTGTTGCGAAAGCGTTGGGTAAAAGCGAAGCATCTATCAGTAAATATCTCACTCGTTTGCGAACACAACTGGAAGATGAGCTTTTCATTCGTCACGCTCATCACTTTGAACCGACAGATTATTTGAAACGAAAATTGCCAGAAATCACAGATGCCCTCGACCAGCTTGAGTCTTGTCTCGTAAGACGAGAGTTTGAGCCCCTGTCTTATGAAAAGAGCATCACTATTTGCTTACCGCAATCCGCGCAACAATCTTTTGGTCACTTGCTTTTACGTGACTTAATGGATTTGTTTCCAAATGCTTACGTTAATTTGGCAAGCAGCACCGATAATACGATTGACGATATTCTTGAAGACAAAGTAGACATGCAACTGCACTATTTTAATGAAGAATACCCAAAATCCATTCATCAACAGTTTATCGGTTACGCGCCAGCCGTTATTGTCGTGCCTGAAGAACTGGGCATTACCGATCTAGAAAAAGCGTGTGAGCTTAAGTTCATTCTGCTTGAGCTCGCAGGTTGGAAGGATAGGGAGCAAGTCACCAAGCGAGCGCTTGAGCAGGGCGGATTGAATATTGACCGGGTTGCGACTATTGGGAATATCACCAGCTTACTCCAGGTGATCAGAGCAAGGGCTGCAGCGACAATTTTGCTGGAGTATCAAAAACCGATTGATGGTTTTCATTTTATTCCTGTACCTGAAACCTTCTACCCTGAAGGGCGCCCAAAAGTGGTGGTACAAATGAAGCAAACTCATCGCTACAACTCAATGCACCAGCTATTAACTGATGCTATCGCGAGATACGTAATTACCTAACCAGACTACTTGGAAGCTAAACTAGCAACAAAGACTGCCACACTCTTCTTGAGGAAGGGTGTTGAGAAGTTCTACGACAGACTCAGCATGATACTTCTTCAAGATTCGAGTTTTGTACGTACTGATGGTCTTAGCACTCAGTGACAGTTGCTCAGAGATCTTCTTATTTGAGTAACCTTGGGCAAGGTAGTGGAACACCATTGCTTCACGATTAGATAAAGTGACGTTACCCGATGATTGGTTATGTGTCGCTTTAAACATCGAATATCCACGTGTCACACTGACGATGGCATCCATAATGGTGGCTTTCGCTTCATTCTTATTTAAAAAGCCGTGTGCGCCCATTTCAAATGCGGCTTTAGATAAACTTGAATAATCACGAGAAGAAATAAACAAGATTTTACCTTGATAGCCTGTCGCTAATATGTTCTTAGCCAAGCGCATGCCATCTCGGTCACCTAGTACGACGTCTAATATAACCAAATCTACAGGTTGGTTACGAATGATTTCCATAACTTCAGCGCTGTCTGTTGACTCCACGACGTTAACAGATTGGAAAGCGGTTTGAACAAGAGAAGCGAGTGCTTCGCTATATAACGGTTGGTCGTCGATAATAAGAACGTTATTCATATTTGTGCCTCGCCTTATATTTCAATTTACTTGCCGCTTCCTTTCAGCACTTATTTAATGAGGTAGGATTGTAGGAAAAATCCGTGAGGAGTGGGTGAAAATGACAATTTCATTATTTGAAAAGGTGCGTCTCGTATATGAGAAAGTGTCACGCTAAAAATAATAGAATCAATTAGATAGCGCGTGAGAGAATGACGGTCTTACATTGACGTATCAATCTTTGTTTTTCGTCGGGGAAAAAGCTGACATTATGAAATAAATTCAATGATAACAACTAGGTAGGGCGTTTCGCTTTGATTGGCAAGTTTGCACCTGAATCCATGGGTTTTTAGTATTTCATTCTTGCTGTTCTCACGGAGTTAGGCGGAATGCTAAACAAGATTAAAAAATAAAACATAAGTTTTACCTGATTTTAAGTGCCGTTATTTTGGTGCTATTTGCAATCACCGCGGTTGGTATTGTTACCACCAAACACATCAACAATAATTTTATTCATTTTCAAACCATCAATACCACTGCGTTTGAAGCAACCGAAATCGAAACGAACCTTTTGACTGCTCGAACCAATGCATTGACGTATCGGACGAATCGCGATCCACAATTTTTCTCTCAATCGATGGAAGCGTTAAAATTCGCCCTTCAAGAAGCCCAAAAGCAGGCTGAAAATGCCTTCGATCCAGAGCGTAAAACTCGATTTGAAAAAGTGACTTTTGAATTGGTTCGCTACATGGAAAATCTAAATGACGTTTCTCGCTTAATGAAAGAGCGAGATCTAAAGGTTGCCGAACTTGTCTCTTTTCAAAAGCAAGTGGAATCAAAATTAGAAAAACGTCTTTCTGAAGCGACCGATGTAACGCAATATCGTGCGGAACTTGCTGACGCCACCTTAGTGTTTAAAGCGCTAACACAAGAAGCGACAGAATACTTATTGACCAATAATGAGAGCAGTTTGAATCAAAGCTTGACGAGTGGAAATTGTATTTGACGCAACTTGGTTATGTTAATCAAGAGCAGTTAAATGCATTAACCGACAGCTTTGCGAGTTCTTTGTCTCAGGTAGCTGTGTTAATTCGAGAAAGAAATGCTCGATGGGACGTGTTAAAAGAGATTGGTTTTGATATTTCAGAAAAGATCAACGGTATTAAAACAGACGCCGTCAATGACCAGAACGTACTAAAAGAAGAGATACAACGGACCACTGAAGAAGCCACGATTAACGTAGCATTAGCGCTGTTCATCGGATTTCCGGCTTTGTCTTTGCTGTGCGTGTTTATATCTCGCGATATTACCAACAATGTCTTGTTCGCAAAGCAAGTCGCTGAGAAGTTGAGCCGCGGTGAAATCTCTGCAGAGCAGCAACAAGTGAAGGGGAGCGACGAGGTAGCAGAAATGCTTGATGCTCTACATCACATGGAAGAGCAGTTGTATAAAACCGTTTCTGAGGTCATTTCATGCAGTGATCTTCTTGCTTCCGCTTCCGAAGAATTATCAGCCGTAAACTCTGAGATATTAAGCAATGCGCAATCGCAACAAATGGAAACTGACCAAGTCGCAACTGCGGTTAACGAGATGACGGTGGCGATCGCTGAAGTTGCACAAAATGCGAATGGTGCGTCTCGTGAAGCCGAAGTGGCATCGGAGTTGTCTGAACAGGGGCAAGTTGTCCTGCAAAGTGCGACTGAGCAAGTAGGTGGATTAGCAAGTCAAATGGGCACTATGAGCCAGAAAGTTGCGACATTGTCCAATGGTACGGCCGAAGTCGCAGACATCACCCAAGTCATCCAAACCATCGCAGAGCAAACCAACTTACTTGCATTAAACGTAGCGATTGAGGCTGCAAGGGCTGGTGACCAAGGACGTGGATTTACAGTCGTTGCGGATGAAGTGCGCCGAGGTTAAAACCGTAACCCCAGCCATCACCATCGAGTGATTTCGCCACGTCGGTACGAGCAAAATTTGCGCCCGTATCAGCATTAACCGCATCGGCAAGAATACCCAACGTACGTGTGAGCTTGGCTTTACCATAAACAACGCTAGCGCCAGCGCCGACACTGAACTCATCGTTGATTCGGTAGGCGATGGTGGGGTTAAAATTAATCGTTTCTAAACTGGTTTCCCCACCAATCGGTCCGGCTAAGTAGTCATCAGGGTATTCGGTTGCCAATCCAAAGTCAGTGAAGATACCAAGCCCCCAGGACCACGAGTCATTGATTGGGGCTGCGATATAAAAAGATGGCACAACCACATTGTCGACGACGTCATTGTTGGTTAGCTGATTATTGAAGGATTCTGAAGGTCCGTTACCGGTTACGCGAACCTCTGGCATGATGTAAGCAGCACCTACGGACAATTGATAAGAATCGAACAGCGTAATGGCTGCAGGTTATGTGCGACTACCGATGCACCGTCTGCTATGGCGGCTTCGCCTGCATTAGCGCGCCCTAGGCCAGCGGCTGAATGTTCGGATAATTGAAATCCAGCGGCGTATAACTTAGGGGAGCTGAGCGCTATACCTATTGCAAGCGCGAGTTTTGCATTCCTTGTCTTCATATCACTCTGAAACTCCATGTGTTTTTAGGATGCGTTTTAAATAAAAGTGCCTGATAACCTATACAGGGGATGAGTAGGTTATTTGCTAAACACTCAGCTCAAGCATAAAAATAATTAACATATTCGTAACGTTAAATTTCAGGATTTGTTATTACCATCTCATATAACTAATGGTTTGTATTTTTTGGTGTAAATATCTGTAAATGTTATAGTTAAGCTCGATTTATACATCGTGGATTTTTCACGAAATAGCCCTATGGTGTTTGATGTCCACTCAAAAAGTACGGCTTAAATGTTATAGAATGGCGAGTGGTAATTAGTGTATTTTTGTACGCTTGTTTTAAATGGGTGTTTAATTGATATTTAAAGCTTAGTGTTAAAATCGGTCAGAATCATGCAATTTATCACTGAATCGAATGCTAAACCTTATGAGTGATTAGAGCTTTTACTTAAGGAATGGAAAGTCATATGGAGCTGTATTTCTTAGGAACGTCCTCTGGGGTTCCAACTAAATCCCGTAATGTTTCTGCGACTGCTTTGCTGGAGAGCAAGGGGAAAGGGTGGTTTCTGATTGACTGTGGAGAGGCGACTCAACACCAATTGCTACACACTCCGTTATCACTGAATTACTTGCGAGCTATCTGTATTACTCATATTCACGGCGACCATTGCTATGGTTTACCGGGCTTGCTCGCCAGTGCAGGCATGAACAACCGCAAAGATCCTCTGACGGTCATTGCGCCAGAGGGGATTAAACAGTGGTTTGAAGCGACTCAAGCGTTCACCAAACTCTATCTGCCATTTGAGCTTCATTTCATTGAAGTCGAGCAGTTTGATTCGATTGAAATTGGTCAGTTTACGTTTACCGCTACCGCACTTTCCCATCGTGTTCCTAGCTTTGCTTACTGTTTTGAAGAATCAACTATTCGCATGTATCCAGACATTGATAAGCTTGAGCAATCGAACATTCCGAGGGGACCTATCTGGGGAGAACTTGTGCGGGGTAATGATGTGGAGTTCCAAGGTCAAACCTTAATGAGTAAGGCGTTTACTAAGCTTGCACATCCACCGAGAAAAGCGATCATTTGTGGTGATAACGACAAACCAGAGAAGCTCGATAGTCTAATTGAAGGCGCGCATCTGTTGGTACACGAATCAACGTACTCAGAAGCGATGAAAGAGCGAGCAGGAGAAGTCGGTCACGCCTATTCCTCACAAGTTGCCAGTTATGCGCAGACAAAGCAAATTCCGAGCTTGATTCTCACTCACTTTAGTCCTCGCTATCAATTCAGCCCTGAAGCGGAAGTGTCGATCGAGCAGATTCGGAAAGAAGCTCAAACCGCTTACTCTGGTCACCTCTTTCTTGCTCACGATCTCGCCCATTATCGAATTGACAGGGCGGGTTTGGTTGAGGAGGTTAAAGACGCTAAAGATAAGAACGAATAAAGGCTCTTGTCGCGAAAGCAATTCAAAATGAAATCGTCACAACAAGAGCCAACTTGTTCTAGGCACTGCATTCAATGCAGCTTAAGACTAATGAAATACCTGACTACTAAAGCGTAGAAAACGACTTTCTCCCATCAGTTCACGGAACGCTTCTTTATCCAACTTAATCAAGGTTTTGTGATCGCCTGCTTCCAAATACACATGCTCTAAATTGGCGAGCATTTCATCGCAAATGGTTGCCATGTGATAACCGCTACCCACCGGAGGTATCGCGCCGTTATCGCAATCGGTAAACAAACGATAGACTTCTCTTTCTTTGATTAAATGGAAAGAGGCATTGAGCTCGTCATTCAATCGAGACAAGCTGATTTTATTATTCGCAGGCAAGACAGCCATCATATGACGACCTTGGTGATCTTCCAAAGTCACGCTTTTTGCCAAGTTATTGAGAGGGACACCCGCTGCAACACCGCTTTGCAGCGAGCTATTACTATGACTGTGGTTCACGGTTTGAAAGTGAATATGGTGCTCAGTCAAATAGTGGTCGAGCCGGGTTGACATGGTCATGTTAGCCTCCTGAGTTTTGAGACCCACATAAAGTATAGGTAAATCGCTATTCCCCTGACGCTTTACTTGAGCTGTTCTACGCTTACTGAAAGCCAACCACGGAGTATGGCATTGAAAAAGGGAAGCAAAATTGAAGCCTCGGTTGAGCTGATGCAAGTGATGGCAAGGGCTTGTGGACACGATGATCTCAGCAAGTTTAATCAACACGATCTCGCCACTTGGAATCGCGATATGGCGTTGCTTTCTAGGGTGAAATACGCAGGCGTAGACAAGCCTTAACGTTTCTCTTGCTCTGATTCGTGCCTGTTTTACTGTGGCTGCATTTTGTACGATTGATAATTGAGCTCATATGGACCATAATATTAAGACCATTTGGTCTATAGGAGCTCAGTATGGCAACAGCAACATTAAAAAGCTTTAAACCGAAGCTGCCTCATAAGGCAAACTTTTGGTTTATGCTGGGCATTGAAGATGCCGAAACCGGCCGTACCGATGCGGTTCATAAAGGCTTTGAGCCAAAGGTATACCGTAATATCGTCGAGCGTGTGAAGCTTTCTCAAAGCGAATTCCAACACGTTACATTGATCCCGGTGAGCACCATCAAACGTCGACTCAAAAACGAAGAGCGCTTCAACACGCAAGAGAGTGATGCCATCTATCGTTTAGCGATGCTACTTAAGCTAGCAACAGAACTGTTTGATGATGAAGAACGCGCACTAGGTTGGATGCGTGAGAATGTTTATGGTTTGGGTGGCAAGCGCCCACTAGACATGGTTTCAACCACGGTTGATTTTGAAATCGTCAAAGATTTGATTGGACGACTAGAGCACGGGGTATTCTCGTAATATGAAGCTCTATCGACTGACTCAAAAGAAGTTCTGTGAGTCTCCATTTAGCCCAATCGGTGCCAAGCTATTCGGTGGGCGATGGAACTCGAAAGGAACCGAAGCACTGTACTTTTCTCAATCCGAATCTCTTTGCTCGTTAGAAGTTTTCGTTCATGTAAACAACGATCCGGCGATCACCAAGCTTTACGATTTGTATCGTATCGAGATGCCAGAGTACTTAATTGCTGCACTGGATGAAGAAGACTTACCAGTCACTTGGCGCTCCATTCCTGCTAGTGAATCCACACAATACATCGGCGACCAGTTTCTCAACGATCCACATCCTGAGTTTGCTGCACTGCAAGTACCTTCGACAATTTCTCCTCGTGACAACAACTACGTCGTCAATCCAAACCATCCCAAGATGAAAGACATCCTGAAGAAAGCAGAGAAGCTTGATTTTGCTTTCGACCCACGAATCTTTAAATAAAAAAGCTCAGCGTTTGGATTAGCGCTGAGCTCTCTTTCTTTTGTCATTGGGTTAATGCTGAGCAGTGAGTTGTTGATTGTCACTCAACGCCTTCTGATAGCTACTCAATACAATTTCTGCGCCTTTGTAAGAGAGGTGGCTTGCATCGGTGTACATGGCATTGTTGCTGCCCACTTTCATTGCGCATTTGCCCTGTTGGCAGATGTAGTTAGTAAGGTCGACAAACTCCACATGTTCAAATTGGTCAAAGTACGCTGCCAGCGTTGCTACATGATGCGGGTGTGACTGCTTCGGTGCAAAGTCACATTCATTGCCTTTGTTATCACCAAACAATTGCGCTTTCCATAAGCATTCGCCAATAGCATGCGGTGCAGAAGGTGTCGGACCAAAGACAACGATCTCTCTGTCTTCTAACTCGTTCAATAGATGGGTGAGCGACGCTTGGTAATCTTGCTTAGAGAGCTCTTTATTGAAGTTAGAAGAAATCACCACACGTCGAATCGAAGGCGTATCCCGAATAGTTTCGACTGCATCGGTGAAGAAGCTTCGACACGATAGATTATTGACTCCTGCAATCATGTCGACATAACCCACTGCACAAGAATCTTGCGTAAGTTGGACAACCCCCGTAGGTGTGTCATTTGAGAGTTGCTGAACAAAGACCATGCTGTGGCTGTTACCCAATACTGCGACAGTAGGCTCTGAAGATGAAGAACAAGTGTCGTTGATGGTTGTATTACCATTACATGCAATGCCGTAACCATTGTTTACGCGCATAGCTTCAAAAAATGCGCTACGGTCTGGAAAGCCTCCATTTTTATGACCGACGACACCAAAAGCAAGCAGCGGCAGGGTGACTAACACAAGTGAAGCAGCAAGTGTGCTTATGCCGATTTTCTTGCGGCTACGGAAAGGCTTTTCAACAAAGCGCCAAGTAAGGTAAGAAAAGGCAAATAGAGCCACTAGATAAAACGCGAGGCTGAACTCTTGTCCGGCAGTAAGTACGTAGCGATAAAAAACCAAGAAAGGAATGTGCCACAAATAAAGGCTATAGCTGATCAACCCAATAAAAACCACCGATTTGAGACTTAAAGCTTTACCAAGCGTATTGTCTTTGGATGAGAACAAGATAATAAGTGCGGTGCCAATCACAGGGATTAATAGCATAAGCCCGGCGCCATCTTTTGATTTATCAAACAACAAAGCAGAGGCGAGAACTAGCGTTAAACCAATCATAGCTAAGGTGTTGTTGGGTTTGATAACGGTTTTGCGCATCACTAGGGCAATCAGAGAGCCCGCTGCCAGTTCCCACGCACGGGAGAAAATCATGTAAAAGGCGAAATCAGGATCACCACTGGCGTACCAAATAGTCATCAGGCTTAATGCAAACACCGCAATGAAGAAGGTGAGGTAAGACATGAGCTTGCCTCGTGCCAGAAGCATAAGCAGAAGAGGGATTACAATGTAGTATTGTTCCTCCACACCTAAGCTCCAAGTATGAAAGAGCGGATTGGCTTGTTCTTCCAGCCCAAAATAATTGTGCCCTTTGAGGTAAAGCAAAACATTAGAAGCGGACAGAATGGAAGACACAGAAAACTCGCCCACCTCTTTGTGTGCATGTGGAAGGAACAACCACCAAGAGAGTAGGTAACATACTGCAATAACCAGCAGCAGTAAGGGCAGAATCCTACGAATACGGCGCTCGTAGAAATCAGCAAGGCTGAATTGGTTCTTATCCAAATCGTTTATCACAATTGTGGTAATTAAATAGCCACTGATCACGAAGAACACGTCTACGCCAATAAAGCCACCAGCGAACGCTTCGATGTCTGCGTGGAAGAAGATCACCAATATGACGGCAATCGCTCTTAATCCATCTATTTCTGCTCGGTAAGTCATCATCATCTCTCCCTAGTCAACAAACTCACTAACGCAAAATGCGCACCAAAAATTAGGCTCATAAAATCAGTGAGTTAAATAGCATTCTGAAGATGAGAAGAGTTTTGCAGGATGACTTCTTATATTGATTTTCATTTTGAAAATTTAAAACTCAGCGGTTTCTAGCAAAATGACGTGCTACGGATGTAAATCAAAGAACGGTTGAACGGAAGTTTTTATACTCGGAACTAAGTGAACAAACTCAGAAACGAGGCTATGAGCCAAAACGATATTCAAGCCAAGATTGCCAGCTTTACTTGTATCGAAGAAGCTTTGGATTACTTCGATATTGGTTTTGACAGCCGCTTTATTGATAAACACAGAGTGGAGTTAGTAAAGCGCTTCAATGGCTATTTGATTCTGACTAAGCCTGAAGATTGGTTTGCGGCTCGCCGTGCATTAAAGAACGCATACTGCAAAGTGCAGCGAAGTTTGTTGGATAAAACCACACGCTCGGCTTGTCGTGGTTGCACTTCTTGTCAGCGTCGTTAGAACCCATTTCAATACCCAAGCCATAATGTCAGACAACACTGGGCGCAAAAAAAAAGAGAAACCCCGCAGATGCATTCAAACTCATCTGCGGGGTTTTTGTCTATTCAACTTGCCTATTCAAATAAGTCGGCTGAACTAGGCAAGCTCAACGGTTTAGTTTGCTTGGTAAGTCGGGTAATCCAACAGACCTTTTTCGTTACCACCAAACAGCGTCGCAGGATCGTGAGCCGTTAACGGGTAATCGTTCTTGATACGGTTCGGTAGGTCAGGGTTCGCGATGAACGGACGTCCAAAGCCAACCATATCTGCCAAGCCACTTTCTAGAGCTTCAGCCGCTTTCTCTGTGTTGTAGCGACCAGCATAGATGATGGTGCCTTTGTAAGCTTCACGAACGGCTGTTTTGAACTCAGCAGGCGTATCTGGTGCGTCATCCCAGTCTACTTCTGCAATGTGCATGTAAACAACGTTTAGCTTATCAAGCAGTGCCGCAGCAGCTGTGTAAGTTTCTACTGGTGTTTTATCTACAGTACCGTTTAGTGACGTAAACGGAGCAAGACGAACACCAACGCGATCAGCGCCAATCGCTTGAGTCATCGCTTCAACCACTTCACTCAAGAAACGTAGACGGTTTTCAACTGAACCACCGTATTCATCTGTACGGTTGTTTGCTTCAGAATCGATAAACTGGTTTACAAGGTAGCCGTTTGCTGCGTGCAGTTCGATACCATCAAAGCCCGCTTCAATCGCATTCAATGCCGCTTGACGGTACTCTTCGATAACCACTTTGATGTCTTCTTTCGTCATCTCACGTGGTTCTACCACGTCAACGAAACCAGGCTCATCTGTGCCGTTATCGATAAACACTTTCACGTTTTCTGCTTTTAGTGCAGAAGAAGAAATTGGCTGCTCACCACCGATGTTGTCAGGGTGAGTTACACGGCCTACGTGCCAAAGCTGAGCGAAGATCGCACCGCCTTTTGCGTGTACAGCGTCAGTGACTTTTTTCCAACCTGCGATTTGTTCTTGGCTGTAAATACCCGGAGTCCAAGCGTAACCTTGACCCATAGGTGAAATCTGTGTGCCTTCCGCAACAATTAACCCCGCAGATGCGCGCTGTGCGTAGTACTCAGCCATCATGTCGTTTGCGACGTTGCCAGGTTGGCTTGCACGAGAGCGAGTCATTGGTGGCATAACGATACGGTTCTGAAGCGTTAGAGAACCAAGTTGTACAGGTTGAAATAATGTATCTTTCATGACTAACCTCGTTATTTGCTTGTTTGAATCAATTCGATTTGGTAACCGTCAGGGTCTTTAATGAATGCGATATGAGTTTCACCGCCTTTCATTGGAACTGGTTCACGAGTGACATTGCCACCAAGTGCTTTGATTTTGTCGCATGCAGCGTAAATATCTTCACAACCTAATGCCATGTGACCGAACGCATTACCTAGGTCATAGCTGTCTGTGTCCCAGTTGTAAGTCAGTTCAATCGTCGCGCTTCCAGGTTGGTCTGCGTTACCGACAAACACAAGAGTGTAGCGGTATTCTGTGTTTTCGAAGCGATCAAGCTCGCTCATACCAAGAACTTTGGTGTAAAACTCGACGGACTTATCCAGGTCAGTCACGCGGATCATAGTGTGAAGAAATTTCATATTTAACCTTCTTATCTCGGCTTGTGAGGCAATGTCGGAGTGACAAAGGCATTTCAACAAGCAACGTTGTTGAAGCTAAAGATAAAGGTATTACATGCAAACATGAAATTATCATTGATTATTGTTTGTATAATATTCTGTTATCAAAATCGTAGGGTATTTGATCATTTTGGTGGCTCATTAATCGAAGTAAAAGCGCGAGGCACTTTAACCTTTTATTTTTAATATAAATTACTTACAGTGATTGATTATTGGATTGAATGCATACTCATAGAAACAAAAGGACAGCGGATGAATGAATCAGTGTATCGTGCAATGTCTTGGCTGAAAGGAATACTGGATAAGCAAGATATTCGTTACCAGATTGTCGGAGGTTTCGCCGCCCACCTTCATGGTGGTTCTCGGCCTATTGCTGACATTGACCTCTATATTGAAAGAGAGGATGTACATGAGCTTCTACCGTTCTTTCAACCTTTTGTAAGTAAACCGCTTAAACACTACTGTGAAGAAGGGTGGGACTTAGAATACCTTCAGCTGATTTATGAAAACCAGAAAATCGAAATTGGATTGACTCCGGGGACGAAGATTTTCAGCACCTCAAACCAACAATGGGTATTGCTTGATATTAATTTGGCCGAATCCGTACAGCGCGATTTTCATGGGCTCACTTTGCCGGTCATCAATGCAAGCTCTCTTGTTGAGTACAAACGAATTCTCAATCGAGAAGTCGATCAAATCGATATCAAAGAGCTAGAAGAAATCCAACAAGCGGATAGTGCTCAATCAATGACTCAAACCAGAATTTAGAGAAATACAAGGCAACAAACTATGAAGAAAAGTAAGTTTCTATTGGCATTAATACTCGGCAGTTTGGCTGTAATACCGAGTGTATCAATGGCGAATGACCAAGTATTGAAGCAAGCTTATCAATCGCAGCAAAGCGATGTACAAGTTCGAGGTTCAGGTGTAGTCATTCGTGTGTTACGAGATGACAACGTTGGCTCGAGACATCAAAAATTCATCCTTAAGCTAGAATCTCGCCAAACGCTTTTGGTTGCTCACAATATTGACTTGGCTCCAAGAGTTGCGAATCTGAACGTTGGTGACCGTATTGAATTTAATGGTGAATATGAGTGGAATTCAAAAGGTGGTGTCTTGCACTGGACGCACCACGATCCACAAGGACGCCACGAAGGTGGTTGGTTGAAACATAATGGTCGAACGTACCAATGAACATTGTTCCGGAGCTAGATTTAAGCCCCGCCGAGCATCTAGCCATCAAGCATTTGCGAAATGCCGCATTTCCTGAGCATCGGTCAGACCAATCTTATTACAAGCAGTTACCTCATTATCGTGCTCTTGAGTTTCAGGGTACAAAGCTGATTGGTTATATGGGGCTGGACTATCGCGTGATGAACTTGAATGAACAGCCAACCAAAGTGTTGGGGATCATCGATTTATGCGTTGATACTGACTTCCAAGGGAAAGGTGTCGCTTCAACAATGCTTACTCGTGTTACAGAGTATGCCCAAGACAAAGACGTTGATTTCATCATTCTCGTGGCTGACGATCCATCGCTTTATCTAAAAAACGGATTTCAGTGTTTTGAGGCAGAGGCGGCCTGGTTGAGAGTGCACGAACACAAAAATTATGGCGTCGCGGAAGAAAGGCTCAATGACCTTTATGTGAAACCATTGCGTGGTCAAATAGTGACAAAGGGTGCACTCGATTGGTTGGGGTATATGTACTAACCATCATAGAAAATATCGAATTAGACATGATTAAGGAAAGGATGCCATGAATGTCTCTCTGAGAGAGGTTACGAAACAAAACTATGAACTCGTCTGCGACTTGGATGTAACGAAACCACAAGAAGAATTTGTAGCACGCAACATGTGGTCGCTGGTGGAGTCTTTCTACAACGAAGGCCATGTAGTTCGTGCAATCTATCTAGACGAGGAAGCCGTTGGTTTTTTCATGTGGGTTCATGAAGCAAGTGATAAAGTTTCTATTTGGCGTTTTATGGTCGATGCCAAACACCAAAACAAAGGAATAGGGCGAGTTGCATTAAAACTGGCAATCGAAGAGATCAAACAAGCGCCCAATCTCAAACATATAGAGATCTGTTACAACCCGACTAATCCAGTCGCTAAGCCTTTCTACAGTCAGTTAGGTTTTGAAGAAGTTGGTATGGATGAAGATGGTGAAGATATGTTGGCAATCATCGAACTCTAACGCACATACCATGAAAAAGGTGTCAGCACAGCTAACCCCTCTGATTCAGAATTTGAAAACCCGTAATGGCCGCGTTTAGCTCCCTCTATCGGTCTTTCATTTTGCGTTAGTTACAGCAAGCAGTAATTCGAGCTCTTCAGGTGTCAGTAAGTCTTTGTTTTTCAGGACTTCACTTTCTTCTAAAGAAAGCCGCGTCTGGCTTATTAAGTATTTTTTTTGAGTTGGCGTCAGATCCTTA
Organism: Vibrio owensii CAIM 1854 = LMG 25443; assembly: GCF_000817815.1. Taxonomy (GTDB): domain Bacteria; phylum Pseudomonadota; class Gammaproteobacteria; order Enterobacterales; family Vibrionaceae; genus Vibrio; species Vibrio owensii. The sequence continues at coordinate 192,810 of NZ_JPRD01000028.1, forward strand.
AGCGAATCTATCAACTCTTTAAAATTTGTGTTGTTCATAGCCTAGCATTTCCAATTAACGTAATATTTTTTATTGTTTTGTCACTAATCCATGTTGGATAAGTAATCAGTTATCTGTTGGTTTATCGTAACCAACTCTTTATTAACTATAGCCAGATCCCCGCTATCTGGTGCGATATTATCTCTTGTATGCTCCTCTATATTGTTAAGTGCTGATACTGCTGACTCCTCTCCAAAGCTTGAAAGGATGCCTTTTAAACTGTGTGACAATAGGAACAACTCAGGCCAATTTTGGTCTTGGTTAAGTTGATTAATACGCTCCAATCCATCTTCGTAGTCTTCCATATAGGTTGAGAAAACAGCAAAGATAATATCGACATCGTTATCCATATAAGTATTGAGTACTTCGAAATTGATCATTGCTCATCTCCACTGTGTGGCTTGTAGGTTAAAAGGGGTTGGCAACTGGGACGAGTAAGAGCCGGATAGGTAATCTTTGAGCCAGTTAGACCAATTGGGTGGTAAAGGACGCTGAGAAAGAAACTCAATGCTCTCGTCCAATATAATATCTGTTGCATCAATGCTGTTATCAGAGAGTTTTTTGAGGCGCATTTCAGTTGAGAACGGGTATCTATCCCTCAAGCGCTTGTCGTTGTTGTCTCCTTGAGCGCTTTGCTTCATCGGCACTCCAGACTTTGCCGCGAGTAGTGCCAGTAAGCTCTGTTTAATTGCGAATTCACCGAAGAAATCCATCAATGGAATCGCTTGTTTCAACAAGGGCAACGGGGTTTTATTTGGTGTTGCATAGTAGTAGCTGAGAGACTTCATCAGCTTTCTGTGCGCGTATTCTGGTCGCGCTTCAAGCAACAACAACTTGCATTGCATCATTTGCTTGAAGGCCGCTAAATCGACTTGCTGATTTCGGTTCAGTTGTTTCTCCGCCAGCAAGCAAAAGTCATTCAGTTTTATAAGTACTTTTTTCTTCTCGTTGGCGCTCGAAAGCGTCTTGAAGTGCTCACTAATCAAATCAACATACGAATTCATTGCAGATAACCAGAGCGTATCAGTTGAAGAAACGTTCGAAGCATATAGATACCCAACCTCGTATAGCCTGTCTATCTGCCTAAGCTTGGATACTATTCGAGAAACAGTGACCATACGTGCACTACTGCTTGGTGTAAGCTCAAACGCTCGGTTTGCCAGAATGGACGCATTATTGTGCTGGCCAAGTGTTTCGTATAAGCCAACGAGATTATCAATTGCTCTCAAACAAAGAGGGTTATGCGTAACATAGTTTGCTAACACATCCACCGCTTCTCTGAGCTTCCCTTGTTTATGGAGTAAAAAGGCTTCAGCGCAGATACGGCTCGCGTGTTCTTTGTCATTACAGAAGGGAAGGAAGTTCTCAAGCACATCAAACTGCTGAGTCTCGACCAAGGTATCGATAAGCAGTGATTCTACACAAACGCTCGTCGCATACTTTTTATGTAGGCGTGCTACTTCAGCGAGAGTGAGTGTACTGCATTTACCCAGTGATTGACGTACTTCCGCAAGGTTATGCTGCTCTTGTAATGCAGCAAGCATCTTGTTTTTCAAGGCTTTGGTTTGGAGTGGTTTGGTAAGTAGGTGTCTTACTCGGCCAGAAAGGGCAGTCAGTACCGTTTCCTGCGTTGCATCACCAGATATCATAAGAACCGCAGTGGTGTCCGAGATTAACTTGGCTCGGCTCATCAAATTGATCAAATCGAGCCCAGTCAACTTAGTCGATAGGTGATAGTCCATCACAATAAATGAGTAAAAGCGTGTTTTCACCGCGTTCAATGCTTCTTGAGCGCTATTCACACAAGTGATGTTCGACAATTTTGCCCCGAGCGAAACCAGTTGATGCTTGATCAACGTCGCTGATGTTGAGCAGTCATCAATGACTAAAATGCTGATGTTATCGACTTCGATCTTCCCTGCGGTCAAACTTCTACCTATTTGTACGGATTAGCACACTCTAAAATAAAGTTAGTCATCAGTTTGCATAAAGGCAAGTGGTTTTTGCGACAAAGAAGGGGCGATATGCCCCTCATCAACTTTTGTAGTCATTAACTCTGTTCTGCGTCACTTTCTAACCGTTTTAATAGCTCGTTCGCCTTTTTCATTGCACGCCTTGCACTCTTGGATTTTCGTTTATTCAGCAAGATATCGGAAAACTGAAGGTATTTATCAGCAGTTTGGAACCTAAGGTCGTTAATGTCTTGAAAACCGGGCGGAAAGTTCTCGGCAAACGCGTCAATGTCTTTTACTAACTTATCGAGATTTACAGTCGTGCGAGCCTGTTTTAGGCGGTAGTGCAGCCCTTCAAACTCTTCTTGATAGAGAAGGCGCGCGGCATCCGATGGGAAAGCAAGTGGGTTAGTGCTGTCTTTGGCAGTCTCATACAACTTCATTTCTAGCACGGCATCTTTCATCGCATTGCTGAAAGCCAAGTTTTCTTGATGTTCTTCAGATTCAGAAAAGAACGTATTTCCAACCTTAATCAAGGTAACCAAAGCGGCAGCATCTCTCAGTTGAAGTGCGTCATTCAAATGCTGCCCAAATACTTCACTAGCCAGAGAGCTTGGTGTGAAAGGGTATTCTTGGTGGATCTCTTGCAGCTCTTTCTTGAGATCATAGATCGATTTCTCACCTTCAACCTGAGCATAAACGGATTTTTCTAAGTGGCTGTTTATCTGACGTGCAATCGAAAGAAGCGTTGAATGTTTACTTGATTGAATGTCCAATGCCAACACTTCAATTTTGTGTGAGTCAGGGTAGTAAACCTTTGCTTGTTGCAAGATGGATTCAATTTGATCGTAATTTGGGTAAGTGGTGACATCGGAATTCAGTACATCATCAATTTTCGACTCAAACTCGCCCAAGAGGTGAGGCTTATACAGGCGTAGGAAGCCCGCCTCAATCACAGGGTGTAGCCCTTGTTTGTCATCTATTAATGCTTTTGTGTCTTCTGGTAATGTATTGAGTAACTGTTCGGCCAACTCGATCGTTTGCTCTTTCTCTGCCAGTGCTAGGTTTAGTTTGGAGATCGTACCTTGTTGCTGTTGATAGAACATGCCAAGTGCCGCCAATAAAGCGATAGTAGCTGCAATACCAGAGTACAAAGGCCAACGGTTTGTATTAAGTCGTGTTTTTATATCAACACAGTTCAAGCCTTGAGGTACGGTTCCTGTTGTAAAAGCATTAGCGAATAGACTCCACTTTGAGAAAGGTAAATTGGCTGGCTTCCTCACTTTAATACCTTTTTTCAACGCTTCACCGGCAGGAGTTCGACCATAAGGATGCTTGCAGCTTAAAAGTTCAAAAGTAATGCAGAAGAAGGCAAAAAGGTCGTCACTGAATTTTGGCTCCTTACCCGACAAAATGTCTAGTGACGCATAATTTGGTGTATAGCCAAGTGTGTCTGTATCTTGAGACTTCCGTTTAGCTGCGTATTGGTCATGTCTTAATTGCTGAGTTTTCGATACACCAAAATCTAACAGCTTCACTTTTCCCTCAGACGTGAGGATGACGTTGGCAGGTTTTAAATCGGCATGAACGACGCCGAGTGAATGCGCATACGACAACGCGTCCAGCGTTTGATTAAGAATCGATAGGGCAGCGTTGTATCTTAACCCGTCCGGTCGAGAGCGTTGAATTATCCCTTCCAAAGTTTCACCATCAACGTACTCCATAACAAGGAAATAAATGTCACCATCAACACCAAAGTCGTAAACGCGGATAATATTCGGGTGGCTTAACTTCTGAGTTTGTTGTGCTTCACGAATCAGCATGCGTGCGGTCTCAGGCTGCGAGGCATACTCATTCTGGAGAACTTTAAGTGCGACATATGGAGTATCGGAACCGGACGATTCGAGGATCTTGTCTTTCGCTAAAAAGACATCACACAAACCACCATGACCAATTAAAGACTCGATTTCATACCGGTTTTTGATTGTCTCACCGAGTAAAGAATCAGGACGCTTTTTATGAGCGCTGTTCTCGAAGTTAGAGTGAGGGTTACCCACTGGTGGAATAGTGTTTTGATTATGAGACACTTTTGTATTTGTCTCATTATTATTTTGGGCTGAGCCTTCATTATTTATATTACCCATCTTGTCGTTTGTATTTTCTCTTTTTTGAGTCTTTACAATTTTTGTTTTATCACCATTCGAATCTTTATTTATAGAATTGTTTTTACTTTGGTCGTCCATCACGAGGCTCCATATAAAATGATGGTGTGAATATATAATTCATCAACTAATGAAAAATAGTTAAATGTTGATTTCTCGGTAAAGCTAACATCGGTTTTTTGACGAATGAAAAATTTAGCGTCAAAAATTTGAACCTCGTTGTATATTTTGTTCTGGGTAATAATCCTCGATTGCTTTGCTGTAAATTTAATTCATTATTCCGTTCGTGAAATCTAATTATTATTTGATTAGGCATTATTAACTTTAGTGTTAATAAGATGTCGCCTAACTATTAAGAACTAAATTTATATATTAAGCAGTTCCTTTGGCGAGGTTTACATGACGTTGGTTTTAACCATTACGAGCTTTCATAAGTTCACACCAGAGATAGACAACGAATTCGTTTTTGACGCGACAGGCGAGCATGAGAAAGTCAGTTTTGGTCGCTCAGAACAGTGCGATTGGACGTTGCCAGACCCTGAAAGAGTCATTTCAGGTAAGCATGGAGAGCTGATCAAGTTTGGTGACAAATACTTGATTAAAGACCTCTCCACTAATGGCACTTTTGTAAACAACGCGGTCAGTCCTGTTGGTCAAGGAAATGAATTAGCACTGAATCATGGTGATGTAGTGACCCTCGGCGATTATCAAATTCAAGTTAACCTTGAAGAGCGTCGCATTGACGATTCATTAAGTGAGGCTAATAAAATCAATGAAGTAGGTGAGAAAGTTGCTATTGAAAACTTGGCTCACGACAACTTTGGTTTGAATGCCTCAGATCTATTAAAAGAGAGCGTTTCTTCCGAGTTTCAACTAGATATCGGGCTTATGGATGACTTTTTAGACGCACCTACATCTCACTCTCAAGATGACCGAGAAGAAGAAAAGCTGCCTTCCCATACTCCAATCTCACATGAGTTCGATGAGAAAAACGTACAGGCTTTTATTAGAGGTTTGGGTATCAACCCAAATATGGTCCCAGATGAAGGCAGTGAGCAATGGTTTGAGCAGTTAGGTCAATCGTTTTCCCTGATGCTATTAGGCTTAATGGAAACATTACACAATCGTGCCGAGTTTAAACAAAATAATCGTTTGAATCATACGGCGTTTAGAAAATCTGAAAATAACCCGTTAAAGTTCTCTGCTAATTTAGAAGACGCAATTCATAATTTATATAATCGTCAATCGGCAAGTTTTATGCGCGCTGATATTGCGATAAAAGAAGCGTTCTTTGATATTGAAAATCATGAGCGTGCCTTAATGAAAGGTGTCGAAGGTACTGTATCAAGTGTTATGTCATTAGTAGAGCCAGCAACGATTTATTCTGATGCGATGTCCAATGATAGTGTCTTAAATAAATTAATTCCTGCGAGAAAATATGCATGCAGTTGGAAAAAATTTGAAGGTATTCATCATCAATTGACAGATGAAGTAATAAATAAAGAATCGCCATTTTATTTAGAAGATTTTGCAAAGCATTATGAAAGCGCGCTAAAAACTAAAATTTAAGGGATGATGATGAAAGCGATAATGAAAACTCTAGTTCTACTTTTTACTGCACTGCTTACGGGCTGCTCCGCTGCAAACCTTGTGGTTGCCCCTTACGCTGATTTAGAGCTAGCTGCAAAACATAACATCAACCCTGATTCGAATGGTAGACCTTCCCCAGTCGTAATTTATGTGTTTGAGCTCACTTCTTCGACGGTGTTTGAAAGCCAAGATTTCTTTTCAATATACGAAAACTACGACACGGTTTTGGGGCCAGATTTAGTGAACAAGTATGAGATATCGCTAACGCCTGGCCAAGAAGAGGTTTATCACGCAAGTATGTCTGCTAAGACGAAATATCTTGGCTTAGTTGCGGCTTTTCGAGATATAGAAAACTCAAATTGGCGACAGGTGATTAAGGTTGATCAAACCGGGTACAACACCTACCAAATTCAACTAGACGATTTGTCTTTGTTCGTTAACTAATCTTGATTGGCGATAAAACCATGACACATTACTCCCGCACAGCATGGTGTGAGGGGATGTTTTTACGTCCTCAACATTTTCAACAAAGCGAACGTGCGATAGAACACGAATTCAAGGGGTTAAATCGCTTTCAACACCCCTATAATTGGGGCGTTTACAAAGTCCGTGTTAACTCAAACAGCCTTAAAGAAGGGCTGGTGGAAGTTGAGAGTATAGACGCAATTCTACCTGATATGACGGTCGTCCAACTACAGAATGCGAGCGCTGAGCTCAGTCCTTTGAGCATTGAAAAAGGTACGCAAGACACGCTCGTTAAGCTAACCGTGCCGGCGAAGAGCTTGAAAGAGAAAATGGTCGCTGATGTTAGCGAAGGCTTGGTGTCGCGATATTTGTTGAAAGATATTGATGTTATTGATGTTCAGACAGGTCAAGACGAAGAGTGTATTCAAATCGCATCATTGAACATGGCGTTGAAAGCGAATAATGAAAAGCTTTCTGGTTTTGTTGAATTGCCCATTCTAAAAGTTAAAGAGGTAACAAGTGAAGGCGTCGTTATCTTGGATGATGAATTCACGCCACCGAACCTAAATGCGCTTAATGATCAAGCCATGATGAACTGTCTTAAAAACGTCTCCGCAATGACTAAGATTCGTGCAGATGTTTTATCTCAACGCCTGCTTCAAGGAAAGATGGCTTCTGCATCAGCGGTGGATTTCATCATGCTACAAATGCTAAACCGATATGAGATGGTTCTTAAGCACCTAGGAAAATTAGATCAAATTCATCCGCTCGAGCTTATTACTTTATTGAAGGGCTACGTCGGCGAACTCTCGACATTTTCAAGCAAGACGAAACGTGTCCCTGCGTTGTCTGATTATGATCATACAAACCTAACTCCTGTTGTTCAGGAACTTAACCAAGTGTTAAGCCAATATTTAAGCGTTGTACTCGACCAGACCGCTAATAAGTTACCGTTAGAGGCTCGCCAACTCGGTATACACGTCACACCATTACCAGACAAGCGACTACTTGATTCCAGTCAGTTCTTATTGGCTGTTAAGGCTGATACGAGCATCGAAGAGATTAGACGATTGGTACCTGCGCAACTTAAGTTTGGGCCAGCAGAACAAATTCGTGACCTCATTAACAACCAGATCAATGGTATCAATGTTGCGCCACTCAATGTCGTTCCGAGGCAGATCCCTTATCAAACCGGGTACGTCTATTTTGAAGTCATCAAAAAAGGACCTTTCTGGAATAGGCTAAAAGAGAGTGGAGGCATCGCTCTACAGTTATCTGGCCAATTTCCAAATGCAGATATTGAGCTTTGGAGCATTAACCAATAACGGGTGACGTCACTATGGAACAGACAATTATTAAGCCAACGCCAGGCGGAAGGCCAGTAAGCGCTAAAGTATCTCAGCCACAATCGGCAGACAGTACCGTGGTGATTTCAAAAAGCACCGAGGTTGTGAACAATGACACGGTAGTCGCCTTTGGCACTAACCCAATACTGGCGGAAGCTAATGGCATCCTTTCTATCATTGGTCAGATAAGAGCAACGGCGATGCACTCTGATGTGTTCTTTTTAAAAGAAACGTTAGCGCAGAAATTAAGAGATTACGAGAATCGACTACGTCAGAAAAATATTAATTTAGAAACGATAGATACGGCACGTTACTGTTTGTGTTGTGCAACTGATGAAGCGGTGTTGAATACAAATTGGGGTAGCCAATCTGCTTGGAGCCACGATTCATTGTTAACGTCGTTTTATTCGAGCAGCCAAGGTGGTGAGGCATTTTATCAACACCTTGAGAAGTGTATGTCTTCTCCTGAGTCTCATTTAGATCTTCTTGAATTAATGTATGTTTGCTTGTCCTTGGGCTTTGTCGGTCAATATCGACTAGAGAAGAACGGACTCGAAGCACATCGTCGTTTGAGAAAGCAGGTGATGGCGACGCTAAAGAATCATGGCCGAGGTCTACAGCAAGGCATGAATGATAATGTCGAAGCCCGTCTTCTTGATGGTGCGCAAATCTCTGAACGAGCGCCTTTGTGGGTTGTTTGCTCGGTCACACTTGCTTTGTTGGTGTGTATTTTTATGTACTTTAGTTATGACCTTAACAAAGCCTCCAACCAAACCTTCACCAACTTGATCAACTTGATCGCTCCGGCACAAGTTGAGTCAACGGTTCAAACTGATTCTCAAGTCACCGATATCGCTGAACGTATCTCCATGTATCTCGCAACAGAAATAAGTAAAGGTTTAGTCACGGTCGACGCGCTTCCAGACCGAGTTCGAATCTCCATCAAAGCTCAAGATCTCTTTGAGTCTGGAAGTGCCGAGGTTGTTGAATACATTCAGCCCGTGATATCCAAATTGGCTCGAACCTTAGAGGCGACAGAAGGGAAAATCTTGGTCGCAGGACATACCGACGACAAACCAATTTTTACCAGCAAATATCCTTCTAACTGGCACCTCTCTCTGGCTAGAGCCACCGCGATGTCTGAGCAGTTAATCGCGAATAGTGCGTTAGAAGGACGTGTGTTGCCTGAAGGGTTAGGGGATGCGAGGCCTTTGGTCGATAACACTAGCGACGAGAACCGAGCGCTTAATCGCCGAATCGAAATTGATCTAATGGTTGCGAACTAAGGAAAGTGAGATAAATGAGTATCCGAGAAGTAGGCAAAATCTTTACTCAACGCTGGTTTATCGGCTTAGTTGGTGTCGCAGCTTGTTCAATCTTTATATGGGCTGTTGGGCCCCTAATTACCGTCGCAGGTTATGAACCGTTAAAGACGGATTTTCAACGTCTCGTCAGTATTTTAGTGTTGGTTTTCGTTTGGGGGATCTTCAATCTTACGAAACAACACAAGCAAAAAGTAAAAGAAGACGAGAGTATTCAGACTTTGTTAGAAGTTGACTCTCAATCGGATAAAGAAGCCGCTTCTGAAATCAATGTCTTGCAAGACAGGATTGAAAAGGCAATTAAACTCGTGACTAAAACGCATAAAGGAAAGCGCAGCCTTTATGAATTGCCTTGGTACGTTTTGATTGGTCCTCCTGGTACGGGTAAAACAACGGTTCTCAAGCAGTCTGGCTTGGAGTTTCCTTTGGCTGAGTCAATGGGTACAGATTCGGTCGCTGGGGTTGGGGGCACTCGACATTGCGATTGGTGGTTCGCGAACAAAGCGGTGTTAATTGATACTGCAGGGCGCTACACCACGCAAGACAGTCAGGAAAAGGTCGACTCAAAGGCTTGGCATGGGTTCCTTGGACTACTTAAAAAATACCGAACTCAGAGACCAATCAATGGCGCTATCGTGACGGTGAGTTTGGCCAGCATGATGTCGCAGACTCGCACTGAGCGCAGCTTGCACGCAAGAGCAATTAAGGCTCGTTTACAAGAGTTGAAAAATCAATTAGGCATGCAATTTCCAATCTACGTACTGCTTACTAAGATGGATCTCGTCGCGGGGTTTAATGAGTTTTTTTCTGACTTGAGTAAAGAAGAACGAGACGAGCTCTTTGGTTTTATGTTCCCTCAAGATTGCGAGGATGAGAAAGGCGTTATTTCTCTTTTTAATAAAGAGTTTCATCACCTATTAGAACGTCTTGATGCTCGAATGTTGAGGATCCTTGAAACTGAAGATGATCTTGATAAGCGTGCGCTTATCTTCGAGTTTCCGAAACAGTTGCGTGTACTACAGGCAAACTTAGACGAGTTTCTAACCGATATTTTTGCTCAAAACAGCTTTGAAGAGCCGGCTCTCATCCGTGGTGTGTTTATGGTGAGTTCGGTTCAAGAAGGGATCCCTGTTAGCCGTTTAATGAATGAAGCCACAAGTGGGTTGGGACTTGGCAAGCTCGGGCTATCAATGAACAGTCGAAGTTCTGATAGTTACTTTGTCAAAAACCTATTTGATCGAGTGATTTTCAAAGAGCAATTGCTTGGTACGGTGAATCGTCATTATCAAAAACAGTCTAGTTGGCTCCACCGAGGCGTTTACATCGGATGTGCAGTGGCACTGGCAGGTGCCTCGGGCGTTTGGTTCACCAGTTACCAGTGGAACGTGAACCTTATTAATCAAACCAATAAGCAGACTGACCATATCAACGCAATGATAGGCGCGGATAGCTTGGACTTTGATTCAGATATTATCAGTGCAATAGAAACGCTTGATCGCATCATGATGTTACCGCTCGGTAAACAAAGCGATTATGAAGACGAAACGGCGATCAAAAAGTTTGGCCTATATCAAGGGGGTAAGGTCTCTCAAGCGGCGAACAACGCTTATACCTCTGCGTTAAATAAGCACTTTGCTCCAATGGTGCTTCAGAGTCTTGTCTCAGAAATGGAAGGGAACCAAGAGCATCGTCAATATCTATACGAAACACTCAAAACTTATTTGATGCTGTTTAACCCAAATAAATATCAGCAAGAGGAAGTTCTGAGTTGGTTTGGTTTCTACTATGAACGTCATTACCCAGGTGTACTTAATGAGGTGCTAAGAGAGCGCTTAATGACGCACACTCGAAACTTGCTGGACAGCAATGAGCGAGGGCTTTCTTACGACGAATCATCGGTAGCGGAGGCTCGAGAAGTCTTAACGCAAATGTCTTTGCCGGAACGTGCTTACCAACGTATGAAGTTGCAGTTTGCGAAAAGTCATGTGCCTTCATTTAGGTTGACTGACGTTCTGGGACCGAAGGGTTTAGAGCAGTTCGAACGAAACAGTGGTAAGCCACTATCGCAAGGTATTTCCGGTTTTTACACTTACAACGGATTCCATAGCATTTTTCAAATTCAAATTAACCGCACGGTAAAAAGTTTGATGGAGGAAAACTGGGTCTATGGGGACGATTTAAAAGCGCATGAAATTGACCATGCAAGCGCTATTCGAGGTGTACAAGAGCGTTATTACCAAGATTATATCAATGAGTGGAAAAACTTGATTGAAGACATCCAGCTTAAACAGGCGCCAAGTTTAGAGTTGGCTTCCGCTCAGGCGAGGGTGCTATCTGGTGTTGAAAGGCCAATTGAATCACTACTGCGTGCTATGCAAAAAGAAGTGGGCTTAACGAAAGTGGTTTTGTCAGAAAACCAAAAAGCCGCCTCTGAGGTTGCGGGAAATGTAGCAAAGGTGAAGTTTTCAAATACGGCTGACAAGCTCGATCTGTATTTACCTGAAGAAAATGCATTTAACGTAGCCTTGCCCGGGAAAGAAGTGGAGCAACACTTTACTGAAATTCTACGTTTGGATGAGCAAGATTTTGACGACATTCAGCAAGCAATGGTTAATCTGCGTTCTTACTTGTCTGATCTATCAAGCTCAGGGAACAATCAAAAGATTGCTTACAAGAGTATTCTGGATGGAACGGTTACCCAAGATGTAGCAGCTTCTTTTGAGCGGGCGCGAGAGTTGCTACCAAAGCCATTTAATCAATGGTTAGGTGAGTTGTCTCAAGAGTCAGTGAAATTTGCTGAGAGTGGTTCTAAAGATCACCTAAACCAACTTTGGCAAACGCAAGTAGTAAAACCGTATCGTCGTTCTATCGCGGGACGTTATCCTTTTGTTTCAAATGCGGCCAAGGAAGTGCGACTTAAAGATTTTAAACGTTTCTTCGGCTATGGCGGAACGATGGACTCTTTCTTTAAAGAGTATCTCGAACCATTTGTGGACACCTCCTCTAGACGCTGGAAACTTGAGAAAGAAATCGGTGTGAGACCGGAAACATTAGCGGTGTTTCAACAAGCAAAGCGCATTAGACAAACCTTCTTTGAATCTGATAACTCGCTGAGAGTCGAGTTTGGAATGAAACCAGTCTATCTAGACCAACATATCACTCGCTTTGTATTGGAGTTAGGTGAACAAGACCTCGTTTATAAACATGGTCCAGCACGTGCTAAATCGTTAAGTTGGCCAGCAGGTCAAGATCAAACCCGAATCGTATTTACGCCGCCGGAATCAAAGCGAGAAATTGCCCATACATATGAGGGTGAATGGGGCATCTTTAGATTGCTAGACCAATCACTTAAAGCACGTCCCGAGTCACGAAAAGACAACATCGTGATGATTGATCTCAATGGTAATAAAGTTCAGTTGGAGCTGATCCCTTCGAGCACGGTAAACCCATTCTGGTCAAATGAAATGGAGAGGTTCCGATGTCCACAAACGCTTTAACTTCTTCTTGGGGATACATAGGGAAAATGCCGGCTAAAGGGGATTTCGTTAAAGACGGTTTGTCCCAAGAATTTACTGGTCGTTGGCACGACTGGCAGCAAGCGGTGATTGCCGTTAGCCGTGAGCAACTGGGTGAAAATTGGAGCGAGTATTTTTTGACAGCTCCTATCTGGCATTTTGCGCTTGATGTTTCTTACATGGAAGATGCAACTTATATCGGCAGTGTCATTCCCAGTGTGGATTCGTCAGGTCGTTATTTCTTTTTTACCGTGGCGCGCGCAGTACAGGGACCTGCGGTGAACTACTGGCAACAGAGTGACTGGACACAACATAGCCAAAACCTTGCAGTTGCCGTATTGAGTGATGAATTTGTTTTCGATGCATGGGCACAAGGGCTGACAGACTCTGACAATCTACCAACCGAAGAAGCAGGCGTAAGCCAAGTTCCAACGATGGTTTATGAAAGTGAACTGTCCGTCATTTATCAGCGTTCGTCGCAGCTATCAGTGAACAGCCTTTTGAATCGAATGATTGGTAAGGACCACAAAACGCCTTGCTTTTGGTGGACAGACGGTTCGGACAACATCGAACCGTGCATGTTGGTGACATCTGGCTTGCCCTCGATAGGACAATATTCCGCAATGCTAGACGGCAACTGGCAAAAGTGGAACTGGTAGGAAGCGAAGAATGAATTGGAATTACTTTACTTTTGCTAAGACGCATCCAGGCAAAGTGCGACCTTATAACGAAGACGCTTTACTTGAGATGTCTGAAGCTGGGCTTTGGGTTGTGGCGGACGGAATGGGTGGACACAGTGCGGGGGATATTGCGAGTCAGATGTTAGTGGATCGTATCGCTCGCCATATCAAAGACAGCAAAACGACGAATATCGATGAACTAAGAACGGTTGTCCAGCAAACAAACAAAGAGATTTTTGATTACGCACAAGCCCACTTAGAGGGCAAAACCATGGGAACGACTCTCGTCTTATTGTTTATGCAAGATGGCTACTTCCATTGTTTATGGGTAGGAGACAGCCGCATCTATCAACTCAGAGAAGGTTGCTTCTCCCAAAAAACCAGAGATCACAGCCAAGTCATGGATTTGGTTGAGCAAGGTCTATTGGCTTTTGAGGATGCAGAGTCACATCCACTGGCTAATGTCATTACACGAGCGATTGGTGTGGACGAAATAGTCACGATAGACCAAGTATCAGGCCAGCTTGCAGACGGTGACCAATTTCTTTTGTGCAGTGATGGACTATCAAAAGAACTTACCAACGATGAGATGCACAAGACACTTCATGCAGACTCGGTGAATCAGGCGGGCTTAGCTTTGATGCATTCTGCATTAGTGAGAGGTGCGAGTGACAATGTCACGTGCGCTTTGATCAAAGCTTGCTGTGAGAGAAGCGAGCTAGACGGACGAACACAAGAGGATGCCACGATCCCAGTATTCTTGAGGAGCAAGGCGAATGGTTGATTCAAAAAGTGTATCTGACTCTAGCAGGGTATTCGATTGGTTGGCTCCGGTTCTATTGCCAGTATCAGAAGAGCGCCCAACAGGTGTAGATCCGCGTGAAGACGTGTCACCTCAATCAGCATACTACCGTTTAAAAGACAGTCGAATGGCGGCACGCAATGCTGAGCGCAATGCGATTATCGAAGAAGAGAGCATATTAACGCACACTAACTTGTGGCGTGTCTTTATTGACGAGGTTCCGGATATTCTTTCTCGCCAATCAAAAGACTTAGAATTTGTTGCATGGTTAATTGAAGCCCTCACGCGTCTTTATGGATTTCGTGGCATGGGAGTTGGCTATGAAATTGCCTCAAACTTCATCGACAATTTTTGGGAACAACTGTATCCAATGCCTGATGAAGACGGTATGGAGACGCGTATCTCTTCCATTATTGGCCTAAATGGCATCGATAGTGAAGGTACGTTGATTTTTCCTTTAGCATCCATTCCCTTGACTGACATAGGTGTAGAGCAACCGTACGCATTTTGGGAATATCAACAAGCGATTGAGTTAGAGAGACTTGATGAAGACAAGCGCCGCTACAAGGTTGAGCAGGGTGCTGTTGAAATGTCCAAGATTAACGACACGGTGAAATCTACATCTGATGAGTTCTATCGTGAACTTATCTCTGACCTTGAGTTTGCGATGGCTGCGTTTAGCCAATTTAGTCAAAAGCTTGATGATGCGGTTGGGGACGTTACACCGAGCTCATACATCTCCAAGAAACTAGATTCAATACATTCGGCATTAAAGCATCTGTTGGGCGTTCGTTTTCAAGCTCCATCTGAGGTGAATGAAGTTATCCAGCTCGAACCGACTGAGGATGAGGAAGCACCAACGGTACAGAACCAAAACGGCGCTTTATTGATGACAAACATGCAATCGCGTGAACAGGCGATTGAGCAGTTACAAAAGGTGGCAGACTTCTTTAGAGAAAGTGAGCCTCATTCACCAGTTTCTTACTCCATCGAACAAATCATTCGTTGGTGTGGAATGCCTCTGCCGGAATTACTGGCGGAATTGATCTCCGACGGAGATGCAAAGAGAAGCTATTTCCGTTTAGTTGGCATAGCAGAACAAAATGAAAATTAAGAAAGGGAGAACGGTATGACGAGTATCCACTCGAAACTGTCACGAGTAAGGAAGCCTCGTGTTCACATTACCTATGATGTTGAAACTGAAGGAACAACGCTGAAAAAAGAGCTTCCTTTTGTTGTTGGTGTAATGGGCGATTTCGCAGGACAAAATACGGAAGCGCTGAAGCCACTCAAAGACCGTCGCTTTATTCAGATCGACAGGGATAACTTCGATGACGTTCTTAAGAAAATGAACCCGTCAGTGAAGTTTAAGGTAGCCAACAAACTCGCGAAAGATGACTCTCAGTTTGAAGTTGATCTGAGCTTCAAGTCGATGCAGGACTTCGAGCCAGCAGCGATCGTTAATCAAGTTGACCCACTACGCCAGTTAATGGAAACACGCAATAAGTTACGCGACCTAATGACCAAGGTGGATCGCTCAGAAGAGTTGGAAAATATCCTTGAAGATGTCTTAAACAACACGGATAACTTAACCAAGCTAGCAGGCGAGCTGAAACTTGGTGACGCTCACCCGACGGACAATCCAAAGGGAGTGAAGTGATGACAACGCAAATTGAAAAGCAGCTTGATCCTACCGTTGGTGAGCAGACTTCCTCTTTCCTAGAGCAAGCGATTGGCGCAACAAAGCAAACAGAAGCTTCACGTGCTGAAGAGCTGATTAAGACGTTAACTGAAGAAGCAATGAAAGGCACGGTCTCATGGAATAAAAACCTAACCGTGACTTTCCGTGAAGCGATCAACTTACTCGATCGTCAGATTTCTGAACAGCTGTCTGAAGTCATGCACCATCCAGAACTGCAAAAACTTGAAGGATCTTGGCGTGGTTTGAACTACTTAGTCATGAACTCAGATACCAGTTCGACACTGAAAATTCGCATGATCAGCATGACGAAGAAAGAGCTTCATAAAGATTTGAGTAAAGCGGTTGAGTTTGACCAAAGCCAGATCTTCAAAAAAGTTTATGAGTCGGAATTCGGCAGTGCCGGTGGTGAGCCTTATGGTGCACTGATCGGTGATTACGAATTTACGAACCACCCAGAAGACATTGAATCACTTCGCTTAATGTCTAATGTGGCCGCGTCTGGTTTCTCTCCATTCTTATCTGCGGCTTCACCTGCATTGTTTGGTTTTGATGAGTGGACAGAGCTTTCTAAACCTCGCGATTTGGACAAAGTTTTCGAATCACTGGAATATGCTCAATGGCGTTCTTTCCGTGAAAGCGCAGACTCTCGTTTTGTAAGCTTAACCATGCCAAAAGTATTGGCGCGTTTGCCTTATGGACAAGCAACTTCGCCGGTGGAAGAGTTTGGCTTTGAAGAGTTTGACGTTGACTCAGTGTCGGGTATTGCAACGAATGCTGAACATAATGATTACTGTTGGATGAACTCTTCTTATGTGCTGGGCGCTAAGCTTACTGATGCATTCTCGAAATATGGCTTCTGCACCGCTATTCGTGGCGCAGAAGGTGGTGGTCGAGTAGATAACCTACCGACGCACTTCTTCATGAGCGATGACGGTGACCCGGATATGAAGTGCCCGACAGAAATTGGCATTACGGACCGACGTGAAGCGGAACTAGGTAAACTTGGTTTCCTTCCTTTGTGCCACTATAAGAATACCAACTACGCGGTTTTCTTTGGTGCACAAACCTGTCAAAAACCAGCCAATCACGATTCTCCTGATGCGACTGCGAATGCGGCCATTTCAGCACGCTTACCTTACATGATGGCAACGTCACGTTTTGCTCATTACTTGAAGGTCATGGCACGCGATAAGATTGGTAGCTTTATGGAAGCTGAAGACGTGGAGTCGTGGCTAAACCGCTGGATCTTAAGCTACGTGAATGCCTCAGAAGGTGGCGGTCAAGAAATCCGTGCGAAATACCCACTTGCCGATGCTCGTGTTCAGGTGAAAGAAATTCCGGGTGCGCCAGGTTCCTACAATGCTGTGGCATGGTTGAAGCCTTGGCTGCAAATGGAAGAGTTGACCACGTCATTGCGCTTGGTCGCAAAGATCCCTCAATCGGGTGGCTAAATAATAGGTGGTTGGCCATTGGGTCAACCACTCCTTCCACGCTTAGGGGTAGAGATTGAGTATTAAAAGTGACGATTTGGAATGGCTAACGATATGACATTGAATTTCTTAGACCCAAGTGAACTGAAACACGAGTTCAGTCCACTTGGGTGTGCGGAACTTGATAGTCACTGGGTTACCCAGTTTGTTGAGTCAGTAGATTCAATACATTCGGCAAAAATTTGGCTAGAGGGAACAAAAAGTTCAACTGTTGATGACTTTCGATATAGCGTGTTGATGGCCATCGATCAGATTGACCAAATATTGGAAGAGCAATTGAATGAGATTATTCATCATCAAGCATTTCAAGCATTGGAAAAATCATGGTTAGGTGTTCGCTATCTGTGCGAGCAAACTGCCAGCCAATCCAGTGAGCCTGTGAAGATAAAAGTTCTTTCGGCAACATGGGATGAGGTCAGCAAGGATGCACTGAAAGCCATCGAGTTTGATCAATCTGCGCTGTTTAAATTGTTGTATCAGAATGAATATGGCATGCCGGGTGGTGAGCCTTTTGGGGTGGTGGTCGGTGATTACGAACTAAGACATGACCCAGCGAAAAATCACTTTGATCGAGATTTAACGGTGTTAAGTAAGGTTGCGCAAACTGCGGCAGCGGCATTCAGTCCATTCATTCTGTCTGCTCAGCCAAGTGTGTTTGGTGTTAATCGATTTTCAGAGCTGTCATCGACCACTGATATCGGTGCTCAGTTTGAACAAGTTGAGTACATAAAATGGCAAAAATTACGAGAATCGGAAGATGCTAAATTCCTCGGTATTGCTGCACCAAACGTGCTGTTTCGCTTGCCTTATACCAGAGACGGTTCTCGTATTGAAGGGTTTGATTTCGAAGAAGCGATCAATGATTCTGAGCGCGAATTGCAGTGGGGAAGTGCTGCGTTTTGTTTCGCTGCGATTGCGATTCGAACGTATCAAGAACATGGCTGGTTTACTCACATGAGGGGCGTTAAGCAAGGCGATTACACGCAAGGAACAATCTTAGCGCCCACGCGAAGTTCAGTGCATTTCACTAGCAAAAATACCCGTGATAGAAGTCCTTTGAACTTAAAAGTTTCAGAGCGCAAAGAAAAAGAAATATCGGATTGTGGGTTTATCACCATGTCACCGGTTGCAGAAACCTACATGGTGGGGATGACATCCAGCGTGTCCATTTATAAGCCAAGACAGTTCGAAGAGCAGCATATCACTATGAACGCCAAGTTGACCTCGATGCTGCAATACACGCTTTGTGTTTCACGAATCGCCCATTACATAAAGGTCATGGGACGAGACAAAATCGGTGGTTATCAAGATGCAGATTCAATCCAACGAGACTTCCAAAAGTGGCTTCATCAATACACAACAGCCTCTGACGAAGCTTCGGATGAACTGAGGGCAAAGTACCCTTTAAACGAGGCAAACATCAGCGTTAAAGAAAAACGTGATTCCCCCGGACACTATTATTCGGTGGTTCATTTACGGCCTCATTTTCAACTCGACCAGATGGTGTCGGCAGTCAAACTTATTACGGAATTATCACCAGAACAAGTGGTGTAAGGGAAGACAATGAAAACATGGAAAAATGCGCTTTCTGAGGGCAACTTACAACAGGCTATAACACTGATTATCGAAGACATTAAAGCTTCACCAAAAGATGCAGGGTTACGCAGTTCTTTTATTGAACTGTTGTGTATTGACGGTGATTTTGAACGTGCTGACGATCAGCTCATACAGTCGATTAAATTGTTCCCTGAATATTTATCTGGTGCGAGTCAGCTACGCCATATGGTGAAAGCGGCACAAGCGCGAAAAGACTTTACTGGTGGGGCTGCTACTGCACAGTTTATTGAATTTGATCAGCAGGCCAATGAACTTGTTGTAGACCTTAATTTAGCCATCAAAAATGAAGAGTTTGACCATGGCTATGAACTCGCTCAGTCACTGGAAAACATGCGAGAGCAAAAGCCTTTCCTACAAGGAACTCGAGAGTTTGAGGATGTGAGAGATATTGACGATCGTTTATCCGGATACATCGAACTTTTCTCGACGGCAGGTAACTACTTTCTGGTGCCGATCAAAAACATTAAGCAGCTAGACATAAAACAAGCGAGCTCGATGCTTGAACACGTTTGGCGACCTGTTGAGTTTGACATTGAAGGCTTGGGTGAAGGCGAGGGGCATATGCCTCTGACTTACATTGATTCCATTACCGACGCGCAAAAACTTGGCCGAGAAACAGATTGGAGGCAATTAGGTGAAACTGAACTGTTTGTCGGCCTAGGTCAAAAATGTTGGCTTGTCGGTGATAAAGCACTGCCTATCTTTGAGCTGAACACCTTGGCAGAAAGCAAGGCATTGGCATAGAGGTTTTTATGCCATTGGTCGCTTCTTTACTCGACAAGCTTATCGATAACGATCCACATCTTAGAGAAGACAAGGATTTTCCGTTGGGTCAGCAAGCATTGGTCGACAATCTTCTAAGAGATTTGGAGTCCATGCTGAACAGCCGTATCGGTTGGACGGAAATTTCGGATGATCTCAGAGAAGTAAAGTCCTCAATTTTAAATTATGGATTACCTGACTTTTCGTCTATGCCATACAGCAGCAAGCAGGGGCAAGATCAACTGTGTGAGATCGTTCGTGATGCGATTTTAGAGTTTGAACCTCGCCTAGAAAGCCCGAACGTTAGCATTCTAGATGAAAAGAGCGCAGTAGACAGAACCTTGAGACTAAAGATCAGCGCGACTTGTCTGATTGGCAATAACACACACGAAGTGACATTTAACTCAGAAGTAGAACCCGTAAGTTTAGGCATGAAGTTGAGCAGAATGAAATGAGTGACGAGTTTCTTAAGTATTACAACCGAGAGTTAGCTTACTTACGTCATAAAGGGCAAGAGTTTGGCGAGCAGTACCCCAAAATTGCTTCTCGATTGGGGATCAGTGAAGAGCAAGTTGATGACCCTCATGTGGAGAGGCTTCTTGAAGGCTGCGCTTTCATGACAGCTCGTATACGTCAAAGTCTCGATAACAGTTATCCGCAGTTTACGGAATCTTTGATGGGGCAATTGCATCCGGATTTTCATGCGCCAATCCCTTCAATGTCGATCATTAAAATGAAATGTAATGAGTCGACCTCTGCTCCCTTTGATGTTTCTAAGGGGGAAAAGGTGATGGTTGGCGCGCCGGGTTACAAAGAATGTGAATTTAGAACGTGTTATGAGACAAGAATGTATCCCTTCGATATATCGGCAGGAACCTTTGAAAATGCCCCGATACAGCCGATTGGCTCTCCTTGGGAACGTTCGTCTAAATCTGTACTTAAGGTAAAGATCAATGCTAATGATGGTGAGTCTGCATTAAGTGAGATTGGCGTCGAGACGCTCAGATTCTACCTCAATGGCCAAGCACAGCTTACTCAGCGGTTATATCAGCTATTGTTCCAAAGCCTAATCGGGATCTCTGTCTCGGTGAATGGTTGTGAGCAGGCTTCGTACACTCCACGTCACTGCCAAGCTGTCGGTTTTACCGATAGTCAACAAGTCGTGCCCTACAGCAAGCGAAGCTTTTCTTCTTCGAGGATGTTGGTGGAATATTTACACTTCCCCGAGAAGTTTATGTTCTTTGATGTCGTTGACTTAAATCTCGAAAAGCTAGGTATTAACGAGGAGTTGGAACTCAACTTTTACTTTGACTGCAATGATGACTGGCTCCCAAAGCAAGTTGACAAAGACAGTGTGTTATTAGGCTGTGTTCCCATCATCAATCTGTTCAAAACAACAATGGAGCCAAAGCGACTAGAACCAGCCGAGTACGAATACCAACTGTCTCCACAATACCAAGAAGCAGAGAGCAACGAAGTGGTGTCTATTTCGAATGTCACGCTTAGGAATTGGAATAAAACATACGAGAACTTGCCCAGTTATTTTGCCGGTGAACACACTCATTACATGAACAAAAGCGAGATTTTTTGGGTCATGAGGCGAGAGGATAAGAATTGGGCAGGTGGGTTCGATGAACCGGGCCGAGAAAGCTACATTTCATTCGTGGATAAAAAGCACCGATTGTTTGCTCCTGAAAGTCGTGAAAACTGGCTGATGTACGTGCAGGCGGAATGTTGCAATCGAAACTTACCACAGAAACTGCCTTTTGGTGGCGGCCTGCCAGAGGTCTCGCTACCGAGTGTCAATGACAATTTTGCTGAGCTTCGATGCCTTGTTTCTTTGTCAGAAACGGTGAGGCCGGAAATGGATGAGAGCACGCGTTGGCAACTAACCAAACTGCTTACCCTGACTCATTTTACCGATGAGGACGGACTCTCTACGCTCAAGCAATTACTCAACTTGTATGCGTTTACAGGTACAGCGGAAACGAAATCGCTGATCGATGCTCTCGTAAATTTCGAGTATCAGCAAACAACGGGAAGGGTCAACGAAAAAGGTAAAGTTGGATTTGCTCATGGTCTAAAGCTCATATTGACCGTCTCTGATCAAATGATATCTAAAGAGCAAGTCTTCCTTTTAGGTTGCGTCTTGTCGGTGTACTTCTCTCAGTTTGCGGAAGTAAACATTTTTACGCAGTTAGAAGTAAAACTTAAATCGACAGGCCAGTTATTTCATCGGTGGCCAGCACTGATCGGAAACAAAGCTCTGTTATGAAACCAGAAGAGTTCTTAATTCAGCTGAAAAAGCGACCGTTGTTCGAAGCGATTCACCTAATCGAGCAAACGTTACTTCGTTCGCAAGCTCAACTAGGTTCGGATGAGTTACCCAAGAAAGAGAAGCTTGAGTTAAAAGTAAACGCCTCATTGGGTTATGAGAATGCACAACTGGTTAATGCGACACTTTCTGAGCATAAATTTTTCCTAGAAACGAACTTGCTTGGCTTAACGGGTGAGCAAGGTGTTTTACCAAGCTACTACAGTGAATTGGCTATCGGGCGTGAAAAGGCCGGTGATGGTGCAATGGTTGATTTTTATAACATTTTCAATCATCGCTTGTTGTCACTGTACTACCGAAGTTGGCAGTTGAGTCAATTTGCGGTGCAAGCACGTGAGCACAATAAGGGCAATCGAGCACCTCTATTGAGCAGTCTTGAAGCGGTAACTGGGCATGAAAAGCGCCTGAACAATTACTATGCAGGATTGTTTGCGCAGAAAGGTCGCGGTAGAGGTGCGCTAAAAGACTTAATTGAACACCTAACAGACTGTGAAGCCAGATTACACGAGCTTCAGGGGCAGTGGATGAGTGTATCGCAAGATGAGCAAACTAAACTCGCTGGGGGATCATCGCCTGAAGGGCAGTTTGCTCAATTGGGACGAGGAGCTTCTATCGGTGCTAAGGCATGGAATATCAATGCAGGAATTACGATTGAGCTGTTTCCGACGAACACATTACAGGTTGAGCAATTACTGCCAAATCAATCGAGCTTAGCAACCGTAAAGTCAATTGTGCAGGACTATGTTGGTAAGCATAAGCGCATTAATTGGAAGCTCACAACACGTCATAAACATTTACCTCAAGTTCGTCTTGTTAAAGGTTCTGGTCAATTAGGGATAGGAACCGTTTTGGCAAAACATAAACGAACCAAAGATCGAAAAATAACAATTACCATTTAAGGGAATCAAAATGGCTTTACTCTCACTTTCAGCGTTGGTCGAAAGGTTATCACCTGTTGCACGAGAAACACTTGAGCAAGCTGCCGCTATGGCCAGTTCGCGTACTCACCATAGTATTGAAATGACGCATTGGTTACTCACCATCGTCCAAAATCCCAATCAAATCTATGCTGAAGTCTTCGATAAATTTAATGTCGACGCGCAGGTAGTTGAATCACAGCTACTATCTCAACTAGAAAAGTATAAAACAGGTTGTGAGTCAGTTCCGGGGCTTTCAGCACATACAGTTTCGGTGATGCAAAACGCCATGATGGTCTCGACGATTGAGTTTCAAGCAACGGATCTTGATTGTATCCATCTGCTAAGTGCTTATTTGTCCGATGAAAGCTTGGCGAACGTGATGAACCAAGTAAGCACAGAGCTAGACAAAGTAGAGGCAAGTGCACTCCTTGGATTTTCAGAGGGGAGTTCACCACATCAAGCTGGCGTTACTGGAACTAAAGGGTCGCACGCGGCGTTGGATCAGTTCACCGTGGATCTCACTGAACAAGCAAAGGCAGGGAAGATTGATCCAGTAGTTGGACGAGAGAATGAAATCCGTCTAATGATTGATATTTTGCTTAGAAGGCGTCAAAACAACCCAATTCTGACGGGTGAAGCTGGGGTCGGTAAAACAGCGGTTGTCGAAGGACTGGCTCAAAAGATCGTCGACGGAGATGTCCCTCCAGCGCTAGAAGGCGTTTCAATTAAGTCTCTTGATATGGCTCTGCTTCAAGCAGGAGCGGGCATGAAAGGCGAATTCGAAAATCGGTTAAAAAACGTAATTAAAGAGGTTAACGAGTCTTCCACGCCAATCATCCTTTTCATTGATGAAGCTCATGGTTTGATTGGTGGTGGCGGACAAGCTGGTCAAGGTGACGCTGCGAACATTCTCAAACCTGCTCTGGCAAGAGGTGAGCTGCGAACAATAGCAGCAACGACCTGGGCGGAATACAAAAAATACTTTGAGAAAGACGCAGCCCTGACAAGACGATTTCAAGTTGTCAAAGTGGAAGAGCCAACGCCAGCGGTTGCCGTAAACATGCTACGTGGACTATTGAGTGTTATGGCTGAACACCATGGTGTTTACATAACCAGCGATGCTTTAGAGGCCGCTGTACAGCTCTCCTCGCGTTACATAAATGGAAGGCAGTTGCCAGACAAAGCCGTTTCAGTTTTAGATACCGCATGTTCCCGCGTGGCCTTGAGCCAAAATGCCATTCCGGGGTTGCTCGATAGCAAAAGGAAATCTGTTCAACTTAAACAAGACGAGTTGAAGCAGCTTGAGAAAGAGTTTCAATTTGGCTCGGAGAATACTGACTCAGTCCAGCGCATAAGACGAGATATTGATGAGTTATCTACTCAGGTCTCTGACTTGGAGTTGCAATGGAACAAAGAACAAACGTGGGTTGAACAAGCGATAGCGTTACGCGAAAAAATTGCTCTAGAACCATTAAGTGAAGATAAGAAAAAATTAATGGAAATCGAAAGCGACCTAAACGCGAGTGCGCAGCCTTTAGTGTTTTCCCATGTTAGCGAGGCTTTGATTGCTGAAGTGATATCAGACTGGACAGGGATTCCATTAGGCAAACTGCAAGATGATGAAATAAAAGCTGTTCTAAACCTAAAAGAGAGTTTAATCGAGAGGGTTGTTGGTCAAGACCACGCGCTAGAAATCATGTCTGAGGTGATCAAAACGGCGAGTGCGCAATTGACTGATGAATCCAAGCCAAACGGAGTGTTTTTATTAACTGGTCCAAGTGGTGTGGGTAAAACGGAATCTGCGTTAGCGATTGCGGAAAAAGTGTATGGTAGTGAGGACAACGTTACCACAATCAACATGTCGGAGTTCAAAGAAGAACACAAGGTCTCATTGTTGTTAGGTTCTCCTCCTGGTTACGTGGGTTATGGTGAAGGTGGTGTATTAACCGAAGCCGTCAGACGTAAGCCGTATAGTGTAATACTGCTGGATGAAATGGAAAAAGCACACCCAGGAGTCCAAGATATTTTCTACCAAGTCTTTGATAAAGGGATAATTAAGGACGGCGAAGGCAGAGATATCGATTTCAAAAACACGATTATCATCATGACAGCGAATACAGGGACGGATACCACCATGTCACTGTTCGATGACCCAGAACTAGCCCCTGATCCAAGTACATTAAAAGACTCACTACATGATGACTTACTCAACGACTTTAAGCCCGCTTTCTTAGGGAGAGTGAATGTCCTTCCGTATGTGCCTTTGGATAAGGAAGTACTGACCCAAATTACACGCCTCAAGCTGAAAAAAGTGTCAGACAGGATCGAAAAACACTATTCGGCTGAACTTCATTTCAGTGACGCCCTTGTAACCGACATAGTGGATAGCAGTAACGCGTCTGGGAGTGGGGCAAGAGTCGTGCAAACAACCATTGAAAATACGCTATTACCGAAAGTTTCTCATGAAATATTGAACGCCATTCTTAATGGTAAGACATTTGAAATAATTAATGTTGAAGGTTCTGTTAAATCATTGAGTGTCTCACTTATTTAACAGTTTTTCTAAAGTAAAAATTATTTGAGAGTCGCTTCATAATAAACATTTTTGATCAGAAATAGCGCTTAATTTAATTCTTAATTAAAGATATAAAAGAGCGTATTTAAAATGAAGTTTTTGATACATCAATCATTAATTATCAAAATAAAATAGATAATTAAAACATTAAGCAATATGTCATTAATAATGCTATAGGAGATTAGCATGCAGTCTAACACGTATCTTAAATATGCAGATATTAAAGGTGAAGCAACTGCTGAGCAGTACAAGGATCTAATTACACTACTATCTGTAGATTGGAGTGTTGGTCGTGAAATTTCATCATTCACTGGTACTGCTATGGACCGTGAAGCAAGTGCAACACGTCTATACGACCTGACAATCACTAAGCTTCAAGACCGCGCGTCACCGGATCTATTTAAAGAAGCGACCATTGGTAAAGGTAAACCAGCTGTATTCCACATCACCAAGCAAGGTGAGAAAGTGGAAGAAATCATGAAAATCGAGCTTACAGATGCAATGATTTCAAACTACTCAGTGTCAATTCAAGATGACCGCCCAATTGAAACTATCACTATTTCATACACTGAAATGATGATGACAGTGACACCAACTGACGATAAGAACAACACATCTGCACCATTAGTATATGGCTACAGCGGTGTGAAAGGTCAACAAATGTAATTGAATTGCGGGAAGTCAACGCTTCCCGCTATTTTATAAAGAAGTATCTAATGAAAAAAGCGACACAGAAAAATAACTTTATTCGTATTTCTACACCATTTGGTACAGATGCCATTATTCTAAATTCATTTGAATATAAGGAAAAAGTATCAGATCTTTTTTCATTACATGCACAAGCTTATTTCAACGGGCAACACGAAGAGCTCAATAATATTATTGGGCAAGAGGTTGTTATCGCTATGGACAATGATCCAAGTGTTAGCTTTCAACCCCGTTACTTTCATGGTGTTGTCTCACGAGCTAAGTTAACAGGATCTCGGGTGACCACAGCTCATCAAGGTGAAAACTATCGAAATATCGATTTACTTATAGAGCCTAAAGTTCGCTTTGCCGATTATCGAGTCCACTCCCGTATTTTTCAAAACAAAGACATTAAAGAAATTGTGTCGGAAGTATTATCTGAACATGACGTAAGCTTTAGCCTAAAGCTTACCAAGTCGTACTCTAAATATACTTATAAAGTTCAATATGAAGAATCTGATCTGGCATTTGTTGAACGACTCCTGTCTGAAGAAGGGATTGCTTACTGCTTCTCACATACAAATTCAGCACACATACTGGAATTGTTTGATGATCTTAACTTTTACATACCTGGTTCAGAGTTTCTTGTCGAACATACGACGGGAACAGGTCAAGCAAGCCACATTTACTCTTGGAATGAAACGCAAATACTGACGACAAAAGCCGCACACAAGTCCGGCTTTAATATGCTCAAGCCTTTATCACCTCCACAGAATCTTACTAGTGGATCTGCACAACTGTTTTCGGTGCCAAATAGTGAGCACTACGAATACTTAGCTGAAGCAGAAACTGACGATGAGTTTGTGTTGCGAAATACACACGCGATCGAATCACTTCAGCAAGACGTTTATCAATGCAGTGGTGAATCGAGTTGCAGAACATTTGCTGTCGGCAAACTTTTTAAATTTAAAAAGCATGAGGATAAGACTCGAGTAGGAAAAGAGTATGTGCTTTCTTCTGTCGCGCTTTCTGCTGCGGTATTTAACCAAACGGGACAGGGCGGTACATCGTCACAAGGTGTGAGGGTTTCGTTTCATTGCGTTGACTCAAACACCATTCTGCGCCCAAAAATGCAGAGGTTTAAACCGCAGATTAGAGGTTTGCAAACCGCAATTGTGACAGGAAACAAAGATGGCGAAATCTACGTCGATAAATTTGGCCGAATCAAAGTGCAGTTCCACTGGGATCGTGAAGGTCAATATGATGCGAACAGTTCATGTTGGATTCGAGTCGCTCAAGCCAGTGCGGGCAATGGCTGGGGGAGTGTATTCCATCCAAGAGTCGGACAAGAAGTTATCGTCGATTTTGTAAATGGAGACCCAGATCAGCCAATCGTAACTGGGGCTCTTTATAACGGTACCCAGCTAACACCCTATCAATTACCTGCTCAAGCTTCCCAAAGCGGCTATAAGTCCCGTTCAGTACAAAAAGGCAGCGACAAGTTCAATGAGTTGCGCTTTGAAGACAAACCCGGCGAAGAGCATGTTTATTTGCATGCTGAGAAGCTCTTTCAAATGGTGGTGGAAGACAATGCCGATATTGCTGTAGAGAACAATAAAAGTGAAAGGATTACCAATGATTTCATGCAAGAGGTTGGTAATAACGCGAGTCAGAAAGTAGGCAAGAACCAAAGGATTGATATCGGTGAAGCTCTTGTCGTTAAAGCAGGTAAGAGCATTGAAATAAAGGTAGGAGGGGCGTCCATACAAATGTCTAGTTCTGGGGAGATCAACATTAAAGGCAACAAGATCTC
The DNA here is from genome assembly GCF_000817815.1 of Vibrio owensii CAIM 1854 = LMG 25443. GTDB lineage: Bacteria > Pseudomonadota > Gammaproteobacteria > Enterobacterales > Vibrionaceae > Vibrio > Vibrio owensii. The sequence goes on from NZ_JPRD01000028.1 coordinate 220,584, forward strand.
TATTAATGGTTCAGCCATAGCACTTAAAGCTGGTCAAATTTCTCTTAACTAAAGGTGAGCAGATATGGGTAAACCAGCCGCGGTATTGGGGAGTCACCATGTGTGCCCCAAAAAAACAAACAAAGTCCCTCATGTAGGTGGTCCTGTCGTTGTCGGTTCTCCAAACGTGAAGATTTCAGGTATTCCGGCTGCGCGTCAGGGAGACAAGCTTTCTTGTGTGGGGCCTCCAGACACTATTTCATCCGGGTCTTCGAGCGTCAAAATCAACGGAAAACCTGCGGCTAGGCTGGGAGACTCCACTGCGCATGGCGGTAAAATTGTTGCCGGTAACTCAGCAATATTAATTGGTGGGTAAATGGCGCTATTGTTTCAATCCCAACTTTGTATGCTGGGCGATCAAACGTTTTCTGTAGAGCAATTGGCAAACAATACGCTAAGGCCATCAGAAAAAAACGAACTGATTCCACAAACCAGGGAAAGCTCAGTCCTACCTGCCCATGACAGATTAACTCACTATTCGGAAGCACTGTCTGAATGTGGTGTCGAAGGGCAAGTTTATCTTCTGTTACCAAAGCTATCGGACAAGGTTGAGCTTCAACGTATTACAACGCTGCTTCTTTCGGTGTTTCAACAAGTAGAACCACAACATTTGGCGTTATATCCGTATGGGAGTGCGTCTTTTCTGATGGCACTGAGTCGCATCCAACGAGAAGTAAAACAAACTAAACCATTATGGATTGTCGCTTTACATGTTGCCGATGCTAAAGGGGATCATGACTCATTAGTTGTCGCGCGCTGCTCCGCGCAAAAGCAAGGACTTATATTCAATAAGATCGCAATTGATCTTCAACTCGATAGTAGCAACACCGCGGTTTCACATGTCGTTAAGCAACTCGGAAATTCGTGTGCACAGGAGTTGGATGAATTGATGTTGTCAACCGAAGGCAATGAGCCTGTGTGGTTGGATTCAATTCAATTCCTTTCTCCTTGGGTTAATAGAGACACCTCCTATCGGCTAATAGGTACCACGACTGGCTCTTTGGGAGCGAGTGGAGGGGTATTGAAGGCGATTTGTGCTTGCTTGCAGCCGAAAGAAACACACGATAAAAATTATTCAGGTATTCAGCTTGATATTGAGCGTGGTGGGTATGCCGTTGGTGCCACTTACCGCTGGGGTAGTGAGTAACTTACAAAATGAATATACAAAGGATTGTCAAACTCACATCTTTAAACGGAATCACGTTTTACTTTTCCACGCAGCGACTTAGTACCGGCTCGGAACAAAGCTTTGCAACCGCTCGAAGTGCAGAAGCGTTTATTGAGCAATTTCATTTTTCCGATTTAGAGGAGCTCAGTGAGATTGCGTCATGGACAAGCATGAGTGTGACTTTTTCACATGAATACCAGACAAAGACTAAGTCTGAACTTCTTCAAATTATTGCTCAAGGATTACAAGAAAAAATCCTTTTTGCTATTGAGTTGCCTAAGACTGCACCAAGCACATTTTATCCATCGGCTAACATACCTTCCCAAGTCATAAACCAACTGGCGAAGGTTGAGCGTAATAACTCGAAAGCCACTCATTCAGGTACCAACACTGTCGCAAGTAATAGTGCTCCTCAGGAAGAAAGTAGCAAAAGGCATGTAAAAGCAGGCGATCCTGTTTCCATGGTCACAGGGGAAGAAAACCTCTCATTGTCTGATGTCGGACTGCCGAATGGATTGGTTTGGTCACGAACGTATCGCTCATCGTTGTGCGATTCTGCTACCACGCTTGGCTTTGGTTGGAGACATATTTTTCAATATGAGCTAACAGACGTATTGGATGAAAAATCTAATGTGACGGGGTGGTTGTTCATCGACGAAATGGGGGACACAATCCAATTTCCAAATGTCGCCAAAGGCGGAATTAGTTACCAAACTTATGTAGGTGCGAGTTGCCAGAACCATCATAGCGGTTATCGATTAGTTACGTTACGTAATGAAGCTCAAATCAAGTTTTTCTTAAAGAATGAGCAGTGGGTTGCCACTGAAATCCGTCTAGGTCATATGAAAACGGTAAATCTCGAATACTCTCGAAATCACCGTATCACCCATATATGCGTCAACCGACAGAACCAGCTTGAGCTCCAATACAATCATCAAGGCCAATTAATAGAGATTAGAAACCCAAAGACTCAACATTTGCTGGCCAAGTACGATTTCGATGTTGATGGGCGATTGATAGCTGCTCAGAATGAAAACGGTTTAATCGAACAATACCAATACGATGACACAAACCTAATTGTTAAACGAACGAGAGCTAGCGGACTTTCTCACTACTTTACATGGTCTGGGCGAGGGCCTGATGCGCAATGCATGAAAAATTGGGCGGATGAAAGTGTTTATGATTACTCGTTTGAGTTTGATGGGAGCGAATCCAAATACCGAAATTCACTTGGACACTGTTGGCACTATAAACACAATGAACAAGGCAAGCTGCTTGAGAGTGTAAGCCCTGAATCGAGATGTAGGGCATTTGAGTACAACCCACTCGGTAGATTAGTTTGTACTATCAATGCAGATCAGACATACACCCATCATAGCTACAACCCATTTGGTTTGCTCGAGAAACAGACACACTCGTCTGGGGCTACAGAGGGTTTTGAGTACAATGAATTTGGTCAATGCATTAAGCATCAATTTCCTGACGGTGAAATCGAGTTTAAAGAGTTCAATGCACTTGGTCAGCTCGTAAGGCACCAACACAGTAACGGGCTTCAAGAACGCGCCGTATTTGATAAATATGGCAGACAAGTAGAAAAGAGTGCTGATACTGGCTCTCGTACACAATGGTGGTGGAATGACTCGCATCAGCTGTTAGCAAAAAAAGTCGATCAAAGCTTGATTCGCTATAGCTATGACGAGCGTGATCGAGTGAACGGAGTCGCTTACCCACATGGCCTTATAAGCGGATTTGAGCGCAACGAAAGCAACTTACTCACACGCCTATACTTCCAAAGCTCAGAAGATGGCACGTCTCGGGAGCATCGCTACCAATATGACGAAGTTGGGCGAGTTAAACAGATTCATACGCCAAGAGGGACAACCCAAATTGTTTGGGGGAACTTTGCTCAACCAACGGAAATTGTTAAACCAGATCAAAGCTCTTTTTCCTTCACGTACGATGCGGAAAGGAAACTGATATCTATCAAGCGTTCTGACGGTTGCCAATACGAGTTTGAATACACTCCAGATGGCCAGATCAGCCAGACAATTAGCTTCGATCAATTGCAAACAAACTACACCTATGACCGCGCTGAAAGATTAAGTGAAATCTTGCATTGTAGTGGTCGCATCTCTTTTGAGTATGACGAAGTTGGTCGCATCGCTAGGGTGAAAGCCCATGGTAAAAATCGTAGTGCTGAGGACCATTACCAACACACCTTAGGCGGCAAGTTAATCCGCGCGCATAACCGCTTTTCGAACGTTTCCTATACGTATCTAGGTACAAAATTGGTAAGTGAAGAGCAGGGACGCTTTTCTTTCGTCAATCATTACCAAGATAACGGTTTACTACGCTCTCAACGTTATGACGACGGCACAGAGGTGCTATATGAGCATGACCAATTTGGCACGGTATGTGGGTTAATTATTCATTCAACCGGCTCTGAAAGAGAAGAGTCAATTAAGTTTGAATACGATGAATTACAACGTTTATCGATAATCACTTATAGCGCGGGAAAAGAACGAAGAGAGTTCGATGGAATAGGTCGCTTGAAGCGCCAAACGTGGACTGGTTTCGAGCGTAAATACCATTTCAACGCACAGCATTTTCTTTCGCTTATCATCGACAGTGAGAAGGGAGCTCAACATTATCAATATGATGAGCTCGGCCACTTAGAAAGAGTAAAGACAGAAACCTCTGAAGAGTCATACGTCTATGACAGTTTTGGCAACTTTAATGACGACAGTGCGCAGCGAAAACATGACCGTCTTATTGAATACTATGGTATCAGGTACGACTACGATGCACTAGGAAACAGAACCAGTAGTCAAGGCAATGGGCGAGAGCAGTACTGCACTTACGATGCTAAAGGGCAACTGATTGTTGTCGAAAGCGAAGGGCATTTATGTCAATTTGAATATGATGCGCTAGGTCGAAGAACGAAGAAAATCAGCGAAAACGGGACCACCGAATTTATTTGGCAAGGAAGTCATCTAGTCGGTGAGTATTCTCGTTCGGGTTATCGGTGGTATCTATATCAACCAAACAGCTTTGTTCCGCTTGCTCTTATTGAAAACGGCGAGTGTTATTTTTTCCAATGTAATCAAATCGGAACCCCAGAACGTTTGGTGGACTCGAATGGGCAGGTAGTTTGGCAAGCAACATACGATACATTTGGATTTGCTCACGTTGAAATCGAGACGGTTAAAAACAACCTTCGCTTACAGGGGCAGTACTTCGATATTGAGACTGGTCTGCACTACAACTTAGCACGTTACTACGACCCTCAAATAGGTCGATTTATCCAACCCGATCCCATAGGGCTGCTTGGTGGAACCAACCACTATCAGTTTGCGCCAAATCCAGTGTCTTGGGTCGACCCCTTGGGGTTGTGTGCAAAAGAAGACACTCCTGCAGTTCTTGCGGGGCGCAATGATAATGCGCCTGAGAAGTCGGTGTATTACGCAATGGGGTCGGGGAGTTATGAAAAGTTATCTCAGCATAAAAATTCTCAATATTTATTGATGAATGCTCCTTGTCCAAGCGTTTATGACTCTTCCAAACCGTTTGATATTAATGGCCTGTTTGAAGATTTTACTGTTGATAACTATATCGCAGTAACGAGCAGTTTTGGTTATGCATATCCCAGTGAGTATGCGATAAGACCTGTTGGGGCTACAGTAAGTCCAGAAACTATTTCGCAAGTTAAGAACTTAAGCATAGCCGCAGTTTCTGCAGTCTCACCAACTATGTTGCGGACAAACGGAGGTCCTCAAAGCAAGTTAAATTCTAACCAACTTAAAAAGCAGATAACCAAAAATATTGAATTAAGTCACCAAGCTAGGAGAGCATCAAACTTTGAAGTTTTTTTAGCTAAGTCAGATCAGTTAAAATGGGGCTATAAGTCAGACCAATGGGAAAGTCGCAATTTAAAAGAAGGTGATCTTCTCGTTGGAGGATTGCCTGGGCAGTCTTCATATTACACTACCCTTAGTACTTTAGATTTGGCAAAGGGCAGTCGAAGGTTACTTTTTGAAAGCCTACAGGTAGCGCCACACCCTGAGTTTGGTTATCGCCCGAAAGTTGGTGTTTATGTAGTAACAGAGAATCTAAACAAAGTACCTTTTGGAAAGGTTGCAGCAAATATCAACCTAGGTAATGGTGGTGGGGAGCAGTTTTGGTTAAGAGATTATTCTAAAGTTATAAAACTAATAGATGAAATTGATTTAGGGATGTAGACATCATGAAGATAAAGTGTGACAAGATTGATAAGATGATAATTTCACTTGAAAAAAGTGGGAACGCAGTTCGAGATTGTGTTGCTCATTGGGGGAAATATGAGCAAGTCATATTGATGGAAAAAAAACTTGAAAACAACATTGTACTAGAAATACAAAATCACTATCCCTCGTTAAGGTATTGGCATGTAGAAGGCACGCCACATAACCGCCCTGAACAAGGGTTTACATGTGAAGAGTGTATGGTGTCAATTTCATTTCCTATTTAACGTAATAGGTTGTGATTTACAGCTGCTAACTTAATCCTTCACATAAACCGTTACTCTTCTGTCACATATATCAAGCGCTATACAAAATAGGCTTTTAGGTAACGGTTTTGTTTAAACGTTGTATTACCACACAAACCACATGAAAAGCTTACGAACTCACGATATCCTAGGGGATAATAAGATAACGCCATGTAGATGGCAGAAAGTGAATTCGAATGAAGTTTATCCATACCTCAGATTGGCATCTTGGCCGACAGTTTCATAACGTCTCTTTGCTTGACGATCAGCAAGCCGTTCTTAACCAGTTAATCCAATACATTGAAAACAACCCTGTTGATGCGGTTGTAGTTGCTGGTGATATTTATGACCGTTCTGTCCCACCAACTATCGCGATTGAACTACTTAACAAAGTAGTGAAGCGAATCTGTGGTGAGCTAAATACGCCGATGATTCTGATTTCTGGCAACCATGATGGTGCTGAGCGCTTGGGTTTTGGTTCAGAACAGATGAAAAATGCGGGCCTTCACATTATCAGCAACTTCGAAGATATGCTTAACCCTGTTGTAATCGAAACCGAAAGCGCAGGGCAAGTGGCTTTTTATGGCATGCCTTATAACGACCCTGAGCAAGTCCGTTTTGCCTACCAAGAACCCGTTTCGACCCACGATCAAGCGCACAAGTTACTTGCCGAGAAAATCGCTGAGCAGTTCCAATCAGAGCAACGCAACGTTTTAGTCAGCCACTGCTTTGTCGATGGTGCTATTGAGTCTGAATCTGAGCGTCCACTTTCGATTGGCGGTTCCGACCGCGTCAGTCACGAGCATTTCCTCAACTTTGACTATGTAGCGTTGGGGCATTTGCATCAACCACAGAAAAAAGGCGAAGAATACATTCGTTATTCTGGTTCACTGATGAAATACAGCTTTGGTGAACAAAACCAGAAGAAAGGTTTCACGCTGGTGGAAATCGACCAAAACGGGTTTGTCTCGGCCGAGCATGTTGACCTTGCTGCACCTCATGAGATGCGAATCGTTGAAGGTGAGCTTGAACAAGTGATAGAGCAGGGCAAAACCGATCCGAAAAACGAAGACTACTTGTTGGTACGTTTGATGGATAAGCACGCAATCTTAAACCCAATGGAAAAGCTACGTACTGTTTACCCGAATGTTTTGCACCTAGAAAAACCGGGCATGTTAATTGGTGTCGAGCAGGAGATGGCGCAAGCGAAGTTGGCGAGAAGTGAGATAGACATGTTCCGAGACTTCTTCACGGAAGCGCAAGACAGCCAATTATCGCAAGAACAAGATCAAGCGATCAGTGACATCATCAAACAACTTTCTCAGCAAGCTCAGTAAGGACCAAACATGAAACCCATTAAACTGACAATGCAGGCTTTTGGTCCGTTTGCTCAAACAGAAACGATTGAATTCGACAAGCTGGGAACTAACCCTCTGTTTCTTATCAACGGTCCTACTGGTTCGGGTAAAACCTCGATTCTCGATGCGATTTGTTTTGCGCTTTATGGTGAAACAACGGGTAACGAGCGCCAAGGTATTCAAATGCGTTGCGATATGGCAGCGCCAACGTTATTGACCGAAGTGACGCTAGAGTTCTCTTTGCACGGCAAGTCTTATCGAGTGATTCGCTCACCAGAACAAGAAGCACCAAAAGCGCGTGGTGAGGGCATGACGGTGCGTAAGCATACCGCAGCTTTGTATGAGATTACGGACGAAGAAAAGCTCATCACCAGCAAAACAACGCAAGTAAAGACAGAAGTGACCAATATTATTGGCTTGAACGAAACTCAGTTCCGCCAAGTGATGGTGCTACCACAAGGTAAGTTTCGAGAGTTGTTACTTGCGACGTCCAAAGAGCGGGAAGAGATCTTTGGTCAGTTATTCCAAACGGATATCTACAAGAAGATTGAATATGCGCTGAAAGACAAAGCGAGTGCCATTAGCAAAGCCAAAGACGAGTTTGATAACCAAATTCGAGGCGCACTGCAGGTAGCTGGTGTTTCTTCCGAAGTGGAGTTAACAGAGCAGCGTGAAGCGTTATCTTCTCAATTTGAATCTGTACAAAAGCAAGAGCAAGAATCACTGGCTCAATTAAATGCGGTAAAAACGGAACTGCAAAAAGCAGAGGCGCTGAGTAATGAGTTCAAAAAGCGCGAGCACGCCGAAATTGCTTTGAAGCAACATTTGGAAAAGAGCGATGCTGCCTCATCACGTCAATTGCAGTTAGACAATGCGAAGAAGGCAAGCAAGGTTGAGTTGCCTTATGTCACGTTACAAAATGCCTCAAAGCAAACGCAAGAACTTGAGCAAAAGGTGGCTAAGCTTTCTCAAGATCTTACTGTGGCAAATGACGCGGTAAAATCCACAGAAGGCGCATTGCAAACCGCGAAAGAACAAGCTGCACAATTGCCAAAACTGACAGAGCAGCAATACCAACTTGAAGGCATGAAAGGAAAGTTGGTTGAAAAGTCAGAGCTAGAGAAAGCCATTAACGCAGGTTTGACGCAAAAGTCGGAGTTTGAGGTAACGCTTAATAAATATATCGCTCTGAAAGAGAAGTTAACGCTAGAGGCGCAACAGGGTCAGAAATCACTGGATCAAGCTCGAGTTGATGTTGCAAGTATTGGCAGTGTAGAGGCTGAGATAAAACAGCAACAACGTTTGATGCAAGATCTACAGAAGCTCACTGGCTTAAACCAAGAGCTAGCGAAATTGGATGCGTTGACGCCTAGCAAACAAGCTTCGGTTGACCAAGCAAAAGCGCGATACGTAGAACTTCAACGCTCAGCAGATACACTTGAATTGAGCTGGCACAATGCTCAAGCCGCTGTATTGGCTCAGCGCTTACAAACCGGTGAAATGTGTCCGGTGTGCGGTAGTGTAGAGCACCCTCAACCCGCTCAATTTGTTGGTGAAGAGGTAACAAAAGAGCAAGTTCAGCGTGCTCGAAACACGGAGCGAGAAGGGCAAGTTGTACTTAACCAATTGAACAATCAGTTGGAGCAGCACAATATCGCAGTCGGACAATACAAGCAGCAGATTGAGCAACTATCCGTTGAACTCGGTCATAACGCGTCAATGGATTTAAGCGCTTTACAAGCGTCCATGCAGCAGCTCAATGAACGTCTACAGCAATTGTCATCGATTAACTTGGTTCAGTTGGAACAAAGCGTCAATGAGTTAAACCAGCGTTGTGTTACTGGGGAAGGTAAGATCAATGATCTCCAAAACCAGATGGCAGCGAATGAATCGACGATAAAAGTGAACCAAGAGCAACTGGCTAAACTGTCTGCTTCGTTAGATGCTAAGTACTCATCTCTTGAAGTTCTTGAACAAGACATTGTTGCGATTCAAAAGCAGATTATGGATTTGAATACTTCATTAGATACTGCACAAAATCATTTGCAACAAGCTGTACTAGCGAAGACCAATATTGAAAGCCAACTGACAACTAATCAACAGTGGTTGAATGAGGCACTAGAGCGTTTGAACACAGCCAAAACTGATTGGGCGCAAGCGTTGCAGGCTAGTGCATTCGAGGACGAAGCGCAATTCCTAGCATGTAAAGTGGATGAAGCCGAGATGCAGGTTTGGCAGCAAGAAATTGATGCGTTCAAACAGACTCAAATCAAGCTAGAACAAACATTGGCAGATTTAAGTTCAACATTGAAAGACTTGGCGTTGCCGGATTTAGAAGGGCTTAACGTTAAGTTAAACAGCACTCAGCAAAGTTACGTTGAAGCACGTAATCAGCTTGATAGCACGCGCTCTTTGTTTGAACGTCTAGAGAAAGTCCGCAATGACATCGCTACGTTGCATGATAAGAACACTAAGTTAGAAGACGAATATAAAGTGTTTGGCACCTTGTATGACGTTGCAAGCGGTAAAACGGGTAGCCGTATTAGTCTGCACCGATTTGTCCTTGGTGTGTTATTAGACGATGTACTGATTCAAGCCTCACAGCGTTTAAGTCTGATGAGTAAAGGCCGCTATATCTTGGCTCGTAAAACCGAAGGCTTTAAAGGTGCAGCAGGGCGAGGCTTGGATTTGGTAGTAGAGGATAGCTACACAGGTAAAACGCGCGATGTCGCGACATTATCAGGTGGCGAATCTTTCATGGCAGCGTTGGCATTAGCGCTCGGTCTATCTGATGTTGTGCAGTCTTACAGTGGTGGTATTCGTTTAGATACACTGTTTATTGATGAAGGTTTTGGTAGCTTAGATCCGGAGTCTTTAGATCTTGCGATTCAAACCTTGGTCGACTTACAACAAACGGGTCGCATGATTGGCGTGATTTCCCATGTATCTGAACTGAAAGAGCAAATGGCGCAACGCATTGATGTTGAACCGTCGCGACTTGGTTCCACGGTTTCTGTGAAGTCTCAGATGGTATTTGATTCTTAATCGGTAACAGTAGTAACGGTACCGGTAAACATTGATAAACAAAAAGCCCCGCTAGATTACGGTGTAAAATAGCGGGGCTTTTTGGTTCTAAGTCTCGAAGCATTTATTGTTCGCAGAAGCGACCTTCTTTCGGTGACTGCGTAATCGCATACTCACCATCAAGGTTGCGGTAAACAACCGTGTTCCAAACTGAGCCGTCATTCAATTCAAACTCTATCGCGTAGTTCACACCACTCACAATTTGTGCATGAACGGACAAGATCTGTTTAAATGAAGAGAGAGTTTCCATTTTGTTTAGGACAAAGGCCATTGCCTTTTGAGCGTCTGGGGTAGCATCGAATTCGTTCCACCCACCTGGCATATTTCCTTGTGTACTACATACATCTGCCGAGGTTGTTGGCTGTGTCGCTTCATCTTGAGTTTTTTTTTGCTGACATCCGACAAGCAAAACCAAGATTGCGCAAGCTGACACTGTTTTTAATTTCATAAAAATAACCTCTATTTATGTAAGCCCGCATTATATAAGTTGGCATTCCAGCCCAATGTCTACGTTGTGCAAACTTTTTATATGAACAGGGTTAAATCCTGATTAAATCGTTGCGAGTGACCTCCAAAAAATAGATTTTGGTTAACTTTTTGCCTGATTTTGATAGTAAGTCACGCTTGAGAGCGAACGCTAATTTCCTATTCATTTCGCGTCGTGAATTAAGATCACAATTATAAAATAGACATGGAAAACATAACTTTGCACGTGTATCTGTTTTCTCAATACGGCCATATAATCCAATCAAAATTCATTAGGCACCAATAGAAAGTGCTGAATGATTGTTGTGATGAAGTAAAATGGATGAGAGGTAACACGATGAAGCAAAAAGCGCTATATCTAGCAGTAGCATTGGGTTTGAGTGGTCTTTCAAACGTGGCATCCGCTAATGAGATGGTGAATCCGGATGGTGGTGTCGTAGTCGGTTATTGGCATAACTGGTGCGATGGGGCTGGTTACAAGGGCGGTAATGCACCGTGTGTGACATTGGATGAAGTTGATCCTATGTACAATGTGGTTAACGTCTCCTTTATGAAGGTGTTCAATACCAGTGAAGGCCGTATTCCAACCTTTAAGCTCGATCCAAATATTGGCCTTTCAGAACAACAATTTATTGATCAAATTGGCGCTCTAAACCAACAAGGACGCGCCGTTCTTATTGCGCTTGGTGGTGCAGATGCACACGTTGAGCTGAAAACTGGCGATGAGCAAGCATTCGCACAAGAGATCATTCGTCTGACCGATAAATTCGGCTTTGATGGTCTGGATATCGACTTAGAGCAATCTGCGGTAACCGCGTCAGACAATCAAACTGTAATCCCAGCTGCACTTCGCCTTGTAAAAGAACACTACCAACAGCAGGGTAAAAACTTCCTAATTACGATGGCGCCTGAGTTTCCATACTTAACAGAAGGTGGCAAATACGTTCCTTATATTACTGGATTAGAAGGGTACTACGATTGGATCAACCCTCAGTTTTACAACCAAGGTGGTGATGGTATTTGGGTTGAAGGTGTGGGTTGGATTGCACAAAACAATGATGCGCTAAAACAAGAGTTCATTTACTACATTTCGGACTCTCTATCGAACGGTACACGTGGTTTCCACAAAATTCCGCATGACAAATTGGTGTTTGGTATTCCATCTAACATTGATGCAGCGGCAACGGGCTTTGTACAAGACCCTCAAGATCTTTACGATGCGTTTGACCAACTTAAAGCGCAAGGGCAGGCACTTCGTGGCGTAATGACATGGTCGGTGAACTGGGATATGGGCACAGACAAGAATGGTCAGGCGTACGGTGAAAAGTTCGTGAAGGATTACGGTCCGTTTATCCATGGCCAGACTCCACCACCGCCGAGTGAAGGCGAACCGATGTTCAGTGGCATCAGTGATGTTCGCGTGCATCACGGTAGTTCATTTGATCCGTATGCAGGTGTTACCGCGTCTGACAAAGAAGATGGAGACCTAACTAACAGCATTACTGTTGAAGGTTCAGTTGATGTGAACACCGTTGGCACATATGTTTTGGTTTACAGTGTAAAAGACAGCGACAACAATGAAACTAAGCAAAGCAGAACAGTTGTTGTTTACAGCCTTGTGCCTGAGTTTGAAGGTGTAACGGATACGACCATACAGCTTGGTGACGCATTTGACCCAATGGCAGGCGTAAAAGCGACGGATGCAGAAGACGGTGATTTGACTGATCAAGTTCGTGTTGAGGGCAGCGTAGATGTTAACGTGCTAGGTGTCTACGACTTGGTTTACCGAGTAACGGATAGTGCAAATCAGACTACGACAGCTCAACGCTCTGTGATTGTTTCTGATGGCAGCAGTTACCCTCCCTATGAATCTGGAAAAACCTATGAAGCAGGTGACATTGTCACAGGTTCGGATGGCAACTTGTATCAGTGTAAACCGTGGCCATACACGGGCTGGTGTTCAAACCCTTCTTATGCACCTGGTGAAACCGTTTACTGGTCAGACGCATGGGATAAGTTGTAATTAGCTCATGAATTTAGGTATACCCAAGTAACCTCGAGGTGCTAGGTTCAGCGAGATTGACTTGGTTTGTAGACGCGGCGGCGATTTAAAGGTTTAGTGGGTCTAAATCAAGAATCGACAACAAAGTATACAAGCCAAGTCAACTCGCCCTCAGGGAGCGTATCATTGCCCCGATTACTGCGTCAAACAACTTGGAAAGAGCTTGCTATTCCGCTTCGTTGTTTTCCTTGCTTACTTTAGGTAAACAGGGAATCAATGACAACGCTCTGAATCAGCACCTTGAAGTCACTTGGGTATAGACCTCCTTCACTGGAGGCTTTTTTATGCGCGTAACTTCACATCTTATTGAACCTACACTAGAACTTTAAAACGTAATCATTAGTATCCCGCCTCCGCATTTTCCACACTTACCTATAGTTGGAATGCGTCGCTCTTTGTCAATTTGGTACGGTCACCTAGGAGGATTTAATGAAAAGGATCAATGTAGTAGGCAGCAGCGGAAGCGGTAAATCGACGTTTTCAAAGCAGCTCGCAATGAAATTAGGTGTCACGTACATAGAAATGGACAGGTTGTTCTGGCTTCCCGATTGGAAAGAACTCGATGATGAGACGTTCTTCGATAAAGTCGTGGACGTAACTCAACAAGAGGCTTGGGTACTCGACGGGAACTACAGCAGAACACAACCGTACAAATGGCAAAGGGTCGATACCATCATCTGGCTCGACTATTCACGATCTATCACCACCTATCGCTCCGTCACTCGTGCTATCAAAAGGGCATGGACTCAAGAAGAGTTTTGGGAAGGAACTGGCAATAGAGAGAGTTTTAGAAAAGCGTTTTTGAGTAAGGATTCGATTATTTGGTGGTCGGTTAAGAACTACCAAAAGAATCGAAAGCGTTATCTAAAACTGAAAGAGGACTTAAAAGGTTCGCCTATCGAGTTCATCCACATCACTTCGCCAAAAATGGCACAAGATTTTCTTGGTTCTCAAGATTTTATAAATAGATAAGTAACTTATTTAAGTGACTTTTTGGCAACGGCTCGCAGCTGTGTAAATCCTGACATTCCGCCTCCGCTAGATGATGAATACTAACCACGTTCCTGTCGTATTCATTGTGGAGGTATTATGATCGGTTACGAGGAAATGGCGATATCCGGCTACTTAGGTTGGTTACTCGCTGTTTTGTTGGTTTACCCCTTTGCCTATGTTGGTATTCATATCGGAGTATTTGATATCAAAGTCCGTACCAAAGTCAGCCGTTATTTCAATCGCTTTATATTAGCTTTGATTGCATTTTTACTGATTATGCATATGCAAACTGAAGTGGTTTACGGCAAGTACTTTCTTGGTCTTTGGGAAGCACAACAGTAACTCTGATCGCATTAATTCCCATCGCCTTGTGCTAAGTTGTCGAAATTGAACTAAAAATCGACAACTTAGCATGAAGCCATACGACCTTTATTTTCTTCATACTTCACCCGTACACATTCCACCTTTCTCCAAACTGATGACAGAGCTCGCTCCTGATTTAAAAGTCGCACACTTTGCCGATGCTGACTTGTTGGAGCGTTTGGTTGCTGGAGAGGACGAATCTAAGGTGGAGCAATCCGTACAAGGCAAAGTACGAGAGCTTTCTGAACAAGCAAACTTGGTGGTTTGTACTTGCTCCTCAATTGGTCGCTTTGCTGAGTCGATTACAGAGCAAGGAATCAATGTTCAGCGTATCGACCGAGCGATGGGTGACCAAGCTGTCACTCATGAGCGAGTGTTGTTACTCGCGGCGTTATCGACAACCATTGAACCCAGCTTGGCGTTACTTGAGACAAGTGAGGGCAATTGTATCCGTCAGTTAGATACGTTTGTGGTTGAAGGTGCTTGGGAACGCTTTCTCGACCAAGATAACCAAGGTTATTACGACAAGATCAAAGCGGTAATAGAGCAAAAGGCTCGTGATTATGACGTAATCGTATTGGCACAAGCTTCTATGTCAGGTGCCGCATCATTAGTTGATGTCGACATTCCAGTATTAAGCAGCCCACGTTTAGGCGTAAAAAGGGCAATTGAAACCTTAAGGACATTCCATGCAAATAACTAGTTGGATTCAGCTTTGCTTACGCGAGCTTGAAGGCGCGCCCATAAAAGAACATTCCGATATCGAAGCGTCTTTTGCGGAGTCTGAACGTTTCTCAAAATGGAAGGCAAGCAAAAGAGAAATACGCCTCGAAGAAATCAGTGATCGTTGCTGGGTCAAGAGCTGCACGGGTGGCTACATCACAGAGGTGCACTTACATGCAGATGGTTCACTTGATGAATACACCTTGTTTGGACGCCTTCACACCAAAGGGCATTGGGAGCTAGAGGCTGGCGTACTTCATATCACTATCTACAAAGGTGAAAACACTTATGAACTTTCTGTTGTGGGAAACCGTGAACCTTCCATCCACTCTGCGATTGAATACAAAAATGGAGAAGTGCACTCCTATCTAAAACTGACTCCAATTTCTCAATAGCAATTTAACAAGGACGAGCACCACAATATGGACATTGTATTTGTAAGGCATGGTGTGCCGGATTTTACGTTAGCAGATGAGCGGCAGATGACCCAACTTGAGAAGGATTATGCGCCGCTTTGCCGAGAGCACTTGCCCGTGCTGCAAGAAAAACTCAATCATCCAGTCTTCAATGATGCTGAAGTCATCATCAGCTCTCCTTATACAAGAGCCCTTCAAACTGCGGAAATTCTCAATCGTCATCGCGGTTTGCCTCTGTTTGTTGAGCATGACTTGAGAGAGTGGCGTGCTGACAAAGAAGGCGGCTACATTACATTGAATGAAAGAGACCGACGCTGGCTCGAATACCGAGAGCTGTTAAAAGCGGGTATTCCAATGACCGATAATCGCTACGAACATGTTGATGAGCTAAAAGCACGGGCTGAGTTGGTGCTGGATCGTTACCGCCAATATCGAAAGGTTGTTGTCGTGAGCCACTTTAATGTGTTTGAAGCACTACAAGGTTTCCAAGACGTAGGACTGTCCTGTGGAGAATTTCGATACATTAATTTCTGATCGAATTTTTATCTTCTATAGTAAAATCAGTCACTAACTTAATTTCAGGTTGCTGTATGAAATCTCTTAAAACACTTTTACTTTTGTCTCTTGCAACGTTGTTTGGCTGTACGTCTAAACCGAACGGCGTGGAGCCGGTCAACAACTTTGAACTTCAACCATATCTAGGCAAGTGGTATGAAATTGCCCGTCTTGATCACTCTTTTGAGCGCGGTTTATCGAATGTGACGGCTGAATACGAGCTCCGTGAGGATGGTGGCGTAACGGTTATCAATCGAGGCTATTCAGAAGAAGATAAAGAATGGACGCAAGCTGACGGCAAAGCGTATTTCGTTGATGGTGTAAACACAGGGCATTTAAAAGTGTCTTTCTTCGGTCCGTTTTATTCGTCTTACATCGTATTTGAGCTAGGTGAGAACTACGACTACGCGTTTATCTCTGGTTTCAATCACGACTACCTATGGCTACTGTCACGCACACCGACTGTCGATAAAGCAACGGTCGAGCGCTTCAAACAAGTAGCAAAAGAGAAAGGCTTTGCGTTGGACGAGCTAATTCTCGTAGACCAAACCAAATAACACGCGAAATGATCGACTTATAACAACGATCTGTGCTTCATAAAATTCAGTGGTGTCTGTCCGGTTTGTTTCTTAAAGAACGCAATAAATGCGCTATCTGATGAGAACTCCAAACAATGGGCAACATCACTGACTTGTCTTTCTTCACATAAGAGCTCAATAGCCTTGAGTAGCCGCCATTGTTGACGCCAATCTTGATAAGACATGCCAGTCTCAACCTTAAATAGGCGCGTGATGGTTTTGCTGCTCGCGCCAACGGTTTGTGACAGTTGGTTTAACTCTGGTGCTATAAAATCACTCTTGGTCATTGCCTTACGAAACCCTGTTAAACGTCGATCAGAAGGCAAGGGTAAAGAGAATTCAAACTGCTTCGCTTGGTAAAACTCTTCCCAAAACAAAGTGCTCGTCGCTTGGGTTTTCGTTTCTTCAATATCCCATTCCCACAATGCCATTTTGTCGATAAGTGCTTTTAAAAGATCATTCACCTCAATCATCACGATATTTTTCGGGCAGCTGTATTTGCTGCAATCGAAATAGAGTGAACGGTAAGCTACAACGTTGGTCATGACAGCTCTGTGAGAAGTATGCGGCGGAATCCACACCGCTTTGGTTGGTGGTAAGGTGCAAATAGAGTTATCGAGTGCGAACGTCATGCAGCCTTGTGGCGCATAAAGCAATTGTCCTTTCTTGTGTTCGTGCATACCGGAATCATGTTTGCCGACATCCGCTGCGATACCAACTACACTCGCGGCAATTGCGTCCGCATCAAATCGAGTATTGTCTTCAATAATTGCCATTTGTCCGAATCTTGATGTTTTTGGTTTTAATGTTGTTAATGGGTAAAGCATAACGCCTTCTATACTGCACGCCAAGTTAAGTTCGTTACCCACTTAAACATCTGTAGGAGTGGGACAGAGAGGTAAAAATGAAAACGAAACCTTCTATTGGATTGATGGTGGTGATGCTGATGTTTCCGCAAATTGTGGAGACCATTTACAGCCCAGCACTTGGCAACATTGCTCAGTCATTTGCTGTAACGTATTCGCAAGCGGCGCAAACCCTATCTATCTATTTTTCTGCATTTGCTATTGGCGTGGTGGTTTGGGGAATCTTGGCAGATAAGTGGGGCAGACGCCCGACCATGCTGGCAGGGTTGCTTGTTTACGGCGTATCTGCTTTGGTCGCTATGCAAACAGAAAGCTTTGATGTGATGATGATGGCTCGCGCGTTCAGTGCTTTTGGTATTGCGGTTGGGTCGGTCGTGACACAAACCATGCTAAGAGACAGCTTTTCAGGTGATGAGCTAAGCAAAGTATTTAGCGTTATGGGCATGGGTATTTCCATTAGCCCAGTGATTGGCATGTTACTCGGTGGTCAGTTAACAGCACTCGGTGGCTATCAGGTTGTGTTTTTTACGTTGTTTATTTTGGCGCTTGTGTTGCTGTGCTACAACGCGGTTAATCTACCTGAAACACAAACTCAAAAGCAGCCGCTAAACATAGGTTCATTACTTGGACGAATGTTGAAAGATGCTCAAATCTGGCAATCTGCGTTGTTGGTTGCGCTCTACAACATTGCTTTATTCGCATACTACCAATTGGGCGCATTCACTTTTGAGCAGCTCGGACTAAGTTCTGAGCAGTTCGGATACAGCGGTGTGATATTGGGCGTTGGTACCTTAATCGGCAGTTTGATGAACAAGTCATTGCTAGCAAAAGGTCGCTCACAAACGCATCTACTTTGGATTGCATCAACACTGTTGATTATTGGTGGCTTTGGTGTGTTTCTGCTTCAAGACTCGATTTGGTTCTTGGCGCCAATGTTATTCATTGTGATGGCATTTGGTATCGCCATTCCAAATGTACTGAGTACCGCATTAGTTGATTACAAGCAACAAGCGGGCAGTGCAGGGGCATTGCTAGGATTAATGTACTACTTGATGATTGGTTCAGGTCTAGGCTTAGCTGGAATGATTCAAAACCTTGGATTTGTTCTTATGTCGTGTGCAGCTTTGGTTTTATTAGTGACATTGTCACGCAAAGTTTAGCTGAAGCATGTCGAAGAGAGCAACAAAGAAAAGCCCTGCAAGTTATGCAGGGCTTTATGTTATTGGTTTGAGTCTAACAGTTTGAATTTGTGAACTGTTAAATTCAAAGGTATTACTTAATCAGTCGAACAACCAAAGAACCTGGCGCTCGGATCGATTCAATGTTGTGGCTCAGCACTGTACCTTCAGTCGGCGCTGTGTAACGCTGAATCTCATCACCAAAGCTGTCGTATTGAATTGCAACCAATTGACCTTGTTCTACCTTATCCATCATGTTGACTTGTGGTAGTACAAAACCACCTAATTCAGCGCGAATGCTGATGATGTCTTTGCCTTCTAGGCAAGGCGTGATATTTGCAACTTCACCAGTCACAACGTCATGGCGAGCAAGGATATTGAAGATGCCAGTCACGGTACGGTCGATCAGCTCTTGTTCTGTGTAACGACCCATGCCCACCTCGATGGTGATGCTTGGAATACCGCTGTTGTTCCAGACGGTTTCAAGTACACCTGCGTCACCCGGATCGTTAAGAATTACGTCTGGGTTAATAAGGCGAGCCATTTCCAGAGATTGCTCGATACGGAAATCGGCAAACACGTACAGTGGGTAAGCAGCACCACTGGTTTGAGTGTGCAAATCAATCGCCAGCTCTGCGTTCGGCTTAAGAAGGTTATTCCATAAAGCAAACAGGAAGCGGTTTGCTTCGTTGCCGTTTGCATCACCAGGGAAGAAACGGTTTAAGTTTGCAGGAGATGCATCTGGATCCGCAGAGAAGAAGTCGCGGCTGTGGTTCAGCATACCCGTCAGGTTGATGGTCGGAACGACAGTTACAGTACCTGCGATGTCTTTACCAATCAGTTCACGAGCGGTCTTTTGCGCCGCTAAAACACCGTTGTATTCGTCACCATGAACACCTGCTGTGATCATGATTTTCTTACCCGGTTTTTCGCCTTTGAAAACCAACACAGGCAAGTGTTGCCATTGAGAGAGGGCGTTGGTTGCAATACGGAACCAAAACTTATGCTCGCCTGCAGGCAAGTCTGTTACGTCAAGAGATTGAATGACTTGATGACCTTGAATTACGTCATCCAGAAATTGTGTTGCCATTAAAGTTGTCACTCCAAAACATCTTACTTTGATGCTTGTTTGCCATACGGCTTGAATTAAAAAAGGCGAGAACCTTGTCTCGCCTTATTCTTTATACCCAAACTCCGCTTTCGCGTTTAAGTTGCTTGGCGATATTGGTAATCAGTTTACGCAAAACCCATCACGTGAGCTGCGACGACGACAATGCTCGATAGGGTAAAGAGTAATAGCATAAAGCGCCAGCAGAATTTCGCCCAGTCACCCCAGTCGATACGACATACACCCAGTGTTGCCATTAGAGATGCCGAAGTTGGAACGATAACGTTAGTGAAACCGTCACCAAGTTGGAATGCTAGAACGGCTACCTGACGTGTAACGCCAGCGATGTCTGCAAGAGGAGACAAGAGAGGCATTGTCAGCGCTGCTTGACCAGAACCTGAAGTCACGAAGAAGTTGAAAATAGATTGGAAAACATACATCAACCAAGCCGCTGCAACGTCAGGAAGACCGCTGATTACGCCACCAGCGCTGTTCAGGATCGAGTTCAGTACACTTGCTTCATCAGTAGTACCGCCACCTAGGATAAGCAATACACCTTTAGCACAACCAACCAATAGAGCAGGGGCAAGCATGATTGCTGCACCCTCTTTAAATGCGTCAGCCGCACAGTTTAGCGTCATGCCGTTCAGACGGAAGATCGTACCGATGATCGCAACGACAAAGCCCATTGTGAAGAATTGAGACGCGATTTCTGGAATGTACCATGCGTTAGCCACTACGCCCCAAACAACCCATACGGTAGTTGCGATAACCGTAAGGATAACTAGGGTGTCACCTAGGTTCCAACGAGAATCGTGGTCACCTAGCTCTTGCTGACGGAAGTATTTGTCAGTACGACGGCTGTAAGAAAGCTCAGGGTTTGCTTTGATACGCGCTGCGTAAATCATAGTGAAAGCAATACCGATAAGTGTAAAGCCAGCCCACAGACCCATACGCACAGTCATACCAGATAGAACCGGAATACCAGCAATACCTTGCGCGATCGCTACCGAGAATGGGTTCATCCAAGACGTTGCAAAACCAATCTGAGTCGCAACGTAGGTCACCATTACTGTAGTGATGCCATCGTAGCCAAGACGAACCATTAGTGGTGCGATAATAATCGCAAATGCAACGGCTTCTTCACCCATACCAAATACTGCGCCGCCCAAAGAGAACAGCAAAAACAGAACTGGAATGAATAGCGCTTCGTTACCTTTGGTCTTGTCGATAAGGCGTAAGATACCGTTGTCGATTGTGCCTGTGCGCATTACCACACCAAATGCACCACCGATAACCAGCATGAACATGATAACGCCAATCGCGCTGCCCCATTTAGAGCCTGAAACCAGACCTTCGAATGGGAAGTTCATTAGACCAATGCCACCGCCTGAAGCGAACAGTCCAACCTTGTTGTAAACCAATTCACCGTTTTCGTCGGTTGCATAAGAGAAAGAAGATGGATCGATAACTGTGCGAGTTTTTTCTGCACCGTCGACCATGTAGGTCACCTGTTGGCTATCGAAATGACCAGCAGGGATTAAGTAGGTAAGAATCGCAGCAAGAATACCAACAATGAAGATCAAAATGAGGGTATCAGGCATCTGCCATGATTTAGGGGTTGCCGCCGATTCCGATGGCTGAGCGTGTGTGTGAGACATAACCTATTTCACGTCGAATTATAGAAAGCATGAAATATCGATAAAATAGAATAAAAAGTCAATATTAACTGAGTTGATGAACTATAAATTCATCAATAATTTGATCTGAAGAGGGTTGAGTTGCTTATCAATGATTTAATGGTTAATTGTTTTGGTTAGATGTTGTGCGAATGAAAACGGAGTTAGGACTTGTGGTGATTCACAAGTCCCATAATTATTCACTTTTCTGCATGAGGTGTTTGTTCTGAATAAAACGCGGCAACATCGCGCAAATCTTCATCATTCAGCATGCGTAATTGGGCTGCCATCATCTCAGCCAAAGGACCTAAGCGAAGCCCATCTTGATAGGCTTTCATAGAATCATACAGGTACTGAGCATTCTGACCAGCTAGGTTAGGGTAGGCGTCGTTTGTTGTCATGCCGTTCGAACCATGACAGTAAACACAGCTAGGCGATTTAAGTTTGCCTTTATCAACGTCACCGAAAGGTTTCGCCACAACAGAGGAAGAGATAAGAAGAGACGTTAGAAGCACGTATCTAAGCATGAAATGCACTCATTGTAGTTCTTGAAAGCGCATAGAATAAAGCTTCCCCTTAGGGGAAGCTCAATGATCAAAATCAAGTTAAAGCAGAGATTTAAGGCTAGATAGGAAGGTATCGATGTCTTGTGCCGAAATATCTTTGTGCGTCACGAAGCGGATTGGGTTTCCTGGCGTAATTGTTATGCCTTGCTCCTTCATCTTTTCTGCAATACCAGCGATATCCACTTGTGGATCAAGCTTAGCAAAAACGATGTTGGTTTGAACAAATTCTGGATTAACAGAGAAACCAGGCAATTCCGCTAAACCTTCCGCCAAGGTTTTTGCGTTGATGTGGTCTTGTTTTAGCTGTTCTACTTGCTCGGTAAGGGCTAGTTTACCGGCTGCGGCAAGAATACCCGCTTGGCGCATACCACCGCCGACCATTTTTCTTAGGCGGCGTGCTTTTGCGATGTACTCTTTGCTACCAAGCAGTAGCGAACCAACAGGGGCAGCCAATCCTTTCGACAGACAGATAGTCATTGAATCAAAGTACTGACCAATCTCTTTCACTGGAACATCAAGCGCGACAGCTGCGTTAAATACGCGAGCGCCATCTAGGTGCATCTGCAAGTTATGTTTGTTTACGAACTCACGAGCCTCTGCAAGGTAAGAAAGAGGAATCACTTTACCGTTGATGGTGTTCTCTAAACTAAGTAGGCGAGTACGTGCAAAGTGCGCGTCATCTGGCTTGATAGCAGCTTCTAGCTTATCGAATGGCAAAGTACCGTCTGGGTTGTTTTCAATCGGTTGAGGTTGAATAGACCCCAGTACCGCCGCGCCGCCAGCTTCGTACTTGTAGTTATGCGCTTGCTGACCACATAGGTATTCATCACCGCGCTCACAATGCGCCATTAAGCCAAGTAAGTTTGCTTGTGTACCAGAGGTCGTGAACATTGCCGCTTCAAAGCCCGCAAGCTCAGCAGCAAATTGCTCTAACTCGTTAACGGTTGGGTCATCACCGTACACATCATCGCCGACAGGAGCGGTAAACATTGCTTCACGCATTGCTTGTGTAGGTTGCGTAACGGTATCTGATCGAAAGTCCATAATTCTCTCCTCGGTCGAAAAGACCTAAATATAACCGCAAAGACGAGCTTTGCTTAGGCAAGCGATAGTTTTGGCATCCGTAATAATGCCTTGAATAATTTGTTGTTCGAGTTCTTCTCGTGACAATGTCACTACTTCAATCACTTCGTCGTCGTCACACTCGTATCGATTGGTTTTGTTCAGTTGTTCGGCAACAAACAAGTACTGGATTTCATCACAGAAACCAGCAAGAGGGGTAACTTGACCAAGCGATGTGAACTTTTCGGCGCTGTATCCTGTTTCTTCTTCCAACTCTCTTTGAGCACAGTGCAATGGATCTTCATCGCCTTCACGTGTGCCAGCAGGCAATTCAAGCAGCCATTTGTTAAGAGAGGGACGGAATTGATTAACAAGAACGATGTTGCCATCTGAAGTAATAGGTAAGATAACGGCAGCACCGGGGTGTTGGATAGTGGTATGTGTAATCATCCGACCAGTTGGTAGTTTAACTTCCTCTTCGACCAGAGAAATCTGCTTCCATTTATGAATTGTATTGCTCATGCAGTTGTGGATCCTAGCTGTAACCGCGCATTGACGTGCTTTGCACATTAACCACAAACCACCGGAAACAAAAGAAGAAAATGGTTTCATACTCTTGCGAAACCAGCACATTCAGTGAGTTATGTCTCATAAATGAAAACTATGGTTGCTCGCGCACGCGCGCGAAGAGCATCTGGTATAAACGAGGTTCACTAAAAAATACACTTGTAACAAAGTGATAACAAATGTATAAAATTATATATACAGCCTCAGTTCAACAGCCGGAGCTTCTATGATTCAACCATCTTTCGCATCTAATGCAGAAAAGGCGCTTCTTTCAGAGCGTATCAACAAGCTAGCGAAAGCGTTAACTGATGGCGTTTACGAACGCGAACACACCATCAAGCTTTGTCTTCTTGCCGCTCTTGCCGGCGAAAGCGTCTTCCTTCTTGGTCCTCCAGGGATCGCAAAAAGCTTAATCGCAAAACGACTTATCCAAGCTTTTGATAATAGCAGTTATTTTGAATACCTCATGACGCGCTTCTCAACACCTGAAGAAGTGTTTGGTCCATTGAGCATTCAAGAGCTAAAAGACAACGGTCGTTATGTCCGTCTTACTCAAGGGTACTTACCAACGGCGCAAGTGGTTTTCCTTGATGAGATTTGGAAGGCGGGTCCTGCGATTCTGAACACGCTATTGACCGTTGTGAACGAAAAGACATTTAAAAACGGTAGCGATATCGAACGTGTACCGATGCGCCTTTTGGTTTCTGCATCAAATGAACTGCCAGATGAAGATAGCGGGTTAGACGCACTTTACGACCGTATGTTGGTACGCGTGTTTGTAAACCGCATTCAGGACAAACAAAACTTCAAATCTATGCTGACAGTGGGTACGTCTCAAGAAGCGCAAGTTCCAGAGGGCTTAGCGATCACAGACGAAGAATACCACCGTTGGCAGCAACAGCTCGACAAACTCACTCTGACCGACAACGCATTCGAAAAGCTTTTCCAACTAAAAACGATGTTGGAAACCAAAGTCGAGTCTGAGTTTGGCGACGCATCATTAACAGACATGTACGTGTCTGACCGCCGTTGGAAGAAAGCGGTCAAACTGCTTAAAGCAAGTGCGTTCTTCAATGGGCGTGACGAGATCAACCCACTTGATCTTCTGCTACTTCAAGATTGTTTATGGAACAGCCCTGAGTCACGCGATGTCGTTCGCGGTGTGATTCAAGAGTTTGCACTTAAACATGCCTTCGACCAGCAAGAAGCAGAGCAAGAGATCGAATACTGTCGTGAATCTTTGGTTGATGTTCAGCATGAGCTTGAAGACAAATATCGCATGACGCTAAACGCAGAAGCGGCAACCGGTCTGCTTCGCAAAGAAACCATGAGCTTCGATACATCCAAAGCAAAAACTTACAAAGTAGGCGCGGCGGTGAATCTGGTTAAGCTGGTTATTCTGCAAAGCAACATGTCGGTTTCTGAATCAGAGAAAGGCGACAGCCGCTGGGTATATGTGCCAAAAGACGAACTTGACCGAGTGATCAAAGAAGGTCATGGCGATGTGTATGGCTACGTGAACCAAAACACCAATATGTGTCGTCTGCGTTTTGATGTCGATGCTGCCAACAACCTAGTGATCCGTGACATTGCCAACCGTGGCGTGCTGGTGAGCTTGGTTACCCAACAAGGTTTAGACGTTGAGCTTTACCAAAAATGGTTGGCAGAAAGCGAAAAAGCAGTCAGCCAATTGAGTGAAGCTGAACATCATATGCGTAAGGTTAAAGCCAACTTCCATGGCGCATTGCCGCACAGTTTCGTGGATCCAGAGTTACCACGTCTAATGGAGTCGAGTCTGCAACAGGTGAGCCAGAGACTTGAGTCTATCCAAGGTGAAAGCGAGAAGATCATTCAACGCTTCAAAAACTTACATCAGTTTTTCTCTTAAGGAGACGACATGTTAGGTGCAGACGGACTCAACTTAGCGCTCATGGTGGCAGATTCAGGCATCATTGATAGTGCGGTTAACGATTTAATGGCGCGTTCACAAGTCATGATGATGGCAGAAAACCGAGGCATGAAATCCTCAGTGAAAAACCATCTGCTTAAATGGCGTGGCAACGTGAAAAAGCGCATGACAAAAGTCTGTGAGACAGAACGTTTTCAACAGGAACTCGCGCTCTACCAAGAAGTCATTTATTGGGATGAGAACGAGTTCTTTGAGCGCATTGATGATGTGATCAAGAAGCTTGAATGGCACTCAGCGTTTTATATGCAAGCGCGTCGCATGATGGAGAAGAACAAGGGGGTGAATAACCCAATGTTCCCTCATTACTTCTGTGACCAGTGGTATCAAAGCCTCGCCGAAGCAATCAAACAAGCGCAAGTTTCCGAGCTTGAAGAGAACAAAGAAAAAGTCCTTAACGACCTTTATCAACGTATGGAAACCATGCGTAACATGGATAAAGTGACGGAGTCTGGTGACGAAGAAAGCGTAGGGCGCTTATGGGATATGGCGTCAGCTAAGTTGAGTAAAACGGACCTAACCGTGATGAAGCGCCACGCAGAGTTCCTTAAAAAGCACAAAGGCTTACAAGAAATTGCAGAACAGCTTGGTCGCATGGCGGGACAAGTGAATGATCCTGACCTCAACCGCGCACCAGCAGAAGAGCTACAAATGGTTGAGGAAAAGAGTGACGAAGCGACAGACGATATCGTCGGTATTCATGAAAGTGACGATCTCAACAAACTGCTACCGAACGAAACCATGTTTTTGGCGTACCCAGAGCTGGAAGTCGTGTTCTACAAGCATTTGGTTGATAAACGTTTGATGAACTACCGCACGCAAGGTAAGTCTCGCACACTACGTAAAGTGAAAGCGCACAAACCAGATCATAAAGCGGTGGACGTTGAAAAAGGACCGTTTATCGTTTGTGTTGATGCGTCAGGCTCGATGAGTGGCTTCCCAGAGCAATGTGCTAAAGCTATGGCTTATGCACTGATGCAAATCGCTCTCGCTGAACAACGAGATTGCTACGTGATCATCTTCTCCACGGAGCACATTACTTACGAGTTAACGCGTCAGGATGGCTTACGTGAAGCTGCCGACTTTTTAACTTACAGCTTCCATGGTGGTACGGATTTGGAGCCAACGTTGATTAAATCCATCGATTTGATGAACAGCGACAAATACAAAAACGCCGACATGGTTGTTATTTCAGACTTCATTGCGCCAAAACAGCAGGATGAATTGCTTGCAAAAGTCGACGCGTTAAAAGCGAAGAAGAACCGCTTCCATGCTATTAGCTTGTCGAAGTACGGCAACCCAGCGTTAATGTCGATGTTTGACCACACTTGGTCTTACCATCCAAACGTAGTGGGACGCTTATTTAAACGCGTTGCCAACGGTTAATCGCGTGAATAGAGATACAAAAGCGGCACCGATTGCCGCTTTTCTTTTGTCTATCTGTTTTGATTTGTCTTAACCAAAGTGAGTAAATCTGCGCGGTGTAGGTCGAATTAACATCGGATTGGTTTAAAACAAAGCAAACAAACAGAAATTTTGGATTTTTGTTTGACTATATTTCCTGAATCCGTAAAGTAGCACCCAACGCAACGGGGCAGAGCCTTTAAGCGTAAACAATTTGGCGCCTTGGCAGAGTGGCTATGCAGCGGATTGCAAATCCGTGGACCTCGGTTCGACTCCGGGAGGCGCCTCCAAATTCTTAAAAAGAGACGTCTTTATGGCGTCTTTTTTTATACCTCAAATTCCTCTCGGTAAGCTCAATCATCCAATCTCATTTCTCTTGATGTTAACTCGGCAACCAACTTAAAACGCAGTAAAAAATAATCGACGTCATTTGTGTGAATATGCTTCAAAGTTATGCAACTTCATGCCAATTTAATTTGTTGAATATGGAAGAGTTATCACTAGTGCGTTTTTTCAAGATTTGAAAATAAATCACATTTCTATGAATCTGTGAAATAACGTTCACCTCATCAAAAAGTACCACGCGCCTTATGCCATCGAGCTTCGCGAACCTCATCAAGACCAGCAATTTGTTTATTTGTTTCATGAACTAACGTGGTAATCCGATCGGCTAATTTCTGTGATTAACACAGAATTATTTATCATTTATTTCAGTAGTCTAAATAAAACCCCTGTAGTGAAAAATTAGTCGTGACTAGCACGTTTCTGACGTGTGGTCCCGTTGGATAACAAGATATTTCAGGAGCAATAACGTGCTACGAACAAAGAAAACAATCGTCAGTATTCTCGTCTCAATGGCGATGATCTCAGGCTGCAATGACTCAGACAGTGACACGATTTCAACCAGTCCAATTCCTTACTTTGCAGAATGGACGGATGTCGACAGTGCTATTAAGAAAGACGATGCAATGGAGGCAGAAATCCAACGTATCCTTGCGTTAATGACGCTGGAAGAAAAGGTGGGGCAAATGATTCAGCCCGATCTTCGCGAAGTCACTCCTGAAGAAGCGAAAACCTATAAGTTAGGTTCTATCCTAAATGGCGGAGGCGGCTTCCCGAATGATGATAAATACTCAACCGCGCAAGATTGGGCAGACGAAGCGGATAAATTCTGGTTGGCACTAGAAGAAGCTTACGCAGAGAGAGGATTCCGAATTCCTTTTATGTGGGCAACCGATGCGGTTCATGGCCACAACAACGTTTTTATGGCGACGGTTTTCCCTCATAACATTGGTTTGGGTGCAGCTCGTAACCCTGATCTGATTGAAGAAATAGGAAAAGCGACCGCAAGAGAGGTTGTTGCGACCGGTCTTGATTGGACATTCGCACCGACCGTTGCCACGCCACGTGATTATCGCTGGGGCCGTGTATACGAAGGTTACTCGGAAGATCCAGAAATCGTGTATGAATACGCGAAGCGCATGGTGGAAGGTATTCAAGGTGGTGAAGAAGGCTTAAAAGGGGATACCAACGTAATCTCTAACGTGAAGCACTGGGTAGGAGACGGTGGTACGTTGGGTGGCGTTGACCATGGTGAGAACCGTTACACAGAAGAGTACCTACGCAATATTCATGCAATGGGCTATATCGGTGGTTTGAATGCAGGCGCACAAGTGGTGATGTCTTCGTTTAACTCATGGTGGAACGATGCGAACTACGATCCTATGGTCGGTATCGACGGTGCTGAGGATGGTGGCGATTACATGCAAAACCAGAAAATCCACGGCTCACAATACCTGATTACTGACGTCTTGAAGGGCAAGTTAGGTTTTGACGGCTTAGTCGTCACAGACTGGAACGGACAAGGCGAAATCAACGGCTGTACAGCAGCAAACTGTCCGCAAGCTGTAATCGCAGGTAATGATGTGTTTATGGTGACCTCACGTAACGATTGGCAAGCGTTCTATCAGAATGTGATTGACCAAGTAAACGCAGGCATTATCCCAATGTCTCGTATTGATGATGCCGTAACCCGTATTCTTCGCGTCAAAATGCGTGCAAACCTTTGGGAGAAACCGAAGCCATCTGAGCGTTCGTTAGCGGGTGACCAATCTGTGCTTAGTGCGCCAGAACACGTTGCCATTGCGCGCCAAGCAGTTTCAGAATCCTTGGTACTGCTGAAGAACCAAGACCAAATTCTACCTTTGAAATCAGATGCGAAATTCTTGGTAACGGGTTCGGCTGCCAACGACATCACCAAACAAACTGGTGGTTGGTCGCTTACTTGGCAAGGTGATGGCAACACGATAGAGAAAGACTTCCCGAACGCACAAACGGTGCTTATGGCTATGCAGCAAGAAGTCGGTGAAGAAAACGTCTTTACTGATGCTTCAGCAACAACACCAGAAGAAGCTACTGCGCTTGTGGTTATCGGTGAAGATCCTTATGCAGAAATGTTCGGTGACATCAGCAAAGCACAAACACTTGAATTTTCGAAGCTAAAAGCCTCTTATCAAGCGGATCTTGATACGGTCAAAGCGCTAAAAGAGCAGGGATACAAAGTGGTTACGGTATTCTTCTCTGGGCGTCCGCTTTACGTAAATGAAGAGATCAACAACTCTGATGCATTCGTTGCAGCTTGGCTGCCGGGAACGGAAGGTTTAGGTATTACTGATGTGCTGTTCGCAAAAGATGGCGCGGATTTCAAAGGCAAACTCTCTTACTCGTGGGGCGCTAAGAAGTGTTCGACCACAATCAACCGCAAGGCGCTTAATATCCCTAGTTACACAACACCTATTGATGGCATAAACGGTGAGTTGATTGAGCAGGATATTGAAGGCGAACATAAGCCGTTATTCCCATATGGTTATGGTTTGAACTACGCGAACCAGACCGATGTCCCGGCGCTGTATGAAGACTTAAACGACATTCCACTCGACCCACGTGATTATGGCTGTGGTATGGACGAGCCAGACAATGGTATTGCTGAGTTCCCATTAGAGATCTTCGGTAAAGACGCAAAAGACGAGTTTGTTGCGAGAATGTCAGGCAGTGCGAATGGTTGGGCTGGCGTGGAAATCAGCAAAGACACCACCACAATTGGCTCAGTAACGACGAAAGGCATTAACTACGATGGCATGCAGCAGTCAGCAATCAACGTAAAATTTTCTGGAGAAACGGGCGACTTCGTTGGTAATTCAGCCGCGCAAATTTACATGCAAACGCCAGATGAAAAGGGTTCCGACTACAACAGTTACATGAATGCCGATTCAACCTTGGAGTTTGATATTCGCATGGTAACCACAGCGCCAGAGAGCTTAGTGCTGTCGACACACTGTGAGTATCCTTGTCGTGGTGAGGTAAACATCAACAAAGTGTTACCTGAACCGTCAGATAGCACTTGGACGACGGTCAAAGTACCGCTCCAGTGTTTGAAGGACACAGGGATGAGTTTCCAAATGTTGAACACGTCTTTCTTGATGTATTCAACTGAAGCTGTGGAGTTTGATTTGGGTAAGATTCGTTATGTTCCGAACCCAGATGGATTACCTGAGGATGCAGTTAGTTGTGAAGACATGCTTGATGAAGCGCTACCACCATTGACGGGGGACATGTACAACATCGTTACCGACTTTAATGCACAGATAAATACCTCAGACCAATACACGACAGAAGGCTGGGGACCTATCCCTGACGGTGAAACTCACATGACGGCAACACAAACTGCTGATGGTGCATCGGTTACTTATAACAGCGCGAGTCCAGAGGCTTACAAAGGTCTGTTGCATTTCAATTTTGATGCACAGAACTTAGAAAACTTTGCTGAAGCGGGTGCGTTGGTGTTTACGGTGAACGTATCGACGTTGGGGGCACAAAAGCCAGACAACGACCAAACCGGATTGGTGTTGAAGCTGGCGAATGCTGATGGTGATACCGGTGACATTTTTGTCACTGAATTGGCTGGGGAGAATATTACGTTGAATACGGATATTAAAGTGACCGTACCAATGGCCACCTTCGCCGAGAAGTTTGATAACAAGTACTGGGCTCAAACTGTTAAGACGTTCACTATCTTCCCCGCATGGGCAAATACCCAAGCTGGCGTAGAGTTTGAAATCAGTGATATTCACTTCACTAAGTAAACAGACCATCTAGGAAAGTTACTCAATTAAGTAGAAACAAGGCGAGCCTTATTAGCTCGCCTTTCTCGTTGAGGAAGCCTTTAAAAGCCAAGTGTGAACTTTCTTGCGGCAATCTGTGCGAAATCTCTTTAGAATGTCTTCTTCGACAAGGAAGCAGTGAAGACACATGAGAAATACCGACGACTACATTATTTTCTATCATTTGGTTGAGCAAGGTTCATTCAGCGCCGCTGCAAGACAAATGGAACTCACTAAGTCGGTCGTCAGTAAGCGCATTGCCAAATTAGAGCAGGAGATAGGTGTTCAACTGCTTTATCGAACCACACGCACGCTTAAACTGACAGAAGCAGGGCAATCCTTCTTCGAACATGCTCGTAGTGTCTATCAAGCCGTCGCAACCGCAGAAGAGTCGATTGTTGGTTTGGGTAAGAGCCTATCTGGCAACATCAAGATTACCGTTCCGACCATCTCAGGTGAACTTATCCTTCCTACCGTTATTTCTGAATTCAACCAAGCTTATCCAGATATCAACATTGATATGGAACTGGATAACCGCTTCGCCGACATCGTCAACGAAGGTTTTGACCTTGCCATTCGTACTGGGGTTTTGCCTGACTCAAGCTTGATTGCGCGTAAGCTGGTTGATGCAAACTGGATTGTGTGTGCATCGCCTAGGTACGTCGCCAAACATGGCAAACCAAAAACGCCGGACGATCTCACTAAGCACAACTGCTTGGTTTACGCCTATCAAGAGACAGGGGCTCGTGAGTGGGCTTTCAAGTGTGATGATGAGGTGTATCAGGTTAAGGTGGATGGGAATCTATGTACCAATAACTCATCTGCGTTACGTAACGTCGCTTTGCTAGGGCAAGGTATCATTTATGTGCCTCGGGTGCTGGTTTATGAAGACTTGCAACAAGGTAAGCTGATTCAGTTGTTTAAAGACGAAACGGCTAAGTGCTTGGGCATTTATGCCGTGTACCCTTACACACGTCAGCAACCAGAAAAGATTAAGATCTTTATCGAGCATCTGTATCAATGCTTTCAACGTCGTAGCCATCAATTCTAGTGGATCAACTTTTCTCAAAGGAATGATTCTTCTTTGATGCAAGGAATTCGCTCTAAATTTTAAACTCTCCAATCTATCGACTTTCTTCATTAACTGACAATGTCACAGCCATATAACGCTGCTATAACGTCATGGTATTCACATGTTGTGGTTTTGTTTTGACTGAATATTCTTTCAAGGTCAGGTATATAAGGCCTTGTTGACCCTTTTGGCTTTCTTTTTCTTCGATGTCGTGCACATTTGTTAACAATGTACTTTGCTATTGTTTCTTTTTGGAAACGATAAGTTTCTTTGTTGATTTTACAGTTCTGAGAATTTTAAGTAATTGAATATATGGGTAATTAATGTAGTTAACTTTATCTGGGCGTTGTTATCGGACTTTGGTGGCATGGACGTTCAGATTCGGACTACTTATATTGGCTGGGCATAATAACTAGAGATACGGATATGAAACAGAAGCAGCTCATCGACGCGTTTGTCACCATTGTCGGGGAAGAAAATGTCCTTACCGATCAAATCAAAACCAAGTATTACCGCAGCGGTTTTCGCTCAGGAAGCGGCACGGCGTTGGCGGTGGTTTTTCCTAAGACTCTGCTAGAGCAGTGGAAGGTCATCCAACAATGTGTCGACAATAATTGCATCATCATCATGCAAGCGGCTAAGACGGGTCTGACCGAAGGCTCTGCGCCAAATGGTAGTGATTACGACCGCGATGTGGTGGTGATCAATATTACCAAGATGAAGCAAATCTATCTGTTAGACGGCGGTAAGCAAGCGGTCTGTCTTCCGGGAGCAAGCTTACATTCCTTAGAAAAAGAGTTGCGAGCGGTTAATCGCGCGCCGCATTCAGTGATTGGTTCTTCCTCTCTTGGCGCAACCGTCGTGGGCGGTATTGCAAACAACTCTGGTGGCGCTTTGGTTAAACGTGGTCCGGCTTACACAGAGTTAGCAATATTCGCTCAGGTGGACAAAGACGGTAAGCTCAATCTTGTTAACCACCTTGGTATTGAAGGATTAGGCTCGACGCCTGAAGAGATCTTACAGAACATCCAAGATGGTAATTTCGACCCAGATAAAGTGATTCATGATGAACGCATGGCGTCGGATAAAGAATACGACGAACGTGTTCGTGATGTGACTTCAGATATCCCATCGCGCTTTAATGCCGACGAACGCCGTCTGTACGAGGCGAGCGGTTGTGCGGGTAAGCTTGGCGTGTTCGCTGTTCGAGTCGATAGCTATCCAATCCCTGAAAAAGAGCAGGTGTTCTATCTAGGTACTAACGATCCAGATAAACTTACCAAGCTGAGAAAAGACTTCCTTACTCAATTCGAAAACTTACCAGAGATGGGTGAGTACCTTCACCGTGACATCTTCAACATGGCAGAGAAATACGGTAAAGACGTTTTCCTTTCTATCGATTTATTAGGCACAGACAATCTGCCTAAGATGTTCTCGCTTAAAGCTAAGGTTGAAAACTTCTTAGAGCGTGTGCCGTTGGTCAGTAAATACCTGCCAGATACTATTCTCTACTATGCGAGCAAGTTATTCCCGCAGCACCTTCCTAAGCGCATGTTGGAATACCGTGATAAGTACGAGCACCATCTTGTACTTAAAATGAGTGACGGCGGCATTGCCGAAGCGCAGAAATACCTAAAAGAGGTGTGGGCGGCTGAGCACGATAGTGACTTCTTCGAATGTACACCTGAAGAGGGTAAGAAAGCGTATTTACACCGTTTTGCAGCTGCGGGTGCGGCAATTCGTTACGAAACCATTCATCGCAAGGAAGTAGAAGACATTGTAGCTCTTGATATTGCGTTACGACGTAACGATGAGGAATGGTTAGAAACATTACCCGAGGAAGTAACTAAGAACCTCGTTAAGTCCCTCTATTACGGTCACTTTATGTGTTATGTGTTCCACCAAGACTATGTCTTCAAAAAGGGCACCGATACCAAGTTAATGAAGAAGCTAATGTTGGAACACCTCAACAGTCGCGGTGCAAAATACCCAGCGGAACACAACGTAGGGCATCTGTACGAAGCGGAAAACTCGCTGCAAAAGTTCTACCATCAACTTGATCCAACCAACACCTTCAACCCTGGCATAGGTAAAATGGACCGCTACAAGCGCAACTGTAACTGCTGTGCGTAAGCACTAAACCGATATGATGTGGAGAGTCGCTGAAACAGCGGCTCTTTTTTTATCAAGAAATAGTGGAATAAGCCGTTTGAGTTTTAATCGAATTGCTCAACTCCCATACGTTCAGTCGTGTTTTTAACCATCTGAATCAAAAAGAATAAATTTATTGTTGACCTAAAATCTTAATCCGTTAAAGTACGCCTCGTTCTCACGGCGAAGGTCGTTAGAACAGGTGGTGTTACCATCGCA
>NZ_JPRD01000029.1 GCF_000817815.1 Vibrio owensii CAIM 1854 = LMG 25443
TAAGTGAACGGCATTAGTGCTGATGCGCTCCTTTTTTGTACGCAACGTCCTGATATTTATAAAACTCGATATTTTATATATTCCTTAGTTGAATATGTTATTCAAAAAACCATATGCAACCTAATTTTAGCCTATTGGTTTGTTTTTAATCGAAAGGATAAAAATTGTTTGATAAATATCCTCTGTTGCTTACAATTTAGCCGTAACTCAAAGAGTTATACCACATCAATCACGGATTAATTTTTAGCTAGGAGGCGCAAGATGAAACATTACGTTGTTAACACCACTGCTTGCGCTGATCGTATGTCTGATGCTCGCTCAACCTTTGATGCGACCAAACCAGATTTTACTGGCTCATTAGATTAAATTAATCCGTAACCTTTCTATTTTACTAGGCTGCGGAAAAGTAGCGGCTTAGTCTCAACAGAATCTCTCTGTTTAATTACCCCACTATTTTTCCCAGTCGATTATCTATCGCTATTTGGAGAAAAATTATGCGTCACTCTATCTATCTAAAATTGGCCACGGTGCTTTTGAAAGCCGATCTGAAACGTGAAGAAAAGCAATGGCAACGTATGGTTCGTCGCAGTTCTCATGATATTCCATGGACTAACGAGCACTTACTAAAAGACATTGGCCTGGATAAAGATGGCCGTTCAACACAAGCTAGCGTACCTGACGCGGTAAAAGTTGAACGTCGAGTTCGTCACCTTCGTCGTGTGTTAACTTCGCGAATACTGACGTAATCGAAAGCCCAAGTTGAAACTCCCACACACATTCGATTCAATTTGGGCTAAGAAAAAAGGCTGACCCTCATGGTCAGCCTTTTTCGTTATTACGTTTGGTATTGTTTGCCCGGCGCCCACTATGGGCAGGGGTTCGAGTAAGTCGTACCAATCGCTTGGATGTCATTAAGCAATTCTTCACTTAGATGAACATGGATGCTGTCGATATTGGACTTCAGTTGTTCTAGGTTAGTCGCACCAATGATGTTAGAGCCAACAAATGGACGCTGATTCACGAAGGCAAGCGCCATTTGCGAAGGGTCTAAACCGTGGTCACGAGCTAGGTTGACGTATGCTTCTGTCGCTTTAACGCCTTGTGGTGTGAAGTAGCGAGCAAAGCGTTCCCAAATCGTGCAACGCGCACCTTCTGGTTTGGCTCCGTTGAGGTATTTACCACTTAAGCAGCCAAACGCCAGCGGTGAGTATGCGAGTAGCTGAACGCCTTCGTAATGGCTGATTTCAGATAAGCCGACTTCGAAGCTGCGGTTCAATAAGTTATATGGGTTTTGAATGGAGACGATTCTCGGTAAATCATGTTTTTCTGCCAAACGTAGCAGTGACATCACGCCCCATGGCGTTTCGTTTGAGACACCGATGTAACGCACTTTACCTGCGTTGACTAACTCCGTTAGAGCTTCAAGAGTCTCGATCAGCGTGACCTCTTCTTGCTTATCTGGATAAGGATAGTTGAGCTGGCCAAAACAGTTGGTCTGACGCTGTGGCCAATGCAATTGGTATAGATCGACATAATCGGTTTGCAGGCGTTTTAAGCTATCGTCGATCGCAGTGTGAATATGGCGACGGTTAAGGCTCATGTTTTCACGAATGTATGGAACGTTGCGCGGACCAGCGACTTTCGTTGCTAAAACCACTTTCTCGCGTTTACCGCTTTTCGCTAACCAATTGCCGATATACTGCTCGGTGAGTCCTTGTGTTTCTGCTTTCGGTGGTACGGGATACATCTCGGCAGTATCGATGAAGTTCACCCCATGATCGAGGGCAAAGTCGAGCTGTTGAAAAGCTTCTTGTTCGGTATTTTGCTCACCAAACGTCATAGTGCCAAGGCAGATCTTACTGATCTCGAGTGATGAGTGCGGTAGTTTTGTATATTGCATTTCACATCCTTGAAGAGTTACCGACTGAATAAGTCATTCCAATATAGGGGATTTTTAGTTGCTGTCGCAAATGATTTAAGTTTCGCTTTGTAGTTAACTCGAAACTTATCAATACGGTAACTAGACTTAAAGGATCTTGTGAAGGAGGTGCATTATGCAGAAGCATCAACTCGACATGTGGTTGCATGGCCACCACAAAGACTCCTATAAAACTCCGAAGGTCTTTGTGATAGGTTGTTCTGATGTCTCTGACTATCTGTTAGCAGTGGAGTACAAACACCAACTAGAGCCAATCAAAGATGGCGAAGATCCGATTCATTTTGGATCGTTAGATTTGGTGAAAGAAGAGCTGCTGAGGTTGGGGATTGATAAAGCGTATTTGAGACTGCACAACGCATACGATGAGTTCGGTAGTGAGGGTACAGCCTCTTACTGCGATATTGAATTGTCACTTGTAACGCATTGATCACTCTGATTGAGCGTTGATGTAGTGCTTCAATAGTATCTGTTCGGTGAATTGTGTCCTGAGGTAGAAACCGCGGGGCAGGGTTTTTATCGGCTTGCCATTTGAACTGTAAGCTTCCGTCAGTGCTTTTGCGTTCGCGGCTTTAGGGCGCAGATGAAGCGCTTCTCCGTGTCTGGCGGAAATTTGATCAAACTTACCCAAAACGATCAATTCCATCAATTCTTCCCAGTCGTTTTTCAGAATTAACTCTTCTTCTTGATCCGGTGACCAAATCAGAGGGCTACCGACGCGGCGCTCAGCCAATGGAATCTCACGTTCTCCTTCCACTGGAACCCAAAGTACACGAGATAGCTTGTTACGCACGTGACTGGTTTCCCATGTTAAGCCTTGCACACCAGTCAGTGGCGCAACAGAGACGAAGGTTGTTTCTAATGGTTTGCCAGAATAACTGATCGGAATGCTTTTTAGCTCGATCCCAAGCTTAGCGAAATCTTGTTGCGGTTTACTGCCAGCTGGCGCACCTAAGTGCCATTCCAGTAATTGCCCAACCCAGCCTTTATCGCGTTTCAAGTTTTCAGGAACAGTCATGCCTGCCTCTTCGGCAAGCTCTGTAAAGCTTAAGCCCGCAATGTCGTGCGCGCGTTCCATCAGTTCTGCTTCGGATTGTGGTTCTGGTTTCATAATGACAAGGTGGTGTTGGAAAAAATCTAGTCTAACAAATTTGAATAAAATCCTCTGTCGAAGATTTCATCGAGCTGGATTAAGAATGATCAATCCATAACTTATCCACAGATTAGGAAGTGACCAATAGGATCTCTAGCTGGGCTGGATGAATAAACAGGGGTTTGATACGTGATTGAGACTTGATTTTATTAAGATATCATGAAGTCTTACCTGTCTAATGTGGATAAATAACCGATTGTGCGATCTTTGACCGATCTGTATTTGATGAAAAGATCATCAGGAAAAATAAGATCAATAAATCATCAGTTTTACATTTAAATCTTTATTAATCATATTCTTATGTGTTTTGGTTTAAGCCTTTATAAATGTTGCCAATAATGGTTTTGAACAAAATTCTTTGTTGATAGCGTTTTCTTCACAAAGTTATTCACAGAAAAGGTGAATAAATGTGGGCTATGTCTCAGTCTTGTGTTGATAAAATAATATTTGTTCAAAAGATATCCAAAACTGGCCGAAAGGTAATAAATCTTGCTCATATCACATCAGTAAGTTTGCTAGTAATGGGGATATGTGGAAAAATCACGGTAATAAAAAATTATTCATAGAGGTTAGCCAGTGATAGATGGCGATGGTTACCGACTCAATGTTGGTATTGTGATATGTAATAACCATGGTCAGGTCTTCTGGGCTAAACGATACGGGCAACACTCATGGCAATTTCCACAAGGTGGGATTGACGAAGGTGAAACACCTGAACAAGCCATGTTCAGGGAGTTATATGAAGAAGTCGGTCTGACGAAAAAAGACGTTAAGATCATCGCAACAAGTCGTCATTGGTTAAGATATAAGCTACCAAAGCGATTGGTGCGTTGGGACTCCAAGCCTGTTTGTATCGGCCAAAAACAGAAATGGTTTCTGCTGCGATTGGAATGCGACGAATCCCGCATCAATATGCAGCGTGGGAAATCCCCTGAATTTGATGGTTGGCGCTGGGTAAGTTACTGGTATCCAGTTAGGCAAGTTGTTTCTTTCAAGCGAGATGTTTACCGTCGCGCAATGAAAGAGTTTGCATCTTTAGCCATGCCTTTTCGAGAGCGTAAGACGAAAGGGAAAAGAAAAAAGCAACGTAGATAGAGGATCAACATGCTCAGTCAGCTAAGGGAAATAGTTGAGAAAGTCTCCAGAGTCGATGACGTCCATCTGGCGCTCGACATATTAGTAAAAGAGACTTGCGCAGCCCTATGCACTGAATGTTGTACTATCTATCTTGCTAACGACGAAATGCAGCGCCTTGAGTTAATGGCAACTCAAGGCCTGATTTTTGAAGGCGATAGCATCCATATCAACTTCAATGAAGGCTTAGTCGGTTTGGTGAAGCGAAGTGCAGAGCCATTAAACCTTGCTGAGGCTTCTACTCACCCTGATTTTAAATTCTTCCCTCAGTTGGGTGAGCAGGTGTACCACTCCTTCCTCGGTACGCCGATCATCCATCGCAAGCAAGTATTAGGTGTGTTGGTGATCCAGCAGAAAACGCCGCGTTTGTTTAGTGAGATGGAAGAGTCTTTCCTTGTGACTTTATCTGCGCAGCTTGCTGTGTTGATTGCGCATGCCCAAAACTTAGGTCACTGGCAGCTCGCCTCTAAGCCTACTGTCATCAAGGGGCTTCCAGCTTCGACTGGCGTCGCAATCGGTGAGTTTTGGTTTGATGATACGCAGCCAAATCTAAACGACGTATTTCCAACATCGACATTAGATAAAGAACGTGAACATGAATTGCTTGCGGTTGCCGTCGAGCGAGCGTTGGGTGATTTCCGCCGCATGCGGAAGAAGTTCGATAGTGAAATAAACAAAGACGCGTTAGCGATCTTCGATCTCTTCACTCACTTGCTGAACGATCCTATGTTGCGTGGTGATCTTAAGAAGCAGATCGAGAAAGGTGATCGTGCGGACTGGGCACTGCGTCAGGTTGTCGAAACCTATTCCAACCGTTTTGCTCGAATGTCTGATGTTTACCTGCGTGAACGTGCGCAAGACATTCGTGAACTCGGGCAACGTCTGTTGTACTTCTTGCACAACAGTGAACAAGAACATGCTTCCATTGACCGTCCGGTTATCTTGGTTGCTAATGAACTCACCGCCACTTTACTCGCATCGATTCCAAAGCAGCACCTACTCGCTGTTGTCTCACTTGAAGGTGCGGCAAACTCTCACGCCGCGATTTTGTCTCGTGCGTTGGGTGTTCCTGCCATCATGGGCGCGAACATCAATACCAGCGTTGTCAATGGCAAGAAAGGGATTGTAGATGGCTACACTGGCGAGATTTATCTTGAGCCAAACAGACAGCTCCTGCGCGAGTATCGCAGCTTAGTTAGTGAAGAGTCTGAATTGTTCGCCATGGTGAACAAAGATTTGGCATTGCCAGCGATCACTCAAGATGATTGCCACATTGAAGTCATGCTCAACGCGGGCTTGAGTGCGGATAGCAATATCGCCATCAACTCTGGTGTGGATGGTGTGGGTTTGTACCGAACTGAAATCGCTTTTTTACTTCAGCATCACTTTCCATCAGAAGATGAACAGTATCATCAGTATCAAGCCATCCTCAATAGCTACGCGAATCAGCGCGTGGTTATGCGTACTTTGGATATTGGCGGCGATAAACCATTACCGTATCTGCCAATTGATGAAGACAACCCATTCTTAGGCTGGCGTGGTATTCGCTTTACGTTGGATCATCCGGACATCTTTTTGATCCAATTGCGTGCGATGCTAAGGGCGAGTGCAGAAAGTGGCAATCTGAGTATTCTGTTGCCGATGGTGTCTGGTATTAAAGAACTCGATGATGCGATTACGCTTATCAATCAAGCCTACAGTGAAGTGGTGTTATTGGATGAACGCATTCAAGCGCCAAAAGTTGGGGTAATGATCGAAGTGCCTTCAATGGTGTATTTGCTACCTGCTATTGCGCATCGTGTGGACTTCGTTTCTGTCGGTACCAACGACTTAACGCAATATTTGTTGGCTGTCGATCGGAACAATTCCCGTGTTGCGGATGTCTATGAATCCATGCATCCTGCGGTGTTGTTGGCGTTAAAACAAATTCATGATGTTTGCCACCAGTATCAAGTACCTGTGTGTATTTGTGGTGAGCTAGCAGGTGATCCATTTGGTGCGCTCTTGCTGTTGGGCTTAGGTTATAACAGTTTAAGTATGAACACCTCAAACGTGGCTAAGGTGAAATATTTGATTCGCCATAGCCAGAAAAAAGAATTAGAAAAACTCGTCGAAAAAGCCATGTCATGCTCTTACGGGCAAGAAATCCATCAAATGATGCATGATTTCTTTATTCAACAAGGTTTTGCCGGCTTTATTCGTGCAGGTAAGAAGTAGGTAATTGTGACCATCTCTTTATTCATATTATTGCTCGCGCTGGGCGCTTTTGTAGGCGTGATGGCTGGGCTTCTTGGTATCGGAGGCGGGCTAATTGTTGTACCTGCACTACTTTATCTTCTTCCTCTTGCTGGTATCTCTCCAGAGATGAGCATGCACATGGCGTTAGCAACGTCATTAGCGAGCATCATCGTCACTTCTGGCTCATCGGCGCTTAATCACCTCAAGCTTGGTAACGTCGATATGTTCGTTGTCAAATGGCTGATGCCTGGCGTGGTGATTGGCGGTTTTGTTGGTGCCAATATTGCCGAGTGGATCCCAACTCATTACTTGCCGAAAGTGTTCGGGGTGATTGTGCTGTGTTTGGCAATACAGATGTTTCGCTCCATTAAAACCAAAAGTGAGAAGCCAATGCCGAGTAGTCCGGTCACTGTAATGTACGGAACGGGAATTGGTGTGGTTTCAAGTCTTGCTGGTATTGGCGGTGGTTCGCTGTCGGTGCCTTTCTTAAACAAGCATGGTATTGAAATGCGTAAAGCGGTTGGCTCCTCTTCGGTGTGCGGCTGCGTGATTGCCATTTCAGGCATGATTGGATTCATCTTACATGGCTACAAGGTAGAAGGGTTACCTGACTACAGTGTGGGTTATGTTTACCTGCCAGCTTTAGCGGCGATTGCTATGACGTCGATGCTCACGACGAAAGTCGGCGCGAAGATGGCAACCAACCTTCCAACAGCGGTCTTGAAGAAGATTTTTGCTGTGTTCTTGATGTTTGTTGCAGCGACCATGCTGCTGTAAAGTCCACCTGTTTTATTAGTAATAAGAAGAGAATGATTTATGTCTCAGGGATACTTTGAATTTCCCAATATTGATCCGGTTTTAGTCTCTATTGGTCCTGTTTCTGTTCGTTGGTACGGTTTGATGTACCTAGTCGGCTTCATGTTCGCACTATGGTTGGCAAATCGTCGTGCAGATAAGCCGGGTAGTGGTTGGACGCGTGAGCAAGTTTCTGACTTGTTGTTTGCGGGTTTCCTTGGGGTAGTGATTGGTGGCCGTGTTGGCTATGTGATTTTCTACAACTTTGATTTGTTCTTAGCAGACCCGTTATACCTATTCAAAGTTTGGACTGGTGGTATGTCATTCCACGGCGGTCTGTTAGGTGTTATCACTGCCATGTTCTGGTACGCACATAAGAATGGTCGCACTTTCTTTGGTGTAGCAGACTTTGTAGCGCCATTGGTTCCATTTGGCCTTGGCATGGGCCGTATGGGTAACTTCATGAACAGCGAACTTTGGGGACGCGTAACAGACGTACCATGGGCGATCATCTTCCCGAATGGCGGTCCATTGCCTCGTCACCCATCTCAGCTTTATGAGATGTTCCTAGAGGGTATTGTGCTGTTCTTCATTCTGAACTGGTTCATCAAAAAGCCTCGTCCTTTAGGTGCGGTATCAGGGCTATTTTTAGCTGGATATGGTACATTCCGTTTCCTAGTTGAGTTTGTCCGCGAACCGGATGCACAGCTTGGTCTATTTGGTGGTTACATTTCGATGGGACAAATCCTATCCTCACCGATGATCATTCTGGGTGTTCTAATGATGGTTTGGGCGTACAAACGTGGTCTTTACCAAGACAAAGTCCAAGCAGAAACGAAGTAAGGAATTGGTGTGAAACAGTATTTAGATTTGTGTCAGCGTATCGTTGACCAAGGCACTTGGGTTGAAAACGAACGCACAAGCAAACGTTGCCTAACGGTGATCAACGCAGACTTGACCTACGATGTTGCTAACAACCAATTCCCATTAGTAACGACACGTAAGAGCTTTTGGAAAGCGGCAGTTGCTGAGCTACTTGGTTATATCCGTGGTTACGACAACGCTGAAGATTTCCGTAAGCTAGGTACGAAAACATGGGATGCGAACGCAAACCTAAATGAAGCATGGTTGAACAACCCATTCCGTAAGGGTGAAGACGACATGGGACGCGTATATGGAGTTTTTGCCTTTTTCCCAATGTTGTCTATATTGTTCTATAGGATTGAAATTATAGGACATTGTGGTGCAAATGGAGCAGCTATCAAAACGGACAATTGTCCATAATAAAAACAAACTCCTCTTTTTGAACATTGAGGAGTCTGACCATGTTCTTCTTCAGACTCTTTCCCCTCTCATCGAACAGCTAAACAATGGTAAATCATCGATTGTTTTTTATGCAAAATTAATGTACGTCTATTCCGATGTGTTTGATGACCGTGTAAGTGAAACATCGATAAAATTAGGGCATGTTACCGACTTTCTTGGGCGATTTCTTAAGAGCATTAAAGATGGGATTTTGGTCGATGTAAGCCCTGCAACCTTCGATGGATATCTCAATTTTTCACGAAAATGCTTAAGATTTTTGTCATCAAAATTTGGCATTGGTGATTATCATAAGAAAAAGCGATTAATTGATATATATATACCGTTTGACGCTGTTGATTTGCCCACTATAGATAGTGATAAAGCGGACTATTATAGTTGGTGGGTAATAAAATCTAAAAGTGGTAAAGAGAGGTTCCTAGATCTTACTTATATATGGAAAAATGAAGGCGCTGATGCCGCTAGACAACTAGAAAAATATACGAACAGTGTTTTAGGTGGATTTAAAGCATTAGAGAATCATCTCCCCTTATTTTCAGCATATTTTTTATATCTATCTTCAGTCGAAGGTTTAAATTATTTTGATTTAAAAAGTAATTCGGATGTTTCAGATGATATTTGGCGTGGATTCTGTGCTCATTTTTTTAAAAAAAATGTAGAATCTGGTAATTGCCTTATGACAACGAAGAAACGTTGGAATGACGGTTCTCCAGCTCTTTTCTACACTTTATTTGAAACAGGCTTCTTTGCTAGACCTAATATAGATATTACATATATACCTACAGAGTATAAGACAGGTTCAGAAGCAAAGATAAAGAAAATAAAAGATGCGCCTACAGGGGAAATAATTCAGGTTAAAGAAAAATTGCTTACTGATGTCCCGATTTATTTGACTGATGATGAGGCTATAGAATCTATATTCGATGATATAGAAGATGATTATAACATTGTAATAAATTGGGCTAAAAATCAATTCAATGATTTATGGGCAAGATATTCAGATAACAATCATAAGTTTAAATTTGAGGATATTGAGTTATCCAGAGATGAATTTCGCGTCAAATATCGACTTAATTGCTATGAAAGATTGATAGATTCTAATGGAAATATTCGTAAGGTTTATAGTAGTAAAACATCATTGGCTGAAAGTTTTGGAATGCCGACATCGTATTTCGAAATTCCAATATCAATACTCCTGATAAAAGAACACAATGATATAACGGATAGCTTCTTATACAACCTTGATTTATATGATAAGAACGGGCATAGAGTTGGATTTTATAAGCTTGATAATAATTATTATCTTCAGGGATATAAATTACGTAAAAATGGACGCAAAGCTGAACAAACCATCAAATTAAATTCTGTTTCAAAAGAGCTAGTTGAAAAGCTATTGGTTATCACCTCTAGACCAAGAGAATATTTAAAGAAGAAAGGGGATGATAACTATAGAAAATTATTTATTAATACTGGTCAAGCATTTTTTCATCCAAGACCATGTGTGAGTGGTTCTACTTCATTATCTGAAAAATATATTAAATCTCGATTCGAACAGCTAAAAAATGCACATGCCAATAAAAGTGAAGAGGCTCTGAATAATCTAAATAAAAACCTTACTTTAACTAGGTTTAGAGCATCATGTGCTGTTGTAGGCTATTTGAAAGATAAAGATGTATCATTAATGGCTAAAAATCTAGGGCATGACAAATATAGACAAGACTTGCTTTCTCATTATTTACCCGACCCAATATTGAAGTATTTTCAATCTCGTTGGATTCGAATATTTCAAAAGGGAATTATTTGTGAAGCAATGAAAGATAATAAAAACCTTCTTAAGGCGTCTTGCTTTAATAATATAAAAGAGCTTGAGAGGTTTTTATTCAATCATTCCTTAAAAATTGAAAAAAGTGATAGTAAAGATTTTGCAGAAAACGATGCGAAAGGTAAAGTTCTTGTCGGTATAAATGTT
Organism: Vibrio owensii CAIM 1854 = LMG 25443; assembly: GCF_000817815.1. Lineage (GTDB taxonomy): Bacteria > Pseudomonadota > Gammaproteobacteria > Enterobacterales > Vibrionaceae > Vibrio > Vibrio owensii. The sequence goes on from NZ_JPRD01000029.1 coordinate 10,549, forward strand.
GAAGTTTTAAAGGTTCTTTTAGCGATTCAAAATGGGACTATTGAAGACGACAAGTTATCTATCAAAGATAGTTATTATCTCAGCCTTAGTGAACTTATAATGGAAGATATAAGAAACTCAGATGATGTTCTTCTAAAAAGCTACTTAGACACGGCAGAGAAAGAGATGGAAAAATAGTTAAGGGCTTGACATGAATTTACATGATGACTTGGGTTTTCTTAATAATATTTTTGAATCAGGTGTTGAGCGGTTCAAGAAACATCCTTACCTTAAAAGCGAATTTATAGAAAATATTTGGCGGTTTGACACTTCTACTTCAACAGGAAAGTTTGTCACGGAAGTAGACTTTAATATCACATTACCCAATGGAGAGTTGCTAACTAGCGAAAGTCATGGTTCATTGCTAAATACGTTTAAGATGTGGATAATAGCATACCTATCTACTAATAGTAGCGGGAAGCTAATTGTAAAGCCATCCCCAATAACTACAAGAGATAAACTTCCTTACATCTGTAAAATAATTGATTATTTCATTCTAAGAGATGGATATATTAAAATATCAGAATATGGTTTAAGAATATTATCTGAAGATGATGTGATACAATTGTTCTCGATTTTATCTTCCTCAAAAGATACATATGAGACCATATACAACTTTAAAGATAGAGCGTTGTCATATATTTATTTTAATGCTGTAAATTCTATTCGTAATAATAGTGCCGATAGGTCTGATATTAGCTATGATTTACTTACTGGTAAAAATTCTTATGCATTTGATTTGATTGATAGTAAATATGTAGATAATTTATCTATTATGAGAAGTTGGTTACTATCTAACGACTTTTTTAGAGAAGATACAAAAACTAGCGCCGATTATAAATATGTTTTAAAAGTGTCAAAGTTAGGAAGGGAGTTGCTTGGTTCAAAAACCATTTGGGGAGGGAAGATTAGTAAATCGGGAGATTGGGTTGAAGCTTTTCATCTAGTTGATAAATCGCCATATCATATTGAGTATAGAAGGATTAATGTTCAAGATACCCCAGAAGATGAGTTAATATCTAAAACGGCTTTTATTAATTTTCGTTCTGCTTGGCAATCATTAAAGTTGTTATCTAGCCATGACTTTAGAAAGAATGGAATCTACGTACCTGAAGATAATATAATTGATTGTGTGGATTTTTCTCGTGTTAAAGTTAAGAACTCAGGAAGGTTTAAAAGTATTCCATTTCCTATTGTATTTAATATGATCGAGAAATGCATCGATTTTCATTTAAATTACGGTGAAGAGTTAGTCTCATCATACGATAGTGTGGTTAGGCTAGTAGCTAGTCGAGATTATGATAAAGCACTTAGTAAAAGTTCTTCAGAAGATAGAACTCGGCTCAGAGAGTTCATATCGGATAGAGAGTTCATAACTTGCATTCATCCTAAAATAAAAGAGCTAGGTTGTAATCAATTCGGAAGAGGTCAGAGGTGGACTGCGAAAGAGTTGAGGGAGAACAAAAGTTTAATTGATTTAATATCGGTATACTTTGGGCTAGTGGCCATTATATTTGGAGCTTTAGCCGCAAGGAGAGTTGGTGAATATCTATCCATCAAGCATGGTAGTGCATTTGATAAAAAAAATCGTTATGTGATATTTGATAGAGAAAAAGCGACTCAAAATTTAGGAGGATTACGGGATAAAATTGCTCGCCCAATGGATGAGCTATGTATTTCTATGCTTGAAAATTTGGAGCGAATCCAAAAAGTACTAATTGATTGTGGATACTTATCTAGTATCCCTCATATTTTCTCCTATCCGTATATTAATCCTGTCAGAATTTCTGAGGCAAATTTTTATAATTCTTTATATCAAGCGATGGATAAGGCTTGTGACTATTTTGAAACAGAAGTAGTAGATGGACTGCGATATTATCTACGTCCGCATCAACTAAGACGATTTTTCGTTCAACTTTACGTATGGTCTTCAGGTGAATCCCAACAGGGGCTAGATGTTTTACGTTGGTTTTTAGGGCAGACAGATATAGAACATCTCCACCGTTATATTACAGAGTCAGTTACAGGTGAGGTGTTACGTGATGTGGAGGTTCAGTATGTTTCAGAACACATTGATAGCTTTCCAAAGCTCAAGTCATATATATGTCAAAAATACAATGTAAATAATGTGGAGTTACTTGATTCAGAGGAGCTTGAAGATTATATAAATTACCAAGCATCAAAAGGATCGATTATATTTGATTATGAGTTTATAACTGATTTTGAAGGGAAAAAGCATAAACTATTAGTTAAAATAGTTGGTGAAAATGATGAATAAGCTATCAGAGAAAAAAGTTAATTCGTTAAAAAATATTGAATTGATTTTAAAAGATATCATTAAAGAACCAGAGAAATATCATGAATCTACATATCTCATTAAATCTTTAGAGTCCCAAGGCGGTCTGGCTAGATTTGAAGGCCATATTGTTATTAATGGGGAAAGGTTAGAAGTATCACCTTCTTCAATTAATACTCAAAAGAGACAAGCAAAAATATTATTTTCTGAAGGTTATCAGTATATAAATCGTTTGAGGATCAGTGCATTAGAAACCTTGAACACATCTCCAAGTGTAGAAAAAAAAGAGAACAGAAGAACTAAACAAGGTCTATATAATGCATTGAAATCAAGGGATAATTTGGTCGATTTGTACAAAGAAGAGCATTTGGTATGGATTCAGATAATCGATAGAGCTAAATCTGAAATCCTATCTATTTCTAAAATAGATGACCAAAAACTTAGGGAACATCGAGCTAAAAATGCAGTTAAAAAGTTAAATTCGACATTATCTCTATTAGATATTTTTCCTGAAGATAGTGATAAGGAAAATAATGTTTCTGAAATTTAGAGGTGTCTATGTCTAAAGTTCAGTTGTGGCAAATTATACCAGAGTATCGGAACATCCATTTTGTTGGAAGGGATTTACAACCTGTAGTAAAAGTGATCAAAAATTTCCCTTTTATGACATTACCAAGTGGGAAGGCCTGCGTTGCTGCAAATAAGTATTTAATAAAAGTATCTGAAAGAAAATCGGAAGGTACAGTTAAGCAATATGCATCTTCAATAAGTGCATTAGTTAGATATTGCTATGAGCATAAAGTAGATTTTATTGACTTAACTTCCGATCATTTTTCTGAACTCATGCAGATTCAAAGAGATGAGAAAACCAACTCTTTAACGCCCAAAAGAGTCAGTAATACTTTAATTTCAAACGCTAGGCGTTGGCTTGATTTTCTTGATTTTATAGCGAAGGAGAATGATGACTCAACATTTTTACCAGCTAGGATATTGGCGAGCAAAAGGGTCAGAAATGTCAGGAAGGGTAAAACTATAGTTAAACAAGAAGTATGGTGGCATTGCTCATTTGATACACCTAGTCCTCTGAAAAAAAGAAAACCAATCTCAAAAGCATCGATTGATGCATTACGTTCTGCAATTATCAATGTAACGTCAGATAAAGCACTAATTAGGCGTAGAGAAGCTTTATTAAGAGGTCTTGAATCAACTGGAGGAAGAGTTGCGGAGCTTGTAGAGTTGAAAGTTGAAGATGTTTTAAAAGCTGAGGAAATGAAGAACCCCATGCTTAAATTAATAACGAAAAAAAACGACTCTGGATATAGATTTATACCAATCTTACATCAAGACTTAAGAGCATTAATTAAATATATAGAAATACACAGAAGCAAGTTAATCGAAGATACGATTGGAGAGTCAAATGATCATGGATTTGTTTTTATAAGTGTAAAAACAGGCATAAAATTAACAGCAAAATATTTAAGCGATGAAGTGGGAAATTTGAGAAGAGCGGCTGGGATTGAAGAAAAAGCCTGTGCTCAAATGTTTAGACATAGATTTATAACTAAATTGTTTATTTCTTTGATAAAGGAATTTAATGCTTCAAACAAGTCAGAATTAAAGCTCGCTCTACTTGATGGTAGTATATTTAAGAAGAAAGTCCAGCAATATACTAACCATAAGAGTTTGGATAGCCTTGATCATTATATTGATCTCGCATTTGCGGAATTGGTAGATGTCGATGGTGTTGAAAATAGAGTTCGTCAAAGAATGGCATATGAAGCTTTCGATAGGGGGCTAGATGAACTTGAATCTAAATTAAAAGATGGAATGGTAGTGTCAGAGTATCTGGAAGAACTACAAAGCCTCAGGACGGCAATGCAGAAAGATCTAGATGCTTTATCGGGCTAAGTATGGGGTAGACAGCCCAGCAACTGTTGTGCAGTAAGTCTGCACTAAACTAAACATATCTGTATTCCAATGGCCTCTCGATTAAATCCGATTGATTGAACCATCTTTCTGCCCCGTTTCTACTTAGACTAAAAACTTATTCATATGTTGTTCATCTCTTTTTGCCTTACTAAACCTAATTGTACAGCGTAAGAGTTTCAGGTGGACTCTTTCCGTCATGCAAGGCCAACAATCACATAACGTGCTTATATTGCTTGAGTTGCATACGTGATAGTAGCAAGATAGTCCGAAAGCAAAAGCAGAAAGATTCTGTCTAAAAAGCGTCATATCTCAAAGAAATCAGCGAGTCAGAATTCACATCAGTAGGAGTGGTAATGTTCAAAATACACAAATCAAAAAGCAAGGATGAGTCCATAGAAGAAGTGACTGCCGTAGTTGTGGAAGAACCCCACAAACATCCCATGATATGCCTTTTTGATTTCGAGGAAGATGTAGAAAAAGAACTGGAAAACTTAAGGTTTAACTATGTAACTGCTAGTTTCGGTTCAACTGTGAAAGTTGCGAACAAACGTCATGAAGAAAAACTCCTGAAGCTGCACCATGACTATCCTAGCAATCTACATGAATTTGACATCGTTATGTTGGATCTGACTGTTGAGAAATCAGAAGATTTTGATGCTAGCCTGCATAGCCTAAAAAATACAACTGGAAACAAAGCTCATGCCTTGCTTAGCATATACCCCGAACAAGTTTTCGACCCTAGGCCATTATCCATTAATATCGTTTCTGATGAAATAAATGAGCTGGCATGGAAGAAGGCAATAGTGATCGCATTTTGCGGGAGTGCAATTTCTTCTGAATACCAATTTGTAGAAATAACAGCATACGAGGCTAGTATTACACGCCGAGAGTCATATTCTAACCATACATTCTATAAAGGCTTTTCTGGCTCTAAAAACCGACATGGCCGTAAGGTTGCCCTCCCAGAAAAAGGCTCAAAACTATCTCCGCTGTTTAATCAACACTTAGATGGAATTGAGTACCGAAGTGTGTTTAACCACCCTGATGTTTGGGAGGACGGAAAGTACCAGAAAGACCGTAATTTTATACCACTGTTACTTAATGAAAGAGATGAAATTGTAAGTTACGCGCATTTCCAAAACGAGTCACTGGTATTAGTCTTCCCAGACATTGAGAACAAAGGAAGCTTTGTTGCTAGTCTCCTTAAGACATACCTACCAGAAATAATGCCAGATATATTCCCATTTCATGGTGAATTCGGCTGGTTAGAAAGTGGGGACTATTTGTTGCCTGGAGAGAGCGAGTTATTGCAAGAAAAGGCCGATATAGAGGAAAAATACGTCAAAGATATTACTGAAAACGAGAACTCTCTGCTCAAATTAAAGAGTGAGTTCAAGTTTCTGACAGATTTAATTTCTGAAACTGGTGATGCATTAGTATCGTCGATTGAACATTATCTCAAGTGGTTGGAGTTTGAGTCGGTAGTTAACTTTGACGATACAAATCCAGATATTCTTGAAGAGGATATTCAGGTTGATTGTGGGGATCGGTTTTTAGTCATCGAGATTAAAGGCATTGGAGGTACATCGACAGACAAAGACTGCTCTCAAATTAGCAAGATTAGGTATAGACGCGCCGAGCAACGAGGAAAATTTGATGTGTTCGGACTATATATTGTCAATCACCAGCGATACATGCCACCAAAATCGAGATCCAACCCCCCGTTTACCGAGAATCAAGTCAAAGATGCAGGCCACGATAAGCGAGGGCTTTTAACCACATACGATCTTTATAAAGCATATTTCCTGATTGAAGACGGGATTTTGCAAAAATCAGATGTTAGAGAATCACTTTTTAAAACAGGGCTAATTACTCTAGAGCCTACAGACCTAGTATCTATTGGTGTTCCTCAAGAACTCTTCATGAACGGTCAAGTTGCTATCGTAAATTTAAATGATATAACTCTAGCTGTAGGCGACACCTTGATCGTAAGAAAACAAGGAGATTATTCAAGAGCTAAAGTCGAATCCTTGCAAGTTAATGGTAAGGGAGTAGATACCTGTAATGAAGGAGAGGTTGGCATAAAGTTAGACCGAAAATTGAAGAAGAACTCAGAGCTGTTTGTTAGAAAGTTATAACAAGCTGTTGATCTGTACCTTTAAGTACTGGGCACTGAGTTAAGCGATTTTTCCATACTTAAACTCATTCATTGATTGCTAATTTAGCAACATCGCTAACTCAGAAATGTCCAACAGTGTGCTGACGGGGCATGAAACACGAAAATGCCCCAAAACTCGCTAGACCAAACACTCTACAAGATCTGTTTCGTTCATTTTATCCTACAAAAAGTTATTCGATAGAATGCAACTCAACACGATTGAGTCTACATTATACTTATTTAGCCTGTCAGATTGCCTATTTGATTGGTTAAATCATCAGATTGTCTTCTTGTGGATGATAAATACTTGAAAATATTGTTATTATCGTTTTTATTTATCAGTAAAACCGACTTCCATGAGATATGAATCCGCTCCTGTAGCCCCAAAAGAAAGACAAGAAACAACTAGACAGCGAGCAGCTCGCCAACGTAGAGAGCGTCAGGAAGAGTTGAGGTATACCGCGAGCGATGAAAAGCGATGGGCAGAAATTAGAGAGAGGGTTCTTAGAGATAGACAAGAGGCTGGATTAGGTCAAATCTCTCAAGGTTTAAAAACGCCTCAAATTCTAAGCGATTCTATCGGGCTACAGTGTTCACTTGACGATGAAATGGCGAAGAATCATCAGCATGTACTTATTACTGATTTAGAAGATGCGCACAAGATATTGCATAACGTTTGGCTAGATTCTGGTAAAGACGTTGCAGCTCTTGCAGCGAGTATTAATACAGCAAAATCATGGTTCAACCACACAGAGCCGATGTTTGACGCCGCGTCTATTGCTAAGCAATTCGGGGATATGAACATTAAGGCGGATCTTGTTGAGAGCAGAGGACAAATCTTTGTCGCATTCAATGGGACAGATCAGAACGGGAAAGTACTCAAACATGCGTTAGTGAATGGCTCTCGTATCAACATGAACGGAAAAAAATACCCGCTTAATTCATTTAAAGCAATGCAAACTGGTTTTAGCCCGAAATCTAGGGTTGCAAACTTTAAAGGTGCAGGAGTTTTAACGTTTGTTGTATCGGCGAGTATTGCTACTAGTGACCTAGTGTTCAAAGATGATTACCACCTAGTGGATTGGTTTGGGAATGTTGGCTCTGACATGTTCAAATTTATGCTCCAAAGCGCAGTTGGTGAAGCCGCATTGTTTGCTGCTGCTGTCTTAGGTCAACCGATAATTATCGGTGCAATTGCTGTAACAGCGACATATCTTCTAATTGAATGGGCTTGGGGCGAATACAAAATTTCTCAAACGATAGTTGAAAGGTTAGAAAGTGCGATATAAAACTAAAATCCGTTTGGCTGGCTTATTTTTTGTTTCACTAATGCTGTTGTGTTGGTTTTATCCTTCTTATAGCGTTTATTTGGATTACCTTGAGCTATTGAATCGAGCCGATACTGTGCAAGTTTCCGTTATTACCTTGTGGGTTCCTGTTGGTGTTTTTGGGGCTTTAGTGTGTGTGCTTTTTATGACACCTAAAGCATTGCTATATGGGAAGAAGATTAATGAACTTTATTCTCAAAGAGCTATGCAGTTAGCTAACAAAATTAGTATTTATTTTGCATTGGCAGGCGTGGCATTTGCTGCTGGCTGGACATATCACTCTATCGACTTGTTAGAAAAATATGGGTACGTATACAGCCGAGATTTAACAAAAGTCACTCCAACAGGAGTGCACTTGATGTACGTTAAAGCTCGATGATTGAACTTAACGGCACTTAATCCGAACCCAGCCAATACTTTTCTGGTGCGATGTTGCTCATCGCACTAGCCCTTCACAACAACTTTGCAATACCTGTGATTATTCGTAGCTTTCTAAATTAGAGAAGGCACTGACAAGGTTTTGTCCATCTTCGAGCCAGCTAGATCTGTGCTGGCTCATTTATGCCCCATTCAAAGTTAGAATTAGGGATCATGCTTGTATCGAATATCTGTTTTGCAATAATTATTTTTAATGATGCTGTTGATTTCAATTCAGCCTTTCACTTTTTATGTCATTGATTTTATGGACAATAAAAATCAATCAAGAAATAGATATCTATTATGTTCATATAGTGTATAGTGTCAGAAGCTCAAACGATGAGCTATTAGTAAAATATTTAGTTCAAGATCTTCTCAGTTTTTATTCGATTAAATTCGTCATATTTATCCTGCGATACCTTTTTCTTCATTCCTTATTTAGTAGCTTTCTTTTTAACTTAATCAATGTATCGAGATATATTATGTCAAATAAATCAACAGGCTTAGTAAAATGGTTTAATGAATCCAAAGGTTTTGGATTTATCACTCCTGATAACGGCGGTTCTGACCTATTTGTTCACTTCAAATCAATTGTTAGTGATGGCTTCAAAACATTATCTGAAGGCCAAAAGGTTTCTTTTGTTGTTGAACAAGGTAACAAAGGTCCTCAAGCGGATAATGTTACGTTAGTGTAAGATATTTATAAAAAGTCTCTTCTGTCGAGGAGACTTTTTTACTTTATTTTTTAATAAAGATTCTGAACGTTCGAAATACGAATAAAATAAATTTTTGGATCGATAAGATAAGAAGCAATATGAGAAAACCAGTAAGAAAATCAAGCAAGAAAACACAGAAAAACAACTTCGAAGAACGATTCGCCGCGATGGTAAAAGAATATCAAGAAGCGAAAGAAATTCTCGACTCTATGACTGAAAGTTCATCAGAATATTTAGCACAGAAAAAAGCATGCGATAAACTTTTTGCAAACGCGGAACGATACATTAATAAGAGATAATGAATTGAAATGGCTTTATTCTAATCTGAATAAAATCATCTTTCTTAGCATCAATAGGATGATATATGAGCAAGTTACCTAAACCGACACAAAAGCAGAAGCAATTTAGTATTAATCAGAAAGGGACTAAACGAATACCAGAAGAGTTGAAAAAAATGGGTGTTCGCAAACGCATAGAAGAGATTGAAGAACAAAAAAAGTGGGATAAAGAGTGGGGACTATGAGTTCACGAAACCTCTCTGAGCTTATCAATACGACACTCCTCTTACATTCCGAAAAGCTGAGCAACTTGGACCGAGACATGCTGACAAGTTTACGAGATCAACTTAATCGTGAGCAAACCTTGTCAGACAAACAATCCAAACTGTGTCAAAGGCTACTACGAAAAACGAATCATGATTGCTAACCAACGTCAGTCTTCACAGCTATCTACCCAGCTATCATCAAGCATCAAGCGTTATTCGACTTAGCATCTGATCCATTAAATCTCTAATCTTAATTAGTATTGCACCCTCTGGCGCATGATGCTCAGCTGAGCGCTTGGCGTTCGTTAGACTTTTCATGAAGATAGTTTCGCTATCCATCACGGTGTGTTTTAGGTCGGCATGGTCCTATTCCTTTTGAGGAGACGTAGTGGTGTGATGCTTTCAATATGGCATTGTTTCACGCTTAAACGTTCGAACTGACTTGGTTTCTGCCTAAAAGCTGGACTAGGCAAGCAACTGATTATCAAGGAGTATGGACGGCAAAAAACCATCATAGAATGGTTATTACCTCATCTCACAAACCTGAGCACTACGAGTATGTTTCATCGCTTCTACAGTTTAAGCAACTTAACGTTCCACTTGTCATAATATGATGTGTGCCCCAGATATTTCGTTGTTGCTATTTCCAAAGCTCATCTGTTGAAGAGCATAGTCTTTCTATGAGCAACCTTGTACAAACCTTACATTCAATATAATAAAATTTTTTTAGTGTATGATTCGCACTTTTTTAACTTAAACCAGATCTTCTTTCTACCGTGATTTTTCAAAGTAGTTCCTCCAAAACAACACCAGTCTCACCGTTAGCAATCCTTTGGAGAAGGCTATTCATCTTTATTTTTTTATGTATTGATGTTTCTTTATTTTGAATAGATTTGTTTTTATTATTTCTATTCTCATTATTAAATATTTGATTAGACATATTATGCCCCTTTATAAAAAATTATAATTAAGGTGCACTGAACATAAGTATTTTTAGGATAGGTAATTAAGGAGATTACAGAGAGAAACTTGCTAGGGATTACGCTGGAAAACTATCTTTATATTTTATCTTGAAACAAATCTTTGTCAGAGCAACTACCTCGCCAGGCGTATGACGAGGCAGTGTAAATTCAATTGTAAGACTAAATAGTCGTTACATTTTCTGCTTGAAGGCCTTTAGGACCTTTACCTACAGTAAAGGAAACCTGCTCGCCTTCAATAAGCTTCTTAAAGCCATCGCCTAAAATGCTTCTGAAATGAACAAATAAATCATCGCCATTTTCTTGAGAAATAAAACCAAAACCTTTAGTTTCGTTAAACCACTTTACTGTACCAATTACTTGATTAGACATATTATGCCCCTTATAAAATTAAAATTAAGGTGCACTGAACATAGGTATTATTTTAGGATAGAGCATTAAGGAGATTACAGAGAGAAACTTGCTAGGGATGACGCTGGAAAACTTTCTTTATATTTTATCTTGAAACAACTCTGTGTCAGAGCAAAGACCACTATACAGATTAATTAAAAAAAATATACCTTTATTTTAAATTAATTTTTATATCATCTATTCAAACGCATTTTATCACAAAGGGTTCATCTTGATTCCGACGTTTTGCAGTTGGGAACATTAAGCAATAAATCAATACTGCCAAACGGCCTTTTTTGAGAGAGACTTGCTTGCGGCTGCCAAACTCGCCTTTGTCCAACGGCTTGCTGACGGGGTAGATCATCGTAACGCAAAACTGCACGGACATGATATGGCAGAGGAAGTTGCTGGCGCATTTCCAGATATTGATGAATTAGAAAAAGATGTAGCAGACCTTGATGAGTACTTTACTAACCTGAAAAAACGAAGAAAATAAATGTTTGAATAGGAGACATAGCCCCCTATGTCTCCTGTAATCATATATCTTATCTTGAGCTGCACCAGTATAGTGGCATAGTTAATTTAGTCACTAGAATAGATATCTTGTAATACCATTGGTAATCCATGAAGTGCTAATTTAGGTAAAGGGGTAACTCAGAAATGTCCAAAAAAGAGCTAGCTGCCGTGCCTAGCTCTGTTTTGCACAAAAGCACTTTAGCCCAGGAATACTGCTTGTTGTTACTCCAAGCATTTTTACCTTAGTTAAACTCGAAGAACTAAAAAGCAAAGCCTGCTTTTAGTAATTGTGGGTGTAATGACTACTCATGTATCGGACGACAAACTTGCTATTTTAGCTTGCATGGAGAAAGCTAAATGAGATAAGAATGCATAACTAAACAATGTAAATGCGAAGAATATATTTTTAACAACATGCCACCAAAAACCAAGTTCTTTTGTCAGTAATAACACATATAAAATCAGAGCTACGGAGGCAACTAACCGCAATAAATTTGTAAACAGAACAAAATTATCAGCGTTCTCTCCCTTATAGCCCTTTAAAGCCTCATACCTGGCTGCAAGCTGACCCCACATTATGCATGATGCGATAGCAGGATCTGAGATATAAAAAAGTTCAGTCGCGCTACCTTCTGCTAAACGAAACATCAGCACTGCGATAAAAGGGAGGATTATAAATACTAGCTCATTAATAGCACGGCTAAGCATTCTCTTGATCGTCCATTAACAATTGCATCATTTCTGTGCGAGGAATTACTCCGTGAACGGCCTCAATCTCGTGCCTGACCCGCTTCATTTTGTCGGTCATATACACTCTAAGATCTACTCGTAAGCCATCACCAGGAAGTATTGTTACTTGTCGGTTAAACCAGTTTTCTAGCCAATCTGCGTGTGTGATTTTTGCACTAAATTCTTGTCTACCCGTTACTTTGCAAAGCCACTTAAATCGCCATGTATTCCCACTAAAAGCAGCGTTTACTATTTCTAAAGCAATTTTTTCATGCGGAAAGTCTTTCTCGGAAGAGTATATTTCATCAACACTCTTGCTAATTGAGATACTTTTGCCAATCCTTTTATTTGGCTCTACACTTTTATCACCGATACCAACATATACTTTATCTTGTTCTGTTAGTTGGATTCTTATTGCATTCAGAGCTTTTTCCGCACCTTTAGCTATTCGGTAATCATCTATATGGGTGATTTTTAAAGCAGAGCTGGCATCATTTTCAAATGAATCAACTACTTCTTTATGAAGTTCATTTGCTAGATTCTTAAAAGGTTCTCGAGTGTTATGTTCAGCAGGTTTGCCCAAAAAACTCTCTATCTTCTTTTGAACCTTAAGTAAAAAGTTGTCTTTTTCGTAAGCTGTTCCATCCGTATTTTTTAATGAATTATTTTGAACGCCAACTACAGAACCTTCAATTGTACGAGAGAGCTTAGAAGATAAGCGCAATTGCAAGCCTGTCGAGTCAATAACTGCTTGCTGTATTTCATTTATGCCATCTATGAGGTCTCCCATCGCATGAAAAACACGAGACGAGTTTTCTTCATCTCTCGAGTAGTCTATTTTTATCCCAAACTGTAAGTTGCTCATTTTTTAGCTCTTTATGTCGTTTGTACAAAACGTAGCATATGATGCATGAATCTATCTATCGGCCAATTCAAAAAGCTTCATAACTTTTTGTTCTGAGAAGATCCTCATTCAACATCTTCCTCATATTTTCAGTAAAAATGAAACTAAGCTGTTAGACCTTAGGGCAGAAGCTCCTTGACATCACATTCCAAGGTCTCTGCAATCTTATACAATTTTTCAAGCGTGATATTGATTTTACCGCGTTCGATACGACTCATGTAGCTTCTGTCTATCTCTGCGAGTAGCGCGAGTTTTTCTTGAGGTAAGCCTCTGGATTTTCTAACTTTTACAATACGTTGGCCTACAGCTTCGGCAAGTTTCGTGTTCATGTTTTTTATTTATGAAATTAATTTCTTGAACAATGCATGCTTGCGGCTTATATGACCACGGATTATAATCCTCATAATTGGTGTAATTGATTAATTTTTGATCAGATGAAGATAAAAATCAGAAAAGAGTTATTTCTCGCTATTTATAACAATGAACATTTCTCAGCTAACGACTTAAAGTCCTTTCCATTAGACAGTGATGAAAAAGAATACTTATCGGATGAATACGTCGAAAAAAAATTGAAGGAAATGTCGTTTATCGGCGCAGTCCTTTCGTGCGGTTTCGATAAGCATGGTGATGAGATGTTTTCCAAAGGTTTTATGTTTAACCATATCGACTGGGAGGTTGTTGATTACGACAATTATAGTGAGGATTCGAATTATCTTTCTCTCAAGAGAGAAAGTCTCTTGACGATTTTGCAAGATAAACAGTCAGCTCTGTCAGAGTCCTATTCTCTTCATAAAAGGGCATGGAAGCATTTCAATCAGTTGTGTGCTCAACACTCAGAACTTCGGCCGTGTTTAGACCAATATATATCCGAGCATGACAATTGTAGATTGGATATCAAAGCGGAAATGCTAGCTGTAGAAAATGCCATTACCTTCTACAAAAACATAAAGCAACCAGTAGAGAATGGGAGTTAATTTGTACAACTCTATACTTTACGTATATGCCACAAACAACGGCATGCTCGTTGGGCAGTTCATTCAACAGTCGAAGAACAACTTGTCATTCTCATATTCTGATGAATGGTTAGCACACGATTCAGCCTTCCCGATTTCGCTTAGCCTGCCACTAATAAAAGGTGAGAATTCATCGTTTAATGTATTGAATTTTATAAATAATCTCCTTCCTGACGTAATGGAAGACCGACTAGATCTCGCGCACTCAGTGGGTGTGCAATCCGTCGATGCACTCACTTTACTCTCTAAAATTGGTCACGATTGCATCGGTGGCGTTATGTTTACCGACAGCAAGGAACCTCTAAGCATAGGATGGGAATACCGAGAGATCTCTACAAGTGAGTTAGATGAACTTGTAACTAACCGTAAGTCATTTCTTCCTTTCTTTGTTGATTACCGTCCGTGTATTTCGGGGACACAGAGAAAAACAACACTGATGAAGTTGAATGGCAAATGGTATGTACCCCAAGGTAAATCAATTAGCAGCCACATTATCAAGTATCCGATGGATGCGATTACTCAAAGTAGCTCTGTACTAGATATGAGTAGCAGCATTGAGAACGAATTCATCTGCACTCAAATAGCCAAAGAGCTTGGATTTAAAGTACCCAATGTCGAGATAATAGCGACTGAATCAGGAGCTAAAGCACTTGCTGTCGAGCGGTTTGACAGGAGTTTTGGTGAAAGGAGCGTATCTTGCAGGCATCAAGAAGACTTTTGCCAGATTCTTGGCGTTCCTGAACATCGAAAATATCAATCGGAGAATGGGTTAGGAATCACCAGCATTGCTGATGTTTTAAATTTCTCAGCGGAAAGCAATGTAAATACTCATGATTTTTTTAAGTTTATGATATTACAGTATCTTCTTGGTGCTACCGATGGTCATCTCAAAAACTTTTCAGTGCATATTGATCCAGAAGGACACTATCAGCTTACACCGTTCTACGATTTGCTATCAGCTTATCCTGTTGTAGGTCCCAAAGGATTAAATAAGCGAAAACTAAAGTTATCGATCGGCCTGAAAGCATCTAAAGGATATAAATACAACATCAACAAGATTTACTTACGACATATAGAGCAGACCGCTAGTCAGTTCGATATCAGCAATGATGAATGCCACGAGGTCGTATCTGGCTTTCTCGCTCAATTTAGTAACGCACTCAGCTCAATAGACAAACAGTTTCCAGCAGCGGAATTTGCGTTAGTAAAGGACGCAATATTTCAACATTCCACCGAAAACGTTGAGAAGTTGAACAGAACAATCAAATAAACATCGCGGGTAACAATTGTTACTCTTTTTGCAAACATACTTCCGATCCAATGATGGGGGATATATGACAGGCAGCACTGCTCAAGAAAATAATACGACTCTTGATTTGCAGCAGTCTTTTGCTCTGCTAAGTGTCGATAAGAACGGTATTGTAACTATGAAATTTGGTGATGAAGTAACGGTTTTTATGAACGACAAATGCCCAGCTATCACTACAGATATATTGAAGGTGATTGCATCAATAAAAAACGGGAGTAGTTAGCAATGAAAGATGAGAAAGATGAGAAAGATGAGAAAGATAAAAGTAGTGAGCTATCGAAACCTTCTTGTGAGAACCAGACATTGAGCGCTTTCTAAACTCGCTCGAAAAAGACATACAGCAGCATACAGATGAATCAGTCATTACTTCTCAAAAAATGAAAGAATAATTGGATGAGTGAACGTCGGCGACTATTCAGTCGATTTAGATGATAAATTTTAGGAGTGAGGATTGTATGAAGGCAAAAATCGGAATTCTATCAGAAGAGATTGCACGTAATCGAGTGATTCGCATTGCACAAGGAAAAGTGAGGCATGAAGAGTCTTACCCTCTTTTTTTGTTTGAGTCACTAGCTGCGCTTTCACGACTGTTGTCTAACGAAAATATTGAACTACTGAATTTGATTGCTCGCGAAAAACCAAACAGTCTTGATGAACTTGCTGAAATGAGTGGGCGTGCTATCAACGATGTTAACCGTACTCTTGAAGCACTTTCGTCCAAGGGGTTTGCTCATATAGAGAAGAAGGGAAGTCAATCTCGACCGATAGCGTTGTTTACAACGTTCGAGATCGTTATGGGCAGCTCCCTTCAACTTTAAATTACAATTTAATAGCTAGAAATGGAGTGCAACACCAAGAAATCCGACTCACGAGGTAGTCTTCTCAAGTGGGGGGCATTTATAATGCATACAGTTGTATTAAGAAAAATGCGTTGAGATGAATAAATTAAGCATATTGGTGGTTTCAGATTTACATGTAGGGACTAGTCAGGAGCACGAGCTTGATACAAAGCTCATTGTTAACGGTACTCCCAATATCTATGGGCAGGCATTGATAGAGTACTTGAAACAACTTGAAAGAAAAATTGATATCCTTGTATGTGCTGGAGACATCGGTAATAAGGGATGTAAGGAGACGTTTAAAGCTGGATGGAGCTTTCTAAATGCGTTGGCAAGTGAACTTTCTATCGATGATGTATTGTGTGTTCCAGGAAACCATGACCATCAATCCCGTCCATCAGATGAATCAAACCCTAGTGGCTTTTCTCCGAAGCATGAGCTTCAATTCACAGATCCCCCTTTTCCTTTCAATGACTATTATAAAAACACACATTTTTGGGCATGGAACTGGGAGTTGACTCAGTCTGAAAACTATAACTGTATATCAATAAATAGTAGTGCTTATCATGGATTTGGAAGTGAGTTTAGGCACGGGAGAGTTGCTTTAGAGGTTAGCAAACAAATCAAAGATAGGCTTAGTCAAGAAGATGTTAAATCCAAGCCGTTAAATCTTTTAATTTGTCATCATCATCCACAAAAAATGGATTATGTTGATGTAAGCTATGATGGCGAGGCTATGGAAGGAGCCGACTATTTGCTATCAAATATAGAGGCAGCTGACATAGGTCCTTGGTTGATTATACATGGTCATAAACACTATGCGACTATAAGCTACGGAAACTCACGAACTTCTACACCTCCTACCATTTTATCAGCAGGTAGTTTATCTGCGGTTTTATATGACTCAATAGATAGCCGAACATCCAATCAGTTTTACTTGCTTGAAATTGATATCGATAAAAGCAGCCAAAATGGAAAGGTTGTAGGAAGATTTGAAACTTATGAATCGAATAAGTTACATCAATGGCAGCCTTCCAAATCCCATAACCTTCCTGCTTGTGGTGGTTTTGGGTCACTCTATACTCCAGAACAAATATTAAATCACTTGAAGTCAAAAATTAATGAATCTAACTCCTTTCTTGAAGGTGATGAATTAAATGAATTTAGAGATAAAATATTTAATTTACCCCCTTTTGAGTTTAAGCGTTTAGAAAAACTTTTAGAAAAAAATGGTTTTATGATATCTCGTGAATTTTCTGGTGAAATAACTGAAGTTGGTAAGCGTTATGAATAACTATACACCAAGTATAAACGAGTCAATTAATGCGAAAAACACATCTACTGCCGAGTTATGTAATACATTTATTATTAATGAATATTATAATAGATTAGCATCATCTAGCCATACTATTATGATGGGTCCACGAGGAAGTGGTAAAACAACATTAATGAGAATGCTCGAAGTTAGATCTTTGGAGCTATGGGAAAATGAGGTTGCAGAACAATTTAGAAATTTGATTGACTTCTCTGGAGTGTTCATTCCAACAGATCGAGTGTGGAAAACCCAATTTGAAAACACTAGTAAGAGAATTAAATCAAAAGAAGACCTGAGAGTTCTTAATTCTCAGTTTATTTACCATATTCTTCAACAACTAGCAATGACTGTTAGCTTTAGAACTTGCCGTGTTACAGAAAAGAAAAATAAATATAGACATGTGTTTTTGGAAAAGTCTGACGAGTCTGAATTAGTAAAAGAACTATCTACTCTTTGGTGCGTTGAACCTAGAATTAATTCTTTGAAAAGTTTGATTTCTAGTATTGTGATCAAAAAGAATCTTGTTTCTAAGTACCTTAATAACTCTCTAATTGTTGGTTCGAGTGTTCTAAGACCAAATGTTGTTTATGGTGAAATACAAAGTATATTAGATTCATCTATATCTATTATTAATACATATTTAAATGAAGATGGTAAAAAATGGGCATTTTTGTTTGATGAGTTAGAGCTAGCGCCTGACGAAATAGTTCAACCTCTTATAAATAGTATGAGAGGTGGTCATCCAGATATAATTCTTAAGTTAGCATTGTCTCCGTATCATAAAGGAGTTGATGTTACGAACTCGCCAGACAGTTCAATGAAAGATCAAGATTTGAGCTATATTAACTTAACTGAACTTTCTGAAAGTGAAGGTATTAAGTTTTGTAAAGAGCTATGTCTGAATTTGTTTATTAAAAAATCGATATATGAATCGATAGATAGCTGTTTTGAAAAGCCAAAAGATATTGATATTGATGCTGTTTTTGATTCTCTAGTTGCAAAAGATGTTGGGTTTGAACAGTATTTAAATAATCGAAATCTGAATGGGTTAAGCTATATCGAAGCGAAGGAAAAACAATCTCAGTTCAGGAAGATTAAATTTATATCTTATCTTAGAGATCATAGTAAAAAAGAAAATGGTAAATTAAAACCGCGTAGAAGAGCTGCTGACTATTATGCTGGTTTTGAAAATATATGTAAATCTACAGAATATAATCCTAGAATGTTGATAGGGATTATGAATATGTTTATTCCAATAATTAAGGAAAAAGGTTTAGTTTCTATTTCTGAGCAAATATCGGGACTAGAAACATATTTTGATTCATTTAGATCGTTACTAAGTACTATAGCTGTTGATTCG
Organism: Vibrio owensii CAIM 1854 = LMG 25443; assembly: GCF_000817815.1. Lineage (GTDB taxonomy): Bacteria > Pseudomonadota > Gammaproteobacteria > Enterobacterales > Vibrionaceae > Vibrio > Vibrio owensii. The sequence goes on from NZ_JPRD01000029.1 coordinate 29,331, forward strand.
AGTGATGTTCGAGTAAATAATATTTACAATCTTGTAGATTTGATAGCAAACTATTTTAAAGATGAAATATATGGAGAAAGATTTAATCCAGAGCCTAAAGGTATGTTAGTTATTGACGAAAATACACCATCAGATTTAAGAGATGCAATAGGTTTTGCATTGAATGCGGGAGCCATGATTTCGGTAAAAACCCCTGATAATAATGGTATCGGATCTTCGATGGATAAGGTTTTAACATGCAGGCTTTCTTATTTATTTTCTCATCATTATGGGTTGCTACTTACAAAGCAAAAGAAAATTCAATTAAATAAAATAATGGATGTTAATAATATTAGTGCTTCAACAATTACATTAGTTAATGCATATGGTTTTGAGAACTCTAAACAGTTGGGGTTGGACTTGTAATGAAAGTATTAAAAGGAACTACTGTAAACTATTATGATCTAGCTATAGTAGGGCTAGGCTATGAAAGTAGAGCTATTACAACGTGTAATTCTGTTAAAGATAACCTCAACAGTATAATAGCAGTTGGATATAGAGAGCATACATCTGCATACAGTTATAAATCGAACTATAGTTTCTATCAGGAAGTAAATGCTAATATTATCGAAGAAAATGATCAAGAACTTTTTAAGAAGCTCCATTCTATAATTAACACTGATTGGGCAAATAGACAAATAAATTGTTTATTGGATATAACAGTGATGAGTCGCACTCGCTTAGCAACAATTCTTATGTTGTTAATGGAGAATTTAAAGAAAGGTTCTACCATTAGGATTTGTTATGAACTGGCTGAGTATAGTTCTCCATCGAAGGAAATATCACCAATAAGAAAAATTGGTCCTATAATTGAATCATTATCAGGCTCTATGGGCGATATTGAATTACCTAGTTCGATTGTATTAGGATTGGGATATGAACTAGGGAAAGCAATTGGGATCAGCAATTACTTAGATACAGAACAACAATATCTGTTGATTCCTAAGTCTATAGATTCTCGCTTTGAAGATGATATTTATTCAAATAATAAGTCGTTAATTGAAAGTACATCAAAAAACTGCATATTTGAATATGATGTATGTAATCCTTATGTTAGTTATTTAAATCTGAGAGAATTATTAATTGCAATTTCTGAAGTGTCTAGACCTATTGTTGTCCCTTTAGGTCCCAAGATCTTAAGTGCGCTATGTGTTATTCTTAGTAAGGAAATGGATTACTCTTTACCTATTTGGAGAGTATCTTCAGAACACAATGAAGTACCAGTTGATCGTCGCTCTAGTGGGCATATGTATGAACTTAGCTTAAGAATATAAATTAGCATTCTTTGATGTTCAATATTTCGACTACGTCAATATTATTGCAGGCCAAGATTGGCGATCTTGGCCTGCAATAATCATACTGAGAATGGGTAAGCTATTGGTTCGTGATGTTCATAACCTTCTACTTTGAAGTCGTCAAGAGTAACCCACGTTTCTAAGTCCTCTAGAGATTTAATTTCTGGATTGATATGGAATGTTGGCGATTTCAATGGTTTACGTTTAAGTTGTACATCACGCATCAACTCGTATTGGTCTTCGTATATGTGTGCATTTACTATTTTGTGAAAAACTTTTCCCGCTTTTAAGCCTGTAATTTGAGCCATGATCGCTAACAAAAAGTAGCATTGAACCATATTGAAGTTTAGGCCGAGCGGTACATCGCAAGAACGTTGTGTACTGTTTAGATACAGAGTGTCGCCTAAAATTGAGAAATGGTGGCTGTACATACAAGGACGTAAGCAACCTAAATGAAAAGCACCTGGATGATAGAATGTTATTATCTCACTACGGTCATCAATGCCTTTACTAAGGTTATTAACAACTTTTTTTACAAGATCCACATCACCGCCATCAGGTTTCGGGAACGCTCTGGCAACCTTTCCATAAATGAAACCGCAGTCATCTGTCCCTTTTCTATGAGGATTCGCAAGCCAGCTCTCATTTAAATTTGCGTTTGCATCCCATGTTTTGGTGCCTAGTGCTCTAAAATCTGCGGCATTATCGTAACCTCGAAGGTAGCCAATAATTTCTGCGATGGCGCTTTTCCAGTAGCTCTTACGTGTCGTTACTAAAGGAAACTCACCAGAACTGACATCGTAAGTCAAATCTGCATTTATAACTGTTAGGCAACGTTTGCCTGTTCTTTCGTTCTTTACCCAAACGCCTTCATCTATAATACGCTGGCATAAATCTAGATATTGTTTCACTTTTTCATTCCTACATTTCTTTTATTCAATTGTACCAAAGGAACTAACCCTTATTCGAGCAAAATACTCCCAGTTCTTACTCGGTGCTTGATGGTAGACAGAAGTGCTTATGGCTATAATGGATTATGAAAGTCACTTTATGTGATATGGACAACAAAAAGTGACAAAAGGTAAAACGGCGTTCAAGGTCGTTCATGGGCGAAGCCAGACGGTGGTCATATCGACCAGCTGCGTAAGATTGTGGATGATTTAACGCGCGGCGTTGATGACCGTGGTGAAATCCTAAACTTCTACAACCCTGGCGAGTTCCACATGGGCTGTTTGCGTCCGTGTATGTACAGCCATCACTTCTCACTGTTAGGTGACACGCTGTACCTAAACAGCACGCAACGCTCTTGTGACGTTCCGCTAGGTCTGAACTTCAATATGGTTCAAGTGTATGTGTTCTTGGCAATCATGGCGCAAATCACGGGCAAGAAACCTGGTCAGGCGTACCACAAGATTGTGAATGCACACATCTACGAAGATCAGCTTGCGCCAATGCGTGATATCCAGTTGAAGCGTGAGCCACTAAAAGCCGCAACTTTCCACATCAACCCAGAGATCAAATCGTTAGAAGATTTGGAAACATGGGTAACCCTAGATGACTTCTGGGTGGAAGGCTACGAGCATCACGACCCAATTCAGTACCCGTTCTCAGTTTAACGAGTATATTGAGTTTCTAAGCCGCCTTTATGGGCGGCTTTTTTTTCGCCCGAAGAGTGGGGATAGGAGGGAGCGGGCTTTGCCCTGTGGAACGCTGCGCTTTGAGATGTGAGATACGAGATTCGAGAGTGCTTCGCTCTAGGAGTCGAGAGGCGGATGCTGAAGGGTTCATGAAAGCCGTTTGGCTCCGAAAGGTGTTGACAGGACTTATCCCCAGAAAAACAAAATAAGCTCGCTTCTCGCTTCTCGCTTCGCCAAAACGAAAAAAGGCCCCACCGAAGTGGAGCCTAAAATAAGCGATGGTAATCTTATTATTATGCTGTCAGAGCAAGGATAGAGCCTGGTAGTACGATGAATACTGCTAGTAGGTAACCTGCTACAACTGCTTTGTTCTTAATAGCCATTTCTGAAATCACTTCTGCACATTTCACTGGAATCTCACGTAGGAACGGGATACCGAAGATGAACAATGTCGCCAGAATGTTGAACGTTAGGTGTACTAGTGCAATCTGTAGTGCGAATACTGCGAACTCGCCAGATACCGCTGTTGCTGCTAGTAGAGCCGTGATACATGTACCGATGTTTGCACCTAGAGTGAACGGGTAGATGTCACGTACTTTTAAAACGCCTGAGCCTACTAGTGGAACCATTAGACTTGTTGTCGTAGATGAAGACTGAACAAGAACAGTTACTACAGAGCCCGATACGATACCGTGGATAGGACCACGACCGATTGCGTTCTTAAGAATGTCACGAGCACGACCAACCATTAGGCTCTTCATTAGCTTACCCATAACAGTGATAGCTACGAAGATAGTACCGATACCTAGAGCGATCAGTGCTACACCACCCATGGTGTCACCAAATGTAGATAGAGGCTCTTTAATCGCGCTTACTACAGGCTTAGTGATTGGCTTGATGAAGTCAAAACCACCCATGCTCATATCACCTGTTTTTAGTAGAGGTGATACCAACCAGTGAGAAATTTTCTCTAGGATGCCGAACATCATTTCCAATGGTAGGAAGATCAGAACCGCAAGTAGGTTGAAGAAGTCGTGGATTGTTGCGCTAGCGAATGCACGTTTGAATTCTTCTTTACAACGTACGTGGCCAAGCGAAACAAGTGTGTTTGTTACGGTTGTACCGATGTTAGCACCCATTACCATAGGGATAGCGGTTTCTACAGGTAGACCACCCGCAACCAAACCTACAATAATAGAAGTTACGGTACTTGAAGATTGGATCAGTGCCGTAGCCACCAAACCGATCATTAGACCTGCGACTGGGTGAGACGCAAATTCAAAGAGTACTTTAGCTTGATCGCCAGTTGCCCATTTGAAGCCGCTACCAACCATAGATACTGCTAGAAGAAGCAGATACAACATGAATGCCAAGTTAGCCCAGCGTAACCAGCGAGTCGTGCTCGAGATTGGTGCTGCTGTAGAAGTAGCTTGGTTCATCATAATTTTCTCCGTGGACCTTTCAGTTCGTTTATTTGGTCTGTTGTTGAAACTGAGGGCGATGTTAGAGATGAAATATTTCAGTAATATTACAGTTCGGTTTCTATGGAGAATTTTTATTATTCTTTTTGATAGTTGTTCGTGAAGAAAAATTTACAATCAAATAAGTTGTTGATTTTATTTTGTTTTGTATGGCTTTTGTTTTGTTAACGAGTTTTAAGAGAAGATTAAAAAAGTGCGTTTGGCTTCAAGTTTTATGACAGTGTGAAACTGATATATTCGGTAAAACTCTTTTAATTCGAGTTTTATGTAGGTTTTGTCGAACTTATTGTTTGTCGTTGTCACATTTGATATAAAAAGTGTCATCTTCTTTATAGGGCTTGGCTATGTCACATTTAAATTACAACCACCTTTATTACTTCTGGATGGTGTGCAAACAAGGGTCAGTAACAAAAGCAGCAGATGCATTATTTCTCACGCCGCAAACTGTTACAGGGCAAATTAAAGCACTTGAAGATCGTATGAAGGGGAAGTTGACCAAGCGGAATGGGCGAACGGTTGAGCCAACAGAGCTTGGACAATTGGTATTTAAATATGCGGATCGTATGTTTGGTTTGAGCTACGAGATGCTTGATATCGTCAACTATAGCCAGCACTCCAATATCCTATTTGAAGTAGGTGTCGCTGATGCATTGTCAAAACGACTCGTCAGCAAAGTATTAATGACGACAGTACCGGAAGATAACAGCATTCACTTACGCTGTTACGAGTCGACGCACGAACTACTACTAGAACGTTTGTCGCAACATAAGCTCGACATGATACTTTCCGATTGCCCGGTAGATTCGACACAAAGTCCTGGCTTGTACAGTAAAAAGCTTGGCGAAAGTAGCATGAGCTTTTTTGCCTCCTCTGAAATCTCCGATGTGAAGTTCCCTGAAATCCTTGAAAAGAAAAAGCTGCTCATTCCTGCTAGCCGAACCGCAATGGGACGTAAAGTTCTTCAATGGTTTGATCGCCAAGGATTACAACCTGATGTACTCGGTGAGTTTGATGACGTAGCGCTAATGAAGGCTTTTGCTCGTTACCGTGATGATGTGATTTTCTTGGCACCAACGGTTTATATGTCGGAGATTGAAGATGACCGTAATTTGCAGCTGATCGGTCATGTAGACGACCTTAAAGAAGAGTATTACGTCATCTTTGCTGAGCGAATGATCCAACACCCAGCAGTAAAGAACGTTTGCGATGCAGATTTTAGCCAAATGTTTGAATGAACACGTTCCGTTGCGCAAATAAATAGATTACTATCGAAAAAATTATAACTCGAAATTATAAAATCTTTGTAACACAACAAACTGGCCAGGGTTGGGGAAAGTAAGTTGTAGCTAGAGGTCCTGCAGATGAATCTACAAGAAATGGAGAAAAACTCCGCTAAAGCTGTCGTGTTGCTCAAAGCAATGGCAAATGAAAGACGCCTACAAATCCTGTGCATGCTGCATAACCAAGAGCTTTCGGTTGGAGAACTTTGCGCAAAACTAGAGTTGAGCCAGTCGGCATTGTCTCAACACTTAGCTTGGCTTCGACGCGATGAATTGGTTGCGACACGAAAAGAAGCACAAACGGTGTACTACACATTAAAGAGTGATGAAGTGAAGGCATTAATCCAAACACTTCATGGTCTTTATTGTGCAGAAGCCATGTGATGACAGGTCACATACAAGAAAAGCTGGCATTGCCAGCTTTTTTATTGTCTTGAATTCGAGCTACACGAATTTTAGATATAAAAAAACCGGCAAGAGCCGGTTTTTTCTTCACTGTAAAATCAAGTTTCTATTAAAGAGCTTTGATTTGTGCAGCGAAACGAGACTTATGACGTGCTGCTTTGTTCTTATGAACAAGGCCTTTAGTCGCCATACGGTCTAGGATAGGTGTAACTGCAGCGAATGCAGCAGTTGCAGCTTCTTTGTCGCCTGCTTCGATAGCAGCAACAGTTTTCTTCATGTAAGTACGCATCATTGAGCGACGGCTAGCATTGTGCTGACGACGTTTCTCAGCTTGGATAGCGCGCTTCTTAGCAGATTTACTATTTGCCAAGGGTCTAACTCCCAAAAACTTATTTCTATGACAATTTAAGGGCGAGGACTATCCCTCATTTGCGCCTAAATGTCAAATGATTTGTGCAAAAACCAATCGAAACCAAAACAAATTTTGGTAACAAAGGTCATCGCGGTTAAGATGGCGGGGATTCTAACAGCATTTTTAGACCATTGCTAATAATTATCCGCCTAGATCTAACAATAAACGGATATATTTTTAACGCCCATTTGTAGCTTTCAAAGGCTTAGAGGAATAGGGTTGGCTATCTTTTGGTGATATTCCGAGGTTACAGTGAGTAAACGACTGCTCAAGTCTGGCATGATCGTCAGTGCCATGACATTAATTTCGCGCGTCCTAGGTTTAGTTCGTGATGTGGTAGTAGCAAACTTGATGGGTGCAGGCGCGAGTGCCGACGTCTTCTTCTTTGCCAATAAAATCCCTAACTTTTTACGCCGTCTGTTTGCTGAAGGCGCGTTTTCTCAAGCTTTTGTGCCAGTACTGACCGAAAGTCACGCACAAGGGGATATGGATAAAACCCGTGAGTTGATTGCTCGTGCGGCCGGTACGCTAGGTGTGATTATTTCTATTGTTACCATACTCGGGGTTTTGGGTTCCGGTGTAGTAACGGCGCTGTTTGGCTTTGGTTGGTTCCTAGACTGGATGCATGGCGGCCCGGCGGCTGAGAAGTTCGAACTTGCTAGCGTCATGCTCAAGATTACCTTTCCTTATTTATGGTTCATCACTTTTGTTGCGCTTTCTGGTGCGATCCTCAATACCTTAGGTAAGTTTGCGGTCTCTTCTTTTACGCCTGTCTTCCTCAACGTGATGATCATTTTGGCGGCGTGGTTTATTTCGCCTCAGATGTCGCAACCAGAAATCGGTCTTGCGATTGGCGTATTGCTAGGTGGCCTTGTTCAGTTTCTATTCCAGATTCCCTTCCTTATTAAAGCGGGAGTGATGGTTAAGCCTAAATGGGGCTGGCGCGATCCGGGTGTGGTGAAGATCCGTACCCTAATGATTCCTGCTCTGTTTGGTGTGTCGGTAAGCCAAATCAACTTACTGTTTGATACCTTTATTGCCAGTTTCCTACAAACCGGTTCGATCAGTTGGTTGTACTATTCCGATCGCTTATTGGAATTCCCATTAGGCCTGTTTGGTATCGCGATTGCCACGGTGATCCTTCCTGCATTATCACGTAAACACGTAGACGCACACAGTGAAGGTTTTGCACACACCATGGATTGGGGCGTACGCATGGTTACTTTACTAGGTATTCCTGCAATGCTTGGTTTGATGGTACTAGCGAAGCCAATGTTGATGGTGCTATTCATGCGCGGTGAGTTTTCTCCGCAAGACGTACATCAAGCCTCTCTCTCTTTATTAGCGTATGCTTCTGGTCTGCTTAACTTCATGCTGATTAAAGTGCTTGCGCCAGGTTACTACTCGCGTCAAGACACCAAAACCCCAGTGAAGTACGGCATCATTGCAATGGTGACGAATATGGTCTTCAACGCGATCTTTGCGTACTTCTACGGTTACGTTGGTCTTGCTATTGCGACGGCGCTTTCTGCTTTTGTAAACATGGCGCTGCTATACCGCGGCTTGCACATTGCCGGTGTGTACCAAATCACTAAGCGAACTGTCTTCTTTATTATACGTTTGATGATAGCTGGTGCAGCGATGGTTGCGGCTATCTTATGGCAACTTGAAGACATGTCTGTGTGGTTGGATTGGAGCTTTGCTCACCGTAGTGGCGTGCTAGGAATGTTGATTGGACTTGGTGCTGTCGTTTACCTAGCCGTTATGTTTTTACTCGGCGTACGTTTAAAAGACCTAAAAGCTGGGACAGAATAAGGTTGATTGGTATATAATCCGTCAGTTTCACACAGTGCAAAGTAAAAACAGAGGCATAAAGCAGTATCCAATGGAACTGATCAGAGGCATTCACAATATCAAGTCGCGCCATCATGGTTGCGTGCTGACTATTGGCAATTTCGATGGCGTACATAGAGGCCATCAACAAGTATTGCAGCAAGTGTCTGAACAAGCGGAGAAACTTTCGTTGCCTTCGGTTGTGATGATCTTTGAACCTCAGCCTATGGAGCTGTTTGCTCGAGATAAGGCACCTGCGAGGTTAACGCGACTGCGTGATAAATTTGTTCAGCTGAGTAAGCTCGACATTGATCGCTTGCTTTGCATTAACTTCAATCGTCATTTTGCTGACCTAACGGCGGAAGAGTTTATCCGTGACTTGTTGGTTGGTCGATTGGGTGTTAAGTTTCTTGTCATTGGCGATGATTTCTGTTTCGGCAAAGGTCGAACAGGTAATTTTGCGATGTTACAAGAAGCAGGGGAAAAGTACGGCTTTGAAGTCGTAAGTACCCAAAGCTTTTGTTTACAGCAATTACGAGTGAGTAGCACTGCGATTCGCAAAGCACTGGCTCGTGATGATTTGCATTCCGCGCAAGAGATGCTGGGAAGAGATTACAGTATCAGCGGTCGTGTTTCACACGGAAGAAAGCTAGGTCGAACCATTGGGTTCCCAACGGCAAATATTCCGTTGAAGCGCTGTGTTTCTCCGGTTTCCGGAGTCTATGTTGTTCAAGCGCTTGGCTTAGGAGATAAGCCGATTGGTGGCGTCGCTAACATTGGTCAACGACCGACAGTTAATGGTGTTCGCCAACAGTTAGAAGTACACTTATTCGACTTTCATGCTGATTTATATGGTAAACAGCTAGAAGTGAAACTTTTGCATAAACTTAGAGACGAGCAAAAGTTTGAGTCGTTTGAAGCACTTAAACAACAAATCGTATTGGATGCTGAAGCAGCAAGGGTGTGGCTGCGTCAGCTTAAGCGTTGAGCGGTTTATTCCACCGTTCAACATAATGTCTAATTTTCGCCCAATATAACGGAATTAAGAATCGATGAGTGAGTATAAATATACCCTGAACTTACCTGAAACAGGGTTTCCAATGCGCGGTAACCTGGCTAATCGTGAGCCAGAAATGCTTAAGCGTTGGTACAAAGAAGATCTTTACGGTGAAATCCGTAAAGTTAAAAAAGGCAAAAAGTCATTCGTACTGCACGATGGCCCTCCTTATGCGAACGGTGACATTCACATTGGTCACGCACTAAACAAGATTCTTAAAGACATTATTATTAAATCCAAAACACTTTCAGGTTTTGACGCACCTTACATCCCAGGCTGGGACTGCCACGGTCTACCAATCGAATTGATGGTAGAGAAGAAAGTCGGCAAACCAGGTCAAAAAGTGACAGCAGCTGAGTTCCGCGAGAAATGTAGTGAGTACGCTGCAGGTCAGGTTGAAGGTCAAAAAGAGAGCTTCAAGCGTCTTGGCATCATGGGTGAGTGGGACAAGCCATACCGCACTATGGATTTCGCAACTGAAGCGAACATCATCCGTGCACTTGGTAAGATCGCAAGCAAAGGTCACCTACTGAAAGGTTTTAAACCAGTTCACTGGTGTACAGACTGTGGCTCAGCTCTTGCTGAAGCAGAAGTTGAGTACAAAGATAAAGTATCGCCATCTATCGACGTTCGTTTTAAAGCGGCTGACGAAGCGGCGCTGCTATCTAAGTTTGAACTGACAGAAGGTCATGAAGGTCACGGTGACGTATCTATCGTTATCTGGACAACAACACCTTGGACACTGCCAGCAAACCGCGCAGTATGTCTACGTGATGATCTAGAGTACGTACTTATCCAAACAGAAGGCGACAACGCTGAGCGTATCATCGTTGCTGCTGAGCTGGCGAAAGACGTAATGGACCGTGCAGGTATCGAGCACTTCCACAACCTTGGCTTTGCTAAAGGTGCGGATCTTGAGCTTTCTCAATTCCAACACCCATTCTACGATTTCACTGTACCGGCGATCCTTGGTGATCACGTTACGACTGATTCAGGTACTGGTGTTGTTCACACTGCACCTGGTCACGGTCAAGAAGACTTCGCGGTTGGTAACAAGTACAACCTAGAAGTAGCAAACCCAGTTGGTTCAAACGGCGTTTACCTACCAGATACAGAGCTATTTGCTGGTCAGCACGTATTTAAAGCGAACGATGCAGTAGTAGAAGTACTGAAAGAAAAAGGTGCACTACTACACCACCACGCTTACGAGCACAGCTACCCACACTGTTGGCGTCATAAGACTCCAATCATCTTCCGTGCTACGCCTCAATGGTTCGTTTCTATGGACCAAGCTGGCCTACGTGCTAAAGCACTAGAGTCAATCAAGAACGTAGAGTGGATGCCTGAGTGGGGTCAAAGCCGTATCGAAGGTATGATCGAAGGTCGCCCTGAGTGGTGTATCTCTCGTCAACGTACTTGGGGTGTGCCAATTGCTCTGTTTGTTCATAAAGAAACAGCAGAACTTCATCCAAACACACTAGAGCTTATCGAGAAGGTTGCTCTGTTGGTTGAAGAGAAAGGCATTCAAGCATGGTGGGATGTTGATTCAGCAGAACTACTAGGTGACGAAGCAGACCAGTACGAAAAAGTACTAGACACGCTAGACGTATGGTTCGATTCTGGTGTAACACACTTCTCTGTTGTTGATGCTCGTGAAGAGTACAACGGCAACAGTGCAGACCTATACCTAGAAGGTTCTGACCAACACCGCGGTTGGTTCCAGTCTTCTCTAATTTCATCTATCGCGATGAAAGACGAAGCGCCTTACAAACAAGTACTGACACACGGTTTCGTGGTTGATGGTCACGGTCGTAAGATGTCGAAATCTATCGGTAACGTGGTTGCGCCAAAAGACGTAACGAACAAGCTAGGTGCTGACATTCTTCGCCTATGGGTTGCATCTACTGACTACACTGGTGAAGTTGCGGTTTCTGATGAAATCCTAAAACGCAGCGCAGATGCGTACCGTCGTATCCGTAACACAGCGCGTTTCTTCCTTGCTAACCTAAGCGGCTTCAACCCTGAAACAGACATCGTTCCTGTTGAAGAGATGGTTGCGCTAGATCGCTGGGCGGTTGGTCGTGCACTAGCAGCACAAGAAGAGATCGTTAAAGCATACGAAGAGTACAACACACACGGTGTAACTCAGCGTCTAATGCAATTCTGTTCAATCGAAATGGGCTCTTTCTACCTAGACGTAATTAAAGACCGTCAGTACACAGCAAAACGTGGCGGCAACGCTCAACGTAGCTGTCAGACAGCACTTTACTACATCGTAGAAGCGCTAGTTCGTTGGATGGCGCCAATCATGTCGTTCACTGCAGATGAAATCTGGAACGAAATGCCAGGTCAACGCGACAAGTTCGTATTCACTGGTGAGTGGTTCGACGGCCTATTCGGTCTTGCCGAAGGTGAAGAGCTGAACAACGAATTCTGGACTGAGATCCAAGCGGTTCGTGGTGCAGTAAACAAACTTCTAGAAGATGCGCGTAAAGAGAAAACCATTGGTGGTGCACTACAAGCTGAAGTGACTCTATTTGCTGATGACGCACTAGCGGCGAAGATCAACAAGCTTGAAGATGAACTGCGCTTTGTTCTACTAACATCTGCTGCGAAAGTTAAGCCTCTAGGTGAGAAGACGGATGCAGCACAAGCGACAGATATCGAAGGCTTGTTTGTTGAAGTAGCAGCAGCTGAAGGCGAGAAGTGTGACCGTTGTTGGCACCACACGCCAGACGTAGGCACAATCGAAGGTCACGAGAAGATCTGTGGTCGTTGTGTGTCTAACGTAGACGGCGAAGGTGAAGTACGTAAATTCGCGTAATTGCCTAGAACGACTGAACTTTTTTTAAAATTAACAGCCCCAGTATTTACTGGGGCTGTTTGTAGGTAAAGTAATGAGTGAAAAAGCACTGACGTTAAAGCAATCTGGAGTTCGCTGGCTTTGGTTAGCAATTCTGGTATTTATTGCAGATATTGGCATCAAATTGGTGGTGATGGACAACATGGGCTACGGATGGGCAAACCGAATTGAGGTGCTGCCATTCTTCAACCTACTTTATGTTCATAACTACGGTGCAGCATTCAGCTTCTTGAGCGATCAAGCGGGTTGGCAGCGCTGGTTGTTCACAGGCATCGCGTTTGTTGTTACAGGTCTTTTGACCTACTGGATGAGCAAGCTTCCAGCCAAAGAAAAATGGAACAACATCGCTTACGCACTGATTATTGGTGGTGCAGTGGGCAACGTGTTTGACCGTGTTGTTCACGGCTTTGTTGTTGATTACCTAGACTTCTTCTGGGGTAACTACCACTGGCCAGCATTCAACCTTGCAGATACAACTATCTGTATTGGTGCGGCAATGATCATTCTTGATGGCTTCCGCAAAAAGGACGCTGACAAGTAATCTTTTGCGATATATCGAATAACCCTAAGCGTCGTCCGTTGATTCGGACGACGCTTTTTATTATGTTGGAGCCCAATCCGCGCATCTTCGTACAATAAAAAGCAATCACAGTACGTGATCAGATAGAGCGCAGGAAACCCAAGAACAAGGAAGCAGTAACGTGACAACAATAAATCAAGATTCAGCAGTAACGCTGCACTTCACCATCAAAATGCAAGATGGCTCTGTAGCGGACAGCACACATAATATGGGCAAGCCTGCTAAGTTCATTATGGGCGATGGCAGCTTGAGTGAAAACTTTGAGCAATGCCTACTAGGCTTACAAGTAGGCGAGCAGAAAGCAATTGAACTAAAAGCGGCGGACGCTTTTGGCATGCCAAACCCAGACCATATCCACCACATGGACCGCACTAAATTTGTTGGCGAAGCGGAAGTTGAAGTCGGCACAGTCATGGCATTTAGCGGTCCTGATGGAATGGAAATCCCGGGCATCATTACTGAAATTGCTGGCGACTCAGTAACTGTGGACTTCAACCATCCACTCGCGGGACAAGACGTGACTTTCGAAGTCGAAATTTTGTCAGTAGAATAGCGAACCAAATAAAAGATAACTTCCATGAGCAATGAAATGAAAATCCTGTTAGCTAACCCACGTGGTTTCTGTGCTGGTGTTGACCGCGCGATTAGCATCGTAGAGCGTGCGCTAGAGATGTATCAGCCACCTATCTATGTTCGACATGAAGTGGTGCATAACCGTTTTGTGGTTGAAGGTCTAAAACAGCGTGGTGCTATCTTCGTTGAAGAACTGCATGAAGTGCCAGACAACAACATTGTGATTTTCTCCGCTCATGGTGTATCTCAAGCTGTTCGCCAAGAAGCGAAGTCTCGTGATCTAACGGTATTCGATGCGACCTGTCCGCTGGTAACCAAAGTACATATGGAAGTGGCACGTGCAAGCCGTCGCAATATGGAAGTGGTACTGATCGGTCATGCTGGTCACCCTGAGGTGGAAGGCACTATGGGTCAGTATTCAAGTGATACAGGCGGCATGTACCTTGTGGAAACGCCAGCCGATGTTGAGAAGCTAAAAGCGATCGTGAAAGATCCATCGGATCTGCACTACGTGAGTCAAACGACACTGTCTGTTGATGAAACCGCTGACGTAATTGAAGAGCTACGCCGCGTATTCCCAGACATTCAAGGTCCTCGTAAAGATGACATCTGTTACGCGACGCAAAACCGCCAAGATGCGGTGCGTGAGCTATCTGCTGATGTAGATGTGATGGTTGTTGTGGGTTCTAAAAACTCATCGAACTCAACACGTTTAAAAGAACTGGCTGAAAAGCTAGGCACACCGGGTTACCTAACAGATTGCCCAGAAGACATCATGCCTGAGTGGTTTGAGGGTAAAGTAAAAGTTGGCGTGACGGCGGGTGCATCTGCACCAGAAGAGTTGGTGAATCAAATCTTAGATCGCATTAAAGAGTTGGTTGGCGCAGAAGCCGTTGATGAAGTGCTTGGTCGTGAAGAGAACATGTTCTTCGAAGTACCAAAAGAACTGCAAATCAAGCAAGTCGATTAAGACGAATCAAACACCAAAAAGGCGACCACAAGGTCGCCTTTTTCATTGGGAATTTCTACACGATTTCGCCAGAATTTGCGCTTAGTGACTGATACCTAACAGCTCTTTGAGCACCTTTAGGTAACGACGGCTCACCGGGATCTCAAAACCTGTTTTGGTAATGATTTCGGCCAATCCGTTTTCTAATAGCTTGATCTCGCTGATGGTTTTGATGCTAACCAGATACTGTCGATGACAACGCACCAATGGGGTTTTCTCTTCCAAGGTTTTTAGCGTGAGCTGTGTGCTGGCTGTTTGGCTGGTGGAACGTACATGCACTCCACTGATGTCACTGTAAGCACACTCAACCGTTTCGGTTGCCATGATCACAATGCGGTTGTGTCCAATGCAAGGAATCTGATCTAGGCTCTCTGGGGCAATGGCAGACAGTTGCTGAGTGAGCGCGGATTGACTCATGACTTTATTAAGGCGTTTTACTGTTTTCGTCAAACGACATGGATCGACGGGTTTCAGCAGGTAATCAAACGCATTGTCTTCGAAAGCTTGAATCGCATATTGGTCGTAAGCGGTCACAAATACCACGTAGGGCATGGTCTCTGGATCTAACATGCCCAGTAGCTCGATGCCCGTCACCTGAGGCATTTGGATATCTAGGAAAACCACATCCGGTTTCAGCTCATTGATTTTCTTAAGCCCCATAATGGCGTTTGACGCATCGCCAATCACTTCTATGTGACCCGTTTCAGCCAATAGTTCTGCCAGCTCTTCACGAGCAAACTGTTCATCATCAATGACGAGAGCGGTTAACATCCAAAATTACCTTTATGCGTTTTAACTGTGCTTATCGCGAGTGGGGAATGATAAAACTCATTTTAGTAAATTGGTGCTGCTGATAGGTAATTTTTAGCGCTGAATCACGCCCAAATTGATTCGATAAGCGCTTGTCGACAATTTCCATGCCTAAACCAGAATGATTCTCTTTTGGCGGCTGGTAGCTTCCTGCGTTGTCCTCAACCGTTATCAGTGCGCCTTGCGGGTGTGTTTGGCTGTAAATCTTTACCTTGCCACCTTCTAGCATATTGGAAATACCATGTTTGATGGCGTTCTCAACTAGCGGTTGAAGAGTAAAGCTCGGTAACTTGATATCGAGCAGTTCTGGTTCAATGTCGATCTCGACTTCCAAACGATCAGTAAAACGCGCTTTCTCAATCGAAAGGTAAGAATCCACATGTGCTAACTCTTCTTTCAGCGTCACCGTATTGATGTTCTGTTTTAAGTTACTGCGGAAGAAGTGCGACAAGTTTTGGATCAGTTCTCGTGCTTTATCAGGGTTACGACGAGTAATGGCACTGATGGTATTAAGAGCATTGAACAAAAAGTGTGGGTTCACTTGAGCGTGCAGCAGTTTGATTTCTGCCTGAGCTAATAGGGTTTGCTGTTGCTGATAATCACCATACAAGATTTGGCTCGATAGAAGCTGAGCAATGCCTTCTGCCATTGACATGTTCGCAGTAGAGAACAGTTTGCGTTTTGGCTCATAGAGTTTGATGGTTCCCACTACCTCTTTACCTGCGCGCAAAGGAATGATCAGCGCAGAGCCCAACTTACAATCTTTCGCTAATGAGCATTGGTAAGGGCGCTCACTGCCATCAAGGTAGATGATGTCATTCTTCTCCATTGAATCGAGTGTGCTTTGCGACGAGATTGGAGTATTTGGCCTATGGTGATCATCACCGATGCCAACGAAAGCCAGAATCTTCTCTTGGTCAGTAATGGCGACTGCGCCTACTTTGGTTTCTTCATAAATGATGCGGGCAATCTTATCGGCGTTTTCGCTGTTAAAGCCGGTGCTAAGAATACCAACTGAGCGGTCAGCGATGCTTAATGCTCGGCGGGAAAAGGTCGCCGAGTACTTTTCAAAAATGGTTTTACGATCTTGCAGAATGCTCATAAACAGAGCAGCACCAACGGAGTTCGCGATGATCATTGGGGCAGCAATCGCTGAAACGAGTTCATAGGCTTGGTCGAATGGTTTGGCAACGGCAAGCAACAGAATCATCTGTACGATCTCTGCTACGAAGGTCACGCTGAACACCACGCTTGGATTAAACAGCATTGCGCCTTTGTTGCGTTTAATCAGGTAAACATGCAATAAACCGCCAATTAAGCCTTCTGCTGTGGTCGATATAGCACAGGCTAAGTCTGTAAACCCCCCTAATGTGTAGCGATGGATACCGCCAGTAAGGCCAACCGCAAAGCCGACAACAGGCCCGCCAAACAATCCGCCCATTACCGCACCAATAGCACGCGTGTTGGCGATGGCGTCGTTAATCTGTAAGCCGAAGTAGGTGCCTAGGATACAAAAGCCAGAAAAGAGTACATAACAAATGAGCCGATGGCTGAGGCGTGAAGAGATGCTCAGCAGGGGCAAAATGATCGGCGTTTTACTCAGCATGTAAGCCAACACTAAGTAAACACACATTTGTTGTAGAAGGGAGATGACCAGTTCCATAACGAACCTAACCTAAAAATGATGTTTTTATTGTAAGTGAATTAAATCTTCGAAGAGAAACAAAAAGAGCCTGCAAAGGGCAGGCTCTTGGTTTATCCAGACATCGATAATGAATCGGTTAGCAAGCGAAGGTATTCATTATGCGGTTTCTGAGGCTGCTTGTGGCTTCTCGTCATCTGCTAGCTCAGTCTCACCTTTGCCTTTAGAAATCTTGATAACGTAAGCCGTTACCGCTAGTGAGAACACAATACCTACGATGGTTGAGATTTGCATTGGCAGACCAAAACCTAGCGTGCTGTTGTTTAGAATGAAAGTTACACACACGGTTGTCATGAATACTGCTGGGATAGTCGTAATCCAATGCAGTTTGTTGTGACGTAGTAGGTAAGCCGATGCAGTCCAAAGCATCATTACTGCTGTTGTTTGGTTTGCGAAGCCGAAGTAGCGCCAGATGATACCGAAGTCTACTTGAGTCAGAATGCCACCGATAACGAACAATGGTAGAGCCATTAGAAGACGGTTACGCAGTGTTTTCTGTTCCATACCGAAGTACTCAGCAAGAATCAGGCGGCTTGAGCGGAATGCTGTGTCACCTGATGTGATTGGCAGAATAACAACACCAAGGAAAGCAATCACACCACCGAATACACCCAGTAGACCGAATGAAGCGCTGTATACCACGTTACCAGGACCACCGTTTTTCACTGCTTCTGCAAGACCATCAAGCGTACCGAAGAAAGACAGAGCGATAGCACACCAGATTAGCGCGATAACGCCTTCACCAATCATTGCACCGTAGAATACGAAGCGACCGTTCTTCTCATTCTCCATACAACGCGCCATCAGTGGAGACTGAGTTGCGTGGAAGCCAGAGATAGCACCACATGCGATAGTGATAAATAGTGCAGGCCATAGAGGCATATCGTTCGGGTTTAAGTTAGTTAGCATGTCGCTTACTTGGAAGTCACCCATCACAGTGTGTTCGCTAGAGAAAGCAATAGCAGTCATTAGGCCTACAGACATGAAGATCAGTAGCGCACCAAACAATGGGTAGAAACGACCAATGATTTTGTCTACAGGAACAATTGTCGCGATGATGTAGTAAGCGAAAATCAGCACAACCATGGTTGTCATGCTTACGCTAAAGCTAGTTTGGTCGTTGATTAGGTTTGTGATCATGCCTGCTGGCGCTGATACGAATACCACACCAACAAGAAGCAATAGGACAATGGCAAAGATGTTCATAAAGTGTTTTGCGCCATTACCTAGGTAGCGACCCGTAATCGTTGGTACTGATGCACCGCCGTTACGAACAGAAAGCATGCCTGAGAAGTAATCGTGTACCGCACCTGCAAAGATACAGCCAACAACAATCCAAAGCATTGCAGCAGGGCCGTATAGGGCACCCATAATTGGGCCAAAGATAGGACCAACACCTGCGATGTTCAGAAGCTGAACAAGGTAAACACGCTTGGTTGACATTGGAACGTAGTCAACGCCGTCCGTTTTAGTATGAGCTGGCGTTTGACGATTCTCATTGATGCCGAAAATCTTCTCAACGAAAGCACCGTAGATGAAGTATCCGCCGATGAGGGCTGCGACACAGGTTAGAAACCACATCATAGCAATTGTCCTTGGTTTGTTAGGTAGGGTAATTTTTTAAGCTCAGGATTTATGGTATTCATCTCTTTTGTTAAGTGCATTCGCTCTATGGATGAGTGGTCGAATAGAGAAGCGAGTGGTCGATATAACGGTTAAGTGGTTTTATCGTTTGCTTAGTGGTCGTGCTTAGGACTGAGTGGTTCTATTAACCATTAAGCGGTGGTTATTAAGAGTGAGCGGCGAGCTCAAGAGTTAAGTGGTGAAATCAACAGATAAGCGGCAAAGCACAGGCTTTAGTGGTAAGCTTGTTTTGAAAACAATTAGTTAAGGAAGAATGATGAAAAAGGCAACGTTAGGCTTGGCGCTGGCTTTACTAGCAGGGTGTGCAGCAACAACGGAAGAACTGGCGCAGTCCGGAGATTGGTACCAGATCGGTTATCAAGATGGTGTCGCTGGGCATACCTCTCGTACCATGAAAGAACTTCGCTCGTTAGGAAATGTAAAGCAAGGCGATTATGACCAAGGTTACCTCGAAGGGGTAACGGAATATTGTAATCCTGATTTTGCTTACCAAATGGGCCTGTCTGGTCAGTATTATGAAGGTGTATGTGAGGGAACGCCTGGGGCACAAAAATTCCGTATGGAATGGCAACGTGGCTGGAATGAATACAGCAACTAGATCTGTTTCATAATCAAGACTGTGGTTTTGCTTGTTGATCTTCTGACATTTGAATTTTATTGCTTTGCTGTACTTATGGCTTGAGATTCAATCAGAAGTGAAATGAAAACATGAAGAAGTATTTTTTGGTCGCATTAGCATTGTTGCCCTTAACGGTCGGTGCGACCAACGTGTTGAAAGAGTCGATTAAGATGAAGCGTAAATACGATCACGATAAGCATCGTATTACCAATACCATCAACAATACCAAGCGTAATATTAAAGAAGTCACTGACGGTACTTATGTCGAGAACCAAGTGAAGCGAGAAGTAAACCAAACCACTCGCAAGTACACCAATAAAGTAGAGAACGTTAAGAACATAACGAATCCTGATCACATCAAACGTAAAGCAAATGACAAGCTTAACCAAGAGTTTGATGAATGGTTGTATGAAGATTAAATCTTGATACCTAAAACAAAAAAGGAGACCACGAGGTCTAATGCCGTTCACTTAA
>NZ_JPRD01000003.1 GCF_000817815.1 Vibrio owensii CAIM 1854 = LMG 25443
CTGATCGGCATTAGAGCATCACGCTCGGTCTTTTTGTACGTATGCTCAGTGAAAGGCCATAATTAATAACGTCGAGAATATAACGAATAGAATGATTAGTAGTATCAACCAATAAACCACGCTAACCCTAATGAGCCATTGAGGGCTTGTGTTGCGTACATCGCTCAGCCCCCGCTTTTTCCCAAGTCGAGGAAATGCGATGGTCGCAAGGAGGCTGGTGCCATAGATAAGAGAGCCAAAATGAAAACCGGAGCTGATGGCTAGCTCAACTTCAGAAAAATGTCGCTCGTTGAAAGCGTACTGTTTTACATTTTTGGGTGTAAAGAAGACGAGAAAAGCTCCTAGCACTACAAACCAAATAAACAACGCAGCACCTGATACAAAAAAAGCGATAAATGCGATATGTAGAAGCCAGAAAAAATCCACGGTCACACCTCATTCGACATCAAAGCTCAAACAATATCGTCGAAAAAGCATGGGGTTCAATGCAGGTCGAATTACTCAGACATAAAAATGGCGGGATTACGACCCGCCACATAAAAACATATTCAGTTCATGAAAACTTCTCACTTTTGAATGAGTAAACTCAATTTCTAAGTCGCTCAACCAACCCACTCGCTCGGGTGGTTTTTACTTTAATTCCGCGCTTGAGAACATTCATCTCAGCGAACATCGCAAGGCGTTTCTTTGCACGGGTAATACCTGTGTAGATCAGCTCGCGAGTGAGGATTGGGCTGAAATCTGGCGGCAAAATCATTAGCGTGTATTCAAACTCACTGCCCTGTGATTTATGAATGGTCATCGCATATGCGGTTTCATGCTCAGGGACTCGGCTTGGCAGCACCGACTTCACGCTGCCGTCTGGCAGTTCAAAGAACACTTTAAGGCGCGGCTCACCTTCGCTGTCGTCTCGCATACAAATGCCGATATCACCGTTATACAATCCCAAGCCATGATCATTACGCGTGACCATTACAGGTCTGCCGTGATACCAAAGCTCGTCTTGGGTTTGAATAAACTTACGTGCAGCTAGTGCTTTTTCAATGCGTTGGTTTAAACCGGTCACACCAAAATCACCTTCACGAATGGCACACAATAGTCGGCATTGATTAAAGGTATCCAACACGGCTTTAGCTTTGTGGGTCAGTGTTTCTGGTTCCCCTGTCTTCTGGTCAATCTCTTGCTGTCCGATGCGTTTTAAATAACGACCATATTCGGCAACCAAAGTCTGCATCATCTGATTGTAGTTTTGGCTACTCAGAGCAAAGTGCTCGATATCAACAAAATCACGATTCCAAACGTCATCCACTTTTGCGGCTGAGCCAGCATTAACCGCTTTTGCTAGCTGACCGATACCGGAGCGAGCATCGAATCGGTAACTCTTTTGCAGCATACATAGGCTATCGGCAATCGAAGCATTACTGTTGGTGCTGTAAGCCAAGGTGTCAAAGCCTGTTAACTTCGCGACCGCAGACGCCTGCTCTTTTCCGAAGCCAAATGCGTGGAACGAACAGATATCACCGAGCACCGCGCCAGCTTCTACCGATGCCAACTGGTCTTTATCTCCGAGGAGAATCAAACGTGCATGTTTTGGTAGCGCATCGACGACTTTGTACATCATCGGCAGATCGACCATGGAGGCTTCATCCACCACTAAAATATCAAGGTGCAGCGGATTTTGTTTGTTATGACGAAACTCTGCACTGTTTGGGATCGCGCCCAGTAGTCGATGCAAAGTGCTCGACTCAGTCGGAATTTTCGCTTTAAGCTCAGGCTCTACTGGCAACTCTTGAATCGCTTTACCAATAGATTCCGTCAAACGTGCTGCCGCTTTACCCGTCGGCGCCACCAGCTTGATAGTAAGGTTTTTCTCTTGTCCTGCTTGCTCAATCAATGCGGCAAGCAGTTTGGTTACCGTAGTGGTTTTACCCGTACCCGGACCACCTGAAATCACCGCAAAACGACGCGTCAGTGCCACCGCTGCCGCGACCTTCTGCCAGTTAACACAAGCTGACAACGGTACAAGCTTGTCCAGCCCTTGCAGATCATGCACTTGTTTCGCTTGGCAGACTGCCGCATCAATGGCTGCCCAATCGAGACTGTCTACAGTGACCACATCCAAATGATCACAGACTAATTGCTGGCGTAACACTTGGTTGCTAGTTCCTGCCTCTGTCGCTTTGGCTAATGCATTGAACAAAAAGTGATACTGACGAGCAAATAAATGATGCAGCAACTCAGACAAACGTGTGAACTCTTGAGGCTGAAGGTTTACAGCCGCACTGAGTTGATTGAGCTTGTCTGCCAACGTCACTTCATAGTGCCAATAGCGATGTAAGTAGAGCCGTTCGCCATCAAACATCATTGGCAAGGCTTCACCTTGAGCACCGACCAAGGCTGACGCTTGCAGAAGCTCCACCCAATTGACGCCCTGCAGTTGAGTATTAAGCGCTAACGCAGACTCTCCAAACAGACCGAGCTTACTGGCAAGGTCTGCTGGTTGTCCTTGGCTATCAAACAGAGGCAAACAGATATGTCCTTTGCCTAATTCACTGCTGACCACGCCAGCAATAAATGCCAGTTCTTGACTGTTCACTTGTTGCTCGACTTGCGAATAGATAAAGCGCGCGAACTGGAAATCCAATTGGCGAATCGCCCCTTTGTTTGCTAGCGATTCTAACGTTGCCAATAGATCTGGCGTTGTCATTGCGCTGCTTTGTTCAGAAAGAAGATCATTGGTTTTCATCAAATTAACTCCATCTGACCCGATTCACTGGATCGTGTGTCAGGTGCTTGACCATCAATCAAATGATCCATTTCTTGTAAAAATTCGAAAGTTGGCTTGGCAGAGAAAATACCGTGATCACTTTGCCCATCCATCCCGCGCAAGAACAGGTAATAAACGCCGCCAAAGTGCTGTTCATAATCATAATTTGGCAATCTGCTGCGTAAGAAACGATGCAGCGCCAAAGCATAGATTTGGTATTGCAGATCGTAGCGATGATCCGCCATCGCCGACTTCAATGCATCGCCATGGTAATGGAGTACATCATCACCTAAGTGGTTCGATTTCCAGTCGAGGACGTAGTATTTGCCTTGGTGCTCAAACACCAAGTCAATAAAGCCTTTCAACATGCCTTGTACGGTTTGGAAACCCAGATCGCCCGCTTTGGCTGAGAGCGGATCATGACGTTGAATCACACGGTTCAATGCTGGTGCAGACAGCACTTCAATCGGCAGTAAGAATTCCATCTCAACCAAACGTTGCGCCGGACCTTTCTGATTGAGTAGCAGTGCTTTGCTATCCAAAGGCGTTGCCAACACGGTATCAATCAACTGTTGCAGGATTGGCAGCCACTCTTCATCAAGCTGCTCACTTTCCATCAAGCCGAGGATGATTTGGGTGTTCTCTTCCGTTGTCGCTGGTTGAGTAAACTCAATTTCCTCAAATAAGCTATGCAGAAAAGTACCCGGACGTGCGCCACGCGGGAAGTTGAAGATAGAGCGTTCTGGCTCAACCAATTCCGCCTCATCTTGCTCTTCTGAAGAGTCGATATCAAAGCCGGTGATTTCAATCGTCGCGTCATGTTCAGCATGATGAGAACCTTGCTTAACCAAGCCCGAGTAACTGGTGATGCGCCAGTTTCTATCAATTGGGTTTTGCAGCTCTTTAGCTGTCAACGCTTCTAACTCAGTTTGCTCCGCAACATACATCTCATCGTACTGCTTTGGAGGCTCACAAATCACGACGTTATCGAGATTCTCTTGCTGCTTCTTCAACCCAACAAACAAATCGTTGATGCCGCCTTCTTGACCGTTTTGTACCAAGTAACCAATCGCACTGTGATGCACGCCGGTTGGCTCTTTGGTTGAGCGACCATTGCGCAGTGGTGAAGCACCAATAAAGCAGGCATACACGGCACGCGTTAGCGCTACATAGATGAGGCGCAAGTCTTCAGCAAGGCGCTCTTTATCTGCCTGTTTTAACGACGCATCATTGCCCGTGATATCAAGTACAGTGCGGTCGTTCTCAGCGTCGTAGTATTTGGCTTCACTCGCTTCTCGGTAACCAAACACAAATGGCAGAAAGACCAAGTCATATTCCAGACCTTTGGATTTGTGAATGGTGACGATTTGCACCAAGTTACGCTCTGATTCCAAACGCTGAATTTGGTCATCGCTGCCACCCAGCCCATGTTCTGCATCGCTGATGGATTGCGCCAACCAACGCAGCAAGCCGTGGTCGCTGTCTAATTCGTTACTCGCTTGCTGCAGTAACTCACCAATGTGCATCAGATCGGTAAGCACTCGCTCACCGTTTTCGCTTTGTGAGCTAGCCCCTTCTTCTAGCAGACGCTCAGCAATATGGCGCTTACTGATCACTGCTCGCAGCATAGGTAGCACACCACGTTGCACCCAAAGCTTACGGTATTCTTTGAACTCGTTAACCGCGTTTTCCCACACGGTTTCGTCGTTATTGAGGGCGTCTAAGCTGGCAGCATCCAGAGCGAATAATTCTGATGCTAGGCTGGCGCGCAGTGCTCTGTCGTTTTCTGGCGTTAATACCGCTTGCAGCAAACGCTGTAAGTCTTGTGCGACGGAACTGGTAAACACACTATCGCGGTTGGACAAATACACACTAGCAATGCCTTGGTCTGCTAACGCCTGTTTGACCATGCGACCTTCGCTACCCGTTCGCACCAATACTGCAATGTCGCCCGCTTTAACTGGCTTCTGCTTTTCGCCATTGACCAAACACGCTTGGCCTTGTTGCGCTGCGGTCAAAATGGTTTGAATTTGGCTCGCTGCCGCCTCTGCCATGGCGGTGAGGTATTCACCTTTTGGCAATGGTTTATCTTCCGCTTCTTGCAGCCAATAAGTCAGTGCAGGTTGCTTTTGACCACCCATGGTCCAAACGCGTTTGTCGGCACTTGGGCTGTAATCCACAGAATGGAATGGAATGTCGGAGTCATAAATAAACGGACTATCTGGCAGAGCAAAAATCTGGTTCACTGCCAATACCATATCGGCACTTGATCGCCAGTTGGTGCCAAGCGTGTAGTGAGCACTAACTTGGTTACGCGCCTTGATGTAAGTGAAGATGTCCGCTCCACGGAAACCGTAAATCGCCTGTTTCGGGTCACCGATCATAAACAAACCGCACTCAGGATTATCCAAATAAATGCGACTGAAAATGCTGTATTGCAGTGGGTCGGTATCTTGGAATTCATCGATCATCGCAACCGGATAAAGCGTGCGAATACGCTCTGTCAGTAGTGCGGTTTCATCGGTATCAATCGAGGCAGAAAGCTGAGTCAGCAAGTCATCGAATGACAACCATTGTTTCTGATTTTTTGCTTTTGCCAGCATCACGCGACAATGCTCAATCGCATGAGCCAATAGCGGCGCTTTTAAGCTGATTGGGTTGGCAAGAAAAGCTTCTATCGCCTCAAACACAGGATGCTGTGGTGCAGTGCCTTTCGGGGTTTTCTCAAGCAACACATTCTGGGCGAACTTCTCCAGCTTATCTGGATAGTCATAGCCCGTGGTTTCTGTCGAAGCCCATATGTTGACCGCTTCTAACCAAGTCGGTAGAGACTTTTTGGTGTAGCTGCGTTTGTTGACGTCGGAATCAGAAATCAGCGCGAGGAAGTCCTCTTGGCTATCACGCCATTGGGCTTTCAAAGCATCAATTTGCTTTAAGTTTTGCTCATGCAAATCGGCAAGACTACCCTGCATTGCAGGAACAGAGAGACTTAGCGGCGCGCCTGTGAGGTAGTTGCTGATGTCATACAGCAGATCCGATGGCGAGCCCCATAGTTGGCGCACTTCTCCAGCCAAAGCGAATGGCAGAGGATAGAAGTTACGACGCCAGTAATCAGCAACCACTTGCGCTTTAAGATGGCTTTCGTCTGTCACAAACTCATTATTGAAACGACTACCGGATTCGAATGCGTTTTGCGTCAGCATGCGTTGGCAGAAACCGTGAATGGTGTACACCGCAGCTTCATCCATTTGGCGCTCTGCTTGCAAAAGGATCTCGGCGGCTTGCTTATGATCCTCAATTTCTTCCAATAAAGGTTGAATCACAGGATCTGAGCTTTGTCCGCGAGCGAATGCGATCCTCGCGTCGTGAATACGCGCACGAATACGATCACGCAGCTCCGCCGTTGCAGCTTCGGTAAAGGTCACCACCAGAATTTGATCCACGGTCAACGGCACGCGGTGCTTCGTATCGGCAGTGCCATGCCCTAGTAGGAGTCGCAGATACAAACCCGCGATGGTAAAGGTTTTACCCGTGCCCGCCGATGCTTCAATTAGCCTTGCACCATGCAGTGGAAAAGTCATGGTTTGCAGTGGAGTTGGAACTGACATTTGCGCCATAACGCTGAATCTCTCCGGATTATCGACTGATCGAACTGTGATCTATCGTTAAAAATTCTATTAATATGTCTAATAGGTTGGAATATTTAGACCTTTGTGGGATCTCACTCACGGTTATCATTACGGAGTACCGTTAGTATGCGCCTCACGAGATAAGCCAAGCCTTTCAGGCGGCTACACTCAAACGAATCATGGTCCCTCTGACCTTGTGGCCGTACAGCGAACGCCCTACAAAAAATAATGATTTTCTGGCGGCCACCCTACTCTCTTCTTTATCTAAATAATCCAACTTACTTTTCATCATCGGCATCCATCGCCGTCAATCTTGCGCCTTGAAGAACCAATGCAGTCAGTGTGCGAACTTCTGCTGCAAGCTCATCATTCCAAGCAGACCAAATACGCGAAATATACGCATTGTTTCCTTCGCCTGGGCTCATGTAACCATCATTGAATGCGTCCGCCATTTTCTTCAGCGATTTCTCTTCGTCATCAGCCCAGTGGCCACGACTAAAGCCCGCCTCGACACACGCCAGTGCTGTTTTCGGGAAATATGGTAATGGCTTGGTCATGCCTTCAAAAAACAGACGTACTAATTCAGCAAGCAGTTGTTTCGCTTGCGCAGCGTCTGCCATTGCTGGGTAAACTAAATGCACCGCGCCTTCCTTGCGGTCATAACCGATAACGTGGGTCTTTCTAGCCTGACCCGAGGCAGACATAGCAAGAAGATCGATCCATGCAGCAAGGTAATCCTGCGCACGAATTTTACCGCTGCGGTAGCGAATCAATCCAGACTGATAGCATTGAGTCAGCCAACCGGTTAGACGGATGTTTTTTCCTTCACCAAGCACATCGAAGGTAAGGTCGATTTCTAAATCGTCTTGCGGTGCGCCGGATAAAAACGCCAACTTATCCACCAGCTCTTCCGCTTGCACGCGGTTGGTTTCAAACTCGATATCACCAAATGCGCCAACCGGTAATTTGCCCTGTGCGCGTTGCTCACTCATAAAGTGCTTGAGTACATCTGCTTTTGCGGCCGGTTGGGTAATGGCGGTTTCGAGCAAGGTTTCCAGTAGCTCATCACGCATTTGATAGCTTTCCAAACCGCCTAACACGAATGGTTCATCGTCTTCCATCACTGGCAATGGCGGCTCGAACATCACTTTCAAACGGCGGTTAAAGAAATACTGCACTGGCAAACGCCAGAAGCGTTGTAATTCCACCAAGTCCAACTCGATTGGGAAGGTTGCGCCAAGTAAGTAATCATCCAATGCGCGGTTAAACTCGCCACGCGCATGACCTTGCGATTGATTGCTTTGGGTCAACGCCGCTGGAATCCACTCTTTGGCATAGCTTGAGTGAGAACCTTGGAATGCACTTGGGCTAAATGGCACCATGGCATGCACGTTCACTAACTCGTTGAGTAGTTTATCTCCGGAATCATCGACTGGCTGGTCTTGATCGCCATCTAGGCAGTAGTTCTGATGGCAATATTCCATCAATTCAGACACCAGAACAGACGGTACTCGTTCGGTGTTATCTTGAATAGAACGCCCAACGTAACTGATGTACAAACTTTGCTGCGCAGACAACATGGCTTCTAAGAATAGGTAACGGTCATCGTCTCGGCGTGAACGGTCGCCCGGTTTAGTACGACCCGTCATTAAGTCAAAACCTTCTGGTGGCATTGAGCGCGGGTAGACCCCATCGTTCATACCCAGCAGACACACGGTTCTAAATGGGATCGAGCGCATCGGCATCAAAGTACAGAAGTTCACTTGCCCGGCAAGGAAGCGCTGGCTGACCCGTGTTCCTGACAGCTTGTTTTGCAGATACTGGCTAACAATAGAAGGCGACAAGGCATCATCAAATGCCGCATCGGTTAGCTGTTCTTTCAGTTGGCTTAAGGTATCTCGAATCGACTTGAGCGCCATTTCCCCTTCTAGCTCAACGGAGAAGAAGTCATCCAACATCGCCACCAAGGCTTCACGCCATGCATCAATCGACTGAACATGGGAAAGTTTGCGGCGATATTGGCTAATTTGTTGGATAAAGTGGGCTAACTTACCAGCAAGTTCTGCGCCCATACCTTGCACTTCATTGTATGGCGAGAGGCTACCCTCTTGCGCTTCAAACAAACCGGCAGATTCTGGCATCGCGTAACCTAATAACATACGCTGGATACCAAATTGCCATGTATTTTGGCGTGTTTCTGGCAGTTCAAATTCGCTGCCCGTATGGCTATCTAGCCCCCAGCGAATGCCGGATTCTTCCACCCATTGTTTGGCTTGAAGGAAATCATCTTCGCTCAAGTCGAATCGCTTCAAAATCGCCGGCGTTTCTAACAGCTCAAGTAATTCAGAAGCCAAGCAACGTGTATTCGGTAAATTAACAAGTTGCATGAAAGCCGCCAAAATGGGGCTTTCTTGATCGGCCGTTCGGTCTGAAATCGAGTAAGGGATAAATCGCTCACCCGGCGCATTGCCGAACACCGCCTGAATCGCAGGGCTGTAGGCATTGATGTCTGCCACCATGACAATAATATCGCGCGGTTTCAGTGTCGGATCAGCATCGAACATTGCCAAAAGCTGATCGTGTAGCACTTCCACTTCTCGCATTGGGCTGTGGCAAGAGTGCAAGCTCAGAGATTTATCACCTAAACTCACCACTTGTTTGTGCTGACTGCTGTCGATTTGCTCGTCGTCTTGGTGCTCTTCTAAATTAAGAATATCTGCTTGAAGTTGATGAAGCAGACTGTCGCGCTCGACATCTACAAAAGCTTCAATCTCATGGGATTCGAGCTGCGACAACAGATACATGTTATCGCGTCCAAGTTTACCCATCGACGCCAACAAGCTGTTACCCACCACATCGGTATGCAGCTCATCCACCACGTTTTCTTCTAGTGAACCTTTTAACTGCTCACTCTCACCTTGTACTTCAGAATGGTCTTCTTGCCAGACCACGTGCTGACGATGTTTTGCTGCTAGGCGAGCTAGGAATTTACGGTCGCGTACCTCACCCCAGTAATAGCGACAAGGGTTGGTAAACATCAAGTGCACATCAATGTGTTCACCAATGGCTTTGAGCGCATCCATGTAACGTGGCGGCAGTGAAGAGATACCAAACACAAACAGACGCTTCGGCAGATGGTCAAAGTTACCGTTGAAGTTTTCGAGCGTATCAATGAAGTGTTCGTACAAATTGGCACGATGATAAGGCGATTGCCCAAGGGTAACCGTGTGGTCGTACAATGCTTGCCACAAAACTGGCTGCCATGGGTGTTCGTCTTCAAGTTCAGGTACCGTTTGTCCGGCTTCCCAGCTTGCAATCCATTCTGGGCGATACACCAAATAACCATCGAAGATATCAGCAATTTTCTCTGCCAATTGATACAGCTTGGAATTGTCAGTGTCGTCCTGAAGATAACGAGCCAAAGGTTCGAATGATGCTTCGTTTAGTAAACCCGGAAGCAAGTGCATCAACTTCCACGTCATGGCTTCTTTGTTGAAGGCACTGCGCTTAGGCACATCAGCCAATACTTGGGTGAACATGTCCCAAATGAAAGTCGCTGGCAGCGGAAATTCTAGGTTTGCCGCAACACCAAACTCTTTCGCCAATTCCATTTTTAACCACTGAGACATGCCCGGGCTTTGAACCAGAATTTGCTCTTTTTCGAATGGGTTTTCTAATGGATTGATGCGAATCAGTTCAACAAGAAGTGATTTGAGAACATCGACCTGATTGGAGTGATAGACAGTAAACAAAGTAGGAGCACCGAATGCCAATGGAAACTGCTAGCAAGCTTAGCACAGCCACATTTATTCCTAGAGCGATCTCGATAGCTTAAATAACAAAAGGTTAGAGAACACTCAAACTCTGCGCAAATAACCAGCAACTGACATTTGTAAGTCACGTCTTACACGCAAATACAAAGCGTGACATCAGTCACAACTATTTCATGATAAAAAACACTGTTTTATAATTCACGCAAATTTTTATAACAATACCCATCAAATTGAATATTGAGTGAAAGGCGAAGAATCACGGGAGTCAAGTCATCTTGATTTCACGCTGAGCCGCACTTTGTTCTTGATTTGATAGGGATGAAAAAGCACTGGAATACCAAAACTATGTTGCGCAAATTTTCTTCAAATAGCGCTTGGCTGATTGCATTTTTTGCTTGCTTTGCGCTTTATCTGTCGATCGCTTGTTACCCATTTTTGCTGTCAAATAACCAAGCAGAACCGCTCACCTTTCTGCAAAAATATTATTTACTCGCTACACAATTTGGCTGGTTGGGTTTAATTGCTCTTCCGCTGATGCTGGGTTGTTTATTGCTGTCCTTTTTGCCGACACGCATGTTCAAAGTCGTTGTGATCACCATTGCCATCACACTCTTGATCATGTTGAAAGTCGATATCCTCGTTTTCCAGCAATACAAACTGCACATCAATGGTCTACTGATCCGCATGTTCTTTGAAGGCGGTCGTGACGTATTTGAAATCTCTTGGATGAGTTGGCTGATCTTTATTAGCGACATTGCACTGCTCGCCATTGGCTTGGCATGCACCGTTTGGTTAGCCAATAAACTGGCTCAAAGCCGAGCAAAGTTCGTGATTGTTGCGGTTTGGTTTGGCTTGTTGCTGAGCACTCAGGTTATCCACGCCTATAAGAACGCACTCTATGACGACGAAGTCAGCCAGTTCTCGAATAACTGGCCTCTTTACTACCCATTAACGGCGCGTAAGTTTATCTATCGTCATCACTTGGTGGATGAAAATATGGCTTCACAAAACCGAGTGGAGCTGAAAAACATTGAAAGCAGTTCACTGAACTACCCACTCGCCCCTGTAAATGTAGAACCTAAAGCTAAACAGCCGAATGTGTTGTTCATTCTGGTTGATGCTTGGCGCTACAGTGATGCAACACCAGAGATCATGCCAAATGTCAGCAAGTTCAGCGAAAAAACGGTCAATTTCTCTCAACACATGAGCGGTGGTAATTCTACTCAAGCGGGCATTTTTAGTCTGTTCTACAGCTTGCCAGCAACTTACTGGGACAGCTTTTATGCGAGTCAGAAATCCCCCGTCTTCATGGATACCCTGCAAAACCAAGGCTATCGAATGGGTATTTTTGGTTCAGCACCATTAACCAGCCCGCCTTTGTCGCGCACCGTCTTTAAGAAGGTGAAAGATCTCACCCTTAAACAAACTGGCGAAACACAAATCAAACGTGACCAGCAGATCACCGATGAGTTTATTCAGTTTCAAAAGCAAGATAGTGACAAGCCGTATTTTAGCTTCTTGTTTTACGATTCGGCTCATGGCACCAGTTTTCCAGAGCCTGAGTTTGCTAAATTCAAGCCTTACTGGGAACGTGTCGATCATATTCTTCTGAATAACGATTTTGACGCCTCGCTTTATCATAACCGCTATAAGAACTCGTTGTATTTCATCGACAGTTTGATCGCAAAAGTGCTGAAGAATGTCGACTTAGAGAACACCATTGTGGTGATTACTTCCGACCACGGTGAGGAATTTAACGACCATAAGATGAATTACTGGGGCCATACGGGTAACTACAGTGATACTCAAGTGCATGTGCCGTTATACGTTTATCTTCCAGATCATCAGCCAGAGCAGATCAACTACCGCACCACACACTATGACATTGTGCCAACTCTAATGAACGAGCTATTCGACGTTAAAGGCGACACCCAATCGTTTAGCGTAGGACGAGACCTGTTTGATAATTGTGTTCCGCGTGATTGGTTCATTGCGGGCAGTTATTACAACTATGCGCTGGTAGGGAAAGAAACCATGTTAGTGGTAAACCCAGGTGGGCACTCTCAACAACTCAATAATCAACTTAAAGTGGATACGGAACATCAAGTGCCAGTGAACGTGATTCAGGATTCTCTCGATGAAATGTCACGCTTCTATAAGAAAGGATAAAAAGAACGCATGCCCATCAGACAGGTAGGCATAGTGAAGAGAGGTAAGTTTCGAATTGCCATCTTCTGCATGAGAACTCTCGCTACAATGGCCGCGGTTACTAAAGTTTGATGTATTAAAATTGTATCTATTTTTCCTGCCACCCTTTTGGGGTGGCATTTTTTTATCTGCAGATTGGCTTTAGAGCCCACCCTACCAATACAAAAAAAAAGCCTCTTGGTGAGAGAGACCAAGAGACTTTGCTTTACGAGTAAGACTTATGCGTGATGTGTTGTCATCAAGCGTGGTTGAATTAGTAAGTTATTGATGTATTGCAAACCTACGTAAGTCACCACAATCGTTGCCACAATCAATTCGATGCCTGCTAGACCGCGAACTTGTTGTACATAGCGCGCTGCAAGACCATTTGCTTCCATCCAGTTTGCTGTTTTGAACAGAGCCGTTGCACCAATCACCATTGGGAAGGTAAACGCTGCGTAACCTGGGCTAAATGGCAGTCTTAGTAATTTAAAGAAGGCTAAGTAGATGATGGCTGTCATCAATACCGCGATACCAAACAACAGAGCAATAATCACTGGTGAAGGTGTTGCCGTTACGGTTAGGTAACCTGCCAACGATAGGCTTGCTGGTGCCGCCATGATTGCCATGGTTGGTTTTGCTGCATCTGGGATTTCATGAGTGAACATGAAACGGTAGATCATCATTGGCAACATCACCGCGTAAGCCACCATACCGAAGATCAATGCACCGTGTGCAATAGGTGCAAGCACTGGGTTACCTGAGAAAGACACGTCTGCAACGATAATACCCACTGGTGGTACGAACCAGCTTGGCACCATGTGGTGTAGTTCGAAGTCTTTCGCGCGGTGGTACAAGAAGCTCACTAGGAACACGATATGTAGAGCTACCGCCACTAACCAAAGCACGTCACCTGCAACAGGGAAAAAGTGCCCTAGAGAATTTGAAACCACCATGGTTCCCATCGCGAAAGTTGGAACGACACTCCCCACCACAGGGTGCGCAAGATCTTGTCTCAACAAATGATTGTGAAAAAGAAATTTAGTCGCCAAGATTGCTAGCAGTACGCTTGCAATACCTGCGCTAATCCACTGTCCATAGCCATGTAATTCGGCGAAGTTTTCCCAACTCCAACCTAAGCTCGCAATACCAAGAGCCAGACCCGCCATTGGGGTTGGTGCTCCCATTACTTTTGCTTTTGTTCTTTGAATCATTACGACCTCAAAATCTAGGCTAACTTTCTATGGGGTGTATATTACTCTTGCACTTCGTTCCAATATATCTAATTATTTAAAACTAACGTTCAGATAAACTTAACGGAATATCATGCCTAGTCATATCTCTCTTAAACAACTGAAAGTTTTTACTACGATCACTCAGCACAAAACGCTAACTGCAGCTTCTGAAAGCCTGTTTCTTTCTAAGGCGGCCGTGAGTATGGCATTGTCTGAGTTAGAGAAACAAATTGGTCATCACCTATTTGACCGGGTGAACAACCGCTTAATTCTTAACCAAGAAGGACAAAAACTTCTGCCCCTCGCGGATGAACTCCTCAACCGAGCTCGGGATATTGAGAGTGTGTTCGATGGCGACCAAACCTTATCAGGGCTGCTTCGCATCGGTGCCAGTGACACCATCGGCAACCAAGTTGCACCTTACCTGTTAAGTGATTTTCGTGATGAAACAAATCACCAGTCGCAGAGTTTATTCATCTCTAACTCTGCCCAGATTTGTGACATGTTGATCGCGTACGAACTCGACATCGCGCTCATTGAGGGCAAGACCATACACCCAGAGCTAGAATCAACGCAATTCAGCGAAGATGAAATGTGTGTGATTTGTCCGCCGGACTACCCTAACTTCGATGAAGGACCTATCAGCCTAAACGAGCTCGAAGGCACGGAATGGATTCTGCGTGAGGCGGGTTCTGGTTCTCGTGAGTTCTTCATGCGCGCCATCGCTCCGCGTCTAGAACACTGGCATGAGGCTTTTCAGCTCAATACAACTGAAGCGCTGATCAATTCGGTATCTGCTGGGCTGGGTTTAGGTTGTTTATCACGCCTATCTGCAGAGCCTGCAATTCGCGATGGTCGTGTGAAAATGCTCAACATGCCACTGGATATGAAGCGTCGCTTCTGGCTTTTGATCCACAAAGAGAAGTATCAAAACCCGCTCCTGCGTACATTCATTGAATTCTGCCAAGATTGGGAGCGACCAGAGAACCCACATCTTAAAGATGGCTAGTTCGAGATGGGTCGTTCACGGGAGATAGTTCAAGGCAGATAGTTCAAATGCTGGTCACTTAGTTGTACACGGCTCTCATTCTGAGGCTTGTCGCTAGACTTAATTGGTCAAAAACTGTATAAAAAGCCAGTATAAAATTTAACAAATTAACTTAGAGGACCAACCATGGCTGTAATCGTCAAGTACGTGGTAGAACGCAATGGAGAAGAGAAAATGACTTTTACCTCTAAAGCGGAAGCTGACGCATACGACAAAATGCTGGATATGGCGGACGAGTTATTCTCACTGCTAGGTAAGAGTGAACTTCTAGAAGACGAAGGTAAGCAAGAAGATCTTGCAATGTACCTTGCGCAAAACAAAGAAGAAGTACTTTACGCTCTAGGTGCAAAACGTAAACCTGCACCAAAAAAAGCAAAGAAGCTTGAAGCTGTTGAAGAAGATAGCGAGCAAGAAGACGCTGCATAAGCCTCTCATTTGTTTAGAAAAAACGTCGCATTATGCGGCGTTTTTTTATGCGTTGTATTTATCGCCATATATCTCTGAGAATATAAAGAACCGATTTAATATCCCAAATTGCTCTAAATTTCATGTTGCAGATTAGTGTGACTTAGATCTACTCTAAATGGGCACGGTGATGGGGTGCCACCGGAATCGAAAGATTCGAACCGCTTTAAAGCTAATGACTCCTACAGAAACGAAAACAGGTCAGCCCTGTTGGAAATGCTTTCGCCGATGTTGTGAAAGCAAGAGTTCTGTAGTGAGCAATTCAACTCTTCTCCAACCCCGCTCCTGTTTTCTCAAAAAATAAAAATACACTGGGAAAACATTATGCAATATTCACACGAAATCCAATCAATGTGCCCGATTCAAAGCGGCGATCTTCATGCATCTGCACCGATCCCTGTTGAAGGCGCAATGATCAATCCAAAAGACGTTATCGCGATTTCTGGTCTTAGCCACGGCGTTGGCGCTTGTGCTCCTCAACAAGGCGCAGCAAAACTGACCCTTAACGTCAAAAACGGCATCATCGAAGAAGCTTTGATCGAAACGATCGGCTGTTCAGGCATGACTCAATCAGCCGCGATGGCCGCAGAAATCCTAACTGGAAAAACCATTCTTGAAGCACTGAATACCGACTTGGTATGTGATGCTATCAACGTCGCGATGCGCGAAATCTTCCTTCAATTTGTTTACGGTCGTACTCAATCTGCTTTCTCTGAAGGCGGCTTGGAAATTGGTGCGGCACTGGAAGACCTTGGTCAAACTCAACGCAGCCAAGTGGGTACTAGCTACTCAACTAAAGCAAAAGGCGTACGTTACATGGAGTTGGCTGAAGGCTATGTAACAAAACTCGCGCTAGACGAAAACAAAGAAGTGATTGGTTACCAATATCTCAACCTAGGCAAGATGATGAAAGCCATCAACGAAGGCGTGTCTGCAGCAGAAGCCGCAGACAAAGCAACGGGGACTTACGGTCGTTTTGACGAAGCCGTAACTACCATCAACCCACGCCAACAATAATTGCCACCAAGAGGAAAGAGATTATGAACACTCCAATTACTGAATCTGTACGTCGCACATTAGACGAAATGCAACTTTCTTCTCTGGAAGAGGCTTACCAATACTGTATGGATCGTGGTATCGACCCTAAAGCGCTGGTGATGGACACTCAACCTATCGCGTTTGAAAGCGCTGCCGATGCCTACACTCTAGGTACCGCTTTGGCGATTTTCCGCGGTGCAAAAACAGCAGAAGAAGCTGCAAACATCATCGGTGAAGGCCTTCAAGCCTGCACAAAACCAGGCAGCGTAGCAGAGCAACGCCAAGTGGGTATCGGTCACGGCGCATTGGCGGCTCGTCTATTGAATGAAGAAAGTGGCTGTTTCGCTTTCCTTGCCGGTCATGAGTCATTCGCAGCGGCAGAAGGCGCAATCAAAATCGCATTGAACGTCAACAAATCACGTAAAAATCCGTTGAAAGTTATCCTAAATGGTTTGGGTAAAGACGCCGCTTACCTAATCTCACGCATCAATGGTTTCACTTACGTACGCACTCAATACAACTACCAAACTGGTGAGTTAGTGGAAGTAGAGCGTCGCCGTTTCTCCCAAGGTCCACGTGGTGAGATCCTTTGCTACGGTGCAGACGATGTGCGTGAAGGCGTGGCTATCATGCATAAAGAACAAGTGGATGTGAGCATCACAGGTAACTCAACCAACCCGACTCGCTTCCAACACCCTGTAGCAGGTATCTACAAAGCGGAACGTAACCGTGAAGGCATGCCTTACTTCTCTGTGGCATCAGGTGGTGGTACTGGTCGTACTCTACACCCAGATAACGTGGCGGCGGGTCCTGCATCTTACGGCATGACCGACACTATGGGTCGCATGCACGCCGATGCACAATTCGCGGGCAGCTCTTCAGTACCTGCACACGTAGCAATGATGGGCTTCATCGGTATGGGCAACAATCCAATGGTAGGGGCAACGGTTGCACTTGCAGTAGAGGTCGGTGAGCTAAGCCTCTAAATCGATTTATCGCTTTACTATCCAAAGCCAGTAAATCCAACAAACCCAGTGTAGGGGGAGTGACTTCGGTCCTCCCCTTATTTTTTGCGATGCCCCTTCTCCAACTTCACTGTGTCTCTGCCCAAAATCGGTCTGATAAGGCTTTTGCGACACATTTCTCATCAGACAAACATATCTCTAAAAAGACAAAAGGTATCCATCTACGGACTTTCTCCATTTCCCCTCTTTAAACTCCCCAATACTCTCTTTATGATGACTGACAACTTAATTATTTCTTGTCAGTGAACAGACGAGACACAAGACTCAACACATGGAGATCAACTATGGCTTTCTTCTCTCTAGCCTTTGGTACGGCAACTAAAAACCGCGACGGCAAAATCATCGAAGCGTTTTTCCCAAACCCAGTTCTTAACCCAAGCGAAGCGCTTGTTAACGCACTAGCAGCAGTAGCAGGTTATGAGCAAGGCAACCAAGCTATCGAGATCTCTGCAGCACAAAGCGCAGAACTGGCAGCAGCATTTGAAGCAAACGGCGATGCGGCAAACGCATCTTTCGCAGCAAAAGCAGCAGAATCAGCACAACCACTTGTACTGGTTATCCTTGCAACTGACGAACAGCCACAAAGCGTTGCTGAAGGTTTCCTAAAACTTCAACTTATCTCTAACCGCCTAGTTCAACCGCACGGCACGGTACTAGACGGCATCTTCGGTCTACTACACAACATCGCATGGACTAACGAAGGTCCAATCGACCTACCTGAACTAGCAGAGCGTCAAATCGAAGCTCGCCTAGCGGGTCGTGCACTAAGCGTAGATTGCGTAGATAAGTTCCCTAAAATGGTGGACTACGTGGTACCAACTGGCGTTCGTATCGCTGACACTTCTCGCGTACGTCTCGGCGCACACGTTGGCGAAGGCACAACGGTAATGCACGAAGGCTTCATCAACTTCAACGCAGGTACAACTGGCGTGAGCATGGTTGAAGGCCGTATCTCTGCTGGCGTAGTGGTTGGTAACGGCTCTGACATCGGCGGCGGCGCATCTATCATGGGTACGCTATCTGGCGGCGGTAAAGTTGTGGTTTCTATCGGTGAAAACTCACTACTAGGCGCGAACGCAGGTCTTGGCTTCCCAATGGGTGACCGTTGTACTATCGAATCAGGTCTGTACGTAACTGCTGGTTCTAAAGTACGCATGCTAGATTCTGCTGGTCAAGAAGTAGAAGTAGTGAAAGCCCGTGATCTTGCTGGTGTTTCTGACCTACTGTTCCGTCGTAACTCTGTAACAGGTCAAATCGAGTGTCTTGCAAACAAGAGCGCGGTTGAACTGAACAGCGAACTGCATAAAAACAACTAATTCATTCGTGAATTAGCCCTACGAAAAATCCCCCAGCAGGAAACTGTTGGGGGATTTTTTATTAGCAGTCTTAACTAGCGCTTTATCGGGCGAATCCACACCGATAAATCAGGGCATTCGTACTGCAAGTGATCCATCAATTGTTTGGCTTCTGAGTAATGGAAATAAACATCACTGAACAAATAGTACGAGCCATGAATGTGATGCTCATATAAAGGTACAGTTGCACACTGAGCAAATACCTTGTTCGGTGGCTTAACACCAGAGTAGAGCTGAACGACGTAAGCTTTAGAATTTGAGGTCGATGGTTGAGATGGCTTTGGCGGAGGCGCCGGTTTTGATTTCCTTTGACCCGCTTTTTTCTCTAACAATGAACAGCTGGCAGCATTGATATCAAAAGACATCACTTTCGATTTATCTGCGGCATCCAGAACATTGACGCGCTGAGCCTTCGCATCACCAAAACACTCTTTAGCCAAAGCGTAAGTCGCCAGTTCGCTCAATACACAAGATGACGAATCGTAATAGATTTGCTGCACACCATTATTCAACTGCGCTTGCGGGGAGCATTTCACCATCTGACGAAACTCTGCCCCATCTAATATCCATAAATCGACCGCTTCTTGAATCGTGAGCTCTGCCTGTGCACCAGAAGCAAACCCAAAACAACTCAAAAGTAAGCACCAAGAGAAGCAAGGCTTACTTGTATTCGACGAAAACACTTACTCGTCTCC
This sequence comes from Vibrio owensii CAIM 1854 = LMG 25443, assembly GCF_000817815.1. Lineage (GTDB taxonomy): Bacteria > Pseudomonadota > Gammaproteobacteria > Enterobacterales > Vibrionaceae > Vibrio > Vibrio owensii. Next base: position 19,218 of record NZ_JPRD01000003.1, read on the forward strand.
ACCACCATCTTGATCAGACGATGCTGGCGCTTTTCGAGCATAGTTTGAGAACGTCTCAGGGCCATCTTTCTCTGCGGCCAATTTCTCGATTTTCTTATCCGTTTCGTAATTAACCAATGCATAGACAGACCAAATGGCCGCAGGCAACCAACCGATTAAAGTAATCTGCAATAGCAAACAGATCACGCCCGCCCAATAACGGCCAATAGTAAAAAATTGAAGCCAAGGAATTAGAATGGCAAGTACTAGTCTCATGTCATGTCCTATTAAGTCTTTTATTATTCATGATCGTATTGCGCACTGATGCTCGGCTTATCAACAAACGGATTGCCGTCGAGATCGCTTTGTTCAAAAGAAAAAGCCGCCTAAGAATTTGGAGCTACGAACCGACATGTGAAGCAAGACTTAAGCGGCAAGCTGAAAGGGTAAACTAAGCCACTGGAACACAATCTTCTCCACAATGGCATTAGCAAAGGGCACCAATTTACAATACCGCTATATAGTAACCGTGTCAGAGGGATGAATATTTAGCATCTATAAATCAAGAACAACGGGGATGCATACACAGCGGGAACAATGAAAGAGAAGTAAAACGGTGTTTCTCGCGTTCTATACATATAAAAAATCCCCCAACAGGAGAGTCACTGTTGAGGGATAATGATTGCTCAATGAGAGCCTATTGTTACGACATGGCGTGTGACGTAATACTGAGCGTTTCAAACACTCTGTTTTTAGAACTTTATTTGTTCAGAAAGTTCACCGCTTTATCAGGGAAGTCAGTAAACAAACCATCCACTTTCACCTGATTGTAGAAGATATCCATCATGCCATCGAAGCTATCCGTGTACGCAGGAATACGCCCTGGGTCCGCTCGGAAAGTATAAGGGTGCACTTGCAAGCCCGCATCTTTTGCCGCTTTCATCAAAGGTTTGATGATGATGTTATCCTTGGTTGATTTGTCATCCACCAACATTGGCTTCCAAGGACCGATCCCTTCCGCATATTCCGCGACCTTCTTCATACCATTGGCTTCAAACATCCAGTCATAACTGTATGGTGTTGCCTTGTCGCCTTTGTACTCCATGGTCTCGTTCCAGTCGGTGTAAGCCATGAGCTGAACGAGCTTTAAATCCATGTCCATTGCAGGCATGAGCTCACTGTTGATGCGCTGAAGCTCATTCGCATCAAAACACTGAAGGTATACTTTGTCGTCTTGCGAATCGTAACCGTACTGTTTTAAAACGTTAAGCACCGCTTTTGAGATGTCTTTGCCTTCATGGCGATGAAACCACGGCGCTTTGATTTCTGGGTAAATACCGATGTCATAACCCAGCGTTTTATTTAAGCCCTGAATCAGCTCAATTTCTTCGGCAAAAGTAGGTACGGTGAAGTCCGATTTCCACATTGGGAATCGTGTCGGATAACCAGCAACCTTGTTCCCTTTCTCGTCGATGTTAAAGCCTTCAGTGACTCGCAATGATTTGATTTCTGCCAACGTGAAATCAATCGCGTAGTAACGACCATCTTTACGAGCACGGTCTGGGAATCGCTCAGCTACATCGGTCACGCGATCGAGGTAATGATCATGCAATACAACGAGTTGATCGTCTTTGGTCATCACCACATCTTGTTCGATGTAGTCTGGTTTCATCGCGTACGCTAACGCTTTTGCTTCTAAAGTATGTTCTGGTAGATAACCCGATGCGCCACGGTGCGCGATAACAAGCGGTTGTGCAATTGCTCCAGCTGAGATGCTCAGAGCGAGAACCGTCATGCAAACTGACGTTGTTTTCATTGTTCTTTCCTTAGCTTATTGAAGGGGCAGTATTCCACCGCCCCTTTAATGTTTTATGACGCCAATGCTTCTTTCTCACGCGCTTTTTGTTCATGGTGAGCACGCTCGCCAAGAAATGCGTAAGTTAGACAAACGATAGACGTGATACATGAACCGATTAGGATGATAAAGCCGCCATCCCAGCCGAAGTGGTCTACCGTGTAGCCAAGAATCGCGTTTGCCGCTACCGCACCGCCCAAGTAACCAAATAAGCCAGTTAGACCTGCAGCCGTACCCGCCGCTTTCTTAGGAGCAAGCTCTAATGCATACAGACCAATTAACATTACCGGACCGTAAATCAAGAAGCCGATTGCAACTAGCGCCATCATATCGACTGCTGGGTTACCTGCTGGGTTGAACCAGTAAACCAGCACAGCGACGGTGACTAACGCCATAAATAGAATACCGGCAGGAGCACGACGACCTTTAAACAGTTTGTCTGAAATCCAACCACACAATAGCGTACCTGGGATACCCGCCCACTCGTATAGGAAGTAAGCCCAAGAAGATTTATCAACCGAGAAGTCCTTCGCTTCTTTGAGGTATACCGGCGCCCAGTCCAACACACCGTAGCGGATCAGGTAAACAAACGCGTTCGCAATCGCGATTGACCACAACAACTTATTAGAAAAGACATACTTGAAGAAAATTTCCTTCGCCGTCATTTCTTTTTCGTGTGACTTGTCGTAATCGTCAGGGTAATCGTCTTTGTACTCTTCAATTGGCGGAAGACCACAAGACTGCGGTGTATCTCTTACCGTGAACCAAATAAAGACAGCAACGAGCGTGGCAAAAAATGCAGGAACATAGAAAGCGGTGCGCCAATCGTCGTTAAATGCCCAAAGACCAAGAATAAATAGTGGACCAATTAAACCACCACCTACGTTATGTGCCACGTTCCAAACCGATACGATCTCGCCACGTTCTTTGCGCGACCACCAGTGAACCATGGTTCGGCCACAGGCAGGCCACCCCATACCTTGGAACCAACCGTTTAGGAACAATAGAATAAACATCGCGGTAATGCTGCCCGTAGCCCAAGGCATAAAGCCGAAGCAGAACATCACAAGTGCAGACATTAATAGACCGCCACTTAAGAAGTAACGAGGGTTAGAGCGGTCAGAAACACTGCCCATTAAGAATTTTGATAAACCGTAGGCAATAGAAACGGCAGCTAAAGCAACACCTAGGTCACCACGACTAAAACCTTGTTCAATAAGGTAAGGCATCGCCAAGCTAAAGTTTTTGCGAACTAGGTAGTAGCCGGCATAGCCGACAAAGATGCCGATGAAGAGTTGCCAACGTAAGCGAGAATAAGTGCTGTCGATCTTATCGGACGATAAGCGATCGATGTGCGCCTTAGGTTTGAATATTCCAAACATAGGAACCTCATTAATATTGTGAGCGATGGTAGGGAGTATTAAATCGCGAACGAGCAAAAAGGAGTTTCGTTCGAAAGTGAGTGCATTCTATGAGATTCGATTTTTATTTCTGTGACAAATGTTGCATAAGAATTAAATTTCAGTAAATACAGAAAATTAGAGGCTTTTAGTTAGACTGTGCTTCCACTTTCCCCAGATTTCGTTACTGTTCACATACAACATAAAATGCGCAAACGAACAAAGTCATCGCAATATTAAGCGAATCAAGCGCTCAAATGACCACAGATTCAAGACAAAAATTTATGTTTGAGCAACTTAGACGCTCTAAACTGGGTTCTACCGCCCCAAATAAGTCACGTTGCAACAATGTCATTGTGTTAACAATTGAATGCGACAACGACACCCTTCTTCTAACGTTCGCGAACAATCACTTTTAAAACAAAACAGGACACGACATCCACAGATCAGCGTCTTATCTAACTCCTACTTCGGGCGAATAACAACCTACCGAATAAATATCAGCAATCCCTTATCATCATTAGTGTTAGCTAGCTCTTTAGGGTTAGTTTTCAACCAATAATCTGGGCAATTTACCACCATTCACGAAGCAGCTTCACAAAACTCCTCTTACCAGTTTGTGCATTGATTTTCACATCGGTAGTTTTAGGCCGACAAATCGAAGTTGAAGCTTCTGAATCGTTTTGTCGAGTTTCCTTTTTGAGCAAAAGATGCGTCAATTAACAAAAACGAAGAGTTTGATTAACAAATTTATGCTCAAACGCTCATTTTTAACGCTCGTTTGTTTTCGCAAACGTTTATATATGCACAATAGAACCGTGCTAGATAAGCATAAATATTAAAGGACTCTTAACATGACAACGAACAAACACCCCTCACTGCTCGGAGAATGTTTGGCCGAGTTTATCGGTACAGGATTACTTATCTTTTTTGGCGTAGGCTGTGTTGCTGCATTAGTGTTGACCGGAGCTCAATTTGGTCAATGGGAAATCAGTATTGTATGGGGCTTTGGCGTCGCCATCGCTATTTACTGTACTGCGGGCGTATCCGGTGCACACATCAACCCTGCCGTAACTATCGCGTTGGCGATGTTCCATGGATTCGATAAGGCAAAAGTAGTGCCTTATATCATTGCGCAAATGCTCGGTGCATTTTGCTCTGCCGCTTTGGTTTACAGCTTGTACAGTAACCTGTTTACGGATTACGAAATCGCACACAACTTCGTTCGTAGCAGCCAAGACGCATTAGCGACAGCGGGCATTTTCTCGACTTACCCACATGCTTCTCTCTCTTTCTTTGGCGCTTTTGCTGTGGAATTCGTGATTACTGCAGTGCTAATGTTTGCCATTCTTGCTCTTGGTGATGAGAACAACGGCGCACCTCGCGGCGCGATGAACCCATTACTTATCGGTATCCTCATTGCGGTTATCGGTGGTTCTTTAGGCCCACTGACTGGCTTTGCAATGAACCCTGCTCGTGACTTCGGTCCTAAACTGTTTGCTTACTTTGCAGGCTGGGATTACGCACTGACCGGTGCTCGTGAGATCCCATACTTTATTGTTCCAATTCTTGCTCCTATCGCAGGTGCTTGCTTCGGTGGTTGGTTGTACCCGAAAGCGATTGCTGCATATCTGCCACAACAAGGTCATGGCTGTACTATCCCTAACCAGTGCGAGACCGAAGAAGAAGCAGAACAAGCTCAAGCTTAAAACCAACTCATTCGAACATTTACTAAAATATAAATAACGAAACAAAAGGATTCTTACCATGACTGAGCAAAAATACATTGTTGCCCTAGACCAAGGCACGACAAGCTCTCGTGCTGTCATTCTGGATCATGACGCGAATATCGTAAGCGTCGCTCAGCGAGAATTTACTCAGATTTATCCAGAGGCTGGTTGGGTTGAACATGACCCAATGGAAATCTGGGCAACTCAAAGCTCTACTTTGGTTGAAGCACTTGCAAAAACCGGTATCCGTAGCGACCAACTTGTTGGTATCGGTATTACCAACCAACGTGAAACCACAATTGTATGGAACAAAGAAACAGGCAAGCCGGTTTACAACGCGATCGTGTGGCAATGTCGCCGTACTGCCGATATTTGTGAAGAATTAAAAGCGCGCGGACTAGAAGATTACGTTCGCGACAATACAGGTCTGGTTCTAGACCCTTACTTCTCTGGCACAAAAGTGAAATGGATTCTAGATAATGTTGAAGGTGCTCGTGAAGATGCTGAAGCAGGCAAACTGCTGTTCGGTACTGTTGACACTTGGCTGGTTTGGAAGATGACCCAAGGCCGCGTTCACGTAACAGACTACACTAACGCATCTCGTACCATGCTGTTCAACATCAATGACCTATGCTGGGATCAGAAAATGCTGGATGAGATGGGTATCCCAGCGTCGATGATGCCTGAAGTCAAACGCTCATCAGAAATCTACGGTCAAACCAACATTGGTGGTAAAGGCGGTACTCGTATCCCAATCGCGGGTATTGCAGGTGACCAACAAGCTGCGCTTTACGGTCAGATGTGTGTTGAAGCTGGCCAAGCGAAGAACACCTACGGTACAGGTTGTTTCTTGTTGATGAACACAGGTCAAGAGAAGGTCACATCGAAAAATGGTCTGTTGACTACGCTAGCATGCGGTCCAAAAGGCGAGCCAGCTTACGCTCTTGAGGGTGCAGTGTTCATGGGTGGCGCTTCAATTCAATGGCTACGTGATGAAATGAAGATTCTGGCTGGTGCTGAAGATTCAGAATACTTTGCGACCAAAGTAGATACTTCAAATGGTGTTTACGTTGTTCCTGCGTTTACTGGTCTGGGCGCACCATATTGGGATGCTTACGCTCGCGGTACGATTGTCGGTCTAACTCGTGGCGTAAACTCTAACCACATTATCCGTGCAACTTTGGAAGGCATCGCTTACCAAACTCGTGATGTGCTAGATGCAATGCAAGCAGACTCTGGCATCAAACTCGCAAACCTTCGCGTGGATGGCGGCGCAGTGGCGAACAACTTCCTGATGCAGTTCCAATCTGATGTTCTTAATACCGAAGTTCATCGTCCTCAAGTGACCGAAGTGACCGCTTTGGGTGCAGCCTACCTAGCTGGTCTAGCGGTTGGTTTCTGGGATAGCATTGATGAACTGCAAGACAAAGCAGTGCTCGATCGCACATTCGAACCACATGATGATGAAGAGAAACGTAACCGTCGTTACAAAGGTTGGAAGCGCGCAGTTAAGTGTGCTCAAACCTGGTCTGAGCTTCACGACGAAGACGATTAATTTCTGATAAACGATTAGTTTCCCCCTGATTAATCGTAAAGAGCGCCTAATTGGCGCTCTTTTTTTGCGTTCGATCGCGGATTCCACACTCCCACAGCTTCTCACAATGCGCTAATTCGAGCACAATAGAGCAAGTTTCTATTTTCGATTTTGAAGCATTGGCGATTACCAGTGCACAAGGGAGTGCTAAGTGAAGCAAATACCAAGACACCAACAGATTGTTGAGTTGGTGAAAAAACAAGGCTATGTCAGCACGGATGAGCTGGTAGAAAAATTTAATGTTAGTCCTCAAACTATTCGCCGCGACCTAAATGACCTCGCAGATGAAAACAAAATTCGTCGCTACCACGGTGGTGCAACCATTCCTCTCAGTTCAGAGAATACCTCATACAACACGCGTAAAGCGCTTAACTTCAATGAAAAAGATGTCATTGCGGAAGAACTCGTAAAACACATTCCAGATGGCGCAACCTTGTTTATTGATATTGGCACTACTCCAGAAGCCGTCGCTCGAGCGCTCAATAAAAACCACAAACAGCTTCGTGTGGTGACCAATAACATTAATGTTGCCACCATCCTTTTACCGAACCCGGAAATCAAAGTGATTTTAGCGGGCGGTGAAGTTCGCAACCGAGACGGCGGCATTGTCGGTGAAGCGACACTCGATTTCGTCAAACAATTCCGCCTCGACTTCGGTATTTTAGGCATCAGTGGTATCGATTTTGATGGCTCACTACTGGACTTTGATTACCACGAAGTTCGCGTTAAACAGGCGATTATCGATAACAGCCGCAGCGTTTTCCTTGCGGTTGACCATTCGAAGTTTGGTCGTAATGCGATGGTGAAACTGGGCAATATCGCGCAATTGAACATGGTATTTACTAACAAACAACCACCAGAAGAGATTCTCGCGATTCTAAAAGAAGCAGCCGTTCCGCTCGAAGTGGTTGATACACAAATGGAAAGAGCCATAACCGAATAACGTTTACACTCACTATTTACGCGCATAAATGACCTCTGTCTTAATTAGGCAGAGGTTTTTTTGTGCCCAAATCACACAAAACGCTCATAAACGAAAATAAATAATGACCAAAAACGAAAGCTAAGCTAGGATAAACTCATGTTCCAAAATGCTCGTTCGCTCACCAAGAGGTCAAATTTATGAGTATCCAACAAAATGCTTCCACGACGAATTCATCCCCTACTCTAGACATGATCGTGATCGGCGGCGGCATTAACGGGGCTGGTATTGCTGCAGATGCTGCTGGCCGTGGTTTAAGCGTCGGTTTGTATGAAGCTAACGACTTCGCATCGGCAACCTCTTCTGCAAGTTCAAAACTGATCCACGGTGGATTACGTTACCTTGAACACTATGAGTTTCGTTTGGTTTCGGAAGCGCTCGCTGAGCGTGAAGTGATCTTACGTAAAGCGCCTCATGTGGCTCTACCAATGCGCTTCCGTTTACCTCATCGTCCATTTTTACGCCCAGCTTGGATGATCCGCTGTGGCTTGTTCCTTTACGATAACTTGGGTAAACGAACCACTCTTCCAGGCAGCAAAACCGTCAACCTAGCAAAATCAGGTCTATTAAAACCTGAAATGAAAACCGGTTTCGAATACTCAGATTGTTGGGTAGATGACGCACGCTTGGTGTTATTGAACGTTCTAGCGGCTAAAGAGAATAACGCAGAAGTTCGCAACTACTGCCGCGTAGAAAAAGCACACCGTGAAGGCGGCATTTGGCATGTCACTATTCATGACGTCACCACAGACCAACGTTTCGAACGCAAAGCGAAAGCTCTGGTTAACGCTGCTGGTCCATGGGTGAAACAGTTCTTTGATGAAGGATTAGAGCAAACCTCCCCTCGCAACATTCGTTTAATCAAAGGCTCGCACATCGTTGTTCCTCGTATCCACAACGAGCCGCAAGCCTACATCCTACAAAACAAAGATAACCGCATCGTATTTATGATCCCTTACCTAGATAAGTTCTCGATCATTGGTACGACAGATGTGGAGTACAAAGGCGATCCGCGTGAAGTCGCGATTTCCGAAGATGAAGTCGATTACTTGATCGATATCGTTAACCAACACTTTGTCCACCAGCTAAGCCGCGAAGACGTGGTGTGGACATACAGTGGTGTACGTCCGTTGTGTGATGATGAGTCTGACTCACCGCAAGCGATCACACGTGACTACACACTAGAATTGGACGCTGAATACGACCACGCACCTTTACTTTCAGTGTTCGGCGGCAAGCTCACGACTTACCGTAAGCTTGGTGAAGCAGCAATGAAGAAACTTGCCCCGTTCCTACCTGAAATGGGGAAAGACTGGACGGCAAACCAAACCCTTCCTGGCGGTAACTTCAGTTGCAGCCGTGAGCAACTTGCGAAGATGATTCATGCGAAGTACTCATGGGCATCAGAAGCGATGTTGCTGCGCTACGTGACTCAGTTTGGTACACAAACTTGGGACCTAATGGAAGGCACTAACAGCGTAGAAGATCTTGGTCACTGCTTCTCAGAGCAAGCAAGTGGCGTATATCAACGCGAAATTGATTACTTGATGAATCACGAAATGGCGCTAACCGATGAAGACATCTTATGGCGTCGTACAAAACTTGGTTTATACATGAACGAAGAGGAGAAAATCGCACTGGCAGAATATATAAAAGAGAAGCTGCAACAGAAAGTCGTTAGCCTCTCACAAGTAAGTTAAATTGGACTCTCCTAATACAAAGCCTGCACCCCGCAGGCTTTTTTTCCGGTGAATACTCAGCATCAAACGCTTCTATCGAAAGAACAAAAAGTTTTAATTTCAGGCGATTAGCACTCTTACTTATTATTTTCTTCAGTCGGCAATTGCCCTCACCTCTAATTAAATCGGTATCCGATGAAGAAATCGCTAATCCTGAGCTTACTCCTTCTCGGTGGTTGTTCTGTAGCTCCCGAAGAAACACCACCATGCGCATGTGATGACTACGTTCCTCCCTACGTAAAACCGCCAAGCGCATCGAACGAAGAGAACATCAAACAGTTACTGGCTTACATTGCTCAAAAAGCCAAAGATCGCTGGGGTGAAGATGAGTTCGTTGAAGCAGGCAAACACCGTTACGTGAAGTACCTTGATGGTTACAACACCCGAGCACATATCGACTTCGAAACGGGTAAGATCTATGTTTCGACGATTTCCCAATATCAGCCAACAGAGAAGCTACAAAAAGCCATCGTACAGACGCTACTCATGCCTGCCGATCCGGCTCATGCAGAGTTGTTTAGCGATAAGGAAGCGGTATTACGCGGTAAGCCTTTCTTACTAGGGCAAGTTCTCGATCACGATGGAAAGCCGATTGAATGGGAATGGCGCGCTAATCGCTACGCAGACTACCTGCTCGACAATAAACTGCAGAAGAAAGCCATCAAACGCGGCAGTGCTTATTATGTTGAAATCAACATGGTGAAAGATCACCTAGAGCAGCGAGAATACCAGTACGCAGGCTTGGTACGTGATGCAGCTAAACGATATGGCTTGTCTGAAGATCTAATCTTCGCCGTGATCAAAACCGAAAGTAGCTTTAACCCTTATGCGGTCTCTCATGCTGGGGCTTACGGCTTAATGCAAGTGATCCCAAAAACCGCCGGTGCTGATGTGTTTAATTTGGTGAAAAACAAACCGGGTATTCCAACCAAAGAGTACTTGTTCGATCCTGCCAATAACATTGATACCGGAGCAGCGTATTTCTATATCTTGAAGAATCGCTATCTAAGAGATGTAAAACATCCTACTTCGAAACACTTTAGTATGATTTCAGCCTATAACGGCGGCACAGGTGGCGTGCTTTCTACCTTCGATAGTGACCGAAAACGCGCGATGAATGAGCTTAACAGCCTTAACCCGACTCAGGTTTATGATGCGTTAACCACCCAACATCCAAAAGGGGAAGCAAGACGCTACCTACAGAAAGTGCTGTATTTCCAAAAAGACTTCAGCGAAGGGAACATCTAATTTTACCTAGCCACAAAACGAAAAACGCCGCTTAGTTCCACGGAGGTATAGAACTAAGCGGCCATGTAATTACACGAAAAGACACCTATGGGTCTAAAACGTCAATTGGCTAGTTAATCACTCATGTGCATACGAGCAATAACATCTACAGAGTAGCGGAGTCCGCCTCTTCTAGCACGCTCAAATCCCACTATAGAATTCAACGTTTTTCACATTCTTAACAATTACCTTACTAATTGTGGGTCATTTGCGGAAGCAAGCTCAAATAAAAAGGACTCACACCGTTGGTTGTGCCCTTCTTTATCAAATCTTAACTGTGACTATCCGGGATGACCATCCACTCTTGGTTTCATCAGCATCATTCCGAATCGCCATACGAACATACCGAAAGCCAGAATCCACAAGGCTGCACTGACATCAATCCAAAGTAGCATGTGTGAAGGGTCAAAAATCACGCCTAAGCTTCTTGCTAATGCCGCTCCAATCACGGCAGTAAAAGCGATGCTCATGTTTGGGCCTTTGTAAATCATGCGACCTGTGTGCCCCATGGTCACACGAGCAATCATCGCTAAGATCAACCCACCCAATGCGCCGATAGCAAACAGATGTATTAAGTTGTGGTTCGCAAACGCATTATCCCAACTACCACGTAGAATCAGACTCAAAGGCAAGCACAAGTAAGCTGCATGTAAAGACCACACCAACGGCTCGCTAAGTGTCAGCCAAGGCTTCCAGCGCAGGAATCGAACCAACTGCGCCACACCGGCAAACAACATAAGTGGCTGACCAAGTTCCGCAAACGTCACAGGGAAGAAGCTCAACACGAACAACATGACCAAAGGTAGGTTTGCTAGCCAATCTAACCACATTAGCGGCTGAGCCTTTTCGAAGTTAAAGCGACGGGCTGTGAAAAATGGAATCACTCGTCCGCCCATGACAGAAAGCAGCAGAGTGAACCACCAAAGCATCGCTTGCCATACCGCAGACGAGGTAAATGGCGGCATGCCTTTCACCGTTGCGTAGCTGGCAAAGTTAGCAAAGATGGCAAGCAAGAATAACGGCACAAAGAATAGATTCCGCCAACCTTTCGCGCGGTAAACACGAATGCCCACTTCGTACGCCACAAACAGCAAAAACAGCGCTTCAATGCTGCTGGTTAACCAAAGTGGTGCTGGTGTCCAAAGCAGTATTCTCGGTGCAAGCCACAATGTAAATATCGCTAACAAGGTGTAGTGTTTCGTGCCGTTAATGCCCGTCCAGTTTTGCACTGCAGTCAGCACAAAGCCCACCACTATTGCCATTGAAAAACCAAACAACATTTCATGAACGTGCCACCACAACGCCGGAACACTCAACGCACTTGGCTGTCCGGTTTGGAACGTCCATACCCATACCGCAATTGCAACAACAGCATAAATAGAGCCAAACAGGAAAAACGGTCTAAACCCTAATCGCAGCCATGCAGGGATTTTTTCTTCCACTTTTTTATCGGTGATATTCAGCATTGTGATGCCCTTAAGTACCCATTTGATACCGTTCAAAAATTCTACGCGTTCGATATTAACACAAACATGCATAAAAAATACATGTTATAAAGTCAAACTATCCTTTCGAGGTAAAACCTGTGCTTCATGCGTTGCTTGGTTGGTAGTGTTTAGGTATAACGGATAACAGTGATTTCGTCGAAGTAAGGGAAGCAATCGAGATGTATATATTTGGCTACGGCAGTTTAATCAATGCCGCCTCGCGCAAGTTAACGGGTCAAACGGGAGAAGCCATCCCAGTCATCGCTCATGGTCTGGTGCGCTATTGGGGCAAAGTTGACGACAGCTATATCTTGTCACCCTTGGTTGTGAATGAAGGCGAAGGGCAAGTCAATGGCGTACTGCTTGAAGTCGACGATCAAGCGCTAGCGGAGTTTGACCGACGCGAACGTGGCTACCACCGCATTCAAATCCGTCCTGATCAGATTGAAACAGAGGCCACTTTTAACTCTGAGCACAGCATTTGGGTTTATGTGAAAAACGATCCGTTACCACCCTGCTCACTCAGTCCCATCATGCAAAGCTATGTTGATACGGTGCTCGCTGGATGCTTGGAAGTCTCTCACGCCTTTGCTGAGCACTTCGTTCGCCATACCGTTGGTTGGCATCATGCGAAAGAAAACGACCGCCACCAACCCAAATACGGCAACTTAGCGGGCGTACAAGATCATCATTATGAGTTGATTGATAACCTAATTAAAAAGGGAGCCTAGTGGCTCCCTTTTGCTATTCATGTTCTGTTTGTGTGAGATTAGAACTTGTAATCAACACCAGCGTATAGGCTGTCGAAATCAAAGTCGATATCACCACCGCCTTCAACATCGATCGTTACTGTAGAAACACGGTAACCACCAGAGATAATTAGACCTGAAGCGAACTCGTACCCCACTTCTGCACCGTAGTTGAAACCAACATCACTACCGTCAGTTTTCACATTAAGGTTTGCAAGGTTTGATTTAGACTCAAAATCTACACCCATCACACCAAGACCTGCAACTGCACCAACATAAAAACCAGTACCAGAGAATTGGTATTTCGGTTTTGCATTTAGGTTGAAGCCGTAACCATCAACAGTCACTTTTGCCCAGTTACCTGAACCAGATGCTTTTTCTTCAAAGCTACCGTAGTAGACGTATTCGCCCTCTAGTGCCAGTTTGAAGTTTTCTGAGTATTGCAGCTCTTTACCTACCGCAATACCAAGACCCGTAGCTGAAGAGCTTGACGAGTCACCTTCAACTTTAAGGTCTGAATTTAAAATATCCGCACCAATGTACCAATTACCTTCCGCCTGAACCGACGCCGAAGCAACCACTGCACCTAAAGCCAATAATGGCAATACTTTTTTCATTATAATTTCCTAATTTTTCATACTGTTAGACAGCTTTTAAAAGCGCGGAGATTATAAATAAAGGTGAATATGATTCTATTGATTCATTTATAAAATGAGATCTAAAACATAAATAATTGTTATATAAACAATATATGACTAGATACTAAACGATTCTCACACCAGCAGGCATCGCGCGTTCAGGCGTTAGCAGAACACTTTCTGATTCATCATCGGTTTCAGCACACAGCAACATGCACTCAGAGGTTTCGCCACGCATCTTAGCTTTCGCAAGATTACACAACACCACCACTTGTTTCCCCATCAACTCTTCTTCTGTGTAGTAAGGCACCAAGCTGGTGACGGTTTGCAGTGTTTTCTCACCGATGTCGATCTGCACGATGTAAAGCTTATCTGCGTTTTCGTGACGAGCCACTTCGATGATTTTTCCGGTGCGAATTTCTAGCTTTGCAAAGTCTGAGTAAGCGATCGTTTCCATTAATTAAAACCTCAAGTAAAATTTTACTAAAACAAACTCTACATTATCAGTTAGTACTTTAAATACAAGAGGTGAAGATCGCATTTTGATGAGCAAAGATCGTGCTGATTACAATTGCCCTTTACCAAATCTCACTCAACTTCGGCCAACCCCACGCCGTGATCTCTACACCTTTGAATATGTCTTGGAAGCTAAGTGTTTGTCGGTGGTGAAGCATCGGACTAACCACACCTTCATAGATCAGCACAGAGCCAAGTTGCTCTAACTTAGTGAGGTAATCTTCCGGAGCGCTAAACTGTCGAATTTGGTTGATCTCAGCCACCAGCCAGTCGCTGACACCAGATCCGATCGTGGCGTGCAAAATCGGATCGCTGAGGAAAAACAGTAAAGCCGAGACTTGTCGGTTGTCATCCAAGTTAAAGCTGCTTAGAACAATCTCTTCACTAAAGCCCTCTCCAGACGCTTTTTCAATAAATGCCTCAAACGAATAAACGTTTACTTCAACCTTGATGCCATGTTCCATCAAGATTTGCTCAGCGGCTCTCGCACTGCGTTGAATACCAAGATGGGAATAACAGGCGATTCGGATTGAACTCGGTAGCGCTACTTCATCGCTTCTCAGATATTTGACGTTGTGCCAGAAGGGGAAAAAGTTATATGCGATCTCAGCCCCAAAGGTGGTTTCGTTACGTTCCAATTGCTGCCAAATGTTCGCACCACTCAAGGCATCACTCAGCCAACGTCGCTGAGAGTGCGATAAGTTAGGATGATTGTGATTGAAAATCATAAACAAGCACCCTTCTTCCACGCGATCTTTCGATGCTGTGTGTTTGGCATCGATGATGCGCTCATCCACTTCTTCATCTGGAGAGTTGGTGATGACCTTTTTCGAATACTGCTCTGTCTTAGGTAAATCGTGGGGATAATTGGAAGCCTTTGCACCGTCCTTCTTTTCACTGTTTAACGACCAGATGGTGACTTTATCAGTGAGGGAGCGAAATCCGTGAAAGCGCTCATTTGCCACCAAGGTAAGTTTGTTGTTCGTGTGCGATTCCAGTGAGAAAATGCCACAGCCGATGCTGTCGGAGGATAAGTTATTGAGTTGCTCGACAGGCTGTAAAGAGTATTTTAGATCACTCAACAATGCAGCGAAGCCTTTGTCTGGCCGAGTAAGTTGAACGGAAAATCGATAAGGCGACTCAACAGAAACCGCTTCAAGGTGATCGAGTTCATTTTGATAATATGGAAGCTGCTGCCAATGGTTTAGTAGCTTCACCATTAGTTCTGCATCCACTTTACCGCCATGATGAAAGCAAACGGAAGGACGAAGATAAAACGTCCAAGTTCGCCACTCTTCATCGGCTTGCCAATGATGCGCAATGTTTCCGACTAACTCACCTTCAGGTGTCATAGAAACCAAGCAAGCGTGAATTTGACGAATTAAGAAACGCTCGCTATTTCGTTGTGGTTTGATTGGATTGAGCGTAGCAAAAGAGCGGTTATAGGTGAGTTGCACACTGACTTTGCCTTCTGTCACTTGGGCGCCAGAAGTTTGCTTTAGCAGTTGCTCAAACACGACTTGGTCGAAGTCAAGAAACTCAAGTGCCCGGTCGTATTTGCTCTCTTTGATCCACTCCAGAGCAATAGAGCGCTTCACCTCTGTACGATCGATGTTACGAATTAAGGTCGAACGTTGGTTACGCCCCACTCTGGGTATCCAAGCGATCCAGTTGAGCGCATTCATCTGCTTGAGAATGGCTCGGGCGTGCCTTGGGCTGGTGAACATCTTGTCTGCAATCTCGGCAAGCGTCACCGCGTATTCCTCTCGCAGCTCAAAACTCTCTACACGTTCGTAATAGCGGAAAAGATTAATACTCTCCAAAACAGGCACTCCAAAACAAATATTCTGTTCCTTATATTAGCGTTTAATGCCTTCACTCAAGTAAAAAGGTCTAAAAACTTAGTTATCAGGAACAAGAAAAACAAAATTCACTCTGTTTTTTCATGCCTTATTTTTACCCAAAATACACTTAGATTCTGACGCAGTCCTATGGTTGAGCGATCGAGACCGTGCCCTTCAATTGGTTAAGGCCCTCTATTTTTAGCTCAGCACACCACTTATAAAGCTTTAGCGATAGCAACCAGTTTTTATGTTTATGCTCCAACCCCCGCAAACCATAATCACGATGCTATCGCTAATCTCCCCGCTTCCCACAGTTTATTCATGACTGCGCCACTCAAGATTTTTATCTAACAAGTTGGAGTATTTTTATGTTTGCTAACTTTTTTGCCAACCTTTCTAAGGTCGGTAAGGCGCTCATGTTGCCTATAGCCTCAATGCCCGCGGCAGGTATCCTTTTGGGTATTGGCTCGGCGCAATTTGGGTTCATTCCACCCGTAGTTTCTGAATTGATGGCAGAAGCGGGGGGCGCGGTCTTCGGTAACCTGCCGCTTATCTTCGCGCTTGGCGTTGCTATCTCATTTACCAACAATGATGGTGTTGGTGCGGTTGCGGCAGGTATTGGTTATTACGTATTAGTCGCGACACTAAAAGTCATGGCTGGCGTGCTGGGTGTGGATCATATCGACACAGGTGTGCTTGGCGGCATCATCTCCGGAGCAGTTGGTGCGTATATGTTTAACCGCTTCTACACCATTAAGATGCCAGCTTATTTGGCCTTCTTCGCGGGTAAACGATTTGTCCCGATCGTCACGTCATTTTCTATGCTGTTTTTGGGTATTGCGATTGCCTTTATTTGGCAACCAATTGGCTCCGGTATTGATTGGTTTGGCACATGGGCAACCGAGCAAAACCCATTGGTGGCATTCTGGGCTTACGGCACCGCGGAACGTGCTCTGATCCCATTTGGTCTGCACCATGTGATTAACGTGATTATTCAGCTTCAAGCCGGTGAGTTTGTGAACGCTGCTGGTCAAGTATTCCATGGAGAGATCCCTCGCTTCTTCGCTGGTGACCCAAATGCGGGCAACCTAGCGGGTGGTTACCTATTCAAGATGTTTGGTCTTCCTGCGGCGGCAATTGCGATTGGCCGTGCAGCAAAACCAGAGAACCGCACCAAAGTTATGGGCATCATGATCTCAGCAGCGCTAACGTCGTTCCTAACTGGTATCACTGAGCCTATCGAGTTTGCCTTCTTATTCATCTCGCCTGTGCTTTACGTGATTCACGCGATCATTGCGGGTCTGGCTTACCCACTGTGTATCATGCTGGGCGTTAAACATGGTTACAGCTTTAGTGCTGGCCTTATCGACTACGTGACCTTCTTTGGTATTTCGACCAAAGGTTGGATGATCATCCCACTAGGTTTGGCATACGCTGCGCTGTACTACGTTGTGTTCACTTGGTTCATTAAAACGTTCGATCTGAAAACACCAGGCCGCGAAGATCAAGACAGCAGCAAAGCCGTCAATGACGCCAGTTCAGAGTTTGCCAGTGAGTTGGTTAGCGCGTTTGGCGGCAAGCAAAATATCTTAAGCACCGATGCTTGTATCACTCGCTTGCGCATCCAAGTCGCAGAGCAAGACAAAGTAGACGAAGCGAAATTGAAAGCTCTTGGTGCAGCAGGTGTGGTGCGAGTCGGTACAGGCGTACAAGCTATCTTTGGCGGCAACAGCGATGTGTACAAAACTCAAATGGTTGATTGGATGAACAACAACTAGCATTCTGAGCGCCATTTTCTGTGGCCTGTAAAGAGAAAATAGAAACGACAAATCGCGGCCACATCAATGACCGCGATTTTTTGTTTTTATGCGCCTAACCAACACCTCATCCAAGATAACGTTTACACATCACATATATTCAATAAATTCATAGAGTAAGACCAAATTCATAGCAATATAAAAATGGTGTTGATTGCACTTATTACACAATGGGTGTTTAATACTCCAATTAACGTTATTTAGCCCACGAAAGGTCCCTCATGGCAACAATCAAGGATGTCGCGAAAGAAGCCGGCGTATCGGTCGCAACCGTCTCTCGCGTGATCAATAAATCACCGAAAGCAAGCCAATCTTCTATCGACGCAGTGACGCAAGCAATGAGCAAACTGGGCTACCGTCCAAACGCAGCAGCGCGAGCACTCGTCAGCCAAAGTACCAACACCATGGGCGTGCTTGTGGGTGATGTCTCAGACCCGTTCTTCGGCACACTGGTGAAATCGGTAGATAACGTGGCGCGTGAAAACGGCAAACACATTCTGATTGGTAATGGCTACCACAACCCAGAAGACGAACGCCAAGCGCTAGAACTTCTGATCAACAGCCGTTGTGAAGCCATTGTGATTCACTCTAAAGGTTTATCAGATGAAGAACTGATCGGCTACGCCAAAGAAGTTAAAGGCATGGTGTTGATCAACCGCCATATCCCAGAATTGGCAGAGCGTTGTATCTCTCTTGATAACCGCAAGGGCGCGTACTTAGCGACGGAATATTTGATTCGTCATGGTCACACAAAGATCGCTTGTATCGCCTCATCCCATGACATCGAAGATACCGATGAGCGTTTACAAGGTTACCAAGCGGCACTAAAAGATCACGATATCGAGCTATCAAAAAGTTATGTCGAATATGGCGAGCCAAACAGTGACGGCGGCGAAACAGCCATGACCAATCTGCTAACCAAATCACTCGCAATCACTGGCGTGGTGGCGTACAACGACTACATGGCAGCAGGTGCGCTGGCAGCGTTAGACCAAAACGGCATCGACGTACCAGAAAAAGTGTCCATGGTTGGCTTCGACGATGGCTTAATTGCTCGCTTCGTCAATCCAAGTTTGACCACGATTCGTTACCCAATCGAAATGATGGCAGAGCGTGCCGCACGTTTGGCGCTAGCGTTATCACGTGATGAGCAAGTGGAAGATGACACCATCATATTTAGCCCGACGTTAGTGCGCCGTAACTCGGTGGATCGCCTTTAAGATATCGCGCTAGTCAGTGCCAAGATAGGTTACAAAGTAAAAGCTCTGCCACCGAAGTGACAGAGCTTTTTCTTTTTGGGGTGTTTGTAGAGAGCGTTATTTTGCCAACTTTCGATGAGCTTTTGACCTACTGTGAGCAAAAAGCCTACAGTAACCCAAAAGCTCGAAAATGCTCAGTTTACCTAGAAAGCAAACTGATAAGTGGTGCAGAAGCGGTACTCTTGTTCAGGCTCAAGAATACAGCTTGGCTGCGCCCACTCAGCATGGTTTGGCGAATCTGGTAAAAACTGCGTTTCTAACGCCAGACCCGCGTAATCATTATATTCACCGCCACGGCGATTTGGTGCGCCAGCTAACCAGTTGCCCGTGTACAATTGCATCGCAGGCTTGTTTGTCACTACTGACAGGTGCACTTTTTCATCAGGAGAAACCACCAGCGCAACTGGTTTTGAAACATCACGATGAGCATCGAATAGGTAGCTATGGTCATACCCTTTGGCGGCAACCTGTTGTTCATCTTGTAAGAAGTGTTCTGAAACTGGTTTTTCACTTCTAAAGTCAAATCCAGTACCTTTCACATCTTGCAATTCACCCAGCGGAATACCGACCTCAGAGGTTGGTAAGTATTGGCTTGCAACGATGGTTAAGCGATGCGAACGACAATCTAAGTCCGCTTCTGCCCCCAACAAATTGAAGTAAGCATGGTTGGTCAAGTTGATCGGTGTCGCTTTGTCTGTCTTAGCGAAGTACGCAATGCTCACTTGGTTATCATCAGTCAGCGTATACGTCACTTGCACTTCTAGATTGCCCGGAAAACCTTGGTCGCCATCTTCAGACAATAAAGAGAACGTCACTTGCTGATTTGAGTGAGACTCAATCTTCCAACGACGTTTATCAAAACCTTCTTCACCACCATGCAGACAGTTGCCCGCTTGGTTAGTAGACACTTGAAATACTTCGCCATTCACTTCAAAAAGACCATTGGCGATGCGGTTTGCGTAGCGACCAACAGTGACACCCATGTAACACTGTTGCTGCATGAAACTCCCCATCGTCCCCACTCCGAGAAGCACTTCACGCAACTCCCCATTCGCCAAAGGTAAACGACAACTCAGCCATGTCGCGCCAATATCCATAAAGGTAACGCTCATGCCTGTGTTATTTTTCAGTTCGACTACGTTGGCAGGCGCGCCATCAAAGGCGGCCTGCTGTGTCATCGTGATAGTTAATGGCTCAGTCATCTCTCGCTCCTACTGCGTCTTAAAGCACTTTGAACTTAAAGCAATTTTGCACTTAAAGTACTTCGACTAAACCAGCGCCGTTTTTCGCTTGGCACACGTAGATGGATTCTTTTAGACCCGTTGCTGCTTGGTACTTCGCTTCTACCGTTGCTTTCACTTCGTCAACCAACGCTGGCGGTACAATTGCAACAATACAACCACCAAAGCCGCCGCCCGTCATGCGCACGCCACCTTGCTCACCAATCACTTCTTTCACCATCTCAACTAACGTATCGATTTCTTTGACTGTGATTTCGAAATCATCACGCATAGAAGCATGAGACTCGGCCATCAGTTCACCCATACGCTTCATGTCGTGCGCGCGAAGTGCTTGCGCCGCTTCTACCGTGCGGTCGTTTTCTGTGATTACGTGACGAGCACGTTTTGCGACCATTTCGTCTAGCTCAGAGACTTTCTCGTTGAACTGTTCAATGGTCACATCACGCAGTGCTTTCACACCGAAAATGCGCGCCGCTTCTTCACACTGCTCACGACGTGTATTGTATTCGCTGTCTACCAAGCCACGTTTTTTGTTTGAGTTGATGATCACCACCGCCATGTCTTCAGGCATTGATACCGCTTCAGTTTCTAGGCTACGACAATCCAACAGCATAGCGTGGTTTTCACGGCCTTCTGCCGAAATCATTTGGTCCATAATGCCGCAGTTACAACCAACGAATTCGTTCTCTGCTTGTTGGCCGTTTAGCGCGATTTCCGCTTGGCTGATTTCAAGATTGAACAGCACTTTGAACGTTTGACCAATCACGACTTCCAACGCTGCCGACGAGCTTAAACCCGCACCTTGAGGCACGTTACCGCTAACAGAAATATCCGCACCAGAGAATTGGTAACCACGAGCAAGAAGACACTTCACCACACCGCGAATGTAGTTCGCCCACATTTTGTCTTGTTGGAATGTGATTTCTTGCGTGATGTCGAATTCATCAACGGCGTTGCCGTAATCCACAGAAACGACGCGTACTAGGTTGTCTTCACGCTTCGCTGCCGCCACAACGGTTTGGTAGTTGATCGCACATGGCAGTACAAAACCGTCGTTGTAGTCAGTGTGCTCACCAATCAGGTTTACACGACCAGGCGCTTGAATAATGTGGCTTGGGGCGTAACCCAGCACTTGTTCAAAAGAGGTTTTCACATTTTGGATTAGATCAGACATAGGGACGTTCTCTTAAATTATAAATTTGATATTGGGATAGCGCGTTGAGCCTAACTTTCTATCTGTAAAGTCGCGCTATCCCGTTATTCGTTATCAGTCTACTTTGAGGCGTTATTGCTCTTTGTAGTGCACATCGCTTAGGTCACGCAGACGCTGCGCTGCTTGTTCTGCGGTTAGGTCGCGTTGGCTTTCTGCCAGCATTTCATAACCAACCATGAACTTACGAACCGTTGCACTACGTAGCAGTGGCGGGTAGAACAACGCGTGCAGTTGCCAATGGTCGATATCGGTACCTTCTTCAAAGAACGGCGCGTAATGCCAGCCCATTGAGTAAGGGAAAGAGCATTGGAATAGGTTGTCGTAACGGCTGGTTAGCTTTTTGATTGCAACCGCAAGGTCATCACGTTGCTCATCGGTTAGCTCACTCATTCGACGAATGTGCGTTTTAGGAAGTAGCATGGTTTCGAATGGCCACGCCGCCCAGTAAGGAACAACAGCAACCCAGTGTTCGGTCTCAACCACGGTGCGTGAACCATCTTTAAGTTCAGCTTGCACGTAATCCACCAGCAAGTTGCTGCCATGCTCTTGGTAGTAAGCTTTTAAGTTGTGTTCTTTGCGCTCGATTTCGTTTGGCAAAAAGCTGTTTGCCCAGATTTGACCGTGTGGGTGAGGCTGAGAACAACCCATAGTCTCGCCTTTGTTCTCGAATGCTTGAACCCAAACGTAGTCTTTACCCAGCTCTTCGATTTGGTCATTCCACGTATCAATCACGCCACGGATTTTGTCGACCGGTAGCTCAGGCAAAGTTTTGCTGTGATCAGGCGAGAAACAAATCACTCGGCTCAACCCGCGCACACCTTGCGTTTTGAACAGCGGGTTGTCTGACTCAGGTGCATCTGGAGAGTCCACCATCAGTGCTGCGAAGTCATTTTGAAACACATACGTGCCTTGGTAATCTGGGTTTACATCACCAGAAATACGCTCGTTGGTTGGGCAAAGGAAACACTTCTCGTCGTAGCTTGGTAGCTCATCAATTGCAGGCTTCTCATCAGCACCACTCCAAGGACGTTTTGCACGATGCGGTGACACCAAAATCCACTGACCCGTTAGGGGGTTGTAACGACGGTGTGGGTGATCCACTGGGTTAAATTCAACATTCGACATCTTACTTACTCAACTTTTAAAATTTCTTTCATCTGCATTCCCCAATGAAATTGGAGTTGCAGCTAGGCGGCAAGCTTTCCAGTATCCATGAGCATAGGTTTTCTATGTGATTGGAATTGGAAAGTGCAGGCAACAACGCTGCAGCTTCAATTACGCAGGGGAATAGCCTTGTGGGTTATTTGACTGCCACTTCCACGTATCTGCCGTCATTTCCGCAACACTGCGCGTCGCTTTCCAGCCAAGGTCTCGCTCCGCTTTATCTGTACTTGCCCAGCATTCTGCAATGTCACCAGGACGACGAGGACAAAGTTCGTAAGGCACTGGATTACCGCAAGCCGTTGCGAACGCTTCTACCATCTCAAGCACGCTAGAGCCTTTGCCCGTGCCTAGGTTGTAAATGTGCAAACCGGCTTTTTCACCTACCGATTTCAGCGCTGCGATATGGCCATCAGCCAAATCCATCACGTGGATGTAATCACGCACGCCTGTGCCATCCGGCGTCGGGTAGTCGTTGCCAAATACCGACAGTTTTTCGCGGCGGCCTACTGCCACTTGCGCGATAAACGGCATCAAGTTGTTCGGGATGCCCTGAGGGTCTTCACCCATAGTGCCCGATGGATGCGCACCAACTGGGTTGAAGTAGCGCAGCAAAGTCACGCTCCAGTCGTTTTCTGCATTAAACAAATCGCTTAAGCACTCTTCCACCATGTACTTGCTGCGACCGTATGGGTTAGTGGTAGCCCCCGTTGGAGAGTCTTCCGTAATCGGCACAATGTCAGGATCGCCGTAAACCGTTGCCGATGAGCTAAATACAATGCTTTTCACGCCTGCTTTACGCATGCTGCGCGCCAACACCAATGAGCCATTTACATTGTTGTCGTAGTATTCCAATGGTTTCGCGACAGATTCGCCCACCGCTTTCAGGCCAGCAAAGTGAATCACAGCTTGAATGTCATGCTTGGCAAATACTGAGTCCAAAAAGGCTTCATCGCGAATGTCGCCTTGGTAGAAAGCCGGCTGCTTACCGGTTAGCGCTTCAATGCGGCTTAACACTTCCACTTTGGCATTACACAAGTTGTCGACAATGATTGGCTCCATACCTGCTTCAATCATCTGGACACATGTGTGACTGCCGATGTACCCCATACCGCCTGTGACAAGAACTTTCACTTTTGCTTCTCCACTTTTGCTGCTCGATGCTTGGAAATTGGTTGAGCCTGATCACCAAGCAAATTCGCTCATCTCTTAACTGGCTAAAAGTCTACCAATCAAAACCGATCCAGATCCGTGATCAAACTCAAAATAGTGTAAACGTTTCCACAAAATTACATCACGATTCAAAATCAATAAAAATAAAGAAAATTGGGTTAGAGCAGAAAAATGGGAAAGATTTATGACACTTACATGTATAAACGTTTACACAATGTAAAAAAAACACGGTGATTCACGCAAACCAGAAAGATGATTTTCCGCAATCGATACCTGACATTGCTCTTACAAAACGAGAGATAAAGCCCGCTACAGTAGCCCCGCCCCAAATGTAACCTTTTGTAACAAGACTCGAATCGCGTCTTTTCCTTTTATCGGGGCATGCAAAGAACAAAAACAAATCTGAAGGGCCCTCATGCTACGCAAGCGAAATGAATTTCGAGACCACAACCAAGAAGTGCGGTTGTTTAAGAACCGTGCCATCGTTGCCTTCCTTGGCATGGTTATTTTGCTGGGTGGATTGGTCGCGAACCTGTACAACTTGCAGGTTAACCACTTTAAAGATTATCAGACACGCTCTAACGACAACCGAATCAAAATCCTGCCTATCGCGCCAACACGCGGCTTGATCTACGACCGAAATGGCGTATTGCTGGCGGAGAACCGCCCGGTTTACAACCTTGACATGATCCCAGAGCAAGCAGGCGATCCGGATGCTCTGATTGAAAAGTTGCGTCATTACGTCGACATCACCCCAGAACAAGTCGACGCTTTTAAAAAACGCTACAAGCACACTCGCCGCTTTCGTTCTGTCACCATCATGAATGAGCTAAATGACGAACAAGTCGCGCGCTTTTCTGTTCATCAGCATGAGTTTAATGGCGTGTTTGTCACTGCCGACCTCAAGCGTTTTTATCCTTACGGTGAAAAGCTGACGCACGTCCTAGGTTACGTTTCGCACATCAACGACCGAGATTTACGTCGCCTTGATGAAGAAGGTAAAGCGCAGAACTATCAAGCAACGCAAAACATCGGTAAGTTGGGCGTTGAGCGCTACTACGAAGACCTTCTCCATGGCACCAAGGGCTACGAAGAAGTCGAAGTAAACAGCCGCGGCCGTGTCATTCGCACCATCAAATACGTACCGCCGATTCCGGGTAAAGACATCGTGCTAAACCTTGATATCGAGTTACAAGAATACGTCTACAAAGAGCTCGACCACCGCCAAGGTAGTGCTGTGGTGCTCGACCCACGAGACAACAGCGTACTCGCAATGGCATCTAGCCCAAGTTATGACCCCAACCCATTCGTGAACGGCATTTCCAGCAAAGCGTACCGATCACTATTGAACGATCCTGCTCACCCCTTGGTAAACCGCACTACGCTTGGTGTTTACCCTCCGGCTTCAACCGTAAAACCATTTATGGCAGTGGCGGGGCTTGAGGAACATGTCATTACGCCAACGACGGTGCGTAACGATCACGGGTCTTGGCGTATTCCGGGCTCGAAACCGAATTCAAAAGCATGGCGAGATTGGAAACGTTGGGGTCACGGTAATGTTGATGTCACTAAAGCGATTGAAGAATCCGTGGACTCCTTCTTCTACCAAACCGCCTTTGACCTTGGCATCGACCGCATCTCAAAATGGATGAACAAGTTCGGCTTTGGCTTGCCAACCGGCATCGATATTTATGAAGAGAGCAGTGCGAACATGCCGACCCGTGAGTGGAAAGTCGCACGCCACCGCACGCCTTGGTATCAGGGCGACACAGTGCCAATCGGTATTGGCCAAGGTTATTGGACAGCGACGCCAATGCAGATCGCCAAAGCGACTTCATTCCTTATTAACCATGGTGAAATGAAAGCACCTCACCTACTTAAAGCCG
Source organism: Vibrio owensii CAIM 1854 = LMG 25443 (assembly GCF_000817815.1). Taxonomy (GTDB): domain Bacteria; phylum Pseudomonadota; class Gammaproteobacteria; order Enterobacterales; family Vibrionaceae; genus Vibrio; species Vibrio owensii. Next base: position 44,768 of record NZ_JPRD01000003.1, read on the forward strand.
TGATTGAACATGGTGAAGAGTTTGAAAATCAGGTCGACGTTGCACCGAAAGATCTGCCGCCAATTGAAGGTGTGCCAGATAAATACTGGGACATTCCAATCAACGCGATGCGCTTGGTAAACAATGGCGCACATGGTTCTGGTCGCCGCGCATTCAAAGGCGCAGAGTACAGCAGCGGTGGTAAATCGGGGACGGCGCAGGTATTTGGCTTGCGTAAAGACGAAGTCTACAACTCGAAAAAGCTTGCTAACCACCTGCTTGACCATGCGTTGTTCACTGCGTTTGCACCGTACGACCATCCAAAATACGTAGCGACCGTTGTGATTGAGCACGGTAACGGTGGTTCAAAAGTCGGAGCACCATTCATTCGCCATGTGTTTGATCACTTGCTTGTCGACCCAGATAAAACCAAAGGTAAAAAGTCTTAGGTTTAACCTTATCGCCTTACCACTCGTGTTAAGTGGTAATGATAAATAACAAAGCCCGAACGGATTGTCCTAGCCGTTCGGGCTTTTGTTTGCTTAAAAATTCCGCTTATCGCGGTGATCGCTTCATTTCACTCCTCGCACAGTTTTACTAAAAATTTGTGCATCCATAAGTAGCTGTTTACAATGGTGGGATTATTGCTTATCTCACTGGGACAGTGAGCTTTGCCAACGGGAAGTGAACATGGCAACACTAAAAGATATCGCTACAGAAGCGGGCGTCTCACTTGCAACCGTCTCACGCGTGTTGAATGACGATCCGACTCTGAGCGTAAAAGAAGAAACCAAACACCGCATCTTAGAGATTGCTGAAAAGCTGGAATATCGCACCAGCAGTTCGAAAAAAGCCACCAAAGAGGCGAAACAAAAACACCACTTTTTAGCTTTGTATAACTACAAGCAAGAAGCAGAGGTGAATGACCCCTACTACTTGTCGATTCGTCACGGGATTGAAACCCAGTGCGACAGGTTGGGCATTACATTAACCAACTGCTACGACAGCGTCATTGATGTCGAAACGCAAAAGATCACCGGCATCCTTTTAGTTGGTAAAACCGACAAAGCGATCATCAATAAACTACCTAAGCGCCTCGCAGACAGCATTTGTTATATCGACTTCTCAGACAGCGACAGCGTGTACGACAGTGTTGATATCGATCTTGCTCGCATCAGTAAGCAAGTTGTCGACTTCTTCGTCGAACAAGGTTATCAGCGCATCGGTTTCATTGGCGGACAAGACGAACCCAACACGGCGGACATTCGTGAGAATGCGTTTGTGGAATACGGCAACCTAAAAGGTGTTGTATCAGAGAACGACATTTACCGCAGCGATTTTTCTAGCCTATCGGGTTACGACTTAGCCAAAGCGATGTTGGCAAAAGGCGACTTTCCGACAGCACTCTTTATCGCATCAGACTCGATTGCGATTGGGGTTTTACGTGCTATCCATGAGTTCGGTTTGAACATTCCACAAGACATTGCCCTGATCAGTGTGAATGACATTCCAACCGCGCGCTTTACCTTCCCACCGCTCTCTACTGTGCGAATTCACTCAGAGATGATGGGCATACAAGGGGTAAACTTATTGGTAGAAAAATACCGCGATGGTCGTGCGCTGCCATTGCAAGTTCACGTACCAAGCAAACTCAAACTGCGCGGCACGACTAAGTAGTTCTCCCTCTTAACTCCTATTTTATAAAGCACTGAATCCTCAGTGCTTTTTTATTTCCTTTCTCTAAATCCCCGTTATTTTTTACTCGTTTTACCCAGCAAATAAGCTTGGGATGCTATTCCTTTACACTGATCACATCTTGCTCACCAATCACGTATTAAAACGTGATCAAGTTAAAGTTAAACGTTTTCACTAATTTATTTTAGTAAAACTTTTACTAATATCTTTCCCAGATAACTAATAAGCCTTTTCACAATACATCGGCTGCATTTCTTTTGGGCAGATTCGACGCTGACGATACCGCGTCGAAATGACCAAGCTAAGCCGAGGGGAGAACAAACGTGAACAACTGGGAAAACTTCCTTCACCTACATGAGAACCGTATGGCACCACGTGCTTACTTCTTCTCATACGATTCAGTTAAAAACGCACAAACGTTCCAACGCGAGCTGAGCAGCCGCTTTAAACTGCTGAGTGGTCAATGGACATTCAACTATTTCACTAACCCGCTTTTGGTGCCTGAAGCGTTTTACTCTCAAAAAATGGAAGATTGGGGACGCATTACCGTTCCGAACATGTGGCAAATGGAAGGCCACGGTGACCTTCAATACACTGACGAAGGTTTCCCATTCCCTATCGACGTACCGTTTGTCCCAACCGACAACCCAACTGGCGCATACCAACGCACTTTCACGCTTGGCCAGCAATGGGACAACAAACAAACCATCATCAAATTTGATGGCGTTGAAACTTACTTCGAAGTTTACGTAAACGGTCATTACGTTGGCTTTAGCAAAGGCAGTCGCTTAACCGCTGAGTTCGACATTTCTTTTTACGTTCAACAAGGCGAGAACTTATTGTCTGTACGCGTTATGCAATGGGCAGATTCGACTTACATTGAAGACCAAGATATGTGGTGGACGGCGGGTATCTTCCGTGATGTTTACCTTGTCGGAAAAGAGCACGTTCACGTCCAAGACCTGGCTGTTCGTACTGATTTCGCCGACGATTACCAAAGTGCCACCTTAAGCTGCCAAGTTGAGCTAGAAAACCTGTCTACTATGGCTGTATCTGGTTACACACTGGAATACGCACTACAAGACAAAGGTAAAGTGATTGCTAGTGGCCAATGTGATGCACTGACTATCCAAGACAACAGCCAAACAAACTTTGCCATTGATGTAGTAAACCCAACCCATTGGACCGCGGAAAATCCATACCTATACCAACTGTTCATCACGTTAAAAGATGCACAAGGCAATGTAATTGAGGTGATCCCGCAGCGCGTTGGCTTCCGCGATATCAAAGTGCGTGATGGTCTTTTCTACATCAACAACCAATACGTGATGCTGCACGGTGTGAACCGCCACGATAACGACCACCTAAAAGGTCGTGCAGTTGGCATGGAGCGCATCGAGAAAGATCTGATTTTGATGAAGCAACACAATATCAACTCAGTTCGCACCGCGCACTACCCTAATGACCCACGCTTCTACGAACTGTGTGACATTTACGGCTTGTTCGTAATGGCAGAAACCGACGTAGAAACCCACGGCTTCGCGAACGTTGGCGATCTAAGCCGCATCACCAACGATGCCGCATGGGAAAGTGTGTTTGTAGACCGCGCAGAACGCCACGTTCATGCGCAAAAGAACCACCCTTCCATCATCATGTGGTCACTGGGTAATGAGTCCGGCTACGGCTGCAACATCCGCGCTATGTACGACGCAACCAAAGCTATTGATGACACCCGCTTGGTGCATTACGAAGAAGACCGTGATGCAGAAGTTGTCGACGTAATTTCTACCATGTACTCACGTGCGCAGCTCATGAATCACTTTGGTGAGCACCCACAGGAGAAACCACGCATCATTTGTGAATACGCACACGCGATGGGTAATGGTCCTGGCGGTCTAACGGAATACCAAAACGTGTTCTATGCGCACGACCACATTCAAGGTCACTACGTATGGGAATGGTGTGATCACGGCGTATTAGCACGTGATGAAAACGGCCAAGAATTTTACAAATACGGCGGTGATTACGGCGATTACCCGAATAACTACAACTTCTGTATGGATGGTTTGATTTACCCAGATCAAACACCTGGACCGGGCTTGAAAGAGTACAAACAAGTCATCGCTCCAGTGAAAATTCAAGCAGTAGAAGGCACGACAAACACCTTCACCGTAGAGAACAAATTGTGGTTTACCAACCTTGATGATTACACCATCACGGCAGATGTCCGAGCGGAAGGTGAAACGCTGCGCAGCGTGCAGTTTAAGGTCGAAGAACTTGCTGCAAACAGCGCGCGTGAAATCACAATTAATCTGCCAGAACTGGACGAGCGTGAAGCCTTTATCAACTTCACCGTGCGTAAAGACAGCCGCACTTTGTACAGCGAAGCGAACCACGACATCGCGGTGTACCAATTCCAACTGAAAGAGAACACAGCAAGCGAAGCCGAATTTGTTAGCCACAATGCACAAGCGTTAGTCACCACAGAAAGCCGCTTAGAGCACGTGATTGAAGGCCACAACTTCACTCTGACCTTCTCTAAAGTCAACGGCAAGCTGACCTCTTGGCGCGTCAATGGTGAAGAGCTAATTCAATCAGAACCTAGATTGAACTTCTTCAAGCCAATGATTGATAACCACAAACAAGAGTACGAAGGTTTGTGGCACCCAGCGCACTTACAAATCATGCAAGAGCACTTCCGCACGCTACAAGTCGAAGCAACGGATGACTCGGTTTCGATTACGGCCACCAGCATCATTGCACCTCCTGTGTTCGATTTTGGCATGCGCTGTACCTACCGCTACCAAATCAACGCACAAGGTCATTTGAATGTGGAACTGAGCGGAGAACGCTATGGCGATTACCCGCACGTAATCCCTGTGATTGGCTTGGATTTGGGCATCAACGGCAGCTTTGACCAAGTGAGTTACTACGGTCGTGGCCCTGAAGAAAACTACCAAGACAGCCGCCAAGCGAACTTGATTGATGTTTACCACAGCACAGTAGCCGACATGTTTGAGAACTACCCGTTCCCACAAAACAACGGCAACCGCCAACACGTTCGTTGGGCATCACTGACGAATCGCCACGGCACGGGGTTGTTGGTGAAACCACAGCAAGAAATCAACTTCAGCGCTTGGTTCTACACCAACCAAAACCTGCACGAAGCGCAACACACCATTGAGCTAGAGAAGAGCGGCTACATCACGCTCAACCTTGACCATCAAGTGATGGGACTGGGCTCGAACTCATGGGGCAGCGAAGTGCTTGATTCATACCGCGTGTACATGGACGAGTTCCGTTATGGCCTAACACTGATGCCACTTCAAGCAGGTGATTGCAGTGCGCAAGCCATGGCAAACCATGATTTCGACAATGCGTTCTTCACTCAACCAAATACTCAAACAGCAAACGAGGCGTAATCCATGATCGTGTTAGACAACTTAGAACAATTCAAAGTCGTGTACCGCGACGGTCGTAAATGGAACCGCTGCGTGGAAGCGATTGAGAACATCGCCAACATCAAAGACGGCGTGATGTATTCGATTGGTGACTCTCTGGTTTACATGATTGAAGACGGCACAAAACAAACCGACCTGTTTGAAGGTAACCGCCGCTACTTCGACGTGCATTACTACCTAGAAGGTCGCGAAACTGTGGAGTTCGCCGACAAATCCGATTTATGCCTGGAGCAAGCATATCGAGATGAAACTGACCGCGAATTTCTCTCCGGTCAAGGTGAGACTCGTGAGCTTTGTGAAGGCCAAGTTGCAATTTTTGATAACGATAAAGCGTACCGCTTCCACGGTGACAACCGAGTAAGAAAAGTGGTGCTCAAAGTGACTATCGAAGATGGCTATTTCCTAAATAAATAACGGCTTACAGGCAAGGCCAGACAACGCGTCTGGCCTAACAACAAAATAATTAAATAAACCCAAAGTAATTCAGATCACAGATCAGTTGTCGACCTCAGCAATCCAACGCGATTACGAATAGTATTCGCCCAAGGATGATAAAACGGTCAATAGCACTATCACTGAGTTACGAAGGGAATTGACGTGATTCATCGGAGGACTCTATGTCTGAATCTATGCGCGGCACCATTGGCAAATTCGCCTTGCTGTCGATGACATTTGCGGCGGTATTTAACGTCCGTAACATCGTGAACAACAACATTGAGCTTGGCCTTAGCTCTGCCCCTATCTTCCTTTTCGCGACGATCGTTTACTTCATTCCATTTGTATTCATCATTGCGGAGTTCGTTTCGGCGAACAAAAACTCTGAGTCAGGCATGTACGACTGGCTTAAACAACCACTTGGCTCTAAAGCCGCTTACCTAGGTTCGTTCCTATACTGGTTCGTAAACCTATTCTGGTTTGTGTCTCTGCTACCAAACGTGATTGCTTACGCATCTTACGCAATGCTTGGTTACGAATACACCTTCTCACCAATGGTGACGTCGGTGATCTCGATTGTTCTGTTCGCAGCGGCGACCCACATTTCAACCAAAGGCGCATCTTGGTTGGGCAAAATTTCTGAGCTGGTTGCTTACGGTGTGTTTGCACTATTCGGCATTTACGTTCTCGGCGCGCTAATGGCATTAGGCGGCGACACCTACACGCCAGCAGAACCAATCACGCTAGAAGCAATGAGCCCAACCATTAACTGGGCAACGCTAGGCATTATGTGTTGGATCTTCCAAGCAGCGGGCGGTGCAGAAACCGCAGCGGCTTACCTGAAAGACGTAAAAGGCGGCCAAAAAGCCTTCATCAAAGTGATCATCATGGCGGGCATCTTGATTGGTGCGATGTACGCTATTGGCTCACTTTTGGTGAACGTGTTCGTTCCGCGTGAAGACTTAACATACGCTGGCGGCATGGTAGAAATCTTTACCGGTATGGCGCAATACTTCGACATTTCAACAGCATTGGTTGGCCGCTTCGTTGGTATCATCTTGTTCATCGCGATGTTTGGCTCAATGATGATGTGGACTGCAGCACCAGTAAAAATTCACTTCTCTGAAATTCCAAAAGGTGTGTACGGCGAGAAAACCACAGAGCTAAACGAACATGGTGTTCCAGTACGCGCAGCATGGTGGCAATTCGCGTTCGTTGTGGTGATGCTGATCGTCAACGGCTTTGGTTCAGAATCCGTACAAGACATGATGAACCAAGCGATCAACCTAACCGCAGGTACGGCGATGCTACCGCCAATCTTCATCATGATTGCGTACTTTGTATTCCGTCTAAAACACGACGATACACCGCGCGACTTCCGCATGGGTTCACGCAAAGTGGGTATGAGTGTGGTGTCGGTACTGATTGTCATCTTCGTGGTGAGCATGACCGCATCGGCATTCCCGACAGGTGTTGATTTGGTACGTGCGTTCTTCATCAACGTGTTTATGACGGCCGTCTTCTCTGCTCTGGCTTGGTGGTGGATCTCTCGCTTTGAAAAGAAGCAAGCTATCAAACAACAAGCAACGCAAGAAAAGGCGCAAGAGCCAGTAACGCAATCATAAATAAGCGTTAATTCCCAATTATTCAAAGAGCATCTTCGTGATGCTCTTTTTGCTTTTTGGTCTGCATCCCCTGCAAAAACCACCACACTTCAAGCACATTCTAGGGCGTAATTACATAGCAAAAACCATCATTCCCTCTTCCTATATAAGCGCTCTCAATCCATAAAAACAACAAGTAAAACTTTACTAAATACCGATCACAATTTAACTGTAGAGCATTTAATCAAATACCATTTGATCGATAAAATTGATCCCAAGTTTGCACACGAGCTGATCCTAAAGCCTTAAGAGCACCCCCATATAAATTCAGCCACGTCAGCAAACGATAAATCCTACTCAATTAAGAAGTGATTAAAATGAAGACTTGTTTTACTAAAACTGTTTTGTCCGGATTGATTCTTACCGCTGTCAATGTCCATGCATCTGAAAGCCAAGCTGACCATAGCCCTACTCAACCTCCAAAATCCGACGCAGAAGTCAGCTTCGACTTTTACGGCGAGTTAGGCGTTGGTGGCCATGTCGCGTTAGAAGGCGAAAACAAAGGCCGCTACGCAGACGGTACTTACATCGAGGGTGGCCTCGCTGTCCAATACGGTAACTGGTTTGGCCTTGCTTATATGGAAGGCTGGACAGTTCAAGCTGATGACGATGGCAATGCTTGGGCGACAGGCCATGGTTGGGGAGGCTTCGAGGGTGGCTTCAACCGTTTCTATGCCGGTTACCGCACCGATGGCAACACCGAGTTTATGATTGGCCGTATGGACTCTTCTCTGGATGACGTTCAATGGTGGGGCGATGCGACGGTCGAATATGGCTACGTGATTTCCAATACGCGAGACGTGTTCTTGGGCGCTAAGATTCAAAACCTTGAAGGTAAATTCCGCTACAGCATTTCAGCCGCTCCTGAGTCGGACTTCTCGGAAGATGATTCTTGGGTCAACTTTGGTAAATACGACCGCTTTGCTGATCAATGGATCGATAAGAACGCCATGGTCAATGGTTACATCCAATACGACATTGCTGAGCACTTAACTCTGATGGGCGGCGCAGAAGTCCGTAACAACGACGGTGGTGAACTGTTCCTCATTGGTGCGGAATACAAAAACGTTGCCGCGCGTGTATGGCACGACACCGATAAAGGCAACCAAGTCTCAGACGGTAGCGAATCAGGCTTTATGACCAGTGCATGGTACGAAGCCGCTCCGGGTGTCTATCTATCGGCGGCCTACAACTATGCCAATTTTGAATCAGACACCGCTGAAGATGAAATCACTTCTTACATCAACGCCGGCGTTTGGTGGGAATACGCCAACGGCACATGGGCAACCGCATTTGATAGTCGCTTTGCTGTCGGGGATGACAACGTGACGGGCGATGCTCAAGTTTTCGCAATGCAATATTTCTACTGGTAAACCGAGGAACCAAACATGACTTTACGTAAAACCCTAATTGCTTTAGCCGTTGGTTCAGCGGTGACACTCTCTGGCTGTAATACCGTCACAACTTCTGAAACACCGTTGCAAGCGAGCGAGTTTAAGAATGTAATTGACCGTACAGGCTCTCCAGAATACATGCGCGATTACGACTTTGATGACCACCAGCGTTTTAATCCATTTTTCGATATGGGCGCATGGCACGGACACTTATTGCCTGACAATGCAGAAGGTATGGGTGGCTTTCCTGGCACTGCGCTCCTGACCGAAGAATACATCAACTTTATGGCCAATAATTTTGATCGGTTAAGCGTGTACAAAGATGGCAAAAAAGTCGCCTTCGAAATGGAAGCGTACAGCTTGCCGGGCGCATTGGTGCAAAAGCTAACCTCTGATGATGTCACTGTGGAGATGACGCTGCGCTTTGCTTCTGACCGCACTTCTCTGTTGGAAACCAACATCATCACAGACGCCCCAGTTGAACTCGTATGGGACGGTCAACTGCTTGAGAAATACCACGCGAAGGAAGGCAAATCCCAATCAGATAAAACCATTGATGAGCAGTACCCAAATTACAACCGCACTATCGTCACGACGGATGACGGTTTAAAAGTGACATTTGGCAAAGTGCGTTCAACGTGGGATCTGCTGACCTCTGGCGAGTCTGAATACCAAATCCATAAGTCCATCAACATGAATACTCAGGTGGATGGTCATCAGTTTACTTCGACGGCGAAAATCGACGGTTCAACCACGATTTACACCACCTACTCTCATGTCCTAACCGCAAAAGAAAACCAAACTGAACAAGCGAAGATTCAAGATATTTTGGCAAATCCAGAAGCTTACCTTTCGGCTTCTGAGCAGCGTTGGGAAGGCTATCTAACTAAAGGTCTAACCAACCCACACGCCACACCAGAGCAAGAACGCGTGGCGGTGAAATCGATGGAAACCTTGAACGGTAACTGGCGCGGTGTCGCAGGTGCGATGAAGTTCGATTCGGTAACCCCGTCCGTGACAGCACGTTGGTTCTCAGGTAACCAAACGTGGCCTTGGGACACATGGAAGCAAGCTTATGCGATGGCGCACTTCAATCCAGATGTCGCGAAAGACAATATTCGTGCAATGTTCGCTTATCAAATTCAAGCAGACGATCCTGTTCGCCCTTGGGATGAGGGTTATGTGCCGGATCTATTGGCTTACAACTTAAGCCCAGAACGTGGCGGCGACGGAGGCAACTGGAACGAACGTAATACCAAACCAAGCCTTGCTGCATGGGCGGTCATGGAAGTGTACAAAACCACTGGCGATAAGGCATGGATCGAAGAGATGTATCCGAAGCTTGTGGCGTACCACAACTGGTGGCTGCGTAACCGCGACAACAACGGCAACGGCGTTCCTGAATATGGCGCTGCGGTAGACAAAGCACACAATACGCCAGAAGGTGAAATGTACTTTACGGTGGTTCGCGGCGAAGAGCATGAAACAGTCGTGGGTAAGAAAGCACTGGCAAAAGTGATGGCAGAGGGGAATTACGATTACATCGAGAGCCCAGCACAAACCGCCGCTTCTTGGGAATCTGGCCGCGATGACGCAGCGGTATTTGGCTTTATCGATAAAGAACAACTGGATGCTTACGTTGCCAAAGGCGGTAAGCGCAGCGATTGGGATGTGGAATTTGCGCAGAACCGCGCTGAAGACGGCACCTTACTGGGTTACTCGCTGCTACAAGAATCCGTCGACCAAGCGAGCTACATGTACAGCGATAATCAATATCTGGCTGAAATGGCGGACATGTTAGGCAAAGAAGACGAAGCAAAAGACTTCCGAGCGAAGGCTAAACATCTGGCGAACTACATCAACACTTGTATGTTCGATGAGTCAACGGGCTTCTTCTACGACATTCGCATCGAAGACAAACCACTGGCAAATGGCTGTGCAGGCAAACCGATTGTCGAGCGCGGTATGGGACCTGAGGGTTGGTCGCCACTGTTTAATGGTGCGGCGACTCAAGCCCATGCCGATTCCGTTGTGAAAGTGATGAAAGACAGCAATGAGTTCAACACGTATGTGCCACTGGGTACGGCTGCGCTATCGAACCCAGCCTTCGGTCCAGATATTTACTGGCGTGGGCGCGTATGGGTCGATCAGTTCTACTTCGGCTTGAAAGGCATGGACAGATATGGCTATCGTGATGACGCCATTGAGATGGCAACGGCCTTCTTCCAGCATGCGGACGGCCTTGTGCAAGATGGCCCGATTCGTGAGAACTACAACCCACTGACGGGCGATCAACAAGGCGCACCAAACTTCTCATGGAGCGCGGCGCACCTTTACATGCTATACAACGACTTCTTCACTGAGTAGAAATCAGTCGTCAATTACAGGGAGTCTTCGTTGCTCCCTGTAATCAATTCTGCCACCAGCTGACGCAGCCAAATCCCTTTATCCTCGTTGTTACGGCTGGTATGCCACAACATGGCGATATCAAAATCCGCTACCGCAATCGGCGGCTGGACGCTCACCAAATCGTCCGAGAACCCTTCCGCTTGCGCCATTTTCTCCGGCACAATCGCAACCAACTCACGCTGTTTAAGCAAGTTTCGAATCGTAAGGAAGTTACGTGAAGCAACGGTGACTTTTCGGCTCAAGCCATGCTCAGCAAGCTTTTTGTCTACTTGTGTACTCAAGCTACCATCAGGGCTCACGAGGGCTTGTTCAATGTTGGCAAAAGCGTGAATCGACAATTGTGTTTCGCCTTTCAACACTCGCTTATCACACAGACATACGTGCTTTTCTGTGTAGAGGTACTGGCTCTCAAAGTTATCGTCGAGCACAGGCATACTGCCGATGATGACATCTAACTTATCGTGCTCCGTGATCGCCACGTAATTGCTGCGGTTGACGTTGATAAAACTGATTTGGGCTTCTGGCGCACGCTTACGGATTTCATCATAAAGCAGTGGGGCGAAGATAAATTCGGCGTAATCGGTTAAACCAATGCGGCACACGCCAGAATAGTTTTCTGGCAGGAAAGCGGACTTCGTCAGTAAGTCTTTGGCAATCGAATCCAATAAATGATGCACCGTGGGCGCAATATGATGCGCGTGCTCGGTTGGATCCATCTTATGGCCTTTACGCTCAAACAATGGGTCATCAAACAACACGCGCAAGCGCGACAAACTATGGCTCATAGCAGACTGACTGACAAAGCTTTTCTCGGCCGCCAAACTCACACTGCGATAGCGATATAGGTAAGAAAAGGTCACCAACAAATTCAAATCGATATTGCGCCACTGGATGTCATCTTTCACAGAACAAACCTCATCCCATTTCATTCATAGATGAAATTAAAACTATTAATTTGAGTCATCTTAGTACATTTCTTACAGTAGATGCAGTTTTATTGGAGATTTAACAGGCTCAACATGTTTACCATTTTTAAAACCTTTTTTTGGCTTGGTTGGATCAGTTTCGGTGGCCCTGCGGCGCACATCGGTTACTTCCGCCAAACGTTCGTTGAAAAGCTCAAATGGATTGATGACAGCGAATACGCACAGATCGTGGCTTTGAGCCAATTCTTACCGGGCCCTGGTTCTAGCCAAGTTGGCTTTGCTCTGGGTTACAAACGCGGAGGCCTAGGCGGCGCATGCATGGCATTTCTTGGCTTCACGTTGCCTTCCGTGATCATCATGTTGGCGCTTGCGATGGTAAGCAGCCAGATCACTGATACGGCATTGTTCCAAAACATCGTTCACGGCTTGAAGTTGCTGGCGGTCGTTGTGGTGGCGGATGCGACTTGGGGAATGTACAAAAACTTCTGTCAAAGCAAACTAACTGCCGGCTTGTGTGTGGCAACCGCGATTGCGTTATTGGTTGCACCGAGCATCGCCACTCAAATGCTGGTGCTTGTAGTAGCGGGCTTGATTGGTACTCAATATCTTAAGAAAGAATCTGCAGCCCCTGCCGAACCTTTTAAACCAACCATTGCACCACTGGCACTGTTCGCAGTACTTCTAGTTGGTTTGCCGTTTGTGGCTCACACCTTGCCAATGCTTGGATTGTTTAGCGACTTCTTCCAAGCGGGTAGCTTAGTGTTCGGTGGCGGTCACGTGGTACTTCCGCTATTGCAAAACATCGTTGGCGATCAACTAAGCCAAGACGCGTTCCTAACGGGCTACGCCGCAGCGCAGGCGGTACCGGGACCGATGTTTACCTTCGCGACTTACATTGGTTACGAGCTGTCTGATGCACCTATCCTAGGCGCGCTAATCGCAACCTTAGGTGTGTTCTTACCGGGCTTTTTATTGCTGCTTGGTGTGCTAAAGAACTGGCAAGCGCTGGCTGGTAAACCTGCAGTGTCAGGTGCAATCAACGGCGTAAACGCATCGGTCGTTGGTTTACTATTAGCAGCACTTTACCAACCGGTATTCAGCAGCGCTGTCGTTGCTCCAATTGACATCGCTCTTGTGATAGCTGGCTTCTACTTACATAAGAAACTTAACTTGTCGGTGCTTTGGATGATTGTGTTCTTTGTCGCGGCAGGCATTGTGACTGGCATGATGTAAGCGCATCGCTAAGACAAAGACAAAAATACAACGCCCGCTTCCAATTGGAGGCGGGCGTTTTTAGTTCCATCGTTCCAGTAGTTATCACCTATTCCGTTGCTGGTGGCTTTTCCTGTTCATCCGCTGGAATGTAAACATCTGCTCTACGGTTTTTCGAACGACCAGACGAGGTATTGTTGGTGGCAATCGGTTCAGATTCACCAAAGGATTTAAGCGTGGTTTTCTGTTCGCTCACCCCGTAATAGTGCAGCTCACGAGCGGTGCTTTTGGCTCGATTATGACCCAAAGTTTGGTTGTAGGCTTTGCTGCCTATCCAGTCAGTATGCCCTTCCACGGTGACTTGATAGTTCGTTTGAGCAAGCTGACGAGCAACACTGCTCAAGACATCTCTCGCGAGCGGTGTGAGGTTAAAACGATCGAACGCGAAGTGAACCCGTGCAATCAATTTACCCTTATCCGTGACTTCACCACTGAATTGCGCAATACCCAAATTCGAGATATACGTCAGGCAATCATTCGGGTTAGTGAGCAGTGATGAGTTCTTCATCAGCGCCCACTTCAGTGCGGGGTCATTGCTGGTATCGGTGACTTGCCAGTAGCCATCACGATGCGATGCCACCCCTGTCACCTCGCCAACTTGAATCGAGTGCGAGTATTCATAATAAGACGTCCCGCAGTATTCGGTCACTTTTGAACTGACTTCACTGGCATTCGCACTAACGGTCGTGAAACCTGCCACCAGCATCCCTGTTATTAGTATTGCTTTGGTCATATCTATCACCCATATAGTCTCGATACACCATTACCACGAGATCCTTTCTTAATTAGCTCTTCGATTTTCTTAATAAAATCTTCCGTCTCTGTTACATCGATGATGTCTTCATCCGGATTCAACACACAATCTTGGAAACCACTTTGCGAAGATGCACTGAAGTTCACCCCAATGACGCCAATGTACAAATTGCCATTCTCAGTTTGGAAGTGTTCACGCGCCTTATCGCACATGCCTTTATTCACCAAACCGGGCAAGATTTCCGTGTATGGGTACTCCATACCGTCACTGATTACTATCAGCATTTTTAGACGGTCATTGTATTGCTCCGTTTCTTCCTCGCTTCCGCCGTTCGGCCGACCTGCTTCCATGATTTGCAATCCACGCAACATACCTTGATAGGCAGCGGTATTCCCGCCCGAGCTCATGGTTTGCATCTTGTCGAGGTTTGCTTTATTGGCAGTCAATGGAATGGTATAAAAGCCCGAACTACCAGTCCGCGTCATACTGGAGTTATAAAGCTTGTTGTTGTTCGATCTAAAATGAAAGGTCAAATTGTTATTCGCGACTTTATCGTCAAACATGTGTCTAACCGATTTTGAGTAACCGACATAGTCAGGAATCTCCAAACGGTTATTGTTGGTATTCACTACATCAGCAACTCGTTTTGCTTGTTCACGCTCCCAACTTTTCTTGTTGGGGCAATCAGTACGCTTGTTGGCACACTCTTCAACAGCTTCTTCTGTGTAAGGAGACCAGTAATTCCAGTTTACTTGTTCGTATTTCACATTAGACACGCTTTGGCGATAACTACCTTTGTACCTTAACTGGCTGGTAGAGTAGAGGTTGTCATTTATCTTCTCTTGTACTCGCAGGTTAAATGGAATGATGGCAATACGATTCAGTACCTCACTCTCGCCTTCTCGCGGAACTAAGATGCGGTTTGAAATTTGCTTAACCGCATCTTTGAGGAGATCGATTTTAATCTCGCCATCCCAACTGTTGTTCATCGACCCAGAAAAGTCTGTCACCAAAACCAAATCAATGATTTTATCCCCTAAGTAAAAAGGATATTTCGCCGCGACAGCTTGCCCAGCAAGTTTCTCCTGAGTCTCAAAGGAAGGGATTAAGTTACTGGCAAACCACGAGTTGTGAGTGGTAACCGCTTGCACGGAATATTGAATTTTTTCCGTATTATCGTTGTCTTCTGTTGGCTCTTCGTACGTCCTAACCGTTTGAATATCAACATGGGAAATATCACGTACATAGTCATTGATGTACATCGTCGCCAATGCATCTGCTTGGTTCGACTTGTCATCTATCGTAATGGCCAATGCAGCAGTTTGCGCTGCGTCTCTCAGTCGACTTGTCTCTTGGATATAACGCGTCCCCTCTACGGCGAAAAATGTCATACCAAAAACAGGCACTAAACTCAGTGCGAACCAAATTGCCGCAATCCCTTTTTGACTACGACCTGAATGAGTTGGAGCTCGTTGCTTAATAGTGAAATTCATCGTTACCTCCCCACCACAACAGAACTGGATGTGATTGTCATCGTGGATGCGCCTGAATTCCCCCAAAGCTGAGTAAACCAAGAGTTTTCTTGCTGACAAAGCGTTACTTGATACAAAGAGAAAGTCACGCCATTCTCAACAGGAGCTAACTCTAACTTCGTATCTAAACCCGCAGCCTCGCAGCCGAGGTTTTTGTACTCGTTACTTTCAAAAGCATTTAACGTCGTCTTATTGTGCAACGCTTCAATTTTGATAGCGACGCTGCCTGGTGTCGTATCAAGTAGACGTGACGCAAGCGTTTGCATGTCCGTTTCATCACTTGCGTTTAATGGTAATCTTTCGTCGTAATAACGACTTCGCTCTTTGAGGATATTAGCTAGTGCAAAACTCCCACGATCAAGTTGAGCACGAGCTAATAACTTGTCACTAATGTCCGTCATGAAATAAAAGATGGTAATGAGAGCAATCAAAACAAAAAATAGCTCAATGGCAAACACACCTCTTTGTCGGGATCGTATTTTCATCATCACTCCTCCCAACCTTCATGTTCTAGGTTAATCAGTGTACTTTTGGTAATCGGGATAACATCGCTAGAAAATACGTTCAAAATTGGTGTGTAGTTATAGGTCAACGTAATTTCAGCGATTGCATACCCTTGATCGTCCTCTCCCATCTCGGCATCAGAGTAACTGGTGCCTGAAATCAGATCGGCATATGTCAAATAGTACCGACCAGACACTTCAAAGTTTTCAGCAGGAACGAGTGACGTCCATAATGCCCCTCCGTCCTTCATCGCTGAATCCAATGTTAGGTTGTAGTTATCGTAGGAGTTTCCGCCTTCAAACACCTTTGTATTTCTGACTGACTCCCTCAACGCATACTCAACCAAGTTGGTTACGTAAATTCTAAATCCCATTTCAAAAAGCATGACAAGAGCAAGAGCAAGAACTCCGGCCCCTAATGCAAATTCAACTACGGTTACGCCCTTTACCTTTCTTCGAGAATACTCCATACCGTCCACCCTTATTACCGGTGTAACTGCCTCGAGATTTGCGCTACTTGAGAATCGGTAAATGCTCCTTCAAGTAGATCTCTCGCCTGATAGACATCCCCTACTTTGAACAGTGCGATAGCCAAATTCGCTCGCACTTTCTGGTTACTTGGGTTCTCTTGATAAACAGGAACCAATAGCGATATCACGTCGTCATACTGTCGTTGTGCAAGATAAACTACGGCTAAATTGTTTTTCACCGCCACGTCGTTATAGCCTTTTAGACGAGCTTGATTGAACGCACTTTTTGCTTGAGAGAATTGGTCGGTATTGCAATAGGAGATGCCCGATAAAACATAGATTTCTCCGCTGTTGTTGCCCATTTCGATCGAGCTTTTATAGCGCTTCAGAGCCAATGAATCTTCACCATCTTGGCTATGAATCTGACCTCTTAATTGCAGGAGCTCATTATTTTTCACCCCTTGATTAAGCAAATGGTCAGCATAAAACTTAGCCGATTCAATATCGCCCTTATCAAAATATACTTTCGCCAGTTCCTGCATGATCTGGACGTCCTCAGGTCGCTCCTCTAGATGTCCTTTATAGTGATTAATCAAGCCTGTATGGTTATCAACACGCTCCATGTTTTGCACCACACTCTCTTCACTCTCTATTGTGGAAGAGCAACCAAACAGCAAAAGTAGTGGAATACTCAAAAAAGTCGCCTTATTCATTACTTACCCCCTCTAAAGCTCGTAAAGTCGATTTGTAAAAAGCCAGGAGCAAGAATAAAAATGACGATTGGAAACATGATCAGCAAGATCAGAGGCACACTCATTTTGGCTGACAATTTACCCATTTTCTCTTCAATTTCGAGTAATTGAATCCGGCGCATATCTTCTGCTAAATCACTTAAAACATTCGCAACGGATGCGCCATAGTGAAGGTTTTGAATAATCGTTAAGACAAAGCTGTTAATTTCTGGTGCAGGCAAGCGAACAGAAAGATCATGTAATGCTTTTTCTATCCCATGTACTTTGCCAGCTTCTGATGTTTTATTGATTTGATAACATAGATCTTTGTCGAAGATTTTTAACTCTTGTGCTAAATACGCAAACGACGCTTCAATAGTCATACCTGTTTGAACGCAAACTGACATAATATCTAGGACATAAGGAAGGTTTTTCGAAACCTTTCGTACTAACATGCGCTTTCGCATCTCGAGCAACAGATCTGGGACAATGATGATACCAATAACAGCAATAATTGAAATTAATAACTTATTAATTAATGCCATGTCTAACAACCATATAAACACAATTACTAGAAGAAAAAGAACCGCTTTTAAAGGGAAGTAATATTTCGCTAAATCTTTATTATAGTACCCGGCATTAAGAAGTTTTTGCTCTAAATCTTTTTTGTTGCCTTCTCCAAACTTAACAATAAAGGAATCGATTTTTTTCTTCGTCGGTTGTTTTTTGCCATATTTAAGGTACTTGCTCAGTACCAACTCTTTTTTACGAGTAAAATAATAGTCATAAACCAAAAATGACAACGAAAAAATAATCAATAAAATACTCAGCGATAAAATCATCGTCTTACTCCTTTTACAAGAAGCCAAACAACGAATAAGCCTAACACTTCACTACCGACAACATAGTAAAGTACCATTCGCCCTTGAGGGTCATTAAGAATAAAGTCGATGTGGCTCGGATCAATTTGATTGACCATGAATGCAAATGCGATCGGTATCGCAGCGACTACTTTAGCGGAGATACGAGCCTCAGAGGTCATTGCCATTTTTTTCGACTCTAACGTTCTAGCATCAACCAAAATACGAATTAGCCTTGCCAATACATTTTTTAGTTGTCCGCCTCGGTTAATATTGGCGCGTATCGTAATGGTAAAGAAGATGTATTCTGGGTAAGGAAATGCTTTACAAGAGCGAAGTAACACCTTTTCTGCATTTTCTCCCAGCTTAAGTCGATCCCCCATTTCTTTAAATTCTCGCCCGACTTCTCCTTCCATGTTTTCGCCAACAAAAGAAAAAGCGTGCATTAAACTCTCACCAGCGGTTACGGCACTCATCAAAATGTTCAATGCGTCTGGAAATTTCTTCTCGAAATCCAAACGACGTTTGTTTTGCAACCAGTAATAGCCCCAAACTACTGAAAATGTAAAAACACCAATAGAAAGTAGCATTGACTTAATATTTAACACTTCATAAATTATGTAATAGCTTAAATAACCAGAAAGAACGACAAACACAAATATAATAAAGTTCGCTCTTGGTCCTAAAACCTTTATTGCGGGAGATAAATTATTTTTGAATCTCTGCCAACGCTTTTGTTCCATCAATGCGTTCAAATTAATTGCCGCAATAATATCTTCGTCGACTTCAGTCTCTGGAAAGTAATTCCCTATTTTGCTTCTTCGATTACTCGTTAAAAGCAAAACGGCAATACCAAATAAGATAAAAGCAATCCATAACATCATGATCTTGCTCCTTGGAAGGCTTGCATCAGCTCTTCATATAAACCGTAAAAATGTGCTTTTTTAACAAGCTCGGAGCGCTGCATAAGGCCTTCGGTCATAAAGCGTCCTCTTACCGCTTCACCATACCCCACTTCGTCGTATTGAAAGCGGAAGATTTCCTCCATCACCACGCTATCGCCTTCGAGCCCTACGATTTCAGAAATGCTGGTTATTTTCCTTGAACCATCGCGCAGTCGGTTAACTTGAACCACCAATTCAATAGCACTCACAATCGCGCGTCGAATAGCATCGAGAGGCTGATTTAAGTTTGCCATCATTACCATGGATTCCACGCGTGATATTGCATCTCGTGGCGAGTTCGCATGCAGTGTCGACATGGAGCCTTCGTGACCCGTATTCATTGCTTGGAGCATCTCAAATGCTTCTGAGCCCCGACACTCACCGAGGATGATTCGATCAGGGCGCATACGCAGCGCATTAATAACCAAATCACGCTGAGTCACTAAGCCCGTGTGTTCCACACTTTCTGCTCTCGTCTCCAATCGAACTAAATTGGGCTGCTCTAGACGAAGCTCTGCCGCATCCTCAATAGTCACAATACGCTCGTCCTCACTGATGTATTGTGAAAGCGAATTCAACAAGGTCGTTTTACCCGAACCCGTACCACCAGAGATCAGAATGTTCATTCGGCAACGGGAAGCAATTGATAACAACCTCGCCATGTCCATCGACATTGAACCAAACTCAACAAGCTCTTCTAGCCCGATATTTTGTTCGCGGAATTTACGTATAGAAATTGAAGTGCCATCTAGGGCGATGGGCGGGATAACGATGTTGACACGACTACCATCCTCAAGACGCGCATCTACGGTAGGAGAAAGCTCATCCACACGGCGTCCGATACGCGCAGCAATTTGTTTTGCTATCGTCAGAACTTGCTCTTCATCGATGAAGGTAATGTCCGACTTTTCTAATTTGCCATGCTTCTCAAAAAAGACATTATTGGCTCCATTTACCATGATGTCGGTTATCGCTCGGTCATCAACCAGCGATTGAATAGGCCCAAGACCAAAGAGTTCGTCCAGCATGCTCTTGACCAAACTTGACTTCATCATGGTCGTGACTGGGCGATCAAAGTTCGTCGCTAAAACATCGACGGCGTTTCGGATTTGCCCTTCGATTTCCACACGAGAAAGGTTTTGTATTGCTTCAACATCTAAAGCCTCAAAAATCTGTGATCGAAAAGCGGTATAGATCTCTTTGTTTGAACTCATCTTACCCCCAATCTAGCGAGCCAACCGCTAGCATGTTGAGTGGATTGTCCATTTATCAAACGAGTAAGATCATCGATAGCATGATTGATATTTCGATCGTGTTTGTGCGCGCGCTTGCCTTCAATAAGAAGGTGAGCCAGTGAACGGCAGTAAGCCATATCAAGATTGACTTCAGAACCAAGATATTTCTGGAGATCATTTTGTTCGATAACAAACGTGTTCTCTGGTCGGTGGTGATTTGCAAGTGTAATAATCCGGATCCGCTTGCTCATTGAAAGCTGCTTATTCTCAAGCTGTTCAAGTAACGCTTTAGCATTGCGGACGGAAGAAACCGAAGGCTCAAAAACCACCACGACCACGTCGTAATTTTCAATCAACATATTGGGGTCAACTCGAAAATCGACACTTCCCGAGAAGTCTTCGATCATAAAGTTGGTGTTTCGACTCAGTAACTCACAAAGTGTCTGGCTATAACTGAAAATGTCTGACTGAGATCGGTCACTATTGAGTGAAAGTAAACGTAGGTTTTTACGCACTTTGGTCAGATGGCTTAATGCCCCTTCCGTATCTAATTCATGGATAGGGACAGAGTATTCGTCGATGGAGCGAGATTTGAAGTCATCTAGAGCAAGGAGCACATCAATATTGCTGTCATTGTACTGATGGTCGACCAAAACATTATCGATATTATTGGCGGCTAACTTTGAACTAATTTCAGTGGCAATAAACGACGTCCCAATCCCGCCTTTGCTTCCGACAACTGCAACACGCTTCGCTTTTCGCTGTTTACTTACCCCTGTGTAAGTTTGCAAATTACGATGCACATTCATGACAAAATCAGCAAACTCGTGCTTGTTGATTGGCCAATAAAGATAATAGAACCCTAACTCTTTGAGCTGACGTAAAACGCAGATGGAGTCTTCTGTACCGATGACAATAATACCTTTGTGTGTCGGCATTTGATTGGTTAACGCTTGAGCATCAGTGACAATGTCAGATGACTCCGTAAGTTCAAGAATGACAATATTTCCGCTTTGCTCTGAGTAAAAGCCTTTGGGAACCGAACTCTGTTTTACGCACGTTGGTGCACTCCACCCTTCAAACTCGAACATTTCTTGAACCAAAGACATACATTCTAAGCTCTGGTAAAGCAGTACACACCCTGTTGGCCCATGTGCACTTTCTATGATTTGCGGTTTGCTCTCTTTGAGAGATTTTCCTAAGTCAAACATCACAATCCCTCCACGATACGTTCCTTGTGTGAGACTTGCTTCATCCGAGCTACTTCAGAAAAGCAATTCCGACTGACATTCACCTCTTCTATCTCAGAAGGTGCGCACTGGTGCGTCACTAATGCGTGGTAAGTAATCGTCAGTTGGATGTCATTCGACAGCGAATTGTTTTGGCGCACTACAAACTCATCCGCTCTCAAACGCAACGCCATCTTGTCTTTAAGTGATTTATAAACCACTTTTTTGCCCTTATTGCTCCGATATTCAACAAGGTAACTTGCTCCTGAATCTATCTCGTCAACCGTGTCAAAAATCATGTTCAACTTTTCTTCCGTTTGTTGAGTAGATTTCACCGTAAACTGATAGATATGGGTTTCGGGGTAAATAAGCGCTTCCGCTCCTGGTCCATTGAAATAACGCTCAGCACATCCAGAGAGTAATAACGCGCTTAGCACTGCCACAAATAAAGTTTTCATTGAATAAACCCTCCCTGAGACAGCAACTGAATGGTTGGGTCATTGCCTTTGTTGCCTTCTTCACTATCCGAGATTTTCAACCAACGGCGAAGCGTCGACGTTTTGCTCATATAGGGCATTTGGATGTCTTTCTTCTTCATTGGTTTGACAAGATTAACGGTCGCGACAATGATCAACTCCGTGCGTCGTCTATCTGTAGAGGCTTTGCGAAACGCAGCCCCGAGAACAGGAATATCGCCAAGCAGTGGAATTTTTTGCAGCTCTTCTAAATCGGCACTACTCATCAAGCCACCAAGAACAAAACTATCGCCATCACCAAGTTCAATCGTGGTCATCGCTCTTCGCGTTGCAAATTGGGGCACTTCTAGCCCAGCAGAGCGAATGTATCTTTCTACTTCGCTAACTTCAGGCATGAGACGCATTCGAATTTTGCCCTCATGAAGGACTTTCGCGGTAAGGTCGAGTTTGATACCAAACTCTCGAAAGGTAATGTTGATATTATTATTGGTGGTAACAATCACAGGGACTTCACCACCAACTAAGAAGCTGGCAGACTCTCCTGAGATAACGGTAAGGTTTGGCTCGGCGAGGACTTGGGCAACGTTTTCATTACCAAGTGCAGTGATCAAAGTGGTGAGATCGGCAGCATCAAATTGTTGGAATAAAAACTCACCAACATCCGCGCCAACAGAAGACCAATCCACACCTACAGTTTGGGCGAACGTTTCTGTCACTTGAGCGACCGATATTTTCACATTGACCTGTTGATCCGTCGCGACCTCAATAAGTTCTAATATGCCTTCCCACGTCATATTGCGAGCAAAGATCATGCTTTGAGGCTCTTCAACATCGTAAGCATCACTTTCAAACTCAAGGACTTGGGTCTCTTCCCACTTCTCCGTTTTGTCTCTTCCAAGCAAAGTAGCAACCATTCGATAAATATCATCACGTTGCTGTTCCGACTCAACAACCCCACTCACTGCGACCTGATTACCCACCGACTCTACTTTGATGCTGAGTTCAGGGTAGTGAAGCTTGATTTGGCGTCGGACCAACGACAGATCAATATCAACAATAATTCGGTCTGAGAGCAGTACCTTCTTCGACTTACCGTAAATGATGAATCTGGCTTGCCCGACCTCCTTGGCAAAAACAACGACGGTATTTTCATTCACAACGTTGTAGTCGACGATGTCAGGGTCACTGACAAATACGGTCGAGATCGGTTCTTTCACCTCAATGTGTTGACCATCACTGACCGTGATATAACGATCACCAGAGAAAGCGGAAAAACTACATAAAAACACCAAAAACCAAGCGTATGAGAATATCCTTTTTGTTTTCATCACAGCTCCTCTCCTTGGGCAGATTGACGAGAAGACCCTCTTAACTCGGTCACGCCACTATAATTGCCGATCACATCCCGAACTTCCGCGAAAACAGGCTCTTTGTAGCGATGGCTTCGGTATACCTCTAGATGCATCGTTTTTTGCGCGATAGATAACTTGGCGATCTCACTCGGATCGACTTCAACAACGATAACTATTTGATGATCATCTTCACTCGAAACATTTGATTTAACTCGGGAGTCCACTGGCTCTTTGGTATTACCAACACTGAGCACTTTGACGTTTCTCAAAATCAATTGTGCGTTCACGCCACTAAAATCAATCGCGTCGGTATCTTCATCGGATAAGTTTTCTTTTGGGGAGCCCACGGAAAGCACATCAACATTGGTGCCTGGACGGATATAGCCTTTGACCAAGTTACGAGTACTTACCAGTAAAGAATACGGCTCTTTCCCTTCGGTAATGAGAAGGTCGATATAACGAGGATCGTTTTCTTTAACTTGATATTCGGAGAAGACGATTTTTCCAACTTCAATGTTTTTTGAAAGGAGAGTAGACGGTGAAAAGTCCAGCTTTATATCGGAGTTAATCCCCTCTTCTAAAGCGATATTAAGCAACATCTGCTCTTTTTGAACATCATCGATTTCAATAGGTGTTCCGCGCTCTAGATTGTTCTTCGCACGCCAGACCTGAACATAATGAGCCTGTGGTTCATCTGAATTGTTTGGTTGAGATACGGTTGGGTTTTGCTGCTGAGGCTGGGCAGTCATATGATTGTAAAGTCCGATGCCTCCAACCAGTAAGGCTAATAGTGCAAAAACCATCCCGATACGAGATCGCATACGCCCCTCCCGTTTTTTAAACGGATGTTTTCAAAAGAAGTGCCGTATAAAACCCACAACAAATTGCAACACCATAGGGGAGCCCGATCTGAGATTTCTTACCCTCTCCAGTAACGTGAGATGGTCGCGGTAGTATCAGGTAGGTTACTGACAATATCCCTCCGTATATCCCGACGAAAATCAATGCCTCTAAAAGGCTTTGAGTTGGGAGTGAGAAAGAAAAAGCAGCAATAAGTTTTACGTCCCCTCCTCCAAGTACCCTAATTACATGGAGGAAAAGCAAAGCAGACCAACAAATACCTAAAACCCAAAGACTTGATAGTGAAAAGTCTGCAATGCCAATCGCAATCGCTAAAACGGCAATCACCAATACGTGACTGTTTTTGATGGTTCGCTCTCTGATATCAGAAAGCGACACAACAAGACAGACTGTTGCTAACGTGATGTATAAAAACAACATTCAATATTTGGAAAACCTGTTTTAGTTTCAGAATGCATCCAAGTCAGCAGCAATGTCATCAAACGCTCCATCTAATGCCGTAATAAGAGATCCATCAGAAGCGAAGGTAAGAATCAAGAATGCCGCCATTGCAACGCCGATTAATCCGTACTCAATTGCAGTAACGCCCTGCTCATCATTTTTAAGTTCATTTAGGTAGTTTGTAACGTCTACATAAAGTTTAGTAATCATGGTTTGTCCCTCTTTCCTTGTTTCGTACTAATTGCTTAGCCCTTTTATCGTAGACACCGGATCACCGTCTCAAAAATGAACAATATCGGTGAGACCGATTCTGCCAAGCGTGCCGTTTCACTTAGGGATTATCCTTAATGGGTAGCAAAAATTATTTATATCTACAGTTCAGTCAATTAGCGCTCCCCCCTCTTCTTTTAGTGGTAAAAATAAGATTTTGTACCGTAAATTCAGAATGTGATACAGATCACATTTGGCTGGATTATTACTTCAACCTTCTTCATACCCATTAAGCTAAAACTTATGGACTAGAGACCAGAGGAAGCACCGTGATGAAACTTCCCTTCGACAATCTCATCTCTTTTCATGCCGTGATCACTCATGGTTCTTTTAGTAGTGGAGCAAGAAAATTAGGTAAGTCTCAGTCTACGGTGAGCGGTGCGGTGAAGAGCTTAGAAGAGGAGTTAGGTTACTTACTTATCGACAGGAGCAATAAGCAAGTCGAACCAACAGAACGAGGAAAGAAGATTTATCAACTGGCGACGCCCATCATCAACAAATACAACGAGCTGAGCCAAATCGCCGAATCCCTTTTGAGAACGGATCTGTACCATATGCGAGTTGGCATTGATTCTCTGGTGTTTAACAATGAAGTCAAAAGTGCCCTCATTGAGTTCTCAGAAGCCTTTCCAGAAATAGAATTAACTGTTGTCACCAAACCTAGTCAAATCCTTGGCCAATACATCAATAACAACCAAATCGACATTGCCATCTGTAATCCTTACCACCGCACGAAACTCGACTTTAATATTGATGAGCTTTTTACCGTCAACTGTAATTGGGTGGTACATCATGACCTTATTCAACAAGGAAAACCCACCGAGTCTCGCCTACTCTTATTAGACGGGTGTGAGGATTTGATCGACTTGTCCAATGTCGCCAAAAACAATATGTGGATACTCGATGATATCAGTACCATCATGGAGTTATGCATTGCGAAGAAAGGCATGGCGTTCCTACCACAACATACGATTGATAACTCCATGCATCGTGATGTATTGGCCAAAGCACCAAGTGAGACTGCCTTGTTTGGCAAGCAGTTATACGCCTCTTTGATCTGGCCCATTCATTCCGATTACAGTAAGTATCACCAATGGCTACACGATAAACTGAGAAAAGGGCACAAGCATTTTTAGTCACTGGAGTGGTTATGGCTGCGGCTTTCAAACGAATCAAACTCGCGCTTGCTCAGAAAGGTCTCATCTGGATTCTGACTTCGATGGCTCTGGCTGTGTACCCTCAAGCCAATGCAAAAATGACCAAGGTCGAACAGCAAACACTCAACCAGCAAAACCGTCACTCTCTCCAAGAGAAAAAGCTCAAACTGAAAACAATGCCAAGTGTATCTCGACGCTCAGGAGCGCAAGTGGTGGAGCTAAGAGGCACAACCGGACCGACAAAAGCCAAAGCTTACAATAAGGTGACCAAACCCACCTCTCCTGCCGCTTTACAATATTTACCCATGATTTCTGAAGCCGCTACGCAATGGAAAATAGAAACTGCCTTGCTACTGGCAATTATTCATACTGAAAGCGCCTTTAACCCAAATGCGGTCTCACACAAAGATGCCATTGGCTTAATGCAGGTTATGCAAAACGGCGGTGCGTTGGAAGTCTCTCAAAAGCTGTACTTCGGAAGAAAAATTTCACGTAATGAGTTGTTCGAGCCGAACTTTAATATAGATACAGGGGCGGCTTACTTACACATTCTCAAAACCGATTACTTACACTCGGTGCGATCCGAGCAAAACAAAATGCTTTTGGCCATTGCGGCTTACAACTGTGGGTTGTCGAACCTAATGCGTTATCTATCTTACACTCAGTCACTGCCTCAATTTTCTTCAGAAATGAATCGACTCACAGAAGACGAACTTTACTTTCGACTCACCCAAACTCTGCCTATTGAAGAGACTCGAAACTACGTAGAAAAAGTCATGCGTCTCTATCACCACTATCAAAAGCGAGTGATTGATACACTCTGAGAATCAATTAAACCGTACTTTAGTCCATAGAAGTCATAAGCTGTGATCCCTAACAACAAGTTGTTACTTTTTCTTTCCCCAAACAACCTCACCCATGCTATTGTTAACATTAAATTAACAACAACAAACCCTGCGATTAACATGGAGTTAGAGAATGATTCAGCCTAACGAGTTAAGTGAACAGACTTGCGCTCTCCCACCACCAAATGAAATGATTCTCAAATGGGCAGCGGAACGCCCAGATGAAGTCTACTTAAAACAAATCATCAACCGACAGTTCGTTGAGTTCACTTATGCGGAAGTTGCCGATCAAGCGTTAAGGCTTGTCAGCGCTTTACGTAACCTTGGTGTACAGCCAGGCGATAAAGTGGCCTTAGTCTCGAAAAACTGTGCAGAATGGTTCATCTGTGATTTAGCCATGATGCTTGGCGATTACGTTAGTGTGCCTATTTTCCCGACGGCGGGTGCCGATACCATTGAGTACTGCCTCACCCACAGTGAGAGTAAAGCACTGATCGGCGGTAAGCTTGATGACCCTGCAGCAACGCAACAAGTGATTGACGCGATGCCAGATATCATTAGCATCGCACTGCCTTACGATACCGCGCCAAACTGCCAGTATCAGTTTAAAGAGCTGATCGCTAACGCTGAACCGAGTGAAGAACGCCCGCAGCATTACGACGACAAACTGATGTCTCTGGTTTACACATCTGGTACGTCTGGCCTACCTAAGGGCGCAATGCTCACCTATGGTGCGTTCAGTTGGTCAGTTCAACAACTCATCAACCATATCGACATTCAAGAAAACGACCGATTGTTCTCTTACTTACCACTTGCGCACATCACCGAACGTGTCTACATCTTCGGCTCATCCATCATGGGTGGCGTGACGACGGCGTTCCCAGAATCGCTCGATACCTTCATCGAAGATGTGAAGATGCATCGTCCGACGCTGTTTATCTCTGTACCTCGCTTGTGGACGTTGTTCCAACAGCGTATCCAAGACAAACTTCCTCAGAAAAAGCTCAACATTCTGTTGAAGATTCCTTTCGTCAATTCTTTGATCAAGAAAAAGCTTGCCGATGGCCTTGGCTTAGACCAAGCACGAGTTCTTGGTTGTGGCTCTGCACCTGTCTCACCAGCATTGTTGGAATGGTATCGAAGCGTTGGCTTGAACATCACCGAAGCATGGGGGATGACAGAGTCCTTCGCCTACAGCACACTGAACTATCCGTTCCGCGCAGATAAGATTGGCTCAGTCGGTAATGCAGGCCCTGGCATTGAACTTAAAATCGCTGACGATGATGAGATCATGGTACGTGGTAGAGGCTTGTTCTCTGGCTACTACAAGAATGACATTGCTACCCAAGAATCGTTTGACGCGGACGGCTGGCTACATACAGGTGATATCGGCTCGATCGATGCCGACGGTTACCTCACCATTCAAGGTCGTAAGAAAGACACCTTCAAAACATCGAAAGGTAAGTTCGTCGCTCCTGTGCCTATCGAAAAGAAACTGTTCGAATACAGTCGCGTAGAGATGATGTGTTTGATCGGTTTAGGTCTACCCGGTCCAATCTTGTTGGTTGTGCCACATGACTTCCCGAACTTCGACAAAGAGCGTTACGCAAAAACCACACGTAAAGTGATCGATCGGATGAACCAAGAGCTTGAATCTCACGAACAGATCAAAGGGGTATTGATGATCAAAGACCCATGGAGCATCGAGAATGGCGTGTTAACTCCAACCTTGAAGATTAAGCGTCATGTGCTTGAGCAGAAATACCACGAGATCGGCCACAACTGGCCAAAAGGCGATTTAGTGGTGTGGGAGGAAGACTTGTAACCCCTCAGTTTGATGCCAGTTCACCCTAACTTCACCCCAGAGACTGACCTTTCAGTTCTTCTGGGGTGACTTGTCTCATACCTTTTCATACTTATCTTTTTCAAGAATTTCTGCCAATTTCCCTAACCGATTGTCTTCTCGACATTTGTATTCTAGTCATATGGTACTAATCTTTTCTAATACAAGTGCACATGATTTATGAGCGCATTCATGCTCAACAAATTATGAACACATATGAATCGAGCACAGCAGTCTATTCAATAAATACTTTATACATCAACGCGTTGAGAACTAGGTTAATAACAATTTTAAAATCTAGACCTAAGGGAATATTTGCCATGGAATTCAGTACTCAGCATTTTGTTGTCCACCTATTGAGTCGTGATAATTCATACTCAAGGGTGATTCGCGACTTGATCAAAGTTTCTTTTCCATATGTCAATTTCGTCAATAGCGATCGCTTCACCCAAATGGATGAAGACACCATCAACACCATTATCTTATTCGACGTACAGACCATGCCTTGTCCAAAACGCTACGGTATCGCCCCGAATGAAAGAGATGAGAAATGGATAGCAGTCAACGTTAGTTCACAAACATCACTAGAATGGCTTGAGAAAGGCTACTCTGGCCAAATCTGTCATGGGCTAGAACTCTTACCTAAAGCCGTCTCCGCGGTTGCGAATGGTGATGTTTGGTTCCCACGTCACATCTTAAATAAAGCCATTCATCACTATCAGCAGGGCACAGAAAACCCAGTCGTCGCAGCTGAAGAACTCAGCTCTAAATTCTTACTCACTAAAAGAGAGAGTGAAGTGTGCAAACTCATGCTTCAAGGCCTCTCCAATACGCAGATAGCTAGGCACTCAAATGTGAGCGTGAATACCGTCAAGACGCATGCGTCCAACGTATTGCATAAATTGGATGTACATTCTCGCTACGAGTTAATGGCAATGGCAAAAGAACAGTTCTAAGCTAACTATAAGAAATTAAAAAGGATTATTGATTGATTGAACATTAGTCAGGGTGAAATCAAATTGAGTTGAACCAAGTTCACCCCTTTTTCACCCTAACTAATAACATCATCTCACCTTTGTCGGTGAGGTTGAGAGACTCCTCCCCTCATAAGCTAGTAGAGCGATGCAACGATATGCATTCATTACTAACGAGGGATTGAGTTATGAAAAAGTTACTTCTAGCTTCAGCAATAGCTGCAGCAGCCGCTTCACTTTCTTTTGGCGCTTCTGCGGTTCAGTTTAACAACCCAGTGGACTTTACAACACTGAGCAAAACTGACCAAAAAACCATTCGAATCGAAGGTCGAGTGCCAAAACGCTGTCTACTACGAATTGGTAAGAAAGATGTTAAGAACAACGTTCTGCGTAAAGCAAACAAAGTACATTCTGATTCGTGGGACAACGGTTTCAATAACAAGAAAGTGCTAGTAGGTAACTTACGAGCTTGGTGTAACTACGGTACTGATCTGGACTTCTCAGTAACCGCTTACAAATTACGCGGCGTAACCAAGCACAACATGGGGGAGAAAATTAACTACAAAGTAAAAATTGGTTCAGAAACGGTTGCGAACACCAAAAACCACCATGGTATGGAACAAATGGCATCGCCAATTCCATCAGTGGGCGAGCATTTGGTGAACAAAATCAACAAACATCCAATTTATGTGAAACCTGAAGATTCAGGCTTTGCACGAGCAGGTAAATATAAAGGTCGTATCAAAGTGAGCCTTGCTGCATCAGGCCCTGTAATGTAACAAAGATACAATGCT
This sequence comes from Vibrio owensii CAIM 1854 = LMG 25443, assembly GCF_000817815.1. Classification (GTDB taxonomy): domain Bacteria; phylum Pseudomonadota; class Gammaproteobacteria; order Enterobacterales; family Vibrionaceae; genus Vibrio; species Vibrio owensii. Next base: position 75,274 of record NZ_JPRD01000003.1, read on the forward strand.
TTATAGATGGAATAAAACTTGGCTCGGTTATCGAGCCAAGTTTGTTTTAGGGAGAAATATCTATGGCTAGGTTCACCACTCTTCTATTTTCTTTACTATTCAGTTCTCTACTCTTCGCATATGAGGTAAGCCCGATCTATCTGGAACTCGATGATGTTGGCCGGAACTCGCAAGGATTGTACAAAGTGACCAATGTAGAAGAAGAACCAATTCTTCTAGAAGTAAATGTCTACCAAGCTGATTTCTCTACAGGCGAAGAGGTATTGACTCCATCTGAGGATGAATTTCTTATTCTCCCTCCTCAAGCCAAAATTGCAGGGCAAAAGTCTCAAACTTTCCGTGTACGCCACATGCCAAAAGGTTCGATTAAACAAACTGTTACCTACCGTATCGTCTTTACCCAAATCGAATTAGAAAACCAAGTCGAAGAAAATGACGATGACAGTTCAATTTCTATGCTGTTAGAGTTTGCCACCTTAGCCTTTGTCTCTCCGGCATCTAGCAAGTCGATTCCAACCGCTACCATCCAAAACAATCAGGTTTCAATCAGAAACGATGGTAAACGTGTACTAAACATGAACGGTATGGAGTTTAACTTCTCTGGTGGCAAAGCAAACAAAACCGTCGATTGGGAAGTGTTAAGCAAAAAGACAAGCGCTTACCTAATGCCAGGCACGACAGTGAAATACACTTTGCCAAGTGATTTAGGGCAACCAAAAAAAGTTTCTGTTAAAACAATAGACTAATGAGGTTTTTATGAAAAATCTCATTCTATGCCTCACCTTAGTCACGGCCATGCAAACGGCGATTGCACAGAGTTGGTTGTTCCCATTTCCCGTTACTTGGGGTGAGAATACTATCGGCGAAGTAGACGCCTATTCTGACGGCATGACCGTAGGCTCAATCAACGTAGAGCAACTCGCTCAATCAGTAGAGAAGCTGATAAATGGTGAGACACTTACCGCACTACGAGACTTCTCCGGAGAGTACATTACGGTTGAGCAGTTGGATCGTATGGGCATTAATGCCACTTTCGACTCTTCCGAACAAAGCATTAATCTGGTCATTGATGAATCTGCGGCGGCAGAGTTTTTGCTGTCTTTTGGCAGTAAATATGAGCCCGCCCAGTATTCGGAAAGTGCATTCTGGACAATGCAAAATACACTGAACGCCAGCACAGATTACACGTTATTCAGCGATTCTAACGCCGAAGATACGCAAACTTGGCTTGGAGAATGGTTAGTCCGAGCCAATATTGGTGGCGTTCGAGGCGCAAATATTGATGTCTCTGGTTTCGTCACTGGCGGCAACGATGTTGACTCTGATGTGTATCGCGGTGAGGCTCGCCTTTTCTTTGATGAACCTAGCACTCCTTGGCGACTAACCTTTGGTGATGTCACCCAAACAAGCGCAGGGCACCTTCCTAGTACCCCTATGGGCGGGGTCGCATTTGAACGTTTGTATCAAGACTTACAACCAACTCGAAACATCCAAAATGGTGGCACACAACCTTTGGTGCTAAATGAGAGTGCCGATGTCGAAATCTATATCAATGATATTTTTCTCACTGAAATCCGATTGCCGCCTGGTCGATACACACTTGATGATTTACCTCTCGTTTCCGGTACGAATGACGTACGCTTAGACATTAGCTATCAATCAGGCAGAACGGATACCATCGTTTACAGTCAATTTTTTAATTCCCGCTTACTGCGTGAAGGCATTTCTGACTTTGGTTTTTACTCAGGATTGGCTTCAACAATTGATGACAACAACTTTAAATACGATGACGAGCAGTGGATCACATCTGGATACTATGACTATGGTATCAGCGATACGTTAACACTTGGTGTAAATGGCCTTTATCATCCTGAGGGACAACAACTCGGAGTGATCGCGACTATCGGCTCGGATTGGGGGAATTTAGGCGTTCGAGCTTCTGCACAAAACAACAACCCTAATGACGAAACGGGCAGTATCTACAGCTTGGATTATTCCCATCAATTGTGGGGAACGGATAGCTATGGCTCACCTAACTTCCGCCTTGGTGTTGAGTACCAAGATAAGTATTTTGCCTTACCTTGGCAGTTTGCAGATCCAAGCACTGGCTTGCGCGTATTTTCTAATTACGTGTTCACGATTACGGATGATCTCAATCTAATATTGAGCGGAGATTATCGTGACTTTGAAGAAGAAGAGGTCGAATGGTTGGCTTCTTCTGAGATTGCTTGGCAGATTTTCAACTTATCACTCTCTGCTGGTGTAGAAAAAGAAGAAAACCCCAATGACAACATTGATGAAACTCGCTTCATCTTCTCTGCTGACTGGGATTGGAACTCTATTGATGGCCAGTACAATGCGAACGTCTCCTACTCAAACGAACCCGATACTTACCGAGCGCAATTCCAACGCCCATCCGACGATTACACTGGCAGCTATGGTTATGCGCTTACAGCGGAAGGCGATGCGGATTCTCAAACGTATTCGGTCGAGGGCAATTATGTTGCTAACCGCTTTATCACCGATGCCAAAGTCTCACACCTAGAGTTTGATAATGCGGACAGCTATCAAACGGCGTCTTTACGAGCCAGTACAGCACTGACCTTAGCTGATGGTAACTTGGCTTGGTCACGTCCGATCAATGGTCCAGTGGCCATCGTCGCGGTTCATGACTCGTTAGATGCAGACGTAGAAATAAATGCGGTCGCTGATGATCCTGCAGAAGCAATCTCAACTTCTACAATTAATAATGCCGTTCAATTATCGGGTGGGCATCAGTTATCCAGCATTTACATCAACGTACCGGATGCTCCTGTCGGCTATGACTTTGGCGACCACGAGTACAACATCACGCCAGGTTCACAAACTGGTCATCTAATAAAAATAGGTTCAGCAGCGTCGAAAACCATTATTGGCACGATTGAACTCGGACCTAAAAAGCCATTAAAACTTTTCCAAGGTCAGTTAGTTGGACAACAAAAAACGTATGACTTTTTCACTAACCGATCAGGTAGATTTGTTGTGGAAGGCGTTGCACCGGGCAGCTACACCATCATGATTGATGGCTTTAGCCCAGCCAAACTGAACGTCCCAGAAACCAATGAAAATCTGATTTATCTACCCACTTTACTTATTAAAGAGGGATAAACCATGAAACACTTATTCAAACTCTCAGTGTTCGGTTTAGCCATGTTATCTCAACCAGTTTGGGCCGAATGCAGTGGCAAATGGACACTAAACGTTGACCGAAGTAACGTTGAATTTAAACGTGACTTAGGCGCTTACATTCCGGTTTATCTGGAGTTATCACGCGATATTCAGAGCTGTCGATTTCCTATGGCAATGGTCTCGGTCAACAACAAGCAATCAAGCTACTTAAGCTCCATTGGAACGAACTTGCCTCTGACCATTCTGGACAAAAACTTTCGGCAATTGAGTCACTTTCCAAATAAAGGGTTTCAACTGCCCTTGGATAATAGCCAAAGAACCAAGTTCTGGATAAAGGTTCCAGAGGCTAAAGTAGCAGCATCTGGCAACTACAACGGACTTCTGGAAGCATCTATTTCTTTAGACAGAAAACAAGAGACAAAAAATGCGAAAGTGAAACTCAAAGTGCCAGCGTTTGTGGCTTTCAACTCTGTACCAAACGCACCAAATCTACAGCGTTCTGGCAACTCAGGTTATCGTTTTCAGCTTGGCGATTTAGAATCTAACCGAACCTATCGCTCTGATTTCGATCTTCTTTCAAACTCAAATGTCAGGCTTGTGGTGAAACAAAAATATGGTGAACTGAAGCAGAAATCGGAGCCCTACATTACCATCCCATATACGTTGCGATTCAACAACGCTCTAGTAAACCAGCAATCGGTTTATACCTTCTCTAATAATGAGAATACCAAACGCTGGGGAGTGCCACTTGAAGTGACATTAGGCAATATCGACTTTGCCCGAGCCGGTAAATACCAAGATACGATAACGGTTGAAGTAAAAGCCATGCCTTAAAGGTGACACTATCGAATACAAAGCCAGCGTTAGATTACTCGCTGGCTTTTTGTTTAGCTAAAGTTCAATCCCGCCAAAACGGTTTCTGAATTTCCTTTTGGACTTCGGTTTCGTTGTAACCGATATCATCCAAAAGGTGGCGAGGTAACTCAGACAAATGACGTCGTGTACGGTAGTTCTTTCTCCATAGGGCTAACTTGGAAAAGATATACTGAACTAAACTCTTGCGTGGCTTCGACGCTAACTGGCCACAGGTTTGCGTTGCATTGTTCATATATCCTCCTCGATTCATTCACATTGACCACTTAATAATCAGTGAGTACCCTGCTATTCTCAAACGATAGAATCTGACACTGAGTTAAGGAAAACTAATGTGAAAGAACGTATGCCTCCGTTACAAGGGCTGTACTACTTCTACATCGCGGCAAAGGAAGGCAGTTTTAAAGCCGCTGCCAAATACTTATTTGTCACACCAGCCGCGATTAGTCAGCAGATACGTCAGTTGGAAGAGTTTCTCGGTACCGACTTATTTGTCCGCCAACATCGAAAGATACTCCTTACCGCAGAGGGGGATTTACTCTTTGCCCAAGCTGAGCGAGGATTCAACCACCTTCAGCAAGGTGTGCGATTGATTAACCAAGATCCCAACCCGAATCACCTCTCCATCTCTACGCTACCCTCTTTTGCACACCATTGGTTAGTACCAAGAATCACCGCTTTTCGGCAGCGTCACCCCGATATTTCTTTACTGATGGAGCCAACCAACGAGTTGGTGTCATTTCAAGACAGTCAGATAGACCTTTGCGTTCGCTATGGGCATGGCGACTATCCGAACCTTGAATCACAGTGGTTGATGGATGAAGTTTTCTACCCTGCTTGCCATCCGATTTACCAAAAAGAGCACGGCATCTACAGCGTTGAAGATTTAGATAAAGCAGAATTAATCGAAGACCTCTGGCCGGATTTAGACTGGAACTTGTGGCTCAATACACTAGGCCATAAAGCGGCGAAGCCAACCCTCAAATACAGTGGTTCACATTTGGTTTTAGAAGGCGCTTTGTCACTGCAAGGCGTAGCTTTGGTTAAGCACAGTTTGGCTTATCGATATATCCAAGAAGGAAAACTGGTAAGAATTGGAGACATAGGCATACAACCGAAATACGCGTATTACCTTTGTGCGCCAACCGGTTACTTAAAGCGCCAAAAAGCACAGCTGTTTAGCCAGTGGATAAAAGAAGAGATTGCTGATTTCGAACACAGTACTGTCCGAGATTTTGAAACGATTCAGTTAAAAGAAGAATAAAGTCAGTAATAGATGCAGGAAGGCCCCATAGATTGGGTTTACCGACAGACAGTAAAAAGCCCCGCACTAGGCGGGGCTTTGATGTCTTACAGAGTTAACTTAAGAATTACTTCTTAGCGTTACGCTCTTTAACGTCAGCAATTACTTGCTCAGCAACGTTGTTTGGACATGGCGAGTAGTGTGAGAACTCCATAGAGAACTGACCACGGCCAGAAGTCATAGTACGTAGAGTACCGATGTAACCGAACATTTCTGATAGAGGTACATCACCCTTGATACGTACGCCAGTAGTACCAGCTTGTTGATCTTTGATCATACCACGACGACGGTTAAGGTCACCGATTACGTCACCAACGTGATCTTCTGGAGTGAACACGTCAACTTTCATGATTGGCTCAAGAAGTTGCGCGCCAGCTTTAGGCATAGACTGACGGAATGCGCCTTTAGCAGCGATTTCGTAAGCGATAGCTGAAGAGTCAACTGCGTGGAAACCACCGTCGAATAGTTCAACTTCTACGTCTAGAGTTGGGAAGCCAGCTAGAACACCAGTTTCCATCATAGATGCGAAACCTTTCTCAACTGCAGGCCAGAATTCTTTAGGTACGTTACCACCAACAACTGTTGATTTGAACGTGAAGCCTGAACCAGTTTCACCTGGTTTGATACGGTAGTCGATCTTACCGAACTGACCAGAACCACCAGACTGCTTCTTGTGCGTGTAGCTGTCTTCGATTGCTTGAGTGATTGTTTCACGGTAAGCAACTTGAGGAGCACCTACTTCTAGCTCAACGCCGTAAGTACGTTTTAGGATATCTACTTTGATATCTAGGTGAAGTTCACCCATACCACGTAGGATAGTTTCGCCAGACTCTTCATCAGTCTCTACTTGGAATGATGGATCTTCTGCAACCATCTTACCGATCGCGATACCCATCTTCTCAGAACCGCCTTTATCTTTAGGCTTAACTGCGATAGAGATTACTGGATCTGGGAAGATCATTGGTTCTAGAGTACATTCGTGCTTAGGATCACATAGAGTGTGACCAGTTTGAACGTTCTTCATACCAACTACAGCGATGATGTCACCAGCTTGTGCTGAATCGATTTCGTTACGCTCGTCTGCGTGCATCTCAACCATACGGCCGATACGCTCAGTTTTACCAGTTGCAGAGTTAAGGATTGTGTCACCCTTCTTCATGCGGCCTGAGTAAACGCGGATAAACGTTAGAGCACCGAAACGGTCGTCCATGATCTTAAATGCAAGCGCTTTTAGCGGCTCGTTTTCAGATACAAGTGCAACTTCGCCAGTTGGTTCGCCAGTCTCTGGGTTAGTTAGAGGCTGAGGATCAACTTCTGTTGGTGATGGTAGGTAATCTACTACCGCGTCAAGAATAAGTTGGATACCTTTGTTCTTGTACGCTGAACCACAGTAAGTTGGGAAGAATGCTAGGTCACGTGTACCTTTACGGATACAACGTTTGATGTCTTCTAGAGATGGCTCTTCGCCTTCTTCTAGGTAAGCCATCATTAGATCTTCGTCTTGCTCTAGAGCAGTTTCGATTAGCATTTCACGGTATTCAGCCGCTTTCTCAACTAGATCAGCTGGGATGTCTTGAACTTCGTAGTTCTCTGGCTGGCCAGACTCGTCCCATACGTAAGCTTGTTGGCTTAGTACGTCAACAACACCTACGAAATCTTCTTCGATACCGATAGGTAGAGTCATTACTAGTGGAGTAGCACCTAGAACGTTTTGTACTTGGTCAACAACTTTGTAGAAGTCAGCGCCCATACGGTCTAGTTTGTTAACGAAGATCAGACGAGATACGTGTGATTCGTCAGCGTAACGCCAGTTAGTTTCTGACTGAGGCTCAACACCACCAGAACCACAGAATACACCGATACCACCGTCAAGTACTTTTAGAGAACGGTAAACTTCGATAGTGAAGTCAACGTGTCCAGGAGTATCGATGATGTTTAGACGGTGATCGTTCCAGAAACAAGTTGTTGCTGCAGACTGGATTGTGATACCACGCTCAGCTTCCTGCTCCATGAAGTCAGTAGTAGTTGAACCGTCGTGAGTGTCACCGATCTTATGGATCTTACCAGTTAGCTTTAGGATACGCTCTGTAGAGGTAGTTTTACCCGCGTCTACGTGAGCAAAAATACCAATGTTTCTGTATTTTGATAAATCAGTCATTGTCTTACTCTGTTAATAAGGTATAAAGTGCGCGCAGAGTATATCACATTCTGTCAATACTGATACCCTTGCGTGCGGATGGAAGAAAAAAAATTTTAACGTAAATTTTCCGTCCTCAAATAATAGTCAAACTTAGCAATTTGTGTGCTCTATTCGATAATAATGAGGACAGATTCAACATTATTGTTACCCCTTAAATTGGGGCACAAAATGGCGTTTACAACTCATCAAATGCTTCAATCGCTTCTGATAATTTTTTCACGCCGTGGATTTGCATACCAGGAATGCCACCTTTAGGCATATTTGCCGCAGGGACGATTGCTTTCTTAAAGCCATGCTTGAATGCTTCATTTAAGCGTTCTTGTCCACTTGGCACAGGGCGAATCTCACCCGCCAAGCCAACCTCACCAAATACGACCACATCTTTCGGTAATGGGCGATCGCGGAAGCTCGACAAAAGCGCCATAACTAACGCAAGGTCAGCACTGGTTTCTGTCACTTTTACGCCACCGACGACATTCACAAATACGTCTTGGTCAGTCATTTGAAGGCCACCGTGCTTATGCAGGACAGCAAGTAATAAAGAGAGGCGGTTTTGTTCCAAACCAACGGCAACACGACGAGGGTTGGCAAGTTGCGAATAATCCACCAGCGCTTGAATCTCTACTAATAGAGGGCGCGTGCCTTCCCATACCACCATAACAGAAGAACCCGAAGTTTCTTCTTCACCGCGGGAAAGGAAGATAGCCGATGGGTTGTTGACCTCTTTCAGTCCCTGTCCCGTCATGGCAAATACACCTAACTCATTCACTGCACCGAAACGGTTTTTGTGACTGCGAAGTGTACGGAAGCGACTATCGGTGCCACCATCGAGCAGCACAGAACAGTCAATAATATGCTCAAGCACTTTCGGGCCTGCAAGGGTACCATCTTTTGTTACGTGACCAACAATAAAGACGGCAACATTGTTTTGCTTTGCGTAGCGCGTCAAAGCGGTCGCTGACTCACGCACCTGCGCCACACTGCCCGGAGAAGACTGAACATCCGATACGTGCATTACCTGAATCGAGTCGATAACCATAATTCGAGGCTGCTCTTTCTCTGCGATTTGGCAGATTTTATCGACATTGGTCTCCGACAACATCTTTAGATGCTCTTTTGGTAAACCAAGACGAGAAGCACGCATCGCTACCTGCTGAAGGGATTCTTCACCCGTTACATAAAGCGTTGGCATTTGCGCTGAGAGTAAACACATGGTCTGCAATAGCAAGGTCGACTTACCTGCGCCTGGGTTACCACCGATCAGAATAGCAGCGCCGGGCACCACGCCCCCACCAAGCACGCGGTCGAGCTCTTTAAAGCCACTGGTGAATCGCGGTACTTCTTGCAGATCAATCTCAGACAGAGTTTGAACTTTTGATTCCGTTGCAGATCCTGCATAACCAGATAAGCGCTCGTTGCGCGCGACAGTTGGCGATGCCGCTATGCGAACTTCGGTAATCGTATTCCATGCACCACACGCATTACACTGCCCCTGCCAACGTGGGAAATCCGCGCCACAATCATTACAAACATACGCTCGTTTTGCTTTCGCCATGATGCCTCGATTTTTCTACACTCGGTTTTTTCAACAAATGTGACCAAACACAGCCATGTCTGACCTTATCGGACATGAACTATTGATATACTTAAGTTTTGCTTTGCTTAGCCGATATAATTCGAATAACGACATACTTTAACAGAAATAATGCAGCAATCTGAAATTCTCTCGCTCGCAGAACGACTCATCCCTGTTTATGGCACTGATGACTTTGACTTTGTCCTTGGTCAATTGACCGAGGGTGAACCGCCGTCAGCCAAAATCCTAGTTAAGATGGAACTCAACCGTGTCATGGCACCTTGTAAAAAGAGCATTGATTTACGAGGTCGAGTGAAAGGTGAATGTCGTGAATACCTATTAGATGGCATCCCGCATTGGTTGGATGACGTTGCTTTTAATGCTTACCACAAGAACCTGAAGAAGTTTGGCGCTTATACCGAAGGTATGTGGGAAGCCTTGGTCAACACGCGCAATAACTTCCGCGTGATGAGTAAAAACAATGGAAAAAGTGAAGAACAATCACTGACCGATCCGAAAAGCCCATTTCTGGCAGAACCTGTCCACCTTGGTTATGACCTAAAACGCCAAGAAAAGCGCTTAAAAGTACAATCTCAAGTCGAAATCATCCGCCCTAAAGGGCAAGTGATTCACGGTTTGAGTATCGATCTTTCCAGTTCAGGCGCAAAATTCAAGGTTCCAAGCGCTTTCAAATACAGTTTGGGCGAAGTCATCCAAGTCACTTTTACTGAGTTTGCTAGCAAATCTCAGGTTGTGGGCGTAGAAAAGCCAATCACTTATCGCGTCTTAACCGTGGACGATTGCTACGAAAATGATGCCGTTCGTTACTTAAGAACCATTCGTTTAACGGAAACGAATGTCGTTGCTCGTGTGATTGACGAAGCACTCAACAGCGCGGCAAAACGCGCTCGCCATGACAATCAAGATAAAATCATCCGTGCCCGCACGCGTGGTTATGAGCACATTGCACTCAAGCACACCAGTAACCTACCGCTGTTTTTCGAAGGCAGTGAACTCAAACTGGCAATGCTAACGCCAAACAACCAAAAGCTTTGGCAATACTGGCATGATGAACGTAACCAACAAGTGTTTGGTTCGCTATTCAATCCAAAGAGAATGGCTTCTCTGATTGCACCCGGCGTGAAAGGTGCAACGAACGTGTTGTATTCCTTCACTCATGAACATGAGAGCAAAACCTACTTCTATTCAATGCTGCGCCCAGAGGCAACCAGAGAACAACGTCAATTGTTCTGGCACCTAGGAGCAAAACGAGCAAGTTGGCGTGCTTTCCGTATCTCGATTTTCGAGCTGTCACAACAGGAGAAAGAAGACCTTGCAGCGTTTTCTTCTGAGTTGGCCGAAAGCTCGCAAAAGCTGACGCACGTTGGCATCTTGCAAGAAATTGCCGATGAAAAATCAGGCCAGGATTATTTGCTGACCGAAAAACCTCGTGTTCCTGCAAACACCTTGAATGAGTTTAGGCAACCAAGAAAAATCCTTGGTAATCCAAAAGGCATTTACTTCGATGCTCAATCTCGCCGTAAAGAACCACGCTACCGTTTTAAAACCCCTTTGGTTCTTGATACTGGTAACGCTAAAGCTGCTGGCTTTACCGCGGATATTTCTAAGCGAGGTTTAGGCCTCAGATTGGATGAACCTACCGCGCTGCGCTCAGGACAAGAAGTACGGATAAACTATAGAGAGTTACAACTCTACGATAAGAAGTTGCCACTTTCAGAGGTGCCTTACCGTGTCATTCGCGTTAGCCCTGATGGTCGAAGTGTCCAACTGGTGATTGATGAACAAAGCAAGACCATGAAAGTGATCGCTTTCTTCAACAGCATTATTGAGCACAACCAAGACAAACTGATCCCGCAGAAAGAGATGCTGCCAAGCAATGCGCTACTAGAAAGACTGCACAGTGTGTTGCTGTCACGAACGTTGAGCACGCCAATCTTCATCAGTAAAAACGCCGCTTCTTCAGTGAAGACCCCCGTAATTGGGGTGAACTTACCGTTGGCAAAACATATCGAGTTGTATGCTCGCCTTGGTCATAATCAGCAGTATTCTTTAGAGCCCCTTTTTAAAGGACGCTCAAACACATTAATTGCCGACCCAATAAAGCGTATTGATGGAGCACAGGCTCGACACCAAGACATTTATATTAGCGTAAGTAAAGTCGGCAATAAGATCACTGCTATTGAATCGAAAATGCAGCAAGACTTCGCCAGCGTCAAAGAGCGTATTCAGTTCATTAAGAAAGCGCGCATGATGGGCGAGTTTTACGCGACACGTATTTCAACGGCGCCGATCTTCGATCCGATGACATCATTGCTACGCCAAGACTTGAGCGACTTAACCCAATTTGGTGTTCATCAAGCGAGTAAGTTAGAAAAAGAGCTGACCGCCCTAGTTGGTTACAGCGAATTTGAGGACATTACTGAAGAAGTGATTGTTCGCTTAGAGCTAACGGAATAATAAAACACCGCCGAGATGGCGGTGTTTTTCTATGTTAATTTGGAAGAAGCTCCAGCTAAGGTTTCGCTTTCCAGCTGATTTTCTGCTGCTTAACCAAAGCGCCAGAAAGGATACACAGCACGCCACCAAGACCTGCAAATCGAACAGCGGTTTGCGCTTGCTCTTCAACTTTAGGTTTAGCGTGATATGCAACGCCTAGCCCTGCCGCAGCCATCATCACCAAATCGTTCGCGCCATCACCGACGGCAACAGTATTGTGTTGTTCGATTTCGTATTCTTCCGCAAGCTCAACCAAGATATCCGCTTTTATCTGAGCTGATACAACCTCACCCAGTACTTCACCGGTCAATTTACCATCCACGATTTCCAGTTGGTTAGACTGCGCAAAGTCCAATCCCACTTTGTCTTTGATGAAATCAGAGAAGTAAGTAAAACCACCCGAAGCAATGGCAGTCTTCCAGCCAAGCGCTTTAAACGTTGCAATCAGCGCTTCGAAATCTGGCATAAATGGTAGTTGGCCACGTACCTGTTCAAGAATGGCTTCATCGGCACCTTTCAGTTTACCCACACGTTGACGTAAGCTTTGTTCGAAATCCAACTCACCTTGCATGGCGCGCTCAGTCACTTCTGCAACTTCTTCGCCAACACCGGCCAGTTTGGCGATTTCATCAATACACTCGATTTGAATCGCGGTTGAGTCCATATCGAACACGATCAAACCCGGAGCAGAAAGATCTGGTACTTCCTGCAGAGAGGCGTAATCCAGATTTAGGCCTTTCAGAATGGTTTCATGCTCTGGTGTAAGGTTGCCCGCCATGAGAGCCACTTCATATTGACCAACTTTCCAAGTGTCTAAAATCGGGTTGTAGAAGCCAGTAAAGAAGTCGATGTCTTCGAAGTTGCGGGGCTCAAGATGTTCACCAAACACAATCCAATTCGCCTTGGCTTTATCGAGCTGTGTCGCGAAGCGAGTTTCGGGTAGTCGTTTTAAAAGAGTCGTATGCCTTCTGATAGGCAAGCTTTTTGACGCGTCCATGTATATAATCCCTTGTGACTTTGCTAAAACGTTACCTTAACAAGCTAAAAAGGCAAGTCTTTGTTTTGATTTGAATGGACGAGTAAAGAGCATGAGTGAATCCTTGTTCTCAGTAAGGAATGCCCTACGAATTCTGGCTTTGATCCTGTTATGTGTGATGCTTTTTGTCACCATTAAAAACAGTGTCGTGATCAGTAAGGGTAATGAGAAAATACAAGCACAACAGCTTGAAACCCTGACCAAAGTTTTGATCTCGCAGGCGTCCTTATCAGCCGGCGAGATGATCATCAATAAAGACCAAGAACGTCTACTCAAGCTCACTAACCAGCTTGCTCAAGACCGCTTGGTATTTGATGCAACCATTTATGATGCACAAGGTGTGCGCTTAGCATCGAGTGAAGAAGCATTGTCAGTACGTGAGGTGTTGGGATTAGATACCCCACTCGCGACCGCATCCATTGGCCGCCAACAGCTCGTTGAGCCAGTGTTGTCGGATGGCGCAGTGATTGGCTTTGTGCGAGTGACCTTTGAAACTGGTCGAGTCACCGCTATTTCTGATCACCACTACCGCAAGAGTGATCGCTACATGTACATGATGGTACTAATGAGCTTCGCGTGTGGCATGTTGTTCATCATGATTTTACGCAGACAACCGATCCGTCGTAAGAAAGGCGAAAACTTGTTGCTAACCAAGTAACTCGAAAAGCAAATTCCGAAAACAAAACAGCCCGCAACATGCGGGCTGTTTTTTTTATGCTGATAAGCAAAAGAATAGAAGACTGTTCGTCCTTATTCTTCGTCACCTAGCAATACTGAATCTAGTGCGATTAGCATCATGTCGTTGAACGTAGTTTGACGCTCTTCAGATGTCGTTTGCTCGCCAGTTTTGATGTGGTCAGAAACAGTACAGATAGTCAGAGCTTTCGCGCCGTACTCTGCTGCAACACCGTAGATACCAGCCGCTTCCATTTCAACACCTACGATGCCGTACTTGTCCATTACGTCGAACATTTCTGGATCTGGCGTGTAGAAAAGCTCTGCAGAGAATAGGTTACCTACTTTCACGTCTACGCCGCGAGCTTTTGCTGCTTCTTCTGCTGCACGAACCATTTTGTAGTCAGCGATAGCAGCAAAGTCATGACCTTTGAAGCGAATACGGTTCACTTTAGAGTCTGTACATGCGCCCATACCGATAACAACATCACGTACTTTGATGTCTTCGTTCACAGCGCCACAGCTACCTACACGGATCACTTTCTTCACGCCGAAGTCTTTGATCAGTTCAGTCACGTAGATTGAACAAGATGGGATACCCATACCGTGGCCCATTACTGAGATCTTACGACCTTTGTAAGTGCCTGTGTAACCAAACATATTACGAACGTCACACACTTGAACTACATCTTCAAGGAAAGTCTCTGCGATGTACTTTGCACGTAGCGGGTCACCCGGCATTAGAACGACGTCTGCGAAAGCACCCATTTCTGCGTTGATATGTGGAGTTGCCATGTTTCTTTTCCTTAACCTGTCTCTAGCGATCCGCACTGCTATCGGCGGCTTAAGCTAGAATATTCTCATTTCCGACAAGCAACATTTTCATGCTGCGAACATAAAACTAGGAGCAATCAAGCTCCTAGTTTTCAAAAACCTATCTAATTATAGGAAGTTCTTACCGTAATCCATTGGAGAAGTACCGAAGTAAGTCGCCAATGTTTGACCGATGTCTGCAAAGCTATCGCGACGGCCTAGTGAACCTGCTGGTACTTTCTTACCGTAAACAATCACTGGGATGTGCTCACGAGTGTGGTCTGTACCTGGCCATGTTGGGTCACAGCCGTGGTCTGCCGTTAGGATAAGCACATCGTCTTCTTCCATAATATCCAGCACTTCGTTGATGCGACCATCGAAGTACTCAAGTGCTGCTGCGTAACCTGCTACGTCACGACGGTGACCGTAAGCTGAGTCGAAATCTACAAAGTTAGTGAATACGATGGTGTTGTCGCCCGCTGCTTTGATTTGCTCTAGCGTTGCTTCGAACAATGCAGGGATACCTGTCGCTTTCACTTTCTTAGTGATGCCGCAGTTTGCGTAGATATCAGCAATCTTACCGATAGAAACCACGTTGCCTTGCTTCTCTTCAACAAGTTTCTGTAGAACCGTTGCTGATGGTGGCTCAACAGAAAGGTCACGACGGTTACCAGTACGCTCAAATTGACCTTTACCAGCACCAACGAATGGGCGCGCGATAACACGACCAATGTTGTAATCTTCTAGCTCTTCACGTGCGATTTGGCAAAGCTCTAGTAGACGGTCTAGACCGAAAGTCTCTTCGTGACATGCGATTTGGAATACAGAGTCAGCAGACGTGTAGAAGATTGGTTTGCCAGTCTTCATGTGCTCTTCACCAAGATCGTCAAGAACTTGAGTACCAGATGCGTGGCAGTTACCTAGGAAACCGTCAAGACCTGCACGCTCAAGAATGCGATCAGTCAGTTCTTTCGGGAAGCTGTTTGCTTTGTCAGTGAAGTAACCCCAATCAAACAGAACAGGCACACCTGCGATTTCCCAGTGACCAGACGGTGTGTCTTTACCTGAAGAAAGCTCTGCAGCGTGACCGTATGCACCGATGATTTCAGCGTCTGCGTCTAGGCCAGATGCGAAGCGACCTGTTGACTCTTTATGTGCCATTGCCAGACCAAGCTTAGATAGGTTTGGAAGACGAAGTGCGCCTTTACGCTGATCGTTATCCGCTAAGCCTTGCTCACACTGGTCAGCGATATGACCTAGTGTGTCTGAACCTACATCACCAAATTGCTCTGCATCTGCAGCTGCGCCGATGCCGAATGAGTCTAGTACTAAAATAAATGCTCTTTTCATTGCTCGTTCCTTAGGCCCACTCGGCCTCTTATTATGGTTGAGTAGGCCTTGTGTAATTACTTATTCGATTAAAGATCTTCTGCACGGATTTGACGGTAAACCTCTGGAGTTGGTGTGTACTCACCACCTACAGTGATTGCACTGCGAAGTGCTTTTGCTGCTTCTTCCCACTGCTCTTCAGTGCGAGCGTGGATAACCGCAAGAGGTTTGTCGCTATCTGCTACTTCACCAAGACGGATGAAGTTATCGAAACCAACCGCGTAGTCGATTTCATCTGTCGCAACGCGACGACCGCCGCCCATAGAAACCACAGCCATACCGATAGCGCGAGTATCCATCGCAGATACAACGCCCGTTTCTGTTGCGTATACTGGTTTGATGATTTCCGCTTTCTCTAGGTAATTTTCGTAGTTTTCTACGAAGTCCGCAGGACCACCTAGACCAGCGACCATCTTACCGAAGCACTCAGCCGCTTTGCCGTTATCTAGCGCTTCCATTAGTTTCGCACGCGCGTCTTCTGTGTTCTCAGCCAGTTTGCCAAGTACTAACATTTCAGCACATGAAGCCATAGTTACTTCAAGTAGACGAGGGTTACGGTATTCACCTGTTAGGAAACGAACCGCTTCGCGCACTTCCACTGCGTTACCCGCAGAAGATGCCAATACTTGGTTCATATCCGTTAGGATAGCGGTCGTCTTAGTGCCAGCACCGTTTGCTACCGCAACGATTGATTTAGCTAGCTCTTCAGACGCTTCGTAAGTTGGCATGAATGCGCCAGAACCTACTTTTACGTCCATTACTAGAGATTCAAGACCTGCAGCAAGCTTCTTCGATAAAATCGACGCCGTGATCAGTGAAATGTTATCTACTGTCGCTGTGATATCGCGAGTCGCGTAAACGCGCTTATCCGCTGGCGCTAGGTCACCAGTTTGACCGATGATCGCCACACCTGCGTCTTTGGTTACTTGACCAAATACGTCGTTTGTCGGAGTGATGTTGTAGCCCGGAATAGACTCAAGCTTATCCAACGTACCACCTGTATGGCCAAGACCACGACCAGAGATCATAGGTACGAAACCACCACATGCCGCCACCATTGGGCCAAGCATTAGAGAAGTCACGTCACCCACACCACCTGTAGAGTGTTTATCGACAATTGGGCCACCAAAGTTCATGTGGCTCCAATCGATAACCATACCTGAATCACGCATTGCACAGGTTAGTGCGATACGTTCTGGCATCGTCATTTCATTGAAGAAGATTGTCATAGCAAAAGCGGCGATCTGACCTTCAGATACACTGTTGTTTGCTACGCCTTGAATAAAGAAGTTGATTTCGTCGGCTGTTAGAACTTCGCCGTCACGTTTTTTACGGATAATTTCTTGTGGTAAATACATTAGTGCCTCCCAAGCTCATTTTGAGCCATGGTATAAGTAGGATAGAAGAGGTTTGGTAGCACCAAAGCTGGTGCTACCGTTCAGACGTATTGTTGGAATTAGTACGCTGTTGGATCAGCGACTTCGTCCGATACTTCTAATGTATTTAGTAGGTTTGTTAGCAGGCTAGACGCACCGAAACGGTAGTGACGAGCATCAACCCAGTTGTCACCTAGGATTTCGTCAGCCATTGCTAGGTATGCCGCTGCATCTTCAGCAGTACGCACACCACCTGCAGGTTTGAAACCAACAGTTTCTGCAACACCCATGTCACGAATAACTTCAAGCATCATGCGAGCGTATTCTGGTGTTGCGTTTACTGGCACTTTACCAGTTGAAGTTTTAATGAAGTCAGCACCTGCTTCGATACAGATTTGAGATGCTTTCTTGATTAGTGCTTCTTCTTTAAGTTCACCTGTTTCGACGATCACTTTAAGAAGAATGTCACCACAAGCTTCTTTACATTGCTTAACTAGTTCGAAGCCAACTTTCTCATCACCCGCCATTAGAGCGCGGTATGGGAAAACTACGTCTACTTCGTCTGCACCGTAAGCAACCGCCGCTTTTGTTTCAGCAACTGCGATTTCGATATCGTCGTTACCGTGTGGGAAGTTCGTTACCGTTGCGATACGAACTTCTGGCGTACCTTGCTCACGAAGTGTCTTCTTAGCAATAGGAATAAAGCGAGGGTAAATACAGATTGCAGCTGTGTTGCCTACTGCTGATTTCGCGTCATGACATAGTGAGATCACTTTTGCATCAGTGTCGTCATCATTCAGCGTAGTTAGGTCCATAAGTTTTAGTGCACGTAGCGCTGCTGCTTTTAAATCGCTCATTTCTATCTCCGATCAATATTCAAAAAATTCACTACTCAGCCTCACATCACTTCTCTAACTATAATCAACAAGTCGAGACAGTGTGAGAAATTGGCTAAACAGTCTATTAATGAACGGACTTGGTTCCCTGAAGACTCGGCATATACAGCGAATAATTCATATGCCAATTGCTATCCTTGTCACCGCACAGTACCAGTTTGGCCTATGGCACAACAATCTATGATTGCGGTGTCTTTAATATCACATCAAACAATAAAACTCTTGCTAGATTTGATATTGAGGGCAAATCATTTGCCCATCGAGTATGTAGTATTCATGGAGTGATTAAGTAATAACCTTAACCGCTATCCTGTGATTACTACATTATAGAGTTTCACCGCAAAACTGTAGCACCAAATAGAGCGCAAACGGTTTGTATCTCAAAATTTCCCAGCCCCTATTCCACCGACTGCGTAAGCTACTCACGTAGACCTACGTGCGGTTAATTTTTTAGGCCCGAAAAACGAAAAATGCCCCGCAGCAATCTCTTGCTACAGGGCATGATTTAAAACGGCGTCTATATATTAAGAACCGATTCTAATTAAAGTGCTGCAAGGCTAAGGCAGAAGCCTGCAATAGTCGCTGCCATTAGGTTAGACAACGTACCAGCAAGAACTGCTTTAATACCCATGCGAGCGATATCTGAACGACGGTTTGGTGCAAGGCTACCTAGACCACCAAGTAGAATCGCGATAGAAGAAAGGTTCGCGAAGCCACATAGTGCGAATGAGATGATAGCTGTTGTCTTCTCAGACATTACTTCACCAGTTGCCGCAACTACTTGAGCGCCTTCACCTAGGTAAGGTGTGAAGTTCAAGTATGCAACGAATTCGTTGATTACTAGTTTCTGACCGATGAATGAACCAGCAACAACTGCTTCGTCCCATGGAACACCGATTAGGAATGCTAGTGGAGAGAACGCGTAACCTAGGATAAGTTCTAGTGTTAGTTCAGGCATACCGAACCAACCACCGATGCCACCTAGCATACCGTTGATAAGAGCAATAAGACCTACGAACGCGATTAGCATTGCACCAACGTTTAGTGCTAGTTGTAGACCAGAAGCCGCACCGCCCGCTGCTGCGTCGATTACGTTAGCTGGCTTGTCGTCGCCACCGTCCATTGCTTCTTCGATGTCTTCGTGAGGCTGGTCAGTCTCTGGGTGAAGAATCTTAGCGAATAGTAGACCACCTGGTGCTGCCATGAATGATGCAGCTACTAGGTACTCTAGAGGAACACCCATTGAAGCGTAACCTGCTAGTACACCACCAGCTACAGATGCTAGACCACCACACATTACCGCGAATAGCTCAGATTGAGTCATTTTTGGTACGAATGGACGAACAACTAGAGGTGCTTCAGTTTGACCTACGAAAATGTTAGCTGCTGCAGACATTGATTCCGCACGAGAAGTGCCAAGCGCTTTTTGTAGTGCACCACCAAGAATCTTGATAACCCACTGCATTACGCCAATGTAGTAAAGAACTGAAATCAGTGCAGAGAAGAAGATCAGTGTAGGAAGAACGCGGAATGCGAAGATGAAGCCGCCGCCGCCGAATACTTCGAACATCTTGTCAGAAACAAGACCACCGAATAGGAAAGATGAACCATCGTTACCGTAGTTGATAACGTTAGAAACACCAGTAGAGAAACCGTTTAGTAGATCACGGCCCCAAGGTACGTAAAGAACAAATGCACCAAGGATGAATTGGATAGCAAATGCGCCACCCACAGTTCTAAAGTTGATAGCTTTGCGGTTAGATGAGAATGCAAATGCAATAGCAAGAAGCACTACCATACCGACTAGGCTCATAAACAGGCTCATAGTTTATGACTTCCTTATAAGTTATTTATTGGCGTGTTACAAAATGGAGCTATAAAGCGGGGGCAATTATACTCATGCAGAATCAATTAAAGTAATGCCACCCTCACACTTTCTTATAAGATTCATCACTGATTCACTCCCGTTTGTGAGTTGCCTCACAATAAGAAGGGAAACGTTTTCGCTTTTAAACACCATCTTTAGATTTTATTCACATATAAAGAAGGCAGAATTGCTATTTTCCCATAGCTGAGAGGCAATCGATTGCTTGCTTTCTGTATGCAACAGAGAGAGCTCATTCAATACATGAATCAGTTTTGAAGGGTGATTAGGCTCGCCCTGATAGCCAAGTATAGGCATATCCGGAGCGTCCGTTTCTAAAACGATATTCTCAAGTGATATTCTTTGAATCGCGTCGCGAGTTTTATTAGCTCGTGGGTAAGTAATTGTGCCCCCGACTCCGATAAGAAAACCTAATCGAATCCATTCCATTGCTTGCTGATAACTGCCAGAGAACGCGTGCAATACGCCACCTTTAGGAAGCTTGGCAGCTTTGACCAGTTGGATGAGACGATTATGTGCTTTTCGGCTGTGTAAAATAACGGGCAGATCGAACCGTCTTGCCAGTTCGAATTGCAATTCAAGTGCCTGCTCTTGAAGCTCGACAGGCACATCTATTGCGAAGTCCAAACCGCACTCCCCTATCGCAACGCATTGTCGATTGGGTGAGGAAAGTAACGATTCCAGTTCTAGGGCAAACTGCTCAAACTCTGGTTGTAGAAAATAGGGGTGAAAACCCAGCGCGTAATAAAGGTGAGAGTATTGATTGGCCAGCTCTTGAATACGAGCCCAATTACTCGGCCCGACAGAAGGAATCAAGATACGCTCGACCCCTTGCTCACGAGCGAGGTCAACTTGGAGAGCAAAATCCTCTTGAAACACATCAAAGTCGAAATGGCAGTGGGTATCAAACAGCTTCATTGTTTGGTTTCTCTTGCTCTGCTTTTTTAGCAGGCTCGTCTTCATGAACTGGGTCTTGTTTATACGGCACACAACTGCGCTTTTGATCAGGCGTCAGCCCCATCTCTTTACACCAATCGTCGTAACGCTTGAGTCCTTTCTTAAACCAGTTCATTGCAACCTCTTCTGTTTAACAAACAAAAACCGAGTTTCACCAAATAAAAAACCGCCGTTAGCTAAGTGTATAGCTAACGGCGGCTTATGATCTAGTACGCGATGTAAAGCGAGTTAGATTCGATTAGTGCTCACGAGTCGCACGGAAATCGATATCAGGGAAACGCTCTTGCGCTAGGTTTAGGTTAACCATAGTTGGCGCGATGTACGTTAAGTT
Organism: Vibrio owensii CAIM 1854 = LMG 25443; assembly: GCF_000817815.1. Lineage (GTDB taxonomy): Bacteria > Pseudomonadota > Gammaproteobacteria > Enterobacterales > Vibrionaceae > Vibrio > Vibrio owensii. Next base: position 96,269 of record NZ_JPRD01000003.1, read on the forward strand.
ATCACCACCATCCAGTGCTAGGTTAGTTTGGTTCTTACGTTGGAACTCATCCAGTTTCTTCGCATCGCCACACTCAACCCAACGTGCTGTTGCTACATTAACGCCTTCGTAAATCGCTTCAACGTTGTATTCTGACTTCAAACGAGCAACAACCACGTCAAACTGAAGCACACCAACCGCACCAACGATCAGATCGTTGTTTTGCAGTGGACGGAATACCTGTACCGCACCTTCTTCAGAAAGCTGAACCAGACCTTTCAGTAGCTGCTTCTGTTTCAATGGATCTTTTAGGCGGATACGACGGAACAGTTCTGGCGCAAAGTTTGGAATACCCGAGAACTTCAGCGCTTCACCTTGAGTGAACGTATCACCAATTTGGATAGTACCGTGGTTGTGTAGACCAATGATGTCACCCGCGTAAGCGTGTTCTGCACGAGAACGGTCACCCGCCATAAAGGTAACCGCATCTGAGATACTTACTTGCTTGCCAAGACGAACGTGGTTCATCTTCATGCCTTGTGTGTAAGTACCCGATACGATACGCATGAATGCGATACGGTCACGGTGTTTTGGATCCATGTTTGCTTGGATCTTAAATACGAAGCCAGAGAACTTGTCTTCTGTCGCTTCAACATCACGCTCAACCGCTTGACGAGTTTTCGGCGCTGGCGCCCACTCAGTCAGACCGTCTAGCATGTGGTCAACACCAAAGTTACCCAATGCAGTACCGAAGTAAACTGGCGTTAGTTCACCAGTAAGGAAAGCGTCATGATCAAATTCAGGGCAAGCGCCCATCACAAGTTCAAGCTCTTCACGAACGCTTGCTGCTAGGCTTTCACCCACTTTCTCATCAAGCTCTGGGTTGTCTAGACCTTTGATGATGCGAACTTCTTGGATCTCATGACCGTGGCCTGATTCGTAAAGAATAGTTTCGTCGCGGTGGATGTGGTAAACACCTTTAAACTCTTTACCACAACCGATAGGCCATGTGATTGGCGCACACATCATGCCCAACTCATTTTCTACTTCGTCCAACACTTCCATTGGATCACGAACGTCACGGTCAAGTTTGTTCATGAAGGTTACGATTGGCGTGTCACGCAGACGCGTTACTTCCATCAGCTTACGAGTACGGTCCTCAACACCTTTCGCCGCATCGATAACCATCAGACAAGAGTCAACTGCCGTTAGAGTACGGTAAGTATCTTCCGAGAAGTCTTCGTGTCCAGGAGTATCAAGTAGGTTTACCAGACAATTGTTGTAAGGGAACTGCATTACAGAAGTAGTAACCGAGATACCACGTTCCTTTTCCATTTCCATCCAGTCTGATTTTGCGTGCTGTGCGTTACCACGACCTTTAACCGTACCTGCTTTTTGGATCGCGTTTCCGAATAACAGTACTTTTTCAGTAATGGTGGTTTTACCCGCATCCGGGTGAGAAATAATAGCGAACGTTCTGCGCTTAGAAACTTCGCCTAGAAAAGGTGTATTTGACATGAAACTGGTCTTCTTTGATGTCTGATGTCTTGTTCGAAATTCAAACAAGCTTTATTCGATTCAATATTGCGCGGTATTCTCGCTTATTATTGCTTTAGGGGCAACTTTCCTAGCATGTTTAAAGGAAGTGACCTTGCTGAACTTCATCTTGCCAATCCAACACTTCTGGCTCAACAGTAGCCGTTGACGCCACCACAACTTGGTCACGCCCGTTTTGCTTTGCATCGTACAAAGCAATATCCGCACGTTTCAACCACAGATCGGGCGTGTCGCCTTCCAATAAACACTCCGCCACACCTACGCTTAACGAGACATGTGCATGGCGCGCAAAGTGCTTTGAACGAACCTTATCGCTGATGCTGCTCATCATAAAGTGCGCCGTTTGCTCAGAAAGTCCTTCAAACAGGAGTAGAAATTCATCCCCGCCTAAGCGAAATACTAAATCGTACTCGCGCGAATAGTCATTAAGAATGGTTACGGTTTGGTTGATCACCTCGTCGCCAACATCATGCCCGTACAAATCATTGACCTGCTTAAAGTGATCGATGTCGATCACGGCGATCGTCGACGCTTTCCCTAGTCGTTTGTCATCCAATGCTCGATGTAAAAACGCTTCTAGTTGCCCACGATTCAGCGCTCCGGTCATGGAGTCCCGTGTGGACAGGAACGTCAATTTATCTTGCAGCTCTAGGATTTTATGTACGGCGACATGCGCGACGATCGCGCAGCAAATCACAGCAAGAACAAAACGCAAAGTCACGTTCCATTCAAGTTGGTGCCAAGCAGAAATCGTACAACCAACAATGATCCAACCATTAGTGACCAAGGCATCTTTAGTCGGAATAATAAATACCAGCGCCACAATCACAGGGAACACCCAATACGTCGCAATGATGCCAAAGATGTGCACACTCAGAACCACCGACAACCAGAGCAAAAACAATGGAATGCGATAGCCTATCTTGCTTTCTCCCAGAATAAAGAGCGCCGCCAGTTCAATAATGAAGCTGAGTTGGAAGGTAAGCAGAACAACACCAAGGAAAGTCTCCCCGATGATTAGATTCTTGATACCAAGTGGCACAAACGTTGCCAAGGTGACCAACATTAAAACTTTAAGAACGGTTCCCCTGCTTTGCTCATCGAACAATTGAGCGACAGGAGTGTCGAATTTTTGCGGATACGGCATCGTAAATCCTTCCTCCTGTTCAGATCTTGTTTCATATAATTTATAAACTTATAACTTGTATGGTAATAAAGCGAACAAAAATAAGCTCAACAAATATGTCAAAAGAATGAATTCGGAAGAGAGAAAGCCATGTTTTCAGATGGGAGTAAACAAAAAGCCCCGGAAATTCCGAGGCTTGTTGATCTGGCTTAGCGTCCTGAGAGCGATGCAATTTGTTGGTTACAAAGCGCTTTATTCGTTAAAGAACAGATAGCTCATAATAATGGCGTCTTCCTTACCATTACCGGTTTTCGCTGGGTAATAGTTGTAACGACGATCCACTTCATTGAAACCCGCTTGTTCATAAATATGGATAGCGGGGTGATTACTTTCACGCACTTCCAACCAAGCACTCTCAGCTTTGGCTTGTTCACAATGCTCGATGAATGCATCCAGTAATTTTTGCCCTAACCCTTTGCCCTGTTGAGAAGGCGATATAGCAATATTCAATAGCGTTACTTCCCCGACAATATTCTGTCCATAGAAGTAACCAACTACTTGAGCATCTTCAAGCATCACATGATGACAAGCGCCGCGACTGGATAAGTCACGAACTAAAGATTCTGCCCAAGGGTGAGAATGCGCTTGTTGTTCGATTTGCCAAACTTGGTCGAGGTGCTCAGCACGCATCGGCGTAATTTCAATTGTCACGCGGTCGCTCCGTTAAGAGTACGAACAAATTTGTTGCCACAATGCGCGGCGTTGTTCGTTATTGCCATCAATATCTTGTAATAGCGGTGAAGTCAGTTGCTTGGCATTGATGCTAGCGTCTGCTTCACAACCTGCGAACCACACCCACTCTAGTTGATGTTCACCCAACATGGATAAACGCTCAGGCTCTAGGTGCAGTGCGTCGTCGAGCGTGAGCTTAATGCTTTTTAATACGCGCTCAAACATCAAAGCTGTCTCGTTTTCTGGACACATTGGCGATACCAATAGGAGTTTACAAGAACTTTGCAAATCCAATAATGGCGATTGATAGCCTTCCAGCCTTTCTGGGTGACTCAGCTCCCAAGTGCTGATCCCCATTTCATGTAAATATTGTTTCTCGTTAATTGACATCTTTTGTCACCTATTTGAACGAGGCAATCCTATCAAAATTTCGCATTTAAAGTCAGAGGTGTTATGAAGCTTTTCCAATCACTCGCTATTACGTTACTTATCGCCACCACCAGCTTTACCGCTTTCGCTAAGGATAGCAACGATGGCTGGGAGCTAATCGCCGAGAAAACCGTAAACTTCCAAACCGAGACCGACACGGTAGAACCAAACGGCCTGTTCAAAAACCGTAAGTTCAGCAAAATCAAAATCAAATGTACTCAAGGCACCATGAGCATTAAGAACATGAAAGTAACCATGACGGATGGTAGCGAGAAAAAGCTCAAAACCATGGTTGGAACACTAACGAATGGTATGTCGACACGCGCTTGGACACTACCAGGTTCTGAAGATGCGAAGTTCAAACGTCTAGAGATGGAATACAAAAGCTGGGGCAACATGACATTGAATGCAGCTGGTATGAGTAAAAAGGCAAAAATCGAAGTTTGGGGTAAAAAACGCGTCCAAGAACAGGATTAAACCACTTTTGCTCTGTACGACTCACTAAGAGCTCAAAAACAAAGCCCGCTTTTACAGCGGGCTTTGTCATTCAATATTGGCGATTATAGCTCAGAAAATTCTGGAGAATAATCGATGCGACCAGAGCGTCCGTCACACTGACCTTCGACCAATTCTGCTACGCGGAACGCACCTTGCGGCACTTCCCATGCACAGTCGAAGCCCATATCTTCAGCAGCGGTAAAGCCTTGGCGCGCGTAGTAATCTGGCTCACCTAATACCACACACACTGGGTAACCAAAGTCACGAAGCGAATCAAAACCTTCTTTGATTAGCTCAGCAGCAATACCTTGGCGGCGGTAGTCTTCATGCACAGCCAAAGGCGCAAGACCTTGCCAAGATAAATCTTCACCATTCAACGTCACAGGGCTAAACAGCGCATGACCAACCACTTCACCTTCATCAGTACAGGCTACCAAAGACAAAGTGAGCTTGCCGTTTTCACGCAAACGCATCACTAGGTTGGCTTCCGCATCTGTTGGGAAAGCGTGTTTTAATAAGCGGTCAATGGTGAGAATGTCCGCAGGGGCTTCAGTTCGAATAAGCATTCGCTACTCCGGTTTCTTGTGCAGGCGCTTGAACCCCTTTCTGAACAAAGTCAGCCAGTTGGTTCAGTGCAACTTGCATCGCTTTTGGTAACTGCTCTAAGTCGACACTGTCCATCAGGTTTTTCACTTCTAAGCCAAGCTCAGTATCGCCTTCAATAGAAAGACGACGTTGGAAGAACAGTGTATCAGGGTCTTCTTTACGACCAGCAATAAGTACTAGGTCGTTAAGGTTACCACTAAAACTCACATCTTCCTGAACCGGTTTCTCTGCTACCACTAATTTTTCATCTTGGTAGCTGATGTACCATGCTAAGTTCAAGTCTTTAATCGCAACTTTCAGCCACTTGTCTTCAAGGAACTCAAAATCACCATCTTCTAGGGCTTCTTTGAACACCATTTTTAAACCTTCTAGCAAGGCTTTTTTCTGAACAGTTTGTGGCAATAACTGGACTGGAGATCGCAAAATTGATGCTGCGTTCTTTACTAGTTGACTGCGAATCTTGTTTAACACGCTAATTATCCGTTACTTTGTCATAAGGTTGTCTATCTTACGCAATAGAGTAATACCTGTACCTGTTATGTATCAATAAATCTGTTTGTTTTAGAAGTAGGCGGTTTACTCACTCAAACGTCGTTTTTTTGACCTTACGTGTATTATTGACGCTAAGTCGTGGATAAACGCTTTAATAACGGTATGTTCAAAGTTATAGTTATCAAAATAGCGTTTTTATTACACGGACGAATAATCAGGCTCATTGGAGATCGGTAACACCTTAATGCCTTCCCAGCAATTACAACATTGGTTTGCAACGCTTACCTCAAATAGCCCATTCTTTTTTGCCATTCTTGATAAGAAACACAATTATCGAATGGTGAGTGATCGCTATTGTGACATTGCAGGCTTAGGACACGACGAGATCGTTGGTCTGAACGACAGCCAAGTACTGGGAGAGCAGTTCTATAAGAAGCTCGCGCCCTACTACCAACGCGCGTTCAAAGGTGATCATGTTGAAGCGGAAATTACACTCGACGAAACCGATCTTGAAACCAGCCTTCATTTCAGCCTTTCTCCCGTTCATGAAGAAAACGAAATTCGCTTTGTGGTCTTTCATGCCATCGACACGTCTGAAAAACAGATTCTGGTTCGCTCGTTAGAAGAGTCCGAAAGCAAGTTCGCTAAGCTAACTCAGCTGCTGCCCGACGGTTTGCTGTTGGTGGAAGATGACATCATCATTTCTGCCAATCCAGCCTCCGCACGTTTACTCGGGTTAAACTCGCCTCATGAGCTACTCGGAGAAGAACTGACTCGCTTGTTTATCGATGAAAACAGCAAAAAAGTCTTCACTCATCGCATCAGCACATTACTTTCTGAAAAACCTTTTGTGTGTCTGACCAGCGCTCGTTGTGGCTTCGAACGTAAAGTTCAATTGCATGCCGATACCACAGCAATTCTCGGCAGTGAATCTCAAATCATTTTGATCCAAGACGCCGACGATGCGCCCAAGCTGCTTTCTTCTAATTCCAATGAAGATGCGCACATTGATTCACTGACCAAGCTGTATAACCGCTTTGGCTTTACGAAACGATTAGAGCAACTCATCAAGAGCCAGACACCGTTGCTGGTTTTCTACCTCGACATCGATAACTTTAAGAATATCAATGACTCACTTGGCCATCACATCGGTGACAAAGTGATTCAAGAAGTTTCCGCTCGTCTAAAACGTTCTTTGCCAAATCAAGCAATTATTGGCCATTTAGGCGGCGACGAATTTGGCATCATTCTGCCTGAGCCAGAAAACACTCGCATGGCAGAGATTTTATCTGAGCGCATTATTTCTCTGATCAACCAACCTTTCGATCTGCATCATTTCAGTAAGCGCCTAGCGTGTTCTATTGGTAGTGTTCGTTACCCAGAAGACGGGCAAGACGCGCGCATTCTGCTGCAAAACGCTGATACCGCGATGTACGAAGCAAAAGACCGTGGTCGTAACCGTCTGATTAAATTTAACGATCAGATGAACAAAGAAGCACGTATGCGTTTGTGGTTAGAGATCGAGCTACAAAAAGCGCTGCAGCAAAACGGCTTGGAAGTATGGTACCAACCAAAAGTTAACGCCCGCGACTTCAGCATTAACGGAGCCGAGGCGCTAGTACGTTGGAAGCATCCGGTCGAAGGTTACATCAGCCCGGGGGCATTTATCCCCGTCGCCGAACGTGCAGGTTTGATTGAACACCTTGGCCGCGTGGTCATGCGCGATGTGTTTAACACAGTAAAGCGCTGGAAACTGCAAGGCATTCTACCGGGACGCGTGGCGATCAACCTCTCTCCAGAGCAGTTTGGTAACCCACAGCTGATCGACTACATGGAGAAGCTACTGCGCACCACCGAACTTGACCCAAGCTGCATTACCTTCGAGCTAACAGAAAGTGCGGTAATGAGCGACAGCGAACACACGCTGCAAATGCTTAATGCGATCAAGAAGCTTGGTTTTGCCCTGTCTATCGATGACTTCGGTACAGGTTACTCTTCCCTTTCCTACTTAGCACGGTTCCCTATCGATGAACTAAAAATCGACCGCGCGTTTATCAACGACATCGATACGCTCCCAAAACAGGTGACGGTGATTGAGAACATCATCAACCTTGGTAAATCATTGGATTTGACCGTGGTCGCCGAAGGTGTGGAAACCCACCAACAAGCAACACTACTCTCGAACCTGCAATGTAACTCGATTCAGGGCTTCCATTTCTACCGCCCTCAACCTAAACACGAGGTTGAAGAGTTGTTTGCGCAAAACCGCCGTCATAAGAACTGATCTCAACTGCAACAAAATCTGAGTGTTACCCCTTACTCTCAAGGGGTAAATCTCAACTTTATTGAGCTAAACCTAACTTAGGTCAATTTCGCTATTCATAATTCTTCATAAAATGCGGGCACCTTTTTATTCTCTATGATTGTGAGCATATGGAACTCTTGTGTCCTGCGGGTAACTTGCCTGCGCTAAAAACCGCGATTGATTGCGGTGCAGACGCCGTATACATCGGCTTTAAAGACGATACCAACGCTCGTCACTTTGCTGGTCTGAACTTCAACGGCAAGAAGCTTGAAAAAGCGGTGCAATACGTTCATGACCGCAACAAAAAGATCCACGTTGCATTAAACACGTTTGCCCACCCAAATGGTTTCGAGCGTTGGACAAATGCGGTCGACAATGCCGCAGCCTTGGGTGTGGACGCGCTTATCGTGGCTGACATTGCGGTACTTGAGTACGCTGCTCGCAAATACCCAGAACTCGAACTGCACCTTTCTGTGCAAGCATCAGCGACCAACGTTGCAGCGGTAGATTTCTACAAGCAAAACTTCAACGTAAAACGCGTTGTACTGCCTCGCGTATTGTCTATCCATCAGGTAAAACAGCTTTCTCGCAACATCACTAGCGATGTAGAGCTGGAAGTCTTTGCTTTTGGTAGCCTGTGCATCATGTCAGAAGGTCGTTGCTACCTGTCTTCGTACATGACTGGCGAATCACCAAACACCGTTGGCGCGTGTTCTCCGGCGAAATACGTTCGCTGGCAAGAAACAGAAAATGGTCTGGAATCTCGTCTTAACGATATCCTGATCGATCGCTACAGCGCGGGAGAAAACGCGGGTTACCCAACCTTATGTAAAGGTCGTTTCGAAGCTGAAATTGAAGGCGAGAAAAAACGCTACCATGCACTGGAAGAACCAACCAGTTTGAACACCCTCTCTATGTTGCCTGAGCTGTTTGCCGCAAATGTGGCTTCCGTAAAAATTGAAGGTCGCCAACGTAGCCCTGCTTACGTAGAACAAGTAACGCGCACGTGGCGTGCTGCGATTGATCGCTACCAAGCAAACCCAGAAGCTTACCAAGTCGAAGCAGCTTGGGATGCAGCGTTGGCAAACGTATCTGAAGGTACGCAAACCACACTTGGTGCTTACCACCGTAAATGGCAGTAGAGGTTAAGATGGATAACTCAATGAAATACGCACTTGGTCCGTTGTTGTACTTCTGGCCAAAGCAAGATGTTGAAGCGTTTTATGAACAAGCGAAATCAAGCTCTGCGGACATCATCTACCTAGGTGAAACCGTGTGTTCAAAACGTCGTGAAATGAAACCTGCACATTGGTTTGATATTGCGAAAGAACTGTCTGCATCTGGCAAACAAGTCGTGCTATCAACGATGGCACTATTAGAAGCGCCAAGTGAAGTGAACATCATGAAAAAGTACATCGATAACGGTGACTTCGCGATTGAAGCTAACGACGTGTCCGCGGTTCAACTGGCTTCTGAGCATAAAGTGCCATTCGTCGTTGGTCCTGCAGTTAATACTTACAACGCGCACAGCCTTAACTTGTTCCTAAAACAAGGCATGGTCCGCTGGTGTATGCCTGTAGAGCTGTCTCGTGAATGGCTCAGCAATACCTTGGTTCAATGTGATGAACTCGGTATTCGCAATAAGTTTGAAGTGGAAGTTTTCAGCCACGGTTATCTGCCGCTGGCTTACTCGGCGCGCTGCTTTACCGCTCGTGCAGAAAACAAAGCCAAAGACGACTGCGAAACTTGCTGTATTAAGTACCCAACGGGTATTCAAGTAAGCAGCCAAGAAGGCCAAGAAGTGTTTAACTTAAACGGCATCCAAACTCAGTCTGGTTACTGCTACAACCTGATCAACGATCTACCAAGTATGGAAGGTCTGGTTGATGTGGTTCGTTTAAGCCCGCTAGGCCTTAGTACCTTCTCTGAGCTAGACCAATTCCGTTCAAACGAGAAAGGCACCAACCCAGGCAAGATCCAAGACCGCCAATGTAACGGTTACTGGCACCAACTTGCAGGTCTAGAAGTGAAGAACATCTAATCCCTGCTTACGGTTTCAAAGTAATAAAAAAGCGAGGTACTAACCTCGCTTTTTTTACATCTTTTCGTCGTTAAGACGCTTGAATACTTGGCTCTGCTGAACTCTCGTTCATTAGCTTCTTAACATCACGCCACAACATTGTCATCACCACTAAACTCAAGGCGATGTTAGACAGTGGGAATGCAATCCAAATACCCGTTACGCCTAGAAGTTTCGGCATGATGAACAAGAACGGCAATTGAATTGCCATATTACCAATGGTCACAAACATCGCTTTGCTGCCTTTGTTCACCGATTGGTAGTACGCCGCAGCAACCACTAAGAAACCATCCAAGAACAATGCAAACATATGGAGGCGAATCCCCACTACCGTCGCATCAATCAGGTTTTGATCGGCATTGTTGAACACCGAGACAAACTCGTACGGGAAAATGTTCATCAAAATAACAAACGCGACGCCACCGAGTACTGACGTGCCCATTGCGACCTTCAACAGCTTACGAATATTGTCTTGATTACGTGCACCATGGTTATAGCTCACTAAAGGCTGCATACCATTAGCGATGCCTTCCGCGATCAAATAGTAGACCGTCACGATATAACCCAAGATAGCGTAAGCACCAATCAACAACGCACTACCGTACTGGGCAAACAGCGCGTTGTGCAGAGCGACCATCATTGAGCCATAGGCATACATAAAGAAGCTTGATGTGCCGATCATGACGATTTTAGGGATCACATCAAATTGCATCTTAAGGTCGCTGATAGTCAAACGCATCTTCGCTCTTGAAGTAAAGAAGTAACCAACACCAAGAATGGTGACCACCATCTGTGCTAACGCAGTCGCAATCGCTGCACCTTCAAGCTCCCAACCAAGCCAAGCAATAAACAGGTAATCAAGCACGATATTGATCACGGCACCAATCACCATCAAGATGGTGGCTAAGTTCGGGCTATCGTCGTTACGCAGCAAAAACGGCACGGCGATTGAACCAAGCGAGAACACACACGCCACGCTTAAGATGTGCAGGTACTGCAAACCAAGCTCGTATACTCGTCCTTCTGCTCCTTGCCAACGAATAAAATCATCAGCGAAGAAGAACAAGGTTGTCGCTACGACAGGCATCAAAGCAACCAAAAGCAAAAGACCGGTTGAGAGAATGCGTTTAGCACCTTCACTGTCTTTTTCACCTTGTTTGATAGAGGCGAGTGCGCCCGTACCTACGCCCACCATCATACCGATACCAAGTATCGAACCAATGATCGGCCACGCGACGTTGATCCCGGCTAATCCATCAGCCCCCACATAACGACCAATAAAGATACCATCCACGACTTGGTATAAGCCGTTGACCAACATGGCTGCGACGGTCGGAATTGTGTATTTCCAAAACTGTTTGTATATAGAGTTTTGCATAACTACCACCAATAGTTAGCAAAGCTAACTAAATAGATAAAAGAATAAAATGTATGTTTAGTTTCCGAGCGCTTTATCCAGTAGCGCTTTCAGTTGCTGTGCTTCTTGCTTATCAAGTTTACGCACGAGTTGTTCAGAAATATCCTTGTATACCACCTGTTCAAGGGACATCTCTGCTATCACTTCTTCCGTTAGCAAAACGCGCTTTGAACGCGCATCTTCGTTACAAGCGATGCGTCTAACCAACCCCTTTTTCTCCAAACGAACCACCATATTTGAAGCCGAAGGTTTGGTGACTTGCAGCTCTTCAGCTAAGTCCGTAATACGCACACCTTCTGGATGAAGCTGAATCACTCGTAAGTAATCGAACTCATTAAAGCTCAAATGTGAAAGCGGATCTTCCTTGGAATAAACACGCCACGCTTTGGCACAAAATCGTTCTAACTCAATCAGGCTTTTTTCTAGTGCCATTGTGTTTTGCTCATTTAGTTAGCAAGGCTAACTATTTTAGAGAAGCTCACCAAATTCTTCAAGCACAAAAAAGCCGCTCTAGTTGAGCGGCTCATGGTTATTTTTCTTCTTGTTGCTGTTGCTCGGCTTTGAGCTTAGCAAGTTGTTCTTGCTGCAACTGATCGTAGATTTGCGCCAGTTCCAAGAAAGAGTAACGGTGTTCTACGTATTCATAAACGTTGAAAGAGATTGCTAGCTTATACAACGAAATCGCATCAGCAATATCACCCTCTAGTTGGTAACGCTTACCAAGGTAGAAGTAAGTTTCTGTTAAACGTTCAGCAAGACGGTAGTTTTCACGCGTACCATCCATGATGGCTTTAAGCGCAGCATCATCAGACACGTCACGCAGCATGATCGCAACTAAAACCCAGCCCCACTCTTCGCTTCGATCGCGTTGGTAACGTTTCTCCAAGTTCGCTTTTGCTTGCTCTGGGTTTTGTTCAGCTTCAATGATGTAAAGCCACAGTGCGCGGAATGGGTCACTCGGCATTTCTTCATAATGCTTAGTCATGTCTTCCAGAGCAAGGTCGATGCGACCGCCGTAATACAGGGCAATCGCACGGTTACGCTCTGCGTATGAATTCTGTGGTGCGAGCTCAAGTGTTGAATCAAATGCTTCGTAAGCGGCATCAAATTCACCCACTTGGGTAAAGTAAACACCTAATAGGTTGAAGATATCTGGTTGAGCAGGGTTCAGTTGTAGAGACTGATTAAAGTCCAAACGAGCCAAATCACGCAGGCCCACACTGTCGTAGTAGTTACCACGCTCGTAGTGCATCTTAGCGCGAACTTCATCGCTCAAGTCTGGACGCTGTAAAAGCTGGGAAAGACGTGCAATCTGAACTTCTTGCTGAACGCTTGGCTGTAGCGGTACCGCCATCGGAGGATAGATCCACTTTTGTGCCGAATGTTGAGAGGTATTAGCACAACCGGTCAGCGCGATAGCGACACATAAACTTGCGGTTTGAAACCATTTCACTAATTAGTACTCCTGTTTGGACCGCTCTGGGTCTGTTTCTCTTTATGCACTATAGGATATATAACTTCGCTTGAGGCTAAACTTGTCGAAACAGGCCAAAAAAAAGGGGAGCGAAAATGCTCCCCTTTTATAGCATGCTTTCAGTCTCTTAAGCTAATAAAAGACCAAAAGTCGAAACTTAGATTACTCGCCTTTTGCTTCAGAAGCGTCGTTTGCTTCTTCTGCTGGCTTCTCTACTGCTTCTTTCATACTTAGACGTACACGGCCTTGGCGGTCGATTTCAAGAACTTTAACTTGAACTTCTTGACCTTCAGTTAGGTAGTCAGACACTTTCTCAACGCGTTTTTCAGCGATTTGAGAGATGTGTACTAGACCATCTTTACCTGGAAGAACCGTTACGAATGCACCAAAGTCAGCTAGACGTGCAACCTTACCAGTGTAGATACGACCTACTTCAACTTCAGCAGTGATCTCTTCGATGCGGCGGATAGCTTCTTTCGCTGCTGCACCTTCAGTTGCTGCAATCTTGATAGTACCGTCGTCTTCGATTTCGATAGTTGTACCAGTCTCTTCAGTTAGAGCACGGATAACTGCACCACCTTTACCGATAACGTCTTTGATCTTCTCTGCGCTGATCTTCATTGTGTGAATGCGAGGAGCGAATTCAGAGATGTCTTCACGAGCACCAGAGATAGCTTCATCCATTACAGATAGGATGTGCTTACGTGCACCTTGAGCTTGGTTAAGCGCAATTTGCATGATCTCTTTAGTGATACCTTCGATCTTGATGTCCATTTGAAGTGCTGTGATACCAGTGTTAGTACCCGCTACTTTAAAGTCCATGTCACCTAGGTGGTCTTCGTCACCAAGGATGTCAGAAAGAACAACGAAGTCGTCGCCTTCTTTAACAAGACCCATTGCGATACCCGCAACAGAAGACTTGATTGGCACACCTGCATCCATAAGAGCAAGAGAAGTACCACATACAGAAGCCATTGAAGAAGAACCGTTAGATTCAGTGATTTCCGATACAACACGTACTGTGTATGGGAATTCATCAACAGAAGGCATTACTGCTGCGATACCGCGTTTAGCCAGTTTACCGTGACCGATTTCACGACGCTTAGGAGAACCTACAAAACCAGTTTCACCAACACAGTATGGAGGGAAGTTGTAGTGTAGTAGGAAGTGATCTTTACGCTCACCTGTTAGCTCGTCGATGATTTGAGCATCACGCTGCGTACCTAGAGTCGCAGTTACTAGAGCCTGAGTTTCACCACGTGTAAATAGTGATGAACCGTGTGTACGAGGAAGAACACCAGTACGTACGTCTAGCGCACGAACCATGTCTTTTTCACGGCCGTCGATACGTGGGTTACCAGCGATGATGCTGCGACGTACAACTGTCTTCTCTAGCTCGTGGAAGATAGTGTGGATTTCTTTTGTGTTCGCTTCTGGATCTTCAGCAAGTAGCACTTCGTTTACTTCACCAGCAATCTCGTGGATGCGGTCGTAACGAGCCATCTTCTCAGTGATTTGGTAAGCTTCAACAAGCTTAGCTTCAGCCAGTTCAGCGATCTTGTTTACAAGCGCTGTGTTCTCTTCTGGAGCAACCCAATCCCAAGCAGGAGTCGCTACTTCAGCAGCAAACTCGTTGATTGCGTTGATCACTGTTTGTTGTTGGTCGTGGCCGTAAACAACCGCTGATAGCATTTCTTCTTCAGTTAGGTTGTCAGCTTCTGACTCAACCATTAGTACTGCAGATTCAGTACCCGCAACAACTAGGTCTAGCTTAGAAGCTTCTAGCTCTGTGTTGCTTGGGTTAAGTACTAGTTGACCGTCGATGTGACCAACACGTGCAGCACCGATAGGACCGTTGAACGGAATACCAGAGATAGCTAGCGCCGCAGAAGTACCGATCATAGTTACGATATCAGGTTGAACATCTGGGTTAACAGATACTACCGTTGCGATAACTTGTACTTCGTTTTTGAATGCATCTGGGAAAAGTGGACGGATTGGACGGTCAATTAGACGAGCCGTTAGCGTTTCACCTTCAGATGGACGACCTTCACGCTTGAAGAAACCACCAGGGATTTTACCTGCAGCGTAAGTACGCTCTTGGTAGTTAACTGTTAGCGGGAAGAAGTCTTGACCTTCAACTGCTTCTTTTTTACCAACTACAGAAACGAATACTGCTGTATCGTCCATAGTTACCATAACGGCTGCCGTAGCTTGACGTGCGATAACGCCAGTTTCTAGAGTAACTGTGTGGTTACCGTACTGGAACGTTTTAACAACTGGTTTTTCGAACATTGTTATTCCTTGTTTCTAAGCGCATCGATGGACTTGCTCAGAGAGTATTGATTGATACTCAAGACATTACGAATCGCGACTAGTGAAAACAAACTGACATGATGTGCAATTCGCTTTTAATAGTCGCGACCTTTTGGTCGACGTGGTTGACTGTAATGCAATGAGTCTTTGTGAAAATCTCAAAACGAGATTTAGCCGCGTGTAGTATAACGGCATAAGTTTGATTTGGCTAAGCTATAGCAGTGAAAATAAGTAACGGGCAACAAAAAAGGGGCATAAAGCCCCTTTTAGACAAACTGCTATGCAGTCGCTGATTAGCGACGTAGGCCTAGACGCTTGATTAGGTCTTGGTAGCGAGCTAGATTTTTACCTTTTAGGTAATCTAGAAGCTTACGACGACGAGAAACCATACGTAGAAGACCACGACGGCTGTGGTGATCGCCTTTGTGTGCTTTGAAGTGACCTTGTAGGTGGTTGATAGAAGCTGTAAGTAGAGCTACTTGAACTTCTGGTGAACCTGTGTCGCCTTCGCCTTGTGCGTATTCTGCAACGATTGCTGCTTTAGTTTCTGCATTCAGAGACATAATTCTCTCCTAATAAGAGTAAGTTTAAAGTTGTAGCAGCCAATCTCTGATTCAGCCGCTACGCGAAGCGCGAATTATAGGGAAGTTTCCTCACCCGCGCAATATAAAAATACCGGCATGACAGCCGGTATTTTCTAGAGCTTGATGAAGTTACTCTTCGTCGCGGAAAACCACCAAACGTTTTGGTGCCACTTTTCCATCATCGTTTACTTCAGCAACGCCAATAAACAGCTTATCTTCACCAGAAGTCATGCGAATTGGCGTCCCTTCTGGCGCGCCAAACACTTGTACTGGCATACCATGCTGTACCAAGTTGGTTAGCTCTGCATTTAGGTTTACCTCAGGTAAATCTTCAACGGCAGTGTCCATTGGCAACAGCAGTGGATCAAGCAACTCTTTTGGTGCTACTTCATCACGATGCGCTTGCTCTAGCAACTCATTAAGTTGCTCTAGCGTTACCATTTTTTCGTACGGATATTTTGCAACACCAGTACGACGAAGCATGGTCACGTGTGCACCACAACCAAGCATTTCACCTAGGTCATCAACGATAGTACGGATGTAGGTACCTTTCGAGCAGTGTACTTCCATCTCAACTTCGTCACCTTCAAAACGGTGAAGCACGATTTCGTATACGGTGATCTTGCGAGATTCACGTGGCACTTCAATGCCTTTACGAGCGTACTCGTACAATGGCTTACCTTGGTATTTCAATGCAGAGAACATTGAAGGTACTTGGTCTGATTCACCACGGAACGTGTCGATGCACGCTTCTAACTTCTCAAGGTTCACGTCAACTGGACGCGTCTCTACCACTTCGCCATCAGAGTCAGACGTATCAGTACGCTCACCCAACTTTGCGATTACGCGGTAGCGCTTGTCTGAATCCAACAAGAACTGAGAGAACTTGGTCGCTTCGCCTAAGCAGATTGGCAACATGCCCGTCGCTAGTGGGTCCAATGCACCCGTATGACCCGCTTTTTCAGCAAAGAAAATACGTTTTACTTTTTGCAGTGCATCATTTGAAGAAATACCTGTTGGTTTATCCAACAAGATAACGCCATTAATTGGACGACCTTTACGACGACGAGCCATTACTCTTCCCCTGCCTGATCTTCTTCGCGACCTGAATCTTGCTGTTTACGTTTATCTTCGTTAACAACTTCAGAAACTAGGTTCGACATACGCATACCTTCTACTAGTGTGTTGTCGTAGTAGAAACGAATTTCAGGCGTTAGACGTAGGCGAATACGCTTACCAAGCATCATACGGATGTGCACTTCGTGCTCACGTAGTGCTGCTAGGCATGATTCTGGCGTTTGCTCACCCACACATAGGAAAGTAACGAATACTTTTGCGTAAGCAAGATCGCGTGATACTTCTACATCAGAAATCGTAACCATGCCTAGGCGAGAGTCACGAACTTCACGTTGAAGGATCATCGCAAGTTCTTTTTGCAGCTGCTGTGATACGCGCTGCGTGCGGCTAAATTCTTTTGACATATTCATTCTCTTAAATAGAAAGAATGGGGGGATGGTCAAGCCAGCCCCCCATGGTGTATTCAACAACCAATTACTATTTGTCTTTCAGACGTTTAGTAATTTTAGTCAATTAGTCAATTAGTCTAGAGTACGTTTGATTTCAACGATTTCGAATACTTCGATCTGGTCGCCAACGCGAACGTCGTTGTAGTTCTTAACGCCGATACCACACTCGTAGCCATTCTTAACTTCTTGAACGTCATCTTTAAAGCGACGAAGTGATTCTAGCTCACCTTCGTAGATAACAACGTTGTCGCGTAGAACGCGGATTGGGTTGTTACGCTTAATTAGACCTTCAGTAACCATACAACCAGCGATTGCGCCCAGTTTTGGTGACTTAAATACGTCACGTACTTCAGCAAGACCAATGATTTCTTGCTTGAATTCTGGAGCAAGCATACCGCCCATTGCTTGTTTAACTTCGTCAATCAATTGGTAAATGATTGAGTAGTAACGTAGGTCAACGCTTGCTGCTTCAATTGCACGGCGAGCAGATGCATCCGCACGTACGTTAAAGCCAAGGATGATTGCGTTTGAAGCTTCTGCAAGAACTGCGTCAGTCTCAGTAATACCACCAACACCAGAACCAACGATGTTCACTTTAACTTCGTCAGTAGATAGTTTCAGTAGAGAGTCTGCGATTGCTTCTACAGAGCCTTGTACGTCAGCTTTCAGTACTACGTTTAGTTCAGCAACTTCACCAGCAGTCATGTTAGAGAACATGTTCTCTAGTTTAGATTTCTGCTGACGAGCAAGTTTCACTTCACGGAACTTACCAGCACGGTAGTTTGCTACTTCACGCGCTTTACGCTCGTCACGTACTACTGTTGCTTCGTCACCTGAAGATGGTACGCCTGAAAGACCTAGGATCTCTACAGGGATAGATGGACCAGCTTCTGTGATTTCTTGACCTAGTTCGTCACGCATTGCACGAACACGACCGTATTCTTGGCCACAAAGAACGATGTCGCCTTTGTTTAGCGTACCTGATTGAACAAGTACTGTTGCAACTGGACCGCGACCTTTATCTAGGCGAGATTCAACAACAACACCAGATGCCATGCCTTCAGCTACAGCTGTAAGTTCAAGAACTTCAGACTGAAGAAGGATTGCTTCTAGAAGACCATCGATGTTTGTACCCTGTTTAGCAGAGATGTGAACGAACATGTTCTCACCGCCCCATTCCTCAGGGATTACGTCGTATTGAGCTAGCTCATTCTTAACGTTGTCTGGGTTCGCGTCTTCTTTATCGATCTTGTTCACAGCAACAATTAGAGGAACGCCTGCCGCTTTCGCGTGCTGGATCGCTTCAACTGTTTGTGGCATTACACCATCGTCTGCTGCAACTACAAGAACAACGATATCTGTCGCTTGAGCACCACGAGCACGCATTGCAGTAAACGCTGCGTGTCCAGGAGTATCAAGGAACGTGATCATGCCGTTGTCAGTTTCAACGTGGTAAGCACCGATGTGCTGTGTAATACCACCCGCTTCGCCTGAAGCAACGTGTGTACGACGGATGTAGTCAAGTGTTGACGTTTTACCGTGGTCAACGTGACCCATGATAGTTACAACTGGAGCACGTGGTACTGCTTCTGCGTTTGTATCACGATCAGATAGTACTGCTTCTTCCAGTTCATTCTCTTTACGAAGAACTACCTTGTGACCCATTTCTTCAGCAACAAGCTGTGCTGTTTCTTGGTCGATCACTTGGTTGATAGTCGCCATAGCGCCCATCTTCATCATTACTTTGATAACTTCTGTCGCTTTAACCGACATCTTGTTAGCAAGTTCAGAAAGAACGATTGTTTCACCGATTACTACGTCTTGTTTTGCTACAGTCGCAGACTTATCGAAACCGTGTTGCATTGAAGTAGGCTTAGCAAGTTTGCCTTTGTTACGGCCTTTGCCACCACGTTGGTTACGACCACCGCGTGATTGCTCTTCTTTTGCTGGCTTCTTCTTCTTACGACGAGCACCGCCTTCTTCTTTACGGTCAGCTGCATCTTCAGCTTCACGAGCGTAACGAGAAGTGGTTACGTGGTAGTCAGAGTTTTCAAGTTCTTTCTTCTTAGACTCTTCTTCAGACCAACGAGCTTCGTTCTCTTCTGCAAGTTTACGAGCTTCTTCAACAAGCTTCGCGGCTTCTTGCTCAGCTTTACGTTGGGCTTCTTCTTCCTGACGACGCTTTAGCTCGTCAGCTTCTTTCTTCGCTTGCGTATTAGCATCCGCATTTTTTGCATTCATGTCTTTCTTAGCCTTTTCAGCTTGTGCGCGTTTTGCCTTTTCTTCAGCTTCACGTTTTGCATCCGCTTCACGTTTCGCTTTCTCATCGGCTTCGCGCTGTGCTTTCTCTGCAGCTTCACGTTCGGCTTGTTCTTCTGCCTCACGCTTCGCAAGCTCTTCAGCTTCACGCTTTGCTGCTTCCTCAGCCTCACGTTTTGCGTCGTCTTCGATAGTGCTGCGCTTCACATATGTGCGCTTCTTACGCACTTCTACTTGAACATCCTTACTTTTGCCGCCACCTGCTGCAACACTTAGCGTGCTACGAGTCTTACGTTGAAGCGTCAGTCTAGTAGGTTCAGATTCGCCCGACTTATCGCCGTGCTCTTTCTTCAGGTGAGAGAGAAGCTTTTGCTTCTCTTCATCCGATACATGGTCAGAACTCGCTTTGTTCATGCCAGCGTCAGCAAGTTGTTCCATTAAGCGGTCGACTGGAGTACCAATCTCTTCACTCAGAGCTTTAACTGTTAATTGTGTCATGCCGCTTCCTCCTTGCTGATATTATGCTTCTTCGCCGAACCAACAGATGTTACGTGCAGCCATGATAAGCTCACCTGCGCGTTCTTCTGTTAGGCCTTCAATACCTTCTAAATCGTCGATACCTTGGTCGGCTAGATCTTCTAGTGTTGCTACACCTTTTGCTGCCAACTTGAATGCCATCTCACGCTCTAGACCTTCAAGGCCTAGTAGGTCTTCAGCAGGCTCTAGACCTTCAAAAGACTCTTCTTGCGCTAGGGCAATTGTAGTTAGTGCGTCTTTCGCACGGCTACGAAGTTCTTCAACAAGCTCTTCGTTTAGGCCGTCTACGTCTAGCAGTTCGTTAACTGGAACGTATGCGATTTCTTCTAGCGTTGAGAAACCTTCTTCAACAAGTAGTTGAGCGAAGTCTTCTTCAATGTCTAGGTACTTCATGAAGTTTTCGATAGACGCTTGAGACTCTTCAGCGTGTTTCTTCTGAAGATCTGCCACAGTCATTACGTTCAGTTCCCAACCAGTTAGTTGAGACGCTAGACGTACGTTTTGACCGTTACGACCGATAGCTTGCGCTAGGTTGTCAGCTTCAACTGCGATGTCCATAGAGTGTGCATCTTCATCAACGATGATAGAAGCAACGTCAGCTGGCGCCATTGCGTTGATAACGAATTGAGCTGGGTTATCGTCCCAAAGAACGATATCGATACGCTCACCACCAAGCTCACCAGATACTGCTTGTACACGTGCACCACGCATACCAACACACGCACCTACAGGGTCGATACGTTTGTCATTTGTTTTAACAGCGATCTTAGCGCGAGAACCTGGATCACGTGCAGCACCTTTAAGCTCGATGATTTCTTCAGCGATTTCTGGTACTTCTACACGGAATAGTTCTGCCAGCATTTCTGGCTTAGAACGTGTAATGAACAGTTGGAAACCACGCGCTTCTGGAGCAACTTTGTACAGAAGACCACGAACACGGTCACCTGGACGGAAGTTTTCACGAGGAAGTTGGTCATCACGTAGGATTACCGCTTCTGCGTTGTTACCTAGATCCATTACAACTGTTTCACGGTTTACTTTCTTAACAACACCAGTGATTAGGTCACCTTCGTTGTCGATAAACTGTTCTACGATTTGTGCACGCTCAGCTTCACGTACTTTTTGTACGATAACTTGCTTAGCAGTTTGAGTCGTAATACGGTCAAATGTAACCGATGGGATATCGTCTTCTACGAAATCACCTAGTTGAATGTCTGCATCTTCATACTGTGCAGCTTCTAGAGAGATTTCTTTTGTTGGGTTTTCTACATCTTCTACAACCAACCAACGGCGGAAAGTTTCAAACTCACCCGTTTTACGGTCGATAGCGACACGTACATCGATTTCGATTTCGTATTTTTTCTTTGTAGAAGTTGCTAGAGCAATCTCAAGAGCTTCAAAGATACGCTCACGAGGTACCGCTTTTTCGTTCGATACCGCTTCTGCTACCGCTAAAATTTCTTTACTCATTGTATTTAGCCTCTAAGCTTCAAATTTTTTAGGGAACTAAAATTTAGGGATCAGGTTAGCTTTTGAAATGTTACTTAGAGCAAACTCTTCTTGTTGCCCATCAACAGTAACTGCAATTGTCTCACCATCTACGCTGTGGATAATACCTGCCCACTTACGACGGTTTGCAACAGCCATTTTCAAAACGATGCTGACCTCGTGACCAATAAATTGCTCGTAATGTGCTGCTTTGAAAAGTGGTCTTTCTAAGCCTGGAGAAGAAACTTCTAGGCTGTAAGCAACAGAAATTGGATCTTCAACGTCTAGTACTGCGCTAACCTGATGGCTTACTTCTGCACAAGCGTCTACATTGATGCCATTTTCGTGGTCGATGTAGATACGTAACGTTGAGTGCGCACCCGCACGAATAAATTCTAATCCAACCAACTCATAGCCTGATGCCTCTACTGGAGCTTCAAGCATTTCAGTAAGTTGTCTTTCTAAACCAGTCATTTGAACCACTCCAGAAACAAAAAAAGGGCTCAGAGCCCAATCAAAAAACCAAGCAGTGATCCGAGTTAAATTACAAAAACTCAGATAACAAAAAACCCCGAAAGTCGGGGTTTTATGCTGCTGGACCCTGATACATTAAGAATAGCCAAAAATTTGCTTTTCTTAACTCACAGTGTGGTTAGCACTGTGCAAACTTGCCAATCGAATCATTCTTTCCAATGAAAGAAGAGATTGGTTGCGGGGGCCGGATTTGAACCGACGACCTTCGGGTTATGAGCCCGACGAGCTACCAAGCTGCTCCACCCCGCGTCCGACTTGCTGAGCATTATACGCTCAACTAAGTGATTTACAAGTTTGTAAATTCATGGTGCCGAGAGAGGGACTCGAACCCTCACACCAAAGGCACTAGCACCTCATGCTAGCGTGTCTACCAATTTCACCATCTCGGCTACATAAACCTTTACAGCTTATTGTGGAATCTCATCACCTGCTGGTGCTGGAACTTCACTTGCTGCATCTTTAACTTGTTCTACAACTGGCTGACCTAGTGTTGGGTCTACCCATTGTGACTCAGTCTTGTGCGTAGACATACGACCAAGTAACAAGCTAATGATAAAAAATACGGTTGCTAAAATAGCAGTTGTTCGGGTTAAGAAATTACCTGAGCCGCTTGCACCAAACACTGTGTTTGAAGCACCTGCACCGAACGAGGCTCCCATATCTGCGCCTTTACCTTGTTGAATCAACACAAGGCCAATCACACCAAGCGCCGCCAACAGGTAAATCACAAGTAGAACTGAAAACATTTTTTTCCACCTATGTTCCAAATTGTTGAGCCAGCGCCGTTCAAAAACAATGATGTTTATTTATGAACAAGGCTAGCGACCTCCTAACGGGAGGCGGAGCAATACTAGCGAAAGCCAGTAACGCTGACAAGGGAAAATTAGCAAAAAGTCAGTGCTAACGCATTAAGCGCTCAAAAAAAGGGCAAAAGATGCCCTTTTCTCTCGCAAAATAGGTTAACGCAATGATTAACAACTTGCTTTTACTGCATCTGCAATTTTAAGCGCAGAGCTTTGAACAAGTTCAGCATCTTCACCCTCAACCATAACTCGGAGCAAAGGCTCAGTACCTGATTTGCGAAGCAGTACGCGACCTTTGTCACCAAGCTCAGCTTCAACCGCTGCTACTGAGTCTAGTACAGCTTGGGCTTCAAGTGGGTTGCTTTCACCAGCAAAGCGTACGTTTTCTAGCACTTGTGGGTAAAGCGTCATCCCTTGAGACAAGTCGTGTAGTGTCATATCACTGCCAACTACAGAAGCAAGAACTTGCAACGCAGCAACAATAGCATCACCTGTAGTGACTTTGTCTAGCAAGATAACGTGACCTGAGTTTTCCGCACCAATTTTCCAGCCTTTCGCAAGTAGCTGTTCCATTACGTAGCGGTCACCTACAGCAGCACGTACAAATGGAATACCCAATTGCTTTAAGCCATTTTCCATGCCTAGGTTGGTCATTAGCGTACCAACAACACCACCTTTTAGTTCACCACGACGCAGTGCGTCACGTGCGATGATGTAAGCGATTTGGTCACCATCAATCTTGTTACCTAGATGGTCAACCATGATGATACGGTCACCATCACCATCGAACGCTAGGCCAAGATGAGCTTGCTCTTCTGCCACACGCTTTTGTAATGCACGAACGTCAGTCGCACCCACTTCAGCGTTAATGTTAGTGCCGTTTGGCTCAACACCCATTGCGATAACTTCTGCGCCTAACTCTTTGAATACGTTAGGAGCGATGTGGTAAGTCGCACCGTGTGCACAGTCAACAACAATTTTTAGGTTTGCAAGGCTCAACTCAGAAGGGAAAGTGCTCTTACAAAATTCGATGTAACGACCTGCTGCATCATTTAGACGAGTCGCTTTACCTAGTTCAGCAGATTCAACACATTCGATGTCTTTGTCTAGCTCAGCTTCAATAGCAAGCTCGATATCATCCGGAAGCTTAGTACCTTCAGATGAGAAGAACTTAATACCGTTGTCGTAGTAAGGGTTATGAGACGCTGAAATAACGATACCCGCTTCCGCACGGAAGGTTTGCGTTAGGTAAGCAACCGCAGGGGTTGGCATTGGCCCCGTAAAGGTAGCTTTCAGACCAGCTGCTGCAAGACCGGCTTCAAGAGCAGATTCAAGCATGTAGCCAGAGATACGCGTATCTTTACCGATGATAACTTTCTTAGTGCCTTGTTTTGCTAGTACACGACCAGCAGCCCAGCCAAGCTTTAGTACGAAATCCGGAGTAATCGGGTATTGACCAACTTTACCGCGCACACCGTCAGTACCAAAATAACGTCTTTTATCAGACATAAAACTTTCCTTAATTCTTTTTGATATTTTTGTTCGTCATCTCAACCACCTTCATTGCTTCAATGGTTTCTTCAAAGTCATGAACTCGAATGATCTGCGCACCTTTCATTGCAGCGATAGTCGCACAGACCACGCTTGCATTAGTACATTCCGCTGCGGGTTTATCCAACAACTTAAAGATCATTGACTTACGCGACATACCAGCAAGCATTGGTAAACCGAATACATGGAACTTATCGAGATGAGCGAGCATATGATAATTGTGTTCTATGGTTTTGCCAAAGCCAAAACCTGGGTCTAGGATAAGTTGAGACTTATCAATACCCACCGCTTCACAAGCAGCAATGCGTTCTTTGAGAAATTCTGAGACATCTTCCATCAGATCATCATACTGTGGATTTGCCTGCATCGTTCTAGGTTGACCTTTCATGTGCATCAAGCAAATTGGTAGGTTTGCTTGTGCTGCCACTTCCAGAGCCCCCGGCTCTTGAAGCGCGCGAACATCGTTAATGAGGTCAGCACCAGCAGCAACCGCTTGACGCATCACTTCAGCTTTACTGGTGTCGACAGAAATCCAAACATCGTATTTTTCGCGAATGGCTTTGATAACTGGAATGACACGTTGTAGTTCTTCCTCTAGCTCAACATCTGGGGCGCCGGGACGCGTCGACTCGCCACCGATATCGATAATACTGACGCCAGCAGCAATCATTTTCTCAGCCTGGGCAAGCGCAAGATCGAGAGAGTTGAACTTACCGCCATCGGAGAAGGAGTCAGGGGTTACATTGAGAATCGCCATGACGTGAGGGCGAGAAAGGTCGAGAGATTTGTTGTTTGCTTTAATAATCATAGCTTTAATAATCATAGCTTTAATAATCACAACATATACAAAAACCCCGAGCTTAACTCGGGGTTTATTATCAAAGGCTACTCTTTATTCAGAGTCTTTCTTTTCTGGCGCTTCGCTTGAAGTCGCTTCTTGAGAAGCAGGTTGCTCTACTGGTTTTGTAGCCTCTTCTGATTTCTCTTCAGCTTTTACTTCAGGTTTCGCTTGAGGCTTATCGTTGTCTTCTGGTTTGTTTGCAGGTTTGTCACCCCAACCAGCAGGCTCACGAATGTCCGTCTTACGCTCCATCAGGTCATCAATCTGGCCAGCATCAATGGTTTCATACTTCATTAGCGCATCTTTCATCGCATGCATGATATCCATGTTGTCTTGCAAGATTTGTTTCGCACGGTCGTAGTTACGGTCGATGATCTTACGAACTTCATCATCGATTAGCTTCGCTGTGTCATCAGACATGTGTTTAGTCTGAGTCACACTACGTCCTAGGAACACTTCACCTTCTTCTTCCGCATACAGTAGCGGACCAAGTTTCTCAGAGAAGCCCCACTGCGTAACCATCTTACGAGCGATGTCTGTTGCACGTTCGATATCGTTCGATGCACCTGTCGATACTTTGTCAGCGCCGTAGATCAGCTCTTCCGCTAGACGGCCACCGTACAAGCTAGAAACCATTGATTCTAGGTGTTGGCGAGACATACTCACACGGTCTTGCTCAGGTAGGTACATAGTCACACCCAACGCACGACCACGTGGAATGATAGACACTTTGTAAACTGGATCGTGTTCAGGAACCAAGCGACCAACAATTGCGTGCCCCGCTTCGTGGTATGCTGTTGATTCTTTCACTTCCTCAGACATCACCATTGAACGGCGCTCTGCACCCATCATGATCTTGTCTTTAGCCAGTTCAAACTCAACCATAGAAACGTTGCGCTTGTTGCCGCGTGCAGCAAATAGAGCAGCTTCGTTAACTAAGTTTGCTAAGTCAGCACCAGAGAAGCCTGGAGTACCACGTGCGATTAGAGACGGCTCTACATCACCCGCTAGAGGCACTTTGCGCATGTGTACTTTAAGAATTTGCTCACGACCACGTACGTCTGGAAGACCAACAACGACTTGACGGTCAAAACGGCCAGGACGCAACAGCGCAGGGTCAAGTACGTCAGGACGGTTAGTCGCAGCGATAACAATGATACCTTCGTTACCTTCAAAACCATCCATCTCTACAAGCATTTGGTTTAGTGTTTGTTCACGTTCATCGTGACCACCACCAACACCTGCACCACGTTGACGACCAACCGCATCGATCTCATCGATGAAGATGATACAAGGTGCCGCTTTCTTCGCTTGTTCAAACATGTCACGTACACGAGAAGCACCAACACCTACGAACATTTCTACGAAGTCAGAACCTGAGATAGTAAAGAATGGTACTTTTGCTTCACCAGCAATAGCTTTCGCTAGTAGCGTTTTACCAGTACCAGGAGGACCAACCATTAAAACACCTGTTGGAATCTTACCACCCAGTTTTTGGAAGCGGCTTGGATCACGCAGGTAGTCCACCAATTCTTTTACGTCTTCTTTTGCTTCGTCACAGCCTGCAACGTCCGCAAAAGTTGTCTTGATCTGCTCTTCGCTCATCATACGAGCTTTGCTCTTACCGAAAGACATAGCGCCTTTACCGCCGCCGCCTTGCATCTGACGCATGAAGAAAATCCATACACCAATCAGTAAGATCATTGGGAACCAAGAAATGAAAATAGTGCCTAGTAAGCTTTGCTCCTCAGGAGGCGTACCTTGCACTTTCACGTTTTGATTAATTAGGTCATCTAGAAGCTTTTGGTCATACACAGGCATGTAAGTAACCATTTTGGCACCGCCGCCGCGACGAACAAAGCTAATCTCACCGTCTTTAAAAGTTGCTTCTTGAATCTGGCCTTGGCCAACTTCCTGTACAAACGTGGTGTAATCCACGGTTCTGCCATTGCTCTCTCCAGGGCCAAAGCTCTGGAATACCGACATCAATACGACAGCGATAACAAGCCACAGAATTAAATTTTTTGCCATGTCACTCAAGGTGTCAGCCTCTCGATAACTAATTGTAATTAAAGGTAGGGTACTACAGTTCATTTCCTGTAGCTATAGTGTTAACCATGCTCTAAACGAGCGAAATAGTTAACCTTTGTAACCAGTGGCTACAACGAAGACTTCTCGGGAGCGAGCTCGCGATGAGTCTGGTTTTCTGATTTTTACGACTTTAAACATGTCTCGGACTTCTTTCACGAATTGATCGAAGCCTTCACCCTGGAAAACCTTTACGACAAAGCTACCATTAGGTGCTAGAACTTGTCGACACATATCTAAAGCCAATTCAACTAAATACATAGCTCGTGGCTGATCTACAGAGTTATTACCAGCGATGTTAGGAGCCATATCAGACATTACTACGTCAACCATCGAAGGTTGGATTCTTTCTAATAGAGCATCTAAAACCGCCTCGTCACGAAAGTCACCTTGCAGGAAGCTTACACCAGCGATTGGATCCATAGGCAATAAGTCACATGCAATGATTTGACCTTCTTCACCTATTATCTTAGCAGCATATTGAGACCATCCACCTGGAGCTGCACCTAAATCGACGACAGTCATCCCAGATTTCAACAATTTATCTTTCGTTTGGATCTCTTCGATTTTGAAGTAAGCACGAGAACGGTAGCCTTTTTTACGAGCTTCGTTTGCGTATTTATCATCAAAGTGTTCTTTCAACCAACGACCAGAACTAGCCGAATGTTTTTGTTTACTCATTTTAATCCCAACAAGGCGTAATTAGGAGCTATTGTTCTAATAGGCTCAACCTATTACTCAATAAATTATAGTCTTCAGCAATAGATGGCGTTAAAATAGCTTTTTTCAACCCTTATTTTAAAGAAAATTGGCCGCGTAATGAACCTAAGCACCAAACAAAAGCAGCACCTAAAAGGCCTGGCTCACAGTTTAAAACCTGTTGTGCTAATGGGCGCAAATGGACTTACAGAAGCCGTGCTAGCAGAAATTGAAATCGCTCTTGACCACCACGAACTGATCAAAATTAAAGTTGCATCAGAAGACCGTGAGACAAAACAGCTGATCATCGACGCTATCGTACGTGAGACGGGCGCTGAAAAAGTTCAGACAATTGGTAAAGTACTTGTGCTATACCGCCAGTCTGAAGAGCGTAAAATCGAAATCCCACGTAAGTAATCCCTACTTGCGCAGAGGAAGAAGAAAAGGTCGCCATGGGCGACCTTTTTTGCATCTACTATTTAAGCCTAATTAAAACAGACTGGTTTTAATTAGATATACTCAACGCTATCGATTTCGAAGTCTTTCGCACCGCCTGGGGTTTGAATAACGACTTCGTCACCTTCCATCTTACCGATCAAACCACGTGCGATTGGAGAACTGATTGAAATGCGACCGGCTTTGATATCTGCTTCATCGTCACCAACGATTTGGTACGTTTTCTCTTCTTCTGTATCACAGTCAATTAGAGTAACCGTTGAACCAAAAATCACTTTACCAGTGTTGTCCATCGTTGTTACGTCAATGACTTGAGCTACAGATAGCTTGTATTCAATATCACGGATTTGTGCTTCACAGATACCCTGCTCTTCACGAGCTGCGTGGTATTCTGCGTTTTCCTTCAAGTCGCCTAGTTCACGCGCTTCTGCGATTGCTTCTGAAATTTGTGGGCGAAGCTTTAGTAGACGATCTAGCTCAGTACGTAGCAATTGTTCGCCACGCAGTGTCATTGGAACTTTTTCCATTATATAACCTCAAGGCCAAAGGTGTCTTTGGACAAAAAAAGCCCACCCAATCATGGTGACTGGGTAGTACGTTCAAAGATTCTGTTTTGATTAGTTTAAACAAACTAGGGTATGAAATCACCTTAATTCGATTTTGCTGCCTAGTTGTGTGGTTAATAACGCGCCATCAATTGTTTTTAGATTTAACCATCATCGCAATTTATTGAAAAACAACACTGTTCATTACATAAAAAACCTCAAGAAAGATAAAAACAAATCAATGTCAGGCTAATGTCATGCTGACACAAACCGTTAAAATACAACCACTTGAGACAAGCAACCACACAATTGAACACCGTTCATTAGTTGAATTTATATCATTTTACTAACTCATAAGGAAACTTTAGCAGTAAAACATGTTCGGCAAGTTGTTACGTCATAGCTTTTTCGAATGTGGGCGATTCTCACGAGTGAAACTATACGCACAACAACAACTTGTGAGAGATAACCTCTCCCCCATAAAACAATGATTATGGACAGCTAACTAGGACAAATAAGATGAAAAAGACTCTAATTGCTCTTTCTGTATCTGCAGCAGCTATGGCAACTGGCGTTAACGCAGCTGAGCTTTACAACCAAGACGGCACTTCTCTAGAAATGGGCGGCCGTGCTGAAGCACGTCTATCTATGAAAGATGGCGACGTAGCGGACAACTCTCGTATCCGTCTAAACTTCCTTGGTACTCAAGCAATCAACGACAACCTATACGGTGTTGGTTTCTGGGAAGGTGAGTTCACTACAGCTGAAAACGGCGGCGTAGACGGCAACAGCAATCTAGACACTCGTTACGCATACGCTGGTCTAGGCGGTGCTTTCGGTGAAATGACTTACGGTAAAAACGACGGTGCGCTAGGCGTTATTACTGACTTCACAGATATCATGGCTTACCACGGTAACTCTGCTGCTGACAAACTAGCTGCAGCTGACCGTTCTGACAACATGTTCTCTTACAAAGGCCAATTCGAAAACCTAGCTGTTAAAGCTAGCTACCGTTTTGCTGACCGTGAAGAAGTGAACGGCGAGTACACTGACAACGGCGAAGATGGCTACTCTCTATCTGCAATCTACACTCTAGGCGACACTGGTCTTGACCTAGGTGCTGGTTACGCAGACCAAGCTGACGCGAACGAATACATGCTTGCTGCTTCTTACACTATGAGCGACCTATACTTCGCTGGTGTATTCACTGACGGTGAAAAAGAAGCAACATTCAAGAACACTGTAGATTACACAGGTTACGAACTAGCGGGGGCTTACACTCTAGGTCAAACTGTGTTCACTTCTACGTACAACAACGCAGAAACTGACGGCGAAACTTCAACAAACAACTTCGCTGTAGACGCGTCTTACTACTTCAAGCCTAACTTCCGTGGCTACGTATCGTACAACTTCAACCTAATTGATGCTGGCGATTCAATGGGCTCAACTACTGCTTCTAACTACAAAGCTACTAAAGCTGATGCAGAAGACGAGCTAGCTCTAGGTCTACGTTACGACTTCTAATTAAGTCTTAAGACTTGAAGATAAAATGCTCGCACTATGCGGGCATTTTTTATATCCAGAATTCTGCGATTTTTCGGTATATACTCAATTGCATAACTAACCTCACGAACTGTCACTATGCGCTTACCTTGGTCTTTATTACTTTTTTCTAGTCTCGCCCCACTCACATCAATGGCTTATCCTCATCAAGAGGTTTTGCCAGAAGGTTCTCGTGTCAGCTTGATTGCTGAAAAGCTCAACGACCAAAGCGAGCTAACTGGTATTCACCCAACCGATCAGTATTTCCCACCAGCCAGCACCTTAAAAGTGGTCACAGCTTTAGCGGCAAAGCTCGAACTAGGGAATAGCTTCGCATTTCGCACCACATTAGAAAGCTCGAGCTCAGATGCTGTACTTACTTTCTCTGGCGACCCAACACTGCTCACTCAAGACCTAAAAACGATGCTGACGCGAGCAAAGAAAAATGGACTAAGCCAAATTAAAGGCGATCTTTGGTTAGATAATAGCGCCTTTACTGGGTACAACCGCGCTGTAGGCTGGCCATGGGATATTTTGGGGGTTTGTTATAGTGCGCCAGCGTCCGCAATCACTCTAAATGACAACTGTGTTCAAGCTTCCATTTACACCAAGAAAAACGGTTCAACGCGAGTTTATGTCCCTGAACATCAACCAATTAATGTCAGCACCAGTGTAAAAACCGTCTCTAGAAGCGTTCAGAAGAGCCGTCACTGTGATTTAGACCTTATTGCTAACCCAGATAACAAATATGAACTAACTGGCTGTCTGGTCGACCGTGGCGACAAGCCCCTTCCTCTTAAATTCGCCGTGCAAGATCCTGAACGCTACACTAGCCAAAAAGTGCAAAAACTCCTTAAACAAGTCGGCATTTCATTAAAAGGGAATGTCCGAATTGGTAAAGCTCCAGAAAAACAGCGTAAATTGCTTGCTGTACACAAATCTAAACCGTTGCCGCAACTATTGGATCAGATGCTAAAACGCTCAGACAACTTGATTGCTGACACGCTGACTAAAACACTTGGCGCAAAGTTTTTTGTTCAACCGGGAAGTTTTACTAATGGCACAGAAGCCATCAAACAGATCATCTTTGCCAATACAGGTGTCGATATTCGTAATGCAAGATTAGAAGACGGCTCTGGCTTATCACGCAACAACCGAATTTCAGCTACTTCGATGGCGGCTATTTTGCGTTACATTTGGCAGCATGAGAAAGAGCTTAACCTGATCGCAATCATGCCTAAGTCTGGTGAGTCTGGGACCTTGCAATACCGCAAAAGTATGCGTAAGGCGCCAATTAAAGGGCAGTTGATTGCGAAGAGCGGTTCACTTTACGGAACCTACAACATGGCTGGGTATGGGTTGGATAAGAATGGTAAACCAAACACGGTCTTTGTTCAGTTTGTCTCGGACTATTTCCCAGAAAAAAGGGACGATAACAAACCTGTTGTCGCCCCTATTACTCAGTTTGAGACATTGTTCTACCAAGATATTGTGAGCTTTAGTCAGGCAATGCCTAAGAAGTAGTTCACCACAGTAAAGTAGATCCACATCCCTGAGATATCGACAATCGATGCTAAGACTGGGCTCACCAATACGGCAGGGTCCAGTTTACAAGCTCGAGCAATAATAGGCAGTAATCCGCCTAGCGTGGTTGAAATGGTCACCTGAATAAACAACGCAACGGCAATCGCCAACGCGATATCCTCAAGCGCAAAGCCACCTGTAGATTGCCCGCCACTAAATAGCATGATGCGACCAACCATAACGACAGCAATTGCTAGTGCGATAAAAAGAGCGACACGGCTTTCTTTCCATAGCACTTCCAACCATTGGCGCTTCTTAAGCTCACCCGTTGCGAGAGCGCGAATGACTAAGGTCGCAGCCTGAGTTCCGGTATTACCACCAGCAGCAGCGATTACGGGCATATACACGGCAAGCAATACAAGTTGACTTAAAGTGTCCTCATACTGAGCAATGATCAAACCCGACACTATCCCTAAAAGGGCAAGAGCAATGATCCAACCAATACGCTGCTTCACATGTTCCAACACACTAGTCGATAAGTAGCCATCTGGTGTATCGACTTCCGACATATGCAAACCTAATTGGTGAGCATAGTGACGAGCACGTTTATCATATCCAGCTTGTTCAAGTTGAGCGATAAGGCTATTTACATAGCCAACCGAGCAGTGCTGCAAAATACCAACCGCCTCGTCAATAGGCATGATCGTTAGTAGGTGCAATTGTTGCTCTTGTTCGTATTGCAAAAAAGCATTACGAGCGGCACCAATCTCCACTTCAGAGAAGTTTGGTGTTGTTTCAATAAAAGTGTTGTTCATTACCGTCATGGCGAATCTCCCGATTGGCATTGGTAACGACCATCGACAACGCACGCAAAAAGCTTTCTACACACCCGACTTGTATAAATACAAATGCAGGACGCGCGAAAACATCAATGCCAAAGCACTGTCTATTCAGAATTTATGAAGGGAAATAACAAGAAGGAAAAATTAGAAAAGATGCCTCACCACTCAGGTAAGGCGGAGATCGCCAATACCGAAGCGGGTTATTTCGCTCCCTTAATCTTACTCACCCAACAACTGGGAGGATGGTCGGTATTGTTCATGTAAATCTCCGATAAAGCTGCTCACGTAGCAGCGCGCATATAGTAACAAAGTTCGACCATTTTTACAGTCAATCTCGCGTGTATTCACCAAATTTTAATACAAAAAAAGCGCCTATAAGGCGCTTTCATTTTGAACAGTTATTGATTACTTAATAGTAATACGTGCGAATTTACGTTTACCTACTTGGAATACGTAAGTGCCTGCTTCAGGAACAAACTTCGCATCAGCAACTTTCTCGCCTTCGATCTTAGCTGCGCCTTGCTTAACCATGCGCATAGCTTCAGAAGTTGAAGCACATAGACCCGCTTCTTTCAATAGATTTGCTACTGGCGTGCCAGTCTCAAAATCAAACTCTGGCATTTCATCAGGAATTTGATTTTTCGCGAAACGGTTAACGAACTCTTGCTCTGCCGCATCTGCATCTGCTTCACTGTGGAAGCGTGCAATGATTTCTTTTGCTAGCAGTACTTTGATATCACGAGGGTTCTTGCCTGCTTCTACGTCAGCTTTGAACTGTGCAATTTCTTCCAATGGACGGAAAGACAGTAGCTCGTAGTAGCTCCACATTAGATCGTCAGAGATAGACATGATCTTACCAAACATTTCGCTTGGCGCTTCACTGATACCAATGTAGTTGCCTGAAGATTTAGACATCTTCTTCTCGCCATCTAGACCAACTAGAAGAGGCATCATCAGTACAACTTGAGGTTTTTGACCGTGAGATTTTTGCAGCTCACGCCCCATTAGCAGGTTGAATTTTTGGTCAGTACCACCAAGTTCAACGTCCGTTTCCATTGCTACTGAGTCCCAACCTTGAAGTAGCGGGTACATGAACTCGTGGATAGCGATTGGTTGACCACCAGCGTAACGCTTTTTAAAGTCGTCACGTTCTAGCATACGAGCAACAGTTTGGTTCGCAGCAAGACGAATCATGCCTTCTGCGCCAAGCTCAGATAGCCACTCAGAGTTGAACTGAATTTTTGTCTTAGCTGGATCTAGAATTTTGAACACTTGCTCTTTGTACGTTTCAGCGTTGCGTAGAACGTCTTCACGACTTAGTGGTGGACGAGTTGTGTTCTTACCTGTTGGGTCACCAACCATCGCAGTGAAGTCACCGATTAGGAACGTCACTTCATGACCTAGTTCTTGGAACAAGCGAAGCTTATTGAAAATAACCGTATGGCCTAGGTGAATGTCAGGTGCTGTTGGATCGGCGCCCAATTTAATACGTAGAGGACGACCTTCTTTTAGTTTTGCGATCAGCTCTTCTTCTGGAATCAGCTCTTCAACACCGCGCTTAATCTCGGCTAATGCAGCTTCAATGCTCGCCATTCTTGTTCACTCCCACAGATTTGGCAAAAATATAATAGCTGAACATCTTACTTGAATAGCGATGCATTTTGAAACACGTTAGACTAGGTAGTTGTCAATTTTTACGTTTAATTTAGTAATCAAGTACCTCATGCATTCGATTTTTGTCCGACTACCACTCTTGCACAAAGTACTGATCGGTTTTTTTAGTGCACTTATCATTGTCGCGCTGTTTTTCTTACCCGATCCGCAAGACCTCGATCCGCAGCAAAGCCGACTCAAAGTTGGTGAGCATTATTCGGTACCAATTTCCGTAGAATCACCCGAGCGCAGCACTTCTTCTAACCTCCCTTCTGTTTTGCGCTGGGAAACGTATAAAGTCAAAAATGGTGAGAGTGCTGCGGTTCTGTTTCAGCGCGTTGGTCTATCTCCTCGCCTTTTGCATGAACTGATTACTTCCGATAAAGAAATCAAACAACAACTCACTCGACTTCGTCCTGGCGACAGACTCCAGTTTGGCTTTGATGAAAACAACGACTTTATTCAACTTAAACGTACACTCAATGCCTTCGAAACTTTCCGTATAAAACTGCAAGGCAGCAAATACGTTTCTGAAGTTGATAAGAAAGAAGTCGATTACCAATTCAACTACGCAGAAGCGACCATCAAATCCAACTTCTGGAATGCAGGCATCTCATCAGGCTTGAATGCGAACCAAATCATGGAATTAGCAGGCATCTTTGGCTGGGACATCGACTTTGCATTGGATATTCGTAAAAACGATACTTTCCGTGTGCTTTACCAAGAAGAAGTCGTCGAAGGTGAAGTCATTGGGCGAGGAAAAATTATTGCTGCAGTGTTTAAGAACCAAGGTGATACCTTTACTGCAATTTTGGATGAAAAGAGCGGCAAGTATTACGATGAAAATGGTCGAGCCATGAAGAAAGCCTTTTTGCGTGCGCCATTGGACTTCCGTCGCGTAACGTCTAATTTCAACCCTCGTCGTTTACACCCTGTCACTGGTAAGGTTCGTCCTCACCGAGGCACCGACTACGCTGCGCCTGTTGGCACACCGATCTGGGCTGCTGGTGATGGTGTGGTACAAAAGTCTGCCTACAATAAGTTCAACGGCAACTATGTGTTTATCAAACACAGCAACACTTACATTACCAAATACCTGCATTTAACTAAACGCATGGTTAAGACAGGACAGCGAGTGAAACAAGGACAAACCATTGGTACGCTCGGCGGCACTGGGCGGGTTACGGGACCTCACTTGCACTACGAATTCTTGGTAAACGGCGTACACAAGAACGCTAGAACAGTTAAGCTTCCGCAGTCAAAATCTTTAACGGGTAAAGCAAAACAAACCTTCATGGCGAACGCAAAAGTGAGCATGGCAAAACTAGAACGCTACAGTAAGTTGCTCGCAATGAAATAAATAAGTCGTGATTCACGACAATACCTAAGAGGCAGCTTACGCTGCCTCTTTTGTTTCAGGTTCAGGTTCGTCAATATTGTGCTCTCTACCTAGCATCAATAAACATGGAGTAAGCACTAGAGTTAACACGGTTGCAAATGCGAGCCCACCTGCAACTGCAGTTGCTAATTGAGACCACCACTGCGTACTCGGTGCACCAAATTCAATCTTCTGGTTAACTAAGTCGATGTTCATCTCTAGCACCATTGGCAGCAAGCCAAGTATCGTCGTTACTGTGGTCAACAATACAGGTCGCAGACGCTGTACTCCGGTACGCAAAATTGCCTCTGACTTTTCTAGCCCTCGTTTACGCATCTGATTGTAAGTATCTATCAATACAATATTGTTGTTCACAACAATCCCGGCCAGTGCGATCACCCCAATGCCCGACATAATAATGCCGAATGGCTTTTGGAAAATCAGCAATCCAGCAAACACACCGACCGTAGAGAAAAGCACTGCACTTAGGATCAAAAAGGCTTGATAGAAGCTATTAAACTGAGTAATCAAAATGAGCGCCATCACACCAAGAGCAACCATAAAAGCATTTTGCAAGAAAGCGGAAGAGTTCTCTTGCTCTTCGTTTTGCCCACGAATTTTAAACTCAATCCCAGCAGGTAAACCCAATTGCGCCACTTCCGCCGTTATCTTTGGTAGCTCCAGTGCGAGGTTATACCCCTCAACCATATCCGCTTTGATATTTACCACTCGGCGCCCATCAACTCGGCGAATCGTATCCTGCTTATGATCCGGTTTAATTTGAGCAAAGTTAGTAATCGGTACTAAGCCCGCAGCCGTTTTCACTCTTAGCTGATCAAAACGCCCAATATCACGCTTATCTTGCGGATAACGTACTAAGATATCGACGTCTTCATCGGCATCATCCGGAAGATAATCACCAATCTTCAAACCGTTGGTAACAAACTGAACGGTGTTTCCAACCAACGTTGCATCGGCCGCAAAGCGAGAAGCATCGTCTCTGCGGATATCAATCTGCCAATCAATTCCTTCTTTATTCGTTGTATCACTTAAGTTAGTTAACGCAGGGTTACGATCAGCCCAGTAACGAACCATTTTGGCGGCACTGTCCAATTGATCGATACTTGAGTTTTGCGCCGACATTTCAATCACGAGATCATGCTCAACTGGTGGTCCTGCATCGGGGAATTTGTATTCCAACTCAACACCGGAGAATTGATTGGTGGTTTGCTTAAGTTCCTCAATAATATCTTTGACTTTACGGCGATATTGCCAATCCACCGGCGTGATCTGAATTTGACCAATCTCATCACCATCATTTGAATCGGAACCAGTACGTGTGTAGACGCTTTCAAACTCATCATGCCCTAGCATTACTTTCTCAATTTCTTTCATTACGATGTCTTTCTCATTGATCGACAAATCACCATAAGAACGAACTTTGACCGTAAAGAAGGCGGGATCCACTTCAGGAAAGAACTCCGCACCTAAGCCAGCTTTGTTGTAAGTAAAGCCAACACCACCCGCGAGCAAAATTGCGCTGAGTAACACTTTCAATGGATGTCGGATCGCGATAGACAGGGTTTGGTAATAAAGCTTGGTAATGCCTGTCGCTTTATCAAATTCACCATTATGCAGGTCAACCATCTCTTGCTGACGCTGTGCATCGACGACTTGAGGCTTACCAATGATTCCACCAATCACAGGGACGAAAAGTAATGCCATCATTAGCGAAGCACTGAGGGTTGCAATGAGAGTTAATGGTAAGTATTTCATGAACTCACCAGTAATATCCGGCCAAAATAGCAGTGGTGCAAACGCTGCCAAAGTGGTTGCTGTAGAAGCAGTAATCGGCCATGCCATACGTTTTGCTGCATCCCTATATGCTTCTTTACGTGGTGTGCCCTCTTGCATCCGCCTATCAGCAAATTCCGTAACAACAATGGCACCATCGACTAACATGCCTACAGCCATAATCAGTGCGAATAGCACCACGATGTTGACGGTCAAACCAAAAACCGACAACACCAATAAGCCAGTTAAGAAAGAGCCCGGAATAGAAATACCAACTAACAGTGCCGTTCGAACACCCAGAATGGCAATGATGACAATAACGACCAGAATAATTGCAGACAGAATGTTGTTTTGCAGATCGCTAAGCATCAGCTTAACGTCATCAGACTGATCCCAAGTGTATTTAACTTGCAGGTTATTCGGCCAACCAGTCTGCTTTTGCGCTTCAATCAGAACTTGTTTAACGAGATCAACCGTTTCTATGATGTTTTCACCGGCACGCTTTTTCACATTGAGCACCACCGCTGGTTCACCATCTAGCCGAGCAAAACTTTCAGGGTCACGGAAGGCTCGGCGCACTGTCGCGACATCACCAAAAGTGATCACCTCTTTGCCATTTACCTTGATCGGCAGCTCTAATACATCTTTTAACGAATCAAATACGGAAGGGACTTTAACCGAGAAGCGACCATAACCAGTATCGACAAAGCCAGCAGCAACCACTCGGTTGTTTAAAGCAATCAAGTTGTAGATATCGGCTTGATCCAAACCGTAACTTTCCATCAATAACGGATCGACCACGGTCTCAACGATATCTTCGCGATCCCCCGCAATATCGACTTCCAATACCTGACGATAGCTTTCTAACTTATCACGTAAAGCTCGTGCGATTTGTACTGTTGTACGCTCAGGGGCTGTGCCATACAGAACCAGAGTGAGGACAGGCTCTTCAGATGCGAATGTTACTTCGTTAACTGTTGGCTCATCACTGTCTTCAGGCAATTTAGGTTTAGCAAGATCCACCGCATCACGAACATCAGCCATAGCTTCAGCTAAGTCAACGCCGACACTGAACTCTAGAGTAACCGACGCATGTCCCTCTGAAGCAATCGCGGTCATCTCCTTAACGCCTTCTATTGAACGAAGCTCTTGCTCTATCGGACGAACCAATAAGCGCTCCGCATCGGTCGGGGAAATACCTTGGTGACTAACCGAAACATAGATAATAGGGATGGTAATGTCGGGGCTCGACTCTTTCGGAATCGTAATGTAGGTGATCACTCCGGCAATCAAAATCATCACCAACAATGTAAGCATGGTACGTGCACGCGATAACGCAGCATCAATCAAAGCAAACATATTGCCTCCTTATTGCTGGTTCGCAGCTTCAATGGCATCGTCGACTTTTGTCGCCATCACTAAATCACCATCACGTGCAAAGCCTTGTCCAAGCACAATGATGTCAACTTGGTCTCCTAAGCCGGATAACCAGACACCGTCTTTCTCAGCTTTGACCAGTTGGATAGGCACAAAGTGAACATGCTGATCACGAAGCGTTTTGATACCAAGATTGCCTTCTTCATCTAACGCCAACATGGCTGCGGTCACTTTCACTGCCAGAACTTCACTTAGCGACAGTACCACTTCAGCACTGACACCCGCAGGCATCGCACTCTCTCGATTATCAATCTCGATTTCTATAGGGAATGTATTGGTCGAAGTTGAAGATACGCGCCCAATATAACGAATGGTGCCTTGATGATGGATGTTATCAATGGTTCTAACATCGGCTTGCTGACCTTGTTTTAAATACTGAATATGAC
This sequence comes from Vibrio owensii CAIM 1854 = LMG 25443, assembly GCF_000817815.1. Classification (GTDB taxonomy): domain Bacteria; phylum Pseudomonadota; class Gammaproteobacteria; order Enterobacterales; family Vibrionaceae; genus Vibrio; species Vibrio owensii. The sequence goes on from NZ_JPRD01000003.1 coordinate 135,747, forward strand.
GTTCACTCACATCCGCTTCAATGACTAACTTCTCTAAGTCAATTACAGTGGCTATTGGGTCGCCGACGCCAACGAAATCTCCCACTTCAACGAATCGATGGTCCAGAATGCCGTCAAAAGGGGCTCTTACTTTGGTATTTTTAAGTGCAGTTTCAACATTGCTTAAGTTTGCTCGGGCATCGACAAGTGCCGCTTGAGCAGTGGCAAAAGCAACTTCACCTTGCAACCCTCTATTCTTCAAAGATTCTGCGGCTTTAAATTCTTTTTCTTTTACACGCAGCATTGCTTTGGCGCGTTTAAGTTGAATATCTAGATCGCGCTCATCAATGTTGGCAATCACCTGCCCTTGTTTAACACTTTGTCCTTTTTGCACGTTCAAGCTCACAATCTTACCTGCGACTTCTGCCCCTAAACGAGCTTGCCGATTCGGCGCAGTTCGACCGTAAAGTTCAATCGTTTTACTGGTTGGTTGTGCTTCAAAAGAGTTGAACATCACCTTTGCGACAGGCGTATCATCTGATTGAGAGGATGGAGAAGAGACCGATTCGTCTTGTGCATTAAGTTGACCCATTGCGAGCCAAGCAGCCAAAGCGATAACAAGCGTTAGAGAGACTAGCCATGGACGTTCGACAAAACGACGTCCGAAAGAAGTTCCAGACATATAAAGTCCTTTTTATTTTTACCCCCACTTCATCATGAAAGCGAGGGGGCGTTTACGTGACTTCCTGCTACGTAAAACTCAGGCAGCCGATTGGCTGCCTGTTGTCGTATTAATTACACACTGAATGATGCACCACAACCACAGGTTGTCGTCGCATTTGGGTTATTAACGAAGAAGCGAGCTCCTTCTAAACCTTCTGTGTAATCAACCACGCCACCGATTAAGTATTGCAGGCTCATTGGGTCTACAACCAGTGTTACGCCACTGTTTTCGATCGTAGTATCACCTTCATTTACGCTCTCATCAAATGTGAAGCCATATTGGAAACCGCTACAGCCGCCGCCAGTAATGTATACGCGTAACTTCAGTGCTGGGTTTTCTTCTTCCGCAATCAGCGCTTTAACGCGTGATGCTGCTGCATCAGAAAAAGACAATGGTACGTTTACTTCGCTCACGAAGACCTCTCTCACTCGTGTAATGCGTCAAGCCTGTAGCGAGACGTCAAATTTGTGCTAATTAGAGCGATTATCCAATACCTGACCAACTCGTTCAAGTATTCACCGACGATTCTTTAGATCAGATGCTGATATGTAAGATTCCACCGCCAGACAACACATAAATTACCCAAAACGTTTCTAACTTGAGATTAGCTAGGTACAATGCGCTCCACTTGGTCCGAGCAATCAAAAGAGGATAACCCCATGACCAAATCATCAGAGCTATATCAAAAGGCTCAGCAAACCATTCCTGGCGGTGTGAACTCACCAGTTCGTGCATTCAACGGCGTTGGCGGTTCTCCGCTATTTATCGAACGAGCAGACGGTGCCCTGATTTTTGATGCCGATGGTAAAGCGTACATTGATTACGTTGGCTCTTGGGGTCCTATGATTCTAGGTCACAACCACGCAGTTATCCGTGAAGCAGTTATCGATGCTGCACAACGCGGTCTAAGTTTCGGTGCGCCAACTGAAATGGAAATTGCCATGGCCGAGCTTGTATCTGAGCTAGTGCCATCTATGGAACAAATCCGCATGGTAAGTTCTGGTACGGAAGCAACAATGAGTGCTATCCGTCTTGCTCGTGGCTTTACTGGTCGTGACAAGATCATGAAGTTCGAAGGCTGTTACCATGGTCACGCAGACAGCTTGCTAGTAAAAGCAGGTTCAGGTGCACTAACTCTAGGTCAACCAAGTTCTCCTGGCGTTCCTGCCGATTTTGCGAAGCACACACTAACGGCAACATTCAACGACTTAGATTCAGTACGTGAACTATTCGCCGCAAACAAAGGCGAAATCGCATGTATCATCGTTGAGCCAGTAGCGGGCAACATGAACTGTATCCCTCCAGTAGAAGGCTTCCACGAAGGTCTACGCGAAATCTGTGACCAAGAAGGTGCTCTACTGATTTTTGATGAAGTAATGACAGGCTTCCGTGTAGCTCTAGGTGGCGCGCAAGCACACTACAACATCAAACCAGATCTAACGACACTAGGTAAAGTGATCGGTGGCGGTATGCCAGTGGGTGCTTTTGGTGGTCGTAAAGAAGTCATGCAATATGTTGCGCCAACAGGTCCTGTATACCAAGCGGGCACACTTTCCGGTAACCCAGTAGCAATGGCGGCAGGCTTTGCATGTTTGAACCTGCTAAAAGAAGAAGGTAACGAGAAACGTCTTGCTGCAAAAACCAAACAACTTGCTGAAGGCTTCAAAGCTCTTGCTGAAAAACACGGCATCCCAATGGTAGTAAACCAAGTGGGTGGCATGTTTGGTTTCTTCTTCACTGACCAAGAAACCGTAACGTGCTACGAAGACGTGACTAAGTGCGATGTCGAGCGCTTTAAGCGTTTCTTCCACCTAATGCTAAAACACGGTGTATACCTTGCACCATCAGCATTCGAAGCAAGCTTTACTTCTCTTGCTCACGGTTCAAAAGAAATCGACGCAACACTAGAAGCTGCGGATCGTTGTTTCGCAATTCTGGCAGAAGAATCAAAATAAGCGTTCCTTACCAGAACATAAATTCCAAAAAAAGGACCTTCGAGGTCCTTTTTTATTATTTGAATTATGCTTGCCAATTAAAGATGACTAAGATGGCAAGAATCCCAAGAACAATCCCAAACCAAGGAATGCGTCTGGCCTTCTTTTCGCTCTGGCATTTCTTATCGCTGTTACAACAACCCATTTTTCCATCTCTTGATTGATAACCACCTGATTTGTGGTCATTATAACAAGGTCAACTGCACCTTCCCAATTCAGCTATGTCATAAGCTTGAAAGAATCGTCGGTGCAAAGTAATAAAGATTTTGCGCTGTGGTATAAGGCGTAAACGTAAATATTCCGTAATTTGGATTAATCACATGCCGAATAATGTAAAAATCACGTCGAGTCATCGAGTGCTAGTTGTTGCACTGCTCGCCGCTGCTTTTGCCTGCTATTTGTTGGTCGAACCTTACATCAACTCGATCGTCATGGCGTTTATCATTTCACTGCTCATGTTCCCAATACATGAATGGTTTGAACGAAAACTACCTAATCACAAAAACTTGGTCTCACTGCTCTCTTGTGTGGTTTTAACCTTTATTATCGTGATTCCATTACTATTTGTTTTTGCCGCTATCGTGCAGCAAGGTTCGGTATTTTCGCAAAATACCTACAAGTGGGTAACCAATGGTGGCATCCAAGATATTTTCCAACATCCTTGGGTAGTCAAAGGTTTAGCGTTGGTTAATGAGTACTTACCTTTCGACAAAATCGAACCACAAGCCATCGCAGAAAAGATCGGGCAATTCGCAACATCATTTGGTTCAAACCTTGTAGCTATAAGCGCAAAAATCCTGGGTGATGCAACGAACTTCCTAATGGATTTTTTCCTAATGTTGTTCGTTTTGTTCTTCCTGTTACGTGACCACGACAAGATCATTTCAGCAATGCGTCATATTCTGCCCCTCTCACGCAGCCAAGAAGACAAAATTCTGACCGAGATTGAACAAGTCTCGAAATCCGCTGTAATGGGGTCATTCTTAACCGCGATTGCTCAAGGCTTTGCTGGTGGTATCGGTATGTGGCTTGCAGGCTTCCCTGGCCTGTTCTGGGGCACCATGATGGGCTTCGCATCTTTCATTCCGGTCGTTGGTACTGCGTTAATTTGGATCCCGGCAGCCGCTTACTTGTTCCTAACTGGTGATACCACTTGGGCCATTTTCCTAACGGTGTGGAGCGTGGTCGTGGTTGGCTCTATTGATAACCTGTTGCGTCCGCTGCTAATGCAAGGTAGCGCCGGCATGAACACCCTTATGATCTTTTTCTCGTTGCTGGGTGGTCTGCATCTGTTTGGTTTGATTGGCCTTATCTACGGTCCATTGATCTTTGCCGTGACCATGGTGCTGTTTAATATCTACGAAGAAGAGTTCAAAGACTTCCTCAACCAACAAGACAACAGCTAGTCATCGCTTAAGCACTTCAAGCTTGGGGCAGATTGTGCGAAAATCTGCCCCTAATTATTTCTGATGAACCTAATTTATGTCTGCTTACATCGCACCTAGCCAAATTGCTCAGCGCCAACTTGAGTATTTCAACGGAAAACACGTTCTAGTCGCAGGAGAAGTTGAAGACTTGTTCCCGCTAGAGTTAGTGGAGCATTGCGAATCTGTAGAAGTGTTTACTTCCAACTACAGCTACTACCGCCAAATTCAAACCTCTGACAAAGTGAAAAGTCATTTTGGATCTGAGTTTGACGTTGAAACACAAGCAGACATGGTCCTTTTATACTGGCCAAAAGCTAAAGCTGAAGCGGAATATCTGCTAGCGATGTTGATGGCTAAGCTAGGCATCAATACAGAAATCGTTGTGGTTGGTGAAAACCGTTCAGGTGTTAAAAGCATCGAGAAGATGTTCAAAGACTATGGTCCCGTAAAGAAGTACGACACCGCTCGTCGCTGTTCATTTTACTGGGGAACTTGCCTTAACCAGCCAAAGCCTTTCAATCAAGCCGACTGGTTTAAATCTTACGAAATTACACTAGGTGAACAATCACTTACCGTTAAGAGTCTACCTGGCGTATTCAGCCATGGTGAGTTTGACCTAGGCAGTCGTCTTCTGCTGGAAACCTTACCGAAACTTTCAGGCAAGGTACTGGACTTTGGTTGTGGTGCTGGTGTGCTGGGTGCATTTATGGCTCAAGCAAACCCAGAGATTGCGATTGAGATGTGTGATATTAACGCTTATGCCATTACCTCTAGCCAAGCAACACTCAAAGCGAATGGGTTATCAGGTCGTGTTTTTGCCTCAGATATCTACACAGACACGGCTAAAGACTACCGTTTTATTGTCAGTAACCCACCATTCCACAGTGGCTTAGACACAAACTACAACGCAGCAGAAACTCTGCTAGGTCAAGCACCAAAGTATATGACGGCCAACGGTGAAATGGTCATTGTGGCGAACAGTTTCTTGCAGTATCCGCCAATTATTGAGAAAGCATTCAATAATTGCGAGACGCTAAATAAGACCAATAAATTCTCTATCTACTACGCTAAAAAATCGTAGCACTTCCTTGCGCAGGTGAATTCCTGCGCAATCCATTGCTGAATTTTACACAACTCAAAGAAAAACTGCGTCGCTACCCACGCTTTGCAATCAACTTTCTTGTCAAAGAAAAAAAACTCGTTAATTTTGTTAATTCTATCGAATTTAACTTCTTGCCCGTTTTTAACGAGAACCTTGGCAAGTGCCAACCAATCGGTCGCTGCCCTTTAACGAGTTGTAATCTTATCCATGTTTAAATTCTACAAAAAGCAGAAATTTAAGCGCCTGCAAAGCACGCTAATGACCGCATTTTTGGTTCTTAGTATTACGCCCCTGACGATCACTGCGATTTTCTTCCTGCAATCACACAGTAAAGATCTCCAAGAGCAAAGTACATCGCACCTACTCTCTGTTCGTGATACTAAGCAACAGCAGATCATTGACTACTTCGCTGCGCAAGAAACGGAAGTGATGGGCTTCGTACGTTCAGAACTTGCCTATGCCAGTGGCGGACGCTTCTACGGCTTGGTCAACGCATTTAGCCGTTTAGGGCACGATATTGACGAAGCGAGAGAAAACGCACAGCATCGCTACATCCAAGGCAGTGGCGATCAAATCAAAACGTCGATTTTGCCGGAATCGTCCAACTATGTTGGCAGTGAACGCTACCGCCTACTCCACAAGCGCTACCATTGGGCGTACTTAGAACTGCTAAAACGTTCTGATTTCAATGATATTTTGTTGGTCGACATTGACGGCAATGTCACGTACTCCATCAATAAAGATGACAACTACGGCACAAACCTACTAACCGGTCGCTATAAAGAGACGGCGTTAGGTCGTACCTTTAAACGTTTATCAGAAGACGTCAGTGCACGCCGAAAAGTCAATGAAGATTACACCCCAGTGGTCGTGTCTGACTTTGATATCGAAAACGGAAAGCAAGTTGCTTGGTTAGGTGCGCCTATTGTTCAGCAAGGCTACCTCCACAGTTACGCAATGTTCCGTTTGCCAAATAACGGTATTACCAAGCTTATTGCGGAAATTAACCGTGATTCATCCATTGAAACCTTGCTCGTTGGTAGTGACCACAAACCTAGAACCATCAATACCAAACAAGAAGATATCCAAAACAGCTTAGAAATCGTGGATAAAGCGTTGGCCGGTGACACTGAAGTAGGTACTTACAGTAACCGCTTAGGTGAAGAGATGATTGCGGCGTTTACGCCAATTGAAACTCGTGGCCTAACTTGGGCGCTAGTCGTGCAACTTCCTGAAAAAGAAGCCTTTGCGCGTGTCCACCAGCTTGAAAAACTGTTTGTGATTGCGATGTTAATTGCGATCGTATTGGTAGTTATCGCCTCACATTACTTATCGAACTTCATCACTTCACCACTGCTAAAACTGACTTGGGCAGCAGAGAAAGTGTCTGCAGGCGATTTGGATGAAACGACCTTTAACACCGAACGAAAAGACGAGATTGGGCGTCTTGCGATCAGCTTTGAGCGTATGCAACGCTCTATTCGTGAAAAGATTCAAACCATCAAGCAGCAAAATGAAGAGTTAGAAAGCAACATCAAGCTGATCCAAAAGCAAAACGAAGAATTACAGCTGGCTGATAAGCTGAAAGATGAGTTCCTTGCGACAACCTCCCATGAACTTCGCACGCCATTACACGGCATGGTTGGTATTGCAGAAACCTTGGTATCTGGCGCAAATGGGGCTATTCCGGCTAGCCAGAAATATCAATTGGACATCATCATCAAGAGTGGTCAACGCCTAGCGAATCTCGTTGATGACTTATTGGATTACCACAAGATGCGCTATGGCAGCATGGATATCCAAAAGTCAGCAGTGAGTTTAGCAAGTGCCACACGCTTAGTATTAGAGCTTTCCGGTCACCTATTGGGTAACAAGACTATCCGCATCATTAACCAAGTGCCTGCAGATTTGAAAGCTGTCTCAGCGGATCCTCAGCGCTTAGAACAAGTGCTGTACAATTTGATCGGTAATGCCATCAAGTACACCTCTGAAGGTAAGATCGTCATTTCAGCAATGGTTGTTGACGATCAAGTTCGAGTGCAAGTCGTGGATACAGGTCAAGGCATCCCAGCAGAGCATCTAGAACATATCTTCGAACCTCTGATTCAAGCAGGTCAAGACGCGAGTCACTACCGTCAAGGTGCGGGATTGGGTCTATCAATCAGCCGTCAACTTATTGAGCTGATGGGCGGGTCATTGTATGTGAGCAGCCAACCTATGGTAGGCACCACATTCAGCTTTACCCTGCCGCTAGCAAGTGAAGAAGAGATCCAAGCGACACAAAGCCTAGCTGCTCGCGGGCACTTCCAAATCCCTGAAGCAAATTTTGAGAACAACGATGACTTGTCTCTGCCAGAGAACCCAGACGGTCCATTGCTTTACGTTGCCGATGATGAACCAGTTAACCTGCGCGTTCTAGAAAGCTTCCTAAGGTTGGAAGGCTATCGCGTTCGTACAATTTCTGATGGTCCAGAAACGCTGGCGTTGATTGAACAAGAAAAGCCAGAACTGCTTTTATTGGACATCATGATGCCGGGGATGAGTGGATACCAAGTGTGTAGCGAGCTTCGTGAAACTTACGATCATGCAGAGCTACCAATCATCATGCTGACCGCATTAAGCCAAACAGAGGACCGAGTGAGAGGCTTTGAAGCGGGCGCGAATGATTACCTGACAAAACCATTCAACAAACAAGAGCTAGCGGCACGTATTCAGGCGCACCTAACGGCAAGTAAAGCGGAAATGCGACACATCGAAAACAAGTTATTAGAGTCGGAACTGCGCCAACGTGCAGAAGTCGAAGCGAGCTTGTTGGAGACCCAAGGGCGATTACTAGAGCAGCTAGAATCTGCACCAGAAGCTATTATTTGTCTTCGTGAAGACCAACGCATTCGCTTTGCTAATGAAGCGGCCTGTAAGCTGTTTAAACGCAGCTTAGAACAGTTGAAGCGCTCTTCAGCAGACGAATTGATCGCACCTAAATTCCTGACGGTTAAGCAGCCTCACTACTGTGGCAAGATTGATATCTACATTGAAGATATTCGCCAAAACATCGAAGCCGACATTCTAAAACTTCCAGAAGGCTCTGGTTTGGATGTGATGTACATCTTTAATGTCGGCGGCGGTGCTAACGCTGCTCGTATCCACAACCTAGAGACGGCTGTTGAAGTGCTTTCATGCTACGCATTCGATGGCGACAAAGACCAACTTCAGAAGCTAAAAGAGCTTGGTGGAGAGTTTACACGCTTGGCAGATAAAGCTTTGGGTAACAAGAAAGATAAACAAGAGCTGTTGCGTGAGGTTCTTGTCGATACCATGACCCATGCATTGGAATACTGGGAATCTGTTACCGGAGAAACCAAGTTTGCGTTTGCTGAGCAAAGTGGCTTGTGGCGCGTTTACCTAGACCGCAGCACCTTGCAGACTCGTACCCTAGATAAATACATGCGTATCGAGACATTACCTAAAACACCACGTTGGAGAACGGTATTAAGCTCGATTGAGTTTATCTTGGAGCACTGTAAAGAACAGAGCCCAGAACGAGCATACATTGAAGCTCAGCGCGACAAAATGCAGAGACTTTTAACAAGCTAGCTGCACAACACACAAATGACAGCCCCGCATTTAGCGGGGCTTTTTTATATGTTCTAACAAAACTCACGCTTTATGACTTAGATAGCAAGACGACCACTCAAGCTCTAATCTATACCTACTCAGTTATTCTCAATGTCCCACTTAGCTCATCTTTTATCAGTTCAAGTAGAGTTGGAAGCAAGCTATCAAAAAAGCCATTCTAGACACCCTCTACGTACGAATTTGAGCGGCTACTTTCTGGATAATTACAAACGTAATTTATTACCCTCAAGTCCTCTAAAAACACTTCATTTCCCTCATAAAAAAAGCATAATTAGCAGCCAAATTTTGCTGTTAAAAACCTCTATTTTTTACTCAGCAAGGGAAATTAGGCCAACATTTGATGGAGATTGCGAAGTCAATCACAACAGAACGGCAGATTAAATTTCACCTAGTTAATTAACAAAAAAATCGTGTGTGAGCCAGATCGCCAAAGCATTACAAGCCCACAAAGCCATTAATTTAAAAGAGATTAAGAGTAAGTAAACACTAACACACAAAGTTTAAGTGGATATAAACTGCGACGCATATCAACGTTTAATTTTTAGCCTTATCAGGCTTAAAAACGAACAAAATGACGTTTATGACGGAGTTGGTGCGGTTTTTAACGTTTTTAACGGGAATCGAGTTTGATTATTTTGTGGATAAGGTGTTTTCTTACTCCTGCCTAAGGCCTACAGGCCACTCTTAGAGCGAAACAAATTTAATGTGGAGCGAAGAGGTGGGCCTTGGAGAGTGTTTATCAATTGATGACATTCAATTCCATTAGTGAAATGAAAGCAAATAGTAAGGAACAGCTATGCTTGCCAATATTAAAAAAACAGCACTAGCAACAGCAATTATTGCAACGGCTACTACAGGTTTTGCATCAGTAGCTACAGCCGCTGAGCGCAGTGAACTGACTATCCACCCTAAAGAGTTTACAACTTTTGTTCGTAACTTTAACCCTTTCTTGGGTGCAACAAACCTGCACACAACTACTGACTTTATCTACGAGCCACTAGTTGTTTTCAACGAAATGCACGGCAACACGCCAGTATTCCGTCTAGCAGAAAACTTCCAAATGTCTGACGACCTAATGAGCGTAACTTTCGATATCCGTAAAGGCGTAAAATGGTCTGACGGCGAAGCGTTTACCGCTGATGACGTTGTTTACTCTTTCAACCTAGTTAAAGAGAAGCCAGAACTAGACCAATCTGGTATCAACTCTTGGGTAACTGGCGTAGAGAAAGTTAACGATTACCAAGTTAAGTTCCGTCTAAGCGAAGCAAACTCAAACGTTCCTTACGAAATTGCTAAAGTACCAGTTGTACCTAAGCACGTATGGAGCAAAGTGAAAGATCCATCAACATTCACTAACGAAAACCCAGTAGGTTCTGGCCCATTCACAGTGATCGACACTTTCACTCCTCAACTGTACATCCAGTGTGAAAACCCGAACTACTGGGATGCAGCGAACCTAGACGTTGACTGTCTGCGTGTTCCTCAAATCGCGAACAATGACCAGTTCCTAGGTAAGATTGTTAACGGCGAAATGGACTGGACTTCTTCATTCGTTCCAGACATCGACCGCACTTACGCAGCAGCGAGCCCTAAACACCACTACTGGTACCCGCCAGCAGGTACTCAAGCGTTCGTAGTAAACTTCAAGAACCCAGATGCAGCGAAAAACGAAGCACTAACTAACGTTGACTTCCGTCGCGCATTCTCTATGGCTCTTGACCGTCAAACTATCATTGATATTGCATTCTACGGCGGCGGTACAGTGAACGACTTCGCATCTGGTCTTGGCTACGCATTCGAAGCTTGGTCTGACGAGAAGACTCACGACAAGTTCAAGGGTTACAACTCTTACAACGCTGAAGGCGCTAAGAAACTTCTAGCGAAAGCGGGCTTTAAAGACGTAAACAAAGACGGTTTCGTTGACACGCCATCTGGTAAGTCTTTCGAGCTACTAATCCAATCTCCAAACGGTTGGACTGACTTCAACAACACTGTACAGCTTGCTGTTGAGCAACTTGCAGAAGTAGGCATCAAAGCACGTGCTCGTACACCAGACTTCTCTGTGTACAACCAAGCAATGCTTGAAGGTACTTACGACGTTGCGTACACCAACTACTTCCACGGTGCAGACCCATACACTTACTGGAACAGTGCTTACAACTCAGCACTACAATCTGGTGACGGTATGCCTCGCTTCGCGATGCACTTCTACAAGAACGACAAGCTAGATGGTCTTCTAAACAGCTTCTACAAGACAGCTGACAAGCAAGAGCAGCTAGAAATCGCTCACGGTATTCAGCAAATCATCGCTCAAGACCAAGTGACTATCCCTGTGATGTCTGGTGCTTACATGTACCAATACAACACAACTCGCTTCACTGGTTGGTGGAACGAAGAAAATCCTAAGGGCCGTCCAAACATTTGGGCTGGTATCCCAGAGCGTCTACTTCACGTACTGGACCTAAAACCAGTTAAATAAGTAGAAGTTCATTTCTAGCGGCACACATCCCGTGTGCCGCCTATAAAAATCCCCTTGTTACTAAACCAACATATGGCGCTCGTCGTCAGGGGATTTTTCGCTCTAAATTTCGCTAGGAGCGACCTGAAACCAGAAACAGGGAAAAAATCTGGGTGAGTAAGGTGTGAGTTATGGGTTATTTTTTAAGACGTTTGTCGTTCTATCTTGTCGCGCTCTTGGTTGCAGCGACGTTAAACTTCATTATTCCGCGAGCAATGCCTGGTGACCCAGTTACCATGATGTTTGCTAACGCATCAGTACAGGTAACGCCAGAGCGAATCGCAGCAATGAAAGAACTGCTGGGTTTCGTAGATGGTCCAATCTACATTCAGTACCTGTCGTACATCAAAAACATTCTAAGCTGGGAGCTAGGTACTTCTATCCAGTTCTACCCGCTTTCAGTTAACTCTCTACTAGGTGGCGCATTCGGTTGGTCATTGTTCCTAGCAGGTACTGCAGTTGTACTATCGTTCTCGATTGCTTCTGTACTAGGTATCTTCGCAGCTTGGAAACGTGGTAGCCGATACGATGCATTCGTAACACCGGGCACACTGATCATTCAAGCGATTCCACAAATGGTTATCGCGATGCTAGCGCTGTTCATCTTTGCCATCGGTCTTAAGTGGTTCCCATCAGGCTACGCCTACACCCCGGGTACAGTGCCAGATTGGACAAGCTGGGAGTTCCTAAAAAACGTGGGTTACCACGCTATTCTTCCATTGTTCTGTGCGACGATTGTTCAGATTGGTGGCTTCCTAGTAAACATGCGTAACAACATGATCAACCTTCTTGCTGAAGATTACATCACAATGGCAAAAGGTAAGGGTCTGAGCGAAAACCGAGTTGTATTCAACTACGCAGCTCGTAACGCACTACTACCAAGTGTAACCGCACTTTCAATGTCTCTAGGTATGGCAATCGGTGGTCAGCTAATCATCGAGATGATCTTCAACTACCCAGGTCTAGGTACGGTTCTTCTAAACGCAATTCACGCACGTGACTACCAAGTACTTCAAGGTCAGCTAATCATCATGACGATGTTCATGCTATGCTTCAACCTAATGGCTGACATGCTGTACATGATTCTAGACCCTCGCCTACGTAAGGGAGGCAAATAATCATGAAAGAACTATTTAAACTGATTTTAGGTAACGCGTTCGCGCGTGTTGGTTTGGCGATTATCTCGTTATTCATCTTTGTCGCCGTTGCCGCTCCGTTGATCACTCAGCACGCGCCAGATAAGCGCACTGGTAACCCACATGAATACCCTGGATTTGTTGTAAAACAAGCACAAAACAACCCTGATGGCTGGGTTGCTAAAAACCTAGCAGATGACCGTCGTACGCTGCTTATGTCGAAAAAAGCGGACCACGTACTAGGCACATCTCGTATGGGTCGTGACATCTGGTCTCAAGTTGCTTATGGCGCTCGAGTATCTCTGGGTGTGGGTTTTGGTGCGGGTGTTATCGTGTGTTTCCTAGCAACGGTTATTGGTATCTCAGCAGGTTACTTCGGCGGCCGTGTCGATGACGTACTGAGTGCCGCTATGAACATCATGCTGGTTATTCCACAGTTACCACTCCTGTTCGTACTCGCTGCGTTTATCGGGGAGGCAGGGCCGCTCACCATTGCCTTGATTATCGCCGGTACTTCCTGGGCTTGGGGTGCACGTGTTGTGCGAGCTCAAACCATGGCACTACGAGAAAAAGAATTCGTTAAAGCTGCAGAAGTACTGGGTGAGTCACCAATTCGCATCATCTTCGTTGAGATTTTGCCAAACCTAATCCCAATCGTTGGTGCAAGCTTCATCGGTTCAGTAATGCTAGCAATCAACACGGAAGCGGTAATTTCGTTCCTAGGCCTAGGCGATGCAAACACCATCAGTTGGGGCATCATGCTGTACAACGTACAGACTTCATCAGCGATGCTTATCGGCGCGTGGTGGGAAGTTCTAGCACCTTGTATTGCACTAACTCTATTGGTTACTGGCCTTGCTCTACTGAACTTCGCAGTCGATGAAATTGCTAACCCGCAGCTTCGTTCTCACAAAGGCATGAAGCGCTGGAAGAAAATGGCAGCACAAGACAAGAAAGAACGTGAGCCAGAATTGGCACCACAAAATGCACTATGGAGCGGAGATAAATAATCATGACTGCACCACTAATTTCTATCCGTAACCTATGCGTAGACTACATTACAGATGCGGGCGATGTCCGCGCCTGTAACAACGTCAGCTTCGACATTGCACCAGGCGAAGTATTTGGCCTAGCAGGTGAATCTGGCTGTGGTAAATCAACCGTTGCATTCTCGCTAATGCGCCTTCATAAGCCGCCAGCGTTTATCACTGGTGGTGAGGTTATCTTCAATGGCGAAGATATCCTCCAATACAGCGATGAGCGTATGCAGTCGTTCCGCTGGAGCGAAATGTCGATGGTATTCCAAAGTGCGATGAACGCTTTGAACCCAGTACTAACGATGGAAGAGCAGTTCTGTGACGTAATCATGCGTCACACCAACATGACTCGCGCTCAAGCCAAAGTTCGTGCAGAAGGTCTATTGGAAATCGTTGATATCCACCCTAGCCGACTAAGCGATTACCCACACCAATTCTCTGGCGGTATGCGTCAGCGTCTGGTTATTGCTATCGCTTTGGCTTTGAACCCGAAAATGATCATCATGGATGAACCTACAACGGCGCTAGACGTGGTAGTTCAACGTGAGATTCTGCAAAAAATCTATGCACTTAAAGAAGAATTTGGCTTCTCGATTCTGTTCATCACCCATGACTTGTCATTGATGGTCGAGTTCTCTGACCGCATCGGCATCATGTACTCGGGTGAACTGATTGAAGTTGCCCCTTCTAAACAAATTCTGGAAAGTCCTTACCACCCTTACACAAAAGGTTTGGGTAGCTCTTTCCCTCCACTAACTGGTCCTAAGACCAAATTGACTGGTATTCCAGGCAACCCTTTGAACCTATTAGAAGTTCCTCAAGGTTGTCGATTCCAAGCTCGTTGTGACCGTGTCCATGAAGCTTGTACGCGAGTACCAACTCAGCTGCGTCAAATTGAACCTGGTCGTCTCTCAAACTGCCACTTGTATGGCGACACGATTGCTCAAGCTAAGGTTTAACAACAAAAAATAACGCTAGCTAAGAAGAAAATTACACTGGAGAGAATTATGAGCAAACAATTCGGCGAATTGCTGGTTGAAGGTAAAAATGTCGTTAAGGACTTCCCTTTAAACAGTAACTCAATCAAACAATCTAAGATGCGTGCAATCAACGACGTATCTTTCAAAATGTACAAAAGCCGCGGTTTATCAGTGGTAGGTGAGTCTGGCTCAGGTAAATCTACTACCGCAAAAATGATTGCGAAAATGTATGCACCAACGGATGGCATCATCGAGTACAAAGGTCGTGATATTCAAGACATCACTTCTCGTCACGATTTGATGACTTACCGTGAAGGCGTGCAAATGGTATGGCAAGACCCATTTGGCTCGCTAAACCCGACACACAACATCTTCCACCATATTGCTCGTCCACTGCTGATCCACAAGAAGGTATCACCGGGCAACAAAAAAGAGTTGGAAGAGCGCGTGTACGACCTACTAGAACAAGTTGGTCTGATTCCACCAAAAGAAACGGCGCAAAAGTTCCCGCACCAACTTTCTGGTGGTCAACGTCAGCGCGTGAACTTGGCTCGTAACATTGCAGTTGGTGCAGAAGTGGTACTGGCTGACGAACCAACATCAATGCTTGACGTATCGATCCGTGCTGGTGTTCTTAACCTGATGGAAGAGATGAAGTTTGAGAAACAAATGTCTCTTCTTTACATCACTCACGACATCGCGACAGCACGTTACATTGCTGAAGATCTTGCGGTTATGTACGTCGGCCACATGGTTGAGTGGGGTGACACAGAGGAAATCATTCACGCTCCTCAACACCCATATACGCAACTACTGGTTTCAGCCGTGCCAGATCCATCGAAGTCAATTCACGAGAAGTTGAAAGGCAACAAAGGTGAAATCCCACTTTGGACGCCTGAATCAGTCGGTTGTCCATTTGCAGGACGCTGTGTTCATGCCACAGAAAAATGTCGCGAGCGACTGCCTGGTGTGACGCAACTATCTGATAACCACTTTGTTCGTTGTTACTTATTCGAAGATTAATCATAACGAGGGTCAGGTATCAATCTGACCCCTTTTTCCCTTTATATTTTATTGTTTCCCGGAGAGATTGAATGCTGCTACTGACTAACCACATTGGTTACGAGCGTCTGGGCCCTAAGAAAGCGATCATCCAGACGAGCCGACCACGCCTGTCTTCTTATACGGCTTTGTTGGTTTGTGCCGATAGCCATCAAACCGTTGCAACCTTGACGGTAGAAAAGCAAGGCAAAGTAGCAAACTGGCATCAAGGTCATTTCTACCTTATCGACTTTTCTTCGTTTAACACTCCAGGTAACTATTACCTTCGTTTCGACCATTTGCGTTCATCTCACTTTGAGATCGGCGAACATATTCTTTTCGATCGCACGCTTTCAGATGTGATCCATTATTTTAAATCTCAGCGCTGCGGAGGCATTTTCGATCAGCAAGATCGTCAGGCTCCACTGCTAAATTCCGACGAAACCGCAGATGTTCATGGTGGTTGGTATGACGCTTCAGGCGATGTCAGCAAATATCTGAGCCATTTGTCATACGCAAACTACCTAAACCCACAGCAGACCCCTATGGTGGTGTGGAACATGTTGAAAGGTTTGTCCCTGCTAGACGGCAACGACAAACTGGCTAAATTCACTGCTACTCGCCTTATTGAAGAAGCCCTGTTCGGTGCAGACTTCCTTGTTCGTATGCAAAACGAAAAAGGTTTCTTCTACATGACCGTGTTCGACAAGTGGAGTAAAGACACAGCTCAACGTGAAATCTGTGCCTACGAAACCCAACTTGGTCATAAGTTTGATGACTACCAAGCCGGTTACCGACAAGGAGCTGGCGTTAGCATTGCGGCATTAGCTTCAGCAGCACGTCTAGAGTGTCATGGTGAGTTCGACCAACAAAAATACCGTAATGCAGCGGAAAACGGCTACTGGCACTTAAAAGAGCACAACACCCAATACCTAAATGATGGTGAAGAGAACATCATCGACGAATACTGCGCATTACTTGCAGCGGTTGAGCTATTTAAGACCACCAAAGAAACACGCTACCTAGAAGAAAGCCGCGTGTGGGCAAACCGCCTTTCTGCTCGTCAAATGAATGATGAGCACATTCAACATTTCTGGGCAGCCAATCAAGATGGCAGCCGCCCTTACTTCCATGCGGCAGAAGCAGGACTTCCTGTTATCGCGCTGTGCGAATACTTGGCGATTGAAGACGACTCTGAGTGCGCTTCAGTAGCAAAACAAATCATCACTCAAGCTTGTGAGTTTGAAGTCTCTATCACCAATAGAGTAAAGAACCCATTTGGTTACCCACGCCAATATGTAAAAGGCGTGGACGAAGCAAAACGTGATGCGTTCTTTGTGGCACACAACAATGAATCGGGTTACTGGTGGCAAGGTGAGAATGCTCGCTTAGGTTCACTCGCAACCATGGCGTATTTGGTGCAACCATTTATCGAGTCAGAAACTCTAAAGCAGCAGCTTTCTAAACTCGCACAAGATTCTATCAACTGGATTGTGGGTCTGAACCCGTACGACATGTGCATGTTGGACGGTCATGGTCGTAACAATCCGGACTACCTTCCTCAATATGGTTTCTTCAATGCAAAAGGTGGCGTGTGTAACGGCATCACCGGCGGTTTCGAAGACGAGGAAGACATTGCATTTAATCCACCAGCACAGAAAGACGACATGCTTCAAAACTGGCGCTGGGGAGAACAATGGATCCCGCATGGTGCGTGGTACCTACTCGCAGTAATGAGTCAGGCTCAGCACATCTCGACTTTAGCGAACTCTCAAGCCTTCAAGGAGCAATAAACATGGGGATGTATTTTGTAGGTATTGATGGCGGTGGCACTTCCTGTCGCGCCCGTATCAAAGACGCGCAAGGCAACTTCGTTGGAGAAGCTAAAAGCGGCAGCGCTAACATTATGTTAGGTGCAGAAGTCGCGATGGCGTCGATTCTTGAATCCATCGCTTCAGCGGCACAACAAGGCGGTCTCTCTCAACAAGACTTTGCTTCTATGCACGTTGGCTTAGCACTTGCGGGCGCTGAACATAAAACCTCTTGGCAAGCATTCATGGCTTTAGAGCACCCATTTGCCAGTATGACACTCAATACCGATGCTTACGGAGCATGTATTGGTGCGCATAACGGTGAAGATGGCGCAATCATGATTGCAGGAACCGGCTCATGCGGCATTTTCCTCAAAGGTCTCGAGCAACATGTCGTTGGTGGTCGTGAGTTCCCAATCTCCGATCAAGGTGGCGGCGCAGTCATGGGGTTGCGTCTGATCCAACAAGTGTTGCTAGCAGAAGATGGCATCCGTGAAAAAACACCTCTTGCCGCGCACGTCATGAATCATTTTGAAAATGACATCGACAACGTAGTGGCGTGGTCTAAACAGGCTTTGCCTCGCGATTACGGTCAATTTTCTCCTGTTATTTTCCAACATGCGGAACAGGGTGATGCACTGGCGATTGAAATGCTTAAGCAAACCGCAGCCGATATAGAAATGTTCTTAGTCGCGCTGAATAAGCGTGGGGCTACTCGTATCTGCCTAATGGGCAGTATCGCAGAGCGAATTCTGAACTGGTTGTCTCCTCCAGTTCAACAGTGGGTGGTTGAACCTCAATTTGATGCGATTGAAGGAGCCATTATGTTTGCTGGCAAACCAGAGCATAACCTTTACGCCGTGAGTGTTGAGTAGGAGTGAACATGGAATATCGTGTTGATTTAGTGGTCCTTTCTGAGCAAAAACAAAACTGCCGCTTTGGACTCACGTTTCATAACTTGAGCGACCAAGACCTAAACAGCTGGAGCTTAACTTTCGCTTTCGATCGTTACATTCTTCCAGACAGCGTTTCAAATGGTCAACTGACTCAAATTGGTAGCTTTTGCACACTAAAACCGGAAGGTATGGTACTGGCTGCCAACCATCACTATTACTGTGAATTCAGTATTGGTTCAAACCCATTCCGTTATTACTCGGATGGCTTTAATGAAGCGATGATCGACTTTGTCGTTGATGGAAATCCACAGCGCGCACAAGTGGATGTAACACCTATCGTTTTAGCGTCACCTTACCGTGAACGCAGTGAGATTCCTGCAAGCTTAACCCATGCACAACCGTTGCTGCCAAAGCCTAATCATATTGAGGTCAGCGACCACTCGTTCACGTTTGACGAGCAAGCTGGCGTGGCAATTTATACTGACTTAGCCAACTCAGCAAAAACGTGGTTACTGGAAGAACTCCAGCGTATTCATCAGTTTGAGCTTTCGTCATCCAACAGCGGAAAAATCCTGTTTAAAAGCAACCCAACGCTAGATGAAGGCGCTTACAAGTTAAAAGTGTCAGAAGAGTCGATCAAGATTGAGGCAGGGTCTTCGTCTGGCTTTACCCATGCTTGTGCGACCTTATTGCAACTACTAAAACGAGACGAGAATACCAACACCATGGAAGTAGTGTGCTGCTCTATCAAAGACAGCCCTCGTTTTCGATACCGCGGCATGATGCTGGATTGCGCTCGCCATTTCCACTCGGTAGAGCAAGTAAAACGCCTGATCAACTTATTGGCACACTACAAGTTCAACACGTTCCATTGGCACCTCACTGACGATGAAGGCTGGCGTGTCGAGATCAAATCTCTTCCTCAGCTTACCGATATTGGTGCGTGGCGCGGAATTGATGAAACCATCGAGCCGCAATACACCCATTTGTCTCAACGCTACGGCGGCTTCTACACGCAAGAAGAAATCAAAGACGTCATCGAATTTGCAGCACAACGTGGCATCACCATCATTCCTGAAATTGATGTACCTGGTCATTGTCGTGCCGCGATTAAGGCTCTGCCACACCTATTGGTTGAAGCAGAGGATACGACGGAATATCGCAGCATTCAGCACTACAACGACAACGTCATCAACCCTGCTCTGCCGGGTAGCTACGAGTTTATCGACAAAGTACTTGAAGAAATCGCGGCGCTCTTCCCTGCTCCTTATGTCCACATTGGTGCAGACGAAGTGCCTAACGGCGTGTGGTCGAAAAGTCCGGCTTGCCAAGCGTTTATGGAGAAGTTGGGATACACCGATTACAAGGAACTACAAGGCCACTTCCTACGTCATGCAGAAGACAAACTACGCAAACTGGGTAAACGCATGCTGGGTTGGGAAGAAGCTCAACACGGCAACAAGGTCAGTAAAGATACGGTGATCTACTCATGGCTAAGCGAAGAAGCGGCGTTGAACTGTGCTCGCCAAGGCTTTGATGTGGTGCTGCAACCGGCACAAACTACTTATCTAGATATGACCCAAGACTACGCACCTGAAGAACCGGGCGTGGACTGGGCAAACCCACTGCCATTAGAAAAAGCTTACAACTACGAGCCGTTAGCAGAAGTCCCTGCTGACGACCCAATCAGAAAACGCATTTGGGGCATTCAAACCGCTCTATGGTGCGAAATCATCAACAACCCATCGCGCATGGACTACATGATTTTCCCTCGCCTGACTGCCATGGCAGAAGCATGTTGGACTGAAAAACAACACCGCGATTGGACCGACTATTTATCACGTTTGAAAGGTCACCTTCCTCTGCTCGACTTGCAGGGAGTGAATTACCGTAAACCGTGGAAGTAATACCAAGCTAGATGCCAACGCATCACGCTTAAAGAGTTTTTAAATTTTTGGCTGCAGGCGCAGCTTAGTAAAAAGGAAATACACAAATGAAATACGGCTATTTCGATAACGAGAATCGCGAATACGTCATCACTCGCCCTGACGTACCAGCACCATGGACAAACTACCTAGGTACTGAGAAGTTCTGTACGGTTATCTCGCACAACGCAGGGGGCTACTCGTTCTACAACTCTCCAGAATACAACCGTGTTACTAAATTCCGTCCAAATGCGACATTCGATCGCCCAGGACACTACGTTTACCTACGTGATGATGAGACAGGTGATTACTGGTCAATCTCTTGGCAACCAGTTGCGAAAAGCCTAGACGAAGCAAACTACGAAGTTCGTCACGGCTTGTCTTACTCTAAGTTCAAATGTGAATACAGCGGTATCACCGCAACGAAAACTCTGTTCGTACCAAAAGGCGAAGACGCTGAAATCTGGGATGTAGTGATTAAAAACACCTCAGACAAACCACGCACGATCAGCGCATTCTCATTTGTTGAGTTCTCATTTAGCCACATTCAATCTGATAACCAAAACCATCAGATGTCTCTGTACTCAGCAGGTACGGCTTACAATGAAGGCGTGATTGAGTACGACCTGTACTACAACACCAACGATTTCGAAGGTTTCTACTACCTAGCTTCAACATTTGACCCAGATTCATACGACGGTCAACGTGACAGCTTCCTTGGCCTATACCGTGACGAAGCAAACCCGTTAGCGGTAGAACAAGGTAAGTGTTTCAATACAGCGCAAACTTGTTACAACCACTGTGGCTCTCTACATAAGCAATTTACTATCCAACCGGGTGAAGAAGTTCGCTTTGCTTACATTCTAGGTATCGGTAAAGGCAATGGTGAGCGTCTACGTGCTAAGTACCAAGACCTTGCAGAAGTCGACAATGCATTTGCGGGTATCAAAGCACACTGGGATGAGCGTTGTGGCAAGTTCCAAGTGAAATCACCAAACGAAGGTCTAGACACCATGATCAACGCTTGGACGTTATACCAAGCAGAAACTTGTGTGGTGTGGTCTCGTTTTGCTTCGTTCATCGAGGTGGGTGGTCGTACTGGTCTTGGTTACCGCGATACAGCGCAAGATGCAATCTCAGTTCCTCACGCTAACCCTGCAATGACGCGTAAACGTATCGTTGACCTACTGCGCGGTCAAGTAAAGGCGGGTTACGGTCTACACCTATTCGATCCAGATTGGTTCGATCCAGAGAAAGCAGATGTTAAACCATCTAAATCTCCAACAGTAGTTCCAACACCTTCTGACGAAGATAAGATTCACGGCATCGAAGACACATGTTCTGATGATCACCTATGGCTAGTCCCAACCATCTGTAAGTACGTAATGGAAACCGGTGAGCACAGCTTCTTTGACGAAGTGATCCCTTACGCAGACGGCGGTGATGCAACCGTTTATGACCACATGAAAGCAGCGCTAGACTTCTCGGCTGAATACGTCGGTCAAACCGGTATCTGTAAAGGCCTGCGTGCAGACTGGAATGACTGTCTGAACCTAGGTGGCGGCGAATCTTCAATGGTATCGTTCCTACATTTCTGGGCACTGCAGGAGTTCATCGACCTAGCGAAATACCTAGGCAAAGAAGCCGACGTTGAAAAATACACAGTGATGGCAGCAAACGTTCGTGAAGCGTGTGAAACACACCTTTGGGATGACGAAGGCGGTTGGTACATCCGTGGTCTGACGAAAAATGGCGACAAGATCGGTACTGCGCAACAAGCGGAAGGCCGAGTGCATCTAGAGTCAAACACGCTTGCAGTACTTTCTGGCGCGGTATCTCAAGAGCGCGGCGAAAAAGCGATGGACGCAGTCGATGAGAACCTGTTCTCCGAATACGGCCTGCATCTAAACTCACCATCTTTTGCAACACCGAATGATGATATCGGCTTCGTAACTCGCGTTTACCAAGGCGTAAAAGAGAACGGTGCAATCTTCTCGCATCCAAACCCATGGGCTTGGGTAGCTGAAGCGAAACTGGGTCGTGGTGATCGTGCAATGAAGTTCTACGATGCACTAAACCCATACAACCAGAACGACATCATCGAAAAACGTATTGCAGAACCTTACTCATACGTGCAGTTCATTATGGGTCGTGACCACCAAGACCACGGTCGTGCAAACCACCCATGGTTAACAGGTACATCTGGCTGGGCTTACTTCGCTGTTACCAACTTTATCCTTGGTGTGCGTACAGGCTTTGATGGTCTGACTATCGATCCATGTATCCCAACGAACTGGCCAGGTTTCGAAGTGACTCGCCAATGGCTAGGTGCAACGTACAACATCAAAGTCGTTAACCCAGACTCAGTAAGCAAAGGCGTTAAGTCGATTACTGTGAACGGTGAGGCAATGAATGGTGCCTCTGTACCAGTTCAAGCGGAAGGTTCAGTAAACGAAGTTATCGTTACTCTAGGTTAATCATCTTTTAGGGGAGAGCTTCTCCCCTTTTGATTTATCCGATGCACTGAGTTTGATGAGTGCACCGGTTCGCTAGCAAAGATTTAAGGGGCGGTGGGATGCCGCTCTTATCGAGGATCGAATCATGATCAAATTTGGTACCGGCGGTTGGCGTGCATTTATCGGTGAGGAGTTCACTAAAGATAATGTACGTTTGGTCGCTCAAGCAGTTGCAAACATCACGAATAATGAATCGGTTGCTGATCGCGGCTTTGTGATTGGCTATGACCGTCGTTTTCTTTCCGATAAAGCTGGTCGTTGGTTCGCTGAAGTTCTAGCAGCAAACGGCATTGTGGTGAGCTTTATCGACAAATTTGTCCCAACGCCTATCGTAATGTTTAAAGCGAAGGAAATGGGCTGCGCGTACTCTGCATGTATTACCGCATCGCACAACCCTGCTGATTACAATGGCATTAAAGTCTTCATTGAAGGCGGTCGTGACGCAGATGAAATCATCACTGAAAAGATCGAATCGCAAATCGCTACACTAACTGCGCAAGATGTTAAAAGCGTCGATTTTGAACAAGCGGTTGAAGATAAGCTGATTGACATCATCAACCCGATGAACGAATTCGTTGACTCAATCATCGACTTTATCGACATCGAAGCGATCAAGAAGGCGAATCTACGTGTGTTGATCGACCCAATGTTTGGTGTTGCGAAAAACGCGCTACAGACCGTATTGATCAACGGTCGTTGTGAAGTTGACGTAATCAACGATGGCAAGAACCCAGACTTCGGTGGCTTGATGCCATCACCAAGTGCAGCAACGCTTTACCGCTTGATGCACCTTGTAGAACAAGAAGGCTATGACATTGGTATCGGTACCGATGGCGACGCAGACCGTCTTGGTATTATCGACGAGAAAGGTAACTTCATTCATCCAAATGAAGTACTGCTGCTGCTTTACTACTACCTACTTGAATACAAAGGCTGGACAGGCTCAGTGGTACGTAACATCGCAACTACTCACCTGTTGGATAAAGTTGCAGAAGATCATGGCGAGAAATGCTTTGAGGTTCCGGTCGGCTTTAAGCACATTAGTTCTCAAATGGAAGCTGACGATTCACTGATTGGCGGTGAAAGCTCTGGCGGTCTGACTATTCGTGGTCATATCAAAGGCAAAGACGGTGTATTCGCATCAAGCCTATTGGTAGAAATGATTTCAGTAACTGGCAAGAAGCTGTCTGAGTTGCTGGATGAGATCTACGGCAAGTACGGCTATGCCTACATGGCAGAAGGCGATTGCAAGTTCAAACCGGCGCAAAAAGACGTACTGTTCAACAAGATTTATGTTGAAAAGCAGTTGCCTGAGTTTGAGTTTGAAATCGAAAAAGTCAGCTATGAAGATGGTGCGAAAGTCTACTTCAAGAACGGCGGTTGGATCATCGCTCGTTTCTCTGGCACCGAGCCACTACTACGAATTTTTGCAGAGATGCAAGATAAGGACACTGCGGAACGTGTTCTTCAACAGTTTAAGGACTTCTTGTCTTTATAACTGAACCTTGTGCCCGCTTCGAGCACATAACCTATAGGTGAAGAACACTTGCCCGGCATCACCGCCGGGCCTTTTTCTATCTGGCCTTCATAAACTAGGCGAAAGCTAATACGCCTTGAGTTTCAACTTCTACAGCCACGCTATCACCCACATTCAATGCTTGAGCTGAGGTAGCTAACAGTCGGTCACCATTGACATCAATCACGTAACGACAATGATCCCCCATAAAGTGCTGCTCCAGCACTTTTACTGCGCTCTCTTCATCAACCTTAATTTGTACATGCTGAGGACGTAGCAGTAATGCACACTCACTATCGCGTTGAATTTCCTGCTGAGCATTCGCTTCTACTACACCAAGGTGGGTTTCGTATTCATTGTCGGAAATTCGCTTCGCTGCAAGGTAGCTGCCACCACCTAAGAAGTCAGCAACAAACTTACTCGAAGGTTGGTAGTAAAGCTCCGAGGCTGTGCCATACTGCTCGATCACACCATGATTCATGACTGCCATCTTATCGGCAAAAGCAAACGCTTCTTCACGACTGTGGGTGACAAAGATAGCGGTAACGCCCTGCTCTTTGAAAATTTTACGGATCTCTCGGATCAGTTCATGACGCACTTGGGTATCGATATTGGAAAATGGTTCATCCAACAACAGAAGATCCGGTTTGTAAGCCAGTGAACGGGCAATCGCCACGCGCTGCTGCTGACCACCAGAGAGTTGGTGAGGATAACGGTCGCCGTAACCTTTAAGGTGAACCAAGCCGAGCATCTCTTCGACTTTAATCAGCTTTTGCTGCGCCGATTCGTTCTTTAAGCCAAAAGCAATGTTCTCAGCGACTGTTAGGTGTGGGAACAAAGCGTAATCTTGGAAAATCATACCAATATTACGCTGCTCTGGTGGTAGCCAATTTTTACCATCATCAATAGTCAGGCAGTTCAAGCTCATTTGACCGGAACTCAGAGGAAGCAGCCCAGCAATGGCTTTCAAAAGCGTTGTCTTACCACAGCCACTTGCGCCGAGCAGACAGACAATCTGTCCTTGTTCAACTTCCAGAGAAAGCGACTCCAGAACAGTCTGATCGTCATACTGACAAGTTAGGTTTTTAATCGATAATGCGCAGCTCATCAGTGACTTTGCTCCAGTGAACGGTTAACAACAACAAGCGGGATCAACCCAACGAGAACCAGTAATACTGCCGGAAGTGCGGCAAGCTCTAAATGCTCATCCGAAGCGAAGTTGTAAACATACGTCGCTAAGGTTTCAAAGTTAAATGGTCGCAATAGTAGTGCAGCATTGAGCTCTTTCATCGACTCAATAAATACCAAAAGACCAGCAATCAAAGCGCCACGCTTAACTAAAGGAAAATGCACTCGCCAAAGCATGGTATTTGGCGTACACCCCATGGTTCGGGAAGCCATGTCTAACGATGGAGAGATCTTATTTAAGTTACTTTCCACACTGCCAATTGCAACAGCCGAGAAACGCACCACCATCGCGAAAATCAACGCGAACATGGAGCCAGAGAAAATAAGCCCAGGCCTGCCCCATTCCATTGCTTTAGCAATATCGTTAACACGGTGATCCATAAACAGCACCGCAACCATTACGCCGATAGCCAATACTGTACCAGGGACAGCGTAGCCCATCGAAGACAAGCGCATAAACACTAAACTCGAGCGGCCACCGTTAACGCGTTGACTGAAGTTCACTGTTAAAGCAATCACCACACCGATAATCGCAGCCGTGATGGAAACAACCAAGCTGTTTAGTGCGTACTCTCGAAACTCAGCAGTCCAGCTTTGTGCAAAGTAAGTGATGGCGTAATCAATCAACTGTAGCAATGGGAAGATGAAGGCTATTGCAACTAGGCCCCAACACCAGATTAATGCACCCCATTTTTGCCAACCTTGTAACTCATAACGGAAATCTTCATGGCTATTAAACTGACTTTGAAACAGCTTTTGCTTACGTCGACTGTAACGTTCAGCACTTAATAATAAAACAACGACGACCAACATAATCGCTGATATTTTTGCTGCGGCATTGAGGTTCGAATATCCAAGCCAAGTATCATAAACCGCAGTCGTAAGCGTGTTCACAGCAAAGTAGCTGACGGTTCCGAAATCACCGATGGTTTCCATCGCGACCAGAGACAAACCAACAGCGATAGAGGGTCTTACAAGCGGTAAAGAGATGCGCCAAAAACTTTCCCAAGGCGAGCATTTCAGTAAACGCGCACTTTGTAGCAGAGAGACATTCTGTTCCATAAATGCAGCACGACAAAGCAAGTACACGTATGGGTAAAGCACCAAAGATAAGACTAATATCGCTCCACCTAAGGTTCGAATATCAGGGAACCAATATTCTCCCGGGCCCCACCCCGTTATATCACGCAAAAATATTTGAATTGGCCCGGCAAAATCAAACCAGTCCGTAAATATGTAACCGATAATATAACCCGGCATCGCAAGTGGCAGAACTAAAGCCCACTGCAACCATTTCTCGGTTGGCAGTTTGCACATCGCCATAAACCAAGCGCTTGGGATACCGAAGATCAAAGAGACAAACATCACACCAGTTGTCAATGCGATGGTGTTATAGATATAGGTAGGCATGACTGTCGACATCAAATGTGTAAACAAGTCATCCGTCTCACCAATGGCGGTATAGAAGATCGCTAAGATCGGCAAAACCAGTAGCAGGGTAAGTACCCCACTACTGGTTTTCCATAAAGAGTGTTTATCTTTCATTGCCTAAAAACTACAAGGCTTGATGAAATACAATTGCCGTTGCAAATACATCTCACAAATTAAAGAGAAGGGGAATTAAATCCCCCTACATGAAATTAAAGGTCAAACTTCACTTCATCTAGAAGTTTTGTTGCCGCTTCATGATGTGATGCAATGTCATCTAAAGAAATAGTATCCGCTTTAAACTCACCCCAAGATGCAACTAGCTCAGAAGGCTTAACACCTGGCTTCACTGGGTATTCGTAGTTCACTTCAGCGTACATGCTCTGAGCAGTATCACCCGCTAGGAATTCCATAAGCTTAAGTGCGTTATCTTTGTTTGGCGCGTACTTCGCCATCGCCATACCAGAGATGTTTACGTGCGTACCTGTTGTCTCTTGGTTAGGGAAGTTGATGTATACCGCATCCGCCCAAGCTTTTTGCTCTTTGTCGTTAACCATCTTACCTAGGTAGTAGCTGTTACCTAGAGAAACGTCACATAGACCTTCTTTGATAGCTTTAACTTGAGCACGATCGTTACCTTGAGGCTTACGAGCTAGGTTCGCTTTTACGCCTTCTAGCCATTCTTTAGTTTCAGCTTCACCGTGATGTGCAATCATCGCAGACACTAGAGAAACGTTGTAAGGGTGCTTACCACTACGAGTACAGATCTTGCCTTTGAATTCTGGCTTAGCCAGATCTAGGTAAGTGAAGTCACCACCTAGCTTACCAACGCGGTCACGAGAAGAGTAAACGCTACGAGTACGGGTCGTTAGTGCAAACCACTCATTGCCGTCATCTTGAAGTTGAGCAGGAATGTTCTTCTCAAGAACTTCACTGTCAACTTTTTGAACAAGTTTCTTGTCTGTCAGTTCAGATAGACGACTGATATCAACCGTTAGGATAACGTCAGCAGGGCTGTATTCGCCTTCCTGAGCCAACTTCTCTGCTAGGCCTTTTTTAGCAAATTTAACATTTACTTTAATGCCAGTTTCTTTAGTGAACTCGTTGAACATAGGCTCAACTAGGAAAGGTTGACGGTAAGAGTAGACGTTCACTTCTTCAGCTGCCATTGCTGTTGGAGCAAGAGTCGCACACGCAAGTGCAGAAAGAGTCAGCATTTTTTTCATTATCATATCCTTAATCATAATGATAACAGTTATCAACTGGGTTTAATTATATGCATGTAGCGCAGGAAAACAATTCTACAAAATGAAAAACCTGCTCTATGGAGCAGGTTTTGAATCATTTAGTTTGTAACTGTTTATTACTTAACAGTAACAAATTCAGGGTAAGCACCAACACCACAGTCGTGCATATCCATACCTTCTAGCTCTTCGTCTTCCGATACACGAATACCAATTGTCGCTTTCAGGATTGCCCATACCACTAGGCTTGCACCAAATACCCAAGCAAAGATAACTGCCGCACCTAGAAGCTGTGCACCAAACGTTGCATCACCGTTGCTCAGTGGCACAACCATTAGGCCGAAGAAACCACACACACCGTGAACTGAGATAGCACCTACTGGATCATCAATCTTAATCTTATCCAAACCGATGATGCTAAATACCACTAGCGCGCCTGATACCGCACCAATCGCCACAGCATAGAGTGGTGATGGAGATAGAGGGTCAGCCGTGATAGCAACAAGACCAGCTAACGCACCGTTCAAAATCATAGTCAGGTCTGCTTTACCCCAAGTTGTCTTACATACAAATAGTGCGGCAATTGCACCTGCAGCTGCTGCAGCGTTTGTGTTTAGGAAAATTTGACCAACTGCAGTCGCGTTCTCAAAATCCGAAACCATAAGTTGAGAACCACCGTTGAAACCAAACCAACCGAACCAAAGGATGAACGTACCCAATGTAGCGAGAGGCATGTTTGAACCTGGGATTGGGTAGATTTCACCGTTTTTACCGTATTTACCTTTACGTGCACCCAGTAATAGTACGCCTGCTAATGCTGCTGAAGCACCGGCCATGTGTACGATACCTGAGCCCGCAAAGTCACTAAAACCTGCTTCTGATAGGAAGCCGCCACCCCAAGTCCAGTAACCTTCCATTGGGTAGATAAATGCAGTCAGTACCGCTGAGAAGATTAGGAAAGACCAAAGCTTCATACGCTCTGCAACTGCGCCAGAAACCACTGACATTGCTGTTGCTACAAATACTACTTGGAAGAAGAAGTCCGACTCTAGAGAGTGGTCTGCACCTTCACCTTGTGTGCCAATTAATGCACCAAATGATGGTAACCAACCGCCTTCACCGTTATCGACATACATAATGTTGTAGCCAACCAATAGGAACATGGTACAAGCGATCGCGTAAAGACAGATGTTTTTAGTTAGAATTTCTGTTGTGTTTTTAGAGCGAACTAAGCCCGCTTCTAGCATGGCAAAGCCTGCTGCCATCCACATTACCAACGCACCGGAAATGAGGAAGAAAAAGGTGTCGAGTGCGTAACGTAATTCAGTTACTGTTGTTGTTAATTCCATGATAATTCTCCAATCCCTTGAATTCTTAAAGTGCTTCTGCGTCCATTTCACCAGTACGGATACGCACCGCTTGGTTCAGGTCGTAAACAAAAATTTTGCCGTCACCAATCTTTCCGGTCTGCGCCGCTTTTGTGATGGCTTCTACCACACGTTCCACATTGTCTGCGTGGGTTGCGATTTCTAGTTTTACTTTTGGTAGAAAGTCGACTTGATACTCAGCGCCACGGTATAGCTCCGTGTGGCCTTTCTGACGACCAAAACCCTTAACCTCTGATACTGTCATCCCTTCAATACCAACATCAGCCAATGCTTCGCGAACATCGTCTAACTTAAAAGGTTTTATAATGGCATTAATGATTTTCATTGAATCTTCTCCGCAGCTTTCATCCTGAAACAGTTTTATTAATCCAATCGGCGTGCCAACTTTTTATCTCATTGATTTATATAGAATTAGTAAAATTAACAAACTTATAAACAAAAAGGGCGCACCATATCGGTGCGCCCTTTTCACAAATATAAGGCAATTCGAGTCTGACTACCCAAAACTGTGCATTAAATGTTCAAAAAGTCTTTCCATTGCTCTATCAAGGCACAAAAGTCTTCTATACCACAGCTGGCTGTACTCTCTGCATCGTAGAAATCAAACTCGCTTTCCATTTCCACTTCATACTCATGGCCAAGTGCGTTTTCTTGCACTAGCACCTCATCACCGTGGATCATCAAACTGATCTCTGCACCAGTTAACCTATGCTCTTGAGATGGTGAAGAAAATGCCTGATCAATTAAAGCTTCTACCTGAGCAATTTTTGCTGGGTCTTTGCCTATTTCTTCTTGCAACCAACGACCCACAATCTCATGCCCCATGCTGCATTTGACATAGTATTCGCCCATCAATGTGTTGCGGATGAATTCAAATTCCATCGTGATCGCCTTTTCGTATCAATTTGGTGCGGAGTATACAGGGAGATTTGAGATGGGAGAAGCAGGAGACGAGAGCTCTCTCAATGGCTTGTTTAAAAGAGATTCCCGACTGCACTCCTTCGTCGCTTTCGGGAATGACATCGTTTTACTCTTAGCTATTTAATCGTCATCCTCAAGAGTGAGGCACGAGCGAGTTGGGGATCTCTCAAGACTTTGTCTAAAAGAGATTTCTATTCCCTCAGTCTAGGAAATGACGTAGTTCTAATATCTCGAAGCGCAGCATTCCAAAAAAAAAAGCGCCCACCAAAAGGTGGGCGCTTAACTAAGTATTCACAGAGCTCGCTAAGATTACGCTGGCTCTTGGAAGATCACGTTATCTGCTTTCTTGGTGTACTGTTCCATCTTGTGGAAGTTCAAGTAACGATAAGTATCCGCAGCTGTCGCATCAATTTGCTCCATGTACGCTAAGTATTCTTCCTTAGTTGGAATCTTACCTAGAATCGCACCCACTGCCGCAAGTTCCGCTGAAGATAGGTACACATTTGCACCAGTACCTAGACGGTTCGGGAAGTTACGTGTTGAAGTCGACATTACTGTTGCTTTGTCTGCAACTCGTGCTTGGTTACCCATACATAGCGAACAACCTGGAGTTTCAATACGAACGCCAGCGCGGCCGTAAATACCGTAGTAACCTTCTTCTGTAAGTTGGTCACGGTCCATCTTCGTTGGCGGCGCTACCCATAGACGAGTGTCTAATTGACCATTGAACTTCTCAAGTAGCTTACCCGCTGCACGGAAGTGACCAATGTTCGTCATACAAGAACCGATGAACACTTCATCAATCTGTGTACCTTGAACGTCAGACAGAAGACGAGCGTCATCTGGATCGTTTGGCGCACAAAGAATTGGTTCGTTGATTTCAACTAGGTCAATCTCAATCACGTGAGCGTATTCCGCATCTGAATCTGCTTCCATAAGCTCAGGATTTGCCAACCACTCTTCCATCGCAGTAATACGACGCTCGATAGTACGACGGTCGCCGTAACCTTCCGAGATCATCCATTTCAGCATGGTGATGTTTGAGTTTAGGTATTCCTCAATAGACGCTTGAGATAGCTTAACGGTACAACCTGCCGCAGAACGTTCTGCTGACGCATCAGACAGCTCGAATGCCTGCTCTACAGTTAGGTGCTCAACGCCTTCAATTTCTAGTACGCGACCAGAGAATTCGTTGATCTTACCTGCT
Organism: Vibrio owensii CAIM 1854 = LMG 25443; assembly: GCF_000817815.1. Classification (GTDB taxonomy): domain Bacteria; phylum Pseudomonadota; class Gammaproteobacteria; order Enterobacterales; family Vibrionaceae; genus Vibrio; species Vibrio owensii. The sequence continues at coordinate 167,361 of NZ_JPRD01000003.1, forward strand.
TTCTCTACTGTTAGAAGGCCTTGCTTGATGCCGTATAAAGGAATGGCATGCACAAGGTCACGTAGCGTGATACCCGGCTGCATTTCGCCTTTAAAGCGCACCAAGATTGACTCTGGCATATCCAGTGGCATAACACCGGTCGCTGCTGCGAACGCAACAAGACCTGAACCTGCTGGGAACGAAATACCGAGAGGGAAACGAGTATGCGAGTCACCACCTGTACCTACCGTATCAGGCAGAAGCATACGGTTTAGCCACGAGTGAATCACACCATCGCCCGGACGAAGTGATACACCGCCACGGTTCATGATGAAGTCAGGTAGCGTGTGGTGTGTGTTTACGTCGACTGGTTTTGGATACGCAGACGTGTGACAGAATGACTGCATCACTAGATCAGCTGAAAAGCCAAGACACGCAAGGTCTTTTAGCTCATCACGCGTCATTGGGCCTGTGGTGTCCTGAGAACCTACAGTTGTCATCTTAGGCTCACAGTACTGACCTGCACGTACGCCTTCTACACCACATGCTTTACCCACCATTTTCTGAGCTAGCGTGTAGCCTTTGTCAGATGCAGAAGGGTCAACTGGCTTAGCAAATAGATCGGTTTCTTCTAAACCAAGAGAAGTACGAGCACGGCTTGTTAAACCACGACCGATGATCAGTGGAATACGGCCACCCGCGCGAACTTCATCAAGTAGTACTTTGCTTAGCGTAAAGCTAGAAATGTCTTCGCCGTTTTTACGTACAACGCCTTCGTATGGGAAGATGTCAATGACATCGCCCATGTTCATATTTTGTACGTCTAACTCGATAGGTAGTGCGCCAGAATCTTCCATTGTGTTGTAGAAGATAGGAGCAATCTTACCACCTAGACAGATACCACCTGTGCGCTTGTTTGGTACGAATGGGATGTCTTCCCCCATGAACCAAAGAACAGAGTTCGTTGCAGATTTACGTGAAGAACCCGTACCAACAACGTCACCAACATACGCTAGTGGAATGCCATCTTTTTGCAGTTCTTCGATTTGATTAATTGGACCAACGCTGCCTGGTTGGTCTGGAACGATGCCATCACGTTCCATTTTCAGCATCGCTTTCGCGTGTACTGGGATATCAGGACGAGACCAAGCATCTGGTGCTGGAGATAAGTCATCGGTGTTGGTTTCACCGGTCACTTTAAAGACTTTAACGGTAATCTTTTCCGCTACTTTCTCTTTTGATGTGAACCATTCAGCATCCGCCCAAGATTGTAGAACTTGCTTCGCGAATGCATTGCCTGCTTTGGCTTTCTCTTCTACATCGTAGAAAGCATCGAACATCAATAGAGTGTGAGATAACGCTTTTACAGCAATTGGGGCAAGCGCATCGTCATCTAGGAACTCGACTAGAGGCGCGATGTTGTAACCGCCTTGCATCGTCCCTAGTAGCTCTGCGGCTTTTTCACGGCTTACAAGCGGTGATGCCACTTCACTTTTAGCAACAGCCGTCAAGAAACCTGCTTTTACATAAGCAGCTTCATCTACACCCGGTGGGATACGGTTCTCTAGTAGGTCAAGAATAAAGGCTTCTTCACCTTGCGGGGGATTTTTCAGAAGTTCAACAAGTCCAGCAACTTGTTCAGCGTCTAGCGGTTTAGGAACAACTCCTTCGGCAGCACGCTCTTCGACGTGTTTACGGTAGGCTTCAAGCACGACTTTTTCCTCTCATTGCGGTTCCTCCTTTTTTCTTACTATTTTTCAAAGTAAAGGAGTGAACATCCTTGGAAACTTGGCTCTCCATTGCCCTTGTTTTCATTCAATTCTGATTGAGAAACAGCGCCGTAGAGGCCAAACTGTGGGCGAAAGAATAGCAAATTTAACGTTAAATTAAAATCTCATCATTTTGACCAACATAGCAACTTACGACTAAAGTCCGGTAAATTATGGCTAAATATGCGGAGATCTTGCTGTCCTATTCCCGGTTATTTAAATGATGTTCCAACGATCAAGTACACGGCATCTAAATCTTGCTCGGTACGACCGTATGCCAACATGATCGGTCCTATCGGAGAATCTACTCCAAAGAAAATCGATGCGGCATTGTACAGCGGCGCTTCATTGAGCTTCAGATCGTTATCTGACCAAACACCACCGTGTTCAAGGGATGCACCTAAATACACAGGTGCTTCAAACAGCCCGAAGTCGTTATCCATCCATTTATAACGATACACCAGGCTGGTATAGAATAAGTTCTGCCCAATCAGGCTGTTACGTGGAATACCTGAGAGATTCAAGAAACCACCAAGCTCACGCGGGTCTAAAGGCACAGACGAGTTTTTGCTCTCAACAAAGCTGTATTCCACTTGTCCGACTAAAGTATGACGACTATGAGTCACTGCTCCCTTGAAACGCGCGGTAATCTCGTAAACGGTATCTTCAATATTACCGTCTGGGTTTAACTGACGAAAATCCTCTGGAGTCTTATCGTGAGAAACTAAGTAATCCAAATCGATCAGCATACCGTGCGTTGGGAAAGCGAAATCATCCAAGGTATCTAGGCGGTAATTGGCAAAGACACCCAAACGCTCATAATCAAGCTCACCGAAAGACTGAAAAGTGGATGCTTCAATCGCCCCTTTGGTATAGCGCCCGCCAACTCGGAACTCTTGCCAAAGCGTAGGTTGCACACCCGCAGCAAGCTCTGTAATAAACTCGGTGTAAGACACTGGCAGGTAATCGTAGACGGATCCAATATCAGGGTTTTCAAAGTTATCAGAGAGGTTTCTGTTCTCTGTGTTGTAATTCACTTTGCTAGAAACAAACAACTGCTGACTCGAAAGCACTGGAGAATAAAGCTCCGCCTCAATCAATTTATCCGTCCCCATATCCACATTAAAGGTCAGCTCAGCGCCGTGAGAGTTCAAGTTGGTAAAATTGGCCGACATGCCGATGCCATATTGACTATCGGTATTGAAATCATCTTCTAAGAAGAAGCGGAAGTTTAGGTAGTTTGGACCCCAAGATTTTTCGTTCACTTCAAAGACGAGTAAGTTCACCCCATCGATTTCTTCAAAGTGATAAGTGATCAGCTCAAAACGATCCAGTGCATAGAGATTTTCTACCGCTTTTTCGATCTCAGCCGTTTCTAGAGGGCGTCCTGTGTCTAACTCAAGTCGGTTAGTCAACAGCACATCACTGTAGTGGGTATTGTTCACAAGAACGATTTGGTCGACGACGCGCTCATCCCCATACTCAAGGTTCTTGCGCATGTCTTGTTTATGCTCGATGTATTTCTGGTACTCCGCATTCGATACACTCAGCCCTTCAAGTTTTGACTTTAGTCCTCGAGTGATCTCATAACCCGCTTTAAAAGCGTCTGGCATTTTTTCGAATTCTACCGTTTCCATTTGCCCAACATCAGGACGAATGTAGACATCATCACCGCTTAGCGTTTCGGCTTGCTCTTGAGTACTGCGGCGAACTAGGTAGTTGGAGAGTTGGTCTGCTACGGCAAATAAGCCAGTAAAGTCCTCTTCACTTTTGTAATCGGTACTAATATCAACGGCAATCACCACGTCGGCACCCATTGCGCGAGCAACATCAACAGGCATGTTATTGACTACCCCGCCGTCCACCAGCATATGACCATTCAGCTCGTATGGAGGAAGCGCGCCAGGCACTGACATACTCGCCATCATGGCATCAACTAGATAACCGTTATCTAGGACGACCTCTTCTAGCTCGACGATATCCGTCGCAACTGAGCGGTATGGAATGGCAAGATCATCAAAGGAGTTAAATCGGCCAAGATTGCCTGTGGTTTCACGCAGAATGCGCAACATGTTTTGGCCTTGCACCACGCCAGTTGGCGAACGCACTTCACCAAACCTCAAACCTAGGTCAGTGGTGATTTGGTAACGGTCTTCGTATTCTTTATCGCGGACGCGACGTTGGCTGCGGTCGACACGGTCTCGATAACCGCTGTTCCAATCGACACTGTAGATAAAGCTTTCGATTTCATCGGCGCTCATTCCCGTGGCATATAGACCACCAACATAGGCACCCATGCTAGTCCCGGTGATGATATCGACGGGAATATTCATCTCTTCCAGAGCCTTCAAAACCCCGATGTGAGCGGCTCCTTTTGCCCCACCACCAGCCAGTACGACGGCGACTTTAGGACGAGATTGGTCATCACTGACTTGCTTAGCAAAGGAAGGCGTTGCAATCAAAAAGGAACAGACCCAGAGCGCAACACAACGCTTCCATGGGTTTGAGATCGACTTTTTGAACATTCACTTCTTCCTTTACTGAATATTGAACACCTACTTTTACTAAGATTTGAACAACTTCACAAGTCAGTGATGGCGTTTTTGGTGGTCTTACCAATCAAATAGGTTATTCAACCAATTAGATTTTTTCTCACACTGCTGTTTGATTTGCCCAGACTTGTCCCACACTGGCAGCTTGTATTCACTGCGGCAGTTCATTTCCAGCGCGCCATTAGCGGCTTTTTGGAATCCTAATGTGGTCACTTCTTTTGGCCAAGGCAACTCTAGTCGCTCAGGAATGCGTTGTTTAAGGTATTCCGCGTAGACACGCAGTGCACCACTTGAACCAGTTAGCTTGGTCGACTTGTTATCGTCGCGGCCAAGCCAAACGGTTGTCACTTCACGGCCGTCGACACCCACAAACCAACTGTCACGGCTGTCATTACTGGTACCGGTTTTGCCTGCAAGAGCAGCCCATGCGAACTGACTTTGTAGGAATCGACCTGTACCTTGAGCAACACCTTGCTTCATCGCGTAAGTCGTCAACCAAGCCGCTTGTTGGTCCACCGCTTGAGATGAGCGAGGTAGCGATTGATAAAGCACGTTACCATCCATGTCGATCACAGAGCGTAATGCCGATAACTTGGCGCGCTTACCTGAGTTAGTGACAGTCTGGTACATCTGCGCGACTTCGAATGGCGTCAACGAGAAGGAACCAAGGAACATAGAAGGCACTGGACGAATTTCATTCTTATCCACGCCCAAACGCTCTAGCGTAGCCGATACTTCTGGAATACCCAGCTCCATACCCAAACGCACGGTTGGCACATTGAGTGATTTCGCCAACGCTAAGTACAGCGGCACATCACCACGGAACTTACGGTCGAAGTTACGTGGCGACCAAACCGAGCCTTTACTGCCTTTCAAGCTAAGCGGAGTATCGTGAAGCGTAGTTGCAAGGTTGTACTTCTCTGGCTGCTCTAGCGCGGTTAAATAGATCGCAGGCTTAACCAAAGAACCTATTGGACGACTTGCATTCAAAGCACGGTTAAAACCTTCATAGCCAACACGTTTACCACCGACCATAGCGCGAATCTCGCCACTATGACGGTCAACCGCAACCGCTGCAGCCTCGAGCTCTTTACCTGCACGTTTAGCAAGCTCAGGGACTTTCTTCGCGATCGCTTGCTCTAACTTGCTTTGCGATACAGGGTCGAGAGAAGTAAACAAACGTAAACCTGTTTCAGCTTTGAAGTTGTCACCTACTTTTTCTTTCAGCTCAATGTTCAGTTGTTGGAAGTACGCTGGCTGACGACTCGCGATACGAGGTTTACTTTGTGTATCTAACGGGCGATTTACCGCTTGTTCGTATTGCTGCGCGGTTAACATGTCTTGTTGCATCAACAAACGCAATACCAAGTCACGACGCGTTTTGGTGCGCTCAGGGTAACGAATTGGATTGTAGTAAGACGGTCCTTTCACCATACCCACCAACATAGCGAGTTGGTCGATACGAAGCTCTTGAATCGGTTGACCGAAGTAGTAACGTGATGCCAAAGCAAAACCATGGATTGCATCACCACCGCTCTGACCCAAGTAGACTTCATTCAGGTAAGCTTCAAGAATACGGTCTTTGCTGTAGCGGTAGTCCAGAATCAGAGCAATGTACGCCTCACGGACTTTTCGCCACAAGGTTTTATCACGTGTCAGGAATAAGTTTTTCGCAAGCTGCTGAGTAAGTGTACTACCACCTTGAACAGTACGACCCGCTTTGATGTTAGCAACAAGGGCACGACCAATCGCCAGCGGCGAAACGCCATCATGCTGATAGAAATCACGGTCTTCAGTTGCTAACAGTGCATCGACAAGCACTTCTGGGAATTGATCTCGACGTAAGAACAGACGCTGTTCATTCTGATCTTTTTCCAACATCCCTAGCATCTTAGGTTCAATACGCAGGTAACCAAGATCGCCTTTGGATTCCAGAGATTGAATGCGTTGTAAACCACTGCTTGAGAAATGCAGCATGACGTGACGATCAGGCTCAGGACCGTCAGCAAACTCGAACGGACGACGAATAAGCTCAATACGCGTTGAAGAAGAAGAGTATTCACCCGGATAACGAGGCTGACTTACCTTACGGTAGTTCAATACATCAAGCTCATTGCGCATCTCTTTGATGGTAATGTTCTCACCCGGACTCAAATTGAGGATACGCGCATAAACGACAGTTGGCAGATCAAACAGCTGGCCGTCAAAGCGATCTTTCACCACACTATCGAGATAAATACCGACAAACAGCAATACCGCCGCAAGCGCGACACCCGCTTTCCAACTAAATGACCAAATGACCTTAAGCCAAGACCGCTTGCCATTACTTGGCTTTTTCGATGGCGATTTTCTCGGTCGCTTCGCACCGCTTTTCTTAGCGGCAGTCGTTTTACTTGACGTTGTTTTCTTGGCTGGTGCTCTTTTTGCACCGGGCTTTTTAGTATCAGTCATTATTCAATTGTCTTTTTGTTTTTGTTGTCGCTACATGAGTGGCGGGATCGTCAGGCCAAACGTGTTTTGGATATCGGCCTTTCATCTCTTTTTGCACTTCTTTGTAGCTTCCTGCCCAAAAGGCAGCTAAATCCGTTGTCACCTGAAGAGGACGTTGTGCTGGAGAAAGTAACTCTAACACCAATCGCTTGCGACCTTGTGCCACAGTTGGAGAAGTGCTCTCTCCAAACACTTCTTGCATACGCACTGACAGCACAGGTTCATGACCAAATTGGTAACGAATGCGCTTTTTCGAACCTGTTGGTAAGCGATAATCTTCTGGCAACCACTCATCAATCTGTTGATTCAACGGCCAACCTAATCGAGCGTTCAACGCTTCCACTAGGTTCACTTTCGCCAAATCTTTCACCGATGATACCGTGCTCATGTACGGCTCTAGCCACTCTTCTAGGCCATTAAGCAAACTGGTCTCATCAAAACTTGGCCAAGCTTGCTCAGGTAACCATTCCACTGCGCAGCGAATACGTTCTAACAAATTTTCCGCTGCCGACGTCCAGTTTAGACTCTGTAAGCCCTGACGGCAGACATAAGTGAGTAAAGCTTGTGTCATTTTTTCTTTACCCGGACTCGGCAAGGCTTCGCGTTTAATCACCAGTTGACCAAGTTTGATTTGGCGTTCTGCAATCAAACGGCCTTTTTTCTCATCCCAATCAACCAGCTCAGCCGACGTGAAAAGGTGCACGAACGTTTCTTGTAATGCGTTGATATCTAAGTCACAAGCTAGGTTAATTTGGCTTGAGTTAGAATGCGAGCGCATCAAATCAATCGCAACTAAGTAATCACAACCACCGAGTGTCTCTTCTGGTCGACACTCAGCACCATGCCCGTTCGACAAAGTAAAACGACCATATTGGTTTACACGCTGCTGCGCGATGCGATCTGGGAAAGCTAAGCTCAATACTAGTGCCAGCACTCGCTCATCGACATTAGGTAAGCTGAATACCGTATCCAGTTTGTGCGCCAGCGCTTGAGATCGCTTGTGCAATATCGTTTTCTTTGCATGTGTACCACTTACCCAGCGATGTAGGCTATGCGCGATGTTAGTTACATTGCGCTCAGGCTCTTCAATTAGGGCGACCGCAGCCAAGGCGGTATTTAGCATTTTTTCACTGCGCTGCTGCGTCTGAATCAGCATTGCTGCTGAGCGCGGCTCTACACCAAGAGCATGGGCCGTTTTACCTGCAGAAGTAAGTTGGCCTTGCTCGGTAAGTAACCCTAAAGAAATCAACAGCTGTTTGGCCTGAGCAAGCGATGCTGAAGAAGGAATATTCAACCATTTAAGCTCAGCGATATCCCCTGCTCCCCAGAATGCCAGTTCCATGACTAAGCTTGCTAAATCTGAGTACAGGATTTCTGGTTGGGGAACTTGCGGTTGCTGCTTGAATTGGCTTTCCGAATACAATCGGACGCAAATGCCCTCTTCAATACGCCCAGCACGACCAGCACGTTGAATTGCAGACGACTGCGCTACTCGTACTTGCTCTAAGCGGGTAAGTCCATTCTTCAAATCAAAACGCGCCACACGCTCTAATCCAGAATCGACGACTAATCGAATACCTTCAATGGTCAAAGAAGTTTCAGCAATGTTAGTCGCGAGCACGACTTTGCGTTTACCTCCAGAAGCGGGAGCGATCGCTTTTTGCTGTTCAGCGAAGCTGAGTTGACCATAAAGAGGGCACACTTCGACGTTATCAGGTAGATGGGACAAACGCTCTTCGACTTGTTTGATCGCCGCCACACCGGGAAGAAAAGCAAGCAAAGAACCAGACTCTTTGCTCATCAAGTGCTCGATCGTTTTTGCCATGGAGGTCGGCAAATGATCATTCGCTCCAAGTGGTAAATAACGCGTTTCTACCTCAAAACTACGACCTTCCGACTCAATGTAAACCGCCTCCGGTAATAAGGATTGCAAGGCATCTTGGTCAAGCGTTGCCGACATCACCACCAGCTTTAAATCGTCTCGCAGTGCTTCTTGAACTTCTAAACTGAACGCTAACGCGGTATCGGCGTGAATGCTACGCTCGTGAAATTCATCAAAAATCAGTAGGTCGATGCCGTTTAATTCAGGGTCACTTTGGATCATGCGCGTCATGATCCCTTCCGTCACAATTTCAAGTTGAGTGTGCTTACTCACTTTTGTCTCGCCGCGCACTCGGTAACCCACACTCTCTCCGACTTGCTCTCCCAACTGCTGCGCCAAATAACGTGCGATATTGCGCGCAGCAAGACGACGAGGCTCTAGCATTACAATCTTGCCCGTCATGGCTTGGCTTTTAAGAAGTTGTAGTGGGAAGTAAGTGGATTTACCGGCACCAGGAGCTGCCTTGAGGATCACTTGGTGTTGATGTTTGACCGCCGTAAGTAATTGTGGCATCACGGCTTCGATCGGCAATTGTGACAAAGGAAATACCCTATGTTGTAATGTTGGGCACATTGTACATAAAAACACTCTTGGCTAAATAAGCAAATGCAATTCGAACCTGCTCTAGAGTCAGCGACTCTACTTAAACGCTACAAACGCTTCCTTGCCGATATCGAATTGGATAACGGTGAAATTCGTACTATCCACTGCGCAAACACCGGTGCAATGACCGGCTGTGCCACTCCGGGCAATAAAGTTTGGTATTCCACTTCTGATAACCCAAAACGCAAATACCCAAACAGTTGGGAACTGAGCGAAACGCCACAAGGGCATCGTATTTGTATAAATACTGCTCGTGCCAATCAACTAGCGGTAGAAGCAATTGAAAATAATGTCATTTCGGAACTGTCGGGATATGACCAACTTCAAACTGAAGTGAAATACGGCAATGAAAATAGCCGAATTGATATCTTGCTCAGCGCAAGTGATAAATCAAAGTGTTATATAGAAGTGAAGAGCGTCACCCTACTTGATGAGGAAAGTTCATCGGGACAAGGTTATTTCCCTGATGCCGTGACCACGCGAGGACAAAAGCACCTGCGAGAGCTCACAGAAATGGCACAAACTGGAAGTAGAGCCATACTTTTATTCACTGTTTTACATTCAGGTATTGAAAAAGTATCTGCGGCGCACCATATAGACGCGAAATATTCAACGTTACTAAAACAAGCACAAGACGCTGGAGTAGAAGTTCTCTGCTACAAAGCCGAACTGAGCAACACTGAAGTCAAGCTAATCTCTGCTATTGAATTTATCAATTGAGAGAAAAAATGATGTCGTCTTCACATTGACGATAAGTTTGCGATTCAGTAATTGCCTGCACCGCCTCTTTTTGCTATAGATACCCGCCTTAAATTGACTGCGATGCAGTTGACTAGGTGTAAGTAGGAGATGCTGTATGCCAGAATCAAAGAAGAAAACGATAGGCATCCTAGCCATTGCCGGTGTGGAGCCATATCAGGAAAAGCCTGGTGAAGAATACATGTCACCAGAGCAGGTTGAACACTTTACAAAGATCTTAACAGCTTGGCGTAATCAGCTCAGGGAAGAAGTCGATCGCACTGTACACCACATGCAGGACGAAGCAGCGAACTTCCCAGATCCAGTTGACCGTGCCTCTCAAGAGGAAGAGTTCAGCTTAGAACTGCGTAACCGTGACCGTGAGCGTCGCCTGATCAAGAAGATCGAAAAGACTCTAGACAAAATTACTGAAGACGATTTCGGCTTCTGTGAATCTTGTGGCGTAGAGATTGGTGTTCGTCGCCTAGAAGCGCGTCCAACTGCTGACCTTTGTATTGACTGTAAAACACTTGCAGAAATCAAAGAGAAACAGATGCAAGGTTAATCAACCACGCATTATGATTATTGAAAGGGAGCTCAGGCTCCCTTTTTGTTTTGACTAGCTTTTTAGCGCTAAACTTCTAGTTTTACCCGAATACTTTCGAGATACACGCATGACACGCTATGTAGGTCGATTTGCCCCATCCCCTTCAGGACCATTACATTTTGGTTCCTTAGTTGCCGCTCTTGGCAGCTACTTTCAAGCAAAAGCCAATCAAGGGACTTGGCTCGTTCGTATCGAAGATCTTGACCCACCGAGAGAAATGCCTGGTGCGGCAGAAGATATTCTTAATGCGCTCCAAGCTTATCAACTCCACTGGGATGGTGAAGTGGTGTATCAAAGTGAACGACACCATTTATATCAAGCACAAATTGATGCGTGGTTGGAGAATGGCGATGCTTATTATTGCCAATGTACACGTAAGCAAATAAAAGAACATGGTGGTTATTATCTCGGCACTTGCCGCGACAAAGGCTTGAAAGAAGGTGCGATTCGCCTAAAAATGACCAAGCCCATCGCCAACTTCCTCGATCAGAAGCATGGTTTGATAACCATTCCTGAAGCGTTAGTAAATGAAGATTTCATTATTAAACGTCGAGATGGATTATTTGCCTATAATCTTGCGGTAGTATTAGACGATATCGACCAAGGGGTGACTGAAGTCGTCCGTGGTGCCGACTTAATTGAGCCCACAGGTCGTCAAATCAGCTTGTACCAAATTCTTGGACAACCGGAAGTTAGCTACTTGCATTTACCATTGGCGATGGACACTAACGGCAACAAACTGTCGAAACAAAACCATGCGACAGCCATTGATGTCGCTAATCCGAAGCCAGCTCTGCTGCATGCAATGACGTTTTTAGGATTCGATATTCCTGACGATATTCGAACCGCTAACGTAGACGAAATCCTACGTTGGGGCTGCGAAAATTGGCGTTTGCAACAGCTTCCAGCGGAGATCGAGATCACACCGTGATTCTCAAACGGCACTGTGTAGGCTATCATTAGCCGCAAAATTGGCCCTAGAGGCATAAAAACTAACCAAAGCAAGATTGGATTAAACCCAGTTATTGCCAGATGCACATGAATACAAACGACAATACAACAAGCGAATCTGCCATGATCCCAGAACTCGCTCTCAATGTACTTACTCGTGAAGAGCACAACATTTCGCGTAAGCAGATCAGTGATAATGCACTGAAGGTGCTATACCGACTAAACGGTGCCGGTTTCGATGCTTTTCTTGTGGGTGGCGGGGTTCGAGACTTACTGCTTGGACAAAAACCAAAAGACTTTGATATCGCAACTAACGCGACACCAGAGCAAATCAAACAACTGTTTAGAAACTGCCGTTTGATTGGCCGTCGCTTCCGTCTTGCCCACATTATGTTTGGCCGAGACATCATCGAAGTTGCGACCTTCCGCGGTCACCACCAAGAGCAAAAGAACAAGAACGTTTCCCAGCAGTCAAAAGAAGGCATGCTGCTTCGTGACAATGTTTACGGCACTATTGATGAAGATGCAGAGCGCCGTGACTTCACGATTAACTCGATGTACTACAACATCGCAGATTACTCTATTCACGACTACGCTCGTGGTATTGAAGATCTAGAGGACCGCCTTGTTCGTCTAATCGGTGATCCAGAAACGCGTTACCGTGAAGACCCTGTTCGCATGCTGCGTGCTGTTCGCTTCGCTGTGAAACTCGACTTCGATATCGAAGAAGACACCGCAGCACCGATTGAAGAGATGGCACCGCTACTGCGTGATATCCCATCAGCACGTCTTTTCGAAGAATCGTTGAAGATGCTTCAATCTGGTCACGGTCTAGAGACTTATCACCTACTGCGCGAATACAACCTGTTCCAACAGTTGTTCCCTGTAATTGCTGAGCACTTCACTGAAGATTACGAATCTCATACCGAACAAATGCTAGATTTAGTGCTTGATTCGACCGATATGCGAATCGAAGAAGGCAAGCGCATCAATCCTGCGTTCATGTTTGCAGCGATGCTGTGGTACCCGCTATGTGCCATGGCAGATAAACTCATGGAACAGCGTAACCTGTGCCATTACGATGCCATCATGGAAGCGAGCAACATCATTCTTGATGACCAAGTTCGTACCATTGCCATTCCACGCCGTCACACAGCGACGATTCGTGAAATTTGGCAGCTGCAATTACGCCTTCCACGACGCAACGGTAAACGTGCATTCCGCCTAATGGAGCTCAACAAATTTAGAGCTGGCTTTGATTTTCTTGAAATGCGCGGTGAAATTGAAGGCGGTGATACTCAGAAGCTTGCCAAGTGGTGGGAAACTTTCCAAAATGCTGGCCGAGAAATGCGCCAAGCTATGGCTGCGGACCTAGACGGCCAAGCGCCTAAAACCGGTCAACGTCGCCGTAAAACTTACCGCAAGAAAAAGAGTAAGCCAAAGTCATGATCACAGCGTACATTGCGGTAGGCAGTAACTTGGCTGATCCTGTCAGCCAAGCGAAGAAAGCGATCGAAGCCCTTAAAACATTACCAAACTCTGAGTTTGTTCAGGCTTCATCACTTTACAGCAGTACACCGATGGGACCACAAAACCAACCGGATTACATCAATGCGGTTGTGGCGATAAAAACCAATTTGACGCCTCTTGAGCTGCTCGATTGCACCCAAGCGATTGAGCAAGAGCAAGGGCGTGTCCGTAAAGATGAACGCTGGGGTCCAAGAACTTTGGACCTCGACATGATTCTTTATGGCAATGAGGTGATCGATTCCGAAAGACTGACAGTTCCACACTATGGAATGAGAGAGCGCGAGTTCGTACTCTACCCTCTTGCGGAAATTGCACCAAGTTTACAACTCCCAGACGGGACCGAGGTGTCGTCACTACTTGCACAAGTAGATCGTAACGGCCTCAATATTTGGCAGTCATAGCCAACTCCTAGTGAGGATAAAACAATGAAAAAAATGACCATTAACGACCTGATTAAGTGGAAGCAAGAAGGTCGTAAATTTGCTACTTCAACTGCATACGATGCAAGCTTTGCCCAACTTTTTGAAAGCCAAGAAATGCCTGTTCTATTGGTCGGTGACTCTCTAGGCATGGTTCTGCAAGGTAAAAACGATACATTACCGGTAACTGTTGAAGATATTGCTTATCACACGCGCTGTGTACGCGCTGGTAGCCCGAATTGCCTATTGATGGCTGATATGCCATTCATGAGCTACGCAACGCCAGAGCAAGCGTGTGAGAACGCAGCAACGTTAATGCGTGCTGGTGCAAATATGGTAAAAATCGAAGGCGGCGATTGGTTAGTTGATACGGTTAAGATGCTAACTGAACGTGCAGTTCCTGTTTGTGCTCACCTAGGCCTAACACCTCAATCTGTAAACATCTTTGGTGGTTACAAAGTACAAGGCCGCGACCAAGAAAAAGCGGATCGCATGGTGAAAGACGCACTGGCACTGCAAGAAGCTGGCGCTCAAATTGTTTTGCTAGAGTGCGTTCCAGCTGAATTGGCGGACCGTATTACTCAAGTACTTGATGTACCTGTGATTGGTATCGGTGCTGGTAACGTGACTGATGGTCAAATTCTTGTAATGCACGATATGTTTGGAATTTCGGCGAACTACATGCCAAAATTCTCGAAAAACTTCCTTGCTGAAACAGGCGATATGCGCAAAGCCGTGGCTCAATACATGGCTGATGTCGAAAGCGGTGCATTCCCAGACGCAGCTCACACTATTGCCTAGAGGATAAATGCATGCAAACTTTTGCGGAAATCTCAGCGATTCGTGAACAGGTGAAAACCTTTAAGCGTGAAGGTCGCAAAGTGGCGTTTGTCCCAACCATGGGCAATCTACACGAAGGTCACTTGACGCTTGTTCGTAAAGCTCGTGAATACGCTGATGTCGTTGTCGTAAGCATCTTTGTAAACCCGATGCAGTTTGACCGTGCAGACGATTTAAATAACTACCCTCGCACTCTAGAAGAAGATTTAAGCAAGCTAGGTGGCGAAGGCGTAGAAATGGTGTTCACTCCTACACCAGAAATCATCTACCCAGAAGGCTTGGACAAACAAACGTTTGTTGACGTACCAGGCTTATCAACCATCCTTGAAGGTGCTTCTCGTCCGGGTCACTTCCGTGGTGTTACCACCATCGTAAACAAGCTGTTCAATATCGTTCAGCCTGATGTGGCTTGCTTTGGTGAGAAAGACTTCCAACAGCTTGCTGTGATTCGCAAGATGGTTGATGACCTAGCAATGGACATCGAAATCATTGGCGTACCAACCGTACGTGAAATGGACGGCCTAGCGATGAGTTCTCGTAATGGTCTGCTGACGATTGATGAGCGCCAACGTGCTCCAGTTTTAGCTCGCACTATGCGTTGGATTAGCAGTGCTATGCGCGGCGGCCGTGACGATTATGCTTCTGTGATTGAAGATGCGAACGACCAACTGCGTGCAGCAGGTCTACAGCCTGATGAAATCTTCATTCGTGATGCTCGTACACTTCAAGCTATTACTGCAGAGACCACTCAAGCGGTGATCTTGATGTCTGCATTCTTAGGTAAAGCACGCCTAATCGACAACCAAACGGTTGATATGGTTGTAGAAGCCAAAGAAGAAGAATCAAGCGAAGCGAATTCAGCAAACGCTGAATAAGCGAAATGCATAAACGAAAAGGTCGGCACTACGCCGACCTTTTTTATGTCTCATGAATGGATTTATGAGTAAACACATTCAAGCCCTTCAGGACGCGTCTTGAATCGCTTATGCAGCCACATCCATGCTGGAATATCTCTTCTGATCATTCCTTCTAATTCTTGATTCAAAATACTGGCCGCTTTGACAGGATTACGTCGCTCAAACTGCTGGCTAAGGTCATGACCGATATAAAGCGTGTATTGGTTTCCGCTCATGACCGTCACTCCGGACATCACAGCGCACTTAGTCGCATCAATCAACACGCTCGAACCCACGGTACTTGCCGCTTGTTCAACCGCAAAAAACGGTGCAAAAACAGAATTATTTACCCCGTAATCATGATCCGGTAAGTACCACAATCGCTGACCATTTTTCAGAACTTTGAGCATCGATTTCACGTCTTTTCGATCAATCATTTGGTGCCCACAGCGAGTGCGTCCACGATGCTGGACGAATTCATAAACTGGGTTCGAGTTCGGTCGATACACCCCATAACCTTTCGCAAACTGGCTAAAAATACGCGCCGTCATTTTCAGGTTAAGGTGATGACTACACACCACCAGCACTCCTCGTCCATTTCTCTCTTGCTCAAGTAAACGCTCTTTTCCGACCACCTTGGCTAGACGCTTCACTCGCCAATCAGGCCAAAACCAAGCCATTCCCGTCTCGATGAGCGCCATACCCGTGTATTTAAAGTTTGTCTTTACCAACTCATCACATTCTTGAGCGCTGTATTCGGGAAAGCAGAGTTTTAAGTTTTGCTTGGCAATGCCTCTACGACGTTTCATGGCCGGCATCGCAAGCGAGCCGATACCTCGCCCCAGAAAACGCAAGGCTGAGTATGGAAGTAGATTGACGATCAGCGCCAAAAGACCAAAGGCAAACCAAACAGACCAGTATTTAGGAAGAAGCAATTTAAAGGAAAAAGATGGAGAGGGGACAATATTCATGGCTTCACTCATTTGCATCAAATGCATTTACAACAGTTGAATGAAACCTAGCATGTTAGAAGTCGAAAATTTGTATGGGAATGTATCGATGTGCATAAAGAAAGAGCAGCTCTCTGGCTGCTCTTTCAAACTTTGTTCGGATTAACTTCTTAAGCCAATACCTTTAGTCACGAGGTAATGCGCCACAGCGTAAAGTGCGATAACAAATACGGTCAGAACACTAAATGAGGTGACGATACCCACATCAGACACACCTAAGAAACCGTAGCGGAACGCATTCACCATGTAGACGATTGGATTCAGCTTAGACACGCCTTGCCAGAATTCAGGCAATAGGCTGATTGAATAGAATACACCACCAAGGTAGGTCAACGGCGTTAAAACAAACGTAGGGATGATAGAGATATCATCAAACGTTCTTGCGTAAACCGCATTGATCAAACCACCTAGTGAGAACACAACAGATGTCATAAACACCGTTGCGATAATGATGCCCCAATGGTCAACTTGCAGATCAACAAAGAACAGCGACACGAAAGTAACGATGGTGCCCACCAGCAGGCCACGAACCACACCTCCCATAACAAAACCAAGAATGATGATGTAGTTTGGTACCGGTGCAACGAGTAGTTCTTCGATATTGCGCTGGAATTTGGAGCTAAAGAATGACGATGCGACGTTCGAATACGAGTTAGTGATCACCGACATCATGATCAAACCCGGCACGATGTATTCCATGTAGCTAAAGCCGTTCATCTCACCAATACGAGAGCCAATCAAGCTACCGAAGATGATGAAGTACAACGTCATAGTGATCGCTGGCGGAACTAAGGTTTGCACCCAAATTCGTGTAAAGCGGTTAATCTCTTTGGTCAACAGGCTACAGAAAGCTGTCCAATACAACTTATACATTATTGGTTACCTCCACGTACAATGCTGACAAACAACTCTTCCAAACGGTTGGCTTTGTTACGCATTGAAAGCACTTTCACATCATGCTCAGAAAGCTGACTAAATACCGAATTCAAACCTTGGCTCTTATCCAGCTCAATTTCTAAAGAGCCGTTCACCATCATCTGGCTATTTACCCCTTCTAACATCGGCATTTCACCTTCAAACTCGACATCGAGAATAAAGGTTTCAACACGAAGTTTACCTAGCAGCGCTTTCATCGTCGTGTTCTCGATCAGCTCACCTTTATTGATGATACCGATGTTGCGACACAGCATTTCTGCCTCTTCAAGGTAGTGGGTTGTTAGGATGATAGTAATGCCCTGCTCTTGGTTAATCTCTTTCAAGAAGTCCCACATAGAGCGGCGCAATTCGATATCAACACCCGCCGTTGGTTCATCAAGGATCAACAGCTGAGGCTCATGCATCAAAGCACGGGCAATCATCAAGCGACGCTTCATACCACCGGATAAATTACGTGCGCGCTCTTTGCGTTTTTCCCACAAATCGAGCTTGGTTAGGTATTTTTCCGCGCGAACTTTAGCAAGCTCTTTGGATACGCCATAGTAGCCCGCTTGCTGCATTACAATTTGCTCAACCGTTTCAAATTGGTTGAAGTTGAATTCTTGCGGCACCAAGCCTAGGTTCTGCTTCGCTAATTCAAGATGCGTATCGATGTCGTAACCAAAAACCTTAGTCGTACCCGAGGTTTTGTTTACCAAAGAAGAAATAATGCCAATAGTGGTTGATTTACCTGCACCATTCGGCCCTAGAAGCGCGTAGAAGTCACCTTTTTCGACTTGTAAGCTGATGCCCTTCAACGCTTCAAATCCGCCCGCATAGGTCTTGCGAAGCTGTTCAATTTCTAATGCGTACATTGCGTAATAATTGCCATCTGTTGATGAATCGTGAATGCCAATACCGTTGGGGATCATTGATAGCGACTTAAGAGTCGAAAGCGGTATTGCACTGAAGTTGAATTAGTTTATCGTTGAATAACGATGAATACAAATAAACCTTTCTATAAAATTAGAAATAACTATAAATCCTCGACTCCATTTACTAAAAAGCGCCACCAAATCTCTCTGGTAGCGCTTTTAAATAAGTCACTTAAACTACATGGTTAGCATTTGATGTTCATCGGTTTCTACATGTTTTACCGCTGCATTCAATGCTTCGTAGCGGAACTTGTAGGTGTTCTCATCAGGTACCAAATCAATCACGTGGAATTTCTCTAACTGCTCACGCGTACGTTGGTTTGGACACAGTAAATAAACTTCACACTCTGCATCCAAAGCATCTTTAATGGCGTTCTCTAGCGCCAAGCCAACGGTCACATCAATCATAGGGACATCCGTCAGGTCGAGAATCATCACTTCGTAATCCGAGATACTGGAGTGCTGACGCGAAATCGCCTTCGAAACGCTGAAGATCATTGGCCCAGAAAGATAGAAGAACAATACTTTGCCATTGGCTCTATCTAACAATCCTCTCTCGCTGTCTGTCAGCGGTACATCGTCTTCATCCGCATCACTGATCGCCTTAACTTGGCGTGCTTGCTCACGGCTCAAACGTTCAATGATGATGATGTTAGAGATAAATACACCAAGGCCAACGGCGACAATCAAATCAACAAACACCGTTAATAGCATTACACCATACATCACGGCCATGCCCGGGAAACTGACCTTGTGCGCGCGTTGAATAAAGCTCCAGTCAAGAATGTTAAAGCCAACATACACCGCAATACCCGCTAGCACCGCCATCGGAATCGGCTCGGTTAACCCACTTGCAACCAATACCACCAGCGCAAGAATCAAAGCACGAATCACACCAGATAAGGGCGAGCGGGCACCAACTTGAATGTTGGTTACGGTTCCCATTGTCGCGCCAGCACCAGGCAGTGCACCAAACAGACCAGAAATCATGTTTGCCAAGCCTTGGCCGCGCAATTCCTTGTCTGAGTCGTGCTCTTTACGCGTCAAAGAGTCACCAATAACAGCCGTGAGCAAGGTATCAATACAACCTAATGTGCCCAGCACTAAGGCATCAATGACCATTTCGGTAAACATCGCCGGATCAATGTGCGGCACAACTAAAGACGGCAAACCTGCTGGGATTTCACCAATTCGGCGAATATCTTCAGCATCAAATAGGATGACCGAAAGCAAGGTGACTGCAACCAATGCCACTAACTGAGCTGGGACGTATTTACGGTACTGCTTAGGGAAGAAAAACAGGATACCTAGCGTCAGCAAGCCCAAAAATAACTCGCTAAACTTCAGGTTAGAAATGGTGTCTGGTAATGCCGATAGCGTCCCGATAACCCCACCAGAGGGCGCGGCATGACCTAATAGAGGCGAGAGTTGCAAGATAATCAGAATGACACCGATACCCGACATAAAGCCGGAGATGACACTGTAAGGCATCAGCGTAACGTACTTACCGAGCTTTAATGTACCGAGCACAATCTGGAATGCCCCCGCCATCATTACAACGGTAAAGGTCATTGCCATCCCCGTTTCAGGGTACTTGGCCATCATGCTGGTCAGTACGGCGGTCATGATCACTGTCATAGGACCGGTTGGTTCCGATATCAGGGTGTTTGAGCCACCAAACAGCGAAGCGAAAAGCCCCACCATGATCGCACCCCATAAGCCTGCTTCTGCGCCAGCACCAGATGCGACACCAAAGGCTAACGCAAGAGGAAGTGAAATAATGGCCGTGGTGACGCCACCAAACAGATCCCCTTTCAAGTTGATATCCTTAAAGCGACTACCGAACATTGAATTTGCTCCCTGCATTAAAAAGACAAAATGCCATCAATCTAACAAATATTTCGTCAAAGAAAAAAACACAATAAAACCACGAATTCGCTAGGCTTATTCGCATACTGAATGATGTCTGCATATTTTATGATTTTCACAGCGAGAACTAGTCAGATGAGTCATCTTGAATGAATATTTAACGGGATCGAAATTGTAACATTGTGTATAGTTACAGCGCTGATCGCTTTATAAGCACTGGTGAGTGGTTGGTTTTTTTAATTTTTAGGGAAGTAGATGTCAGATGCCGGAAATTAAACAATTATTCGAAAATAACTCTAAGTGGTCAGAAGAAATCAAATCTGATCGCCCAGAATATTTCGCAAAACTAGCGGAAGGTCAAAAGCCCGACTTTCTATGGATTGGTTGTTCAGACAGTCGTGTTCCTGCAGAGCGACTAACAGGGCTGTTCTCGGGCGAGTTATTTGTTCACCGAAATGTTGCAAACCAGGTCATCCACACCGACCTAAACTGCCTATCTGTGGTGCAATACGCGGTCGACGTATTAAAAGTGAAGCACATTATTGTTTGTGGTCACTACGGCTGTGGCGGCGTCAACGCTGCAATTGATAACCCTCAACTTGGCCTCATCAACAACTGGCTACTTCACATTCGTGATCTTTACTTTAAACACCGCCCTTACCTAGACCAAATGCCGCTTGAAGACAGAGCTGACAAACTTGGTGAAATCAACGTTGCAGAGCAAGTTTACAACTTGGGTAACTCGACCATCATGCAAAACGCATGGGAGCGTGGGCAAGACGTAGAGATTCATGGCGTGGTATATGGGATTGAAGATGGTCGCTTAGAGTACTTAGGCATTCGCTCAAACTCGAAAGAAACGGTGGAAGCGTCTTACCAAAAAGCACTCTCTACTATCCTGAACACAGATAACAAACTACTGTGTCGATGAGTTGAGAAGTATCAGCCAGACTGAATAAAAGAAAACGCCCGTTAAGTGATTAACGGGCGTTTTTGTATTCTTTGCAAAAGAGTAATGATTACTCTTGAGGTACCACTTTGCCGATGAACGGTAGGTGACGGTATTTCTGAGCGTAGTCGATACCCACACCAACAACGAACTCATCAGGAATAGCAAAACCAACGTAATCAACTGGCACTTCAACTTCACGACGTGACGGCTTGTCTAGCAGTGTACAAATCGCAATAGACTTAGGCTCGCGTAGAGATAGGATTTCACGGATCTTGTTCAGTGTGTTACCTGTGTCGATGATGTCTTCTACGATCAGTACGTCTTTGCCTTTGATGTCGTCATCTAGGTCTTTCAGGATACGCACGTCACGAGAGCTTTCCATTGTGTTGCCGTAGCTAGAAGCGGTCATAAAGTCGACTTGGTGAGTCAGTTCGATTGCACGAGCCAAATCTGCCATAAATACAAATGAACCACGCAGCAAACCAACCATTACCAGATCTTCGCTACCTTGGTAACGTTCAGTAATTTGTTTGCCTAATTCACGAATACGTTCCTGAACTTCTTGCTCAGAAATCATCACTTCTATTGTATGTTTCATACTGTGCTCAATTTTCTTTGTGGGTTGAGGTTGGTCGTACGCAAACGATCACCTTATCTTGCAGCGTGTAGTGTAACACCCCGCACCATGGGTTAAAAGCCGCTTCCCATTCCATTGAATTCTTGGATGAAAGTCTTAATTTTAGAACTTATCTAGTTGAATGAAACATCAATAATGACATTACTGTCTATAAATTACGCATCAGATGTTGACCTTGTACATATGCATCATTACACTTATCAATACTTTAAGTAACTATTAAAATAATCAATTAGGGGATCATCCCCAAAACATCAACTCAAATGGCAAGGAAAATGGATATGGACTCAATAGCAAAGAGACCTCGTACTAGGCTTTCCCCTCTAAAACGTAAACAGCAACTGATGGAAATCGCTCTTGAAGTGTTTGCTCGTCGCGGCATTGGTCGTGGTGGTCACGCAGATATTGCAGAGATCGCTCAAGTTTCTGTTGCGACAGTATTTAACTACTTCCCTACTCGTGAAGACTTAGTGGATGAAGTTCTGAACCACGTTGTTCGTCAATTCTCGAACTTCTTGTCTGATAACATCGACTTAGATATCCATGCACGCGAAAACATCGCCAACATCACTAATGCAATGATTGAGCTAGTAAGTCAAGATTGCCATTGGTTGAAGGTTTGGTTTGAGTGGAGCGCATCGACACGTGATGAAGTATGGCCGTTGTTCGTGACCACAAACCGTACAAACCAACTATTGGTGCAAAACATGTTCATCAAAGCGATCGAACGTGGTGAAGTTTGTGACCAACATGAACCGGAACATTTGGCGAATCTGTTCCACGGTATTTGCTACTCTATCTTCGTGCAAGCGAACCGCTCTAAGAGCGAAGCTGAGCTATCAACGCTCGTTAGCGCTTATCTAGATATGCTGTGCATCTACAATCGTGAGCATCACTAAAAATAATTAGGCTTAAAACAAAGGCTGATACTTAGGTATCGGCCTTTTTTGTTTTTGGGAGACGAGAGACGAGAGACG
>NZ_JPRD01000030.1 GCF_000817815.1 Vibrio owensii CAIM 1854 = LMG 25443
TTAACTGATCGGCATTAGAGACGAATCTCTGCCCTTTTACCTACGCTTAATGATTAAGCTTGATAGTAAACGCCTCTTCCCGACAAATTAGCGCTGTATTCACTTCTGTATGCGTTATTTCTTCGCGTGGAACATCGCTTGCCCACTCTTGTCTTTATTCGACCAGAAATTGATGTTGAACTGAGCATCATCGCTCATCTCAATACGGTGCCAGTACTGCGGTGGACTGGTAGCAAACTGGCCTGCATTAATCACCACCACTACTTCTGCTTCTGTTGCATTTTCATCAGCAAAGCCGTAGTAAGTCACTTGCCCTTCCATGACGCAAAGCTGTCCAAACACTCCCTCAGCGGTATTGTGATGAGTCAGTAGCGCTGGTGGCACATTGTCTTTAGTGAAGAAAGGCGTTGAACGTTGAACAGTCCAGTCTTTAGGAATTCGTAGATGCGACATAATAATACCCTCTCTAATTACAATTCTTTTCGTTTAAATCGGTTAAGCCTGCGCGGCTTGAGACAACTCTCGAAGTAATGGAAATGCTTGCGTAACTTGTTCTCCCGTCACGACGAAGCCCATGAGTCGGCTATTTTCATCTTCTGCTTTCGCGGCAATGCCAGCTTGAGAAATCTGTACGCTCCAGTTCGTCACCGAACTACAATCGCCTGCCAATTGAATTGGGTAGCTCGGCGTTTTCACCTTTACCATCATAGGCGGTAGTTTCAACTCTGCATCTTGCCCCAGTAGCTGTTTGCCCAAAGCATTGGCACTTAGCACGATCGGTTGGAGGTACGGCATCATTCGACCTTGGATCTCGGCGCAATCGCCCAATGCAAATACATTGGCAACTGATGTCTGTAATCGGGCATCTACCTCGATGCCTTTATTGACACTCAACCCACAAGCCTTCGCTAACCAAGTGTTAGCACGTAAACCCGCCGCTGAAATCACTACATCGGCTTCGATCGCTTCACCATTGCTCAAGCTTGCCACCAGCGAATCATCTGAACGATTGATCGCAACAACCCCAGTCTCAAACACAAGTTGAATACCTTGCTGCTTGAGTTGGTTTTCAAGCGGCAATGCGACGAATTCAGGAATCAAGTTAGCGAGCAAACGGGGATTTGGCTCAACCACCGTAACGGCTTTACCACTGGTTGCGAGATCCATGGTGATCTCAACACCGATCAAACCGCCCCCCATTACTAGAATTCGTTTCGCACGGCTAATTTGCTCTTCCGCTAATTGATATTCTTGTAGCGAGTTTAGCGTTATCACCTTAGGTGCTGCATCGCCAGATATTGGCGGCACAAAGGTTTTCGCGCCTGTCGCAAACACCAGTTTGGAGTAAGGATAGGTTTGGCCGTTGGCGACCACTTGCTGAGCTTGCACATCGACATGCTCAATCATGGTATGGGCGAACAGTTCGATGTTGTGTTCCTGTGCGAACGCCTCACCACTTTTAACCACTAAGTCTTGGGCGGTTTGCTTGTTGCTGAATACATGACTCAAATCGGGCTTGTTGTATTCCGCGCCATCATCAGCAGTAAACACTTGCAGCGGAATATGTGCGTCCATTCGACGCACTGTTTTCACCAATTGGTAAGCCGCAAAGCCGCTACCAATAATCACAATAGGTGCTTGCATATTCGCCCCCTTACCCGTTGTATTCGACAAAGACGTCTTTACCCAAATGGCATTCTGGGCACAAGAAGTAATCTGGCACTTCAGACCATGCCGTGCCCGGTTCAACGCCTTGATTAGGCTCGCCTTTAGCTGGGTCGTATACCCAATTACAAACGGTGCAAACCATGCATTGACAATCTGCGGGATGCGCCTCGGTACTAGGGTTACTAGGAGCAGCATCTACTGCCGCTTGTGTTGTCACAGGCGCAGCGGGTTGTGATTGAACTTGTGGTGTAGACGCCGCAACCGCCGGAGTAAGAACAGGACTTGTCAGGTCATGCTTCGCCCACAATTTCGCGATGTTCTGACCATGTTCGCGACATTCACGCATCGCTTTACCATCTGGTCGCCATTTTGTTTTCAAGCTCACTGCGGTTTCAAAGCCTGCGTCGGTCAATCGAGCATGGATACGATCCACCGCACCACCGTTCCAACCGTAGCTACCGAATGCAGCGGCCTTCTTCGCTTTAAAGCGCAAACCAGTAATTTCTTCTAGCATGCCTGCGATCTTCGGCATCATGACGTTATTCATGGTAGACGAACCAACCAAGATGCCTTTTGAGCGGAATACGTTGGCGAGAATTTCATTCTTATCATGCTTAGAGACATTAAAGACTTTGACCGCCACGCTAGGGTCGACATCGTGAATGCCTTGCGCGATTGCATCGGCCATCATTCGGGTGTTGTTTGACATAGAATCGTAGAAAATCGTAATGCGATCTTCTTGATAATTGTCTGCCCACGCCAAGTATTGCTCGATGATTTGAACTGGATTATCGCGCCATACAATACCGTGTGACGTTGCGATCATGTCGACAGGCAAATTAAAGCTCAGCACTTCTTTGATTTTAGCGGTTACCAAGCTGCTGAATGGCGTTAGGATGTTTGAGTAGTAACGCAAACACTGTTCCATCAACTCATTTTGATCCACTTCATCATTGAACAGACGTTCATCGCAGTAGTGCTGACCAAATGCGTCGTTACTGAATAACACTGCATCGCCCGTTAGGTAAGTCATCATACTGTCCGGCCAATGCAGCATCGGCGCTTCCACGAAGACCAATTGCTTACCGTTACCAATATCAATGCTATCGCCCGTTTTTACGGTTTTGAAGTTCCACTCAGGATGGTGATGATGACCCACAATCGAATCAATCGCCGCTTCTGTACAGTAAATTGGCGTGTTCGGAATCTTCTCCATCAATGCCGACAATGCGCCTGAGTGATCTTCTTCAGCATGGTTTACCACAATAAAGTCGATAGACTTAAGGTCGATTTCCATTTCTAAATTTTGGATGAATTGTTGACTGAATCGATGATCGACCGTATCAATCAATACGGTTTTCTCTTCACGAATTAGATAACTGTTGTAGCTGGTACCTTTTGTCATTTTGTATTCTGTACCGTGGAAGTCTTGAACTTCCCAATCGCGTTGACCTACCCAGTGAATGTTGTTTTTTACGTGAATTGTCATAATTACTACCTTGAATGACGGGATAAACAAAAATAATTTCTTCTTGTATTGCACCGGGCGTGCCAACTTTTAATTGCTATATATTTCAATATCTTAATTAAAACCCAACCTTAACAAGTGTCATTTGGACACAGTTGAAAATTGTCATTAAGACACTACAATAGTCATATTGACACAATCGGTATTGGCTATGACTTCTTTAATCGCGCAATGGCTACACATCACGCAAGACCTTAACTCGGCGCTCACTCAACAGGCTCGCTTTGATACGTTATTAACCACGATTCGAGACGTATTGAAGTGTGACTCTTCTGCCCTTCTTTTGTATGAAGACCAGCACTTTAAACCTTTAGCGATCAATGGATTGGCGAAAGAAGTGCTTGGACGCCGTTTCTCCATTGAGCAGCACCCAAGGTTAGAAGCTATAGCCCGAGCAGGCGACATCGTGCGCTTTCCCTCTGACAGCGACTTACCTGATCCATACGACGGCTTGATTCCAAACCACGATGACAAACTGCATGTCCATTCCTGCATTGGTTTACCTCTGCTGATCGACGATCAACTGATTGGTGCCATTACAATTGACGCCTTCGACCCCAACCAATTTGATGGGCTACGCAACCAAGAGTTACGTTTTGTCAGCGCGTTGGCAGCAGGTGGCCTACACACTGCACTCCTACTAGAACAACTAGAGACACAAGCGAGCCTGCCACGCGACTCTTACGCCGAGAAACGCACCTTAAGTAATGAAATCATTGGCAACTCTCAGGGGATGAAGAATCTTCAAGAGCAGATTGATGCAGTCGCCGATACGGAGTTGTCCGTGCTGGTTATGGGAGAAACGGGCGTAGGTAAAGAGTTAGTTGCCAGCGCTATTCACCATCGCTCTAGCCGCTCTAGCAATACTTTGGTTTACCTCAACTGTGCGGCACTGCCGGAATCAGTCGCGGAAAGCGAGTTGTTCGGCCATATCAAAGGCGCATTCACAGGCGCGATCAGCAATCGTAAGGGTAAGTTCGAACAAGCCGACGGCGGCACACTGTTTTTGGATGAAGTCGGCGAACTGTCGTTAGAGCTGCAAGCCAAGTTACTTCGAGCTCTACAATACGGCGACATTCAACGTGTGGGTGATGACCGTCATATTCGAGTCAACACACGCATTGTCGCCGCCACTAACCGCATATTGCATGAAGAAGTGACTGCTGGTCGCTTCCGAGCCGACTTGTATCATCGTTTAAGTGTCTTCCCGCTTCATGTTCCACCTCTTCGTGAACGTGAAGACGATGTGGTACTACTCGCAGGCTTTTTTGCCGAACGCTTAAGAAGCAAATTGGGATTGAACAGCATTCGTTTGTCCCCCACTTTAGTTCAAGCACTCAAAGACTATTCATGGCCAGGCAACGTGCGAGAGCTTGAGCATGTAATTAAACGTGCCGGTGTTTTGGCAAAAGCACGTACTCACGCCATAGACATTGAGTTGGTTGAGCAAGATTTTGATATTCGAACGCCGAATCAGAACATCAAGAATGTTGAAGAAACGGAGCAAAACTCTCGGCTTGAGCTACCAGAAGGCGGATTGAAACCAGCCACTGACGCCTTCCAAAAAGCGATGATTGTTCGAGCTCTGGAAGAGAATCAAGGCAACTGGGCAGCAACCGCACGTCAGTTGGAACTGGACAACGGCAACTTACACCGATTAGCGAAGCGCTTAGGGATAAAATAGGGATTGAGTAAAAAGCGTGTGAGATGGTGGAATTCAGCAAGAAAATCGATGTTGCTTGTGTCAAAATGCGCCATCTCAATCGACAAGTCATAAAGTAATGAATTATCAAGCAGCTATTTTCGACATGGATGGGTTACTCCTCGACACAGAACGCGTTTGTATGCGTATCTTCAAAGAGGCATGCGAAGCACAAAATCTTCCTTTCTTCGAAGAGGTTTACTTAACCATCATTGGCCGCAATGCCGCTGGCGTTGAAGCGATTTTTCGTAAGACCTACGGTGATGACTTAGACCGTCTGCACAATGAATGGCGTACTCGTTACGATGCGGTCGTGAAGCATCAAGCGATTCCGGTAAAAGAAGGTGTGGTTGAACTGCTTGAATGGTTGAAAGAACAAGGCTTACCTATTGCGGTTGCTACTTCAACTGCAAAAGAAGTGGCACAGAAGAAGTTGGAACTGGCGGGCCTAAGCAAGTATTTCGACAACTTAACGACAGGCTGTGAAGTGTCCCACGGCAAACCAGATCCAGAGATCTACCTGCTTGCAGCAAGTCGTCTAAACGTAGATCCAACCAAATGTATTGCGTTTGAAGATTCCAACAATGGCGTACGCTCTGCAGTAGCGGCGAATATGGTCACTTTCCAAATCCCAGATCTTGTTGAACCTTGCGAGGAAGTTCGTGCCTTTGGCCATGAGATTGTTCCTTCCTTGCATCACGCATTAGCTGAGTTAAAACAGGCATAACCCGTTTCCTCTCATCTAACTGACTAAAAACGCTCCATCTTTTGGGGCGTTTTTTGTGGATAATATTTACCCAACTTTACACTGAGATGTGTAGTTCTATTCACAACATTGATGGATAATTGCTCGCATAACCACAAATAAAACGAGGATTAATTCATGCTCAACAAGAAGCCATTAACTTGGCAAACCATTACATTGCACTGGATAACGGGGCTTGCCTTTATCGGTGTATTCGCGCTTGGCCTCTACATGGTTGATTTACCACGTAGCCCAGAAAAGTTTGAGTGGTATGGCATCCACAAATCACTAGGCGCTATCATTTTAGTTGTCGCTCTTATCCGTCTAGTGTGGCGCTTAAAAGAAGGCGCTCTGCCACCCGCTTCAGAAATGCCTGCATGGCAAGATAAAGCGGCCAAAGCAGTGCACGGTATCCTTCTGCTTGCTACTTTGGCAATGCCTATCTCTGGTATCGCAATGAGCGCAGGTGGTGGCCGAGCGGTCGATATCTTCGGTTGGGTTATTATCGCTGAAGGTCCAGAAACCCCTTGGCTTCAAGAGATTGGCTCAACCATTCATCACTCTGCAGTTGAAATCTTGATTGCCGTGTTTGTTCTCCACGTTGCTGGCGCCATCAAACACCAAGTGGTCGACAAAGATGGCACCATTTCTCGAATGCTTGGTCGCTCATAGAGTCCATATAGATACAAAAAACGCACTCTCGATTGGGAGTGCGTTTCACTTTTAGCTCATCAACATCTCAGAAGAATCGAGCGATTGAGGTTCTACCGCCTGCTTCTTCTGCCAGCGGTCGATCACAAGCGTCGCAATCAAATCCCCCTCCACATTAACAGCGGTGCGGAAGGTGTCTAGCGGTCTTTCTATCACCAATAAAATCGCAATCGCTTCCAGTGGAATACCCGCTGCTAGCAGCACTAACTGCATCCCCGACATGGAGCCCGAAGGCATACCCGGCGCACCAACGGAAGAAACCATTGCCATGATGAAAATCATCACCAATCCAGTGGTACTCAAATCCACACCAAACAACTGTGCTAGGAAAATCGCGGCGACACCTTCAAATAGCGCGGTACCATCCATGTTCATTACAGACCCGAGTGGCAGCACCATACTACTGACTTCTGGCGCGACATCTAAATTATC
Organism: Vibrio owensii CAIM 1854 = LMG 25443; assembly: GCF_000817815.1. Lineage (GTDB taxonomy): Bacteria > Pseudomonadota > Gammaproteobacteria > Enterobacterales > Vibrionaceae > Vibrio > Vibrio owensii. The sequence goes on from NZ_JPRD01000030.1 coordinate 6,787, forward strand.
TTCCGCACTTTGCTTTGCTAAAGGCAGCGCTGCCGCACTTGATGACGTTGCAAACGCCATGGCTAATGGTGCTGAAATCGCTTTAAACAGCGCAACAGGAGAAATCCCCGTCATTACCTTGGCAATCGTTGGTAACACGACTAACCCGTGCACCATTGTGAGTACAAACACCAGTAACGCAAACAAGGCGAGTTGCTGAATCAGATTCCCGCTTGAAGTCAGCGTGATATCAAACACGATCGCAAAAATGGCAATCGGAGACAGCTTAACGATGCCTCGAATCATGGTGTTGACGCTTTTGTTCAGCCCCGAAATCACCGCTAACAAGGGATGACCAGATGGAACAGAAAGCAAAATCGCAACGCCTGCCATAAAGGAGAAAACCACGATCGCCAGTAAGTTGCCATTCGCCAGTGCAGCAAACGGATTCACCATCGCCATCTTAACGAGATTAGTGAGTATGGCGGCACTACCAGCGCCTTGCTCGTCAATCAAATGGACATCACTACCCACAGAAATGCTTTGGCTAAGTGGCTCCCATGCAGGTAAGGCTAACGACGCACCAAGCCCTAAACTAATGGCAATTAAGGTGGTGAAACTGTAGAAGAGTAGTGTGCGCCCACCTAGCGCTTTAAGGCGAACGGTTGAACCAATATTGGTGATGCCTTCGACAAGAGAAAACAGCACCATCAGGCCCACCACCATTTTCAGTAAGCCGAGATAGACCGTTTTGCCCAACATTAAAATTTGGTAGTAATCACTCGATAGTAAATGCGATTTGTCTGCCAACCCATGGTCGACTAAAAGAAGGATGGCTTGAGCCCCACCCCACGCGAGTAGGGCAGAAATAAGAAGTTGAACGGGCAGAGAGAGTTGCAAATGACGCATAAAAAACACCTAGCGCCACAAATCCTTATGATTTGGGCGCTCGATAAAAATGAAAAAATGGAAGTGAAGAGCCTCGGCTTGGATTAAGACCAAGAGCCTTTGTAATATGGGTTCAATAAACCTTTTACTCGTTTAAGCACCACCAAAGCCGACACGCGGAACCAACCGAAAATAACGCGCTGATGCAGCCTAAAGATCGTGTCGTACAAGCGGCGAACGTAGCGTCCACGTAATACGACTTTATCATTCATCAATGCGCCAACCGCGTAGTCATGTCCAAGAGCAACGACCATTCCGCCGTCTTTGAATACAAACGGTTTTAACTCTTTGCATTTCACCAAGCGTTTAAGTTGCTTCGCCAAATGTGCAGCGGCTTGGTTGGCGGCTTGCGCTCGTGGTGGTACAACACGTCCATCCTCTTGTGGACATTCAGCACTATCACCAATAACAAACACACTTTCATCGAGAGTGGTTTGCAGTGTTGGCAGCACTTTAAGTTGGTTAATGCGGTTGCTTTCTAGACCATCAAGATTCGCTAACCAATCCGGGCATCGAATCCCCGCCGCCCAAATTTGTAGATCAGCAGGAATGACTTCATTTTCCGTCACGATACGGTCTGCTTCTGCACGCTGAACCTTGGTGTTTAAGCGAACATTAACACCCTGCTTTTGTAGCTTCTTCAACACTTTTGTAGACATGCACTCAGCACTGGCAGGTAACACACGATCCGCCGCTTCGATAAGCGTAATCGAAAGCTGAGTATCATCTTGATAGCGGTTTAATTGCTTGCTGACTTTCGCCCACTCGGCCGCCAGCTCAACACCAGTCGCGCCAGCACCTACGATAGAAACACGATGTGAGCCGCCGTTCGCCAGCATTTGTTTCATCTGCTCCCAAGCTTTTTCTGCTTGAGAGGCTGAATCTAAGAACAAACAATGATTGCTTACGCCCGGAATTTTGAAATCGTTACTGATCGCGCCAACGGCAATCACGAGGTAATCGTAATCCAGTGTTAACTGCTGCGATAGCCCGGTCTGCTCTGGTGAAAACTCAGTACTCACAGTGATGGTTTTGTTCGCACGGTCTAAGCCTGACATGCGCGCTTGAACATATTGGTAACCGTGGCAAGCGGCATGAAGACGAAACGCAACCGAATCGAGCTCATTATCAAATGTGCCCGCCGCAATCTCATGCAGTCTTGGTTTCCATAAGTGATGAGAAGATGGCTCAACCAAAGTAACGGTATGGTCAGATTTGTCTGCAAAACTGCTCGCTAAACGCGTGACCATTTCTAGCCCCGCAGCACCACCACCGACAACAACAAAATTCGACATACTCCCCTCCCGGAAACCATCCATCGAAAGATAAAAATCAAAAACGCAGCAAATACGTTTGGAATGGCGGGCAGTATATTGAGTTGCAAATAAATGATAATAAACAGAAAAAGAAAATAACTATTACGGATTTGTAATAATAAAAAACTAAACACCTGAACCTAATGCGAAAAACAAAAAAGCCACCACTTTTCAGTGATGGCTTTGCTTTATCTATGTTGCTTTGTCTTAATTAGCGAGGATCAAGACCTAGCTTTTGTAGTACCAGTTTGAAGTTCTCGCGGCGCTCTTTCACATTGTGAACATCACCTGTCGAACACGTCAGGTCCGGACAGCCACGGTTAACGATGCCTGAAACGTCATCGATAAATTGTGAACCTTGCAGACCACTATCCACGTACTTCTTCAGCTCGTTGTGGTAGTTCCAATCCGCGTACTGACCGCCTTCATCGTTGTACGCCTGTACAGACGTTACCCAATAGAACAGACCAGCGATCCACTTGATTTCTTTGTTCTCTTCCGAGCTACAAATCAGACCTGGGTTAGAACAGAAGTCTAGCTCAGCATAAAGTGGGTTCGCCGGTGGCGCTTCTACCGTTACGCCATCAATTGTCTTACCAATGGTTGATGGATCAACGTGCGAGCGACCTAGGTAGTGGTTAAGCGTACCGAAGTTCTGACGACCTGTGGTTTGGATAACACCACGACCCCACCAGCCACAGCCTTCAACGCTTTCTTGGCTGCTGCCGTCCCAAATGAACTTACCTGCTTTCTGACCCACATAAGTCTTACACTCGTCGCGTTCCCATACTTGTTTAGACGTATCTACACTTTCTGGAACATCGTTACAGTGACCGTTGTTTGTCCAACGACCGGCTGCACCGTTCACCAATAGACCACGCTCTTTAAGCACTGCATCAGGTGCAGCAAAGACTGGAGCTGGGGCGCCATACCATTTCGCATGAGTCAGAGCACTAACTTCCATTTTGTCATCACGAGGACAAGAGTACGCATGATCTAAACCTGAAACTGGGTTTACGCCGTAATCTGCGTATTTCTGACCCAATTGACCACAACTTGCTGTCATTGGGTAATCCGCAGGCGCGCCGTATTTCACTTCAGACCAGTTGTTTTCATCACACGCATTGTAGCGGATGGTCTCTTGCATACTTTGCGCAAGGAACGCAGCAATCGCGACTTTCGCGTATTTGATGTTGGTTGCGTCATCAACTTCATCGTTCATCAACCAGAACTTGTTGCCCGCTACACCAATGTTGTGCATTGCGTTCAAGCCATCTAGGAAGTCGTTCCACTTGTAAACCGTTGACGGAACCCACTGAGATTGTGGTGTTTCGTATAGGAAGGCTTCGTTATCCATCACGCTTTCAGCATTTGCTAACTCTTGGTTTAGCGCTTCAATGCGAGTCAATGAACCTTTCTCTAACTCTTCACCTACGTAGTACAGTGGTACTTTCGCCGTTTGGTAAAGCTCAATCTTGCTGGTTAGGGCTTGAGAGTCTTGATCAAACATCAATGCAAACACGTTGCTGTACGCGGCTTTACGGATTTGCTGATCGGTTTGCGTGTTACCCATGAAGTAGTTTGCGGTTTGCTCTGTCGGCATGTTCGCTAGCATTGCAGGCGCTTCAACGTAATCTGTTACCTGTTTTACGTACTCAAGTGCGTGGTGCCACTGCTCACTAGTTAGCGCAACGGTCGCGTTTGATTTAGTAAACGCCACAAAGTCAGCTTTGTTCGCAGCATCTGCTTTGTAAAGCTCGAAACTATCAAGTAGATCGGCCGTGAAAACGGACGCTTCATCCCATACAGACTGACGACCAGAGTGCGTATCGTAAGCAAACTCACCAATGCTTAGTGACCAACCAAATGTCGCTTGTGGCGCAAGGGTGGTGAAGATCAAGTTGTACGCATGCGCCCAGCCTTTCACGTCATCGCTCAGTGCGTTGATCGCATCAATATCAATACGGCTACCCGTGATATCAATGGCATTCGTCAGTGCTTCTTTAACCGCAACGGCACCAAACGATGCACCTTTGTCTTGCGTAGCGAGATCCAGAACATCCGATTGAATCACGATAGATGCTGTACCCGCGCTCTCTGCTTGTTCGATAGCCGACACAAACGAACGTGTCAGTTGCTCTAGGTCTTTTAGCGCATCACCGCTGCTTGCTGCGATAGTTAGCGTGCTTGGTGCTTGAGTGGATGGGCTCGCCACTACGAATGTATTTGGCCAACCTGCCACTTCTAGACGTACTGGGTCCATTGGGTTACGCAGTGATAGTGCTGGCGCTGTACCCGGCTCAGTACCATCACAGTTTAGATGTAATGACCATGAGCTATCGCTGCCAGGAACAGATTGAGTCCAGTACACCGCTGAGTAAGCAATGTTCTTATGAACCATAATGTCACCGCCTGTTGCGTGATCACCACGGGTCCAGTCTGGGTACACATTAAAGTCAGCACACAGTCCACCTGTTGGCGGAGGTGTCGGTGTTTCTACTTTTTCAACTGTGATGTTTACACGTGCTGTCGCCGTTAGGTTCTCAGCATCCGTCGCAATCGCTTCTAGCTTAACTGCACCAACTTCTGACGCCGTCCAGTTACAAGAGAACTGGTTTGTGGTTGCTGCGTTGAAGTCACAGATTTGCTTGTTGTTTGCTTTCACGATAACGCGAGACAAATCGTCATCAGCATCCGTTGCACGAACAAAAATCGAAACCGCTTCGCCTTTTTCAAACTTCGAACCATTTGAAGGCGAAGAGAAGCTTACTTCTGGCTCAACAAAGCTTGGCGCTGCTTCAATAGCAACTGCGATACTGCGTTGTTCAACCATTTGGTTGTTCTGATCGAGAACCACCACTTTAAGTGTCGCATTGCCCACTTCATTTGGCGTCCAAGATTGAGAATACGTCGTTTGACCTGCAGCTATGTTACGTTGACCTAGCTTGCGGTCATTTGCCCAAAACTCCAGTTTCGAGATTAATTCACCATCAAGGCGTGCTTTGATCGTCGTTGCCTGACCCACCATCAATGTTTGACCTTGTGTAGGCGCGACGAACGTCAGCTCATGCACTTCTGGCTCCACAGGTGGCTCAACTGGCTTCTCTTTTACTGAAATGCTGACCGCTTGTTGCTGTGTAAGACCTGAGGTGTCTTCCACTACAGCTTTGATCGTGTGAGCACCTGAGCCAACAGAAGTCCAACTCGCTTGGAATGGAGCTTGTGTTACGCGAGCTACTTGTTTGTTGTCGACAAAGAAAGTCACCGCTTTAACGCTAGTATTAGTCGCCGTTACGTTTGCTAGCATGGCAACCGCTTGGCCTTCTTCAAACTCAGCACCGTTCACTGGCGATGCCAATTGAAGAGAAATTTCTGGTTCGCCAACTTCACCTTCATCGTCAGCAATCAGACGAATAGTATTTTGAAGAAGAGTCAGATCCAACACGCCGCTCACACCGAGCGTTAGCTCAATGCGTTTACCTGCCGGAAGTTGGGATTTCACCCAGCTACCGCTATCAAAAGCGAGCGCAAGTGTGTTCTTGAACACGTTACCTTGCGCGTCGCTGGTGAACTTCATTCCCGGGTAGCTGATGCCAGTCGCAGACCAAGATGGTGTCGACATTGATAGGTTTGAATCAAACGTCACTTTCGCATCACGCAGTTCAACTGGCTTTGAACCGTCGTTCGTTAGGATCACTTTGTAAGTGTTCCACCACTGGCTTTCTGAGCCGACGATAGTTGCGTCTGTGATCACTCCTGCGTGTGCAGCAGGCAACCCCATACCGATCGCCAATGCTAAAACACTTGGCATGATCGCTAGCGTATTCTTTCTCATAATTAAGGACTTATACAAACAACAATAAAAAGGAACAGCATTATAGAGGGGGACTTTTTTCGCGCCGCAGCGGACAGATGTAACCAAATGTAACTCAACTTACAGGTGTAAAAGTGCCAAAAATAAAGCGTCTTTTTACGTCAATTTGACGACATTTCGCACGCAATCGATAAGCAAACATAAATCTGGGACTCTAGTTCAATTTTCTGAAAGTGTGCGCAAGATTAAACAAATCAATTTATCCGTTTCTACAAATAGTGGAATTTGTGTTTTTCGCGCCTTTATGTATCTGAAAATCAATAAGTTACAGAATAAATACACTTGAAATACTTAGTTACATGTTAGCGAAAAAAGCACCAAAACTTGGGCGTTCTTAAGACATAAATGGAGCGCCTAAAGCGGTTATCAAGATCGTCTTCACACTTCTGAATTGAAGCGCTAAAAATAAGGTATATGAATGATCATCCAGTGAAAACGATAAGTATAACTTTGCAACAAAACGTCAATATCCGGATTGAAGCACGGTTTCAGATTGAATATTCGATGATAATGAGATGCATTGGATCGGTTTGAATCCAAGTCAGCCCAAAATAAAATATGGAGAGTGTTATATGTCTTTACGTTTAGTAGCAGCAACCTTTGCACTAGTTGGAATGAGCTTTGGCGCACAAGCGAGCGCAGAGTGTGAAGTGTCTATCGATGCAAACGATATGATGCAGTTTTCGACCAAAACTTTAAGTGTTCCGGCAACGTGTAAAGAAGTAAAACTGACGCTGAACCACACAGGTAAGATGCCAGCGCAGTCAATGGGTCACAACGTGGTCATTGCAGACACGGCTAACCTACAAGCAGTCGGTACAGAAGGCATGTCAGCAGGCCTTGAAAACAACTACGTGAAACCTAACGATGACCGTGTTTATGCCTTCACTAAAGTGATCGGCGGCGGTGAAAGCACATCCATCACGTTCAGCACAGAGAAAATGACTCCAGGGGGCGACTACTCGTTCTTCTGTTCTTTCCCTGGTCACTGGGCAATCATGCAGGGCAAATTTGAGTTCAAATAAGCGTTCACGCTCGAACTTAAGCCTCTGAAAAAGAAAAGGGAAGCACGATGGCTTCCCTTAGTTGTATCTGTAGTTCAAACGTTAAAACGCGAAATGATCGTACTCTGAACTGTCGTCTGATTGGGTGTATTCAAGTTTCGCAATATCATCAAACGGCATGGGTTTATAGAAGTAGAAGCCCTGAATCAAATCAATCCCCTGCTCGGCCATAAACTCTAACTCACGCTCCGTTTCGATGCCTTCCGCAACGGTTTCTGCCCCAGTGATTTTCACCAGTTTAGCTGTCAATCTGAACAACTCTCTTCCGTTCTTGTTATCAAGGTTGAGCACTAAAGAACGGTCGATTTTCACCTTATCAAAATCGTATTTCGACAAGTAGCCGATCGACGAATAGCCCGAGCCAAAATCATCAAGCGCGATCTTCACCCCTGCTTCTCGTAACTCACTCAACACACGGTGGGTACGATGCTCATCTTGAATCAACATGTCTTCGGTAATTTCAAACTCAACTTGCGAGTAAGAAAGTGCGCTTTGATGAATCATCATCAACACTTTCTCTGTGAAATCTGGCACCAAACACGTTTCTGGAGACAGGTTGATCGACACCTTAAAGCTTGGACGGTTCGCTAACGGCGCAACTTCTCGCAGCGTCGTTTCTACCACCCACAAGTCCAGTTCACTCATCAAGCCCACTTTGGCAAAATCTTCTAGAAACGTTGGAGGCGAGATCTCACCCGTTTCAGAGCGATGACGAATCAACACCTCAAGCGAACGAATCTCACCAGTTCGAGCGTTTACCTGCGGTTGGTAGAACAGGAAGAACTCACCGTGTTTCTTCAAGTCGCTAATGCGTTTCTGAGCAGCAAATTTATTGGTAATCTCTGGGAAGAAAGCCCCCGCGACTTTACCGTTGTCTAACCCTTCATAGTTGAAGAAATCGTCAGAGACTGACTTCGCAAACAAAGCGTTTGAGCTGCCAATTTTGTCCATCTGCTTAAAGAACGGATAGTAAATCACGATACCGACCAGAATAATGATCAGCTGTAATATCGCGCCCGTCCAAGTGTAACCTGTACCGATGTAACCACTGGCTAATGGCGGTGTCATCCAGCTCATGATTTCTGTTATCGGCGCAACTAAACCCATCACTGTAGCAATGTACGCAATGATAAGACCGATAATAGGCGCAATCAGAAACGGCACAATCATGACCGGGTTGAACATGATTGGTAAGCCATAAATAATCGGTTCGTTGATGTTGAACAAGCTCAGTACTAAGGCCGTCGCCGCCAATGCTTTATAACTGCGATTCTTGGTCAGAAACAGCATACACAGCACCAGAGAAATGGTGTTCCCTGCCCCACCCATTCCCGCATAAAAGTCATAGAAGTTGGTGGTTAAAATTGGCAGCGGTGTGCCAAGTGCTTCGTGATTCTCTATCGCGACACGCGTTGTCTCATACAGCTCTGCTTTGTAAGGAGCAAAGATGATGTGGCCATTGATGCCAATCGACCAAAACAGGTTACGTACAAACTCATAGATAATGCCATCAAGCAAAGAGTTAGGGTCAAGTTCTGGCAGCAGAAAACTCGCGATATCCGCTGCGCATACCGCCTTGCCCAGCACGTAGCCAAGAGCCGAATATCCGACCACCAATACAACGGTTGCCATCACAAGGTTGTATGACTGATCCACCACATTTGGCAGCTCTGAACGCATGAACCATTTTCGGTTTTGCATCACACGCACAGACCAAGCGATCACTGTTGGTACAAGGATCGCCAGTGGATAGTTACTCGGAACAACGGTGCCTTCTTGCAGCAAACCCCATTCGTTACACACGATAAAGTAAACCATCAGGGATGGCGTGATGACATTTACACGAGAGACTTTCAACAAAGAAGAAAGAAACTGCGAGAAATACACTAACAGTAAGATCGGGAAAAGCTTCCAAATGATCGCGCTTGCGGTGCCAATCGTGATGCCAAGTTGCTCATAACCAGCAATCATGAATAGGTTACTCAGCAAGGTACTAAATGCTGAAATAAGCGACACGGGCAATAACATCACAAGGACATTACACAAACCGTTAATGTATGAATTGGAAGAAATTAAAGTAAAAAGCCGATTAATGTATCGATTATTCATTTGGCTAAGTAAATCCATCAAAGTACGACTCAAAGAGCCGTTCAGGAAGTTCGCCGCAATTAAATCCGTTTAGTTTGTTTCGCAATGAGGGAGAGTTTCGACATGCTCGTCGAGGACGGTATCATTCGAGTAACAAAGCGTTGATCGTTCAACGTTGCGAATAGTCACTCAACAAAGGTAGCCATAGCCAACTTGTTGTTATCATCCAAACAAAAAGAGCACAAGCTAGGACCCTCGTACTCTTTTAGTCTGGTTAAACGCGTTGTTTCTTGGGTCAACGTCGTTTGTTATTTCGCCTGCTATTTAAGCAAGGAGGCGCACATTAGCGTCAGCAAGTCTATATTTCCACTCGACTTTGTGATTGTGACGATAAAAGTGGCTTGTCTTGTTGCTCACCAAGGATATCCACCAGTGGTGACGGGCGAGCAAAGAAATAACCTTGCACTTTATCGACACCACAGCCTTTCACAAAATCGTACTCTTGTTGGGTTTCCACCCCTTCTGCAACCACTTCGCAATGAGTAATGTGGCCCAACTTTGCGACCAACTCATAGAGGTCTCTGCCCTTTTGATCGTTGGCATCGAGCAAGAGAGAACGGTCGAGCTTGATCTTATCAAACGGGTATTTCAGCAAGTGCGGGAACGACGCATAGCCCGTACCAAAGTCATCCATCGCGATACGAATGCCTTGAGCTTGCAGCGCTTCCATGGTCTTAATCAAAAACACCTTATTGCTAAGAATCGCTTCTTCGGTAATTTCAATTTCCAACCACTCTGGCGAGATGCCGTAGTGGGCTAAGCGCGATAGTAGGTGCGGCACAAACTCTTCTTGCTCAATCGTCGCTACTGCGATGTTGATGGCAATACGGCGATCTTTCGACAGCGTCATTTGCTGCATATCTGCCAAGACTCTTTCAATGACCAATTTATCCAACAGCGGCATTGAGTTGAGCATTTGGAAGTCACTCACAAACGTCGGTGGGCAAAGGTTTCCGTCTTTATCGATATAACGAAGTAACGCTTCATAAGAGAACACGTTAACCTTCTTAGTCGACTGAAGTTTTTGATAAAACATCACCAACTCACCTTCTCGCAGTATCGTGGTTAAACGCTTTTGTGCTGTTGATTTGCTGATACTGGAGTTATTGGAGTCTCTTACATTGTTCAACAATGATTTGAATATCGAGCTCTCAATACCGGTATAGGCGGTGTTCGCACGAAACTGCGCCGAAAACTTCCCTGCGTATGCCAAGTAAAATGGTCGGTAAATGAAAACACCCAACACAATGATCAACGCTTGCAGAATTGAGCCTTCAATTTGATTTCCCATTGCCATGTAGCCACTAAAAATGGGCGGCGTCATCCAGTTCACGATGTTCTCTACTGGTGGTACTAAACCAAACGAGATACATGAATAGGTGATAACAAAACTCACCAAAGGCACCAAAACGAAAGGCACGATCAGGATTGGGTTAAAGATGATCGGCAAGCCAAACAGCAATACTTCGTTGATGTTGAAAATCACCAGTGGCATTGCTGCCAGAGCAAGCATCAGGTGGTTACGCTCTCTCGCGAACATCAGCACACACAGCAACAAGCTAATCGAGTTACCAGAGCCGCCCATCGACATGAATGCATCATAAAAGCCTTGGCTAATGACGTTGAGTGGCGCATCCCCTGCTTGCCAAGCCATCATATTGGCTTCGGTGGCAGCAAAGATCTGCTGCTTAATCGCAAACAGCAAGTTGTGTCCGTTGATACCAATCGAGCCAAGTAACCCAAGCACGGTTTGATACATCAATCCGCCACTGAGCGTCAGTGGGTCGACACCCAAATCACGGACCATGCCACCAAACAACGCCATAAAAATCGCGGTGAAGTGGGACATGACCAAGGCCACCAGCACAAACAAGAAGAAGTGCACTACGTGTTTGAGCAAGCGGGACGAGAAATCTAGGGCTTGCGGCTCTAGCAAACGTATCTTGAACAGGCTGCAATACACGTACGTCATGGTCGCGCTCAATAAAGCGAGTAACGGATTGTTTGGCAGCATATAAGTCGCAGACAAGCTGCTGTTTTCTATCGAGACCAAATAAAACATGATCAGCGAGTAGATGATGAACAGCGCGCTCGAAACATTGGTTTTGTGGGAAAGGTAGTACCCTGCCACGACACAAAACGCACTTGGATAGAGGTTGATCAAAATGTCGGAGACGTGGAATAACAACTGCGACAAATCAGCCAAACCGGTAAGCCTGAAAACGTGTCCGAGAAATAGAGCCAACGCATTAGACAAAGTCAGCGGAAGTAACAGCAAAGCAATAGACGCCAAATCCGTTAAATAGGACTTGGAGCTCGCTCGCCATTGACTCACCACTGCCAATAAACGTTGGGCAGGTGCAAATTTGAGTGTAAAGCCAGTTTGCATGGAGCATCTTATTATAAATGGGGGAGTGAGCTGTTAAACGAACAGCCGTAATTGCAACCTGTGCCTTTTAGGCGTGACCATCTATGTAGTCTTAGTTAGTAGTAATTTGTAGTTCTTAGCAGCAAACGTAAGTTGTGCGGATAGGTTGCGAGGCGTAATTTAGCGATTATATGCGCCTCGATCCATTAAGATTATTTGTCGTGACGATAAGTAGATACATAAAAATAACCCTCACTGTGAAAAGCGAGGGTTAACATTTGCCAGATGATTATTGAGCGAGAACTTAATGCTCAGTATTCATTGGAAATCGCTGCTCATAGAGCTCCATAAAGTCTTTACGAATCAGATGCTCTAAATGATTTGCCTTGTCAGTCGGGCAGAAAATCATGATGTGCAGGATTTGCTCGCCGTTGATGTTACTTGAGATATGAATGTGCGGCTCAGCACCCGGTAGATCGACACCAGCGTGTTTCTCGATCATCGCGTTGTAACGGTGAGCCACATCGGCAAAGTAACTGCAATGTTCATCAATCTTATCGGTCAGTAACGGCAAAAGTGGGTAGAGATTGACGAAGTCTTTCACCACGACAGAAAAGTCATGGTAGACGTAACGCTTCATGAAGTTGAGGTTCTTCACTGGGTAGGTGAAAAACATACTGTTAGGCAACGTCGCGGTTTTCCCCGTGAAGTGGTATTGCCCATGATGCAGATCGATTTCTTGAATCACTGTCGCCATCATGTTGTGCTCAATAACCTCACCACACAGCTTGCCGACTTCAATCCAGTCACCAATGCGGAATGAACGCGAACTGGCTCGTTGAATCGAACCGGTAAAACAAAGAATAATCTCTTTGGATGCGACCACAATCGCCACTGCAATCGCCGTAACGCTTAGGGCGAACTCGCTGATTTCTGATTGCCATAAGATGAACAACAGAATCAGAGTGAGAGCAAATGTGCCGTTTTTGGTTCTCGACATCCAACTGCGTTGTTCTTCCGTAATGAAGGCATCGTCGCCACGAATTCGAGACAAAATCAAACGACGTAGAACAATGATAAACAGCAGGATTAACGCGGAAAATAAAATCTTGTGAGTGAGAAGAAAATCGACGACTAACTGCACTTTCTCCATTACCCGACTCCCTGTTTGGTTTAGATAGGTTGACCTTTCATGCTAAATATCGCTCAGAAAACAGATAGCTAGCTTGCGAGAGGACAACCTTACCAAATTATTCAGTCGGTTGCCCCAGTTCGCTCTCTTTAAATACGATAAACGCACGGCGGTTTAAAGCATTGGCTTCTGGAGATTCTTCGTTGATCACAGGTTGAAGCTCACCAAAGGCTTTTACTTCCCACACAAACTGCGATGGTTCGAGTTTCGTCTTGAGATACGCCACCACGGTTTGCGCTCTTCGCTCCGCCAATTGTTCATTATAAGAGAGCGAACCCACTTGGTCGGTATGACCAGCCACCATAATGCTACCTTCTAAACCTTGCAGTTTTGCGATGAAATCATCTAATTGTGAAAGGTCTTCCGGTTTTAATTCCGACTTATCGAAATCAAAGTGTGGCGTCATCGCCATGTAGATCTTACGTTCTGGTTTTGGCGGCTCACAGAAAGGCATCTCTTCGTACTTCTTCGCCTCTTCAAACATCACGTAAGCACGACGGTTTTCGGCACGAGCTTGATCCGATTTACCCAACGCTAGCGGCTGCGACTCACCAAAGTGCTTTACTTCCCAATCGTATTGCGCTGGGTCGAGTTGTTGCTGGAGGTACGCTTCTACCGATTCAGCACGGCGCATAGACAGCTTCTCGTTATATTCGTCAGAGCCTTTAAAATCGGTGTGACCAACAATCGTAATGCGCCCACTCAAGCCTTGAATATCACGGATAAACGCATCTAGGCTTGCCGCATCGGCTTCGCGAATGATGGATTTATCGAAGTCGAAGTGCTCGGCAACCGCAATATGGATTTCGCGTTGCGGCGCTAAACATTCACTGATCAGAAACTTGGAGACATTGACATCGGCAAACTTTTCTCGGTTCTCTTGGCTTACATACGCATCCGCCGAACACCCTGCCAATATTGCCCCTGCGATCATGCCGCTTAACAAACGAATCGTCGTTTTCATATCGCCCTCTTATAACTTACCAACTAGGTTAACGTCAATCACACGTGAAAACTCTTCAAAAGTCAGCTGTTGAATGGTTTTGTTAAAGTTGGCGATCGCACCATTGTTGATGAGAACATCGACTTTGCCGTACTTTCTTTGGATCTCATCAAAAGCTTGTTCAATCTGCTCTGATCGCCCTAAATCAACGAGGTGAAAATCCATATCTGGATTCTTATTGGGTGCAATGTCTAGCACGATAACTTTTGCTTGTTGCTCAAGGTAGGCAAGAGCAAGGTGTTGACCAATACCTTGGCTACCGCCAGTAATCACGACCACTTTATCTTTATACATACAGAGTTCTTAATTGTTTTTAATGTCCTCAATTCTAGAGCCCAAACGCATAAAAAAATAGGCACGATTCTCGCAAAATCGTGCCTAAAGGGTGCTGAGTCAACAGCCGCTATTGTTGTTATTCGTTATCCAAAATCACCAGAGATGTATCGCTTAGTACGATCATTATCTGGGCGGTGGAAAATTTTATCGGTCGTGCCATATTCTTCTAACTTACCGAGGTACATAAAACCGGTGTAATCAGAGATGCGCATCGCTTGCTGCATGTTATGCGTAACGATAACAATGGTGTATTTTTCGCGCAGTTCAGTAATCAAGGTTTCAATCGCTGCAGTCGCAATTGGGTCAAGCGCAGAAGTCGGTTCATCCATCAAGATTACTTCAGGCTCTAGAGCGATCGTACGTGCGATACATAAACGCTGCTGCTGACCACCAGATAGGCCATTTGCATCGGCATCCAGTTTGTCTTTCACCTCTTCCCACAAGTGCGCGCGTTTTAATGCAGACTCAACACGATCTTTGATTTCTGCTTTGCTAAACGTACCTTGGATTTTAAGACCAAACGCCATGTTCTCGTAAATCGACATTGGGAATGGCGTCGGCTTTTGGAAAACCATTCCGACTTTAGAACGCAACTCATTAACATCGGTGTTGTTAAAGATGCTTTCGCCATCCAACAAGATCTCACCTTCCGCGTACTGATGACCGTACAAATCGTAAATTCGGTTTAAGGTACGAAGAAGCGTGGATTTACCACAACCCGAAGGGCCAATAAGTGCCGTCACACGGTTTTTGTAAATCGGCATGGATACCGATTTCAGTGCTGCATCTGCGCCTTTGTTGTAGTAAAAATTTAAGTTTTGAATATCCATACGATGAGTCAGATTTGCTGTCACATCGTTGGTATTAATGCTGTCTACCAAAGTGCTCATAGTAGGTCCGTTCATGTTGTTTGTAGTGACTGGGTTTAAAGTTGCCGTGTTCATGCTCTTCTCGCTTTAAATAGCTGCGGCAACGAGGTCGCCAGTACGTTAACAATCAAAATAAAGGTCGTGATAATCAGTGCGCCAGCCCATGCTAGCTCCTGCCACGATGTGTATGGACTCATCGCAAACTGGTAAATCGTTACTGGCAAGTTTGCCATCGGTTTGCTCATGTCCGTGGTCATAAAACTGCTGTTTAGCGCGGTAAACAACAAGGGTGCCGTTTCGCCTGAGATACGTGCGATAGACAATAGAATCGCTGTAATAATACCCGGCGCTGCAGCTCGGTAGCTTAGCTGGGTAATCACGCGCCATTTGGGTGCGCCTACGCCACTGCCCGCTTCTTTCAATGTTGGTGGAACAAGACGAAGCATCTCTTCGGTTGATGCCACAATCACTGGCAATGCAAGGACCGCGAGTGCAATTGCCCCCGCCCAACCCGAGTAACCACCAGTTGGAACCACAATCAAAGCGTAAACAAACAGACCGACGAGAATCGATGGTGCGCTCATTAGCATGCCGTTAAGGAAGCGCAAAGACTCAGCAATCTTGTTGTCTTTACCTGCCTCAGCAAGCCAAGTACCAGCCAGAACACCAATCGGCGCTGCGATTAAAATGCCTAAACCAGTCAGCATCAAACTACCAATTAGAGCGTTTTTCAAACCACCTTGGCTGCCAGGACCTGGAGTCAGTTCAGTGAAGATAGCCAAACTCAAGCCCTTCACGCCTTCACCAACAAGCGTGTACAAAATACTGGCGAGTACAAAGACACCGAATGCAGCTGACAAAGAACAAAACGCTAAGAAACTAAAGTTCTTTAATTTTCTAGTATTCATGATGACTTCCTTAGTAAACGTCGAGCAAAGCCCATCACGAAGAAAGTGATAATAAAGAGCACAACGCCAAGCCCAATAAGCGAAGCGATATGAATTGGGTCTGTCGCTTCATTAAACTGCTGAGCAATCGTCGATGAAATTGAGCTCGCTGGCATAAAGAATGAGAACTCAATACGACTCGCACCACCGATAACAAAAGCCACCGCCATTGTTTCACCAAGTGCTCGCCCTAGGCCAAGGATGCCAGCACTCACCGTTGCATTTTTCACTTTTGGGATAAGAACTTTGGTGATCACCTCAAATGGTGTCGCACCTGTTCCATACGCCGCTTCACGAAGTACATCAGGAACCGATTTAAGTGCGTCACGCGTCAATGACGTCATGATTGGCAGAATCATAAATGAAAGGATAATGCCCGCCGCTAACAAACCGATACCAATCGGTGGCCCATTAAACCAGCTACCGATCAAAGGAATATCAACTAAATGCATGCCTGCCCACATATGGAACCCTTCAGAGAACCAAGGAACAAAGACAAACAATCCCCACATACCATAGATAATGCTTGGTACGGCAGCGAGTAGCTCAATGGCTTTACTCACTGGCTGACTTAGCCATTTAGGTGCTAGTTCAGCGAGGAACACTGCCGTACCTAATGCGATAGGTGCAGCAATAACAATAGCGATAAAAGAAGTAACAAGTGTGCCGTAAATTGCAGAGGCAGCACCAAATTGACCATTAATAGGGTCCCAAATATCTCTAAATACAAAGCCAGGGCCAAATTCTTTAAAAGCAGGCCACCCACCTTCAATTAGTGATAATAAAATACCAATTAGAGTCACAAAGATTAATAAAGCACTCGCGAAACTCAATTTATTAAAAACCGAATCACCATTTACTTTATTTTTAATAGCTAATGTAGTCATAATATTTTATTCAGTTGTCTGGAGAACATATTCCCCAGACAACTTAATGAATTATTGAATAATCGCTTGGCCGTCTGATTTCAAACCATTTTTCCAAGTTTCGTTAACCATGTTAACTACCTTGCTTGGCATTGGGATGTAATCTAACTCTTCCGCAAGCTCACCTTGCTCATAGCTCCACTCAAAGAACTTCACGATTTCTTTTGCTTTGTTCGCATCCGATTGGTCTGTGTGCATAAGGATGAACGTAGCAGCCGTCATTGGCCAAGAATCAGCACCTGGCTGGTCGTTTAGTAGAAGGTGATAACCTGGTGCATTTTCCCAATCAGCGTTAGCTGCAGCTGATTGGAAAGTGTCCATACTTGGGTTTAGGAACTTGCCTTCTTTAGACTGCATTTGGGTGTAAGCAAGGTCGTTTTGCTTAGCAAATGCGTATTCCACATAACCGATCGCACCGCGAGTACGGTTTACAAAGTTTGCTACACCTGCATTACCGTTACCGCCAATGGTTGTTGCTTTCTTTGGCCATGTGATGTCTTTACCAACGCCAATAGATTCGTGCCATTCAGGGCTTACGCGGTCTAGGTAATCCGTAAAGTTGTAAGTCGTACCAGAACCGTCCGAACGGTGCACTACGTAGATAGGTTGATTTGGTAACTCCACGCCTTCGTTTAGCGCTGCAATCGCCGGATCATTCCAGTTCTTGATGTTGCCTAGGTAGATGTCAGCAAGCACTTCACCTGTTAGCTTAACTTCACCAGCATCGATGCCTGGGATGTTTACTACAGGAACAATTGCCCCCATCACCATAGGGAACTGAATCATGCCCTCTTTGTTCAACTCTTCAATAGTCAACGGCGCATCTGTCGCACCAAAGTCTACTGTGTTTGCTGTGATCTGACGGATACCGCCGCCAGAACCAATCGCTTGATAGTTAATCTGAACGCCCGTTTCCTTTTGGTACTGCTCAGCCCACTTCGCATAAATTGGATGAGGGAATGTCGCACCAGCGCCATTGATCGTTGTTTTGGCAGCAACGCCGAATGATGCTGCAACCAGAACTGAAGACACTAGAGCTGATTTCATGAATTTCACAATATATCTCCGATATAATTTAGCGATTAAGTTGGGCTAATAAAAAGCAACATTTAATTAGCCCAGATTAGTTTTAGTGTTCAAGTAAAACTAGGTATTGAAATAAATCCAACAATCAATCGGTGCTCACCAATCGACGGGTGCAGATTAGAAATTCAATATGACAGTTTTATTAAACATCGAAACTAAAGCGCACCATGTGAATAACAATTATCTCTGAAGAATTAATTATGATAAGAAAACTTCACGCAACTTTTATAAAGTAAGTGAAGATGTAAAAGGATATGTATACAATGCACCATAATAAGATTGCAAATATTAAATATTGATGAAGGGTACGGAGTCATTTAGACTCAAACCATGGACATGTTACTCATCTTTAAGATCTACCTCTTCTATGGCTTAGCTTTCTTCGCCATCTTTTTTGCCATTCTTTTTCGAGACTTACGCAAAAGCCGGATCGCTATCGCTTCTGCTTTACCTATTCTTGCGTTATTTGGGTTCATTCACGGTTTCCACGAATGGTCAGAACTTTACTTGGTCATGTATGAGCATGAGTTCACGCTCACCAAGGGAATAGAAACTTTTAAGGTATTCAAGCTCTGGTTCTCATTTATTGCGCTTGGTGCTTTTGCATGGAAGATGCTGGATCTCACTGACTGGAAGTACATTAAAGCCATCAAATATGGTGCACTCACTGTTCTTACCTTGTTTGTTATCAGCTTAATCGTTCGGTTCGGAAGTAACGAGTACGCAATTTACATTCACAACACCGCAAACCAAGTCCGATGGATCTTCGGCTTGGGCGCTGGCGCAATCTCTGGGTTAGCAATGATGAGCTATGCGAACATCCTAGAAAAAGAAGGTCATGGCGCATCACTCCCATTTAAGTTAACCGGTCTTGCTTTGATCGCTTATGGCATTGCAGCAGGTGTACTGACCTCCGATTTAGGGCTTTGGGTGCTGGGCGTCAGAATGGTTTGTGCCATTTGTATTTTATGCACCTTATGGATCGCACTGCGCGTGTTTGATGATGAAAAAAGCAAACAACTTGAAAGTAACATCCAACTCTCTCAACAAGATGCCAAACTTAAAGAACTTGGTGAACTGACTTCCGCGGTCGCCCATGAGATCAAAACACCGCTTTCCAGCGCAACAATGAGTTGTGATTTATTGGAGAAACATTTACCAGACAACGAGGCCAGTCATAGACACCTAGCCCGCATCCGTCACGGTTTAGAACGTGCTGCAGAGATCAGTCATGAAGTGCTGAATTACGCTCACCATAAGCCAATTCAACGCGAGGTGGTTTCTTTGAAAAAGATCGTGGACCAAGCACTTTCCTTAAACCAATACCGCTTAGAGGGCTTCATTGTAAGTACTTCCCTTAATGACACGCTCAATGTCTTAGGCGATGCAGGCCAACTTGAAGAAGTGGTGACCAATATCATCGGCAATGCGATTGATGCTAGCCAAGAACACAAACAACTCTACATAGAAACGTATCAAGACAAACTGGTGGCGATTCTCTCCATTTCCGACTGGGGAACTGGGATGCCACTGGACAAAATTGCTAAAGCGAAAACACCTTTCTACACCACCAAACCAAGGGGTGAAGGCACAGGTATGGGATTGGCAATCAGTAATCAAATTATCTTACAACACGGTGGCGAGCTAAACTTGAGGAACTCGAAGAAGAGTGACCACATTACTGGCTTAACAGTTGAAATCCGCTTACCAAGGAATATTGAATGACACTAAAACTCTTACTTGCAGAAGACGATGTTGAATTGCGAGAGGTCCTCATTGAGGCATTAACCTTGGAATCATTTGAAGTGGTTGCGTGTGATAACGCTGAAGACGCACTAGATATTGCAAGCGAGCAACATTTTGACTTAGCTTTGTTTGATGTCGTGATGACAGGAATGACAGGGATTGAAGCCCTTTCAGCTCTAAGACGCCTACATCCAAACATTGGCATCATCATTACCACCGCTTTTGCCACTGTTGATGTCGCTGTCGATGCGATGAAGAAGGGTGCTGATGAATTTCTTACTAAGCCGTTCAACCTTGCTGCATTGTCTGTCACGTTAAAGCGTGTTCACGCAGAGCGGTCGCCAAAGTCACCGCTTGATGAAAGAAAGCATGACCAGATTTTTAGTGCGCTCTCCAACCCTATTCGTCGCTCGGTCATCAAACAGCTCAAGATCCATCGAAAAATGAAGTTCATGGATCTCTGCCGTGTGGTTGGTATTGAAGACCACACCAAATTCAACTTCCACCTAAAACAACTGGTCAACAGCGGATTGGTTATTAAAGAAGATGGGCGAATTTACTCATTGACAGAGCAAGGGCAACAAGTCCACTCCAGCATGCTTTAACGCATCTTTAAAATGCATAAAAAGCCGACTGAATGTCGGCTTCTTAATTTTAATTCGCTGTCCCGTCCTGAAGTACGTAACCAATTCGATTATTTTTGTTCGATTGGACGAATCACTTTACATGGATTTCCTGCAGCAACAACGTTTGGTGGCACATCTTTCGTAACAACACTGCCCGCACCAATCACCGAGTTTTCGCCGATAGTCACACCAGGGCAAACAATCACGCCGCCGCCTAACCATACGTTGTCACCAATAGTAATCGGCGTGCCAAACTCAACGCCCTCTTCTACACGGCCTTTGACATCCAAAGGGTGACCTGCAGTGTAAATCTGTACATTAGGAGCGAATAGAACATTATCTCCAATATGCACTTCCGCCACGTCCAGCACCACGCAATTAAAGTTCGCGTAGAAGTTCTTTCCTAGTTTGATGTTTGAGCCATAATCGCATCGGAAAGGCGGTTCTAAATACGCCCCTTCAGAGTCTGGAATAAGCTCGTCAATTGCACTGCGCCATTCCTCAGTATCTGGAATGCTGTTGTTAATTTTCTGCAGTACTTTTCTGCATTCAATACGTGCTTGGTAAAGTTCTTTATCCCATGCATTGTATGGCTCACCAGCCAACATTTTTTCTTTTTCTGTTCTCATTGTTCACGTCATCTCACACAAAATAAAAGCGCATCAAAACACATCCCAATCTCACAAAATGTGACCTCGTTAATGGATCATTTATTTACGTTATTTACGTGCGTTCAATGACGAGATTTCAAACAGAAGTTATCCGTTAGTCTTCTCGGAATGCGCGATTCATACTCTCGGTTAATGGTTTAACAAGGTAACTCAGCGGTGTTCTTGGCTCTGATAGAATCAACACTTCAGCGTTCATACCAGAAGTCAGTCGATGCTTGGCAACGTCCTCTTGAGCCAAAGCAATACGGGCAAGATAAAAGTCATCTTGGTTTTGCTCTGAGAGCTTATCCGCGGAGATAGTTAATACGGTGCCATCGAGAGGTGCTAGCGTTCTTGCATTCAAAGCCGTTAAACGAACTTGAGCATGCTGACCTGGCGTAATCAAATCGATGTCTTGTGGACTCACACGAGCCTCCACCAGCAGCTTGTCATCTTGAGGAACGAGCTCAAGCAAGGTTTCCCCCGAGCCAATCACCCCCTTTTCAGTAAACACTTGCATGTTCACGACTCTGCCGGAGATTGGAGCGACAATCGCTGTTCTTGCAACGACATCTTTTGCAGAGCCGTACTCCTCTTTGATCGAAACAAGCTCTGTCTTAGTGTTACGTAACTCTTCGACAATTTCATTGAGTCGCTCTAGCTTCAATTCTTCTATTTTTGCTTGGTTTTCATCTAATCGCTTGGCCACGGTCAAAGATTGACGATCCAATTGGCTGAGTGTGCTGCGAACTTCTGCGGCAAGACGTTTAAGCTGAAGTAGCGCAGACTTTCCTGAAAAGCCTTTTTGTACTAACGCCTGATTACTGGCAATTTCTTCCTCAATGAATTTCAAACGCTCACGTTCGATTACTTTCGTTGCATTGAGGTTATCCAATTCCAGATTCGCGCCTGAGATGCTCTGCGCAATGATGTTTAGTTTGCTGTCGAAAAAGCGCTTTCTCGCCTCAAAGATCTTACGTTGTACTGATTTCGCCTCAGCAACAATCTCTGCGTTTTTAATCGTCTCAATATCTTGCGCCCAATTAATCTCAGGCAATTCATCGAGTTCGGCATTCAATCGATTTTCTTTGGCTAGAGTATGAATGTACTGACCACCAAGAGAATCTAATTTTGCATTTGCTTGACGCTTCGAAAGCTGGATAAGTAACTGTCCTTTTTCGACCAAGTCACCTTCTTGAACGTAAAGCTTTTCAATAATGCCACCTTCCAAATGTTGAATCTCTTGGCGCTTACTCAATACAGATAAATCACCGTAAGCGATAGCAGCACTCTCTAGTTTTGAGGTGGCAGCCCAGTAGCCTAATCCGCCCAAGAATAAACTCAGCGTCAACACGCCGAGTAGAATGGGACCTTTAAGTTTAAGCTCGGCCGTTGGCATAAAACGGAAAACGCTTTCCGCCGTCAGTTTGTTATCGGTTGGCAGTTGATTGCTCATTTCGCACCCTCGGTATATCTGTTCTTTCTTCTCCCATTAGGCGCTTTAACACCTCATCTCTCACTCCATACAATTTGACGCGACCTTCAGCGAGATACAGTAATCGGTCCATCTGGCGCAACGTACTTGGGTTATGAGCGATCACAATGACAGTGGCCCCTTCCGACTTAAGGTGTGCAATCAAACGTTGATACGATGCTTCACCCTCCCCATCAAGGTTCGCGTTGGCTTCATCAAAAACAACAACGGATGGATTGTCGTAAACGGCGCGAGCCAGAGCAATACGTTGGCGCTCTCCACCGGACAATCCACGTCCATTTTCGCCAATGACAAAATCATAGCCTTTGTTTTTCTTAAGGATAAGCTCGTGACAACCGGCTAACTGAGCAGCTTGAATGACTTTTGCAGGGTCTTCATCTTTAAATCGCGCGATATTATCTCTAATCGTTCCCGGAAACAGTTCCACTTCTTGCGCGAGATAACCAAAGTGCGCTCCTCTATCTTCAGAAGCCCACGAAGAAACCTCCATCCCATCCAGAGTAACCTTGCCCGCGAGCGGTTTGATGTTACCGAGAAGCAGTCTTGCAAAGGTCGACTTTCCTGTACCAGAGGGGCCAATGACACCCACGGAGACACCGGGAGGTATTGATAAAGAGATGGATGATAAAACAGGCTCTGTCGCGCCAGGGTGACGATAAGCTAAACCCGTAAATTCAAAATGTCCTTTCGGACGAGGCAGGGGCATGTCCGATTCATCTTGTTTAACGATCCTATCAATTTCCCACAACCGCTTATAAGCATTCCTAGCAGACATCGCGCTGCGCCATGTCCCTATGGCTTGTTCCATTGGCGATAACGCTCTGCTCATCAAAATGGAACTGGCAATCATGGCACCTGCGGTAATCTCATGCTGGATCACCAACCATGCGCCTCCCCCTAACAAGCATATTTGCAACGAGCCACGAACAAACTTAGAAAAATTAGCGAGATAGATCGACTTCCCCGCTACCGTCTGCTCTAACAAGTTGGATTCGTTTGCTTTCGCGTGCCACCGCTCTAAGAACGCATTCATCATCCCCATTGCGACAATCGAGTTTGCGTTTTGAGTAGCGATTTCAGCGTGATTGATATGCGAAATTGAGCGAACTTCACTCTCTTGTAACACCTTTCTTGTCACCAATTCATTGATGATTCCAAGGCTAAACAGAACAATCGAACCGCCTAAAGCAATGTGACCTAAAACAGGATGCAGCAAATAAACGAAAAGGATAAAAACAGGCGTCCAAGGTGCGTCCAACAAAGGATAAGGTGCCTGACTACTTAAAAAACTCTTGATGTTTTGTATATCCCTCAGTACTTGGGATGTGTAGCTTTTACCAGTATGGGTTTGGTATTGGATACTACGCTTGAGCATAAATGCCGACAGTTTTGCATCCAGCCAATAGCCAAATGACTTACTCATTTGCGCACGAGCTATATCTATCAAAGACATAGTGAGTAATGCCGCAAGGACAATAACGGTCAGTAAGAAAAGTGTATCGATTGAATAGGAAGAGATAACGCGGTTGTACACTTGGAGCATGTACAGAGGAATAGCAAGTACTAATAAATTTATGAATAAACTAAAACCAACCAGCAAGCCTATGAGCGTGCATAGTTTTTGTCTAACTTCTTTGAAAACCGTTTGTTGCACGATTATTTCCACATATTTTTATACATTAGGCGCTAGACTCGCTAGCGCCCAAAAGGTGACTTAGATAATGAATAAGTCGCTGCCGTAAGAGTCGATGTCCTCTTGCGTAACACCAATCAATTTGACCGTTAGATCCGCGCCATCAGTAAAGACAGCATTGCCTTTAGCATCATAAGTAAAGCTCAGATCAGCATATGACGTAACAGAATCACTGATGATATGCAGTGAATCTTCACCAATAGTGAAATCAACGACTTTCGCTTCACCATGACCGCCAAATTTGTCGGTAAAGATAAACTTGTCTGCGCCACTGCCACCAACCATTACGTTGTCGCCAGAACCCGCAACCAGTAAGTCATCACCAGTACCACCGTTTAGCTTGTTGTCACCCAGCAAGCCGAGCAACAAATCGCTACCCGTACCACCGCCGAGATAGTCATTACCTGTGCCAGCCATTAGAATGTCGTCACCTGCACCACCGGTTAGACGGTCATTTCCCGCACCTCCGACAACGAAGTCGTTACCACCGCCGCCAACGAAAGAATCGTTGCCGCCAAAACCGATAAATACGTCATTGCCACCGTCAAAGTCAGCGACCTGATGGTTATCACCCGCATCACCGTAGTAAGTGTCATTTGTGCTCATTTTATGTCCCTCTTGGCTTTCTATTTGAATAGACCTTTTGTGTCTGAACTAACTCCAGCAGACTCGAGAAAGTCTAATAAACAAAAGCATAAGAACGAGTTTGAATATGGATTGATATTTCAAACTAACAATTTTATTAGCACATAAAAAACTGGTACTTTTAGATATAAAAGGCATTTAAAACATAAGGTTAAATCTAGTACTACAGGTTTCTTTTCGCCCAACTTGTGGCTTGCGTTCGGTTTTTAACTTCTATTTTTCGGAATATGTTGTAAAGGTGAGATTTGATGGTGTGCTCACTAATAAATAGTGAATCTGCTATTTCCATATTAGAACCACCATCTTTCAACATTTGAAGAACTTGAACCTCTCGTCGTGTTAATTCGACTTCTTCTGCTGGCTCAATCGAGTAGGTTGATTCCTTACCTTTATAATAAGTTAATAGCTGTTCCAGCAATCTTCGCGATAACCAATTATCACCATCAATAATGGCCTTTAAGCCTTGGCACAATTTGTCCATTGAATCACTAGGGCCAAAAATACCTTTAACATGTGGCCATGATGCTAATTCTTCAGTATCGAGCTCATGTCCTAAATTCAACATTATTGTTCCTAATACTTTTTCATTATCTTTTAAGTAAACTAAAGTATCAGATGGTGTATCTACTGAAAAATCTACCAATAAGAAATACTGTTCTGGAATAAGCTCATGGTAGCTTGGGTTTTTACTGTCGATAATTGTAATTTTGGTTTCTGTATTTCTAGAAAGCATCTCCTTGAAGTTTTCACTCTGCAGGCTTTGTTGAGTGATCATTAGGATCTCAGGCCTATCAATATTCTGTTCCATAATGTTTCTCATACTTTCACTAACTTAACACTCTGAATTTAATAACTATTAATCAGCACTTAATCTCATATCTAAGTGCTAGACGATAGAGTAGATTTATTTGCTACTTTTTTAAATTGCAAATTCGTTAAATTCATAAACAAAAAAAGTGTTTCTCATAAAAGAAACACTTCTTACATACAAATAATTTATACAAGATCTGCATCGCAATTTAACTTGCTTCGACCTAATTCACTTACTTTTTATACCGCTATCGACAATCCAGAAATATTTTCTTTCGCCCAAATTAATGCTTGCACTCTATTTTTTACGTCAATCTTCTTAAAAATGTTGTGGAGATGGGTCTTAACAGTATTTTCACTCACAAATAGCTGTTCTGCGATTTGTTGGTTCGAAGCCCCCATAGATAGGAAGGTGATAATTTGCTGTTCACGCTTAGTCAA
Organism: Vibrio owensii CAIM 1854 = LMG 25443; assembly: GCF_000817815.1. Taxonomy (GTDB): domain Bacteria; phylum Pseudomonadota; class Gammaproteobacteria; order Enterobacterales; family Vibrionaceae; genus Vibrio; species Vibrio owensii. The sequence goes on from NZ_JPRD01000030.1 coordinate 32,949, forward strand.
AATTGCGGACACGCTCTTATTAACTGGTCTGCTGTGCCTGCGTAGATGAGTAATATATTGCTGCGAAAACTTGCGGCTAAACCACATGTCACCCTGTAATACTTTGCCAATTCCGACCTGTAACGTAGTAATGTCATCCGACGTGTAGAATATTCCCGCCAGCGTTTGCCATACAAAAAGCTCTTCTGTCGAGATGGTCTTATCGCAGTTTAGAAGTACTTCAATCGAATCTTTTAGCTCTGCCTTTTTAAATTCCATGTAACGGGAGAACACTTCATCAGTTATCACACTGTAATCTAATAGAATTGCAGGTACGGGTAAGGCTGGAACGGTGTAATCGGCGAGCTTTTCAGGGGCAATCAGGCTGACGTTGATGTTGAGTTTGGTTTCAAGGACATCTTTCAACAAAGAAGACTGCAAACTATCCTCAGTAATTAAAATTACGTTCCCTGTATTTCTATGTGCCATCTCGTTTGCAGTCCTTAGTCATTTTGTTTGAAATAAGCAATAGATTTAGTTAGAGCGGCAGTATTGTCAAGTATGAAAAAAAGTAGTAACAACTAATAACTTATTGATTAGTAAATAGTTGCAAGGCATGAGTTAAATGGCGGGTATTAAAAAAGGGAGTATGAAACTCCCTCTTTATTAGTGCACTGGCACCGAACTTTTCTGATTGAACTTACCAAAGTATTGCTCAAGGATTTCTGGTGTCAGCTTTCCTTCAGCCTCTAGCTTTTTAAGCTCTGCTACGATTTCCTGTTGTTCTTCAAGAGATGGCAGCTTTACCTCTGGCTCGTCACCAGCTTCTTGTGAGATCAGTTCTAGTTCTTTTTCGAAATCATTCATAGTACTTACCTAAAATATCGAGTCATTAAACTTGTAAACTAGCCCTATTCTATCCAACTCTACAGCTTGAAGCTACCAACCATCTTATCTAGGCGAGATGACAGCTCTTGTAGATCTCGGCTTGCTCCAGCCAGTTCTTCTGCTGTTGCTGTTGTCATCTCATTGATAGCGTTAATTTCTTCAATGTTTTGGTTGATAGTGTGAACCACTGTCGATTGCTCTTCTGTCGCTGTTGCAACTTGGGTATTTCTATCTGAAATATCCGCAATACGCTCAGAGATATTCATCAGAACGTCAACCGCTTCATCTGTTGATGCCACACCTTCAAACGTCACCGCTTTGCCTGCTTCCATTGCGGTCACTGCGTCTTGAGCGTCACTTTGAAGTTGGTTGATCATCTTCTGTATCTCTTCCGTTGAATCTGCAGTACGAGATGCTAGATTACGCACTTCATCCGCTACCACTGCAAAGCCTCGCCCTTGCTCACCTGCGCGTGCTGCTTCAATTGCCGCATTCAATGCAAGTAAGTTAGTTTGCTCAGAGATATCACGAATCACGTCCAAGATAGAGCCAATGTCTTTGGTTGTGGTTGCCAGTTGCGTCACTACCATGCTGGTCGTCTCTACGTCATCAGCAAGACGACTAATCACTTCCTTCGCTTGCGTTACGACTTGGCGACCGGTCTGCGTGTTGTCAGATGCTTGGTTTGCCGTATCTGCCGCTGTTGCTGCGTTTGAAGCAATCTCGCTGATCGTCGCACCCATTTGGTTAATTGCTGTCACGACTTGGATCGTTTGGTCACGTTGTTCTTGGCTGTTGTCATGAGTCGAAGTCGCTTTGCTAGATACACTATCCGCAGCCTCACTTAACGCACCACTGGTTAGAGACACTTCCTTCATGGTTGCATGGATCTTCTCAATAAAGCCGTTAAAGCCTTTAGAGAGCTGAGCGATTTCATCGTTACCCTTGATTTCAATACGCTGGGCTAAATCACCTTCGCCTTCGCCAAGGTCAGTGAATCGGTCTGCAATTTGGCGAATTGGGTTAGTAATGCTGTTTGCTAAAAGAACGCCCATTGCGATGAAGATCAGCGCCACGATGGCTGTCGTGAACAACATTTTCTCTGCGGTTGCATCAAGATCCGCAAACACTTCATCGACAGGTACAACACCAACAACAAACCAATCCATCGAAGGCACATACAAGCTAGACACGAACATGTCCTGGCCTTCAAACTCTGTTGTCACTAGATTGAAGTGACCTTTGTTAAGTAGCTGAGAAGCTTCACGTCCAAACAATTGGCTAATAGAGGTTTTGTTTTTGCCTTGCTGACGGTGGATCTGGATATCACCTTTGCTATTGGTCAGAAAAACATAGCCTGTTTTCTCAATCTTAAAGCCATTCAGTAGCGACACCATGTCATCCATCGACTTAGACAGACCTGGCATCGATACGCCATTCACATCTTGATAGTTAGTGAACATTTTCACGTCACCATTCGCTTCTTGGAAAACGCTTACCGACGTGTCTTGCCCTGAAGATGTAAAACCAAAGAACCACGCATCTTGCGAACGATTAAGCTGGCGTAAGAAACCGTTTTGGTTCCAGTAATATGCTGTTTGTCGGTTTGCTACCGAAGCATCGTTCAACTGATATTGGGATTTCACATTGTTAAGCTGTTGAACAAGTTGCGCTTCTACCATTGGGTTACGATCTGTCGTCGAGAGCGCTTCAATGACGAATTCGTTCGTGGCAAGTTGCTTTGCCGCTTGCTGCATTTGTACAACTTCACGGTCAATTTCAGTATTAATCTGCTGCAACATTGCAGGTAGTTCGATATCGATTAAGCGATGACTTAGCACTTCACGTGCGTGTCGCTGTGCCATGACACCGACAATGATGGTAGAAGCGAGCACGGCAAAAGTAATACCGATGACAACCTTCTGTTTGATACTCAGGGAGTTAAGTTTCAACATATCTGGACCTTTAAAAAGAATCACTCGTTATCTGTATTCTGTATATGGACTCCCA
>NZ_JPRD01000031.1 GCF_000817815.1 Vibrio owensii CAIM 1854 = LMG 25443
TTAGTGCTAAAGAGCAGCGGTAATATTCATTTAAACGGCACTTCAATCACGATTGATGGTGCAAGTAACGTTACCGCCACGGGAGGCAAGGTAGACATCAATCCGGGCGGCGCGGCAAACGGCAACAGCAGCGTTTCCACAAGAAGGCCAAAGAAACCATCGTTGGCGATGAAAGCGATGCCTGTGATGTCACCAGCGGCGTATGCCGGATTGGTTGAAGACGGTACGTTACTGCAAGAGATTTGTGATTGTGGGAGTGGAAGAACATGCCAACTGCACAGCTAAACCCTGAATGGGACATACAACTTAATGAGCCGCTATTTCCATCCGCTGATGAAAAGCTTTATGTGCTGCTTGAACCTACGTTGTGGTCGGGCTGGGAGGAAACCCTATCGGAAGGCGAAAGTGTTCCACTTTTTGCTAACACTCGATTCGCAGCCTTGGGTAATGGGCCGGTATTGGCGGAGGTTGTCAGTAAACAAACACTCGAAAGCGTTAAAAGCCACCTAGAAGTAACGCCTTCAGGCTCTCTTCTCTTTACCCCTAGCTCGATGGATATGGCGAGTGTGGCCGAGTCCTTGCGCCGACGCCTTGTCGTGCAGCATGGTAAGACACAAGCGATGATGCGTTTTTATGAACCTCGCAAACTGGTCTCCCTAATCGGGTCAATGACATCCCATCAAAGGCAGCAGTTCTTTCCATCGTTGACTCGTATCCAATGGTTTGACCGCGACTGGTTGGACGCCTCATGGCATACACCAGAGCAGAGCACGCCATCCATTTGGGATTTAACGCCGTCGCAAACTCAACTCATGAACTTAATCTCAGCCCATTGGCAAGGAGTAAACGCCTAATGAGCCAAACTTACACCATCAAATCCGGTGACACATTGCTACAAATTGCGATTGAGCAAGAGGTGGACTTCACGACATTGCTTGAACTGAATCCTCAATATCAAGTAAACCCTGATTTTATTCGTATCGGTGAGGCGCTTACCTTGCCGGATGAATCGGCGATTGAACCTGTTGAGCCTACCTACCCAGTAGAACCTGTATCAGCGATGCGTCCGTGCTCTAACGACGGCGTATTGTTTGCGCCTCCGCTGTGTAAGAAGGGAGAGAGTGTTTATGATGTCGTCTTTATTACAGGCGATGGTCCGCTGGAATATTATTTATTAGACGAGAAAGCCAGCAACCAGCTAGAGCATGAAGCAAAGGAAACCGACCGCTTAGTCGAAAGCTATAAAGCGTTGCTAAGCTCTGCCCCTAGCGATAAAGAGGCGACCCGAGAAGCACTTGAGCAACATACACTGAAGAGAACCGCGTGGTTTGAAGATGCCATGCACGCGGGTATTTTCGGTGATAACAGCCGCCCGTTAAGCCCTGCTTCACAACGTGCCGCCGCCATGAGAGCGGCGCAGCCCAAGCCAAACCCGAACCTCGATTTAACTCAAGACAGGCTCACTTCACTGCAACAGCGAAAAGCTTTTGTAGAGCAATACCGCTACCGTTGGCTTGAAGAAACCTCGATGGAAACACTGAGAAAAGAAACCCTTCGTCAGTTAGACCGTCAAATTGATGAATTCAAAAAGCTAGAAACGAAAGCAAAACCCAAAGAAGAAAGCCCAACCAAACTTGGCATTGAGGCGAACAATTTCACCAATGATAAAACTCAGCTTGTGACACAAAAGGCCAAGCGCCATGTTGTTGAAGCCTACTCCATCAACCAAGGTCGTTACGTGTACCTTCGTCACGCCTTTTTTGAACGAGAAAAGCCACGTTGGAGCCAGTCTTACCATCACAGTAATGCCCACGCGGCGCTCAAGCGAGGGGACTTAAATCGTCTGAGTCAGGAGATTGCGAAAGACATCAAAGAGAGCACCAAAGAGTTTAAGGTCGAAGCGAAGTTTGCCGAATGGAAAGCAGACGGCGGTAAATTCCATGAATGGAAGTCCACTCAGAAATACTTAACGGAAAGTGGTGAAACACGATTTGCGATTAGCCCAGAAGCGCAGTTGCTCCGCTGGGGCGCTCAAGCCAGTGTCGCGACAGTGTTTGAACCCACAAACGGGCGAGTCGACATCGGTATTGGCGCAGAGGCCAGTGTATCGCTCACAGAAGCCAAAGTCGAAGCCAATCTTTACCTTCCGTACGAGAAAGGTTGGCACATCCGACTCACTTACCTCGATGCAAATAAAAAAACGGCGACTCATTCATTTGGTCGCTTCCGTTTTGTCGGCAAAGTGGCAATTGGCTGCTTTACTGGTGCAATGGCGGAAGGCAGAGCAAGCGTTGCAGCGGGTGGGCGTCAACAAAGCAGAGAGGTCAATGAATATGGTGAGAGCGTTGGCGTCATGTATTCACCGAAAGTGAACCTTGCCCAAGGGGCTAAAGGTGACGTCGGTTTTAAGGTGCAAGGGTTTGCGGGAATGCAGGCCAATGGTCAGTTAGTGGGTGGCGTTGAGTGGCTACCACCTAAAAATGCCTCTTCTTCAACAGATGGGCCGGAAGGTAATCAAAAGGAAAGCAAAGAAGCCGAGTTTCAGGCATTAGCCGAAGTCAAACCAGAAGGTAATATTGCGTTTGGTGCTGGCGTCAACGCCGAGTTTCAACTCGCTCTAGAGGATGGTAAATTTTATGTCAAATGCTCAGGGCAGATTGTTTGTGGTTTTGGTGCTGGCGGCGGTTTTGGCGCGATGCTAGACACGACCCAACTCTGGGCATTGACCAAAATCATACTGCAAGGATTGCAGTACGTTGATTATCGGATGCTTAACAATATTAACCCACTTGCTTACGAATATTTAGTGAATTCAACACTGGTTGCATTTGCTAGAGACCTGATTGGCGAACCTTCCCAATCATTTGAAAAAGTATTGACGGCGGGTAAAGATGCTGTGGACGATTGGAGGCAGAGTTATAATGATATTCTTGATCGTCAGGAAAAAGCTAATTCATTAGCTCATCGTATTCTTGATGACTCAACGTTATCCGGTGTGCCATTTGAGCAATTGTTACCCGAGGCTATTGGGGTTATGCTTGATGTCTTGGTTGAAGAGTTTTTGTTTAGTTTTAATGAGCAGCAAGAGAGTGCGATACATAAATTGCTGTGTAAAAGCACTTACAGTTGGCATAAGTTTGAAGAGATTTTGCAACGCATGAACTCAGATGGGCGTGCGATTGCAGGCGAGAAAGCGATGTTTGATAACCTTGCGCGCATAAATGCGATTTTGGACAACATCCAGCAGCATGACTTTAACTTGTGGGTGACGCAGTTAGCAGAGAAAAATAAACTGGATGCTACCAGCATGCCTTACACACCGTTAAGTGGTGAGGATCTTGCACGCAAGAAAGCCCAAATTACCGCGTCTAATGATGAATATCTGCCGTATCGATAAACCTAACAAGCGAGGAAATTGGTTGCTGTGACCGATTTCCTCTTTTTAGGTTAGGCCCATCACTTGGCTGGCACGGTTTGCTGAAGCGCGCAACGAAAGCTTACTGATGGATAATATTTTTTATAGACAGGGAGATGGTGGATACGTGAAAAAACCATGGTCGTTCCTCCTGCATCTCGAAGCGCTTTTTCTGTGCCTGACTCAGGGCCTTGCGGGTTATACTCTGGTGAGACAAGGTAATAATCTTTGGCATACCAATCATTTACCCACTCACTTATTTGGTTCGACATGCCTGCTACACCTAGAGGGTTGGGCGGATACGCATCCACATCTTCGATGCGCTTAGCTGCATTCACCTCTTCATCGGTATACTCAATATAACGATCGGATGCGGGATCAAAGTAATAGCCATCTTGGAGTTGGGCATAGCCATTATTGGTGGCGAAATACACTTTTTTTCCACGACTTCTGGCGGCATACTCCCATTGTGCTTCCGTTGGCAGATCAAATGGTAATGCGCTGACATCACCTAGCCATTGACAATAATCTTTAGCCTCTTGCCATGTTTTCGTTGATGCAGCATTATTTTTTCGCTTAGTTATTAACGCATTATAGAACTTTGTACCTCTCTCAACGTGTCCTCCAGTTTTGGGTAAATTACGTCCAACAGGTAGTCCCGTGAGCTGGCGCATCCACTCCATATCGACAAAACGCGTTTCAAATTTTGCAATCGAGTATGAGTCCAGTGTTACCTTGTGCAGGTTATAAGCACCGGTTTCTCCGGTACTCGGGGAGCTAAAGCACTGTACATCCGGTGACCAATCCATTCGACTTGGTGTGCCGCTTGGAATTTCGCATGGCGCACCAAAGTCCCCCATCTCAAAACTTCCGCCTTCAACAAACACTAGTTCTTCAATTGCTCGAACTACGGTTTTTGCTGCTCTCAACTTTTGCTCTTGAGTGGCCTCTGGATAAAGCTTATTGATGTTCGACACAATCGTATCGATTTGCTTTTGAGATACGGTCTCGCTAGACACAGGGATTGCTGAACTCTCGCTATTGCACGCAACCAATAAAGGAAGCACACAAGCCACACCTAACCATCTGTTTTTCATTTGGTATTCCTTTTACTTTATGTGCATATTTTACGCAAAAATAAAAGGTGAGAACAGTTTCAAAGACACTGTATGACTAGTTATAACGACTTCGTTCCTGTTTTAGAAAAGACTTTGATGGCTACTAGCAAGAAAGCACATGTGCGGTCTTGCTCCGCTGTATTGTATCGATCCCAAAACACCCAGTGACTTTGCCTATTGCATCAATTGATGCTTAAATCACACACAGAAACACTGATGTTGGAACGAATATCTGTGCGATTTTGTCCTATACGGGATCGGTTATTGGAGGCTGAAAGTGAAAAAAGTAGAATTAGAGGATGCGCCAAAGATTAATGTGAAAGAAGTCATTGAACAGCGCAGGCTTAGTAAAATAAAGATGGCTAACAAACTCCTCAAGCAGACAATTACTGCCTGTCGGGACATTTCTTGATTTCTGACCTTCAGGGATAACGAGAGGCTTAACGACACCCATCTGTCTATAGTGAGAGTTTCTATGTTCTATTTCTTTCAGTTTTTGGAATTTACATGTGTAAGCATGCTTTATATGACAGATATTGCGATCTACTTTCGACTTTATTATTGATACAGCCTGTTCATCTTTAATCCGCAAGGGTATGTCGCCAAACCAACTTTGCTTTTCAACACGAGTAGCTTTCCCTCCAATCGATATAGAGGGGGCTTTTAGTGGAGATTTCCAAGAAGGGACAATAAATTCTTTAACAGGGGCATCTAGGATACCTGTGTCAATAAAGCAGCTTTTGTAGTGTTTGACTGCGTTAGACCACATCTTGAAAAAAACCTTAGGGTCATGTTGCTTGATTAAAACTGAACTAAACCAAACCGTCATTACATTATGGAAAAAACTTTGAACGTATTTGCTCGACAGCTCTACTTCTAGTTTTTTAATTTCACCACAGACTTTAGTCATTGATTCAAACAGCATAGCCAAATCGTGTGTTACGTTCGCGAGTGTTGTTCCTCTCAGAGTGCGACCATAGTCAACCAGAGCAAGGTGAACCTTTAGTGCAAAATCACGCCCGTAGACCACATAAACAGGGTCCAAATACACGTTAATCGCTTTATCGTCTTGAGATACAATTTGATATCCCTTCAGATATTCGCGTTTTAAACTATCAACACTGATCGTGTTAAACAAATCGATGCATTGCTCTACGTCTTTAGTAGCAGATTTACACTGTGTGGATAACGGAGAAAATTCGAGTGCTTTATCTTCAGCCACATTCTCCATGATGTCGAGAAAGGCTGTTGCGATGCTGTACTTATTATCCATCGTCCAACCTTGACAATAGATGAAACCTACAACTTCTTGGCAGTGTTGGTTGAACAATGAACTGCTGGATAATATATCCAAAGCTTTATACCCACTTGGTTTAGTCAAAAAAACGAAAGATGAATAATAATTCAAAACTCTCTCGGTTTTAGTCACCTTAAGCTCCGATAGGCTCATTAATAAGTCGCGATACTCACTAGATAAAGCAGCGTTTACTAGACTGAGTTTTTTCAGAATATGTGGATTCAAATTTAGCCTCCGACTTAATAAAAAAAGTCAAAGCCACCCACCAAAACGCAACATTGACAATTATCAATTACAGCAATTTATTATCACTAACCATACAAGTCAATAACAATAAGGGGTTAGCACTATATTGATAAAAATTGGTATTGGGATTAGTAAACCATCGTGGTAGAAAACCCGTCTCGCATGTTAAACCGCCGAATCTTTGAGACAATTGGCCTGCGCTACGACGATGCAGACAAAGTACCAGTAATCATTGATGAAGTGCGCGAAATATTGAAGAACCACAAAGACATCGATACGCGCCAGACACTTATCGTCAACTTCGATGCGTTTGGTGCATCTTCACTGAACTTCTTTATCTATACCTTCACCAAAACAGTGAACTGGGTTCGCTACCACGAAGTGAAGCAAGATGTGCTTTTGCAGGTCATGGCGATCATTAAGAAGCACGAAGCGGATATTGCGTTCCCTACGCAAACACTCAAGCTTGACCCGATTCAAATGGCGCAAGTGCAAGTGCAAGTGCAAGTGCAAGACGACAGTGGTTTCTAATTTCAAAATACCAAACACAAAGCCCGCCAAACCAGCGGGCTTTTTTATGACTGGTCACTTCAACCATTATTGCTGCGCTAGAATCATTCGAGCGTTAAGCGGTTGGATTGGGCGGTTGTTTTGCCCCATCGCTTTCGCAAACTCTTTTACCTGCTCTGGGGAGATGGTTTGTGTCTCTTTAATCACCAACCAGCGAACACCTTCAGAACACGGTGGCGTGGTCAGAGAACCATTGAAACGGTAGTAATCTTTATCACTTGGGATAAGCGCGTCAGCATCAAATGGGACTTTAATGGCTACGTCCTGATCTTTAGTTGGGATGTTAGCGAGCAGCTTAGCAAGATCTGGGTTCGCATCACCCAGTTTAAAGAACACCGCGACAACCGCCAGATGGCCAGCCTTGTCGGCATGCACAAAGTGTGCTTCCAGTGGGTATTCTTTACCATCTACATGGTTTTCAGATGGAGTATGGAAGTGGAACTGTTTTAACGTAAACTCTTTACCATCAATAGTGAGCGTGTTTTTGCCTTCTAAACTGGTCTGTAAAGTGTGGCCGTTATTTAGCAGTAAAATCGCCTTACCTTCGTAATCAAAATCCAGTTTTTCTAGCTTGGCTTCAGTCGCTGATTCAATATTGATTGGACTTTGGTTTTGACCTTTCGCACATTCAGAAGCGAACTCACCCCAATTCGCTGGGCCGTGCTCCCCCTCATAGCTCCAGTTTGCCGCGTTTGCTGAGCCTGCAAATACCAATGCTAAACCAAGTGCTGTCAGTGACTTTCTCATTTTCATTTCCTTTTGTATCTATGGTTAAGTAATGAACACTTTCTTATGCGTATGTTCACGCATGCAGTATTAACAAAGGAATGACGAAAATGGATTAGCTCGCGCTATGCAATCTATGTTTACCTGCTAAATTTGGAAATGATCTCCACATTTTATGTAATTGATAAGTCGGTAATTAGAAACCATAGAGAATCAGACCAATACAAAAATATTGCAGCAATAAAGGGGAGAGTATTGGCTAATCTGACTGTTAAAAGAATAACTTTGAATATTATAAAAACGCACTTTAATAACCATTACAAATAAACAAGTTCTTAACAGTCATCTATTGAATTTTATAAGTGGTTTTTATTTAGCCACAACAAACTTAAACACACAGCTGAATTTAAAATACAATTTCGTTCTGAGCTTTCTGTTAGTAAAAATCACTATTTAAACAGTTACCTCATGAAATATTGAAAATCATAGGTATTCTTTTATTTATTTTTATTGGAATGACGACTATGCGATATCAATCAGCGCCTGCTAATACAGAAGAAGCACAAGAAACCACAGCGCAGCGAGCAGCACGACAACAGCAAGAACGCAGGGATGAGTTAACTTACTCGTCAAGTGACTATAAGCGCTGGAATGATAACCGAGACAAAGTCGTCGCCGACCGCAAAGAAGAACAGAAAAACCACATTTATGTGGGTGAAGAGCGTGAACTGCCTAACGCTATCCTGTCACCGATGCCAACATCAAGAATGGAAATGAACGATGCGATAGGAAAACGCGTCTTGCCATCAGACCTGCTTGGTTCTAGCTTTTCCAATCAGCCTGTTAGTGCAGAGGTCGTCGCTCTTCAGATGTCATCACTCACCCCTACCACTCAAAAGGAAGTTAAAGAGAGTGGTGAGCTTGTGTTTAGTGGCAAGCAATACAAACACGTCCATGGAACGGTAGGTGCGCTCCAAGTTATCGATACATATGCAGGAGAACAACCCGATAAAAATACATCACAGATGGCCTACTGGATCGCGCAAGGCAAGTATCTCGATATACCTAAACACCCTGATCCTCATCGTGACCATTTATATGTTTTCACGCCCAATTTCAGCGGATGCTCTTTTGTTGTGGATGACTGGAGCGATGATTTAATCAGGGTTTATCATGTGGAAGGTGGCAAAGAAGATAAACAATACAATGATGTGAAAGACCACAGCAACGGATTAATCAACTATATGAGTTTCCGTGATTATGGCTTTTACCAAAAAGGCACCACCACGATTAAGAATATTACGGGCTTTGCCTTTATGCGCTACAACACTCAAACTCGAAATTGGGAAATTCATTACCAGAAGCAAGAGCATGCTCCTTCTATCAGCCAACCTACGACATCAGCTAAAACTCTTTTCTCATCAGAAAAGCACACGGCAAAAGTCATGGCATCGAAGGAGTCTCGTGTAGTTGAAACGGGAACCATAGTAATAAAACGCTAACGCTGAAGTAATAATGAGTTTGAGTTGTAAATGAGCGCAATCCAATAAAATAGTCAGTCATTAAAAACAAAAAACGCCCTAAGGTTCACTTAGGGTGTTTTTATTAATTTGATATCAAGAGGTTTTAGGCTGCTTTATCGCGACCTTATTCCCAATCAAGGATAACCTTGCCTGACATACCGCTGCGCATTACATCGAAGCCTTCTTGGAAGTCATCAATCTTGTAATGGTGCGTGATGATTGGCGATAGATCCAGACCAGATTGGATCAGTGAAGCCATCTTGTACCACGTTTCGAACATTTCACGGCCGTAGATACCTTTGATCACCAAGCCTTTGAAGATAACTTGGTTCCAGTCGATGCCCATGTCTGATGGTGGAATACCTAGTAGTGCAATACGACCACCGTGGTTCATCGTCGTTAGCATTGAGTTGAATGCTGCTGGGTTACCAGACATTTCTAGACCTACGTCGAAGCCTTCTGTCATGCCTAGCTCAGCCATTACGTCTTCTAGCTTCTCTTCAGCAACGTTTACTGCGCGTGTTACACCCATCTTACGAGCAAGTTCTAGACGGTATTCGTTCACGTCTGTGATCACTACGTGGCGAGCACCAACGTGTTTTGCTACTGCAGCTGCCATGATACCGATTGGGCCAGCACCTGTGATAAGCACGTCTTCGCCTACTAGGTCGAAAGAAAGCGCGGTGTGTACTGCGTTACCAAACGGGTCGAAGATAGACGCTAGATCGTCAGAGATGCCTTCAGGGATCTTGAACGCGTTGAACGCTGGAATCACTAGGTATTCAGCGAATGCACCTTCGCGGTTAACGCCCACACCAATCGTGTTACGACATAGGTGAGTACGGCCACCGCGACAGTTACGACAGTGACCACACGTGATGTGACCTTCGCCAGATACGCGGTCACCGATTTCAAAGCCACGAACTTCCTGACCAATCGCAACCACTTCACCCACGTATTCGTGACCAACAACCATAGGCACTGGAATTGTCTTTTGTGACCATTCGTCCCAGTTATAGATGTGTACGTCTGTACCACAGATAGCGGTTTTCTTAATTTTGATCAGAATGTCGTTATGGCCAACTTCAGGTTTATCAACCTCAGTCATCCAGATGCCTTGTTCAGGCTTTAGCTTTGCTAATGCTTTAATTTTCATAGTATTCACCAAACATTGCCCCGCTCTATGCGTGACAAAAAATTCTTTCATCTAATGCGTTTAAAGAAGAAATAAAGGCTTTGCCCATGAGCCGACTCAGAAGAGTTGGGAAAGCCTTTTGCTCTTTAAACGTAAGCTCTTTCTCCTTTCCATCTAATCCCTCCCCTATGTTAGGAGGAGGCTAGGAAGAGGAAACGAAACTTAGATGATGCCCATGTCCTTACCAACTTGGATGAACGCGTCGATTGCACGGTCTAGTTGCTCACGAGAGTGCGCTGCAGACATTTGAGTACGGATACGCGCTTGACCTTTCGGTACAACAGGGAATGAGAAGCCGATTACGTAGATGCCTTTCTCTAGAGCGCGCTCTGCGAATTCTGCTGCTACTTTTGCGTCGCCAAGCATGATTGGAATGATTGCGTGGTCAGCACCACCCATTGTGAAACCAGCGTCTTCCATACGAGTACGGAAGTGTGCTGCATTTTCCCATAGACGGTCACGTAGGTCACCGCTCTCTTCTAGTAGGTCTAGAACGCGGATAGAAGCGCTTACGATTGCTGGTGCAACAGAGTTAGAGAATAGGTATGGACGAGAACGCTGACGTAGCCAGTCAATCACTTCCGCTTTACCAGACGTGTAACCGCCTGAAGCGCCGCCCATTGCTTTACCTAGCGTACCAGTGATGATGTCGATACGGTCAACCACGTTGTGGTGCTCGTGCGTACCTGCACCTGTTTTACCCATGAAGCCAACAGCGTGAGAATCATCAACCATAGTCAATGCGCCGTACTTCTCTGCTAGGTCACAGATAGCTGGTAGGTTTGCTACAACACCGTCCATTGAGAACACGCCGTCCGTTACGATAAGAATGTGGCGAGCACCTGCTTCTTTCGCAGCGATCAATTGTTGCTCTAGCTCTTCCATGTTGTTGTTTGAGTATCGGAAACGCATCGCTTTACATAGACGAACACCGTCGATGATTGATGCGTGGTTTAGTGCGTCAGAGATGATTGCGTCTTCTTTACCTAGAATCGTTTCAAATAGGCCCGCGTTTGCGTCGAAACATGATGTGTAAAGAATCGTGTCTTCTTTACCTAGGAACTTAGAAAGCTTCTGCTCAAGCTCTTTGTGGATGTCTTGAGTACCACAGATGAAACGTACTGAAGCCATACCAAAACCGTGCTCGTCCATGCCTGCTTTACCCGCTTCGATAAGTGCTGGGTGGTTAGCAAGACCAAGGTAGTTGTTCGCACAAAAGTTTAGTACTTCTTCACCAGTAGAGATTTTAACAGCCGCTTGCTGTTGAGACGTGATGATACGCTCTGCCTTGTAAAGGCCTTCCGCCTTCACTTCTTCAATTTGCTGTTCAATCTGTTGGTAAAATGCAGAAGACATTCGCAATTCCTTCCTGTTTATTTTGTCGAGTTTTCACTCGATTAGAATTAGGTTGAGCCTTTATGTGACGGGCATCACAGGCACTTACTTATCAATTAAGTGTAGTGTAATTCAAGGAAGGAAAAACGATTATCCCTCAAGGTGGAAAAGCATTAATGAATCTGAGGCACGAATCCAGTTAATGCTTTTCTATGAGGTTGTAATGAAAGGAGTTATAGCCAAGTCGGCTTAGCTAAAAGTGCTTCAAAGTCCTTGGCAGGTAATGGTCGGCTATAGTGGAAACCTTGTCCGAACTCACAGTTTAGGTCTTTAAGGTAATCCACATGACGCTGTTCTTCGATGCCTTCTGCGACGATCTTCAGATTCAGCGCTTTCGCCATCGCAATAATTACGTTCACAAGCTCGCGGTCGGACTCATTCTCAAACATGTTCTGCAAGAAGCTGCGGTCGATCTTGAGGCGATCAAACGGGAATTTCTGCAAGTAACTTAATGCAGAATAACCGGTACCGAAATCATCAATGGTGAGCTTCGCGCCCAATGCTCGCAAGCTGTCTAACATCCCCATCAGTTCATTACTGTGGTTGAAGAGCAAGCTTTCCGTTACTTCTACATCGAACATTTCGGCAGGTAATCCTGATTCTTCGAGGTGTTGCTTAATTTGTTCTAAGAGTTGATCACAGTATCTAAACTGCACACTAGAGAAGTTTACTGACACGAACAGAGGTGCAACGGTCTGCCATTGGGCAGCTTGATGACACGCTTGGCGAATCGCAAAGTCCCCTAGCTGATGAATCAAACCGTTCTTCTCGGCAATCGAGATAAACTCTTCTGGATTGACGAAACCAAACTTCTCATCGTTCCAACGCATCAAAGCTTCAGCGCCGACAATCGTACCGCTGTTCAAGTCGATAATAGGTTGGTAGTAGAGCTCTAATAAATCGTGCGCAATGGCATGACGCAAACGGCTTTCTAAATCTAAGAAGCGCTGCAAATCTTGGTTCATGTTGTGGTCATAGAAGCAGAAGGCATCACGACCATCTTGCTTCACGCGGTACATCGCCATGTCTGCACACGCCAGTAGCTGCTCTGCGTTGTCGCCATCCTCTGGGAACACCGACATACCAACACTTGCCGATAGGAAGAACTCGTGGTTTTGCCAAACGAACGGTTCATTGAACACAGACAGAACAGTCGTAGCAAAACGTTTTGCGCTGTCGGCATCTTGCAAATCAGGGATAACCAAGAGGAATTCATCGCCACCAATACGCGCGAGTAAGTCAGTCTTACGTACTGCGTTGTGCAGGCGTTCTGCTGCCAGCTTCAAGACTTCATCACCGACAAAGTGACCCATGGAATCATTGATTTGTTTGAAGTGATCAAGGTCAATGAACATAACCAACACGTTTGAACCCATTCGCTCAGCGCGTGAGAGTTCCAGATCCAAACGTTCTGAGCCATATACTCGGTTTGGCAACCCAGTCAGAGAGTCGTGTTTTGCTTGGTAAGCCAACTCCATCTCTGATGATTTACGACGCTCGATTTCACTGGTTAGTCGTTGGTTTTGCTGAGACAGGAAGTCTTTACGTTTTTTCTCTTCTTCCAGTTTGATCTTAAGCTCAACACGCGTGTTATTTAGGCTAAACGCATACAAGAGACCAAACACAATCAAGATAGCAAGGATGCTCAATCCGGTAATGAATACGCGCGAGGTGTAGATGTCGCGTTCACTGAGCGATTCAAACCACGCCATCAACTCAAAGTGATGACGTTCAATTGGCACTTCGAAGTAAATCTTCTGTTTAAGCTCTTGAGAAAGCGCGTTTGGGCCCGTAACGTTTTCTTGTTCCAGTTTGCGGCTGATCGAGTCCCAAACTTCCATTTCAACGTCATTGATCTTCAAAACCATGCGACTGTAGCTGTCTTCATGTTCCTGATTGGTGAGTTGAGAAATCACCACTTGCTTGTTGATGTCTGCAATCAAGTAACCAACCGGTTTGCCAGAGAACATCACTTGCTTGACCACTTGGATTAACACTCTGCCGTCATCACGAACGGCTCGTATCTCTTCGGTATTTTTGTGGTTTTGCAGTAATCGCGAGGTGTCGATACGATGGTCTGTTTTCGCCCCAGTTGTGACGATTGTTGAGCCATCAAGGCCAATCAGGGTCAACTTCTTGTAGATGATTTGGTTATTGACTATTTTCGTTTCTGACTTTTCTTGCAGCTTGCGTTTCAAATTAATCAAACTCGCACCCAAGCCGTATTCCATCGACATGCCAGAAGCGAGGTTAGCAAAAAAGGTCTGCACCGTTTTATCGGTGGATAGATGGTCTATATCTTCGCTGGCAAGCGTAAATAAATTATCAAGTGTACCTGCGTAACTTTTCACCTTTAGGCCGAGTTCTCGGTGTTGTGAATCTTTTAATTTATTTTGACCTAAACTCGTCACAGTAATAAGCATCGCCAAATAGAGCGATACCAAAATCGCACTGATGGTAATGATCTTCTGGCTTGATATTTTTTTTACAGACTTTCTCATATATCTTTCTTACTATCTTCTAAGAAGTAGTCATTATAGAAATAGTAAATAGATGGGTAATATTTCTCGACCAACGCTTGGTACGTCCCATCTTGCTTAATTGAATTCAAATATTGGTTAAACGCGGCTTTTAATTCAGGAGAATCCTTACGGAAGGCAACCGCCATTTTTTGATTTTCAGAGACTGGGCCAATGACTTTGATTTCACCTGGCCATTTTTCTAATGCAATCAGTGTGTCTGCCACATCTAGCAGTGTACTCTCTGCATCGTTCTTCATGATGGCAGGAACCATTTCGTTCAAGCGGCGCTGGCCATCAGGCAAAATCACCTTAGCACCCGTGTCATACAGATTGTAAAGGTTTGGGTCTAGGCATGAGTGCTCCATCGCCAGAACTTCACGTCCATTAATCAATGCTTTGACTTTGGTGATGTCGCGCTCCACCGAGCCAGTCGGCGTGATTGGCGTAAGAGTAGAATCGGTACGAGCCACCAGCCACACTGCAGATGGGAAGTAGTCATCTGAGAAATCGACGATTTGAGCACGCCAATCCAAAATAGTGACACCGTTAGCGATCAGATCGCCTTCAACCGGCATCTTCTCACCCACGACGAGCTGCGCATCTTTGTATTCGACTTGCTGGCCTGTCAGTTTACCAACCACATTATTCCACTGCGCTGGCACGTACTGGTAACGCACGCCGAGAGATTGAGCAAACCCTTTGATGATATCGACATCAAGACCTGTCAGTGTCTGCATTTCCCCTTGATCAATGTAAGAAACGAAGTTGGCGTAAGGCACACCGATATGACGCAGCACGCCACTGTCTTTGATGTCTTGCAAATCACCCGCCGAGGCAGAAGTCGACATGATTGAAGCAAGAGCAACGGTAAGTGCCGTCATGGTTCGTTTGATTGTTTTCACTGACATGGTGAATATCCCTCTCTTCCACAAAGCGCCCAATGAAGGGCGCTTTGAAAGTTCAACAACGTTAGAACGAGTAGTAAAGATCCGTGATGGCTTCGACAAGCCCTTCTACGTCTTTCTCATCGTGGAATAGATGCGTTGAGATGCGCAGTGCTTGTGTTTCGTAAGCATCATCTTTGTACAGCTTGAAGCTTGTCGTACGGATGATGTAGCCATAGTCTTCACGCAGACGGTCGCGGAACAAGGTGAGTCGTTCTTCATCCGTCACATCGCTAAATGGGTTGAACGTCGTTAGGCCGCTGGTTAAGCCTTCCACATTTGGCGAGTACATTTGAGCATGTGGTAACGCTTCATTAAGCAGCGTTTTGCATAGGTCACTTAGTTCAAGAACACGTTCCTGAATACGGTCACGACCAATCTCGTCCCACATCTTACAGCTATCAGCAAGTGCTTGTTTTGCTGGGTAGTTGTCATTACCAATGTATTGCATTTGCAATTGCTTGCCTAGGTAGTCTGCGTGAGAAAGAGAAGAGTTGATCAACCACAGTGGATTCTCGCGATCGCTCCAGTACTCATTCAAACGGTTGCCGTTATCACGTACATACAAGATACCTGTCGCGCCAGGACCACACTGCCACTTATGACCAGATCCTGCATAGAAATCACAATCCATATCGTGGAAGTCTAAATCGAACATACCAACAGTGTGCGCACCATCAACTAAGGTTGGGATACCGTGTTGTTTTGCTAGAGAACAGATTTCTTTGGCTGGAAGAGTGGTACCTGTTTTGTAGGTAATGTGCGAGAAGACGATAAGACGAACGTTGTGGTGGGCTTCAATCGCTTCGCGGAACGCTTGAATGTAATCTTGTTCAGAAACGTCTTCAGTACCAGTGAAAACAGGAAGTTGAATTTCGACCACATCCACACCGAAGCGGTGTTTTGCTACATTCATTGGCGAAGTAGCAGCAACGTGTTCGTGGTGAGTCGTTAGGATGACATCGCCCGGTTCGAAATGAAGGCCATTGATAATAGAACATAGGCCATCAGTAGTGTTGCGGCTCAGAATGATTTCATCTGGGTTAGCACCAAAGCCCGGCGCTACTTGCGTCACCATTTCAGAAACATGAGGCCAAGCACCAAACTTGTCTTTCATATCCCACGGGTACTTAGCAACGATTTTGTTGTTGTCTTCGTATCCTTCAAGAACATGTTTTGGCATTGAACCTGTCGTACCGATGTTCATGTAAGTCGTTCGTTTATCCAATACGAACTGCTTTTGAACTTTACGCCAAAAGCGTTTATCGTTCTTTTTACCTAGACGGCTCCAGTCGATATTCGGTTCCTTTGCTTGAACAGCACCAGAAAACGCTGAAGCACTGACGCCAGCCACAACTGCACCAGTTGCACCTTTTAAAAAATTGCGGCGGCTGCGATTAGTCTGAATAGATTCCTTGTCGCTCATCTTTTCGATCCTTGTCGGAAGTTTAGCCATATTATTAATTATGAATCCGTAACTATCTGTTACTAAACCATTATTACCTAATAGGTCTATAGTTTAGATTTTTCCGCTGCAATTAAGTGACTTTAGTTCCACTTTTTCATTCCATCTGATGATATAAGCAATAATTCCCACACCCACAAATAGACAACCAAACACATATTAAAATATTCACTAAAACACTTATTGCTAATATAAATCACAAATCAATTTATAATCTCCACCAAAAGAGAAAAACTATGTTTGTAATATTTTCATCACAAATTAGACAACAAGGTTAATATTGCAATCTAGCACGTTAAATATGTAACAGAATACGTTTTATTCGCACATGTTATTTGTTCACCGATTAAATAACGGATTGGATGAATTATTCGAGATGAAATTAATGTTTAATGAGTATGACTAGCCGATTCTGTTTTTGAGCAGGTACATTGAGTGTGTAACTTAAGAGAAATACCAGTTGTATGAGACAAACAAAAAGCGCCCGATAGATAGGCGCTTGCTTTATGTGTGATAAGAGTTGGAACTAGGAGATTAGAGTAAGAATCTAGAGGCGGTGAGGAAGCGCTCACACCGCTCTTAGAGTGAACTTCTGTTGATACTGAGAGGATGTTGCATTGGTCTCAAGGTAGCTGTGGTGAAGCATTAAGATCGATTGGACAATCTTCGTCCCGATCCCCAAAGAACCGCCCTCCGCTTCTTCCTCGATGTGATTGACGAAGGTAAAGTGGATACGCGACTTATCCTCACTCAAATGCGCTTGGCAATGCACTTCCGAGCCGATTGGGCTGTGACGCAATGCATTTTCAAGCAAGTTAAGCACCAACCGCTCTAAAAGACCTTTATCACCCACGGTTTGGATTTCGCTATCGATATCCACTTTCAACAGCACTTCTTTACGAGAAAACTGGCTCTGCATCGTTTCAGCACATTCTGCCATCAACGCGCCAAGATCCACGGGGCGGTACTCGTAGTTTGGCATTGGTGCTTCTTTGCGCGCGGCGTCTAACAAAGAATGCAATTGAGTTGAGAGCTTCTCACAATTTCGGAAAGCAACGTCAATCAAAGGGTCGGATTCCGGATGTTGCAAACGCCACGTTTCCAAATAGCCAAGCACGCTCGATAACGGCGTTTTTAAATCATGGCTAAGCTGCAACAAGCTTTGACGACGATGAGACGATTGATACTCCAACTGTAAAAACTGCTGCTGAATATGCTTCGCCATCATCTGATAAGAGTGCGCAATCGGCACGAGCTCCGGCACTTGGTGAGTAAAATCAGGTTGCAGGCGGAAATCATGTTCGGCTTGCTGCTGAAGTTGCTTGGTCACACGCTCAATCGGGTTCAATAGGCTACGTTTCACCAGCACATAAGCCCCAAGAGCAAAGCCTAAGATGGAGACTAAGACCAATCCTGCCAGCGCAATATAAGGAGTATCGACTTGAGCATTGGCAATGGCGTCATGTCGGGTACTGCCAATCACCACGTAGAGATAACCGACCGTAGAGCCTAATTCCTCTATCGCCGCGACAGAAAAGACTTTGTGCTCACCACGATTACGTGGGTCTTCACCCAAAATAGGAAAAGGTTGGTCATTTAAGAATTGCTTAATGGGATTGAGATCCACCTTCCCCATGATCTCCGCCCCTTCCGGTGCTGCATGGGTGGTGATGTTACCTTGGCTATCGAGGAAGTAGATTTCAAAATCAGGGCCGATCAGCATGAGCGTGTGAAAAATCGACTTGAGCGCTTTCGGATTGTAATCCGTCCCGATCATCAGCGGATTATCATCACGCATGTGGCTTGCCAGCTCTTTATGTAGGCTTTGCTTAGTGCGTAACTCAATGGTTTCTTTTTGCCAATTGTAAGTCAGTGCAATCACCACGGCCGCGAGGCAAAACCACAAGCTAGTAAATACCACTAAGCGAGATTTGAAGCTCATCCTATCGCCTCCTTAAACAGCGATGTTTCTGAAACACCCGTGATGATTGAAAAATGACAGTGAAAACAACTGCCGACTTACTGTCTTGGCTTGATGTTTTGACTTACTTTCTTGCATTAGTGTCTTGGCTGAAACTTATACCCAACACCCCACACGGTTTGTATGAAGTGATGATCAGAGTCAGACAACGACAACTTGCTGCGTAAACGGTTTATGGTGCTACACACAGTGTGGTGATAACCAGAGTGACTGGTGTTCCAAACGTGATCGAGCAATTCATCTTTACTGTAGACTCTGCCCGGACGAGTCGCGAGAAACTGCAGCAAAGTAAACTCTGTCGCGGTAAGAGTGACATCTTTGTCGTTTAGCGATACTTGGTGCAACTCCGGAATAATTCTCAGCGGACCAAAATCCATCGCATCTTCGAGGACTCCATCTACTAATTTGGCTTCTGCGGTTTGGCTGACTCTGCGTAACACGTTTCGCACTCGTGCTTGGAATTCTAATACGCTAAATGGCTTAGTGATGTAGTCATCAACGCCTGCTTCTAAACCATCAACCTTATCCATTTCACCGTCTCTGGCTGTCAGCATAAGCACTGGGCTCCAATCTTGTTGCTGACGCAAATAATGGCAGATGTCTAAACCATCACCATCTGGTAAACCTCGGTCAAGGATCAATAAATCAAAGGGTTGTTGCTGGTATTGCGCTTTAGCATCGGCGACATTTGTGGCTCGCGACACTTGGTGTCCTTGAAACTTGAGATGCATCTGAACCAGTTCTGCCAAATCATCGTCATCTTCCACCAACAAGATGTTCGCGACTAAATTGATTGCCTGTTGTTCCATGGTCCTTTCCTTGCCTTCGAGTATCCTCACTTTGCACATGACCGGAACAAATTAGAAATTCTTTCAAAAAAGGTTCCGATGACGCCATGAGGGATAAAGCGCTCGGCTACAAGCGCTTTGGAAAGGAGACGTCATCGGAGCCTGTGTTACTCGACTCGAGTGATGGTGACTTTCGCACCTGGGTTCAAGAAACGATGGTTCGCAGAGAGTGCTGAGTTTGCTAATCCATCATCTTGGCTAACAACACCGGCATGGAATGCAACAACGTCATTGCTGTCATTGCGAGCAGCATTGAAGCCCTCACCGCCACCTGCTGGACCCGGAATGGTTGCGGCAAGCTCATCGTTCAGTTCCGTGCCCGAATCCCAAACGTTCATGCTCATTTCGTAGCTTTCACCTACTGCGAGCGATTTGAGCGATAGCCCCGTTTCGCCAACAAAGGCATCGTTGGTATTCACGAACATAGACGCCACAGACAAGTAACCGTAACGACTAGGGTCAACCGTGATGGTGACTTCGTCCGATGCGCCAGGCAACACCAATCCATTACCCGAAATACCTTGGTAAACACTGTCATTGCTGTTCATCAATTCAATCAGCTCTGCGTTACTACCGCCTTCAGCAAGATGCTCAAGTTCAACAGATGCGGCTTGTCCAATTTCAAACAATTGGTAGTCAGCATTGTGAGTGAGTACCGCGAGCGGAGACATAGGTTGATTCGCAGTCAAGTTCGCCACGTTGACGGTGTAGCGGTACGATTTCACTACGTCGTTATCATCATCGCTTGGACAACCGGCGAGCAAGCCGACTGAAGCTGCTACTAGTAAGATTCTGTATTTCATACATCCCCCTTACTTCACAACGATTGTGATGGTTGCAACTGGGTTTAACCAACGATGGCTGCTGCTGTCTAGGTCACTAATGCCGCCAGTTGGGTCGCTATCACCAAGGTTACCCGGATGCACGTGAACTTTGTCGTTAGTTACCGTTGCTTCAACGCCTGTGCCGCCAGTACCAAAGGTAATGAAAGGTGGGTTTGGCATGCTAGACGCAAGCTCATCGTTCGCTTCTGTACCAGCATCGTAACTTCTTAGCGTTGCTCGGTATGTACCCGCTTCCGTTGGAATCTTCCAGCTATCTAGACCGACGAAACCGTCATTGGTTGGCAACAACATCGCGCTCAGAGAAAGATAACCGTGGTCGCCACTGTCCATGGTGAAGGTGGTTGCAACACCCGGATTCAAAATGCCGCCAGCAGGATTCTCAACCACCGCACCACCAGCGTTACCAATCACACTAGCAAGCCCAGAGATATCACCGCCTTCTGCCATTGCTTCTAGTTCTGGCGTTGCTGCTTGACCCGTTCTGAACATTTGAAGATCAGAACCATGTGCGGCAACAATAAGAGGCGTAAAGTAGATGCCTTTGGTTGCGTTTGTCACGGTGATTTCCAATTCCGCTGCATTCACTGATGCAGAGCCTAGTGCCATAGCGACTGAAGTCATGACGAGTCCGAGTTGGGTACGTTTTTTCATTGTGATTCCATCCTTTAATGAGGGTTGAACTACCCAAGCCCATGTGTACGGCTTTACTTCTTTGTTCGTGACTTGAGTAGGTTAAGCATTACGTTTCGAACGTTTTGCGTTCTTGCCTCTAAGAATGACGAGCAAATCTATCAGCAACTTCATCGAATTCTCATAAAATTCTCACAAGTTCTGTTCGAATTCTGTCAGCAGCACTTTTTTACTCTTAATCAGGTGTTTACACTTCGCGCTTTCCCCTCCTACAATGCGGTATTCCCTGTTTAAATCACGATTCTCACCATGATTCATAACGTTCTGTCTGCCTACTATGGCGAAATCTACGGCATCGCTTTTTTCAACCACTACTTGAGCCATTACGCCCAAAGTGAACAACAAACGCTGTGGCAAATCTTGATTGAAGTGGAAGAACTCACTGCAGAAAAGCTCAGACCTGTACTTCTGACAAATGGCATGGATATCGAAAGTCGACACCAAGAGATGCTGGATAAAGGCTTGGCAGATGCAACCAAGTGGATTGGTTTACCATGGCAAGAGTTGGTGGCGACTCTTTTGAAGTGGGTGGAACCTTATGAGGTTAAGTATCGAGAGTGGCATGAAGAAGTGAAAGATTCACAGCAGTATTCAACCGCTGAGCAAGAAGCTATCGAGTTAATTGCAGACCACGAAACGGCCATTTATCACTGTTGGCAGCAATACCATACTGGTGAATCTGGCTTGCCTGCACTCAATGCATTTTTGGCAAAATATCGTTAAAGCGAGACGGTGACACTTGAACCTCGTGAAACCGTACCAGACAATATCGTTATTCCGCTGCGCAGAACTGAACAATTATGGTTAATCCAAAACTCATAGCCCTACTTCCTGATCTTGCTTCGTTTATCTTGGTGGTAAACGAAGGCAGTTTTACCGCTGCTGCTAAACAACTCGGCGTAACGCCATCGGCTTTAAGTAAGTTGATCACACGGTTGGAACAAGCCCTCTCGGTGAAACTGTTTGAGCGCACGACTCGTAAGTTGATCATCACTCAAGCTGGGCAAAAGGTTTACGACCAAAGCATCGCAATGGTGAATGCCGCGCAGCAAGCCGTTGAGCTATCTGCGGAAGATCATGCTGAGCCAACAGGCGCACTCACAGTGGCAGCCCCTGAAGCATTTCTTAATTCGGTGCTTCAACCGTTTGTGTTGCCATTCCTAGAACGTTATCCAAACATTCAGCTTAAGCTGCGTGCAGCAGATGGTGAGATTGATCTTTTCCGCCAAGGTATTGATGTCGCCTTTAAGCTCACCGACAAACCCGATGAAAATCTGGTCCTCAAAGAGATCAGCAAGACCAATCTTGTTTTATGTGCCTCTCCAGATTACCTCACCAAACAAGGTATGCCTGAGCATCCCACTGAGCTTGAGCAGCACGACTGCATTTACCTTGCCGAGAACGACAAAGACAACATCTGGTCGTTCTTTAAAGAGGAAGCCTTTCATTCGATTGCCGTGAGTGGGCGCTACGCCGTCAACCATTCTCAAATGCGCTTGAATGGCGTTAAGTCAGGCTTAGGAATTGGGATCTTCCACGACTTCGTGATTAAAGACGCGTTAGAACGAGGAGAAGTGGTGGAAGTTCTGCCGGATTGGATGATCAAAAGTAACTACCACGGCGCTATCGCGATGCAGTATGCGCAAACCAAATACATGCCTGCTCGTCTGCGCGTGTTCATCGACTTCGTTAAGGAGCATTTAGTCTCCGAGGACACTAACCATGTTTAATGCCATTCATCACGTCGCGATCATTTGCAGCGATTACCCAAGGTCAAAACGCTTTTACACTGAAGTGTTGGGGTTAAAAGTCATTGCTGAAAACTATCGTGAAGCCAGAGACTCATACAAGCTTGACCTCGCTTTACCTGACGGCAGCCAAGTGGAATTGTTTAGCTTTCCGGGCGCACCAGAGAGACCGAGCTTTCCCGAAGCACAAGGGCTAAGACATCTCGCTTTTTTGGTTGATGATGTTGAACAGGTGAAAACCTACCTAGAATCGAATGACGTTGAAGTTGAGCCAATTCGTATTGACGAATTCACAGGCAAAGCCTTTACCTTCTTCCAAGACCCAGATGGCTTGCCGCTGGAGATTTACCAGAAATAAAAAGAGCCAGCACTTCGCTGGCTCTTTTACTATTTCATTCTTTGTCTGTTACTAATTCAACGCCGTTTTCAGCTTCTCAACGCGGTTGAACAACAGCCAATCCAGTGCGAGAACCGTAACAATCGCCAAACCGCCCATCGGAAACGCCAGACACAATACTACCAACGTTACTAAGCCTAGCTTCCAAATACCGTCTTGCTGAAACTTAGGTGGTGCGCCCAATGCGGCACTGCGACTTGGTCTACGAATCCACCACATCACCACACCTGTGATTGAGATTAAGATGAACGCCAAACAGAACACTACGTTGAGCACTTTGTTAAGCACACTGACATCACCTTGATGCAATGACACACCTGCCGCCATGAACTTGGCAAACAAACTGTAATCTTGCCACGTTACATCCACCAACAAGCGACCGGAATATTGGTCAAAGTGACTGGTGCGATCTTGTCTTGGGTCGGAAATATCGCCGCCCATAGAGTTAGCTGCAACGGTGTAAACGCCCGTCTCAGAGCGCGGCAAAAACAGTTTATAACCAGTGAAGCCCATCATTTCAGCCTTGAGGATGATATCATCAATAGAGAGCGCATCATGACTACCTGCATATGCCATCTCTTCCTTCATATTGGCATGATCATGCGCGGGCTTATCTTTCGATTCAGGCACAGCAGCGAGCTCTAAGTTCCATGGCATCTCTTCTGAAGCACCGTGGTTGAGATCTTTGTGTGTCAGTGTGGATTCCGGTTTCTCACCCCATGTGTAATAGGTTGGGAAGGTATTCCAAGCTTGCACCATTTTCGCACCCCAGATCCCTGCCCACGACAAACCTGAAATCAAAAAGAACAACAGAACAATCGACAGCACGCCACCTAAATTCGCATGCAGGTCACGCATTAAAATTCGAGGGCCATTGTTAAGGCGAATTTTCAAAAAGCCGGCACGGCTGGCGTTGTCTCTAGGTAACCAAAGGTACAAACCAGACATCAACAGTAAAATCCCCAGACTTGCGGCGATTTCAATTAAACGGTCGCCTAGGTCGCCGATGAGCAATGTGCCGTGAATGCTGTTCATCAGTTCATAGATGCTATCACCACGATTAATGGTGCCTTGTACGTCTCCTGTGTAAGGATTTACTGCAACAATCAGCGAGCTGCCTTCTTGGTTTTGAATCGAGAATCGGTTGGCAATATCGGCCGTTTTAGCAGGTACAAATTGAGTGACATTAAAATCGGGATACGCCTGCTTTACGGTTTCTAATTGTGCAGAGACAGGAACCATTCGCTCTTGTGGTGAAACTTGTAATGTCGCTTCGTATCGAGCCAGTTCGATCTCATCATCAAACAACATCACCAACCCCGTGAGGGAAAGCATGAGCATAAATGGAATGACGAACAAACCTGCGTAGAAGTGCCATCGCCACGTCATAAAGTAGATGGATTTTGCGCGTGAGGCTTCCTTGAGTTGAGGCTTTGCCGAGTTTCTCAACATGTGTATTTTCCTTTTTCATTGTTGAACACCCAAATTCAGCCAAACGCATCCTGCACATACGCATTCGTATGCGGCGCTATTTGACTTAGATTTGGGAGTACCACTGCTCGAAGTGGCAGTGTTGCTGACTATATACCCAAGTGACTTCAAGATGCTGGATTCAGAGCGTTGTCATTGATTCGAGTGCAAAGAAAACAACGCTGTGTAATAGACAACTCTTTCCAAGTTGTTTGAAGCAGCAATCGGAGCAATGACACGCTCCCGAAGGGCGAGTTGCCTTGGCTTGTATACTTTGTTGTCGATATCTTGATTTAGACCCACTAGACCTTTAAATCGCCGCCGCGTCTACAAACCAAGTCATTCTCGCTGAACCAAGCATCTCGAGGTTACTTGGGTATTGTGTAATGGTTTTTGTTATGAGAAAAGGGAAACTGGCGGCGCTCGAGGAACTGGTGTTTCAAATCGCACACTTAGAGCCAAATAAGCGTAGCTGTCAGAAATCACCAAGCTCAGTCTTGAGAGTATTGGTGTCGTTGGAAGTGTATCGTGATGAAAAGTCGAGAAGTGGCTAAAAGGACAAGGCTTACCTTTGTGGCTGACAGAATTGTCGCCCTCTTCTATTTGAACCAACTCAAAACCGTTAAGCGTACATAGCGTCGCCCACACGCCCATGCTGTTACCATGAGCATTGATAACAGGCATCAGCGTCACTAGCACCCAACTGAGAGCACTAGCAAATAACATCGAGCGGTAAAAAGGAATTAATCTACGCATAACGGTGACTTAACAAATTTCACACAGCGTAACTAATTCTGAGTGGTAGCTCAAAAACAGGATCAATAAGTGGCTGCTACCTCACAGGTTTTCTTGAATACCTCGATTGACAGGCACAAAAAAGCCCGCCGAAGTGGCAGGCTGATGGTCATTTCTTCAAGTTGGATAAACGGTTAGCTAAACAGTTTGCTCCAGATACTTGGGTTGCGTTTGTCGTGGTACTCTTCACGAAGGCTATCGATTTCACGCAGTTGGTCTTTCGCTTCTTCT
The DNA here is from genome assembly GCF_000817815.1 of Vibrio owensii CAIM 1854 = LMG 25443. Lineage (GTDB taxonomy): Bacteria > Pseudomonadota > Gammaproteobacteria > Enterobacterales > Vibrionaceae > Vibrio > Vibrio owensii. Next base: position 25,422 of record NZ_JPRD01000031.1, read on the forward strand.
AGCTTGCCTGCATCAAGATCCGCTTCAATCTTATCTAGCGTTACCGTCAGCTTGTTAAAGCCTTCTAGGTAAATATCAAACTTCTCTGGTGGGTAATTGCCACGCTTCGATTGTTCAACGATCGCTTGCAAGCTATCAATCGCAGATTTCATGGTTTCAACATCAGACGCTTCTGCCGCCTGTTTGAATTCCATCTTCATCTGCTTCATGTTTTGTTTTAAGTCGACGGCTTCTGCCATTGCGTACGTTGAGCCTAACGCAATTACACACCCCAACACTAAAGGACGTAACATCTTCACTTCTCCATTGAATGCCGAATTCTGAGTCGGCTTTTTAATGCGAGCAGTGTAAAGCAATCCCTTAACACTTGCATAACCAAAAATGTAATCAAGTTTATGCGTTGCGAATCTCGTCATACTCTGCAATTGGCATACGGCCACGCAGCTCTAAGAAGGCTAAGAATTGTTGTGCTGAGTGAGTAATAACCTTGCTGCTGTCGATACCGACTCTATCCATTAACTCACCCACCAAACTCAGGTTACCCACATCATAGCAGAAGTGCGCATCACTGCCTGTGGTGAAGAAGACACCGAGCTCTTTACCGATTTGGGCAATCTCATGGCAACGGTCTACACTGCCGACACGGCTGTTGCCTTTCAATGTGGTGTTATTGATTTCAATCGCGACATTGTGCTCTTTAGCGCACTTCAGTACAGCTTCAAAATCGAAGTCAAAGTTGGGGTTACCCAAATGGCCTAGCGCGTCAACACGACCGTTTTTGATGATGTTCAACAGCGCTTCAGTGTGCGTAGCACTATCCGCTGGACGGAACACTGGCTCATGAAAGCTAGCAATCACCCAATCCAAGTTGCGGTCAACGTTATCTGGAATATCGATCTCACCCTTGGTGTTCATGATGTTAGATTCAACGCCACGAATAATCGCAACGCCTTCAAGAAAGCGCGGCAGAATTTTCTGGTTAGAAAAGAACCAGTAATGAGGCGCACCCGGCATTGATTCAGCGTGGTCGGTCGTGCAGAACATATCCAGCCCGTTCTCTTTTGCCGATTTCGCGTTTTCAATCAACGTACTATAAGCGTGGCCGCTGGCGTACGTATGCGTGTGGGTATCAACCTTAAATTCCATCATCAACTCTCTTGGTGCGCAAATTGGCGGCTATTGTATACCCACAAGCAACCTGTCGTCAGCCCAAATTGACCCGCAATCTAACCTTACTCTTCGCTGATGAGCTTGATCAACGGCAGTGCCTTTTCCCAACCATGATTGAACATCGACACAAAATCGCTGTGAGTATGAATGGTGATACTCAGCAACAAGCGATCTTCTATCATCTCGATCTGATAGATCTCACGAGATCCGATCCATTTAGATGCCAAATCCCCATCCAATTGCTGCCGATTGTCCGGGTTAAAAATGGCAACATGATGAAACTCGAGTTTTTGTAGCGGCAGCACCGTATCGATGATCGCCCTTGTCCCGCCCATATCTGGATCAAAGAAAGTAATGTCACTTCCCTCTTCCCATGCACCATCAAATTGAGACTGAGGTGAAAAGGCTTGCGCCCATCGCTTGTATAGTTCGACATCAGTCAACACGCTCCATACGCGTTGAGGCGTCGCGGCAATCTCGACGTGATAGTTTAAAGTCAGCATATTTTCTCTCCCTGCTCCTTTCTTGACGCTAGTTCATTCTGATTAAAAATCAAACAATTCAATGGCAACCAAAGGAGAATTGCGAAGCCCGACATCAATGGTGCAAATAAAAGAAACAGGTAAGTCAACGAGACTTAGCAGTCTGTTTGATTTTAAAACAACACTGCCAACTCAATAATTGGACCTTTTAATTAAACTGTTTCCAAAGTGATTGAAATATAAATGTAGAGAAACACTAACAACAGGCAGCACATGAATGGCTTAGAAAACGGCGAATTTCAATACATAAAACAACGTATAACTGAAATGAAACCGGAGCAGTTAAGGGAAATTAAAGGCTTTATCGAGTTTAGAAGGAAAGAACTGGTTGATGAGGAGCCTCTTATCTCTGATGAAGAGATGGAGTTCCTCACTATCATGTTCAAGAAAATGGAAAAATAAAACATGTGTTTTCTAATTGAAGATTACTTAAACAAAAGCAACGGTATAAGTCTTATCGATATCAATTATAAATTACAAGAAATCGTTGATATTAAAGGTAATAACTTGGGCTTCGAAGTGCTAATTGATCCCAGAACTCTATCTAGACAAGCAGCGGAAGAGGTATACTCTACGGAGATCAAATATCCTCATATGAGTCGTGCGTTAGTTGCAAGGCTAGATCGTTACATCAATCGTTATTCTGACGATTTTAAAGGAAAACATCTGTTCATTAACCTAGAGCGCAGTAATCTTTGCGACAAATATCTGCTGTGCGATATCGTCATTCTCAAGAAGAGCTTAGAGGAGCTAAAAGCTAACTTAGTTGTAGAAATTACAGAAAGAAATTCATGTAAAAGCTGTTCTGAGATAAGAAAAGGATTTGAGTTTCTACAAAAACAGAAGGTTATGTTAGCAGCTGACGACTACGACTTAGATTCTGATTTTCGGGAAAAAGAGCTTTTATCTGGCTTTTATCAGTTTCTAAAAGTGGAACACTCTACTGAAGCAGATCATTACAGTAAGGTGATTGAACTAAGTAAAAAAACGCGCACAAAATTAATAATTGAGCGCGTCGAAACTAAAGCAGCACGTAAAAAAATAATGAAAAATGACGTTACTTTCTGGGGGCTACAAGGTTTTTTATATTCCACTGTTTTTGTAAATTTGTAAGAGAAATACTACTGTCGGAAATCCCTAAGATTGCACAAGTTACAATCAACAAAATCACAAGACTGTAGACATTTGAGCTTTTTCTTTATTTTTGGAATTAATATAGGGTTTGAAATTGCTTTTATAATATTTATTTTTACAAGATAAAGCCCCATTTTTTGAGATCCATTTACAGGAGGGTAATATTTTACTTCTTTTGCATTAAAAACTTTTCTTGCAAATTCAAGTACTGGATATTCTGCAATAAAAATATAAACATAATCTTTACTTTTGAAATGGTTAAGCAAGTAATAGCAAATAGCCTGAACAACGAGTTCAAAAAAATGATTAGAATTCATTTCATGCCTTAACTTAACTAGGCAACTACGCTTAACTTCATCTTCAGGAATAGGAACAAACGAAGGCAAGTTATCTATTTTTTCAAGATTCAAAATACCAGCCCAATGCCCAATAACTTCGCCCTCTCCATTTTTAAGTAAAATACACTTATATTTAACCTCTGATTTAAGGGAATAAAGTTCTGATAAAAAACCACTTATAGCAGATAGGTTTCCATAAAATTCATCAAATAATTCAATATGGTCATAGTAAGTATGAGATCTTATCTCACTAGTTACTTTTTCAGGTACGCTTTTGTACGATAGTGCCGTTAAAGAAAAATCAAAAGCCTTAACCAAGTTAGTTAATATGGTGGCATATCTCGAAGGACTCTTCAATTCGTCGACATTAATATTTAAGATGATCTCTCTCAAATCATAGTCAAGACATTTAGCAATAAGAAATTGTTTGTATAACGGGGGGACCACCTTACCGGTTAACCAGCGACTCAGCGTTATCGAATCTAATCCGCCAAACTCCTCATAATATGCTTGTTGTAAAATAGCGATGAGTTCCTTCCTTGAGATTTCCTTTGCTTCTAACCAATGTGCCAAGTCTCGCTCAAAGTTATATTCCATACATTCTACCACTCTATCTTTATAATTATTTAGTCAAGAAACCAGTAGATATTAATAAAAATAATACTAGTGACTATACTGAAACCATCCGCTCAAACAGATCAATTTCATACATAGATCTTACACTAGTTTATAAAGTCAATTAGTTAGCAGTTGCATCAATAGTCATACGCTCGTGCTAATAATTAAACATATCAATTGATATACAATCTTTATAAGATGAGGGAATTTAACTTGAGCATTAAACTCTATTGATTTTTTCCTATTGTTTTAAAATCATATCGTTCATTACGATGCTTTCTATTATCTAAAAATACAGAGAACCGAACCCAACATGTGTTTAATATCGTTGCTAGCACAATAAGGCTTATTCCGAATATTTGTCTGTGGCTCATTTGGTCATCGAAAAACCCCCATTGCCACACCGCGGTAAACAGTAGATTGGTGAAAATAAGCGGTGCAAGTTGAGAGCCACTGCTAGCCAATTGATACGCTTTCGAACGAAAGACCTGTGTATTGATGATCAAAAGAGACATCAAAAAGACAAGCAATGTATTCGGTGTTTCAAACGCGTGGAGTGAAAGCGAGTGCAATAACACATTTGCATCGTTGAAAAGCATCAGTGGCAATATCAGTAAAGCAGCACAACCGAACGTCCAGAAGTTGATTTCTAATGGCGACAGGTCACTTTTACTGGCTTTATAGAGTGTCAGTTGTGAGCCTGAGTTAAACAAACCACCAGCCAAACCCAATAACAGGTCGACTCGCCATGTAAATTCACCATCTGCGCCTGCCAACAGAATGACCCCAGTGAATGCCATAACCAATGCCACTATGGTCGACATTCGAATCTGCCCGCGCATAAAGAGTTTTTCAACGATAGGCATAAACAAAGGCCCTGTCGCAAACAACACCACACCTTCGACTAAAGTGAGCGTTTGTAGAGAAGCGATAAAGCACAACTGACACATACCAATACAAAAGGCACGAAGCAAAATGGGTTTAAAAGTCTTGCCAGTAGGTAGAGTCACGTTTTTGAAGCGCAGCATGACCAATAAAATCAACGCCGGAGTGAAAAAGCGCAAGAAACTGAATAGGGTCACCGAAAGGTCATCACTAAGCTGCTTCGCTAGCAGTCCAGTAACAGATAAGCTTAATGTAGACATCAGCATAAAGATGACGGGTTTATTTTCGACTTTCATTGGATACTCCTTAATTCATGGAGTATTTTAGGCAAAGGCGTTCATCAGAAATAGCGAGTTATTTTAAACGCTAATGTAAGAAAAACTTACAGATTAAAAATCATCTTACCGCTAACTACGAAGGTAATAGGAGTGAAGACACTATGCGAAAATTAGTCCCATTGAAGTCAATCTATGCCTTTGTTGCAGTAGCAGAGACTGGCAGCATGACAGAAGCGGCTCAACTGCTCTCTGTTAGCCACTCTGCGGTTAGCCAAGCCATCAAATCCCTAGAAAGCCAAGTGAATAAGCCTCTGTTTGATCGGGTTGGTCGCCAAGTTCGTCTCAATAACGAAGGGAAAAAATACTATCGTAAAGTCGCACCTGCACTTGAGCAGATTGTCGATGCCACAGAAGCGCTGATTCATGACCAAAATTCCAAGCGCATTACCTTTAACATGGTCAACTCACTGGCCCTGCATTGGTGGATACCTCGAATGTCGAGTTTGCAAGAGTTCGCCCCGCAACTTGATATCCGCTTATCTAATCTGATTGGCCAATTCAGTTTGGAACAGGAAGGCATCGATGCCGCCTTGGTGCACGGCAGTCCTCTTGAATGGCAGGACTACTATTGTGAAAAACTGAGTGAGGATGAACTGGTCTTGGTGTGCAGCCCTGAACTACTCGAACACTCTGCCCCATATGACATTCCAAAACTTCTGAACACTTACCCTATTATCGAAGTTACCAATGATCGCCGAAAACACGACTGGCAAGTTTGGCAAGAAGAAACCGGCATAGAACGTCCAAAAGGGAAAAAGCCGGTCACCTTTGATATGTCGATTCAGGCCGTGCAAGCCACAACACGGCGACTGGGCTTGTTGGTCACGCACCGTCTATTTGTAAAAGATGACATCAAATACGGCCAACTCGTAGAATTAGGGCAGCCAATCATCAATCCTTATCAGCAGTTTTACTTTGTCTGTCCGCCGCACAAACTCAAACATGAGGCGTTTCACTTGTTACGCTCTTGGCTGCGACAAGAGTTTGGTCAGAGCAATATACAACCCTTTGAGTAACCTATAGGCTTTATTAAAATTATTCGTTTCTTAAGTGAATAGATTAATGTCGGAATTGGTATAAAGTAAGAAGAGTACTTTCAAAACCCAAGGATGGCTTTATGAGGTTGTATCATGTCTTAGTGAGTGGCGTTTTACTCATGGTGCCACTGTCTGGATCCGCAGAAACCGCCAGTAGCGGTAACGACCCTGATTTAAAAACGTTTATTATTGGCGGGCAACAAGTGTCTGCTAATCAACTCCCCTTCTTTGCACGCCTGATACTGCACCGCACTGGCTCAAGTCAATTTGCCAACATCTGTGGCGGTACGATCGTCAATGACAGGTACATCATGACGGCAGCACACTGTGTAGAATCGGATGTCTTCACCGACGGGTGGACAATTAATGATCTTCGCGTGTTAGTCAAAAACCCAACCATGGATGATGTGTTTGTCGAAGAGTTCAAAGACGTACGCTCTATCACGATTCATCCCGATTACAACGCAAGTGACTTGTGGATCAATGACATCGCGATATTGGAACTGACGCGCCCTATCACAGACAACGTCCAATCCATCACTTTGCCACAGGACTTTGGTGACTACAGTAACCGGTCAGTTTTCCAAATTTTTGGCCTTGGTCAAACCTCGACCAACGATGAGACAGGACCGAATTACCTGCGCTGGGCAGAAATCCAACCTCTTACAGACTCACAATGTTCTTCGCTGGTTTCTGGTTTTAACTCTCAAGAAAGTTTGTGTGCGAACGGCTTCCCAAACCGAGCTTACACGGGAATATGTAGTGGTGATTCCGGCGGCCCGTTAACGTATCAAGATGGTAGCGGTAATTATCAACAAATCGGCATCGTTAGTTATGGCTCATCAGTTTGCGAATCTCCTGCCATTCCTAGCGTATTTACTGAAGTATTGAATTACACACCTTGGATTGAAGCGCAAACCAGCGCTGGCACTAAGACCACTTACGATGCCGCATTAGCCACGACCGAAGATTATCACAGTGAAGGGGATTCAGGTTTTGACCCAGAAGACACAACAAGTAATGACTTCGGTGATAATGGAAGTGATGGGGGTTCTATCGGATTTAGTTGGGTCGCTTTAGGAGGCCTACTGGCTTGGACAAGACGACGTAAGCCCTTGTAGCACGTAGCTTTATCCTTAGTTACAATTTTTAGAATAAAAACTCTAACACACGTTATTTTCCAGTTCATCTCAAGCCGATAATACTGTTATTATCGGCTATCCAACCATTTTCAGATCAAACTCATGAATAAAGCTGCATCGGCTCGCCGAATTAAAGCGATGCTGTTTCTGACTCTTGGCGTCACCCTATCCGTGTTTGCCGGATTTGCACTGTCGCAAATGTTCGTCATTGAAAAAGATGCATTCCAGCTTATATCGGTAGTCAGCTCAGTAATGGTGGTGAGTTTTTTACGTTACCAATGGCGGGCTTTACCTGCGATTGTCTTGAGCTTGATGGCCTATTACTTCTTTACGGGTCGAAGCGTTGAGCACGCCTTGCTCTACTCCCTCACGGTTCCCATACTGCCTTTTGCGTTTTCAAGCTTATTTCACTACCTCAACAGTCGCTCACTTCATCAACCTGCTGCACGGCGGATAAGCCTATTTTTCATCATTATTGGTTGTTTATTTCCATTCGTTAATACCATCAAGATGATGTTGGTCAATACCTTCGTTGATGGCCAGTTCTTGAGTGCCGATTTTCTTTGCGGCCGCACTCTCTTCTTCTTCATTTATGCTCAATTCACTGAGCTTCTTTGCCGTCTTACTTGTCGTAGTTGGTTTAGCAAAACACGGTTTGATTCGCCCGCTCTTTGTCGGCTCACCGTTTATTTTGTTGATCCTTAACGACGGTATTCGTCACTTCAATGAAGGATTGATTGGAGACAAACAGTTCTACGGCTTGCTGATCATTATTACCGTGCTCACTACGTTAGCTTACCTACTTGGCGGCTACTCAGTGAAACTGTTTGAGATGACCCAAAGACAAATCCGCTCAGAGCGTATCGACCCATATTCAGGGCTTTCGAACATCGCTCAGTTGAAAGAGGACATCAGTCATCAATCGCGTTCCTTGTTGATCTACCTTGACTTAACGCCAACGCTGTCGATGTTGACCGATCTAGGGCATGAGGGGAAATCTCAGCTCATCATGCAGCTCAGTGAGTTTTTGTACTCACGAAACAACAGCATTAATCGCTGCTATCGCCCACCTTTCTCTACAGGGCTGCTGAGCTTTACCCATTACTCAGATACTGCTGAGGATGACCTTAGCGAAGTCGCCGAGTACTTAGAGAGCTTCCAATTCTACTGGCGGGGCACATCCGTCGCATTGGTGTCGCCGACCATCTTCTGCACGCTCGTTAGCCAAGACCAAGACATTGAGAAAGTGGTGTCAATTCTGTGCGATCAGCCACCTCAGAATGACAGCAGCATCCATTGGGTCAACATTCAATCTTTTGAAATGGACCGCGTGGACAAACTCAATCACATTCAACAGGTATTTAAGCGCGAGCAGTTTGAGTTGTTCTGCCAACCATACATGAAGCTTTCTGAATCTGAGCCGTCGAAATACAGCTTTGAAGTACTTCTTCGCCTAAAAGAGCGCGATGGTCAAGTTCTACCACCTTCGGCATTTTTCCCATTGATTAATCAGTTTGGATTGGAGCTCAAACTCGACCATTGGGTCATTCTCAATACCTTCCGAATGCTGAGTGACAAGGTTAAGAATTGGGATGAGATTGGCCACTGTGCGATCAACTTAACCGCCAAAACACTCAGTACCGAAAACCTTGCAGCGCGCATTATTGAAAGCGCTCAAAGCTTCTCTATTCCGTTAAATAAGATTTGCTTTGAGATCACCGAATCATCCGCCCTGATCAATGAACAGCAAGCCATTGCAACCTTGAATTACTTGCGAAATCAGGGCTGCAAAACCGCGATAGACGACTTTGGAACAGGCTATGCTAGCTTCGCGTACTTGCGCAGATTGCCACTGGATATTCTTAAGATTGAAGGAGCGTTTGTTCGTGAGATTACGCAGAATGAGACCGACCGTTTGATTGTCAGCTCTATTGCGACGGTCGCAAAAGAAATGCATTTAGAAACAGTGGCAGAGCTTGTTGAGAGCACCGCACACATTGCGATATTAAGAGGTTTAGGCATCGACTTTGCGCAGGGTTACGGGGTCGCGAAACCGATGCCTTTGAGCGAGTATTTAGACGAGCTATTTAAGGCTTCACACAAAGCTCAACAGCCAGAGTTGGAGACGCTATAAGGCTTTGCGCTTTAAGCGAGAGTTGATGATATCTTCAATCAGCTTTTGTTCTTTCTTGGCTTTTTCATAGTTTTGTTTAGTGCGCCAACGTTCCAGCACCTTCTCCAAGCCTTGTACTCGGGCATGTTTGTACTCAAGGTGTTTTTGCACCGACGCACATTCTGCCTGCATCACCGCTTGTTCGTGTTCGTGGTGGCGCAACATCTTTTGTAGCATTTTATCCACTCGCTCAGTGGTGGAGTTGGTTAAATCCACCGTCAAAGTATTAATCATCTTCGGCATTCTTTATGGCTACCTAGATAACCATCTTCAGCCACTGCTTGGCATGCAAAACTTACCACTCAGCCAAGGCTTCTCGCTGATCATGTCGATTCTGTTTGAAGGTCTGCTGCTGATGGGCTTTGCCCTGTTGTTGTTCGGGGTGATTGATATCCCTTATCAACGTTGGGAGCACCTTAAAGAGCTGCGAATGACCAAACAAGAGCTGAAAGAAGAATTTAAGAACAACGAAGGTCGACCTGAAGTTAAACAACGCATTCGCCAAATTCAGCAACAATTCGCGCGGCGTAAAATCGACAAGATGGTGCCCACGGCGGACGTGGGGATCACCAACCCGACCCACTATGCCGTTGCATTGAAATACGAGCCATCGCTATCTGATGCACCATTTGTGGTGGCAAAAGGCGTCGATGAAACCGCCATGCACATTCAACGCATCGCACGCGAGAACAAAGTTGAGATCATCAACTCGCCGCCACTGACTCGTTCAATTTATCACACCACCGCGATTGAGCAGGCCATACCAAGCCAACTCTACATCGCCGTGGCACACATTCTGACTTACGTTTTGCAATTCCAAAGCATTTGCAACACTGATTAACCCGCGTTTACCCAAGGACACCAGAGTATGTTTAACCGGTTAAAACAACTTCAAACTTCCACCAAAGGCTACATTGGTATTCCAATTGTCTTGTTGATGGTACTGGCGATGGTCATCTTGCCTTTGCCACCCTTGCTATTGGATGCGCTGTTCACCTTCAATATCGTATTAGCGATCTTGGTATTGTTGGTCAGCACCACAGCGAAGCGACCACTCGACTTTTCGATTTTCCCAACCATTCTGTTGGTCGCGACCTTGCTGCGTCTTACTCTGAACGTAGCTTCAACACGTATCGTATTACTCGAAGGTCACAACGGCGGCGATGCTGCTGGTAAGGTGATTCAAGCCTTCGGTGAAGTGGTAATCGGTGGTAACTACGTGGTCGGCATGGTGGTGTTTATCATCTTGATGATCATTAACTTTGTCGTGATCACCAAAGGTGGCGAACGTATTTCTGAAGTATCAGCACGCTTTACCTTGGATGCGCTACCGGGCAAACAAATGGCCATCGATGCCGACTTAAACGCAGGCTTGATTGACCAAGAAACTGCGCGTCAACGCCGCAAAGAAGTGGCGAACGAAGCGGACTTCCACGGTTCAATGGATGGTGCGTCCAAGTTTGTTCGCGGTGATGCGGTTGCCGGCCTGCTGATCCTGTTCATCAACATCATTGGTGGTATCAGCATTGGTGTGTTCGAACACGGACTGCCAGCATCAGAAGCCTTCAAGACTTACGCCCTACTGACCATCGGTGACGGCCTTGTTGCTCAAATTCCATCACTGTTGCTTGCTACCGCTGCCGCGATTATCGTGACACGCATTAACGACAGCGATAACGGCATGTCGGAAACCATGCACAAGCAGCTGCTTGCAACACCGGCAACCTTGTTTACCGTAGCGGCGATCATGGCTGTTATTGGTATGGTTCCGGGAATGCCTCATCTGGCGTTCTTCACCTTTGCAGCAGTATTGGCGTTTGCGGGCTGGCGACAGAGCAAAAAGCCGGTGCAAGATACGCAAATCGACCAAGTAGAAGCACTCTCTCATGCGATGCAGGAAGAAGAAACCGCACTTACTTGGGACGATATTCCTCATGTCCATACCCTGTCTCTTGCGTTGGGTTACCGCTTAGTTCACTTGGTTAACAAAGAGCAAGGTGCACCTTTGGCGCAGCGTATTCGCGGTGTTCGTCGTAATCTCTCCGAACAAGTGGGCTTTCTACTGCCGGAAGTGCGTATCCGCGACAACCTAAGTTTAAAGCCGAACCAATACACCATTGCTCTGAACGGCGAAGTGATTGAACAAGGTTTTATCGAGCCAGAACGTTTGATGGCAATTGCTGTGGGTGAAACGTATGGCGAAGTGGATGGCATTCTTGGCAGTGACCCAGCCTACCAATTGCCTGCGGTTTGGATTGAGCATCAAGACAAAGCGAAAGCGCTGAACATGGGCTACCAAGTGGTTGACGATGGCACGGTTATCGCCACACACATCAGCAAAATCATGAAAACCAATTTGGCTGAATTGTTTACTCATGACGATGTTGAAGCCATGACTCAACGTCTCACAGCACAAGCGCCAAAATTGGCCGAAGCCTTAGCCGCTGCTCTAACCCCAGCACAGCAACTTAAGGTTTACCGTCAGCTTCTGCTCGACCAAGTGCCGTTGAAAGACATTCGAACCATCGCTAACACCATGTTGGAATCTTCAGAAAACACCAAAGATCCAATTTTACTCGCGGCGGATGTACGCTGTGCACTTAAGCGAACCTTGGTTAACTTAGTCGCTGGGCAGAAAAACGAACTGAACGTCTACGCCTTGTCTGATGAACTTGAACAGATGTTAATGACGTCGTTGCAACAAGCTCAAGCCGCAGGCGCTGTCATGCTCGATAGCTTCCCAATCGAACCAAACATTCTTAGTCAGTTCCAACAGAACTTGCCTTTGATTCGTCAGCAATTGAAGCAACAAGGGCTGCCGCCAATCTTATTGGTCATGCCTCAGCTGCGCCCATTGCTGGCACGATACGCACGTACCTTTACCCAAGGATTGGCGGTACTGTCTTACAATGAAATTCCAGAAAACAAACAGATCAACGTGGTAGGAAACCTTGGTTAATCTCATCTCAACAAAAGCGATGTACGACTATTTGTGCGATCTCGCACTGCAACACATTGTCACGGACGACGACCAACTGGTGTTTGATGCACTTAAACACAATGACATTCAACACGCCTGTCAGGCCATCCGTGAAACCAAAACTGGCGAGGTTGAATACCAACACCTCACTCTACGCTTTGGCCTACGCGGCGAGCAGAGTGTCTATCAGTTTGAATTGTCAGAGCAAATGCAATATTGCTTAGATTTATACAGCTTGTATTTAGCGCTACGCCAAACACAGTTCCAACTTGAGACCTTTCATCCCGACCTTATCAGCAATGTTGTCGTGCCCATTCGTGTTGACGCCTTGTTGTGGCAGGCTGGTGGCTATTTTTTGAATCAGATGATTCAGTTCCACAAGGCGGCATTTCAGCATGTGGTGCCCTCTTTACAGGCCGATGAAACCCTGTGCCTGCACGAACGAGTCACCACCTTGGTTGAACAACTGAAAGACAACGCGTATGCCTTATGGTTTGAAATCGCGACCAGCCAAGCGCACTTCGAGCGCATCGCTGAATTTGAACCCGACATGATCAAGCTGTCCGTCACCATGGAAAACAAACAAGATCAGCATGCGTTTCTACCTATAGTGCGATTCCTGCGTCGCAACCAATTTCCTTGGGTAGCCGGGAGAGTCGCAAGTCAAAATGAGCTCAATCGCTACCGCTTACTTGGTGCGAGTTATTACTTCGGCTATTTCAGTGATATTCCCACCTCATTGTCGTTTAAATCGTTCGACGATGAATAAACAGGGGTAACGATAAAGGGCGAGTTCAGCAATAAGAACTCGCCTTTTTTTATGTCTGAGCAGCCTTAAAATGCGAATTTTCTGGAATAGATGTCACCAAAAATCATCAAATTAGGCGATTTCGAAAAAATTTTTAAATTTCCAATTAATCATTAAAACTAACCGACCGCCTCTAGTTAGTGAGCGGGGCGATAGTCCCACATCGAACAATCAAGGAGAACAGATTATGGCTCTATCAATGCACACTAACTACGCTTCGCTGGTTACTCAAAACACGCTAAGCAACACTAGTAACCTACTTAACACTGCAATGGAGCGTTTGAGCACTGGTTACCGCATCAACTCAGCAGCAGACGATGCAGCTGGCCTACAAATCTCTAACCGTTTAGAAGCTCAAACTCGCGGTATGAGTGTAGCGATGCGTAATGCACAAGACGGTACGTCTATGCTGCAAACAGCGGAAGGTGCTTTCGATGAAGCAACTAACATTCTGTACCGTATGAACGACCTAGCGACTCAGTCTGCAAACGGCACAAACACAGCAAAAGACCAAGATGCTCTTCAAAAAGAATTTGCAGAACTAGGTACTGAGCTACAAAACATCATGGATAACACCAAATACGCTGGTGATACATTGATTACTGGTGCTGGTATTAAAGCGGGTGGTCTTACTCTACAAATCGGTTCTTCTTCTGCAGAAACTCTAGACCTAGCAACAACAGTAGATACTGACGTTGCCGCGGCACATACTGCTCTAAAAACAACAGTACCAGGCCTAGACATTGGCAGCGGTGGTGATGCAAGCGCAGCTATGGATGCTCTAGTTACAGCTATTGATCAAGTCGGTGCAGCACGCTCTGGATTGGGTGCAACAATCAACCGCCTAGACCACACAGTAGTGAACCTAAGCAACATGGTTGAGAACACATCTGCAGCGAAAGGCCGTATCACTGACGCAGACTTTGCTGTTGAATCTTCAAACATGACTAAGAACCAAATGCTAATGCAAGCAGGTACAGCAGTTCTTTCTCAAACTAACCAGCTGCCAGGCATGGCAATGTCGCTACTGCGTTAATAGAACCTTTCTATTCGCTAACAACGCGCAAAATTTAGTTCGTCCGAAAGCTCAAAGCCTCCCCTTCATCCGGGAGGCTTTTTCTTTGTCTGCAAAAAAAGCGTTTGGAAAAGCGTTCTAGCGACGGATGTAGATGGAAGTGGCTTCGTTGGTATGGCTAGTAGGAATACGGAAACCGGCTTTTAGCATGGTGTTGTGCAAAACCTTGTTGAACAGCTCCAACTCGGCAGACTCTACTCCTCGATGAGGTTGATACGCTTTGAGTTCAGGGAATCGAGAGATCGCTTCTATGCGGATGTTCGCCAGTTCTTCGGCATTAATGTTCTGTTTACTGCGTAGTTTAGTGCCAATGAAAGCCTCATACGCACGGGCACACTTCATCAGTCGTAAAACAAATTCATTCATTACTGTCGTTCTTTTTAGTCGAATTGGGGGAATAGCCAGACGTTAGCAACCACAAAAATTGCAGGGGCATAAGATAGCAAACCTTTGCATTCAGACAGGGTCAGAAAAATCTGAATCCTTTAGCAGTAAACGCCGAATTCTGCTCGTTATGCATACAACCCCATAACTCTTCTTTCTTTCCTCCATTGGATTAAATCTTTCAGCCTTTTTGGTCGCCTGTTTTATTTGGGAAACCCCTTTAACCATCAAGGGGAAAGCGGAACCAACAAGGTGGAAAAAGCGCTTCCTCCCAACTAACAAAAAATATCGTAAGACACTGTTTTATATAGACATAAACATCAGGCACACATCTTGCGATTGAGTATTTATTACTGGCACAAAAAAGCCAAATACAGATGAGAGAGGGAGCGACCTCATGAGTTCGTTAGATCCAATTACCATGGCAACCCAGTTCGCCACGTTAGATGTTCAGCCATTTCAACAGCGCTACCAATTGCAAGCCGATCGATACCAGGCGCAACTTACTGCTTTAGGTAAGGTGGAAAGTGCACTGCGTGAATTCCGCACTGCGGTTAACGAGATGAACAGCAGCACAAACAGCATCATCAAGAATACGGCAACAACCTCTCAAGATGGCTTTTTCACCGCGAGTGCCGATGCGAACGCGTTAGTCGGTAACTACCAGATCTTTGTTGAACAAGTCGCAACGTCACACCAAATCTCTACCGGCATGCCAGCAAATCTAGATGTCTCAACAGAAGTTCCGACTACGGGCTCTCTAGAATTCACCATCAACGGTGAAACTATGACGTTAGATATGTCGACGGTAGATACCGACGGCGATGGCAAAGCGACCGTGACAGACCTAGTCAGTGCAATCAACAACAACCCTGATAACCCAGGCGTAAATGCCACACTTGTTCGCTCAAATGGACAAACACACTTCATGCTCTCTAGTACCGAGACAGGCGTGGCAAACACCATCAATGTCAATGCGACGGGAACAGGACAAGCTTGGTTTGAAGATGCGTTCACCAACACGACAGAAATCAGCAAACCACAAGATGCTGTTATCTGGCTTGGCGCAGAAGGCACAGGACTTCAGCTCACCAACTCTAGCAATACTTTTGAAGGCGTGATTGATGGTGTCGACATCACCGTCACCAAAGCACAAACCTCAGGAGAAGCGCCGATCTCAATGGAAGTAGGCGCAGATAGCGAGGGCACGAAAGAACAAATTACCAAGTTTGTCGATACCTATAACGCATTGATTTCGACCTTAGATGAATACACTCAAATCGGCGGTGAAGATCAAGCTCGTGGCGTGCTCGCCAGTGACCCTACCTTGCGCTCTATTGAGAGCCAATTGAATACGCTCGTTCGTGGAGAGCATGGTGGTATGCGTTTAAGTGAAGTCGGCATCACTATTGATCGTGACGGCAAAATGAAAGTCGATCAGGATAAGTTTGCCGAAGCACAGAAGAACAACAGTGCTGCACTAGAAACCATGTTTAACGGTGATGGCGCCCTACTTGACTCACTTGATGACATGGCAGAACCGTTCTTGAAGTTCTCTACAGGTACGTTCAATTCTCGCAAAGATGCGCTGCAAGCCAACTTAGACCGAATTGACGACAAGCAAACCTCTTTACAGCGAAAGTACGAGATGTCGTACAACCGCTACCTCACCCAGTTTACTCAAATGAACACCTTAATGACGCAAATGAACCAAACCATGTCGATGTTTGGTTAAGGCTTTAGGAGAAGTACTCATGCTAATGGATTCCGGCTACGACTCATACCAACAGGTCGATCTTGATGCTCAAGCAGCATCAGCCAACCCACACCAACTCGTCGTCATGTTGCTCGATGGGTTGCTCGATGAAATTGAGCGTATTCGTGGCCACCTTGCCGCGAGTCGCCTAGAAGCAAAAGGCGTTAGCATTAACAAGTGCATGAACATCCTTATCGGCTTAAGCAGTGCGTTAGATGACGAAAACGGCGGCGAAATCGCGGAAAATTTACGTCAGCTCTATGACTTCTGCCAAATCGAGTTGTATTACGCCAGCACACAGAACGACGCAGCACGTTTAGACAACGTAGAGCGCGTGATGGGTAACGTACGAGAAGGATGGATGAATTTTGGACAGCAAGCATAAAGTGTCGCCAGAGCGATTTCGCCACTTGTCAAAACTGATCCAAATCGCGACTAAAACGGCCGATTGGCAAGCGCTTAAACGCTACGACTTACAGTTGCGCGAACTGCTGATCAGCCATAAGCCATTTTTGAAAGATCCGAAACTCGCACCGGAAATTCAGCGAGCAAAAGCCGTGCATGCGTGCGCGTTCACGGCATTGGAAAAAGCCACCAGCGAGCTAAAACAAGAAATGAATATGGTGAACGATCAACAAGAGCGTGCCATGGCTTATCAGCTCGCGATGACAATGGAGCTCACGCAATGATGGTAACCAATTCAGTGCCTGCAAATGCGCCTTCTCAATCGTCATCAGCGGGCAAAATCTCACAAGCGCGTTCAGAACAAGGCTTTTCGCAAACCGATGCAACCTCGGTAAATCAACAGGGCCAAACCAACGCATCTCTTGTGGTTGCGGGGTTTCGTTTAAATGCGCAAGCCTTACCGACGCAAGCTACCCAACCAGAAGCTGACACACAGGAACTCAACGCTGAAGTCAGCCCTGATGTCGCGTTACTGACTGCGGTTCCTGCTACCACGGATCTCGCCATTCAAGCGCAAGCCCTCATCCAAGGAATGAGCAAAACCGCGCTTAAGCAAGGCGAAACCAACCAACTTACGCAAGTATCGGCAGGTCAGGCTTCTCAAAATACAAATGTCGGAAACCAAACAAACCCAATGCTTAACGCCACAGTGCAAGAGAGCCAAAACGCCCCTCAAACCAGCACAGCGAGCACACTAAAGGTGTCGGCTTCGGACTTGCAAAATCTGCTTAATCAACCCGCTCAAGGGCAAGTGCTAGTGGCCAGCTCACAAGCGCAAACAACAACAGGGGCAGCGCCGCATTCGAACCCAACCTCACCACTAGCAGCGACTCAAGCTCAAGGTGCGGAATGGGCGGCCGTTCGCGTGGATACCAGTTCTGGTAAATGGGGCGAGCAGATGATGCAAGTACTGCAAGACCGCGTGACTTTGCAGGCTCAGCAAAACCTACAAGAAGCCAAGATCCGTCTCGACCCTCCAGAACTGGGCAAGTTGGATTTGCTGGTACGCGTGGAAGGTGACCGCCTGAGCGTGCAAATCAACGCCAATACCGCCGCAACTCGTGAAGCCTTGATGCAAGTGTCTGAGCGCCTTCGCACCGAACTTCAAGAGCAAAACTTTGTGCATGTAGATGTCAACGTAGGTTCGGACCAAGGTCAGGAAAGACAAGCACATGATGGTGCTCAAGAAGAAGCAAACATCTTCACAGCGCGCGAAACCAACGCATTTCAAACACATACAACAACAAACTATTCAGAGCATTGGCTGAACACTCAAGCCTAATTAAACATCGAGGAAAAAGGTTATGAACAAACAACAAATGATCGCCCTGTTTATCGCCATGATCATCACCAGTGCCCTCGTTTCCGCTGCCACTGTGGTAGGCGGTATTTGGTACCTCAACAAAAGTTCGGAGTCCTCTTCATCTGAATCGAGCGTGAGCACTTTCTTGGAAGATTCACCGCTGGCTTTCCTGACTGCTGAGCAACCGACGACGAAAGGCCCAAGCTTTCATCCATTAGACAAAGTAGTTCTGACCATCAAAGGTAAAAAACAG
This sequence comes from Vibrio owensii CAIM 1854 = LMG 25443, assembly GCF_000817815.1. Classification (GTDB taxonomy): domain Bacteria; phylum Pseudomonadota; class Gammaproteobacteria; order Enterobacterales; family Vibrionaceae; genus Vibrio; species Vibrio owensii. Next base: position 43,823 of record NZ_JPRD01000031.1, read on the forward strand.
ACGCACTTTGTGATGCTTGAGCTTGCCGTGGAAACACGCCGTCCTGAACGCATGAAGAACATCGATGCCTACATGCCAATGGTACAAAACTCGCTGTTAAAACTGTTCAGTGACAAAACCTTTGATGAGCTACAACAAACGGGCGCTATCGATATTCTGCAAAGCGAAGTGAAGGAAACCCTACTACTGGCCTTTGCAAAAACCGACATCGTGCGCGATATCGATGATGTTCTGCTGACCAAATACGTTGTGCAATAACGGAGCACAGCTATGTTGGAGATGAACTTACAGGAAAGCTATACCGCGACGGAGGAAGTGAATACTCCGTCTCGCCCGATTGATGAAAACGCCTTGCTGCAACGTCATCAAGTCATGGTTAAACGCGTGGTCAACCAACTGCGCGTTCACGCGACCTCTCATTGCAGTATTGAAGACATGCAGCAAATTGGTTTGATAGCGCTTGTCGAAGCTGGACGTCGTTATGGGGATGTGGATGACCCACACTTCCCCGCTTTTGCGGTTTGTCGTGTTCGTGGCGCGATTTTGGACGAACTTCGCCGTTTGGATTGGCGTTCTCGTAAAACCCGCCAACAAGCGCATGAGTTGAACGACGTAACCCGAGATCTCACTCGCGCGCTGGGCAGAATGCCGACCGATGCTGAAATCATCAAAGCACTTGGCACTGACGAACAAGACTTCTACAACCGCCAAAATGCAGCGCTGGCAGGCGAAATGCAAAGCCTCGACCAATTGATGGAAACAGGTGGAGACAGCCACTTCGGCGGCCAATACGACGGTATGGAGCATGAGCATATTCGTCGCAGCTTAGACACCGCACTTGGCAAAATGTCGAAGCGCGATCAGCTGTTGCTCACCTTGTTCTATCAACACGAACTCAACCTCCATGAAATCGCGCTCGTGCTCGACCTGACACCACCTCGCATCTGTCAGTTGCACAAACAAGCGCTTAAACAACTCAACCAATTAATGTCCTCTTAGGAGTCACAAGATGCAAAAGTTTTTTGGAGCCATTACCGTCCTGATGTGTGTCTTCGGCGGATACATGTGGGCAGGCGGTAACCTCGGTGCAATTTGGCAGCCAGCCGAGTTTTTGATCATCATCGGTGCGGCAGCAGGCTCACTGATCATCGGTAACCCGCCACAAGTGCTAAAAGAAATGCGCCAACAAGTGCGTGCGACCATCTCTGGCCCACGTGAAGAGTACGAGTACTACATGGAGCTGATGGCACTGCTGAACAATTTGCTTGAAACCGCACGCAGCCGTGGCTTTAAGTTTCTCGATTCTCACATTGAGTCACCAGAGCAGAGCTCGATTTTCCTCGCTTACCCACAAGTCAGTAACGATCACCGCCTTATTTCTTTCATTACCGACAATTTACGTTTAATGGCAATGGGACAAATGTCGCCTCATGAATTAGAGGGACTGTTAGAACAAGAAATCGAAGCGATTCAAACCGAGATGCTCCTACCTTCACGCTCTATGCAGCGCACGGCAGAGGCACTTCCAGGGTTCGGTATTCTTGCGGCAGTCGGTGGCATCATCATCACCATGCAAGCCATTGATGGCTCAATTGCGTTGATTGGTTATCACGTTGCCGCCGCCCTCGTAGGTACATTCATTGGTATTTTCGGTTGTTACTGTTGTTTAGATCCACTCAGTAACGCCATGGCTCAACGAGTTAGACGAAACATGACGGCTTTCGAATGTGTACGCGCCACTTTGGTTGCTTACGTTGCGAAAAAGCCAACCTTGCTCGCTATCGACGCTGGCCGTAAACACATTCAGTTAGACATCAAACCAACTTTCAACCAAATGGAGAAGTGGCTAGCTGAACAGGAGGGATAATGCAAAAACAAGAGCATGTGGTGTTCAAACGCGCGAAAGCACATAACCATGATGAGTTTCATGGTGGCGCGTGGAAGGTCGCGTTTGCCGACTTCATGATCGCGTTGATGGCGCTGTTTCTTGTCCTTTGGGTCATGCAAGTGGTCGACAAGGAAGAGCGCAAAGCCATTGTGGCGCACCTTCATAGTTCGAGCGTTTTTGATAAAAGCTACGGCAACCCTTTCGATACCTCACAAAGTATCTCTCCTATCGACTTGGCACAGGACTCTTCTGTGCCAAGTAAACACAACTCCAACCATGTCGTCAGCTCCTTCTTTCAAGGGGACGGCGATGGCCCAGAGATAGACTCACTTATCCCGGGCAATTTCGACACCCAAGAGCAACTTGCTCTATTGGCGAAAGTGATTGATGAAGTCGTCGGACAAATCAGCGCGCAAGGTAACGTTAATGTCACCATTACACCGCAAGGTCTGCGCATTGTTTTGCAAGATGACTACAAGCAACACATGTTCAGCCGTGGCGGCGCTGAGTTGACTCCTTTCTTTGAAGACTTATTACTTGCGCTTGCTCCCGTGTTTGAACGCATCAGCAATCCATTGATCATCAGTGGCCATACTGACTCGACACCGTTCAAGAAGCGTTTTGGTCGACAATCAAACTGGGCGTTGTCTGCCTCTCGTGCTGATGTGGCAAGAAATACCTTGGTGGAAGGTGGCATGCCAGATGATCGCGTTATGCAAGTGACGGGAATGTCAGATCGCGCGCTACTGAACCCGGAAGAGCCCGACTCTAGCGAAAACCGTCGAATCGAGTTGTTTATTCTGACTACGCCAGCGGCACAAGTTTTGGAAACCTTCTTTGGCAATCAAGAAGGCAGTGAGTTACAGAAAGTCAAGCAACAAGCGGAATTTAATCAGCCCGTCATTAGGCAAGAAGTGATTCGTTACTCGGTCGAACCGAGCGACCCAAAAGCTCAGATTCAAGACCTCTAACCCCCTAAAAGGTCACCAGTTTCTACCCTCTGCGTGACCTTTTATTCCCAACGATAATATTGCTGAAATTTGTTTAGTTGAGTTCGATATGCCCGTACCCGCGCCCAATAAATCAAAAAATGACTCGCTTAAAAAAGCCTTTCTCTGGCTGATCATTTTCGACTACCTATTGCTGGCGTTTTTTCTCACTCAGTTATCAAGCCTCAATCTCAACAGCGGCACCATGATTAGCTTGTTGCTCGTGCTCTATAACATCTTGCTGGTCTCTTTTTGCTACCAACGCACCAGCAACCACGATTCTTACATCATCTATCCAGTGCTTTCAGCAACACTATTAGCGTTCGTCTGCTTTCTGTATTTTTTCTTTCTGGTGTGATTGTTACGCGTTATTCGGTACCGACGTCTCGGGCAAAAATGACACCAAACAACACATGACAAATCAGCAAGGGAAACAGCGCCTCAGAAAATGTCAGCCATGTCTTCCAAGAACAGAAAATGATGATCGGGTGTGCAATCAAAAGCACGTACCACAAGACCTTACTCAAGTAGACAAGAAAACGGTTATCAGCATGTTTCTTTTGAAAGTTTAAAGAGCCAAATGTCCAACATAACATCGTCCATCCCATCATGGCTCCAACGAGAATCGTAATAGTAGTGTTGACCATCAAATACTTGGTAAACGCCCACCCTGTTTCTAACTCATCCGTTCGACTACATTCCTATTCTTTTAAGAACAAGCTTGTATCACCGAAGCTTAGTTCTATACGGTGTGGTTTCGATATCTCCCTCTGATAACCATATGAAAGAAATGGAAAAAGGAAGCAATAATGGCTTCCTTTGATATTGATAGTTGGGCTTTGAAGTGTTCTGTATCGGACTAGCGAATCATCAGATAAAATATCACACCTGCCGTGAACCCTAATATGGCCAAAAATGTTGAGCTCGGTTTGCTGTGCTTCTCTTTCGATACCATTTGTTTGGCCATGTTGACTCCTTGTCTTTGGCGTTCCTTTTCGTTTCTGGGCTAATGTCTAAGCCAGTACGTGCTCGCTGATCATCTTGTTGAACGACACCAGATCAAAAGAGCCTCTGATCTCAAAGCGCACTCGCCCCTTCACTGAGGAACAATTCAATCTCACAGTCCAGATCTAGCGTGCCTGAGGTTTCAATCGAGAATGCATTAATCTTGCTGTATGGCAGAGAAGTGTAGTCCACTTTTGACCCTGTAATCCCTTGCACATTGGCTGCGATAACGCGCTTATTGGTGAACACCACTTGGTCACGCACAGTTTTGAAGCCAGCGAAAATGCTCTCTCCGTCAATTAAGAATTTGTGGAAATCGTCGCGCACCTTTGAGATTTCAATTGGCTTAAGTTTGAATATCGATGAGTTTTCGAAATCGATCATGGCGTTACCTTAGAATATAAATAAAATCACTCATCAATTAATAGCAAAGTCTCTACCACGAGCCTATTGATTTTGGTGACTTTTCTAACTCCATCTCGTTTTTGGTCATCACACCATGGTTATTTCCATCCTTATCGCCATTGTTGCGTGTCTTTCAAATCATGCCAATCTAGCTCGCGCTCTCGCTTGGTCATAACCGCTTCAATCACGCATCTCACGACGTTGCCTTCTTCATCAAACTCCATTTCTGAAATGATGAAGTGCTTCTCTTTGTTTACAGGCTCGGTCGCAGTCCATTTGCTGCGAAGTAACTTTTTAGGGTGAACTCGATTCATAACGATCTGCCATTCATAAGAAAAAGTTTGCTTTTCATACGTATAAATTAGCAAATGCAATCACATTCAATGTCGCTATTTTTTTCTTCAATATCGTGTTTTTTTCTTATTGGTTTGATCTCTTTTTCTGATACTTCCTGTTACTTTGAGTGTTCAAACAAACACAACACATCAAACAACGACAATGAAAAAAACAACACTTTTACTTGCTTCCGTAGCAATGACGCTTTCCAGTGTCGCCCAAGCCGATAAGCTGGAAGATATCCAAAAATCAGGCACGTTACGTGTAGGAACCACGGGCGATTACAAACCGTTTTCTTACTATGATGGCAAGACCTACTCTGGTTACGATATTGATGTCGCGAAGCACGTCGCGAAACAGCTCGGCGTAGAGCTAGAAATCGTTCGCACGAGTTGGAAAGATCTTCTGACTGATCTGAACCAAGATAAGTACGACATCGTCATGGGCGGTATTACCCGCAAAATGCAACGCCAACTGAATGCAGAACAAACCCAAGGTTACATGACGTTTGGTAAATGCTTCTTGGTCGCTAAAGGGAAAGCCGAGCAATACAACACAATAGACAAAGTAAACCAAGCCTCAGTACGTGTAGGCGTGAATATTGGCGGTACAAACGAAGCCTTCGCCGATGCTAATTTACAAAAGGCCAGCTTTACTCGTTTCGAAAATAACTTAGACGTACCGAAAGCTGTCGCAACAGGTAAAGTCGACGTGATGGTAACCGAAACGCCTGAAGGCCTGTTCTATCAAGTCACGGACGAGCGTTTGGAAGCAGCTCGCTGTGAAGACCCGTTCACCAAAGGTCAGTTTGGTTACCTTATCCCGAAAGGCGAACAGCGTTTGTTGAACACAGTGAACTTCATCATGGATGAAATGAAACTAAAAGGCATCGACGAGCAGTTTATGCACCATAACTCGCTCAAATAATTCACAGCCCATATCAAAAACCGTTCAATTTTGAGCGGTTTTTGTTGCTTCTTAAGATGCTTCACGCCATATTGTAATGCTGCGCTAATTTTACCGCACTAACCATCCTGCTGATGGTTCTAATATCAACCATGATTAATAGGTAAAATATGAAATTCTCAAGCACGCTTCCTCAAACTCATGAACAGCTTCTAAGTAAAATTCTTGCGGTATTTACTGCTGACCCACGTATTCTTGGTATTGGTGCAAGTGGCTCTTATGCCTCTGACTCCATGGACAAATACAGTGATTTGGATTTGGTTATCGCCATCAATCCTGAAGATTTTGATTCGGTAATGGCAGAGCGCTTTACGCTTATCGACCAAGTAGAAGGTCAAGTCGCAGCTTTCACTGGCGAACACGTGGGAGAGCCAAGATTGGTGATCGCAATCTACGCGCCAGATGCCATTCATGTCGATTTCAAATTTGTCTCTTTGCCCGATGCTGCGACTCGTGTTGATGACACCAAAGTGCTTTGGGAACGCGACGGACAGCTATCGCAAGTCTTCGAGACTGCAAAGCCTCACTACCCTCAACCGGATCCACAATGGATTGAAGACCGCTTTTGGATTTGGGTTCATTACGGCGCAACTAAGATTGCTCGTGGGGAATACTTTGAAGCCTCGGAATTTTTGTCGTTCCTGCGCTCTGTTGCGATATCGCCATTAGCCCTGAAGCAACAAGGATTGACTCCTTCTGGCGTCAGAAAGATTGAATCACGCATGCCTGCGTTTGCGGCGCAGCTAAAACAAACCGTCGCCATGCCGGAGCGAGAAGCGCTGATTCCTGCATTTGAAAAGATCGTAGAGCTTTATTTGTCGCTGCGAGAGAACGAGCAAGTCAGTATTAAACCGGAAGCTCAGCAGCTTTGTATGGATTACTTCCAGCAAGAGCTGAAAAGCGAGTAGAGCTGGCACAGCGTAGAAATAACGACACGCAAAAACAACGATAGATAGAAACAACAAAGGGGATATCACTATCCCCTTTTTCATCGGTTTGATTCGCTGAGAGTGATTACATCACGCACTCTTTTGCTGCTTGTGCTTTCTCAATGCCTTCTTCAATCAGGAGATTTGGTTTCTTCGCTGCCGATAGATGACATCACTTTATCCATCACCTTATCCACTGTCGATTCAGAAGACGCTTCCACCAAACAAGCGTAAGCATTGGCAATGTGTTCTTTCGCTTCAATAAGTGCTTCAGGGTCACTGAAATCCACATTCATTGCTTCTTCAACCGATGCCGCAAGTTCTTCTGCAGATTCCGCAGCATCACCAAATTGGTCCAGGTTAAACGCTTCTTCTACTGAATCCATCTGCTCTTGAACCGTATCAATCGCTTTGTTTGCGGCTTCTTGTGCTTGGTCAATGGCTTTGCTTGCGTCATCACAGCCGACAAGTGCCATTGCTAAAACCATTGTTGAGATTGTCTTTTTCATATTTGTTCTTCTAACAAGTAAATCGCTAATCATCACAATACGTGATTAGCCGGTAGATTTTAATTCAAGAGTTGTAAGAAGAGGAAACAGAAACGTTTGAAAGCCCCAAAAACAAAGCCGCTACGAATGAGCGGCTTTTGTATTTGCTTTAGTGTTTACTCAGGTGTTTAAGTAAACATTAAAGCTGTCAGGCAATTCTTCCGTGGCTGATTGCCATCATTTCATCGTAGGTACGTTGTAATGCATCAAACGTCCATTCGAAGTAGACGCGACGTTCCATCAGCGGAGCAATTTGGTCTGCATCAAATGATTCGATCGTCAGATCAGAATACTCGACTTGCAGGCTGTTGCCGTCCGTACCCCAATCTTCGTACTCACGATTACCAATGAGATCGTAAAGGTTATTACTTAAGAAGCTGTATACCACTAAGAATGATTTTACTGCGTCTTCCGAAAAGTTAAGCATGCTCGCGACTTGCGCGACGTCATACGACTTTTCTTTATCACCTTGGTCAATATCAAGCCTCACCAATTGAGTTTCCCACGCTGCCAATTCACCGTAGGAATCCAAGACGTATTGGTTCAGTGCTTCGAACACATGAAAAAAGTCCTGGATCATTGAGATGTATTTATCAGACATAACGTCCCTTATTGTATTTGGTGAACGGACGATCTTCGCCGCCGTGTTATTGCTCACCCTAGCCAGTGGTTGTTAAAAGTTAGACTACAAGTTGCAACACCGCATACTGTACTTGTAATTTTGTTGTCATTTTTGAGTGATCAGTCAATTAATAGCGTTGGCTCGTCGATGCCCATGTAGTCACACAGTTCACGTTTAATTCGGTGAAAGTCTTGTACCGAGACAAAGCAATCGGCGTATTCTGTTTTACCATCAATGCCGATATAAACATGAGCAAAAGACTCGACCGTCGACGTAATTTTGATGGAATCATGGCTGAGTTCGAACGTAACAACTTGGTCCATATTCAGGTAACGACCAGATTCGATTTTTAGTGCTTTCGCCATAATGGGGTCCTAAGGTAACAGTGCAGATCTGGAAATAGGCAGCATCCCGATGCTCAAATAGAAAGGCTTGCTAATTTGAGGGTGATTCTGCCCCATAATTGAAGTGAGCCTATCACAAGCCCCTGCCTTCAAAATTAGAGTTTGACCGCACTTTCCTTTGGTTTTACTTACAGATGAAACAGTTACTCAAAATCTGACCGCAAATTCACACACAAAAGAAAAACGGAGCGTATTTCACAGTTTCACGCAACAAAAAGGCCACTGTGATAGCGGCCTTGGTGAGTCATTAATTGGCGTGAGCTTCACGCATTTATCTGATATATCGCGAAATAGGTATCGGCTTGAATAACGTGTTTTTGGCTAAGCTGCTTCAAAGCCTCAACCGCGTTTGCGAATGGGTCGTCTCCTGCGAATGCCTCAACCAACTTGTTGTAACGCTTTGAAGAAGAAAACAGCACATGCGCCAGCTCTTCAGCGCTGACTTCTAGCTCTACGGTCTCTTTGTAAACCTTCATCGCTTGGAAAGCGTCACAATCACTGAAGTTGATAGCGTGGTCATAGTTGGACTCCGTCAGCTCCATCTCTATGCCCAATAGTTTGAGGGGCTTTTCGAGCAACACTTCAAAATCGTACACCACAACGTGCGCTGCAGATTGACAGACGCGTTGAAGTTCAGTCACCAAAGCCGCAGACTTTGCGTAAGAAAGTGAGCCTGCAAACGTCACTACATCCACACTGTTGTCTGGTAATGGCACATGCTCACCATCGCCGACATGATACTCGATACCTGCTGATAGTTTGGTTTGCTCAATCATTGACGTGCTCGGATCCACACCATGCAGTTGCTGACAGTATTTAGCCAATGCCAGTGTTGATACGCCCGTACCGCAGCCAATATCTAATCCCAATTGGAACTGGGGTAACGCATCTAAGTTAGCTTGTAGGATGACTTGATGCAGCGGCGGACGATAAGCCGCGTAATGCTTAGAGATGGCTTGGTTGTATTCTTCGCTCACTGATGTTCTCCCAAAATCTGCCGATGTTATTTAACCGTATCCGTATAGTGTCGGATATTACTGCCACTCAAAAGCAAAAAGCCACTCATTTGAGTGGCTCTATCTCACAACTTTAAGTGCTTTCTGATTGGGTACGATGCTCAGTCTCAAACCGGCTTATAGCTTGGGTTCGGCTTCGAATTGCTTGAGGTCATCAGTAATGTCATTCCAAGGCGCTTTGGATGCGACAAAAATATGGAAGCTTGGCTTATGGGAAGGCACATCATCAAGAATACCCAAGCGCACATTGACGATACCGTTGTTCTTTTTCGAATAAAGGCTAGAGCCGCAATGACGGCAGAATGAGAGTTCGGTATTGGCGCTCTTCTGATAGGTTTGGATGTGTTCCGCGCCCTCAATCACAATCAGTTTATCCAGTGCAACGCCACCTGCTGAGGAGTAATCGGATCCGGTAAATTTACGGCATTCAGAGCAATGACAATTGCCCATGTATTTGAATTCATCCGCGACTTCGAGTTTCACCTTGCCACACAGACATGAGCCTTTGAGTACTTCCATTGTTAAGTCCTTCTCTTTATTGGAATGTCAGTTACCGAATCACCATGCCAGTCCAACACGACGAAATAAAGACAAGTAAATCAGGTTTGCAAAAATGGAACGAAGAAAACCACCGCACTCTTCCATAAGCGCAGTGGAAAACAACTAGGACAAGTCGTTGCTTTTTTTTAGAAGCGGAACTCTGCACTTAGCGCGTAGCTGTTCTCAACAACTTTTGCTTCGTACATGGTGTACTCAAGTGCAACGCGAGCTGGGCCCAATGTCACACCTGCACCTACGCCGTAGTAGATGTCGTTCGTGTCACCAAGGTTAGTTTGGAAGTGACCCATACCGACACGACCGTAAACGTCGAAAATAGTGATTGGTAGTGTTAGTTTCGCACTTGCTAGCCAAGCATCAGAGTAGATGTGCTCGAAGTCTTTGTGCGTATCGATGAAATCTGCATATCCACCTTCAATCGATAGTAGGTCATTAAACTGGTAACCGATGTAAAGGTTGTAACCGCTGTTTTGATCACTAAAGTCTGTGTTCTCGTTCTTTACTTGGTATTCAGAATATAAGTAGCTAGCACCAATGTATGGGTTAGCAGCAGCTTGTGTAGCAAAGAAGATAGCAGCGATTGGAAGAATAAATTTGTTCAGTTTCATTTCTTAATAACTCTCAATATAAAAGGTTGACTAACATTCCCTAATCCTTCAGTACGTGATGCTCATGCATCAATTTTTTATTTCCTTATTGCAAGTGACTTCAGGGAACGTTGCGCCTTTTCTCTTTTAAGAAGCTCGCCCCTCACTTGCGGTGTGGGATGCATCATCCTGTGTTTTCGCCGCTGTGACATAACGTAAAGCTCAGCAGTTAATAAAACTTCATCACTGGCATATAAACAAAATATAAAACCAATAAATACATAACCTTAAACATCAAAACAGAGGGTAAAACAACCAAATTAATTGGAACTTTTCTTCCATTCAGTGTTGATTTCCCAGGTAAAAAGGGAAGCATTAGAGGTTGAGAGCGGAAATCCGCATTCCGATAACGAAATGTGTAGAAAATCACGTTACTCGCGCTTTAAATTGTCAGCAAAATCATTCAATTGAGACTACATTTACTCAATGAGATGAATAAAAAATAGAAGAGCGAGCGTGAATGCCTGACAAAAACATCAGTTTTATCGTAGATGAGTGGCGTTTTGTGCCCAATGAGGGGCAAATACAGTTTGCTGACTCATGCATTACGATTGATAACCGTCTCTCAAAGTTGCTTGAGTTCTTGTGTCTGAACCCAGGACTGACTCACACGCGTGATGAACTTATCGAGCAAGTGTGGGGCGGCAGTGTATTGACCGATCAAGTGGTCACTCAAGCGGTATTTGAACTCAGAAAAGTACTGAAAAAGCACAGCCAACAGGAATGCAGCTACATCGTCACCGTACCAAAGCGTGGGTATCGATTTGATGGCGAAGTAAAACTAGAAAAAATCGCGATACAGAAACCTGAAGATCAGGTGATTGAAGAGGAAGAGTCGCAAACTGAAGCCTCGAAACCCGCGATAGAGGCCGTTGAGCACCGTCCTACAAAGAGCAAACAACCCATCTTAATTGGTGCACTTTCTTTGATTGTTCTTATTCAGGCAGCATTTTTACTGTTTAGCGCAAACGACTCAAAACCGAACCTTGATGCTCACACTGGGCACTTAAGCCATTACGAATTTCGTTATGCAGTATTGAATGTCAGTGAGGATGTGAAAGCACGACCAGAATTGTACGGTATCGTCATTAAGTTCATGGAACACATTGGGTTTTACAGCAATATTCGTGTGGTCAAATCTAAAGAACACAGAAAACTCGCCGCCATAGAGTTCAACATCTCCACCAGCAAGAGCAGCGATGGTAAAAAGTTGCGTTTGTTGTTCCAGTATCACAATCGCGTATCGGGGCAGACTCATTTAAATCGTCGTTACTCGACCAACTTTGAACGGTTTCATCAAACTTTCCCATCCATGATCGATGACATGCTACGCGCGATGTACATTGAGGTGCCAGAAGGAGAGTTGGAACACAATGTGTCGATCTTCCCTAAAGATCCAGAAGCTGTAAAAGCCTTGATGTCTGGGACGGGCGCTTTGTACAACAACGCTGGCTATGAGAATGCAATGGCGTATTTTCGTCAAGCAAAAGCCCTCGCACCAGATAACGCCTACACCATTTCGGTAAGCTACATTGGTGAAGTCATGAGAGTATTTGCAAAAGATGAAGCGAATAAGAAGCAAGTAATTGAAACACTGAACAAAGAGTACTCTTCTTCTTTGTCCGAGGTGTTGAAGCGAGGGAATAACCCAAGAGTGTGTGAAGCCAACGCAATCTTGGCGCTGTCGGAAGACAATCCGGATAAGGCATCACAAATACTGTTGTCGATTCCGTACAATCAGCAAACGTCCTTAACTTATCTATTACTAGCGAAAGCGGAAGAAGCTCGCGGTCATACAAGTGGGGCAAAAGAACTGTATTTGCAAGCGACACAAAACACGTCGTCGCCAATTGCACTGAAACTTGCGGGTCCATTGTTCTTTGACAGCAACTTGGACACCATGATTAAAGAATTGCAAAGCGTAAAAAGCGAAGCTAACCCATAGTGGTTAGCTTCGCATTAAAGTTTAGAAATATTGTCCTGCCACACGTCGAGAAGAAGGTTGTCGGCTGATCAAGATATGGCATAGCTCAAGCAGCAAACCAAACGCAAGCGCACTGTAAACGTAGTGCTTATCGATATTCAGCCCTAACCCTTCAACAATCAGCAGCGCACCTAATACAATCAGGAATAGCAGCGCAAGCACTTTCAATCCTGGATGGCGAGTAATCACAGCCTGAACTTTATTCGCCATCAACATCAGAATCACGCTTGAAGAGATGATTACACCAGCAAGAATGGTAATGTCCTGCGTAAGGCTTGCCGCGATAATCAACGAATCGAGAGAAAACACCGCGTCCACCGCAATAATCTGCAATATTACCGTGCCAACTTGCCCAGCAAAGAATTGATGCGGTGGCGTTTCAATAGGCACGACCCACGCCCAAAGCTCTTTGATGCCTTTAAACAGCAAGAATGCACCACCAACAATAAAGATAAGATCATTACAAGAGAGTGATACCCCTTGGTATTCGACAAACGGTTCTTTCCAAGACAGCAACCAAGATACCGAAAATACCAGCGCAATGCGGTTTAACACCGCTAAACCGATACCGAGATTGCGTACGCGTTGGCGCAAGTGAGCAGGAAGACGCTCAGTCATGATGGTAATAAAGACGATGTTATCGACACCCAGAATGAGTTCTAACATGAGTAACGTGCCGAAGGCGATAAAGTAGTCGAGATTCATTATTTAAGTTCTCTGTGCAAAGTACGAAAGAATAGTTATTCAATATCCACTCTCTCCTAAGCAGGCACTACCTTGCGCTCAAATCCCCTCTCTAACATGGGGAAGTCTGTATTCCGTTCTTAGGTGCTTTGGGTGAGTTGTTCCCTAATGACGCAATTATGAGTAGCGTCTTTTCATTGCTTTGTAGAACACGTAAAGCAATTTGATCGCGATAAGTGTCATCACTTTCTCCAAGGTTGTGGTTAATCAGAGGAAGGCTATTGTATTCACCCGTTTCATAACCACATCACAAAGCACTTAGAAAAAGATAAAGAAAATATAAAACAAATAAACACTTCAATTTCATTACTTTAAACAAACCAAAAACCACCAAAGGTGAGAAATTCGTACCAAAAGAAACGGTTTCTTTGGCTTATAAAATGGCATGAGGGAGATATGATTTTTTGCTGAGAGAGACTTGACGCTTTTTCTGATGGTTGACCGTACACTCGCCCTATAAAGAGGAGAACGTAATGCTGTCATCGATTGAACAATTTCTACAAATCCTGAGTGACTACGACATACTGCTCGGTCTGATTTTCATTTTGGCTTATCAAATCTTCAGTAAGATCGCGACGAAAGCACTCACTACGTTAGCGCGGAATAAAAAAGTCAAACCACCAAGAATTTTATTCATTACCAGAACGGTGAACATTTTGTTGTTCGTCTTCTTATTTGCTACGTTTTTGCTCGTGAGTGGTATTGGCTATGGGAATTTTTCGATCTTCCTTTCTTCTGTGTTTACCGTTCTAGGTGTGAGCTTTATTGCTCAGTGGTCAATTCTGAGCAACATCACCGCTAGCTTTCTTATCTTCTTCGTTTTCCCTTACCGTGTAGGCGATAACATTCGTATTGATGATGGCGCAGGAATTGAAGGGATGATCATAGACATTCGTTTGTTTCACACCTTGATAAAACATGAAGACGGCGACTTTTCGACTTACCCAAATAACCTCTTGCTACAAAAGAACGTCACCAAGAGAACCCATAAGAATGCCGTTGAGCCGACTCTACAAAAGGTCACCGACGTAGATATCGATGTTAGTGTCGGTGTTGATGACCTTCAAATACAAGAAAGCCGAGCATAGTGCTCGGCTTTCTCATTTTTGTTCGGTCAATTTAGAACACACAGTGCTTAGCAAAGTCTGTCGCTTCGTTTGCCGTCCACTCACCTTTCGGCTTGTCTTTTAGGTTCTTACACCACTGCTCGCTACCGATGCCATCTTGCAGAACACAGTGCTTCGCGAAATCAACCGCGTTGTCTGTTGTCCATTCTGTCTTTGGCTTTTCGCGCATGTCTTTACACCAAGCTTCTGTACCCACTTCGTCAGAACATGCCGTTAGCGCTGTTGCCGCTAGCAGTAGCATTACCAGTTTTTTCATAAATTTAGGTTCCACTTTCAATTGATGAATGAACTATACCCAAAATATCAGTGCTCGTGTTAAGCCAACGACAATTTATCGACTCACGCTCCGTAAAAGTGACGAAATTCCCTTAAATCAGCCTAACTGCACCGAAGTTGCCATTCGACGTCTCATCATAAACGCTCGAACATGATCATAGATGTAATTGAAGACAAACGCATACAGGGTAATGAAAATCGTCACGCCCACGTCCATGACAAACGCTTCCCACATACTGACTTTTAGCATCCACGCCATCGCCGGAATGGTGGCAAATAACAGGCCTGCTTCAAACAACACCACGTGTACGATTCGAAGTCGGATTGTGCGTTTCTCTTTTGCCCCTGTCGCAAAGCGATCAAATATCCAGTTGAAGATAAAATTCCAAATCATCGCAATGGTCGCAACGACTATCATGGTTCCTGATAATGCACTGACTTCATGATCCGTAAACAATGCCAAACCAATAATGGATAAACTGATTGCCAATACTTCAAATAATACGGCGTGAAACACACGCTCTAACGCTCCCATAAAAACCTCACAACTTCACATGGAACAAGTTAAGTGGCGGCGATTATGACAGCGTGATAACGAAGGGAAAGTTAACAACCATCACGAATAATGATAGCTTACAACTAGGCTTTCTGGATGAGTCTCATCCAAATTCTCTTTAGGTATTTAAATGTACAGCTTTGAACAACTCAAAATCTTTGTCACCGTGTGCGAAACAGGTTCTTTCTCCGCAGCGGCAAGAAAACTAAAGCGCGCACAATCAGGTGTAAGCCAATCTGTCGCTAACCTTGAGATCGCAATTAACCAAGAGTTGTTCAATCGAGAGAAAAATACACCGACACTCACAGATAACGGTAAAGCCTTATTGCCCATCGCTCAGTCCATTCTGCATCAACAGAAATTCTTCGACCAAAAAGTCGAGTCATTAGAGCAAGCCTACGAACACGAGCTAGTGATTGCGGTGGATGAATCTCTTATCAACCAATCGCTACTGGCGCAATTTGCAAGCTTGGCTGACCAATTCCCTATTACGCAGTTCGATATCATTACTGCACCGACATTTGATGTAGAAGAGTTGATTCGAAAAGGTAAAGCGCAAGTCGGTATCGTGTTGGCTGATGGTGAGCTAAAAATGGACATGGATTTCTTTACCCTCGGGCACACTCGTTTTCTTACCGTGGCTTCGCCTTCTCACCCATTGGCACAGCTATCGGTGGTTCATGATGCGGAGCTCAAAGCCCATCGCCAACTGGTACTGCGCAGCGCACAAAGGAAAGAATTGTGGTTCAGTTACGCCATCAGCACCCAGTTATGGTTCGCTAATTCGCATCAGACGCTAACCGACTTAGCGTGCCAAAACGTTGGCTGGGGTTTGTTGCCAGAAAGAGTGGTCAGCAATGAGATTGAGAGCGGTAAGCTAGTTGCCCTGCCCGTTGCGCACGAATTTGATGGCTGGCTCACGACAGTTGGATGTTTAGTTTCTCGAACCCGAGGTATGGGCCCGGTTTTGCAAGCTCTAGTAAAAACCTTGCAGAACTATCGTTATCGGGACGAATAGCCCAACATTGTTTTAGGTTCAAGTTTTAGAACAGCTCAGAGACCTAGACAGAGTCCAAGCCTAATTGAAGCTAAAGACGACGAGCTTGGGTCAATGCTTGGAGATTCGCAGAACCTGTACCAAAGCACGCCAAACGTAACTCTAATGCCATTTGTTCAAAGTGGTCGACAACAGATTGCGTGCTGATCGTCGCGGCTTTTAATACCGCACCAGCTTGCCCAACAAGGCTAGCACCTAGATGAATCGCTTTTGCCGCTTCTAAGCCGTTATGCACGCCACCAGACGCAATTAAAGGTAAGTTAGGGTATTGAGCGTGGATTTGCTCTAAACACTTAGCCGTAGGAATGCCCCAGTCACGAAATAGCTCCGCAGCACGCTGCATCTTGTTGTCTGTTTGGCAGTAACCTTCAACCGCAGACCAACTCGTGCCACCAGCGCCAGCAACATCAATCGCATCCACACCCGCTTCAACAAGTTGCTTGGCTACCGCGCCACTGATGCCAAAGCCGACCTCTTTGATGATCATCGGGACATCGACGCACTGTTTTAACCGTTCAATCGATTTAAGTACACCAATCCAATCATGGTCACCATTCTGCTGAAAGGCTTCTTGCATAGGGTTGAGATGCACAAATAAAGCGTCCGCTTGGATGAAGTCGACCGCACGTTGAGCGTTTTCGAGGCGTTGCTTGTCTCTCAGTTGAGCGGCCCCTAAGTTGGAATACAAAGGCACGCCTTTAGCAAGATCACGAATGGTTTTGCCCAAACCTGAGTGTAGGCTGTCTTCTAGGCTCACTCGTTGCGAGCCAACTCCCATCGCAATGCCCATTTCACTGGCCGCTTCTGCCAAACGACAGTTGATGATCTCTGCATCTTTTGCGCCACCCGTCATGGAACTGATCAAAAACGGCAGCGTCAATGAGTGACCAAGAAACTCGCTCGAAAGATCGATAGCGTTAAAGTCACATTCAGGCAATGCGCAATGCTCAAATTCGACAGACTCAAAGCCCGCCGTTTTGCTTTTCATGTTCATGTCATGATGTAAAACAGCGTCTAGATGTAAGTCTTTTCGATTAGATTGCGGAGCCATAATGTCACCCTAAAGTAAAACAGTCGCGCAGTATTGCGATCCTTGTCATTGCCGTCAATGCGAAAATTCGGAAATTGAACAATTTATTTACCGAATCGAGCCTTGTGGGCTCTGGCCTTATGACTAAGGAATCATATTAAGGAGCAGCGTTTAAAACACTGCGCCCCACTGCTCTATTAAGCTTGGGTAACGATTAACAATGTTGCCACTCCGATGTGCCAAGAGTGGCAGTTCTAGATGTCATTTAGACTATTGAGTCTCGACGGATTGAATAAGCGCTACCACCGTGCTGGTTGTAGGCGGTGTGAACTGGTCCGGATCATCACAGAATTGAATTTTGCCTTTCTCTTCAACATGGAAAAGCGGAATCACCAAATTGTCTTTGTGGTGCTCAAGATAATCTTGGTAGGTGAAACTCTCACTCAGCTTAGTGTGTTTGATTTCTGCACCTTGGCTCAGCAAACTCGCCATTTGGGTGTAACTGACGTTGCCGCCCATCAATAATTTGCCGTGATACTCTTCCGCAACCGAGTGTTTTTCATTGCCGTTAGATTTGGTTTTCTGTAGGCAATGTACTTTATCTTCGCCGAACTCGCCGACAAATTGCATACAAGCCATAATGTTGAAGTGTTGGTCTGGCGTCAGTGCCACCACTTGCCCAATACCAATCAGATTCAGGTTGTCATCAGCATGGCTAGAGATCGGGTTACCGTAGTAATGGTCTAGGCCCAGCATGCGAACTTGGCTAATGTAGTCCCAGTTCGAATCGGTGAGCAGAACTTTGCGATCGTATCTCGCCAGCGCTTTACCTATCTCTTGCGCTACTCGGTTTGCACCAATCAATAGGAAACCTCTTGGCGCCGGCTCAGCCACACCCAACGCTTTAGCCATAGGACGCGCCGTGGCACTTTGTAGTACCACCGTACCTATGATCACCATAAAGGTCATTGGTACCAACAGCATGGCTTCTGAAATGCCATATTCTGTCAGCTTGATAGCAAACAGAGACGAGATGGATGCTGCAACAATACCGCGCGGTGCAACCCACGAGAGGAACAGCTTATCTTTGAAGGTTAAATTGCTACGAATGGTTGAAGCGAAAATCGAAAGTGGACGCGACACCAACTGCATGAAAATAAACAGCAATACTGCACCGCTACCAAGCGCCGCGAAATCATCAAGACTGATGCGTGCCGCAAGGAAGATGAACAACCCGGTGATCAACAAGATGGTTAAGTGCTCTTTAAAGTGCAGGATTTGCTGAATATTGATGCCCTTGGCGTTCGCCAGCCACATGCCCATCACAGTAACGGTCAGCAGACCTGCTTCCGATTCCATTTGATTAGAAATCGAGAACACACCGAGCACGACCATCAATACCGCAAATGGCTGAAGGTATTCCGGCAACCAAGCTCTGCGCAAAACGGTAGACACCGCAGCACCAGAAGCGACACCGAGGATCAAGCCCACCGCAATGATGGTGCCGAACACTTCGACGCTGTTAACGGCATTGTGCGAGACGATGAACTCGTACACCATCACCACAAACAACGCGCCTAATGGGTCGATCAAGATACCTTCCCAGCGCAGAATATTGGCGAGTTTGGAACTTGGGCGCACGGTTCTCAGCAACGGCACAATCACCGTTGGACCAGTCACGACGGTTAAACTGGCGAACAAAATCGCAAGCTCCCAAGTAAAATCAAGGAAATAGTGCGTCGCCACACTGGTAGCCACCCAAGAGATGATCGCGCCAACAGAAACAATGCTCCACACCGAACCGCTCACGCCACGAATCTCTTTAAAGTTAAGGGTTAAACTGCCCTCAAACAGAATCACCGCCACCGCGAGAGAGACTAAGGGGAAGAGTAAATCCCCGAGAATGTCGTCTGGATTGAGCCATTGCAGGATCGGCCCGACAATGATCCCTGCTAATAGCAAGAACAGAATGGCAGGTAAGCGCATTCGCCACGCTAACCACTGACAACCTAAACCTATTACCCCAACCGCCGACAGCACCAGCGCTTCGTTGCCCACTTGCATTTATCATCACCTAATTTGTTATTGTTCTCGTGAGCTTTCGCCCAAAACCGATTAACTCTATAAAAAAGATTAGTTTAGAGTGAACGCTCCGCCAGTTTTCGTTCAAATATGCGACTCTCTCTCAAAATTATCGGTCTGTGTTGTATATCCCGTTAGCTTGGCACACAGTGAACTAAGCTTAGCTAAGTTGCTCAAAGTTAAGGATTCTGAAACAAGGACAGGGAGTGCAGCAGTTGTTTATCTCATTGGCGGTTATCTTGGCGGTTTGCGCCTTACTCATCACATTGAAAGCAGTCGGTCGAATATCGAGGCTCGAAGACGAAGTGTCTCAGCTTCATAAAGAACTGGCAGAACTGCGCGCGCGTTGGTTTGAGAGAGACACACCACCGGCCCAAGAACCCGAGCAACACACATCTCAACCACAACAAGCGTCGCCAGAACAACCCGCACAACCTAGTGCTCCGACGCTTAAATCAGATTCAAAGCCAACAATGGTTTCAGAGCCTACCTCTGCTCCTCTAGCTGCCAAAGAAGTACCACCACCAATTGTAGAGCCGAGCCTCCCGTCACTCGATGAAGTACACATAGGAGGGCTGGCGCAAAGCAGTGAATCCGTATTTGAGAAACAAGCCAATAAACTGCTGACCAACATCCAAGAAAACTGGTTGGTTTGGGTTGGTGCACTCGCCATGTTGATTGGTGGTGGTTACCTTGTACAAGTGATTGGCAGTCACATTGAGTTCTCACCAATCATGCGCGTGACCATCGCATTCTCTATCTCTCTTGCTACCGTGATAGCAGGTGAATGGTTCCATCGCCGCGAGCAGAAATCCCCAGACCGAGCAGGACGAGCGAAAGGCTTTACTTACGTTCCTGCCGCCATTACCGGAACAGGGTTAACTGGCATCTACTGCACGGTGATCTTTGCGTTTGTCTTTTATCAACTCTTATCGCCAAGTGCATCACTGGTAATTTTGGCGGTCGCGGCATTTTCGAGCTTAGCGCTTTCTCTACGACAAGGGCCTTTGATGGCTGTGCTTGGCTTAATCGGTGGTTATTCAGCACCACTTTGGATTGGCGGTGCAGAGCCTAACTATTACTTACTCGCGGGCTACATCACTGCAATTTCAATTGCCGCAACGCTACTGATGCAAAAGATCAGACACGCTTGGATTTCACCATCGATTACCGTGCCGCATATTTTGTGGATGCTGTTGCTGATTGAGAGCATGCCGATAGAGCAACTTTTCTCGTGGCTTGCGCTCTTCCTTTCTCTGAGTTTGTACCTGCTGTTTGCTGTGCCAAGAACGGGTTGGATGCTCAAACCGCGCTACCGTCATTGCCAAGGCAGATGGACGCATCCACCGACAGGTATTGCTCTCGCGTTGACATTATTAGTGCTGTCGGCACTAGCTCGCATGTCTAGCATTGATGCCACTGAGATGATTTACTTCTATGCCTTCTTTACTGCCATGATTTGGCTACCCGCCATTCGTAAAACTTGGTCATTAAGAGTCTATTTACCATCGATATTGGTGCCTTCTACCGCGATCATGCTGCTTTCTATTGCGCTTGAATCTATCTACATGGCTGAAGGACAAACGCCAGTACTGCTCGCGCTCGGCATTAGTATTACGTTGATTGCACTGAGAACATTATTCCAGACACTCGCAGGTGACCGCTCTCAACTAACAGGCATCCTCTTCCTTGTGCTCGCCCCTGCGATGACCTTGATTACCCTGCTCTACACCCACGAGTTCATGAGCCGTCATGTTTTAGGTTGGACGCTCTTCACCGCTGCAATTGCGGTTTACTACGCCTTACTTGGACAAAGGTTCAAAGCGCTGGCATTGGAATGTTCTGCCATCATGCATGCCATCATTGCCGGAACGGCTTTCGTTTGGCTGAATGACACATGGCTCACGACAGCTATTTCGATTCAAGTAGCGGTTATGGCGTTGCAGACTCAAGCCAATGTTTTCCGCCCAGCGAGTTGGGCAGTCAAAGTCGCCATGGGTATCTTAGTCGTACGTCTTACGCTGTTACCGTTTATTCCAGAGTGGCAACCCGTCAATGCAGGACATTGGGCTTGGGTGCTGATCAGTTACCTGCCGTCGTTGGCGATTCTTGCTTACGCTCGCACTGTGTTACATCGCTCAGATACAGAGCTCGCCAATTGGTTTGAAGGGGCGTTCTTACACGTGTTCTTGATGGCGGTGTTCACCCAAACCAACTACTGGCTCACAGGGCAATACGGTTACCTGGGCTACATCGATTTCACTTCGGCGATTGTGTTTGCTAACCAAGCATTAGTGATGGGGTTAGTTTACAGCTATCGCAGCCAGTTTGCGCAGCAACTAGAGCGCGTTTATCAAGTTTACAGCTATCTGCTTTGGGGCGCTTTTGTTGTGCTGATGATGTTGCTCAATAGCCTTGAATCACCGTTGATGGTCAATAATGTTTCCGCGGAATCCATGCCTGTGTTCAACATGCTGTCTCTTGGCTGGTTACTGCCTGCGATTGTTTTGCTAGTAACCACTTACAAGCGTTGGAACACATTGCAGATCCCTCGCCCTGTGGTCGCCAGCTTTGGTCTTATCTTGGCAGCCATTTGGCTAGGTATGTCGATTCGCCAGTTCTGGCAACCTATCTCGATGACGCTAGCTCAGCCAACTGGCATGGCAGAGCTGTTTACTTACTCGATTGCTGGTTTGATTGTCGGCGGCATACTGACTTGGGTTGGCGCAACCCGCAAAGCAATGACGATTCAACGCATTGGCTTAGCCGTGTTGGCTTGCGTCGCGCTTAAAGTGTTCTTGTGGGATGTTCGCTCATTGGATGGCTTCTGGCGTGCGATCAGCTTCTTGGGTCTAGGCGCATCACTGATTGGATTAGGATGGTTATTCCAAAAACTGCACCGCTCGGTCGCAGAGCCTGTCGAGCAAGCGGAATAAAGTTTTAGATAAGAAAGGTGATTCCCAACTCTTTTCTGGGTTACGCAACCACTGGTGAATTGAGAAGGGAATCTTGGAGTGTTCTTACTGCGCTATTTCAACTGGGGTCCATTTCAAATAAAGAATTGTTTCAACAGCGCCACAACCGTATGACGACGAACATTCGCTTGTGCATTCAGCGCTTGGAATGTCGAGCTAAACTGACCGGAAGTGGCCATAAAGCCATCGAGTTTCGCATTGACATCAGCAGCACTTAACTGCTTGGATTGGCTCTGCACTGTACGCATTTGGGAGTTCAATACTCCCTGAAACGCTTTGGCTTCTTCCAAGCTGGTTTGTACCTGCCTTATATGCTGATTCACTTTGGCGATGGTTTGCTTAATGCCATCACGAGAGCCTAAATCAAAGCTCAACTCAGCGATGCCATCCGGTTCTGATTTTAGGTTCAGAACATTCGCTTGTCCTGCAGGAAAACGATGACCTTCACCCGTCACTAGCACCTTTTGCTGCATTTGTTGATATGCGGTATCGCGCGCTTCAAACAAAATGGTGCCGTCTTCTGCCAATGACGCTCGCATGCCCATCGCAATCAAACTGCGGTCGAGCATTTTCACGGTGCGCGCACCATCGGCTTGACCATCAAATTGGATCATCACCGATTGACCTTGCGGAAAGTCTAAACGGATTTGCTCGGCTTTCTCACTCAAACGATGCACGTTCAAACCGGGGATGGAAAAACGGCGAATATCCGCTTTATCCAGTTTGAGGTGCAGTTCGTTATCAATCACTTTCTGACCGTCAAAGCGTGCCTGTTCAACCACTTGTTGAATCGACGCTTTAGAACGTACTAGCCCTTCTTGCAAACCAGGAACATTCTGCACGCCTTGATTGACAGCTTGGGTCAAACCTCGCTTGATTTGAGTCAGCTCTTTACCAATCACTTGCAACGATTTGGAGGCGATTTGCACCGCGGTTGCTTGTTGCTGGCCTTGAGTAAGCTGAATACCGGAAACGGAATAGGCTGACGCGGTGTCAGCCTGAACTTGCGTAGGACGCGGCTTAATCACACTGCTCGAATCCGCTGAGCGGGTTGGCATGATAGAGGCTTGTTCTTGCCCACCTAAGCGTATGCTATGGGGTCTTACCTCTACTGTGCTCATCACCATATAAAACTTCCTTAAATACGATCAAACAGGTTGAGATCGTTGATCTTCACGTAGCTAGCTTGCGTTGCTTGTAACGCCGCCATGTAGTTGCTCAAACGTACTGACGCCTCACCGTAATCCAATGCCGATAAGTCACTGGTCACCTTATCAACGAACAACTTGTTTTCGCCGTGTGCGCTGTCCATTAGGTCGAGGTTGTTATGGCGGCCACCGATTTCTGTCATCGCCCCCAGTACGTTCGCCAAGGTATCATCAATGGCAGATAAGCTAGCGTCTACTTCCGCTTGAAAATTCGGACTCGGGTTCTCAAATTCTGCAATCAAAGCATCGATTTGGTTCAATACGTTATCGCCACCGCCAAGTTCCAGAATCTCTTTTGCCGTCATGTTGGAATCCATGGTCACGCCTTTTGCGACGGTGACCACGCGCTTATCGCTGTTGCCATCAACTTGGTACGTACCGCCTGCATTACTCACCGCAGGCGTGTCCGTCTGAGTACCTGAAAACAAGTAATGACCTTCTTCGTCTTGGGCGTTGAATGAAGATTCAATCGAATCACGGTAGCTTTTAAGCTCAATGATCATGCCGCTGCGATCTTCATCGGTTAATGTGCCGTTCGCGCCCCAAAGCACCAAATCACGCACACTCTTTAAGCTCTCGTTGACCGAATCCAAATGGGTTTCTTGAGCAGAAAGTGTGGTTTTCAGATTGGCGATATTACTCTGGTACTGGCCGATCGCGCTGTTTTCACGTTCAAGGTTCAGCAGCTTTATCGACGCCATAGGATCGTCAGAAAGCTTGGTTAGTCGGTCACCCGTGGCCATTTGTTGAAGAACATGCCCCAAACCTGCGTTGTTGGTTTGCAGGCTTTGCAGCATCATTTGGCTAAATTGACTGTCACTGATTCGCATCTCGGGTTCCTTTTAGAATAACTGCAATACAGAGTCGAAAAGCTGATTAGCAGTGCTAATGACTTTCATGTTGGCGTTGTGTGCGTTAGCAAATGTCATCAGATTCGCCGCTTCTTCATCGCTGTTCACCGCACTGACGTTGTCGCGCGCGGCATGCGCTTGTTTGTTCATTGCCGCCTTAGCTTCATAATCCGCTTCTGCTTGGCGTGCTTTGATCGCCGTTTCACCGACCATTGCGGTGAACGCATCGTTTAAGCTCAGAGAGCCATAGCCAGTGACTGAAACCGGCTTATTGCTCAGTTGAATTAGGTCATTCAACACATCTGCATTACCCGGAGTGCCATCGCTGGAGAACGCTAATTCTTCCGCACTGATATCAGTAATGGTGAGGCTCGCTGCTGGGTTAGCCGGATCGTAGCTAAACAATGGCTTGCCCGGATTGCCGTTGAGATCTTGCCCTGTCGCCAGCACAGCGTTGTATTCATCCGCCAATGCTTTTGCCATGTCATCCAAAGCGACTTGGTTTGGCTTAAGCACATCGGTTTGATAATCGTTAATCGCGCCCAACTTGCCGCCTACCGAATGGTCAATGACAAAGCTTTGCGAGGCGAAATCGACACTCAAATCCGCAAGATATGGGTCCCTTGGGTCAGGCTTCGCTGTCAGCTGACCATAATCCGAACCCATTACCAAAGGCTGACCAGAAGCGAGTGTCACCTGCATGCTGCCGTCTGGTTGATCGGTAGTTTTGATTTCAACGATTTGAGAAAGCTCGCCAATCAACACATCGCGAGTGTCCATCAACTGTGCTGGGTTACCGCCTGTGCCTTGCATTTCGACAATCTGCTTGTTCACATCCGCAATGTTCGCCATCAAGCTATTGGCATGGTTCAATGCCGCAGTGCGCTGGTCACTCATGTCTTTATGCTGATTATGAAGGGACTCGGTTAACGTATTGAATCGGCGCGCCAACGCTTCTGATTCATTAATGATCTGCTGACGGTATGGGATTGACTCTGGTTTTACTGTGGCATCATTAAGCGCAGCATTGAGGGAATCTAACCCCGCAGAAACACTAAACCCATCCGCGCCAAGCGTGTTCTCAAGCTGGCTCATTGCGGTGGTATAACCTGCCGAATACGCCGCTAAACTGTTGGTGGACCACGTTTGCTTCACCAAGAACTGGTCTGTGACACGGCGAATGCTCGTCACTTCAACACCTATGCCTGGGCTGAGCTTGTTGTACTTACCGTCACCAACAGACGCGGTTAGCGCTTGTTGTCGGCTGTATCCCGGCGTGTTGATGTTTGCCACGTTTTGCGCGGTCACATCCAACGCCACACGGTTCGCGTTTAAGCCTGAAAGGGCGATATTAACAAGGTTCATTTACAGCTCCATTTTCCTGATCAGCGGCTGAGTAAACGCGGTCGTCATTCCGGCTTCACCGAGCACTTGTTTAACAGAGGCGACCGCTTGCAGCGTGGGATTAACTGCGTCGGTCTTCATCGCGATTTCATCGTTTTCAAGTTGTGATGTGCGTTCAAGACCGACCACTTTTCCATCGTTCGCCGGAGAGACATTTCGTGATTGGTCGAACGCCACTTCGCGCATTGAAGGGCTCAGTTGCTGGCTCAGCATATTGGCGATGCCGGAGCTCTGTTTTTTCGCCAACTCCATCGCCAATTGCCCATCGTACATATCGCGAAACACGCCTTGTTGTTGGCTAGCAAACGGGCTGTCTTTGTCGGCCAATACATCACTGCTGCTGCGCATTTGGCGTAGCACCATTTGTAGGAACATCGCCTCGAATTGACCCGCAACCACTTCAAGAGCTCCTTCTTGATCGCGGCTTTTCTTGATGCTCGCTAGGGCGCTGTTGTCGTGATACAGCATGGTATTGAGTTGTGCTTGATCGCCGCTTGTATCTAACTTCATCGCTAACTCCTTAAATCACCACAAGCTCAGCATTCAGCGCGCCTGCTTCGTTCAATGCTTGCAGAATCGACATCAGATCCGTTGGCGTTGCGCCTAAACTGTTCACAGCATTGACGATGGTGTTCAGTTCCGTACCCGGAGGCCAAATCACCATTTGCGCTTGCTCTTCGTTTACTTCGATTTGGGTTTGATCCACGACTTTGGTTTCACCATCAGCAAACGCGTTCGGTTGGCTGACTTGTTGAGATTCGGAGATTCGAACAGTCAAGTACCGTGGCTTACTGCCGCTTCACCAACCTTAACGTTCTTACCAATCACCACTGTACCCGTACGTGAGTTGAAGACGATTCGAGCTGGTTTACGGCCTTCTTCCACGCTCATTTCTTCCAACATCGACATCATGGTGACACGCTGTTGGGTGTCCATTGGTGCACGCATTTCTACTCGCGCTTTGTTGATCGCTTTCGCTACGTTTGGACCAAAAGTATTGTTGATTTCACGGGCGATGTTTTTCGCCGTTGTGAAGCTTGGTTTACGCAAGTTCAGAGTAATTTCATCGCGTTGGTTAAAGTCGGTTTCGATTTCTCGCTCTAGCGTTGCTCCGTTTGGAATGCGACCCGCGGTTGGCGTGTTCACTTCCACCTTAGAGCCGCTTCTGCCTTCGGCTGACAAACCGCCAACCACCACGCTACCTTGAGCAATGGCGTACACTTCGCCATCGATACCGCGCAGTGGCGTTAGCAGTAACGTACCGCCACGTAAGCTTTTTGCGTCACCGATAGAGGAAACTACTACGTCCAAGGTTTGCCCCGGCCCCGCCATTGGGTCAACGGATGCGGTAACACTAACGGATGCCACGTTACGTAATTTCGGGTTCATACTGTCATCAATCTGAACACCAAATTGGCGCAGCATATTGGTAATCGATTGAGCGGTGAATTTCACTTGGTTACGGTCACCTTGACCTGCTAAGCCCACCACTAAACCATAGCCAACCAATTGGTTTTCTCGGATGCCTTGCACATCCACCAAGTCCATGATCGGAATTTCCACTTCGGCTTGTGAAGTAGCAGGAAGTCCCAAGGTCAGAGCCAATAGGAAAGAGGTAAAGAATGCATTAATTGGCTTCATTAGAATGGTACCCATGGGCTGTTGAAGAACTGAGTCAGCCACCCGGCTGCGTTGCTGTCGGCTAATGCGCCACGACCAGCGTAGGTAATGCGAGCATCCGCAATACGTTGAGAAGACACTTGGTTGCTGCGGTTGATATCATCAACACGCACAATACCTGTTAGGCGAATAAACTCGTCGCCTTGGTTGAGTCGGAGCCACTTTTCACCGCTAATGCGAAGTACACCATTTGGCAGTACCTCATGCACCGTCACGGTGATCGCGCCTTGTAACTTGTTGCCTTGCGAGCTAGATGCGCTGCCATCGAAATTACGACTGCCATCAATACTCACGCCCAACTCATCTATGGTTTTGGTGCCAATGGTTGGCGTAGCAAAGTCAACGGTAGAGCTTTTACCAAGCTGAGTGCCCGCTTTCTTGCTGGACTCGGTCTCTTCAGAAAGCTGCACAGTCAAGACATCGCCCACGCGGTAAGCGCGGCGGTCTTGGAATAACGTCATAGTGTATTGGTGACGATAAAGGCTGCCGGATTTGGCTTCTGGCAAGGTGTAATCCAGCACTGGCGGCGCGTATTCCTCTGTGTTTGGCTCAGGTGGAATAAACTCCTGACGCCCTGCACATCCCACCAGCAACACGACGGCAACTGCCCAACTCTTCGAAAGCCATTTCATTGCTTTTTCCTTCATCATCACCAATTTCTTACTTACATCGATTGCGCGACAAACTTCAGCATGTCGTCTGCGGCAGAAACAACTTTGGCGTTCATCTCGTACGCGCGTTGAGTGGTGATCATGTCGACCATCTCTTCCACTACCTGCACGTTTGAGCCTTCTAAAGCGCCCTGTTTGATGCTGCCCGCTCCGTCTTCGCCTGCAATCAATTCATCCGCAGGGCCACTTGCTTCTGTCTCACGGAACAAGTTACCGCCAACGGCTTCTAGTCCGGCTGGGTTGATGAACTTCGCCAGCGTGATTTGACCCAGTTGCTGAAGCGTTGGATCGTCAGCCGATGTGGTTGTTACCGTGCCATCCACACCCACAGAGAACGAAATCGCGTTGTCTGGGATTTGAATTTGCGGCTCTAGTGGCAAACCTTGGCTGTTGACCATCAACCCCTCTGAGTTGATGTGGAACTGACCATTACGCGTGTACATGATCTGACCGTCAGAGTTTTCGATTTGAAAGAAGCCTTGCCCCATCACCGCTAAATCCAACTCTTGAGTGGTATTTTGTGTGTTGCCTTGAGTGAAGACTTTTTGAGTTCCGACTACGCGAACACCGGAACCAAGCTGAACACCGCTTGGCAGTTCATTCACTTGGTCGACTTGCGCGCCCGGCTGACGCTGAATGCTGTAAAACAAGTCTTCAAACACCACGCGGTCACGCTTAAAGCCGACCGTGTTAACGTTCGCTAGGTTGTTAGAGATGGCAGTCATTTTGGTATCTTGAGCTGCCATGCCCGTTTTACTTACCCATAATGCTGAATGCATTGGTTATCTCCTTTGGACGAGAATCCCTTTATGGAAGAGTTATCTCGCCGCCATCAATTTGTTTCCGGCTTGCGCCAAGGTTTCTGCGGTTTTCATCATGCGGACTTGCATTTCGAAGTTACGTGTCAGCGACATCACACTCAGCAACTCATCAATGGCAGACACGTTACTGCCCTCAATGTGCTCTGGAGAAAGCTGCACCGTTTCATCCGCAGGGAAAGGCACACCATCTACGCTGTGTAGCAAGCTGTCGCTCTCTTTTTGCAGTTGGTTGATTGGCGGTTTCACCATCTTCAAAGTGCCCACTTCCACTTCTGCACCACCACCCGGAGGAATCACAGAAACACGGCCACGTTCACTGATTTCAATCTTCTGAAAATTAGGTACAACGATTGGACCGTTTTCACCGACAACCGGGAAGCCATTGATGCTCATTGCGCCAAAGGTATCGACTTTGATGTTGCCCGCTCGGGTGTATGCTTCATTGCCAATTGGCGTTTCGACGGTGAGGTAGCCCTCGCCCATGATCGCTACATCGAGAGGGCGGCCGGTTTTCATGATGTCGCCAGAATCAAAACGCGTTGCGGCTGAGTTGGTCACCACCATTGTACGGCCATCAAAGCCCGCACCTTGTAGCTCAACGCTGCGAACGCGTTCCATATCGGCACGGAAACCTGCGGTGTCAGCGTTCGATAAGTTGTTCGAACGTACGTGCTGAGCCTTAAGAACTCGACTCGCACCCGACGTGGCAGTAAATAACAAGCTATCCATGCGACTCTCCCATTACACCGCGTTGAACAGAGCTTGAGTCAGCTTGTCATTGGTCGAAATGGTTTTCGCATTCGCTTGGTAGTTACGCTGCGCCGTCATAAGCGCAACCAGCTCGCTGGTTAAGTCAACGTTAGAGCCCTCTAGCGCACCCGGTGTTAAGTCACCCAATGTGCCCGTGCCCGGAACACCCATGATTGGCGCGCCAGAGCTAAAGCTTTGTGTCCAAGCCGTGCCGCTCACTTTCGATAGACCTTGCGTGTTAGCAAAATCCGCAAGCACAACCTGACCTTGCAGCTGAGACTGGCCATTAGTGTAAGTCGCGTAAACCATGCCGTTGTCTTCCACTCGAACGCCCGCAAGCTCACCTGAGGTGTAACCGTTCGGGTTGTTAGTGCTCACGCCAAACGCAGCGCCAAACTGAGTGCTACCGTTCAAGCTGATATCAATGCTCATTGCGTTTGCGCCCGCAGCTGGAAATGCAACGTTAAAAGAACCCGTTGGAGAAGCTAGCGTGCCGTCAGTATTGAATTGAACCGTTTGAGCCGTTGCTGGCGTCGTTGGTGCACCGTCAACTTCCACGTTCACTTGCCATTCGTTATCTGATGTCTTCGTGAAGTACTGAGTTACCGTGTGCGAGTTGCCAAGTGAGTCGTACACCTTAGTGGTGTAAGAAGAGTTGAATGAGTTTGGATCGGAAGAATCGAATGGGTAAATCGCTTGGTCGACTGCCGTTGCGCTTGCGTCGAAGTTCGCCACAAAGTCCAGATTGTCGGTCGCTTTTGCGTTAAGTGAAGAAGTAGATACTTTGATGTCGCCAACAGAGCCAGTTTGAAGGTTCGCATTGTTGTCTACGCTGTAACCTTGCAACTTGGCACCGTTATTTGCGGTCACAAAGTTGTTCTTATCAGTGCCAAACACACCGGCGCGAGTGTAAAGCATCTGCCCCATGTGATCTTTCGTCACGAAGAAGCCGCTGCCGTTGATCGCCAAGTCCATTGCACGGCCTGTGCCTGTCACCGAACCATTCTTATCGAAGTTCTGAGAAATCGACGCCACTTCTACGCCGCCAGGCTGCATGCCGTTGTAAACCGCTGCAAATTCTGTGCGGCCACCTTTAAAGCCGTACGTTGATGCGTTGGCAATGTTGTGGCTGATGGTGTTTAACTCTGTGTTGGTCGCGTCCAGACCACTAAGTGCGATGTTAAAACTCATAAATAACCTCTGATTTCCTTATTTGGTTAAGCACCAAACTGAGTAATTTGATAGAAAGGAACGTTGCCAACGCCTTGAACATTGACCAGTGCTGCGCCACCTGAGCTAGGAATTCGTACCTGCTCAACCGTGCCTGCCAGCAAAACATTTGGGCTCTTTTGCCCTTCTTGAACTTCCACCGCAACGGTGTATTTACCCGGTTTCAAACCAAGCTCTTCGGGATTGATCGAGAACTCAACGTCACCCGCACCGTGCGCACCTAAAGGCACTTTGGTCGATTGGCCGAATTCATCTTTGACGACTAATGTCACTTGGTTCGAACCGTGTTCAAGCTCGACCTTGCCACTTTGCACGCCTTCACCAAGTTCAAACTCGTTTGAAGAGACGTACACGGTTTGACCAACCAAACCAGCCGTTGAAAGCACCTGCATGTTGTCGAGCAATACCATGCTGTTTTGCATCAGCATCGACATGTTTTCAGTACTTTGAACTTGCGAAAATTGCGCTAGCTGGCTGACATACTCAGTGCCATCAAGCGGGTTAAGTGGATCTTGGTTTTGAATTTGCGCCACCATGAGCGAGATAAACTCGTTTTGCAGTGACGTTGCGCTGTTCATATCCGATGGGTTCGCTGAAATGCCGCCAGTATCGCCACTGGCGGTCGTTGCGACTGGTGCGTCAGAAGAGAGCGCTGTGTATTGTGCGAGACTCATTAATTACCCTGCCCTAGTCGAAGCAGACCTTGCTGCATGCTTTTCACATTCGTCAGCACTTCCACATTGGTTTCAAAGCTGCGCGTTGCGGACATCATGTCGGCCATCTCTGACACCACATCAATGTCTGGGTAGTACACGTAGCCTTCGTCGTTCGCTAACGGGTTGTTAGGCTCGAAGCGTTTTTCTGCCTGACCCGCGTTTTGCACCACATCTACAATGCGCACTTCCGCATTCGGATAAACACCGTTTTCCGTCGCCATCTGCGTTTTTTGATACACAGTGGCAAACACAGGTTTGAGTGCTTTGTAGGCATCATCCGGATTGGCAGACACCGCGTCGGCGTTGGCAAGGTTACTGGCTACCGTGTTCAGGCGAACGGTTTGTGCCGTCATCGCCGAGCCAGTGATCGAATAGATATCAGTAAATGACATGTTTAACGTCCCTCAATCACTTTCGCCAAGCCACTGAATTTCATGTTGAGAAACGTCAGGCTGGTTTGAAAGTCCATGTTGTTTTGCGTGAACTTGGCTTGTTCAACGCCCAGTTCCACTGTGTTGCCGTCTTTGCTGTTTTGGTAAGGCACCGAATATTGCGCCTCAACCTGAAACTTCGGCACCGGTTTGTTCACACTGCCCGCTGACATTTGGTTCATCACGGTGGTGAAACTTAGGTCCTTTGCCAAGTACCCAGGGGTATCAACATTTGCTAGGTTACTGGCGAGGACTTTGGTACGCTGAACGCGAAAATTGAGTGCCTCTGGATGTACACCCAACGCATTTTCGAATGTGATCGCCATGCATCTTTCCTTAAAGTCGGCTCGAATACGCCAAGATCAAAACAAGATGCATGCCATAAAATTTAGCTATATATATCAATGAATTACAGACAAGGAAGGAAGCCTCGCTTCCGGTTTACGGAAACCATTCAAACCAAGGGGAAAGGTCGATTTTCCTCAATCATGCTGCTTTGCGGTTTGGCTTTGAGTGCAAGCTCAGTCAGTGCTTTAGCTAATGAGAAAAACCTAACCGCAGACGAGTTAAAAGCCATTGTCGGCGAGCAGTTTGAGCAAGAAGTGGCGCAAATAGCACACTCACGTCAATGGGGAAACTACCAACTCGATTATCAAATATGGGTGCCAGGTTCTGCCAATCATCTACCGGTTTGTGACGTACCTTTGGCAATCACAGGACGTGATAACCGCCCGTTGCCTGTTGGTAATTTAAAGCGTGCTGTCAGTTGTGAAGCGGTGAGCTCTCCATGGCGCATCAATGTCACAATCAAATCAGCGGTGACGCTTTCTGTTCTTGTCGCCACCAGCACAATCGACCGCAACGAAACCCTCTCAGCCTCAAACTTAAAATCAGAAACACGCACGATTTCACGCCAAGACGATTTCTACACGAAAACAAACCAAGCCATTGGGCTTGAAACCACCCGCCGTATTCGAGCAGGTCAAATCATTGACCCAACCAACCTAAGTTCGCCGCCACTGATCGAGAAAGGCAACGAAGTGATCATCATCGCCAGCAAAGATGGATTTAGTGCCAGCACCAAGGGTGTCGCTTTAGAACAAGGAAAGAAGGGTCAGCAGATTGAGGTAGAAAACACCAGTTCTGGCAAGGTGATACACGCTGTCGTAACGGGGCTCAATCAGGTGCATACCCAGTTTTGATTTTGGACTCAGGTTATCATTTTTCGATTTAGGCACTCGTCAGCGCAGGTGAACTTCGAGTACAAAAAATAAATATTTAATGTTCATCACACCCTAGTCGCCTATTCGATTTAGAACATGATGATTGAGGACAACAGCATGAAAATCGACAAAGTCGCGGGCGGTCATGTCCCACAAACTAAATTCCAGCAGGCGAGTAAAAAGCCAGTCGACACCATCGCACAGAGCAAAATTAACGAGCCAGCATTCCAAGCGAACACGGCTGCGATCGATCGTGCTCAAGCAGAAATGAAATCCCTGCCAGACGTAGACATGGCAAAGGTTGAGCAAATTCGCAATGCGTTGGCACGTGGTGAACTGAATCTAGATACCAAAGCATTATCCAAAGCAGTAATGCAATTTCACACCGGTCACGAGTAACGCAGCGCATTAGGAGTCATGCATGGCAACGGCGGCATCACAGCATATTCAGCAGTTTGTTCGTTCTATTTCCGAAGACATCAAACTCTACCAGCGATTGCTGGGGCTGATTCAGCAGCAAAAAGCACTGTATTTGAAGTTCGATGGTGAGGCACTAAGCGAGAACATTCAAAAACAAATGCCGATTTTGAATCAGCTTGGTCGTTCTGCAAGCGAAAGAAGCCAGTTAATGCGTAAGCTCGGATTGCCTTGTAATGAGACCAGTGTGAATCGTATTTTCAATGCCTTGCCCGCCAAGATTGGTACGCAAGCGAGAAAACAATGGACGCTGTTGGAATCCTTGGTGAAACAATGCCAACAGGACAATCAGAGCAATGGCCAAAGCTCTGCAGCGTTCCAAGAGTTAGTCAGTCAACTCAAACAACCTGTGCAACACACTTATGAAGAGCGTTCGTTCTAAACAACGATTCTCGCCTTGCCTGCAGAGTCTACCGCCATCCCGGTCGATTGCTGTGGGCTTTTTTGTTTTGTGCGTGATGTGCTTGTCTCCAGTGACGATGGCCAAGCCGCATAAAGCCACTATCGACCAGCAATATCAAGTGCTCGCGCCATATCAAACGCAAATTACCCAACGTCTCGATTCCGTTAGCCCGCTTCTCGATCATATCTTCAAACAGCTTAAGCAAAAGTCTTTGCCCGCCAACTTGGTGTTAGTGCCCATGCTGGAATCATCCTACTACCCGAAAGCAATCTCACACGCCAATGCCGCCGGTTTATGGCAACTGATTCCTGCTACAGCGACGCGCTTTGCCTTGCAAGTGAGCGATAAGCAAGACGAGCGCTTTGATACCAAAGCCAGCACTCAAGCCGCCATCAGATATTTAGAATTTCTGTATAACAAGTTTGATCAAGATATCGCGCTCACTCTGGCTGCTTACAACGCAGGTGAAGGTCGAGTTGCACGTGCCATCAAAAAAGCAGGCAGCCGAGATTTCACGGCACTTACTTTGCCGGAAGAGACTCAGCAATACGTCAATCGCTTTTATGCGTTGGAACGTTTGGTGAACATACAGAAATTGCGTACCGATTCTTTCCAGCCATTACTTTTGTTTGCAAACCATTCCACCATCTACGCCGAACCGCTTATAGACCTTAGTCGATTGCCCCCACTCGTGGAATTGTGAACACTCTCACTAAATTCCACCAATGTCAGAAGCACGTAAAATTACAAGATCCTGTTCTGCCAATTTGCAAACTCGTGATCTCGATGCAAACGCGTGCCTAAAAGTTACGGTAATGTATCTCAAAGATAAGAAAGAGCAGTGGTTTGCTGATAATTTACCAACTTGCACTTGTGTATTGGCTAGATATCTATCACATTACGTGTGCAAATAAAGTGAAAACCAATAGTTAGACCTATTAATTATTTACACAATAAATATAAGGCCGCTATTGTTTTCACAGATTGATACAAAAAACAGAATATCGAGATGACGCTTCGCTTGCGCGTCTGGAATAAGTCCGGGTTCCGGGGGGGAGCTCGGACTTTTTTTATTGCTTGGAAGTTACAATTTTGATCTGAGGAGGGTTACAGCAACTCTTTTGCGATAAGTTGTAGCAAGAAAGTTTCGCGTTCAATGCTCATGCCTTTCTTCGGGCTTTCCGCCATCGTCTTTTCATTGTGCGCGATCGCGTCGTGAACATTCATCCAAACTGGACGCATGCCGTTCTTCACTTCGTAATCTTCATAAGCCGTTTCACCTAGCTCACGGTCAATTTTGCACGTGTAGCAGTATGACGTCATGTGCATCACATCGGCATCGTCTTTGTACCAAGGACGAAATTCTTCGAAGATGCCGTAAGGCTTGATGTTGTGAATGTTCTTCGCACCGGTTTCTTCTTCCAGCTCACGAACTAAACCTGCAATCACATCCTCACCGTCATCGATGCCACCGCCAGGCAGTGTGTAATCGTGGTAACGCTCTGTGTAAAGAAGCAGGACATCTTCACCGTCTAATACAATGGCGCGCGCCGCATTGCGTTGGAAGATGATTTTGTCATCCAGATGTTCGATGTCTGGGTGCGTGGTGGTTTTCAAATGTCTCATCGCAGAATCCGCTGTGAATGTTTTGCGCGCATACTACCGAAATTCATGCGCATTCCCAAGTTTCAATTTGAGCACGTCTGAAACAAATATAGGCGAACAGTGAGCAAATTCTAAAATTGCACAGAATTCCCTTACAAGCGTCGTGCTTTTAACAAACATAAGACAATATTTTTCTGAAACTCTCCTATAATCAACACACTACTCGTTAATCCCATGCGGAGATCAAGAATGAAAAAGACAACTTTAGTAACGGCAGTGGCAGCAGCGATGGTGTTGGCAGGTTGCTCAACTTATGACGGTGCAACTCGCTCAAATGAATACACATCAGCAGCAAACCCAGCAGCGGTATACTGCGTACAGCAAGGCGGCGAGCTAGATACAGTAACGGAAAATGGTGAACGCGTAACTTACTGTCAACTGTCTGAAAACGAGCGCTTTGAGCAGTGGGAATACTACCGCAACAACCACAAAGAAGATGGCGAGTCGTAAACAATATTAACATTTACGCAATCTAAGATTACAAATTTATCAACAAAGGAGCGTTAAGCTCCTTTTTGTTTACCGTAAATTTCCCTACTTTCTGATACTTACCCCTTTATCCATCGGCCTTACCGCATAGCGACACGATATCGAACGGCGTTTTACTCCTGACATTTCCCCGACATTACTTTCCACTTGGTCAATAAAATTTCTCGCGCACATCACGAAATTTCACGTTTTTCCCACATTTTTTACGGGAGCGGGTGGTCAGGATGAAAACAGATACAGTCAAACAAGCCGAATCGGCACAAACCAATGTGATTACTGAAGAGTCAAAGCGCATCATCTACAAATCGATGTTAAGTACATTGACCATCATTGCGCTTAGTATTTTGGTAAACCTAAGTATCCGTGTGGACTACGTTTTACTCGGTTCAAGCTTGGGGGAAACCTCTGTTACGGAAACCTTACAGCTGATCATGTTGGCTGTGGCGTCTTGGTCTTTCTTCCGCATTTCTAAACAAGAAAGCCATGTATCACACGCGGCAATCTTGATCGCTGGGTTCTTTGCGGTATTGATGATCCGTGAAATGGACTACTGGTTCGACATGATTCACCACGGTTCTTGGGTCTTCCCTGCTCTTGCACTAACTGCACTGGCTTGTGCAAAAGCGTACCAAGGCGGTAAAGGCACGGTAAACGAAATGGCAACCATTCTACAATCACCTTACATGAAGCTACTTATCGGCTCGGTGATCTTGTTGTTGGTGTTCTCTCGCCTGTACGGCATGGGTAGCTTCTGGCAACACGTAATGGGCGAGCACTATGTACGCGATGTGAAAAACATCTCGGAAGAAGGCATGGAGCTGCTGTGTTACAGCCTAATCGCGCTAAGTGCCGTACGCACACGTCGCGAACTTAAGCGTCAGTAAGTTGAAGTGGCTTAACTAGCCATTCGCTTCGGGGTCAAGTTGCAGGTTCAACGTCGTTAATATCGGATGAAACACTGCTAACGCTTGCTCTGCTGCAACCACTGAATCATCAAAGGCCGTCATTTCGATGGCCTTTTTCATATCTGCAATTTGCCCTAACACTTCAGGCTCTAAATCGAGCGCTTGAAACTTTTCTATCGCACCAAGGCCAATGGCTAAGGGCTTTGCTCGTACCTCAGCGAGATCACGTTCAAAGGCACCACGCTTGACTCCCTCTAGATACACGCGGTAAGTCGTGAGTTCATCAAACAATAGAAATGCGTCCGCTAAAACACCTGTATTGGGGTAAGGCACACTCACATGATGCGAGAGATCGAGTGGAATATTGAGCTTTACCCCCATGTCCGCACAACGCGACTTCAGCACGCGCAATAAGCCTTGTTCATCCATTAAGGTTTGAATCTCGATGATGCGCTCTAGGTGATAGTCATTGGAGAGTAATGTGACTTCAATGGTTTGCCCCGCCTCGCAAAGACCACTTATCAATAATTCCGCAGCGGCATTTTGCATGTTCTGCACCGTATTGAGTGAACGATTCTCGATGATGACCTGCTGCTCTGGAAAATCGATTTCCCTAACCTTGGCTAACTGGCAAAAGTAGCGGTACATCGCATCCGCTTCTGAGACGGTTTGTCCTTGAGTCACACCGCCACAAAAAACCAAGGCAGCCGTCTCAAAGCAAAATTCGTTTAAAACATTCAACAGCGCTTCCACGCGTGATCGGCCTTCAGCACTCAACTGATCGTGCACTAAGCGCTTACCTAGAATGATCACTACCTTGTTTAACTTCATTACCCAGATCTCAATTACTCATACTTTAGCGAACAATTTGTATACAAAAATTTGCTTTGCCAATACTCTTTCAGGAATTAACATCTAATTAACAATGTCGTTCTAGAGACCTGGACAAAGGTCCGCAGAGAAAGGAAGTCAATTATGCTGTCGATTTTCGATATTTTTAAGGTCGGTGTCGGTCCATCCAGTTCCCACACCAATGGCCCAATGCTCGCAGGTTACCATTTCACTCAATTACTTAGCGACTCTATGGCGAAAGTGCATAAGGTGCAAGTTGACCTTTACGGTTCTTTATCGCTGACTGGCAAAGGCCACCATACAGACCGGGCCACCGTCCTTGGTTTGATGGGCAATAAGCCCGATACCATTAAAATAACCAGCGCCAAGAGTGCACTGCAACATACCATTGAACATGGCACACTCTCGGTCGCAGGTGTTCATGAAATCGTGTTTAGCTATGAACACGATATTGTCTTCCACAGTGATAACCTTCCCCTTCATGAAAATGGCATGACCATCACGGCTTATGATGCTGCTGGTGATCAGGTGGCGTTTGAAACTTACTACTCTATCGGTGGTGGCTTTATTGCAACCGCAGCCGAGTTGGAAAATGGCAGTTCCGAAGCGGAAGTACAGGTACCTTACCCATTCAAATCCGCCGATGAAATGCTAGAAAAAGCGGAGCAAAACGGATTCAGCCTAGGTGGAATGATTCTGCAAAACGAGCGTGCCTTCCGTGAACAGGAAGAGATCGATCAAAAAGCCGAACAGATCTGGAAAGTGATGTCGCTGTGCATGCAACGAGGCTTTGATACCGAAGGTATTCTCGAAGGCGGGTTGAACGTAACGCGCCGAGCGCCAAACCTACTCAAAAAACTCGAAGCCAATGCGGCAGTAGAGAACGACCCAATGGAGATCATGGATTGGATTAACCTGTTTGCCTTTGCTGTAAGTGAAGAGAACGCCGCAGGTGGTCAAGTAGTGACGTCGCCAACCAACGGCGCTGCTGGTGTTATTCCTGCCGTGCTTATGTACTACCATCGCTTCATTAAGGAGCTCGATAACAAGCAATTGAAAGACTTCTTAGCCGTGGCGGGGGCGATTGGCATCTTGTACAAAACCAACGCTTCCATCTCAGGGGCAGAGGTCGGGTGCCAAGGCGAAGTCGGCGTATCTTCTTCGATGGCGGCCGCAGGCTTAACGGCACTGCGTGGAGGAAGCAATGAGCAGATATGTATTGCCGCAGAGATCGCCATGGAGCACTCACTCGGCATGACTTGTGACCCGATTGGCGGTTTGGTTCAGGTGCCGTGTATTGAGCGAAACGCGATGGGCGCGATGAAGGCCATTAACGCATCACGCATGGCACTGAAACGCACCAGCAAATGCCTTATTTCATTAGATAAAGTTATCGAAACCATGTATCAGACGGGCAAAGACATGAATAAGAAATATCGTGAGACATCACTTGGTGGACTCGCGGTGATTCATATGGCTCCACCATGCGAATAGCATACTTTATATCAGTTTTTGCTAATTAATATTTTTCATTGTTGGCGGACAAAATTCCGCCAACGCCTTTGTTCGTGTATAAAAATCAGCCTGCCTCTTGCTTCTCTTCATTCTGCTTATTAATTCAGCGACTTTTCAAAACCTTAAAAAACACAAAAGAATAATAGTCTTATAAATTGTTATTTTTTAGTCATTTATTCACATAATTTTCAGTTGATCTAGAACAACACATTAGCGAGGCAAACGTTTCGCATTAGAAATTTTAGTGTATTAATTTCGTTTTATGCGACAATTGTTTCAATATGTAACATAGCGTTTAAGTAACATTTAACAGAAATAATAACTACCTTTCTCGCAATAGTGAGTATTTAATTATGTGGAATAAACTAAATAAATCTATGATGTTCTGCCAAATGATGTTTGGCTTATCATTTTACGGCGTGTTAGTCAGTCTGACGCGTTTCTTCTTAGAGGATCTGAATTACAACGAAGCTGATACCATGATGATCGTCGGTGCATTTTCGGCGATTGGCCCTCTATTTGCGATTGCTGGCGGCTTTATCGCTGACAAATTTTTAGGTGCTTACCGCTCTCTATCGATTGCCTTCTTAGCATTCGCATCTGGCTACGTACTGCTTGTTCTTGGTGCTTCGGCAACCAACGTACCACTTTCAATGTGTGGTATCGCGCTAGCAAGTTACGGTCGTGGTTTGATGTCTCCTTCTTACCCTAGCTTGTACAAACGTACCTTTAAGTCACAAGAAGACTTCGAGAAAGGCTACCCAATCAACTACTCAGTGAACAACGTTGGCGCTTTCCTAGGCCAATACTTGTTCCCTATGATTGTGCTTATCATCGGCTTTAATGGTGGTTTCACTATTTCAGCAGTGATGGCTGGCGCCGCATTGGTAATGCTACTTGTGTTCCGCAAAGGCTTGGTTGGCGTTGCTTCTGATCTGGATCGTCAAAGCGTTAGCATGAAGAACTGGATTTTCTTCGCGATTATCTCAGCGGCGATGATTGCACTGGTATTCTTCATGTTCTCTAACATGGATATCGGTCAAAACATCGTTTACGCCATCGGCGGTGCAGCGATTCTTTACTTTGTTTCTTTGATGTTGAAAGCAAGCAAAGCGGAATCATTGAAGATGGGTACTATCCTAATCGTTACCTTCCTAACCACGTGTTTCTTCGTTTACTACGGTCAAATGATGACTTCTATGAACATGGTAGCGATCAACACTCTGAAAGGTTCTCTGTTTGGCTTCATCCCACTAGAGCCTGAAGCAGCAATGGCAATGAACCCACTATGGTGTATGGTTGGTGGCCCTATCGTTGCAGGCTTCTTTGGTATGCTAGAAAAACGCGATATTCACCTATCAACAGCGACTAAGATTGCATTGGCATTCGTGCTAACCGCTATCGCATTCGGCATCCTAACGTTCGCAGTAACGACTGTTGGCGAAGACGTAATCATCATGCCTGAAATCTTCCTAGCGATTCACTTCTTCCAAGCAATTGCGGAAGTTATCGTAGGTTCAATGGTTGTTGCGTTCATTCTATCTGTGGCACCTAAGCACATCGAAAACTTCTCAGTAAGCTTGTTCTCTGTAGCAATCGCACTGAGTGGTATCGTTGGTGCTGCGTTCTCTACATCTATCGCACTAGAGAAAGGCCAAGAGATCACACAAGAAATCGTACAGCACGTTTACGGTGATTACTTCCAACTGCTGACTATCCTAGCGGTTGTCATGGTGGCTATCGCATTAGGTGCATCGTTCATCATTCGTAAGATGCTTGAAGCGGCAAAACAAAGTGAAGCTGAATTGGAAGTGGTTGAGCAAAACTAATTCTCTCTCAGCATCAAATAAAAAACGGAAGCCAAGTGGCTTCCGTTTTTTATCGACAGAGAAAAGGAGGGAGAAATCATTAAGCGGTTAAGGTAACCATCAGATAGCCGTTGAGTGCCAGTACTAAAGTAACGATAACCATACCTGCGTAAGAGACCCATTTGTTGTTTTTGAACTCACCCATCAAGCGTTCGCTGTTGGTAAAGATAAGCAATGGGATAATCGCCAACGCAATACCAAAGCTCAACACCACTTGGCTCATCACCAAGATATCGGTGGTGTTCATGCCTAAACCAATCACCACAAACGAAGGTGCCATAGTAATAAAGCGTCGTACCCACATTGGAATAGAGAAGCGCACAAAGCCTTGCATCACCACCTGACCTGCCATTGTGCCAACGACGGTAGAAGACAAGCCTGAAGCAATCAACGAGACACCAAACAACACAGATACGGCTTTACCTGCCAATGGCGTTAGCGTCATGTATGCCGTTTCAATTTCTGCCACATGTTGGTTGCCTGAGTAATGGAACACGGCAGCGGCCATCGCCACAATCGCGATATTCACAAAACCTGCAATTACCATCGCAATCAACACATCAAAGCGAGTGGTACGAAGGCGAGTTTTGGTGCTTTCGCCATAGCTGTTTTTGAACAAAGCAGAATGAAGATAAATCACGTGAGGCATTACAGTCGCGCCTAGAATACCCGCAGCAAGGTAGATTTGATGCGAATCAGTAAAGGTTGGGGTTAGCAGACCTTTCACCATTTCACCGCCCGCAGGATGCGCAAAAAACAGTTCAGCAATGTAGATAACCGCCACCAACATCAAAAGTGAACCAATCACGACTTCTAGCGGTTTTTGACCTTTCTGGTTAAGCATCAAAATCATCACGGTTGCTACCGCAGTGATCATCGCACCTTCCATTAAGCTAATACCAAACACCAACTGAAAGCCGACTGCTGCACCGATAAACTCGGCAAGGTCTGTCGCTATCGCGATGATTTCAGCTTGGATCCAGTAGAAGCCCACCGCCCATTTGTTTGGTAAGTGGTCACGTAGATGCTCTGCTAGGTTTTTGCCTGTGACGATACCTAGCTTGGCGGATAAATACTGAATCAACATCGCCATTAGGTTTGCTCATAGCGATATTCCTCTCTAGTCGATGAGAAGAATCATACGTCCACTCAAATGAGAATCAATATCACTTAGAAACACAAAAACGGTAATTAAGATTTCAACAATTAATTTAAAATTATCGATAAACAAAAACTATCAAAGATTTCTGTTGAATTTGGCTTGCTATTACCCAGAAACAACAATGCCGCGTTAGACACGGCATTGAAAGCGGGGGATGGTTTCGATTACTTAGTCGCGACGGCCGCGCAATTGAATCGGTTGCTTAGAAGCGTCTGTTTGAATCATCACGCCACCGTAAGTAGCGTCATTACGACCTTTAAGAGTCAGGTTAGAATCCGCGCGCTCCACATTAACTTGGTTTGTTTGGCTAGTAGCCATATCAATAGTACCCGTGTATGAGCCATCGCCAGCGAATGCTACATTCATTGAACAAGCCATTAAGCCTACTAGTGCGATTAGTTTTTTCATACGTCACCTCGATTATTTGTGGTACATCGTTTCGATGAAGAAACTGTAGCAACAGTTCCAAAGTAGCACGAGGAAAACCCGAATTTACCAAATGGAAATCCTCGGCCAAAAAATGCTTTTCTGCCATAAACTTAGAATTGACCATCCCCTGTCTTTTTTTATGAGAGGCGGAGTTATGATGCCGTGGCAACGTTGGCTGGAGTAAAAGAATGACAATGAATCTAGATATGCAAAACGTCTTGGTATTAAAGCGCATGTATGAGCTGCGTAACGTTCGTTTAGTGGCAGAGTCGATGGGAAAAACCTCAGGTGCCATCAGTAAGAACTTAACCAAGATGAAAGCGCAACTGGACGATCCTTTGTTCATTCAAACCAAAAATGGCTTTGAGCCGACCTCGTTTATTGAAGCCAACATGCCTCACTTCGAACAGATCCTCGCCAGTGCAGACGCCATTAAGCCACAGCAGTTCTCACCAGATTTATTTGCGGGCGAGGTTGCCATCTATGCCAACACACTGTTTTGGGATCGATTCGGTGACAAGCTTTATCTCGAACTACTCAAGCAAGCACCACACGCCAGTTATGCCTTTTTAAGATGGGGGGCAGATGCGCGCAATCGCATCATTGAAGGTGAAAATGCCATTGCTATTCACTACTTTGATGAAGACCTACCTCAATCCATCGCTCAAAAAGAACTGGGTCGAGGGAAAGCTGTCTTTTTTGTGAAAGAAGATCACCCAGCACAAGATTTTCAATCTTTGAGCGATTACACCTTTGTTCTGTTCAAAACACCGGGCTGGAACGATCACAAATACCCGCTTTTGGATCGATTAAGAAACATCGGTTTTCACGTTGAGCCCAAAGTTGAGATTGAGCACCCTGCGATGATTCACAGCATTATCATGAACACCGACCATTTCGGTATTACCATGAGTGGTAACGTTCCTGAATCATGTCGCAGTATCGAGCTACCAAACGGGCTGGAACTTGGCGTGAGCTTTGTGATGAGTTGCCGACGTTCTCAGCAGCATGACCCACAAAATCAATGGTTGTTTGATGTGATTCAATCCATCATTAAGCAGCATTCAAAGCCAGATTAAAATTTGATTTCACCGAGTACCCCGAGCGTAATGGCTTGGTGATGCTTATTAATGTATTCAATATCTTGCAAGTAAGCGGTGTGGTGACAGTCCTCCATATTAGCTTGGAACTGAGCATCGCCATTTGCAGCCATTGACCGCATGTGGTCTACCAACGCCGTCAAACGCAACGTCATTACCTCAACCAACTCTTCACGCTCTAATCGAGTACAGCCATAAGCATCACAAAAGATCTTAGCTCTGCGAATTTGCTCCTCAAGCGTCCCCATTTTGTCGTCTTCATCAGTTTTGAACGGTGCCCAGCCATACACAGAAAAGGCGATGTCCCAAATTCGAGGTGCTGGATGAGCGGTATCAAAATCGAATACTCCCACAACAACATCGCCCTCTAACGCAACGTTATAAGGCATAAAATCGCCATGGCAAATCACCTCTTTTGGAGAGCGTGAAGGCAGCATCCAGTGATGGACATCTTGTGTATTGAGCTTGAGGAAACTTTCAGAGGCATCGTGAAAACGACGTAGTAGTTTAGCGGCGGATTTCAGCGCCATGAGCG
This sequence comes from Vibrio owensii CAIM 1854 = LMG 25443, assembly GCF_000817815.1. Classification (GTDB taxonomy): domain Bacteria; phylum Pseudomonadota; class Gammaproteobacteria; order Enterobacterales; family Vibrionaceae; genus Vibrio; species Vibrio owensii. The sequence continues at coordinate 88,352 of NZ_JPRD01000031.1, forward strand.
AGCTAATTGGCCCTTCTAGCGGGTAATTGTAAGTCTCGCCTTCAACGAAAGTCAGCAGCTCTTTTCCTCCCTCAATGGAGACGGCTTTTGGACACGCAGTAAAACCGTGGCTGTGAAGATGTTGGAGTAATTGATGAACCGTCATCGTCCAATGACTGGCAGGTCGGCTAACGAGCTCTCCCTTTCGATAAATGGCATTCTCTCTGCCACCTTCTAACGCTTCCATTACAGCTCCTTGATGCTCAGAGCGTGCGCTCTGTGAGTGATGACGACATGAAACGTACTTCGTCATCTTAGCACCCGAACTTTACTCATGGAGGCTGATAATGTTTCAGATTGTTAGATAAATCGCAGTTCGTTTCCGTCTTGTGATTGAGCCCTAAAATTGCGCTTCTAGACTTTGCCTTAGCCACTCGATAAATGCTTTCACGTGCGGCCTTTCTTCACCGCGAACAATCATGTGATGCGCACCTCGACTTGGCATCGACCAATCTCCGATTTGCACCAACGATCCTTGCTGAAGATGGTCCTCGACCAATAAGTCTCTTACAAGCAAAATGCCCAGTTGATTCACCGCAGCTTCAATCGCCAACAAAGAATGTTCAAACTCTCCTGTGAGCTTCACCCCTTTACATTCAACACCTTGATACGCTAACCAACCCTGCCACGTTTCTTGGTAGCCTCCCGTAGCTAACTTAGGCAAGCGAGCAAGATCAGATAAGTGAGAAATGGGATTAAGATGCAAAAAGCCAGGGCTTGCCACCACAATCCAGTTTTCTTGCGTCAGTTGAATGGCTTGTTGTGACTGCCAATCTCCATAACCATTAATGATCTCCACATCAGCGATATCACTGTTGCTCGGCATTGCGTTGGCGGTGGTAGAGACTTTAAAACTCACTTTAGGATGTTGGCGATGAAAATCCGCCAGTCGCGGCATTAGCCATTGAGAGCAAAAGCTGTGTGCCACGTGTAACGTTAACTGCGCCTGCTTTTGTCGAGAGAAAAGATGTTGGGTTGCTGCAGAAAGACTCTGAAAGACGTGACTTACCACAGGTAAATAATCATGAGCAGCTTGAGTGAGATTGAGCTGAGCACCATTGCGTTCAAACAAGGTGGCGTCTAAGTACACTTCGAGGGATTTAACTTGCTGACTGACCGCCGCACGGGTGACATTGAGCTCTTCTGCCGCCTTGGTAAAGCTTTGCAATCGAGCGGTTGCTTCAAACGCTTTGAGAGAATTGAGTGGCGGTAGGTTTTGCATATCAGGCTCCAGACGAACAAGTAAGAAAATACTATGACGGAGCTGTGACAGATAAATGAAGGGGAAACAAAAAAGCCAGCGTCAGACGCTGGCTTTTAAAGTTACTGATTCAATAATGAATTATTGAGCAGCTTCTTCAGTTTGGTATTGGAACGCAGGAACAACAACTTCTACACGACGGTTCTCTTCACGACCTTCGCGAGTTTCGTTGCTAGCTACTGGGTTAGCTTCGCCCATACCTTTAACAGTCATACGGTCTGCAGCGATACCTTCAGCTTGGAAGTGATCAGCAACTGCTTGTGCACGCTTCTCAGTTAGCTGTTGGTTGTAAGCTTCAGAACCAGTTGTGTCACTGTAGCCGTTGATTTCAACTTGAGCTTGTGGGTAAGTGTTCATTAGCTCTACAGTACCGTTGAACGCAGAAGCGTCTTGTAGTTCAGCGCTTTCTAGGCCGAATTGTACTGTTACTGTTTGAGCTGGGTATTCGTTCTCAACGATGCGAGTCGCTGGACGAGTTTCAACTACTTCTTCTTGAACTACTGGCTCAGAACCGAACTTGTAGTTGAAGCCAATACCGAAGAAGTCAGCATCCATGTCGTCGATGATGTCATCAGACATGTCTTGGTAACGTTGGTACTCAGCGCGTAGGCTCCAGTTGTAGTTGATTTGGTATTCAGCACCTAGAGAGCCAGTTGGTACGAAATCTTTCTCGTCACCAGCCATCATGTATGCAGCACCTACTTTAGCAAATAGGTTCCAAGAATCAGTTAGAGGAAGGTTGAACTTAGGAGCTAGAGTTAGCGCCCATAGGTCACCGTCAACTGTGTTTAGGCCAGCTTTGTTGAAGTTAGCTGTGAAGTTACCTAGGTAATCAACACCGTATTCAGCTGCAACGTATTCGTTGAAGTTGTAACCAATGTGCATACCAGCTGCGAAGCTGTCGTCATCACATGGAGCGTCTAGGTGACATGCGTCGTTTAGAGCGTTGTAACCAAGTTTGCCGCCGATGTATGTATCAGCAAGAGCAACATTCGACATTACGCCACCAGCTAGAACGGTAGCCACTGCAAGAGCGATCTTTTTCATTATTTTTCCTTTATGCGAGGCGACCCGATTACTTTCCCCAGAAAAATCTGTTTTTAGGAAACTCAGAACCTACACTGTTTTCAAGTGATTAAAAACTACGCCAACAATCTCTATTAACGCATCATCATGCGACGCCTTAATCGGGATTCATCCATTAAGAGCGTTGGTTGGAATTTTGATGCACCTATCTGCCACGATATCACTGACGCCTTTAACCAGCACATCAGGAGTGAGAGATAACGATGAGCAAACCTCTGTAGGTACAAGATTCCGGGACGAAAATTATCCGGATTCTATCTTGTAATCACATAGCAACTAAAAAGTAATTTAATCGGCTGTGCCTACTTCAACCGCAAACTCTGGATCGGTAACCCTATGAGATGATATGAGTTTTGTGACAAGAATCTCGAAACGGACTTTAACAGAATAACCATCTCTAAAATAAATCATTATTTTTGTCGTCACGACAAAAAATTCTTATCGATACTCAGATAACCATCAGATATTGCAGATTTTTTGTTTAAAGCGCTTAGAAAGTAGTTCGTCAATAGAGAACGTGAAAAGAATAGTGGCAGAAAAAACAGCCCGTAAAGTACGGGCTGTGAACGAATTGCGTTAAATTTTGTCAGAGACCGCCAATGTTGCAGCCAAAACATCCTGTCCAAACAAGACACTACGCTCAGGAGACCAACCGTATAGAGGGTCTGGATGGTTATTATTGTCTTTGAATGGCATCTCAATCGTGTAAGACAAACACTTGAATTGCTCTGCCACCCAGTTAGAGCCAACGGTTAGGTTCGCTTTACCCGGTTCATCTTTGTCGTAACCGATCTCGTCTTGGAACTCTGGCGTAATCGTCAGAAGTGCTTGTTTAAACGCGTTTTCCAACTCAGCCATGCCTTCGTCATAAGAAGGAATACCTTCAGAGCCCGCCACGAAGTTGTACGGGATAGCTTCATCACCATGAATATCTAGGAACATATCAACGCCAGTTTCTAGCATGCGCTCACGAACCAAGAAAACTTCAGGACTCTTTTCCATTGATGGCGTTTGCCACTCACGGTTTAGGTTTACGCCAACCGCGTTAGTACGTAGGTGACCACGCACACCGCCGTCTGGGTTCATGTTTGGTACAACGTAAAGTACTGCTTTTTCAAGCAATGCACGCGCAACCGTGTCGTTCTCATCAAGCAGACGTTGGATCATGCCTTCCATGAACCATTCCGCCATCGTCTCACCTGGGTGCTGACGTGCAATCATCCAGATTTTCTTTTTGCCTTCTTCTGGCTCACCGAAAGTTAGCAAGCTCATGTCATTGCCATCTAGCGTATGACCAAGCGTCTCTAGTTGGCAGTGGTGCGCGCTTTGTGCCATGTGTAACAGGTCTAGGTGACGGTCGTACGTGTAAGGTGCAAAGTACGCGAAGTAAATTGAGCTGCGCTCAGGGATAACAGTGAAAGTCAGCGTGTCGCCATCGAACTCTGCCGGTACTCGGAACCACTCTTCACGATCGTAAGACGCAACCACGTCGTAACCTTGCCAACCTTCTGGGTAAGCCGATTTCGCAAGATCAAGAAGTTTGATGGTGTGTGATTGCTCGGCTTCTGTCTCTAGACGGAAGTGGAACCACTGGTAGAATTCCGACATGTTGTCGTTAGGAATTTTGAGTTGGATGTCGTTTTTGTCGTCCGCTTTCACTACGTGAATGCTGCCGCTGTCAAAGTTGCTGAATACTTTCATTTTATTACTCACCTTTTGCATCTGAGCTTGAAAGACTGAGGCTAACACAAAGGGAAGAGGTGCCTCTAACACTTTCACTTCTTCCCTATCCGTTTGCGATCAAAATATTCAGTTTAGTCGAGCTTATCCGCTTTGCCTGCTGGTCCCGCGAGTTTTGCTAGCCACTTATCCCAGATGAATGGCGTCTGCTCGTTATCTTCTGCTTCCTCTTTGCGACGTACCGCGTTGCGTACCATCATCGCTCCCGTCCATCGAAATGGCTCTGGCGGGAAATGCCCCAACGGCCCTTTGGCTAAACCGCTTTTCGTCCATTCATTCTCGATTCCCAATACCAACGAAGATAAGATCTTTCCGCCCATTCGAGTCTGCGCTACCCCGTTACCCGAATAACCAAAGCCATAAAAGATATTGCTTTGGTTATCTAACTCACCGAAGAATGGAAAACCAGTTGCGGAGCGGTCTGAACCGCCCGTCCATGAGTAAGCGAACTCTGCTCCTTTCAAACGCGGGAACAGCTTATCGAACGACTTACGCAGCAGATCTTGATAGCGTGTTGGCTTGTTGAACATTGCGTTGACTTGGTTGTTGAAAGAGAACTGATTGCCGCCTTTCCCCAACATCAAACGGCCATCTGGCGTATCTCGGTAATAGTGGACGAAGATACGTGAATCCAACACGCTAGAACCGGCCTGCCAACCAGATTGAGATAGCGCGTCACCAAGCGGTTTGGTGATCACCATGTCGGAAGAGACCACCACAATACTGCTTTTGAATTGCTTAAACTGCTCCACCATCCATGCGTTTAATGCCAACACCACCTGCTGCGCTTGAATATTTCCTTTAGGTGTACAGACAGTGGCAGGTTTTCCATAATCTAAACGCGTCATCGGCGTATTCTCATAGATCTCAACACCCAATTCTATTGCGACGCGCCTTAATCCTCTCGCCAATAAAGCTGGTTGAACGCTGGCTGCTACTGGAGAGTGAAAACCTTCTATATTGCGCGGCGAGCCTGCATTGGCACTTAACTCCTCAGTTTGGCAATGGCGCCAACTGTTCACTTCTAAACGCTTTAACTCGTCCACAACTGGCTGCATTCCCCCAGTTTGAGCCTGATTGGTTGCAGTGTAATAAACCCCTTTCAATGATAATTGCGCATCGATGTTGTACTGCTGACAAAAGTCGTCAATCTCTAGCACTGCTTGTTCCGACTCTTTTACCAACCAAGCGGCGTGTTCTTCACCGAATAAGCGTTTCAAGGTCGGAAACTTTGTCGACCAAGTCAGCATACAACCGCCGTTTGCGCCCGATGCACCACTGCCACACAAGCCTTTTTCAATCACAACCACCTGTTTTTCCGGCGATTGCTGCTTGATCATGATCGCAGTCCAAAGGCCGGTGTAACCACCGCCGACAATAGCGACATCTGCTTGGGTATTTTGTTGAAGTGGTTTAGCGGTTTCTGGCTGCTCAATTTCAAGCGCTTGCTTAAACCAATATGAAGGGTGAGTCATTCGATATCCTTTGTAAAAGTGACGCACACAACCGTGCTTTGTCACCACTTTACAAACCTACCGAATATTCAACGAGCTAGAAAAACTTACGCTGAGCGTTAGAAAATATTTATGAGATATTATATTTAAGAAACACATTCATCAAAAATATATATTTAATAATAAAAAAGGGGAGCAAATGCTCCCCAAAAATAATAGAACGAATATACAACAAGGATTAAACAGGAAATAGAGTTATAAATGCTAGCGAATGAATTAATTAACGATTACCAGGTTCACGCATGCGGTATTCGTATTTCACATTCAATATTGGTTGGTATGCGATTTGACCGTTATCTTGCAGGAATTCATCTACTGTTACTTTCGCATTAGTAATAGAGAAAGACTGGCGGTCTACGATATCAAATGAGCTTTTGAATTCGTCTCTTAGCTGTGCTGACGACTTGCTTTGATAGTTCTTAATCATTTCAAAGCCCATGTCGTAAGCGGCTTGTTTACTGTCGACAACATTACCGTGAATGGTTCTGCTGTTATTAGTCCATTGGTAACCACCAGCAATAGCAGCGATTGGAGTAGCGGTTAATGCGATAAGACTTGCTAGAGTGATTAAACGTTTCATAATGTGCTCCTTACTTACCTTTTAAATATCGAGTTCCAAATACTCGATTAATGTAGGGTACGTATAGAGACCTATAGCGAGTCAGATTAATTTCAGAAAAACTTTAATTAATTTCCATTTTATTTTTAATTTACTGTTAGGCTTGGCTTTTGCTTTTAATAAAAAACTAAGTAAATCCGTAGATTAGCTTTTCTCGATAGCTTAATCATACCGTCTAAATTTTTTCTTATCGGATTTAATATATCTAATCGCTATAAATAAGTGCGTTTTGGATATGACACGATGCTTCTCTCTTGTACGCGCTCTGACCGCGAATCCTGACACTCTCATACCAAGCCTTACAATACCTCGCCACGCTTTTCTCATAGAATCCTCAGCAAAAGAACACTGTTCAAAACCAGTTCCTGTCTAGCTGGAGTGAAGAACGGCTCACTTTGCTTTCTCCCTTTTTGCGTTCGATACCTAACGCTCACAGCCACATGACAGAACCGACATCACTGGAAATGAGTTTGGAGTGAAATAACCATGAATAAATCCATCCTTCACCACAGCAAAACCATTTACTCGGATGAGTATGCTGAGATTTATCATCCAATCTGGACATACCGCATCAAGTTCATTGCTCGTGCGTTGTTCTATCGAAAGTCATTTAAGTATCTGGCAGACAACATTGAGGCTTCACTGCTGGGGATGCTGTGTACGCGTACTCTCCGTTTCTTAGAAAAACCATTTCGCCCATACATCGTAAAAAATAGCCCTGCTATTGATCGCTCAGCGCTTGTGGTTGATCACTACAACACAGTGTCGGAACTCGTCTCGCCTGATCTAATGAAACAGATCTATACCGATGCTAAGGGACTCACTCTGATGACCTTTGAGATCGAGGATATTCTCTATACGGTCAGATTGGTTTATGAAGCTCGCTACCAAAAAGAAGGCGACATGAGCTTGGTATTACACAGCCAAGAAGACGGCAACTTCTATACTCTGTCGTTCACATTGGGACACGAGAACGGCGCTCGCAGCATCATGATTGGTGGCTTACAAGGCCCACGCAGCAACGAAACTAGCAATGAAAAAATCAAAAAGCTGACTCGTAAATTGTACGGTCAACGCCCAAAAAGTTTGATGGTCAGTCTGCTAGATCTTCTAGCTCAGATTTGGGGCGTTGAAACCATTCTTGCAGTGAAAACCCAATCTCACACTTATGCGGCAAAGCGCTACAGTAAAGGACGAATCAAAACGGATTACGATGCATTGTGGAAGGAACTTGGCGGTACTGAGTACGATCGCAACTTCTACTCACTCACAGTGAATGCTCCGCGCCGTGATATCGAAGGTATGTCGCGATCTAAACGTTCGATGTACCGTCGTCGTTATGAATGGCTAGACAACACCAAAGCAACATTCGAACAAGTACTAAGAAACTAAAAAAGCTAAAAAGCTAAAAAGCTGAGGAGAAACGTTCATGCGTTATTCATTCGTTGCTGCTCTGGTGTTGTCGACTCTTTCCCTATCGGCGAACGCTAGTACAAGCCAGCACATCATAGGTACGAACCTAGGTTATGGCGGTGTAAGCTATGACGCCCCCGCAAGTGAAGAATCCGGTGATATGTTTCTTGGTGAAATTTATTACCGATACATGCCGACCCAAAACTTCGGGATTGAAGCGGGCTTCAAAGGGGCGTTTGATGGTATTGGCTCAACGCTGTTAAGCCCAATTTCAGAGGTTACCGACACGAGCTTTTCTGGCCCACGATTAAGCGGCTATGCCAGCTATCCACTTGGTGCTGGTTTCGAACTTTACGGTAAAGCAGGTATGACGCTCTACACCCTTGAGTACACTTACAAGGTGAATGGACAGAGCCGAAACATTGAACACACTAGCGTTGGTGGCGAAGCGGCAGCAGGATTAGGATGGAGCTACAAGCACTTTGGTTTGAATGCTGAGTATGTGTACTCAAAGAACAGTGATTTTGATTCCGGTGGCGTGATGTTCGGCGCTCAATTACGTTTCTGACGTCGCTTATACTCCTACCCCTTCCCCAAAAACTAAAAAAGAAAAAGGCAGCGATGGCCTGAGTCGCTGCCTTTTTCTTCCATCAATATGAGTCAGTTCGTCAACGCAAGAATGATCCCCGCCACGATCGAAGTGACGCCAAGCCCTCGGGTGAGATGCCATTTATCAGACAGAAACCAAATCCCCATAAACAATCCAAACACGATGCTGATTTGCCTTAATGCCACCACCAAACTCACGTTATCCGTCATAGTCATCGCAAACAGCACCAAGCCGTAGGTGGATGCCATCATTACCCCTGCCATGCTAGCTGTTTTGCGGATCTGCCACGCTGTCTTAATCTCATCTGGCTTGCCCGTAACTAAGCACCACACAAGAGCAGGAATACCTATCGCCCAAAACTGCACACCTAAGTAGAAGATTGCACTGTACTGATCATTCAAGATCTCTGTCGCTTGCCCTGTGAGTAAACTCAGCGCTTCTTTATCAACCACGGAGTAACCCGTTGTGCCTATTGCGGCAATCAATGCCCAGAACACACCAACGTTCAAATAAGAGCCCAATGTCATCTGACGAAAGTTCGTCAGTGGTACCAGCATACAACCAAGGGTAATCAGCAAGAATCCAAACCACTGCTGACTGGATAATTCATGCCCCAATGCCACACTGATTGCGCCAACCATCATCACAGGCAGCGCCCGAGCAATCGGATAAACCACGCCTACATCAGCGTGCTTATAAGCGACAATCAAACCGACCAGGTAGACCATTTGTGAAATGCCGCTAATGAACAGTAATCCCCAAAATTCACTCGGTAATGATGTCCAGCCAATGGTCGCCAAATACCAAATCAAATAAGGGGTAAGAATGGCACAGGCAGAGAAGCTGGCCGCCATGGTAAACGCGAGTCCAGAACCTGAGTTGCTTTTACCAAGGATATTCCAACCCGCATGGAGAACAGCAGAAAAAACGACGAGACCAATCGCCAACAAATCCATTTCAACGTTCCTGTCTGAGTAAATTACCACCTTCTAAAGAAGGTGGCTTTGTGTGAGCCCCCTAAAAGGGGGCCTTTGTTTAATCCAACGCCAACTGGTGCTGCTCTACTCGCTCTT
>NZ_JPRD01000032.1 GCF_000817815.1 Vibrio owensii CAIM 1854 = LMG 25443
ACAAGAAGATTGGCACATGCATCCAATCCATTGTGAGTTCGAGGTGGAACCCTTGTGTTATCCAAGCGAAGAATGTCGCAAGCCCAATACCGACAAAAGTTTGAGCAAACATCACCCAAGTGATATGGACGAGCAGAATATGAAGAAATATCGCTGACATAAATGACATCACCCATACATTCGACCAGTTGTTCATCAGCAACATGTAAAAGAAGAAACAAGGTAAGCAGAGCGTTATGGCGACCTGATAATAAGCAGGTAGAAACCGACGCCATTCAAATGGCACACGGTTACGATAAATAATACCAAAGAATAAAATTGAACAAAGGACACGAAGTGGCAGGTTTTCGTATGGCTGTGGGAACATAAACGCCCAGACCACGTAGTAGATTGGAAAGCCAACAAAACCCATCCATCCCACAAGGGTAAGGTTGGGGTCGGCATATTGATACGCTTTATTAAAAGCATTCATATTCAACTCATTTAAATTTATGAATTGTATATCTAAAAATAGTATTTTTTGGCGCAAGCCTTTACAAATTTTAATTTATTTGCGTTTTTCTAACAAAAAACATGATGCGGTGAATGGTAACTTATAACGAACAATGAAATTACATTTTCCATTTTTGAAATTTGGTTGGTGCTATTGTATCTACGGGGGTGAGGTCCAACGGAACGAAAGTGTACGTTTAGATGGTTAAGTTATTGATAATAAGTTATTTATATCTCTCTCATCGACTCAATATTTATCACTATTATTAAGATTTAAAGGCCTTAACTCTCCTTTCACTAAATCTTCTGGCAAGGTAAATGTGTAATGGCTTAATATATTGATATTTTTGTATATTAGTGGAGATGGCCGAGATATATCGTCTTCTATAATTTCTTCATTATTGGACCGTATCCAATCTAATGCTTCCAGCATATAGAGAGTATTCCATAACACGACGGCATGCCGACCTTCTCCTCTATTGGTCTGTGTTAAAATCCTACGACGATAATCTTCATCGTCTATATAGTTAAGCAAGTACAAGGTTTTGTTCACTCTGCCAACATCCATAATGCCTTGAGCTAAGCCTGATGGACGACAGATCTTGAGTAAAGACCGAACCTACTCGGATGCCCGAATAGTGCTGAGCTTCAATGAGCCTGCGGTTCGCATCATTTCATCCCACTGCTCTTCAGCTTTTGAAAGAACCGTACAACTTCGAGCTAAATCATCTAGCGGCCCGTAGTCAGCAGACTTATCTACTCGCCAGAATACCGCTTCTCTCGCATCCGCCAACCGAGGGGAGAACTGGAACCCTTAAACCAAAGATAATATCACTCGCTCCGGCAGTATCTGCTAGATTGAGCCCTGTTTGCTGTTCCAGTATTCCCTCCAATACATAAAGTGAGTCTCGTAACGTTCCTGTTACGACAATCCCGTGGAAACCAGAATATTTATCTGAAATGAAGTTGTACCAAGTGATCCCACGTCCAGCATCAAAGAACTTCCGATTCGGACCTGCATTCACTATTTTTGCTGAGGAAATTAAACGCATTCCATCCGCAGAAGCAACATTCCCGTCACCCCAAGCATTTGTTAATGGTTGTTTTATATGGAAATTAACTAACCTAGCATTCGCGTTAGTTAATGTTTCTGCTCGAAAGTAATTTTGTTTAACCCAACTTAATCTGTGCGAGTTAGAACGAGTACATTCGATTTGATCAATGGTTCTAGACCGATATTGCAAGCTTCAACCATCAACTACGAGTAATAACTCCGTTAAGTCCACTGATGAGATCTTACCATCGGTACAAATACGGCTCCGTTGCAAAGTTTTAGGAGAGGTCAATAATGGGCTAGAAAGTAAACTGTCCTTCTATCAGACACACTTCCCCAGCAATTCCTTGATGGTTAGGATTTAAGGTAAGGAAACTCAAAGTTTCCTTACCTTTGAAAGAGTGAGCTAAATCGAGGGTAATTCAATCAATTGTGATTAATTTGTGATGGTATCGCATCTGGATTGAGTGGGTGGTGTTCTGGAAATGTTGTTATGGGTGAGTTTGCTCAAATTGCAGATAAACTTATCAACAGTAAGGAGTTAAGCTGACCTCAATTGTCCTTCCAAAACCGTCTGTCTTATCAATTCTTCGCGGCTTTCACCCGCTCTAAAACTGACGAACTCTCCCCCATCTTTGCAGAGCAAACATTCATAAGGATCGACGTTAGCAAGCTTCTTCAACATACTCGCATAGCAAGGCAGTGCTGGCGCGCCCTTGCTTTCCATCTCTAACGCATCGTAGACTTTTAGCAGCATTTCACCACGGCGACGATTCGACAGAAAACCGTAGTAACGGAGCATCATATCGTCATCTCGACGAGCGCGATAGCGGCGAACAGTCGGCCTTGGGGCGAATTGGTGGAGATTGATGAAACGCAATGAGTTAAGAAAGTGGTTCAATGCAGAGCCTTCAAAGAACACAATCAGTTACTTCGCCACTAATGGCAAACAATAGAGCCATAAAAGTAAACTCAAATAAATAATGCTTGGTTTTTATGTTCATTTGCATAACAAATGATTCAGTGTGAAACAGGTAAATTTGATTAATAATTTGAAGTGTCGATTGGGTAAACAATAGGAACAATGAGCAAATGAGATTTTCAGATCGCCTTAAACAAGAACGTAAGCTGAAAGGGTTAACTCAAAAAGCGATCGCTGATTTTATAGGGGTGTCTAAAGTGGCAGTATCTCGCTGGGAGCTTGGTCATAGCACTCCATCAGGGAAAGTCTTAGAGCAGTTGGCTAACATATTAGAATGTTCATCTGAATGGCTACTGAGTGGAAACCAATTTGATGAAGTATCAATGATAGGTTTTTATACAGAAGTCAAAGCGGCGGCTGGTAATAGAGCTTATAATCATCATGAAAGCTCGGAGAAAATGCCAATTCCTAAATGGATAGTTGAGCAACAACCTTGTAAAGAGCAGGTTTGTTGTATTCGAGTTACTGGCAACTCAATGGAGCCCGTACTGAAAAACGGTTCAGTAATTGCCCTAGATCCATGCATTAAAACGATCAAGGATGGAATGATGTACGTGATTAGACAAGGAGAACTGTTACGAGTGAAAATTTTAATTGAAACGCCAGACAGTTTAATTATTCGGAGTTACAACCCTGACTTCTCTGATGAGGTTTATCCTAAAAATACAGACAATAGTAACGTTGAGATTGTTGGGCAGGTTTTTTGGCATTCCTCATATATACATATATAACAAAAATATCTACGAAGTTAACAAGAAAAACATGGTTTTAGTTTGTCAAATCCATGGTAACTATTGTATTATACACGAAGGTTCTGGAGCAAAAGTGCATTACATAGCACGCTAACTACATAGTTTTCTATGTAGTGTATTTTTCAGAATTAGAGTGTGTCAGACCCTCAATCTGACGATATAGCATTCGCAAATAAAAGCGCCTTCCCGAACGTAGGCGCTTTTTTTGTATCTAAAAATCAATAAGTTGATCTTTTTGATCGTTTCAATTACATTAGGTTTAATGTGTTTTGGTGTGAGACCCGAAACATTTCCTAAAAATCGTTCGGAATCTAATATGAATTTATTCAAATTTTTGCACTATCAGTGCGTCATACATCCTTGCTTATCCTTATTACTGGCGATGAATCGATCAGTTTTATGTGGCGCGAGGGTGTTACATGTCACTGCGTAACCGTAATCCTCGTAACCGTAGCGCAGAGTTTGCGCATCACCTTAACTTTCACGAGTCATTAGAATCTCGGCTGTGTCGTTTGCACGTCCGTGTGTTGTGTTTTGGTAAAATTCCAGACAAATACTTTGCTGTCCTTGAAAAGTACCAACGTGTTGGCCAAAACGAAATGCGCCTTAAAATTCATGAGCGCGATACACTAGAAGTGATCCAGGCATATTTGGAAGAGTACGGTTTGCCTCAACGCAAGAAGAACGGTAAGCCGATGAAACGGATCACCTACTTTCAAATGCGTATCCTTTTGGCGTTTTGTGATTTCATTGATGATCCGCGTCGCTGTCACCAGGGGCGTTTAATGGGATTGCATCAGTGTAAGAGCGGCCAAAAAACGCTCCAAGCTAAGCAGCGTTTAACGATTGTCCAAACAGTGACAACCATGTTTTGTTCGATGAACGTTGATGGCAATCGCATTGGACGTTACGCCGATAAGAGCAAAAACGAACAACCTATCTACGATGAAAATGGCAATGAGTTGCTACGTGGTATCACGCATTATGAGCTTCGTGGTTTGCACTCTCAGATTTGGCGACAGCCGATCAGCAAAACTAAGTATACTGATGTAGTTAAAATGCTCAAGTTAGCTGGCTACCTTGAGATCGAGAGTTGCTATCTAGCACAGCCAGAAGCTGTGGTTCTTAGAGAAGAGCTGCGTGAGCAAGGTGCGAGTGAAGAAGAGATCGATGCGATCCCTTCAATTAAGTCTCAAGCCGCCTACAAGTGGTTTACACATCAATTTATCGAGTTGTTTGGTATTCATTTTCAAGACAAGATGAAAGAGTCGTTAGCTTACGCGAAAGAAGTGATGGCAAACAAGAAACTTTCGAATGTCTTCGCAACGTACAGTCCGTTCTCTGATGGTTTCTGGACAAAGAAGCGCAAAGAATACTTATGGCGCTTAAATCAACTTCGTTATCCGCAAGGTAAACCTCCAGAGCCCAACCAGTATGGGGATGATGTTTTGCCAGAGCTGGTGACATCTTGGCATTAACTCCCCTACTCTATTTTTATTTTCATAAAGCTGCTTAATTGCGGCTTTAAGTGTTTCTTTTCAACTTAATTTCAGCCGTTCTAGCCGTGATACATGCCTTTAGAGGCTCAGCATCCCTTCAATTTTGACTCTGTATGGTCAATTTTCGCTATTCATTCGTAGTTTTTCCTGCCCTTTCCTAGTGCTGTGGATAACCCTGTTTATTTGTTTTTAATTTAGAGCATAGGTTCGAAGATATGGTTTAAGGCGGGATTCTTTAAGGGTTAATTACTAACGTAATTAACCACTTATATAGGAATATAAATATTCACTTATTAAGAAGCACCGCTTCGCTGTGCAAAAGTAGTACCTCCCATCAAAAGCCATCACGTTCAATACATATTGAATCTACGAGAAAAGCTTTTGACGGGCATATCTGCACACAAAAATAGTTTTAACGATCAATCAAGGGTCAAAAATTTCATTCAGCTTAAAGCAAATAGAACAAAGCGGCGTCAGTTCACACTTTAGAATAGCTTGACCGCACGATCGACCACGCTGAACATTTCTTTTGTCATACGACAGGAAGCTTTCACACACACGCATGATTTCGTGGAACCCCAACTCAATAATCAAGCTTAATTCAACCAACAGCGAAAATCACGTCTAGCAGGGCGAAGGGCAATTTTTGTACCGGATACAGCAGGTGAACACAAATAGTTTTGAAAATGAGGATAGTACACTTCTTACTCACTACGTGAGCGCGTTCTGGTATTCGTCGCACGGCGACTCATAAAACATATGGTTACACCGTCACATTACGCAGGTGAAAAAATGGCGAAATGTCATTAACACTTCGCCATTATGTTGAATAAGATCAAACCACTAGTTGATGAGTTTTGCGATCTCATCTCCAGTAAGTTCTGTCGTTTGGGCTACTAAAGCAATATCAATGCCCGCTGAAAGCATTTTCTTTGCTATTGCTAGTTGGGTTTCTTGACTACCTTGCTTGCGACCTAATTCTTTGCCTTCTTGTCTACCTTGTTGTAGACCTTGCTTTAAACCTTGTTCGCGGCCACGCGCTTCTAACTGTTCTGCTACTGTCATGAATCGTTCCTCATGCTCCGGGACTTGCTTCGCTAAAGTTCGCATTAAATCTTCCAGATTTGATGTTTCCCCTACCCTAAGCAAATAGTCCACTAAACTATCTAACTGTTTGCTGGTTATTAAACGTTCTAATAATAGTGTAACCAGTGTGTCTGTAAAATCCAACAAGTCTCTTTGTCGCACATGTTTCTGTACCAGCTCCAATAACGCCACCCGCTTATGCAGAATGATGTCATCATCAGGTATCACAGTAACATCCACCAAAGGGAAAGATTGACCATAGAGCAACTGAGCTATCTCTGGTTTTTCAAATTCATCTAACCAATTGGTACTGTATGGATAAGGACTGGTTTTTCCATGATAAAACAGCAATGGTACGACTAAAGGCAACGTTTCATTACCGGCATCAAGGTGTTGTTTCATCGCCGCAATGGCATATCGCATCAACCGAAAGCCCATGTGTTTGTCTGGACTGCTTTGGTGCTCGATCAATGCGTATACGTACCCTACTCCGCTGTCTGTCTCCATTGAGTACAACACGTCAGAATAGTAAGGTACTAACTCATCTTCTAAAAATGAACCGGATTGAAGCTGGAGCGTATCGAGATTGCAGATTTGTTTGATGTGCCCTGGTAAGTGAATATCGAGAAAGTCTTTTGCTGTCTCTGGCACAGTCAAGAACGACTTAAACAATCCATCATGTATGGATGTTGGTGCTTTCATTCTGTTTATTCCCGTCTTTACATCCCAACACTATACTTTAATCGGTATGAGATTGCAGATTTTAATCTGATATATATCAGAGCCTTAACCTTACTAACGTACGCTTTCGTTCCATTAGATCTCAAACCACTTTGTTTCCTAAGCTCTAATAAATATTGTATTTATATTGTTTTTATTAATTATCTTGTTTATGAAAAATAAAATAATTATGATAAATAATTTATTTTTCTTGTTTTTCTTGTTTTCAATGAGTAGGATTGTGATGTGGTTATTCAATGGAGTCCTGTATGAAAAAAATTATCCTTCTAGGTCATCAAAAGGGTGGTGTTGGTAAGTCGAATACGGCTTGCAATCTTGCTGTTGCTTTAGCTCATGAAAAATATCAAGAAGATACTAGTCGAATTTTACTGCTTGATGCCGATCCGCAAGGTACTCTTTATCGTTGGAATCAAAGGCGAATAGAGATTGGGGGGGGGGTAAAGGAGTTTCCATGTATTCGCTTAGATGGAAATATTACTAAGCAGCTACAAAGGGAAATTGAAAATTATGACTTCATTATTGTTGATGCTGCTGGTCGTGATAGTCGAGAAATGCGCAGTGCAATGCTGGCTGCAGATCTCATGATCATGCCAACTAAGGCTAGTCATGCCGATTTGGAACTGTTAGAGCATATGGCTGAGACAGTTGAATCCGCTCGTGATTTTAATGATGCTCTAAAAGTTGCTGTTTTTATTAATATGGCGCCGACTAATACTCATGCTGAAAGACAAACTGCGAAGCAGTTGCTTAGTGAATATCCTGAATTTCATTTGATGAGGACTGTTGTTGCAGACCGAAAAGCACACCGTGATGCTTTTCATCATGCATGTGGTGTTCATGAATGGAAAGACAATAAAGCCAAGTCTGAGATTAGTTGCTTAACTAAGGAGATATTAGATGCTTTCTCGATCTAATTTAAAAGCTCAAGAAAAAAAAGTGAAGGAAGCTGATGCTTTTGTTGATGGTGCTGATTCTAAAGTTTCTCGCACGGTAGGACGCCCAAAACAAAAAGGAGAAAAGCGGGAGCCCGTTACTGTCTCTTTGACGAAGTCCGAAGCTCAACAATTTGATAAAATTCATAAAAGATTGAATGTAATTTCTTATTCTAAAGATGAAGATTTTTCGTTAGATCGTTCTAGTTTCATTCGAGCTATTGCGGAACGTTGTGAAAATATGTCAGATGAAGAATTATGGAAATGGTTTAATTACTACAAATAAGGTAATTATATTATTTATGATAATTACCTTATTAAAAGGTAATTCAATCAATTGTAACTGTTTTGCAGTGGTGATGCATTTGAATTAGGTGGGTGATGTTTCTGGAATGTTGTCATTCGCAGTCAGGCAACACATGCTGTTGTTGGCGTATCCACCTTTCGGTGGATTTGACGCCACAACTGCGGCAAGGCTTTGATTGAGATATTTGGTGTAGGTACAGCCGGAGTTCCTGCACTTATAGAGTCGTGATCCTATGCTCGCTGAACCACAAGCCATCATTCGGGTGACGTTATCGACAACGACATCTCTGATTTCAGAGATGTGCTTACTGAGATAAATAGCCCAGGTGCCATTCCGAGAGAAAAGTTGTCTGAGTGATCGTAAGTGCATGACCAGTAGGGTAATGCAGAATTGTCAGCATACTGTGAAGGTTAAATCTCTTTGCTTTCGAGCGGAGCTCGCTCAGGCGGCTATGCCGCCGCTTGATCACTTAAAGTCAAAAAAACAATCATTACCCTTATAACAACCGAAAATTTGTTAGTCAGTATCAACGCCACTTGCCTCTGTATCGACTAAAAAAACTATTTAGTTAATCTGGTATTGAGCACCATAGAATGGCCATGGAAGAAAGAGCTACAAAGACAGCAAGGTGTAAGAACACTATCAAAAATATTACACATATCCTCATTCGTTAAGTAAATGCGGCATAAGCTGACGGACGCGTTGTTTTTCCAATGTAGCCGCTGTTTGAGTGTGATACCGCCCGACTAAGGCTCCCCATTTACTCGTTCGAACTTTACTGTCTCCTACGCGGTTATCATCTATCCACATATTGTGCAAATCAAAGAGCACGACCGTTTGAGCATGATGAGCCTCATCCGCTTGATAAATTTCGCTATAACGGTTATTTAAGACATAAATCCGCCCATCATCATGATGATATTCCAGCGCGAGATGATAAATCTTCGGACTTGTCGAAGGCAACAAAAAATACACCACACAAAGTCGCTCCGAAGAGACCCCTTGGCGAAGAAGTGGAAAATTGCTATCGCGATGTCTTCACTATCACCTTTAAAACGTCGTAGCGTCTCCTCTGGCGTAGCCCAATAATCTTTCTCCCCCCACAACGCCGTGTCTTGCGTGTAAACAATTCGATTATAAAAATCGTGCGCCATTAACAAACAACTTTTTATCCATTTAACATCTTGCGCTTTCACTTCATTCACACTCCATAACAAACACAAGACAAGCCCAATTACCCATAATGGCTGTTTACCCAGCAATCGGTATAGAAAAGATGGCACATGCCGACAAAAAACAGGAAATTGGCTCGTTTCTTTAGTTAAGAAACCATAAAAACGCGAACGGCGTAACCATTGCTTAACAAGCAAGAGCTCGTTTTCTAACAGTTTTGTTATTTTGCCCTCTTTTCTTATGCATGCTCGGGAGCGCGGCGTCTTTTGGTATGACATGTTTATCTTTGCGCCACTCTCGGTTTACGCAACAGTGAATGTCGAGAGCTCAAACAACACCATATTGACTGGCATACCCAAACTCTCTGCTTAATAGACAGTAAAAATATTCGCAGCTTCATTACTCGTCGCGCTCATCAACAATTTGATGCTCACTGACTCAGTATTGGGCGACGATGGTTGCGAGAACATATTCGTGACAAAAATATTGGTTTAATTGTTCGTCTTGCCAACACCAAAGAAGGATTTGAAGAACTGGCTCATGAATACGGCGTTGCTTCCTCTTTTTTCACCTTTTATCAGCGCTACCATCAACGCCATCTCCCTCACTTTCGGCAACTAGCAACCAAACAAGCCAAGCCCCTGTCGGTCGCAAGGCAAAAGGCGACGTCCCTGTATCAAGACAAATGGTCTATCACGTTTGTTGTCAAATTAGGGAAAAACTTGAGAAAAAACTCAAAGGTATCCGAGTTGGATTGCATTCTTGTCGTAAGTTTGCGGTGCAACGTGTCGTGAGCATAACAAAAGGCGTATTTACCGCCTCGGTTTGGATTGGGTATGGGAAAGGAAACCTCGCCATGACAGAACATTATCTGAATCGTTTAGCGCAACGTCAGGAGCAGGTCAACCGACGGTTAGGGGCTGATATGTGTTAGATTGAATATACAGTTCCGCTCATACGAAGCAATCCTAAGTTATTGATTTAGAAGGTTCTTCCTGTAGGAAAACTCCGAAAACAAAAAAATGACAACCCTTCTGACAGTTTATTGACACATAGTTAAGGTGTTTTTATGACCATGTGTGTGCTGTTTTTATGGGTGCTTTGCTTGTTTTCACTCTCGTATTTTGCATTTTATTCAAATTGACCAATACTTAACCTATAAGTTTGTCAACCTAATCGCCTGTAACTTTATGGGTTAATGCGAGCTTATAACGGGAAATAGGAAAGAAGTCTTATTTTCCTTCTTACTAACTTTGCCCTTTTTCGGTATTGCACCCAAGAAAGAGCAATAATTATGGTTTAAGTAACATAGAGGAATTTTACTTGCTTAAATGCAGCGTTAGATGATCCAGATGCCGACCTTGTTAGTGATTCATTTGAAATGAATGCATCAAGCTCCCAAACAAGGAGATAGCCTATCCCTGACTAGCTACTTAGATAAGACTTATATTGATAACGGTAAAGCCAATATACGGGATACATATAGAGATATAAATAAAAACGGAATTATCGATTCCTTAGAGTAATAAAAAATTAGCAACGAAAGACATTGTTATGACTAAAGAAGACATAGATAAAGCCGTTAAGGCGATCATGCTGTTGCGTCTGGCACCACCATCCAGAGGAATGGTGATGTCGAACGCTATATCTATAAAAAACGACGTGATGACATGGAATATGTTCATTTAATCGAAGCAATCACAGTGGGAGATATCGCAGCACCCTCTTACCGCCTTGAACCACCAAAGAAAAAACAAGAGTCAAATACGTTTAAGTTTTTGCTTTAACACATTTGATATATCACAAACAAAGATGGATGTTCCGATAACGGCACACCTATCTCTAGCACTATAAAAAATACCGTTATGCCGACACAACCCTATTGACCGATTAACGAAGCATCAAAAAAATAAACGCTCTGGTGTTGACAAATTTTTCAAGCTGCTGAAATGCTTCACGCGGCCTTATCTTCTTCCCTAGGGGGGGGATTGTCTTACCTATGATGAAGGTCGTTATCGCTACGTTGAATTGTTAATCCCAGCCCTTACTCCTTTTCATTTAACTGCAGACAGGGTTATTGAATACATTCAACGCATACCAACGGTAAACATTGTTATCGTGGTTGCTCTAGAGCTTGATTCAAACATGACATTCTGTGTTTGCCCTATTCAAATCCGCTTAGCCCATAAAAAATTAAATATCGAATTACCAAGGAGGGAGGCTGATGGATTTCTGACCCTCAAATTATGTTGAAATGGGTATACCAAGCACTAAAGGGAAATATCTCTAAACTTCCTATTTCAAACTCTACACTAGACCATTTCCCACATAAAAATGCACAGGAAAGCCTCGATCTTTTGATTAATACGCCTAAGAAGGTCAATCAACATGGACATTGAATCGACATTACAGTTACTTCGTCAAGCTAATGAGTATGAAGCTTACATTACGTTAAAATTAACAATGAAAACGAGCATTCTTCAGAAGAGATTTTTCAACTTCGATGTCACGCCAAAAATAGGGGTAAATAAATGCGTTGGTATTACTAGCTATATCCATGAAGTCAATGGTACGTACTATTTATTCAGTCAACTTTTCAATCGATATAGACAAACACAGCAAGTTTTCAATTCACTAAAAAGAAGGTGTCCAGAAACTTCCATGTGGATACGCCCAGTCACTGCATCTTAAGTGTGAAGCCACCGACAAATGTGAGGACACTATGTAGACTAAATTATACGATTTTATAGAGACGTTGGCTACATTGCCATTCATTCCATTGCCTTAGAGAGCGACTAACGTCAACGAAATATAGCAATTTTATTATCACAGGAGGCATTATGAGAAAACAGTGCGGCACACAAGAAAATAAGTATAACCCTGAGCTTCATCAGGAAATACATCTAATAATCAATGGGTTACTAGAAGGTTTGGACTACTCTCATGCTTTGCAGCTGTCGGTCTTTATGCCACTAGTCATCATCACCCGCATGATGGAACAAGGAAACACGTTTGAACAAGGTGGACTTTGTCTGAGGCAAATAGCCCATTGTTGCCGCTTAATGGGACAACTTGATACGCAGTTTTATGAGTCACCACTATATCAACAAAATCACATTGCGTTGCTTGAACTAGGAAGGCGCTTGGGGTGGTATGACACCACCATTACTCGCTGGGTTAATTTTGCACAAGGGGAATAATTTAAACGATGAAAGACGTACCACCTTTTACTCGTTATTGTCACCAACTTCGCTGTCGCATTGCGAAACAAACACAAGAGACATTGAATTTAAGAGTGAGGAAAAAGCGCCTTCGTTTTTTTATTCACCTTTTTGTTAGTAGCTCTGTCCTTATTTTAGGAGCGAGCTCGCTCTATTTGAGTGGTTATCGTTATTACAGTTATCCCTCTATTCCAACAGGCATTTATCAAATAAGTGTAAAAAATACACCTTACGTGTACGGAGATTGGATTTTATTTTGCCCACCGAACAACCTCTCGATGAAGTTGGCCGTGGAACGAGGCTATACCGCAGAAGGCATCTGCCCTGGCGACTTTACACCAGAGATAAAACAGATCCTCGCAACACCTGGGGATCATATCTCGCTTGAAGGCATCGTGCGCGTTAATGGGCTCGAACTACAACAAGCTCTTGTGTTAGACGAAGATAAACATCATCATGCATTGCCACACCTTACTCCTTTTGTTCTCCAGCAAGGCGAATTTTTCATGATGTCAAATCACTTACCTGCCAGCAGTTTCGACAGTCGTTACTATGGCCCAGTGTCATCAAAAAATATATTAGCTTTGGTCTCCCCTGTTTGGGTTTGGTGATCATATTTTGCCCCAACAATTATCGATAAATAGCTTAATCCAACAAACGGATAAAATTAACGGGACGTTTGATATAAGCTTGCAATTCCAAGTGACGAAGCGAATTTTTACCAAGTCATAATCGAAACTCCTTTTTGAAAAGGGCAACGCTTGGGAAAAAGTCCTGTGGAAACATGTTCAGACCTTCAGCCTTTGGCAAATCACTTTGTTCGCGTGTGGTAGTAACCTGATGGGGGCCAAACACTACGACTGCAGCACTCCAAACTGCCCGCATACTAAGGTCGTCTGTCAGAGCGGCAAGACCTGTTGTGGCGTCAAATCCACCGAAAGGTGGATACGCCAACAACAGCATGTGTTGCCTGACTGAGAATGGCAACACATCACCTTCACCATACCGAGCACTCTCTGGCCTATCTTTCGTCATAATCGCTAGTTACTTAATCGATTATTCAAATGCGCGGCCGACATTTTAACGACTTGGGCAAAACGGCAAGGCATAGAAATAGGCGTTTCTGTGCGCTTCATACCTACGGCCGCAAGCTCAATTGGAATTGCAGCAACACAGGGAGGAATTTGCCAACGAACAGGGTTATGGAAGCCAATTTATTTCAAAGCCAAAGTAACAGAAGCATGTTGGCGAGTTGCGCTCACGCAGCTCTTAAGGGCGCATTACTCAGAGCGTGATTTAAGCCATGACGATTGCTCGTTCATACGTCATGAAAAAGATTGCTTCGCCTTTCTGCGTAGCCAATATCACCGTCGTTGGAAACTGCATTTTGGTTAGAAAACGGACCAACCGCATAAGACGATCAATTTCCTAGGTCGTTATTTGAAGCGGCCTCCTATTTCAGGCTCTCGCTTGCATCACTACAGCAAAGGCGGTCAGCTGATGTTTGAATACCTCCCCCATCGGACTGGAGAAAAGGAAATGCTGCCAAAAGTCTACGATGCGTTAGAGATGGAAAACAAGGACGCGCCAGTGTTGCCTTGCTATACGAGTATGTTAAAGAAGCTTGCTAACGTCGATCCTTATGAATGTTTGCTCTGCAAAGATGGGGGAGAGTTCGTCAGTTTTAGGGCGGGTGAAAGCCGCGAAGAATTGATAAGATAGACGGTTTTGAAAGGACAATTGAGGTCAGCTTAATTCCTTCCTGTGGATAAGTTTATCTGTAATTTGAACAGACATGCTCATGGCAACATTCCAGAAACTCAAACACACCACCACTACAAAAAAATCACAACCAATTGAATTACTTTCGAATTAGCTTGCTCTTTCGACGGTAGGGAAACTTTGAGTTTCCTTACCTTCGAGCGGAGTTCGCTCAGGCGGCTATGCCGCCGATTCAATAATCAGGATTTTCACTGATCTCTGATAAGGTATCGATTTTATCAAGGAGCGAATCAATCTCGCTTTGGTGGCTATCATTAACTTTTTGTTCTCGATTTAAGTGTCGCTTAGAAAGACTTTCTTCTACCTTGATAGCATGCAGCTCTTTACCGACATAGCGGTAAGCAATGGCCAACGCTTCAAGATCGGTTTCTGTCAGTTTAACCTTGTCTTGCAGGCGTTTTAGCTCAAGCTCTCGAATCGTTTTCAACGCATCGTGTTGGTTAAGCTCTTCAACCGTGCCGAGTTTTATCCAGCGGAACAAGAACTTGATACCGGTGATGGTTCGGCCTTTTTTAATGACCTCAAAACCTTTATCTCCATTTTCACCTTCTAAGAACAGCAGTTCTTTTCGGATTTGAGGATGCTCAGTGAGCTCTTTGATACTTTCACGAATACAGCGCTTCATAAATACACTATTATTTTTGAATGAGCCTTTGTCTTTCTTGAGCTTACCAGCCTCATCAAGCAGACCAAACACACCTTTTAACTCTTCAAGCTTTTGTTGATGCATTTCAAAGCCTTTGTCTTTAAACCGACTTAGTAACTCATAGAGGCGTTTTGAATATTCTTTTTTTACATCAAAGAAATTGCGAGTGTTAATAAGGGCAAAACCTTGATTGTACTCGATGTATTCGGACTTGAGCATGTCATTAGGTACCATGGTTAAAATACCGTTCTTGTATGCAATATGTTTGAAAAGTGGACGGTAGTCGAATTCAACATCCCTTTTGCCTGTCTCTATTTTAATACCAATTTTTCGACTCGCAAGACGGTTGGCTACTGGGCTTAAATTACTCCCAATATGCTTAGACTCCACACCTAACCACTCAGATAGCTGATGTGACGTGAACTCATAATGAGGGGGACTATACTCCCAGTCGTTCGCTTTCATGTGTGCGATCATTAATGCAAACATATCTGCTTCGCGAGCGGAGAGATCCTGGCGGCTAAATACCAGCTGATGACCTTTCTTTATATGCTTCGGTAAGTTGTCACTTACTACTGGGTAAAAGTACTCTTCATCACTCATACCACGACTCCTTAAAGTAACGTAATTTAGGTAATTATGACACATTTTAGGCGTAATGAAAGCCTGACTACCTAAATAAGGCTCTGTTGCAAATAAGTGTCGTGAGTGAAGGAACCACTAAGGGAGTTATCAGGCTCTCATCAATGCATTAGTGATTGGACAGACCCCTCTTGCGGTTCCTCGACCGTATTGCCACATTTCAATTGAACATATGCATCACCTCAAAACCTTTCAGCGTAGCATACGCCATTTTCATGGACTTAAATCCGCGGACTGGGTGGATAAGTTGTTTTAGCTTTCCATGCTCTGCTTCAACAGCATTGTTTAGGTATTTAACCTGGCGTCCTCATCTGGGCATTTCCCTTGAGCTTTTAACGCCCTAATTACCACGCCGTATGCCGGCGCCTTATCGGTATTGATTGTGTGATGGTACTCACAGCTTTTAAGGCCTTCGCCAAAAAACGCTGTGCCGCTTTATCATTACGAGTGGTAGACAGAAAGAAGTCGATAGTTTCTCCACGTTTATCAACCGCTCGATAGATTTACTTTGATGTACGTCTTATCGACTTTCCAACTCCCACCTGAGCCTGGACGCCAATGCCATTTGAGCTTTTCTTGAATGAGTGGAGCATATCGTTGACCCCTGTAGTATGATCTACGTTGACACTGCACTCACTCACTCAGCATCTCTTCAAGTTCACGATGCCATCGGATAGCCCAAATGATAATGTTGTATTTGAAATGACGATGTTTAAAGAGGTTCATGATGGATAACCGCGGTTAGAAATAATACTAGATTAACCATCCATGCCCTATTTGCAACGGAGCCATTTTGTGCAACAAGCTCGGTTATGGAGTGCTCGTAACAGAATAGAATTAGAGAACTTGTAAAAAGTGCAGTCTGTCAGTTTTTTGAAAATTATAATTTGTTTTCTAGATTCAATAAGGCTAATTATTGGTTGCTAATATAGCACTAATCCCTAACGCTGTTGTGGTTTGCATAATAACTTGTCCTTGCTGCTGTGCTAGTGTTGCATTTTGAGATATATTTGATAAAGATTGAGATGTACTCAACAATAAGTTATCCATTGCTGTGGAAACTATATTCTTGAAAAGAATATCGTCCACATGATTAGTTAGCGTTGTCTTTTCTTCATGCATACAATGTTTTTACAATTAAGGAGACATTGCTATGAATGCTCCTTAATTATCAGTTTGGTAAGTTATTAATAAAAACTAAGTTTCAATATTTTCTTTAGCTTTCTTTCCTATCTCTGAAAAGTTTGATATAGCATTGTCGACGATTGAATTTGCTTTGTCTATACCATCTAAATATTTTGAATCACCAGTTTCTATAAATTGACTTAATGCAACAGCAATAGCAGTAGTGCCAATTGAAGATATGTTTCTTAAGTTATCCGTTGCATCAGACAGTGCCATTGCAGATGACTGAGCAATAGATTGAGTCGCTGTGTTTTTAGCGCTTTCAATAGGCTTTGGCGGAATTGGCATAATCAGCTCCTTATAAACTATTTACTTTCTAAGATTGACTCAACTGCTTTAGATATAGATGCAGATGAAATCGTGTTGATTGCATTAACTCCCTGTGTTGTTGCTGCTTGCATTAGCATCTGGCCTTGTTGCTGGGCAATGGTTGCGTTTTGGTTACTATTGCTCAATGCGGTGTTCGTGGCCATGATAAAATTACTCATTGCCAACGTTGGAGTTTCAGCAACAGTGCTCACGTTGGTTTGAGTTATGGAGTCAGTTACATTTTCATTTACAGTTTCAGGCATAAAAAATCCTTTAAGATTATCGATTAATTTTAGTTTGCTAAGGTTATATTAATTTTCACAACCTTCATCTATCACGTTTTTTCTAAACTCGCCAATGCTCATTCCTTCATATTTTTTAAAAACTTTACCGAAATGGCTTAGGTCATAAAAGCCAAGGTCCAGTGCAATTTCTGTTAAGTTCTTGTTGGGGGTGGAGCGAATTATCTCTCTTGCTTCTATAACCTTAAGAGTAAAGAGTATGCTCTTGAATTTAGTATTCAATTTTGTTCTAAAAAGATAAGATAAATGGGATGAGCTTACATAAGAAGCCTTTGAAACCTTTTCTAACGTTATATTTTCATATATATTTTCAATTATATAACTTATAGCTAAAAAAAGAGCGGGGTGTATAATCTTAATCCTCTCCATTCCAGAGCTTGTTGTCAATAGATCTGTGAAGTTGTTATTTTCTAACTTTTCTTTTTGGTTTGAGTAAATAACATAATGATGATCATCAAAAAAAGTGTTTAGTAGATCTTCATCTATTTCCTTTTCTTTAAATACAGTGATTACTTTCAAAAGAGGGTTTTGAATTTCCTCAATAAAACGCTTAGCTAAGTTATAAAATAAATCATTATTTTTTTTCGAGTGTTCAATGAAAATAGCTTTTTTTCTACCATTGCTCTCGACATCTTTTTTATGCATTAACAATTGATCTTCACTAAATTCCGAGAGTCCGGCATTGGAGTCTAAATAATATATTTTTATTCCGCAGGATTTTATGCAGTCAGTGACAAAGTCACTATCACCGCAACACACACTAACTAAATCACAAGTTGTTCTATAAGCCATATGTATGTTTTTCTTCAAGATTTCTTTATGAAAACTATATTTCTCGTTTTTTATATTCATGAGGGAAATTTCCAAACCTTGAGCATTCTATGGCTTTATTTTTATGTAACAAAATGTGTAATCTTATTATTGCATATATGAAAATAATACAATGTGGAGTTTCTTATCAAGTTTTGGTAAAAAATAGTCATATCATTCCTCTGTTTTATTAATCATTTTTTACGATTATTTTTAGCCTGATTATGTTTAAATTTAAATTAATTGATATCGAGGCTTATATGGAAAAGTACAAACTACATTTAAGAATTTATGAGTTAGAGGGAGTTGGCTCTGACTACAAAAATGAAAACCTTACTCTAGGAGTGTTAACTCAAATTGAGGAGCTTGATGAGGAAGTTAGAGGATTCAAGCAAAATAATGGACAAAAGAAAAATACTTTTGATTTTGATACATTACATTTTCTTCTGTCAAAAAGGTTTGGAGATAAACTGCATCTTCATTGTAAGATTGATTCTGAAAAAAGTTTCTTATTATCCAGTAAGTTAGAGGTATCAGAAGAGTTTTTGGATAAAGCCATGCGGGAAATAGAGATTCTACTTCAAGGCGTTGAAATATTTTTAGTCGACCGTAATCTAGGTCATCTCCAAGATATCCCTGTTTTTGATAAACGAAAAGAAGAAATACTCGCAGATAAAAAAACTACTAGTTGGGTTCTTATGTCTGATGCCAAAAGTCTTGGCGGAACAGAAAAGTATGATAACTGTCCTGAACTAATTTCCTTTATAAAGGAGAGTTCTGATGGTCGTGAAAATATAATCACGTACACAAAGAAAACGCCAGAGTCAAGTTATGTTGGAATCGAGTTTAGTAAATTAGTGGCCCAGAAGAACGAGTACTCTAGACATAACAAGTTTTCTAAGCCAAAAGAAGAAGAAGAGTTAAAGTGTGCGTTATCTCATTTGGTCAAAGCGTTAGAGTTTAATGCTAAATAACTAGCTTTTATTTACTATATATAAAAAACAAGGCTATATAAAATTGAACTATAAGTGTGGTGGTCTAAATGAAAGATGGTGAGTATATACCATTGTCAAATTTATTTGTTTTTTTTGTTTCTTCTGTTTTTATGTTTTTATGTTTTTCAATATACAAGAGTGTTGATTATGAATATTTGCAAGGTGAAAAGACAAATAATGACACAGCCATAAGTTCTACTGTCAACGTTAAAGATGTTAAATCAAGGAAATCTAGAGGATTAAGGAATAATAATCCTCTGAATATAAGATACTCTAAAAAAACTCATTGGCTTGGAAAGGTCTATAATAAAAGCGATCCTGATTTCGAAGAGTTTATGAGTGTTTCTTATGGTTTTAGGGCTGCATATAAAACATTAGTTACATATAAAGAAAAATATAACATAAACACTATAGAAGGTATTATATATAGATTTTCCCCTCCAAAAGAGAATGATACTGAAGGGATAATTAATAACCTGGAAAATATGACAGGATTAAAGAGGAGGCATAATATTATGACGAATGAATATCCTTTAATTCTACAAAAGATGGCTTTGATGGAATCTGGAAAAGAGTACTCTATTGATTTTATTAAGTCTAGTATTAATCTAAATTGATAGTTTATTTGAACTTAAAAAGATTAATTAAATAATGACATTGTGATTTTTATGGAATAAGTTTAAAAATCGATGTAGCACTTAATTCAAGGATTAATTCCTTGGGTATAACTTAAATCTAAGTAAGGATAAATATATGTCGGAAGCTCCAACAACAGTAAATGCGCAAATCACAGACTCAGTAACTCAAGTTAACACTAAAGTCGTAGGTGAAACTCCCGCGATGGCTATGGGTAATTTATTGATGTCAACTTCTCATGCTCTTAGTAATACAGCTCATAATGCAGCAACAGCACAACAGCAAGGCCAAATGACTATGCAGGCTGCGACTGTACAAGGTGTGAACTCACTAATGAGTGTTGGCTCGGCTATTGTAGGTCGCGTTAGTGAGTCAGTCATTGAGAAAGATATTTAATAACAAAACAGTAAACGGAGATAGAAAATATGGCAGAAACATCCACAACAGTAAATGCACAAATCACGGACTCGGTGACTCAAGTTAATACAAAAGTCGTAGGAGAAACTCCCGCGATGGCAATGGGTAACTTACTGATGTCAACTTCCCACGCTCTAGGCAATGGGGCTCATAATGCGACCTCTGCTCAGCAACAAGGTCAAATTACGATGCAAGCAGCTACGGTGCAAGGCATTAACTCGCTAATGAGTGTTGGCTCCGCTGTGATTGGTCGCACTAGTGAAGAGATCATCGAAAAAGACGCCAAAGCGTAGTTTTAAAAAGTATAGTTAACAAATAGAAAATAAATAGGAGATAAAAAATGGCAGATCCAGTAGCAGCAGTAAATGCACAGATTACAGATTCAGTTACGCAAGTGAACACAAAGGTGGTTGGGGAAACTCCCGCAATGGCAATGGGAAACCTTTTGATGTCGACTTCACACGCACTGAGTAATAGTGCGCATAATGCAACGGCGGCACAGCAACAAGGTCAAATTACAATGCAAGCTGCGACAGTACAAGGTATCAACTCACTAATGAGTGTTGGTTCTGCTGTAATTGGCCGTTCAAGTGAGGAAATTATTGAAAAAGATGCTACAGCATAATTTTCTTTACACTGATAACGTAGATATAGGAGATATAGCATGGCGGATGAAGTCGCTGCAGTGAACGGTCAAGTAACGGACTCTGTTACTCAAGTTAATGCGCAAGTGGTTGGTGAAGCTCCAGCAATGGCCATGGGAAACTTGTTGATTTCCACATCACATGCTTTGGGTACTAATGCACACAATGCATCTTTAGCACAACAGCAAGGTCAAGTAACAATGCATGCTGCCACGATCCAAGGCTTTAATGCATTAATGTCAGTTGGTGGAAGTATTACAGGTCGAACAGCGGAAAGCATCATTGAAAAAGGTTAGACAGAACCCGTGCAATAAAGCTTAATTAAGTAATTGAGTATAAATTAAAATAGCCATTATTATAATAATGGCTATTTTTGTTAGTTAAGGAATTTTAATGTTTATTAGATGGTTAGACTTGATAGTTTTATTTTGGTTGTTGCTAATAACAGCTAAGGTTATAGGTGGTATTTAAATGAGGTGTTATTATGAAAATTGTGGAGATAATAAATGAGTCATTGAGGTTTGAGATAAAAAAATTAATTTGGTTTTCTTTGAATAATAATTCAATATCAGTAAGTAAAAATCAGATATCATTAAACTCAAAATCTATTGAAAAACTTGACAGTATGAAGTTAGATGAATTGCTCTTGTTTAGAAAAATTCTGTTAGAAATGAACGCTTCAAAAAGTTTGAGTGAAATATCAGATTGCTATAACTCTGCTTGGTCATATGCCGAGAAAATTCAGGGTAACTATCTTAAAGCAATGGCACTTATTGTTATAGCTTCATTGGTTTTAGTTTTTATTCTTTACAAAGAGAATGTTATTTATATTGTGCCAAACAAGAGTTTTAAACTTTGTATTTCTATCCAAGATGAATACTATTTTTTAGTTTTAAACTTCTATTATTATATAGTATCTCTAGTGTCAATCATGTCTAGAATAGTTTTTCAAATAGGGATGTATATTCCTAACAGTTCTTTTAATTTGATGAGAAAACAGTTCTTTGTCTATTCTTTAATATGGCCTCTTGTTTTAATTTTGATTTACAATATGACTGATATAGAAAAAATAAATGATGGTATTTTTAACGATTCGTTATTCTTTGCTATATCTGGTTGGGGATTTCAGAAGTTTTTCCAAACGATGGTTAATATATTAAATAATATAGAAATTTCGGTTTCAAAAAGTTTACAGGGAATAACGAAGAAAATTCTTAAGTAAAGTTAATAACATGCTATTATGTTTTTGGCTACATTTTCCTATTTTTTCATAAGATGGTCATTGTGAAGTTTGTTTTGTAGTAATAAGCTAAGGGCTAGATTTACTGATGTTTCAAGGAGGTCTCATGACCGAACAAGCTCATACAACAATCCAAACTTTTTCTGAACAACCGACGACAATAGCTGAAACTGCAATGGCAGAAACTATTGGCCTCACAATGCACAACTTAGTCGCTAATCAGCAACAATCGCAAGTTACTACTGCTGCCTCTATTACAAATGCCTGTGCTCGATTACTGGCTATTCCCCAGCCGTCATCTCAGCCGGAGTCTAAAAAAAAATCTATCTTTTCTAGATCTTAATGACTATTAGTTGATTTACGTTATTGAATGGCTACTGAGCAGGAAAACTATGTAGACCAGTCTATATCAATGGCTATTCAGGATGCTGTTGATAACATAAGAAATGTTACTGAAATTAGTAATACGGCTTCAGGGGTAGCTTTATCAAAAATGCTTTCCGGTGGTGATAAAGCTACCTGCTTACAGGTTATTGAAGAGTCAACTAAATTGATATCTAATGCAGTCAGCAATTATGAAAGAGTAATAAAACTATCAATAGATGGTAGGAGAGAAAATTATAAAGTTTCAGAACAAAAGAAAAAGTTTTTTTTATTCTAATCTTTATTTTTAGTAAAGTTATGAAAACAAAAAAATACAAGAAAACGACTATAAGTAGAAGAAACGGAAGAAAAAAAAAGAGCATAGTTGTTGTCAAAAGCAGAGACTCTATTGAAACTCAAATTTTAGAACTCTTTTCTAGAGTGGAAGATTGTGAAATTCGTTCTCGAATTCATTTAGAGATTACTAGGGCTCTGAACCCCAGCGATAATCCTATTTCATCTCTTCCACCTATATAGCCACTTGATTTCTAATTGTTTTAATTCATGGATATTACGTACAGAAAATACCGATATAGGTTTGATTTAGGATCCGGGAAATCGTGCACGAAGCAGGCTTTGTAAGTAAACAACTAAGCTTTCACCCAAAAGAGCAACCAGAATTTAAGTAGTTGGCCGGGACTTGTTGCAAAAAATCTTATCGTCCAAGGTAAGGAAACTCAAAGTGTCTTTACCTTAGATGACACATATCAGGTGCATCAGTGTCATTACTGACAAAAATCAGGTCTATCATGTAATAACAGACATATTTTAGGTGTTGTATATAATATAACACCTAAAATGTATCACATTAGAAGGATGCCTAACCGAGCTCAGCGGAAAAAACAACAAGAAAATACCTAATATTTGTTATCTGAACCTATAAGTAACCTAAAATATGTCATCTATCTACCTAAAATACGATCATCAACGCCTAAATAATGGCAGCGTTTTACCTAAAGGATGATCATTAACGCCTAAAAAGGGATCATTAACACCTTAATTATGTTATTTAAACACCTAAAAAAAGATCATTAATGCAAGAAAATCCCTTTGAAATCAATCAATTAAAAAGCTTATAGAACTTATATTTTTAATAGTGTTTATAGTTTTAAAATAGAAGATATAGATCTTTATAGCTAATGTGGATAACTGGAAAATCAAAGATTTACACAGTTACCCTCATTAGAAATAGTTTCATTTCTTTCTCTTTTCTAGCTATCACAATCTAGGTGAACAGTGTCAAAAATTAGATCAATACTTACAAATACTTCTCATTTAGATGAATATTCGCTCAACGCTACACTATGTCTATCTCCATCTCCATGTATCCACTTATACTCAGAATGTTACCAACCAAAAACATGGTATCCTAGGGTATGTTAGTTAACCTATGCTTTGTCGAAGATAGCATCACGAGCCAAAAGTAATGGTGTTCCCGTAGACTTGGACAACTTATCGATAAGTTAGAACCTGGTGACAAGTTGCTTTTTTCTGAAGTGAGTAGGATTGTTTGCACCGCGCTTCAAATCCTTGAAGCATTGCCTCAAAAGTGAGCGTCTCGATTTACAAGATCGCTAACAAAATAATTGGACTCCCGATCTAATGACAGGCTAACCTTCTTAGGTTAGATGATACTTTGGGAGAGAAAGATGAGAACCACGATAATTGGTGTTGACCTAGCCACTAAAGCTATCCAAGTATGTGTTTATTTAAACTCAAAGGTGCTTTCTAATAGAGAACTGACACCTCAGCAATTTAGTGAGTTTTTGCGCCAACAATTTCCATGTATCGTGGTATTCGAGTCTTGTAGTGGCTCGAACTACTGGGCCCAATATTGCCGCTCGATCGGCCACAAAGCTAAGCTCATTTCTACTCGCTTGGTTGGTGCTATAAGGCAGGACTAAAAGACCGATAAAAATGATGCCCTCGCAATAGTCCAGGCAGCGTTACTACCCGAAGTGCATTTTGTCGCGAGTAAAACGCCTCACCAACAGCAAGCTCAAGCAGTTCTTAGATTACGTGAGCAATGTATCAAGCAAAAAACTGCTCTCAAAAATCAGTTAGGCGGTTTGCTGAGGAAGTTTAACTTTTCTGTTGGCCGGGGTGAAAGTAGGCTTATTGGAACTATTGAGTCGATCCTAGAAGACTATGAGAAAGGGCTCAGTTTTACGTTTCGAACAATGCTTAGCAAATCACTAGAATTGTATCAACAAGTTTGCCTGACTCTTGAGAGCTATAATTTGGCTTTGGAGGAATGGATAGACGAAACACCAGATTGCAAAAAATTAATGAAGATTGAAGGAATTGGTTTATTGAATGCCATCCATATTTATATTGCGATGGCTGAACATGAAACTAGTGAATTCAAACGTGGCCGAGATGTATCTGCATGCATCGGGTTGACGCCAGTACAGCATAGCTCCGGCGGCAAAGTGAAACTGGGCACAATTGGGAAGCGAAAAAGCACTAGTTTACGAAGCTTGTTAATCACTGGCGCAATGGCTGTGGTTCAGCAAGTAGAAAAGCGAAAAGCTAAAATGTTGGTTAAAATCGTTAATCGAAAGACGCGGTAAGAAATGTGCAGCAGTCGCATTGGCAAATAAGAATGTAAGAACAGCCTTTGCAATGATCAAGAATGGAACGGATTATCAGCTAACATAATTTTCAATCACAAAACGCTTAATGAATATCAAATTAGGTGATGCAGAATAGTCGTTTGAGATTAGATCTCGCTAACAAGCGTTGCACCCTAATTAGCGAAATTGTCAGAGAGTCGAGGTAGCTCCTCATCAGAACTAGTACATAAGCAAGCAAATATCATTAGGCAAAATTGTGGTTGCAAATAGGGAGTCCACGTAAACGAGTATGGCGTCAATAGCTAGTTTTTAGCTAGATCCTTATCCCACATGAGCTATGTTGATTTCTGGTGTATGGAAGAGAAAGGAAGTTGCGGTGTAATCTGTTGAAGCTCAGCTTCAACAGTTACTTGCCCAACATCAAGATGCAATGGTTGACGGCAAACAAGCCATTGTCCGCAACGGTTTCTTACCTGAACGAACATTGCAAGCTGGTGTCGGCGATGTCGAAGTGCAAATTCCCAAGGTTCGTGATCGCTCTGGTAATGGCGTCAAATTTAATAGCAGCTTGATACTACCGTACCTCAAGCTAACAAAGAACGTTGCAACACTGCTCCCGTTACTCTATCTCAAGGGGATATCTACGGGTGATATGCTCCCGCCCTTGAGTCTTTGCTTGGTAAGGATGCGAAAGGCTTGTCAGCCAACAGCATCTGTCGCCTTAAAGAGCACTGCAAGGTACCTGGATGGCAGAAACTAGAGATGATGCTTATCACGCCCTCTCTACCTTCCAGAAACGCTTTGAAGCCAAGTATCCAAAGGCACCACTGCTTGGTGAAAGATAAAACTGAAATGCTGGCTCATCAACAGGCTACAGCATGATCCTTCATACACCACATTTGACAATGGTTCCATTACTATGATATGCACGGCTGAAATAGATCCCACTCCTGGGACATTCTGTAGAATGATGTTCTTACTTTGATATTCTGGGCTTGCTTCTATGAGTTTTTCTAGCTTCTGCATAATGAGCGATAAGTTGAGCGTCTAAGCGATCGTTTTTCTCTCCACGACCAATAGCCTCTGCGAAATGTTTTACGTGGATAGGATTTGCTCTCACGATAGGCAGTGAATGTTCTGAGTAGGTGAGAACAAAAGGCATTTCTAAATGTTCTGTCGCTTCAATAATGACTCGCTCTGGATAGTATTGTTGAATGACTTTAATTGCTTGCTTTATCCCTTCTTCGTTGTTTTCTACAGTGAAGAAGTGATCGATAGGACGGACGTAAATATCTAATTGTGTTTTCCCCGTATCAACTCCAACATTGATACTTTGCTTGGTATTCGTATTCATAATAAGCTAACTCATGCTCGCGTCATGCGGGTTCGAGACCCAGTCGAGTATTCGAGGTTGGTGCTTGGAGTTCTACGAAGTGTTCAATCGAACTGTTTCGTAGAGAATTTTAGTTGCAGCTAAAGTCTGGGTCTCACCTTACCCGAGTAGAGTGCTCATTATCCATACAAACTGTTCAAGAGTGATTTTCTACGCGTGGCATTTTTACTGTGCGTTTGTTTAAGTGTTAAGGTGGTGTGTAGTGATCAAGTAAAACTGGCCACGGTTTTATGAGGGAACCTTGGTGTTAATCCACCGTTATATTGATGTGGACGATGCTGGTTGTAATCGCCAACTAGATAATCCGTTACTGCTTGGTACGCCTCTGTTAAATTCTATAGCTATTCTTTGGTATCCATTCCGTCTTCAAACTTCTGAATACTCGCTCCATAGGACTATTATCCCAACAGTTCCCACGACGACTCATACTTTGAGCAATTCGATATATCCATAGTACCTGACGATACTTCTTACTTGTATAATGGCAACCTTGGTCCGAGTGGAATATCACGCTAGATGTAGGTCACATCACCGCACCAGATTTGATTCAGTTCAGTCACTGCGAACTGACGATTTAACCGGTTAGGTATATGAACGTGTTCCTGTTGTGTTTTTTGGATGCATGTTTTGGTGGTTGACTAGTGACTAAGTTTAATAGTGAACGAGGTATTCAGTATTGCTCAAAAAACTATCGAGACTTCATAGCTGATTATAATATAAAGAAAAGTATGATCAGGGGAATAAATAATGAAAATTTTTGTTTTCAGCCTTAAACCACCTACTTCAGTTGGTGGTTATCATCCGTTTCGGCTTTGCCTGTAAAACTACTCATGCTAAATGCGTCTTTGATTTTTCCAGAAGTCAAAGAGGACAAATAACATGAGTAGATACAATCAAGCTTCCCACGTATTTTGGCGATGTCAATACCATATAGTATGGACTCCAAAGTATCGATT
>NZ_JPRD01000033.1 GCF_000817815.1 Vibrio owensii CAIM 1854 = LMG 25443
TCTTCAGGTTTCAAAATCAATAGCGCGAAAGACGACGCTGCGGGTCTTCAAATCTCGAACCGCTTGAACGTACAAAGCCGTGGCCTGGATGTGGCTGTTCGTAACGCGAACGACGGTATCTCGATTGCACAAACTGCTGAAGGTGCAATGAACGAGACAACTAACATCCTACAACGTATGCGTGACCTATCTCTTCAATCTGCGAACGGCTCTAACTCAAAATCTGAGCGTGTTGCGATTCAAGAAGAAGTAACGGCACTAAACGACGAACTAAACCGTATCGCTGAAACCACATCTTTCGGTGGTAACCGTCTACTTAACGGTACTTACGGCACTCAGTCTTTCCAAATCGGTGCGGACAACGGTGAAGCAGTAATGCTTAACCTAAAAGACATGCGCTCAGATAACAAAATGATGGGCGGCGTGAGCTACCAAGCTGAAAACGGTAAAGACAAAAACTGGAACGTTGAAGCTGGCAAAAACGACATGAAAATCAGCCTGACTGACAGCTTTGGTCAGGAGCAAGAAATCAACATCAGCGCGAAAGCGGGTGACGATATCGAAGAGCTAGCGACGTACATCAACGGTCAAACTGACCTAGTAAAAGCGTCAGTAGATCAAGACGGTAAACTGCAAGTTTTCGCTGGTAACAACAAAGTTGAAGGCGACGTTGAATTCTCTGGCGGCCTATCTGGTGAGCTAGGTCTAAGCGACGGTAAGAAAGTAACGGTTGATACTATCGACGTAACATCAGTAGGTGGCGCACAAGAATCTGTGGCTATCATTGATGCGGCATTGAAATACGTAGACAGCCACCGTGCAGAGCTAGGTGCTTTCCAAAACCGTTTCAACCACGCAATCAGCAACTTGGATAACATCAACGAGAACGTGAACGCGTCGAAGAGCCGTATCAAAGATACCGACTTCGCGAAAGAAACGACTCAAATGACCAAGTCACAAATTCTATCGCAAGCGTCAAGCTCAATCCTTGCGCAAGCGAAACAAGCGCCAAACTCAGCGCTAAGTCTTCTAGGTTAATTTCTAACCTAAGACAAGAACCTCATTGGCTCGTGGTGAGAGATGAGCGAGTAAACCCAGCTTCGGCTGGGTTTTTTTATGCCCGTTTTTTAGGTTTGGATAAGCTTGAGTTACCTCCAGTTACAATATTAGAGATTCATCACACTTCAGTAAGCCAAAGAAAATAATCGCAAAAAATTGAAAATTTCTCCTAAAGGATATTTATAGGCCGCCGTTAAAGGGACTGAGAGAAATGAGATGTACCTAAGTGAGGTGAGAGACACGACGGTGCATCAACTAAAGCCTTAAGGAGATCAACTATGGCGATTAACGTTAATACTAACGTTTCTGCGATGACCGCACAGCGTTACCTAAACCAAGCGGCTGAAGGTCAACAAAAATCAATGGAGCGTTTGTCTTCGGGTTATAAAATCAATAGCGCGAAAGACGATGCTGCCGGTCTACAGATTTCTAACCGTTTGAACGCACAGAGCCGTGGTCTGGACATGGCTGTGAAAAACGCGAACGACGGTATTTCTATTGCACAGGTTGCTGAAGGTGCAATGAATGAATCTACCAACATCCTACAACGTATGCGTGACCTATCGCTTCAATCTGCGAACGGTTCGAACTCAAAATCAGAACGTGTAGCGATCCAAGAAGAAGTTACAGCACTTAACGACGAACTAAACCGTATCGCTGAAACAACTTCATTTGGTGGTAACAAGCTTCTTAACGGTACTTACGGTACTCAATCTTTCCAAATCGGTGCGGACTCTGGTGAAGCAGTAATGCTTTCTATGGGTAACCTACGTTCTGATACTTCTACAATGGGCGGTAAGAGCTACGCAGCAGAAGATGGTAAAGACGCGTCTTGGACAGTAAGTGACAAAACTGAACTTAAGATGAGCTACACCAACAAGCAAGGTGAAGAGAAAGTGCTGACTATCAACGCGAAACAAGGCGATGATATCGAGCAGCTAGCAACTTACATCAACGGTCAGAGCGACGATGTGAAAGCATCAGTAGGTGAAGACGGTAAGCTACAAGTATTTGCTGCTTCTCAAAAAGTAACTGGCGATGTTGATTTCTCTGGCAACCTAGCAGGTGAAATTGGTTTCGGCGATGCAAAAGACGTAACAGTTAAAGATATCGACGTAACAACAGTTGCAGGTTCTCAAGAAGCGGTAGCTATCATTGATGGCGCATTAAAATCAGTAGATAGCCAACGTGCGTCTCTTGGTGCATTCCAAAACCGTTTCAATCACGCTATCAGCAATCTAGACAACATTAACGAGAACGTTAACGCGTCTAACAGTCGTATTAAAGATACTGACTACGCGAAGGAAACGACAGCAATGACTAAGTCGCAAATCCTTCAACAAGCAAGTACTTCAATCTTGGCACAAGCGAAGCAGTCACCATCTGCAGCGCTGAGCTTGTTGGGCTAATTGGGTCGACTCAGCCTAGTGATACCATCACCAAAGCGATAGACCTAATCGTTAGCTCATAAGGTGGAAGGGAGATTGTAATGGAAATATCCTCCTACGTATCGAACATCCAGCCTTACGGCACACCGAGTGGCACAAAAATTGCTAAAGAAAATGGTATAGGCACGCCTAGCACAGCAAGTTCTAACGGCACCGTTCCCGTTGAAAAACCGAACGATTCCGAACGTGATCTCTCTGTTCAAGCTGCGATTGAAATGGCGGAGTCCCGCCAAGAGCTGAACAAAGAAGAACGCGAAAAAATGGTCGAGCAAATGAATGAATTTGTGAACGCCATGAATAAAGTGGTGGCGTTTCGGGTCGATGAAGAATCGGGCCGAGACGTTGTGACGATTTACGAAGCCACAACCGGTGATGTAATTCGTCAGATCCCTGATGAAGAAATGCTCGTGGTATTGCGTCGCCTAGCTGAGCACACAGCTAACCGCGGTTTGTTAGTTGAAAAGGTGTAAGTCGTTTTTGAGGTGATTTGATGAGTTTAGGCCCTTTGGGGATGTCTGGCGGCATGGATATCAATTCCATGGTCAGCAAAATTGTAGATGCCGAGCGTGTGCCAAAGCAGCAACGCATCGACAACGAGCGCGCGACAATTGACGCCAGCATCAGTGCCTATGGGCGACTCAGAGAATCGTTGGATACGATGAAAAACCTCATGGCGAATTTTCGTC
This sequence comes from Vibrio owensii CAIM 1854 = LMG 25443, assembly GCF_000817815.1. Classification (GTDB taxonomy): domain Bacteria; phylum Pseudomonadota; class Gammaproteobacteria; order Enterobacterales; family Vibrionaceae; genus Vibrio; species Vibrio owensii. Next base: position 3,194 of record NZ_JPRD01000033.1, read on the forward strand.
AGGAGAAGGCTTTTGCCGTTCGTACGGTAGAAACCACCGATGATAAAATCGTATCCGCAACCGCAACTACTGACGCTATAGCCGGTAAGTATGCTATCGATGTGTTGCAGCTTGCACAGAGCCATAAAGTGGCTTCTGACGTTTTGCCAGAAGACGCTAAGTTTGGAGCTGGTAAGCTGCAGATTTCTCTTGGTGATGACACCTTCGACGTTAATGTCCGTTCTAGCTCCAAGCTAGTTGATGTCGTTCGTGGAATTAACGGCGCTAAGGATAACCCTGGCGTACGTGCTTCCGTAATTAACGACGTAGAAGGGCCGCGTTTGATCCTTGCCTCAAACCTTTCAGGCAAGGACCATCAAATCAAAGTCAGTGTGGATGCCGAAGCCGGTAACCCTCTGAAACATTTCGAATACAAAACTCTGGAAGACCGAGTGAACGCGCTTGAAGAAGCTCGTGAAGCGGCTGAAGCCGTACTTGGACCTCTGAAAGAACCAGAATCAAAGACCGATGCAGACCAATCTGAACAGGTGGATGCAGACGGCAATCCTATACCTCCTGAAGAACAAAAAACGGTAGAGAATTCGCAAGATGGCGCAGCGGATGAACCGATCTCTGCAGCTGGTGCCGCTGCGGCGAAAGCAGGGCAAGAAGCAATTGATGCTGCCAATAAACGAGCGGGTATGCGCCCGCAAGACAGTATCCCAGGTTGGACTGAAACCGCTTCTGGTACACTCCTCGATTCTTATCGTCCACCAGAATTAGAGTTGGACGAAGAAGCCATTGCTAAAGCTCCAGACGTACCAGGTTGGAACAATGCTGTCTCTGGTACGCTGACCGATTCGTACGTGACAACCAAAGAAGCCAAGCAACAGCTCGAACAAGAGAAAGCTGAAATCGAGCAAAAGATTGCCGATGAAAACCAAGAGCTTGACCAAAAAGTTGAGCGTGGCGAGTTAACGGAAGAGCAAGCGAAACAAATCCATCGCGCCAAGCTCGAGCCTGAAGAGCGTGAGCGTCTTGAGAAGATCGACGTTGCAGAAGCCAAAATCGTAGAAGCGCAAAAGGCCTTTGAAGTGTATTCAGGCATGACTGAAGTGCAAGCGGGTCAGGATTCGCAAGTGATGCTTGATGGCGTTGCACAGCTCTCGAGCCATAACAACGTGATTGAAGACGCCATTGAAGGTGTAAACCTCACGTTGAAAGGTAAATCCGAACTGGGTAAGCCGCCAGCTGAAATTGGTGTTGAGTACGATCGCCAAAGCGTTCGTGCAGACATCGAAAATTTCGTTTCTGCGTACAACTCGTTCTACCAAACCTCAAAAGCGCTCGCTAGCGTCGATCCGACAACAGGCCAGAAAGGTCCGCTTGCGGGCGATAGCACAGTACGTAACGCTGATGCGCGCCTCAAATCGGTGTTCTCAACATCCATTGAGAAAGCCCCAGAAGATCTGAAATCCTTAACTGAGTTCGGTATTACCACCACTCGCCAAGGTTCGTTGGAAATCAATTACGACATGTTGGATCGCCAACTGAACAACAACTTTAACGAGTTAGAGAAGTTCTTCGGCGGCAACACAGGTTTTGCTAAACGTGTGGAAGATGCGATTCAAGGCATCACGGGCGTCACGGGCAGTATCCGTACTAGTGAAAAGAGCCTGACAGAACAGAACTACAGATTGGGCGATGACCAAGCTGCATTAGATCGCCGCATGGACAGTTTAGAAAAACGTACCCACGCAAAATTTGCTGCAATGCAAGATGCCACAGGCAAGATGCAAGGGCAGTTGGGGGCGTTGATGAACGCGCTGGGTCAATAGATGAAAAACGAGCTCATTGAAATTAGTGATATTGATCATCTAATTACGCAAGAACTGGAAAAAGTCAACTTTAACGCTGAAGAAATTCAACATTTGGTCGATATCAGGGAACAGTTATTGCTAAACCTGTTAATCATTGTTGAAAGTAATCCATCGATTAAGCAGGAAACAGAGTGGCAAGACTTGCTCATTCGTACCAAAAGAATTGTAGAGCTGATGCAAAACGAGACCACTAATGTTGGTAAAGAGCTTCATAAGTTCCGTTATGGTCAACGTTCGCTTCAACAGTACAAAAAATTTATATAAAAGAGGAATACTATGCGCGGTTCTTTGCAAGCATACAAAAAGGTATCAGTCGACAGCCAATTGAGCGCGGCTTCTCCGCACAAAGTTATTCAAATGCTAATGGCGGGTGCAATTGAGCGTCTGATCCAAGGTAAAGCAGCAATGCAAGCAGGCAACATTCCTGCAAAAGGTGAGCGTCTGGGTAAAGCGTTGGACATCATCATCGCACTGCGCAGCGGTCTGTCTATGGACGACGGTGGTGATATTGCATCAAACTTAGATTCACTTTACGAGTTCATGATCACTCAGATCTCGACAGCGAACCACCAAAACGATCCTCAACCTATCGATGACGTTATCGACATTATTCGTGAAATCAAATCAGCTTGGGACCTGATCCCAACTGAGTTTCACAACTTAACGGCCGCTGAAGTAGGCATTTAATAGATAAAACAATACCTCACTTATCTGGTCGGGTATTGTGTCTGATTGCACAGAAAGTCGTTCAGTAAAGTTACAATCAAGCTCACACCTCTTTATTACTTGGTTGCCTTATTTTTTTATTCAAATAAAATAGAAGTCATTAGTGGCCCCTAATGGCTTTTTTTTGTTGCTGATTTTCCTATTTTGTCTATCGTTAATTGAGAGTGGTTCCACCTTTCTTACACTCAATTGCGCAAATCAAGGTCTGGCCGCAACACACCCATAATAAAGGCAATCATTCTTACTTATGCAAGGTTTGGCAAAGCTGCTTGTAATCGATGACGATGCACCAAGTCGTTTGAATATAAGCAATATATTGGAATTTGTTGGAGAAAGTTGCGAAGCTGTCAGTTCTGATCAGCTAGGCGATGTAGACTGGTCTAGCGTTTGGTCAGGTTGCATTGTTGGTAACATCTCTGCAGGTCGTGCTGCGACAGCGGTGATGACCCACCTCAACGAAGCGTACCATATCCCCCTTCTGGTTCTGGGTTCTTTCCCATTACCTGTTGATGACTTGCCAAATTTTGTCGGTGAATTAGAACAACCTTTAAACTACCCACAACTTAGCGAAGCGTTACGTCACTGCAAAGACTTCCTTGGTCGCAAAGGCGTTAATGTCGTCGCAAGCGCGCGCAAAAATACCCTTTTCCGTAGCCTTGTTGGCCAAAGCCGAGGCATTCAAGAAGTTCGTCATTTGATCGAACAAGTATCGGGCACAGAAGCAAATGTGCTGATCTTGGGTGAGTCTGGCACGGGTAAAGAAGTCGTCGCACGTAACATTCACTACCATTCTGCCTATCGCAATGGTCCGTTTGTGCCAATCAACTGTGGCGCGATCCCACCAGAGCTTCTGGAAAGTGAGCTGTTTGGTCATGAGAAAGGTGCGTTCACTGGCGCGTTGACCTCACGTAAAGGCCGTTTTGAATTAGCCGAGGGTGGTACGATCTTCCTTGATGAGATTGGTGATATGCCAATGTCGATGCAAGTGAAGTTGCTGCGTGTTCTGCAAGAGCGTTGTTTTGAGCGCGTAGGTGGCAACACCACAATCAAAGTAAACGTTCGTGTTGTAGCCGCAACGCACCGCGATCTAGAAACCATGATCGACGACGGCACGTTCCGTGAAGACCTTTTCTACCGCTTGAATGTGTTCCCAATCGAGATGCCTGCGCTAAAAGCGCGTAAGCAAGACATTCCTTTGTTGCTACAAGAGCTAATGACGCGCTTAGAAGCAGAAGGCGGACAACCAATTTGCTTCACTCCTCGTGCGATTAACTCGTTGATGGAACACAACTGGCCGGGTAACGTTCGTGAACTTGCCAACCTTGTCGAACGCATGATCATTCTCTACCCAAACAGTTTGGTTGACGTAAACCATCTGCCGACCAAGTACCGTTACAGTGATATTCCTGAGTTCCAACCAGAAGGTAACCCATTTACTTCGGTTGAAGAACAAGAGCGCGACGTGTTCCAAGACATCTTCTCTGAGAACTTCAGTTTTGAAGATCAAAGCGATCTGGACCACAACATGAATGCCCCTCAAGCTTTACCGCCAGAAGGCGTGAACTTGAAAGAGCTTCTGGCCGATATGGAAGTCAACATGATCAGCCAAGCGTTAGAAGCGCAAGGTGGTGTCGTAGCAAGAGCTGCTGACATGCTGGGTATGCGACGCACGACTTTGGTGGAGAAGATGCGCAAATACAACCTACAACGCTAGGTTTTATCTGACACCGAAGTAAGCACTTTCCATTGCGCTTGTTATCTTCTCCGACAAGAAAAGCGCACTTTTCCTAGTGTCAACTTCTTGTCGTTAGTATAACGCTATGATAAATATAGAAAATAGCTTGGTACGCTAATTGCTTACCAAGCTATTTTAGTTTTTAAATGGCGATATTTCGACAGGCAGTGAATGGACAATAATACCAACCAATCCCATTTAGACTCGGTAGAGAATCAGGTCGAGCGTTATAAGCAGGTTTTGGATGTGATGCCCGCAGGTGTGATCTTATTGGATACACACGGTGTGGTACGCGAAGCCAACCCAGAAGCGCACCGTATCCTTGAGATCCCACTGGTCAACGAGAAATGGTTCAACATCATCCAAGTGGTATTTGATCCGCGCGAAGATGATGGTCATGAAGTCTCACTGCGTAATGGCCGTAAGGTTCGTTTGGCGATCTCGGCCTCTGCGACGGGTCAACTTATCCTGATCACTGATCTAACAGAAACGCGTTTGCTGCAATCTCGCGTGAGTGACTTGCAGCGCCTGTCATCGCTTGGTCGCATGGTGGCTTCTTTGGCTCACCAAGTGAGAACGCCGTTATCGAGCGCCATGCTATATGCATCCAATTTAGGTGCGCCAAATCTCCCTCCGGCGACAAGAGAGCGATTCCAAAGCAAATTAATGGATCGACTGCACGATTTGGAGAAGCAGGTTAATGATATGCTGCTTTTTGCCAAAGGTGGTGATAATAAAGTCATTAAGCCTTTTAACATTGCTCAGCTTGTTGCCGAATATCAGCCAATGGTGGAAACCGCGCTGAAGAACAACAGCATCGACTACTTCCTAGAAGTCGAAGAAGAGAACACTGAGTTGTTAGGCAACGCTAACGCCATTGCTTCAGCACTGAGTAACTTAGTGATGAACGCGATTCAGATGTCTGGAAAGGAATCGCAAATAGATGTCTTTTTCCGCCCGGTGAACGGTGAACTGCGCATTTCTGTGCAAGACAGCGGTCCGGGTGTACCAAAAGAACTGCAAGCAAAAATCATGGAGCCATTCTTTACCACGCGTTCTCAAGGAACCGGGTTAGGGCTCGCTGTGGTTCAAATGGTTTGCCGTGCCCATGACGGTCGATTGGAACTTATTTCAGAGCAGGGTGATGGAGCCTGCTTTACCATGTGCATTCCGCTAGAGCGAGTGCAAGCAGAAGCGCAATAAGCGGCTTTTGTCGATAACAATTACTGGAGAATCATAATGGCGCAAAGCAAAGTGCTGATCGTAGAAGACGATGAAGGTCTTCGTGAAGCCCTAGTGGATACTCTGGCTCTGGCAGGGTACGAGTGGTTAGAAGCCGATTGTGCAGAAGACGCTTTAGTGAAGCTGAAGTCGAACGCGGTGGATATCGTGGTTTCTGATGTACAAATGGCAGGCATGGGCGGTTTGGCTCTGCTACGCAATATCAAACAGAATTGGCCAAACTTGCCAGTTCTTCTTATGACGGCTTACGCAAACATTGAAGATGCCGTGTCGGCAATGAAAGAAGGTGCGATTGATTACATGGCGAAGCCATTTGCACCAGAAGTTCTGCTGAACATGGTGAGCCGTTATGCACCAATCAAAAGTGATGACAACGGTGATGCCGTCGTTGCAGACGAGAAAAGCCTGCGCCTACTTGCGTTAGCTGACAAAGTGGCACGCACTGACGCTAACGTAATGATCTTGGGCCCAAGCGGCTCAGGTAAAGAAGTCATGTCTCGCTACATCCATAACGCTTCAAACCGTAAAGACGGTCCTTTTGTTGCGATTAACTGTGCGGCGATTCCAGACAACATGCTGGAAGCGACACTATTTGGTTACGAGAAAGGCGCGTTTACTGGCGCGGTTCAAGCGTGTCCGGGTAAGTTTGAACAAGCCCAAGGCGGCACGATTTTGCTCGATGAAATTAGTGAAATGGATTTGAGCCTGCAAGCGAAACTGCTGCGCGTTCTTCAAGAGCGTGAAGTGGAGCGTTTGGGTAGCCGTAAGAGCATCAAGTTGGACGTTCGTGTATTAGCAACCAGTAACCGTGACCTTAAGCAGTACGTGTCAGAAGGCAACTTCCGCGAAGACTTGTACTACCGCTTGAACGTATTCCCAATCTCATGGCCAGCACTTTGTGAGCGTAAAGGCGACATCTCGCCACTTGCGCAGCACCTTGCTGAACGTCATTGCAGCAAAATGGGTATGCCAGTGCCTAAGTTCTCTCAAGTCGCATTAGATAAGTTGCTTCAATACCCATGGCCGGGTAACGTTCGTGAGTTGGATAACGTGGTTCAACGTGCACTGATTTTGAGTGAAAACGGTGACATTGATGCAGAACACATTTTGCTGGAAGGTGTAGATTGGCAAGATGCCAGCAGCCTGCAACATGTTGTACAAAATGCAGAAGTGGTGGTACCGGATGTTAAGCCAGTCGCGCAAGCAGAATCTATCAACCGTGTTGCCGCTGGTGGTGAAGGACTCGGTGGTGAACTGCGTGACCAAGAATACGCGATCATTTTGGAAACGCTGATCGAATGTAACGGTCGTCGCAAAGAAATGGCAGAGAAACTAGGCATCAGTCCACGTACTTTGCGCTATAAACTTGCCAAAATGCGTGACGCTGGTATCGATATTCCGGCTTAGTATTCACATAAATAGCCATAGGACAAAAGTGTGGGTACACTACGGCACTATTGTCTTATGGCACAGTAATTGCTGTGTCAATAATCAGTTTTATTTAATAGTCAAACTTTTGGCTTAGAGGTGACAATGAAAGTTGATGGTATTCAGGCAGAAATGCGCGCCATGATGGTGGAAGCGACTAATACCGCTCCCGTTGCAACAGGTGCGAAAGTTGGGGCAGATTTTGGTGATCTCCTAACGAAAGCCATCAATAACGTAAACTCACTTCAAAAAGCATCGGGCGATCTGCAAACGCGTTTTGACCGTGGTGATGCCGATGTTTCCCTTTCTGACGTTATGATTGCTCGTAACAAGTCCAGTGTTGCATTTGATGCCACTGTACAAATCCGCAATAAGCTCGTTGAGTCCTACAAGGACCTCATGAACATGCCAGTGTAATTTTAGGTAATAAGTGTGGCAGAGAAGTCTACAGATTTAACCGTCACTGATGGCGGCGCAGATGGTGCACTGATCGCTGGCTCAGATTTGGATGTGGATAGCCAAAACCCAGATCTTGAAGAGCGCAGTGCGTCAAAATTCGATATGGCAGTAGGCGACCTCGATTTACTTCGTCAGGTCGTGTTAGTGCTGTCCATTTCTATCTGTGTTGCGTTAATCGTGATGCTTTTCTTCTGGGTGAAAGAACCGGAAATGCGCCCACTTGGTGCATACGAAACCGAAGAACTGATCCCAGTGCTGGATTACCTCGACCAGCAAAAAATCAATTACAAGCTAGATGGCAACACCATTTCTGTGGAATCGAGTGATTACAACTCGATCAAGCTGGGCATGGTGCGTGCGGGCGTGAACCAAGCGACAGCGGCAGGCGATGACATTCTGCTGCAAGACATGGGCTTTGGTGTATCACAACGTTTGGAACAAGAACGTTTGAAGCTCAGCCGTGAACGCCAACTTGCACAAGCGATTGAAGAGATGAAGCAGGTACGCAAAGTGCGCGTGTTGCTCGCTCTGCCAAAACACAGTGTGTTTGTTCGTCATAACCAAGAAGCGTCTGCTTCAGTATTTTTGACGCTCTCTACAGGCGCAAACCTAAAACAACAAGAAGTGGATTCCATCGTTGATATGGTGGCGAGTGCCGTTCCGGGCATGAAGACCTCTCGTATTACAGTAACCGACCAACACGGTCGTCTACTTAGCTCAGGTTCTCAAGACCCTGCGTCTGCGGCTCGCCGTAAAGAACAAGAGTTAGAGCGCAGCCAAGAGCAAGCGCTGCGCGAGAAGATTGATTCTGTTCTTCTACCAATCTTAGGTTTTGGTAACTACACCGCTCAGGTGGATATCCAAATGGATTTCAGCACCGTTGAGCAAACTCGTAAGAATTTCGATCCAAATACTCCAGCAACGCGCAGTGAATACGCGCTAGAAGATTACAACAACGGCAATATGGTTGCGGGTATTCCTGGTGCTCTGAGTAACCAACCGCCAGCCGATGCGTCTATTCCTCAAGATGTGGCGCAGATGAAAGACGGTTCGCTAACTGGCCAAGGCTCAGTACGCAAAGAATCAACGCGTAACTTTGAGCTCGATACCACCATCAGTCACGAACGCAAGCAAACGGGCACATTGGCGCGTCAAACCGTTTCAGTGGCGATCAAAGACCGTCGCACCGTAAACCCAGATACGGGCGAAGTGACTTACACGCCGCTGTCAGAATCAGAAATTAACGCCATTCGCCAAGTGCTGATTGGTACGGTTGGTTTTGATCAAACCCGTGGTGACTTGCTAAACGTCCTGAGCGTGAAGTTTGCTGAGCCAGAGCTTGAGCAAATGGTTGATCCACCAATTTGGGAACATCCAAACTTCAACGATTGGGTTCGTTGGTTTGCGAGTGCGTTGGTGATCATCGTGGTTATCTTGGTTCTGGTTCGCCCTGCGATGAAGAAACTGCTTAACCCTGCGAGCACCGACGAAGATGAAATGTACGGACCAGATGGCTTGCCAATTGGTGCGGATGGTGAAACCAGCCTTATTGGTAGCGACATCGAAAGCGGTGAACTGTTTGAGTTTGGTTCAAGCATTGATTTGCCTAACCTTCACAAAGATGAAGATGTACTTAAAGCAGTACGTGCTCTGGTAGCAAACGAACCAGAACTTGCTGCTCAAGTTGTAAAAAACTGGATGAACGAAAATGGCTAACGATATCGTACCTCAAGGTGAAAACGGCGTAGGTGTTCCTGCGGAATTTGATGTCTCTAGCATGACAGGTGAAGAAAAAGCGGCGATTTTGCTACTGAGCCTGAACGAAGGCGACGCTGCTGGCATCATTCGTCACTTGGAGCCAAAGCAAGTTCAACGTGTTGGTAGTGCAATGGCGCGCGCTAAAGATCTGAGCCAAGACAAAGTGTCTGGTGTGCATCGTGCGTTTTTAGAAGACATCCAGAAATACACCAACATCGGTATGGGCAGCGAAGACTTCATGCGTAATGCGCTGGTGGCTGCTCTGGGTGAAGATAAAGCAAACAACTTGGTTGACCAAATCCTATTGGGTACAGGCTCGAAAGGTCTGGATTCACTCAAGTGGATGGACCCTCGTCAAGTGGCAAGTATCATCGTCAACGAACACCCGCAGATTCAAACCATCGTACTTTCGTACTTGGAGGCGGATCAGTCAGCAGAAATACTTTCTCAGTTCCCAGAGCGTGTGCGTCTGGATCTGATGATGCGTATTGCCAACCTAGAAGAAGTTCAGCCATCTGCACTGGCAGAGCTGAACGAAATCATGGAGAAACAGTTCGCAGGTCAAGCGGGTGCACAAGCAGCGAAGATTGGCGGCTTGAAGGCGGCAGCAGAAATCATGAACTACCTAGACAACAACGTCGAAGGTATCTTGATGGAGCAGATTCGCGACCAAGACGAGGACATGGCAACACAAATCCAAGATCTCATGTTCGTATTCGAGAACTTGGTGGAAGTGGACGACCAAGGTATTCAGAAATTGCTGCGTGATGTTCCTCAAGACGTTCTACAACGTGCACTTAAAGGTGCCGATGACTCTCTACGTGAGAAAGTCTTCAAGAACATGTCTAAGCGTGCCGCTGAGATGATGCGTGACGATATCGAAGCAATGCCACCAGTTCGTGTTGCAGACGTAGAAGCGGCGCAAAAAGAAATCTTGGCGATTGCTCGTCGTATGGCAGACGCTGGCGAAATCATGCTGTCTGGCGGCGCAGACGAGTTCTTATAATCCTTTTTTATTCTTCCTGCTTAAGTGGGAGGAATGTACTTCCTTAATCGCGCATTTTTCAAAGCACTTTATTTTTAATATCAATTTCAAAATAGACAGATTGTAGGTTAAGCATGGCTGGCGATAGAAAACGTGGATTTATCCGTCCTGATGAAGATGATGCGATGATCGAACCGCAGCGCTGGGGGGGGCCTGATTATGGTGAGCTAAAAGCCAAGCAAACTGCGTTTAACTACGATCCGAGTTGGGTACCAAATTTTGACGAACCGGAAGAAGAGCAAGCGCTTGAGCTGACAGAAGAGCAGATCGAACTGATCAAGCAAGGCGCTTATCAAGAAGGTCTGTATCAAGGTCAAGAAGCAGGCTTTAAACAAGGTTACGACAAAGGCAAAGAAGAAGGCATTCAAGCAGGTCATGCAGAAGGTCTTGAACTGGGTAAAGCGGAAGGTGTTACCGCTGGGCAAGAGTACACCCAGCAGCAGGTAGAAACCTTCATGAACTTGGCTAACCAGTTTGCTCAACCTTTAGAGCTGATGAACGCTCAGGTTGAAAAGCAGTTGGTGGACATGGTGCTGTGCCTAGTTAAAGAAGTTGTGCATGTGGAAGTGCAAACCAACCCTCAAATTATTCTCGATACTGTAAAACAATCTGTCGAAGCGCTACCTATTTCTGGCCATCCAATTACTTTGCACCTGAACCCAGACGATGTGGCGATCATTCGCTCTGCATACGGTGAAGAAGAACTTGATTGTCGTAACTGGACTTTGGTGGCTGAGCCGTCATTAAACCGTGGAGACGTACAGATTGCTGCTGGCGAATCGAGCATCAACTATCGTATGGAAGAACGCATGAAAAGTGTGTTGAACAGCTTCTGTGGTGCAAACCGCCATCAAGGGGGCGAGTAATCCATGCAAGCCTTGGCTGACCGTTTAAAAAACTACAAAATCGAAGGGTTAACCACGCGCCCAGTTGCTTCAGGCAAGCTCGTTCGCGTTGTAGGCTTAACCTTAGAAGCGACAGGCTGTCGTGCTCCGATTGGTAGTTTGTGCCTAGTCGAGACCATGTCCGGTCATATGGAAGCGGAAGTGGTGGGCTTTTCTGGTAATAACCTTTTCTTAATGCCTAGTGAGCAAATCACGGGCATCTTACCGGGCGCGAAAGTGACGCCGTTGACCAGCGAAGCGGGTTTGCCCGTTGGAATGGAACTGCTTGGGCGTGTGGTTGATGGTGTGGGTAACCCACTTGATGGCCTTGGCCCGCTTTATACCGATCACCGCGCTTCTTTCAATGCTGAGCCAATTAACCCATTAGCGCGTAAGCCGATTTCTGAGCCACTTGATGTGGGTTTAAAAGCCATCAATGGCTTATTGACGGTCGGTAAAGGTCAACGTATCGGTCTGTTTGCGGGTTCTGGTGTGGGTAAATCGGTCACCCTTGGCATGATGACGCGAGGCACAACGGCACAAGTTGTTGTCGTTGGCCTGATTGGTGAGCGTGGACGCGAAGTAAAAGAATTTATTGAAGAGATTTTGGGTGAAGACGGACGCTGTCGTTCTGTGGTGGTAGCTGCTCCAGCCGATGCCTCGCCTTTGATGCGCTTAAAGGGCTGTCAAACTGCACTGACGATTGCCGAATACTTCCGTGACCAAGGATTAGATGTTCTTCTACTGATGGACTCTTTGACGCGTTTTGCTCAAGCGCAGCGTGAGATTGCGTTGTCTGTGGGTGAACCGCCTGCAACCAAAGGTTATCCGCCTTCGGTATTTGCTAAATTGCCTGCCTTGGTGGAACGTGCTGGTAACGGTGGTGATGATCAAGGTTCGATCACCGCATTCTTTACCGTTCTGACCGAAGGTGACGATCTGCAAGATCCGATCGCCGATGCGTCACGTGCGATCCTCGATGGTCACATTGTCTTATCTCGTGAAATGGCAGATGCGGGTCACTACCCAGCCATCGATGTCGAGAAATCGGTGAGCCGTGTTATGCCGCAAATCACCACAGAAGAGCACGTGTTGATGTCGAAAGCGGTGCGTCAGGTGTTGTCGATTTGCCGCAAAAACCAAGACTTGGTTTCGATTGGCGCTTATAAACCGGGTACCGATCCTGCTATCGATGGTGCATTTACCCTCAAACCAAAACTGGACGAGTACTTGCAGCAGCGCATGAAAGAGTCTGTGCCTTATGACATGTGCGTCAACATGTTGAAGAGTATCTTGGGTGGGTAATAGCGTATGAATAACGCCATGGAATTCCTACTTGAGCAGGCAAAAGAACGCGAAGACCAAGCCGTACTTGCGCTCAATAAAGCTCGCTCTGAGCTTGAAGGTTACTACCGCCAAGTAGAGCAAATTGAAAAGTACCGCTTAGATTACTGTCAGCAGTTGGTAGACCGTGGTATGGCAGGACTCACCGCAAGCCAATATGGCCACTTAAACCGCTTCTTAACCCAGCTTGATGAAACGCTTTCCAAGCAAAAACAGGCAGAAAACCACTTTAAAGAGCAGGTGGTGAACTGCCAAGATTACTGGTTAAACATGCGTAAAGAACGGATGTCTTACGAGTGGATGATTGAAAAGCGCGAGAAAGAAAAGCAAATTGCGGAAGCGAAGCGTGAGCAAAAGCAGATGGATGAGTTCTCTACCTTGCTGTATAGCCGGAAACCGCAACGTTTTTAAGCGTTTCTCATCGTTATATCGCGCTAGTGCTGCTGGTTATATATCTACTGATTCAAGCAAGGTCACTTTGACGGAGTTTTGCTCTATCAACTCAAACACTTTTGGTCGAATCTCGCGAATCCACCATTCATTGTAAGTCTCTGCATATATCGCTTGTCGCGCTTGTTCACTGTCAAACTCACGTAACCAGACAAAGTAATCGTGCCCATCTTCACCCGTGTGAACATAGATGTTTAAGACACGCATGCCTTTGGAGCGTTGGTAGGGCAGCAACTCGTCTTTCATCCACGTTAACCATTGCTCTGTTTTGCCAGTCTTAATTTTATATTGGCGAAGTTCTGTGACTTTCAAAGCGATTCCTTATTGATTGAGCAAGGCTTCTGTTTACGCTCCCACCAATGAATAGTCAAATTTTGATGATGGTTTACGCATCTTTGATGCTGCTTAGGGATATCGCAAAGTTGATCTTTGTTCCACTGTAGTCGTCTCACTTAACCGTCAGAAATTCCACACTATGCGTTGGCGTGATTTTTGCTATTTAGCCGTCAGTATCGGGTCTTTTGACCTAAATTTGCCGCCTATGTGCAATCCGACAGCGAGTTGCTCAACGCTGCCGATGACGAGAGTTTTTATATGAATGTGAATTTATCCAATGTTTCTGCAACCGATAAAACGTCGGTTCCCGATTCTTCAAGTAAAGTTGCTGCAGAAAACCCTGAAAGCAAAGGTTTTTTTGAAACCTTAGACGGGGTATTCACTGATTCACAAAAAGCCGAAAAAGCGGTGGCAAAATCTGATGCGCCAGAAGTATCGGCAGAAAATATAGACGAGGAGACAAAAGTCGCTGAAGCTGTGGATGGCGAGAAAGTGGCATCTGCAGAGTCAACCGATGAGCTACTTGCTCAAGGCGACGGTAAACAAGTTGCGAGCAGCAAAGCGGGTGAGCTCTCAGATAGCGAATCGGCTTCTAGCGGTGTTAAACAAACCAATTCCTCGGAAGGCGATGCAACCCAGTCAGCAGCAAATGGTGCTTCAAACCAAGTTACACAAGGCTCGATAGCAAACCAAACGCAACCTAATGATGCAGACGTTTCTAAACAGGCGCCTGACGCTCAAGTGAAAAGTGCGATGGGTGAAGGTCAACAATTGTTGGGGCGTATTGAGCAAGCAAACCAAACGCTTAAGCCTAATGAGCAATTAGTTGATAGCGGCAAAGCACTGCCACCTGAAGCAGTATTGGCGCAAAACGTTGCTCAACATGAAAAAGACACCCCGCTGACTCCAGAACAACAAGCTCATCAGCTAGCCACGCAGGACATGAAGCACACTGCAGCTCAAGCGAGTGCGCAGACAGCCGTATCCCCAAATGCTGACAAAGCAGCGTTGTCTGCAATGCCAGAAGCGCTAGTGGCAGCAAATCTGAACCCAGCGGCTCAGGCTGCTTCTAGTGCAGAGTTGAGCAAGAAAGTGATGAATGCTGGTCTTGCTGCAGGCGTGTTGAAAGGTGTTTCAAGTAAGCAAGATAAACCGGAACCACAACGTGGTTTAGCAGGGCAAATTCAAGCGGCAGCAGGTCAACAAGGCGTGACAGCTCAACAACAAGTACGAGTAGATGCTGCGCAACAGGCACAGTTACCGTTGCAACTAACCAAAGAACTGGTCAATGACCAAGTGGCAGAGAAAGTACAGATGATGATGTCGAAGAACTTAAAGAACCTCGATATCCGTCTTGATCCACCAGAGCTTGGTCGTATGCAGATCCGCATGACAATGAACAACGACCTTGCTAACGTTCATTTTACGGTGGCAAACCCGCAAGCGCGTGACTTGATTGAACAAACCTTACCTCGCCTGAGAGAAATGTTGGCTCAGCAAGGTATGCAATTGGCGGATTCGTCGGTTCAACAACAGAGCAGTAGTCAGCAACAAAGTGGCTACGCCAATGCGGAACAAAACGGTCAAAGCTCTCAAGGTCGTGGATTTTCTGGTCAGTTAGATGAAAACTTTGATGCTGACACGAATCTTGATTTGAATGTGGTTTCAAAGCGTGATGGAATTAGTTTTTACGCATAAAATAGCGGCCTAAAAAAGCAGAACAATAAGAGACAGTAATGTTAGAAGAACAGCTACAGGGTGCGGATGCGCCAAAAGGAAAAAGTAAATTACTGATCATCATTATCGCAGTGGTATTTTTGCTGGTTGGCGGTGGTGGTGCCGCTTTCTTCTTAATGGGCTCTGATGAGCCAGCGCAAGCGGAGCAGACCGAGCAAGCACAAGCGCAAACAGCGGCTGAGCCGATCGCTTATGTGAATATCGCGCAGCCTTTTATTTTTAACGTGACGGGAGATCGTCGCGATAGACTGGTACAAATCAAAGCGCAACTGATGGTGCGTGGCAGCGAGAATGAGCAATTGGCTCGTTACCATTCTCCACTGATAGAGAGTTCACTGCTATCAACATTTGCTTCAGCGACCGTGGAGCAACTTCGTTCTCCAACAGGACGAACTGAGCTACGTGATCGCGCTTCTGATGATATCAAAGCCGCACTGAATGCCGCTGTTGGTAAGCCAGTGATTGAGAAAGTACTGTTTACAGATTTTGTAATTCAATAGGTATAACGTGACCGATCTATTAAGCCAAGACGAGATTGATGCGCTTCTGCATGGGGTTGACGACGTTGATGACGTCGATGAACCCATAGATAATGACACCGAGGGTGCCGTCAGTTTCGATTTCTCGTCTCAAGACAGGATTGTCCGTGGTCGAATGCCGACGCTCGAACTTATCAATGAGCGTTTTGCCCGACACATGCGAATCAGCCTGTTTAACATGTTGCGTAAAACCGCTGAAGTGTCGATCAACGGCGTGCAGATGATGAAGTTTGGTGAATACCAAAATACCCTGTACGTTCCGACAAGTTTGAACATGGTGCGCTTCCGTCCACTTAAAGGTACGGCGTTGCTCACCATGGAAGCACGCTTGGTATTTATTCTGGTAGAAAACTTCTTTGGTGGTGATGGTCGTTTCCACGCCAAAATTGAAGGTCGCGAATTTACCCCAACTGAGCGTCGCATCATCCAGCTTCTGCTGAAAATTGTTTTCGAAGACTACAAAGAAGCGTGGTCGCCAGTAATGGGTGTGGAATTTGAATACCTCGATTCTGAAGTAAACCCAAGCATGGCGAACATCGTCAGCCCGACCGAAGTGATCGTCGTGAGCTCATTCCATATCGAAGTCGATGGCGGCGGTGGTGATTTCCACGTGGTCATGCCTTATTCGATGGTGGAACCAATCCGCGAACTGCTTGATGCGGGTGTTCAATCCGACAAGATGGAAACTGATGTGCGTTGGAGCTCGGCACTACGTGAAGAGATCATGGATTGCCCAGTCAACTTCCGTGTGAATCTGCTAGAGAAGGACATCTCTCTGCGTGATTTGATGGAGCTGCAACCGGGCGATGTGATTCCGATTGAAATGCCAGAACACGCAACAATGTTCATCGAAGACTTACCAACTTACCGTGTGAAAATGGGGCGCTCCGAAGACAAGATGGCGGTGCAGATCTCTGAAGAGATCGAACGCCCGCACGTAGTAAAAACAGATTTAGCGTTTTTGGGTAAAGACATCATGTCTGAACTTGAAAGCGACGACGATACAGACGATTAAAACCCTTACTCATCACAATCGCCTCGCTTTGTTCTCTGTTATCAACAACAAAGAATGAAGTCAGAAGTATGGCGCAGTAAGGTTTAACACAGGACAGAAAAATGGAACCAAGTGACGATCAAAAGCTAGCAGACGAATGGGCAGCCGCTCTTGGCGAAGACCCGTCTGCACCTTCAATTGATGTTGATGAAATATTGGCAGCGCCACTGGAAGAGTTAAAAGACACTTCTGCTCCAATTACGGAAGATGAGCGTCGAAAACTCGACACCATCATGGACATTCCAGTGACCATTTCGATGGAAGTAGGGCGCTCACAAATCAGTATCCGTAACCTACTGCAATTGAACCAAGGTTCGGTTGTTGAGCTTGATCGCCTAGCGGGTGAATCGCTCGATGTACTGGTCAACGGTACTTTGATTGCGCACGGTGAAGTCGTTGTCGTCAACGATAAGTTTGGTATTCGTCTAACTGACGTGATCAGCCAAACTGAACGCATCAAAAAGCTACGTTAATATGAGCAGTTCAATTAAAACGCGGTTGAAGCAAATTACAGGAGCATTCGGCTTAATGCTGAGTGCTCCTTATGCATTTGCTGCCGTGCCAACGAGTTTGGATCTTGCGACCACGCTAGGTTCTTTAGTGCTGGTTATTGGTGTGATTCTATTTCTGGCTTGGTTGCTAAAGCGCATGCAAGTATCAGCAACGGGTCAACAAAAAGGGCTACGAATTGTTAGCCAGTTACCAGTCGGTACCAAAGAGCGCATTGCGGTTGTGCAAGTCGGGGAAGAACAGTTTTTGGTCGGCATTACCAGCCAATCTATCCAAACCCTAGCCAAGCTTGAAAAGCCATTGAAAGAGGAAGAGTTGGCGATCAGCGCCTTCGCGAGTCAATTTAGCCAACTGATAAAAAAACATGACAAAGGATAATTCAATCCGCCTAATGCTGAGCACTTTTATACTGCTCGTTGGCGTGCTGTTTTCTTCACTTTCGTTTGCGCAGGCAGAGGAATCGCCATTACCTTCTAACCTTGCACAAGGTGATAGTGTGACGGTTCAGGCGATGGAAAACGAATCGGGCTCAAGCCGAAGTATGTCAGTGGGCAATGGTGGAGGGATTCCCGCCTTTACCATGACGACCAATGCCGATGGCAGCGAAGACTACTCGGTTACGCTACAAATTCTTGCTTTGATGACCATGCTTGGCTTCTTGCCAGCCATGGTGATTTTGATGACGTCGTTTACCCGTATCGTGGTGGTGATGTCCATCTTGCGACAGGCAATGGGTCTGCAACAAACGCCATCTAACCAAGTCATTATTGGTATCGCGCTATTTTTGACGTTCTTTATCATGTCACCTGTTTTGAATGAAATTAACGATCAAGCGGTACAACCTTATTTGAACGAGCAAGTGACAGCACGTGAAGCCTTTGATGCGGCGCAAGCACCGATGAAAGCGTTCATGCTTAAACAGACTCGAATTAAAGATTTGGAAACGTTCGTCAATATGTCTGGCGAAGAGGTGACAAACCCAGAAGACGTTTCGATGGCAGTGTTGATTCCTGCTTTCATTACCTCAGAGCTTAAGACAGCGTTCCAAATCGGTTTCATGTTGTTCTTGCCGTTTTTGATCATCGACTTGGTTGTCGCCTCGGTATTGATGGCAATGGGTATGATGATGCTCTCGCCAATGATCGTATCGCTACCATTTAAGCTGATGCTGTTTGTGCTGGTGGATGGTTGGAACTTGATATTGTCGACACTCGCCGGCAGTTTTGCCCTTTAGATTGGCATAGAGAGAAGAGGGTAAGACATGACTCCAGAAATGTTTGTCGAGCTTTTCCGTGATGCACTGTGGATGGTGCTGATCATGGTCTGTGCCATTATTATCCCAAGTTTGCTTATTGGTCTTGTCGTCGCTATTTTCCAAGCGGCAACCTCTATCAACGAACAAACGTTGAGTTTCTTACCACGTTTGATTGTTACCTTGTTGGCGTTAATGTTGTTTGGCCACTGGATGACCCAAATGTTGATGGAATACTTCTTCGGCCTGATTGAACGCCTACCACAGGTGCTCTACTAGAGGCGCGTATGGAGTATCCGACCCATATCGTCCTCGACTGGATCGCAAACTACTTTTGGCCCTATACCCGTATTTCTGCCATGTTGATGGTGATGACGGTAACCGGGGCACGCTTTGTCTCACCTCGAATTCGTCTCTACCTCGGTTTAGCCATTACCTTTGCGGTTGCCCCTGCGATTCCTGCGGTGCCTCAAGATATTGAACTGCTTTCTTTCCGTGGTTTCATGACCATTGCCGAGCAAATCATTATTGGTGTTGCGATGGGCATGGTGACCCAGTTTATGATCCAGACGTTTGTACTTTTAGGTCAGATCTTAGGTATGCAATCGAGCTTGGGTTTCGCATCCATGGTCGACCCTGCTAACGGCCAAAATACCCCTTTGCTTGGTCAGCTATTTATGTTCTTGGCGACCATGTTCTTCCTTGCTACCGATGGGCATTTAAAAATGCTGCAATTGGTGGTGTTCAGTTTCAAGACCTTGCCAATCGGTTCTGGCTCGCTCAATGCGGTCGATTTCCGTGAAATGGCGAGCTGGCTTGGCATCATGTTCAAAACGGCATTGAGTATGTCGTTGTCGGGCATTATCGCGCTGCTCACGATTAACTTGTCATTCGGTGTAATGACACGTGCCGCACCACAGCTGAATATCTTCTCACTCGGTTTTGCCTTTGCCTTGATGGTGGGCTTGTTACTTTGTTGGTACATTCTGGCTGGTTTGTACAGCCATTATGAATTGTTCTGGGCAGTGGGTGAGGAGCAGATTTGTAACCTCATTCGCTTGGATTGCTAGGAGGCTGGATTGGCAGAGTCAGACGGTCAGGAACGCACCGAAGAAGCCACGCCCCGACGGTTACAACAAGCCAGAGAAAAGGGGCAGGTTGCTCGGTCTAAAGAGCTTGCATCAGCGTCAGTGCTGATCGTAGGGGCTATCGCCTTAATGTGGTTTGGCGAGTCTTTGGCGCGCTCGCTGTTTTCGATAATGAGTCGTTTGTTTGATCTCAAACGCGATGAAATCTTCGATACCGCTAAGTTATTCGACATTGCGTTTGGTGCGATGACGGATCTGTTGTTCCCACTGTTTCTTATCCTTATCACCTTGTTTATTGCCGCCATGATAGGAGCAGCAGGGGTAGGGGGGATTAGCTTTTCTGCCGAAGCGGCAATGCCAAAGCTCTCCAAGATGAACCCGCTTAGTGGTCTAAAACGCATGGTGGGAATGCAGAGTTGGGTCGAGCTGATCAAATCGATTTTAAAAGTTGCGCTGGTAACGGGGATGGCGATCTACCTGATTCAAGCGTCGCAAGCGGATTTGATTCAGCTAAGCATGGATGTGTATCCGCAAAACATCTTTCACGCTTTGGATATCTTGCTCAACTTCATCCTGCTGATCAGTTGTTCCTTGCTCATCGTTGTGGCGATCGACATTCCGTTCCAGATTTGGCAACACGCTGATCAGCTTAAAATGACCAAACAAGAGATCAAAGACGAATACAAAGAGACTGAAGGTAAGCCTGAAGTGAAAGGGCGTATTCGTATGTTGCAACGTGAAGCGGCTCAACGTCGAATGATGGCCGATGTGCCTCAAGCGGACGTTATCATTACCAACCCAGAGCACTTCTCTGTCGCGTTGCGTTATAAGCAGAAAACTGACCGTGCGCCAGTGGTGATCGCCAAAGGTACCGACCATATGGCGATGAAGATTCGAGAAGTAGCGCGCGAACACGACATTACCATCGTACCTGCTCCGCCATTGGCGCGTGCGCTCTACCACACCACAGAATTAGAGCAGGAAATTCCAGACGGCTTGTTTACCGCTGTAGCGCAAGTTCTGGCGTTCGTTTTCCAACTTAAGCAGTATCGTAAACGTGACGGTCAACGACCGAAAATTCAGGACTACGATCTACCTATCCCACCTGAACATCGTCACTAATGAAAATAATTGCATGGTGTGATTAGACAAAAATTCACATTAGATCAAAGGATTGTGATTTCTTTGAGCAACTAGTCATTATTTTGGCGTTAATCATGGTACACACATTGCTTAAATCGCGTTAATCAACAACAATACCTAAACTTTTAGGCGAAAGCTGTCGCGTAATACCAGTTACATGTGTGTTACGTGATGCTCCAGACCGATTGAGACACCTCGCAGTATGAAGTTAAGCCTGCCATTTGCAGATAAATTACCCAAAATTCCACAGCGCTCCATGCCCGCCATTGGTGCGCCTGTTATGGTATTGGCCACCCTTGCAATGGTGGTGCTACCTATACCTGCATTCCTGCTGGATTTATTCTTCACCTTTAACATCGCCTTAGCCATGGTGGTGTTGTTAGTGACCGTTTACACACGTCGTCCACTCGACTTTGCTGCGTTCCCAACCGTTCTGCTTATCGCGACGTTATTACGTTTGGCGTTGAACGTTGCTTCAACCCGTGTGGTACTTCTATACGGTCACGAAGGGGGCAATGCAGCTGGTAACGTAATCGAAGCTTTCGGTAACGTTGTTATCGGTGGTAACTACGCCGTCGGTCTGGTGGTCTTCCTTATCTTGATGATCATTAACTTCATGGTTGTAACCAAAGGTGCGGGTCGTATTTCTGAGGTAAGTGCTCGCTTCACCTTGGATGCCTTGCCGGGTAAACAGATGGCGATCGACGCGGACTTGAACGCTGGTTTGATTGACCAGGACCAAGCGCGTTTACGCCGTTTTGAAGTGACTAAAGAAGCCGACTTCTACGGTTCAATGGACGGTGCGTCTAAATTCGTAAAAGGTGATGCGATTGCGGGTATTTTGATCCTGTTTATCAACATCATCGGTGGTCTATCGATTGGTATGGCGCAATACGGTTTGGGCTTCTCTGAAGCTATGCAAATCTACACCTTGCTGACCATCGGTGACGGCTTGGTGGCACAAATTCCATCGCTATTATTGTCTATCGCGGCTGCGATGATGGTAACGCGTCAAAATACTGATGAAGACATGGGCGAGCAGCTGATTTTCCAGATGTTCGACAACCCGAAAGCCCTGATGATCACCGCCGCGATTCTTGGTGTGATGGGTATCGTGCCGGGTATGCCTCATTTCTCATTCTTATCATTAGCGGTTATTGCTGGTGGTGCTGCTTACTGGCTCGATAAGAAGCAAAAACAAAAAGCCAAAGAACCCGCCTTACCCGCCAAAGCGGAAGATGGCAGTGAACCGATTTCTCAGCGTGAGTTGTCGTGGGATGACGTACAACCCGTCGACATCATCGGTCTAGAAGTAGGCTATCGCTTGATTCCATTGGTGGACCGTGACCAAGGGGGTGAACTGTTGGAGCGCGTGAAAGGGGTGCGTAAAAAGCTATCTCAAGACTTCGGTTTCCTTATTCCTGCGGTTCATATCCGTGACAACCTAGAACTGACGCCAAACAGCTACCGCATCACCTTGATGGGTGTTGCTGTTGGTGAGGCCGAGATTCGTCCAGACCAAGAGCTGGCGATAAACCCAGGTCAGGTTTACGGCATGATTGAAGGCGAACCAACCATGGACCCTGCATTCGGTCTAGAAGCGGTTTGGATTCGTGAAGAGCAGCGTGAACACGCCCAAGCATTAGGCTATACCGTAGTGGACTCATCCACGGTACTGGCGACACATTTGAGCCAATTGCTGACTAACAACGCGTCACAACTGATTGGTCATGAAGAAGTACAGAACCTATTGGAAATGCTTGGTCGAAGCGCGCCTAAATTGGTGGAGAACTTTGTTCCTGATCAGTTGCAACTTGGTGTGGTCGTGAAAGTACTACAGAACCTGCTTAACGAAGCTATCCCAATTCGCGATATTCGAACCATCGTGCAAACCTTGGCGGAGTACTCGAGTAAGAGTCAAGAACCTGACATTTTGACTGCCGCAGTTCGTATCAGTTTGAAACGTCTAATTGTTCAGGAAATCAATGGTATAGAGCCTGAACTACCAGTGATAACACTTATTCCTGAGCTGGAACAAATCTTGCATCAAACCATGCAGGCCTCAGGCGGCGAATCCGCTGGTATTGAACCGGGATTAGCTGAGCGACTTCAGTCCTTTCTGAGCCAAGCGACACAAGAGCAAGAACTGAAAGGCGAGCCTGCGGTTCTGCTGACATCTGGCGTATTGCGTTCCACATTAGCGAAGTTCGTTAAGAACACAATACCGAACCTCCGCGTACTGTCTTACCAAGAAATACCGGACGAAAAGCAGATCAGAATTGTGCAAGCCGTGGGCAACTAAGCCTGCGCATCATTAATGGATTTATAGTTTGAAAATTAAACGATTTTTTGCCAAAGACATGCGAACAGCGCTGCTCCAAGTGAAAGAAGAGCTTGGTGCAGAAGCGGTGATCATGTCGAACAAGAAAGTGGCAGGCGGTGTAGAGATCGTAGCGGCAATCGACGGCGAGTCCAATGCAGATCCGACTTCGCAAGCGCACTCTCTTCCTAACCGTGGCGCAGCTCAACCAAATCGTTATAGCGAACAACGTCAATTGCCGTCATCTGCAGCAGAGCGTTATCAAGATCGCCGTTTGGATGAAGACAGAATTAGCCTAAACGCGAACAATGAAAAATCAGGCTCAATGACGCAACGTTTCGCGAATATGCTCAAGCAATACAGCAATGGTGCTGCTGAGTCAGATGACCATGTGGCAGAGAACGAAGATTCTTTGTCGGCATTACTACTGCGCCAAAACAAGCATCGTGAAAGCTATAACCAAGAAAAGCCAGTGCCGTATCAACCCGATTCGCCACTGGCGAAGTTGATTGCACAAGATAACCGATTTGAGCGCCCATTACCCAAGTTGGATCCAACACGCTATGACCGTCGTCGCCCATCGGATGAGCGAGAAGACTCTAGTAGTGAATTAGAGAACATGCGCGAAGATATGACATCAATTCGTCGTTTGCTGGAGCACCAAGTTTCAGGTCTGATGTGGCAAGAGGTTGAACGCCGTGAACCATTGCGCGCGATGCTGATTAAGCGTCTAGAGCGAATGGGCGTTTCACCGGAGTTGGCAGATCAAATGGCTTGTTACATTCCAGAAGACACTAAGCCGACGCGAGCGTGGAAGGCACTGCTTTCTCTCGTGGCGGATCAAATTAGCATTCCAAAACAAGACATTTTGAAGCGTGGTGGTGTGGTTGCACTACTTGGGCCGACAGGTGTTGGTAAAACCACGACGGTTGCAAAGCTTGCAGCGCGTGCGGCAATGGAGTTTGGTGCCGACAATGTCGCCCTTGTGACAACAGATACATATCGCATAGGTGCACATGAGCAGCTCTCAATTTACGGAAGAATTATGGGTTGTCCTGTAAGAGTTGCTAAAGATTCTAACGAGTTAGCCGATGTTATATATCAGCTAAGAAACAGAAGACTGATTTTGGTCGATACGGCAGGGATGGGGCAGCGAGACGTAAGACTCTCTGAGCAGCTCGATACCCTGATGCAAGAGAGCGGAGAAGTGATTCACAGCTACCTTGTTTTGCCAGCTACCGCACAACGTCGTGTTCTACAAGAAACACTGGATCATTTCCGACGCATTCCGCTGTCGGGCTGTATTTTGACTAAGCTTGATGAATCATTAAGTCTTGGCGAATTCATCAGCGTGGTGATTCAGAACGCGATGCCAGTGGCTTATATTGCCAATGGCCAGCGCGTACCAGAAGACATTGTGATAGCACAACCAAAATACATGATTGCGAAAGCAAATGAACTGTTAGAGAAGTCGACAGAGAACGAACCTCACTTTTGGAACAGTGACAGCGAAGGACTCTAGGGCGGCGGACTACTATGACTGAGAATATGATACACGATCAAGCAAGCGGCCTCCGTCGCTTAACACAACCATCATTGACTAAGGTAATTGCTGTTACTGGCGGTAAAGGTGGTGTGGGTAAATCAAACGTAACACTGGGTCTGGCGATCTGTATGGCGCGCCAAGGCAAAAAGGTGATGGTTCTCGACGCGGACTTAGGTCTGGCGAATGTGGACGTTATGCTCGGAATCCGTTCAAAACGTAACCTAGGGCATGTCCTTGCGGGTGAATGTGAGCTAAAAGATGCGATTGTTGAAGGCCCTTATGGTATAAAGATAGTCCCTGCAACTTCTGGCACACAAAGCATGACCGAGCTGTCTCACGCTCAACATGCTGGACTCATCCGTGCATTTGGTAGTCTTGAAGAAGAAATGGACGTACTGCTGATTGATACAGCAGCGGGCATTTCTGACATGGTAATTAGCTTTTCACGTGCAGCTCAAGATGTTGTGGTTGTGGTTTGCGATGAGCCAACTTCAATCACAGATGCCTACGCATTAATCAAGCTGTTGAGTAAAGAACACCAGGTTCAGCGCTTCAAAGTTGTTGCAAATATGGTCAGAAGCTACCGTGAAGGCAGAGAATTATTCGCAAAGTTGACTCTAGTCACAGAGCGCTTCTTGAATGTCAGCCTCGAACTCGTAGCATGTATTCCATTGGATGACAAAGTACGTCAAGCCGTGAAAAGACAGAAGATTGTTGTGGATGCCTTCCCTCGTTCTCCTGCGGCTTTAGCGATCAGCTCATTAGCGAACAAAGCACTGACGTGGCCACTGCCTAAGACACCAAGTGGACACCTAGAATTTTTCGTTGAAAGGTTGCTAAATCGTACTGAATTGGCAGAGGACCCTTTTGGTGAATAAAGCGATTACCTATGACCAACATGGCAAATTTAATAGCCAGCAGGCGTTCATTGAACGTTACTCGGTGTTGGTTAAGCGTATTGCTCATCACCTGTTAGGCCGTTTACCGCCGAGTGTTCAGGTAGAAGATTTAATTCAGGCCGGCATGATCGGCCTTATCGAAGCTCAGCAGAATTATGATGGTTCTAAAGGTGCGAGCTTTGAAACTTATGCAGGTATCCGAATTCGCGGTGCAATGTTGGATGACATTCGCAAAGGCGACTGGGTACCTCGTTCTGTTCATAAGAACAACCGCGAAATTAACCAAGCGATCGCAGAGCTGGAAGGTGTACTAAATCGTGACCCATCGGATTCAGAAGTAGCAGCACATCTCGGCATGACACTAGACCAATATCATAGTGCGCTTACCGACATAAACTGTTCAAAACTGGTGGGAATTGAAGATTTAGGCGTCTCTGATGATGTGATTTCACCGGCTGATGAAACCGATGACAGCAACCCATTTAAGGGTGTTGCTGATGAATCGTTCAAAAAAGCACTGGTTGAATCAATAAAACAGCTTCCAGAGCGTGAAGCGCTAGTACTTTCGCTTTATTATGACGAAGAACTCAATTTGAAAGAGATTGGCGATGTGTTGGGCGTAAGCGAATCTCGCGTAAGTCAAATACTGAGTCAATCGATGCAACGTTTACGCACCAAGCTCAGTGCGTGGACACAAAATGACTAAACACACTGATTTTACGATTCAGTGGAGGCAATTTTGAATAAAAACATGAAGATCCTTATTGTTGATGATTTCTCAACAATGCGCCGTATTGTTAAAAACCTACTTCGTGACTTGGGTTTTAATAACACTCAAGAAGCGGACGATGGTTTAACTGCATTACCTATGCTGAAAAAAGGTGACTTCGACTTTGTTGTAACTGACTGGAACATGCCCGGTATGCAAGGCATCGACCTGCTTAAACACATCCGTGCGGATGCAGAACTTAAGCACCTACCTGTTCTAATGATCACAGCTGAAGCAAAGCGTGAGCAGATCATCGAAGCAGCTCAAGCAGGCGTTAACGGTTACATCGTTAAGCCGTTTACTGCTGCAACACTAAAAGAAAAATTAGATAAAATTTTCGAACGTTTATAACTCTCTCTTTCTCTTTGTTAATCGAGTCATCACTCCTAATACTAAGGGGTGGCTCGTTTGACGCTAAAAAAGCGAAAAGAAAGAACTAAACGTAAAAAAGGGTCTATTCAGGATGATCTCACTAGAGCAGGCGAAGTCGCTCGTTCAGATGCTAGAAAACGGGGAACAGGACCAAGCTAATGCGCTTGTTGCCTCGATATATGAAAGCGATGGGAATCCGATGCTAAAAGAAATCGGAACATTAACCCGCGACCTTCATGATTCACTTAAGCACTTCAACATCGATCAACGCATGACAGAAATTGCCAGGGCGGAAATCCCTGATGCAAGAGACCGTCTGCAATATGTGATTGATAAAACTGAGTTAGCAGCAAATAAAACGATGGATGCGGTTGAGTGCTGCTTGCCTATCGCCGATAACCTGCATGAGTGCCTTCAACAAGTTCGCCCTCAATGGAACGAACTCATGCACGGACGCATTGAATTAAGCGATTTTAAAGCGCTTTGCCATCGTATCGACGAGCTGTTGGTTCAAGTCGAAGGTGATAGCACTGAATTGCGCGGTCAGCTGACCGAAATTCTTATGGCACAAGACTTCCAAGACTTAACGGGTCAAATCATTCGCCGCGTGATCACGCTTGTCAATGAAGTGGAAGATCGCCTGGTTGAGATCTTGACCGTCTTTTCTGGCAATAAACCAGAAGAACAGACTCAAGTTTTGCCAGAACCGTCAGATAAAAAGATAAAACAATCAAGCGAAGCAGAAGGCCCAATTCTTAATCCTGAGCAAAGGGAAGATGCGGTCTCGTCGCAGGACGAAGTCGACGACTTGTTGTCCAGTCTTGGATTTTAAAGGTAACGTATGAGCTACGATTTAGACGAAGATATTCTTCAGGACTTTCTCATTGAGGCTGGAGAAATCCTAGAGCTGCTTTCTGAGCAGCTTGTTGAACTGGAAAACAATCCAGAAGACAAAGATCTCCTAAACGCGATTTTCCGCGGCTTCCACACAGTGAAAGGCGGTGCTGGTTTCCTATCATTAGCGGAGCTGGTGGATACTTGTCACGGTGCAGAGAACGTGTTCGACGTGTTGCGAAACGGTCAACGTTCAGTGACGCCAAGCCTGATGGACACCATGCTGAAAGCGCTTGATACGGTTAACCATCAATTCCAAGCGGTACAAGATCGTGAACCTCTAGACGCGGCAGATCCTGCGTTGCTAGAAGAGCTTCACCGTCTATGCAAACCTGAGTCTGAAGACGAAGTGGTCGCTACAGTTGAAGCGCCAGTCGTAACGCCAGAGCCTGTTATTCCTGAGCCTGTCATCGAGCAACCAGCTGCGCCAGTTGAGTCTGCTCCTGCATCTTCAAGCGTTGGCTCTGTTGACGAAATCACCCAAGACGAATTTGAAAAGCTATTGGACGAGCTGCACGGTAAAGGTTCTGCTCCGGGTGCGTCTGCACCGGCGCCAGTAGCTCCAGCTGCACCTGTTCAGGCAAGTGCGCCTGCAGCGGACAGCGGCGACATCACTGATGATGAATTTGAACGTCTATTGGATGAGCTACACGGTGTGGGTAAGAGCCCATCAGCATCAGATGTTGCTCCAGTAGAGCCGCCTAAAGCGCCAGAGCCAGCTGCTCCTGCAATGTCAGCATCCACTGACGGCGATCTGATGACTGACGAAGAGTTTGAAAAGCTGCTCGACGAATTGCATGGTGCGGGTAAAGGTCCATCTATCGAAGAATTAGACTTTGCGACCAAACCAGCATCAGAAAATGTGGTACCTGAAGCGCCAAAACCGGCACCTCAGCCAGCTCCAGTAGCGGCTGCGCCTTCTCCAGCTCCTAAGCCAGAAGCAAAACCGGTTGCGGTAAAAGAAGAAGCAAAAGCACCTGCGGTTAAGAAGCCACAAGCGGAAGCAACGGTACGTGTTGATACTTCGACGCTAGACACCATCATGAACATGGTTGGTGAGCTTGTATTGGTGCGTAACCGTCTATTAAGCCTTGGTTTGAACAGCAACGACGAAGAAATGTCGAAAGCGGTAGCAAACCTAGACGTCGTGACTGCAGACCTTCAAGGTGCAGTGATGAAAACGCGCATGCAGCCAATCAAGAAAGTATTTGGCCGTTTCCCACGTGTTGTTCGCGACTTGGCGCGTAACCTAAATAAAGATATCGTGCTTGAAATGCGCGGTGAAGAGACCGATCTAGATAAAAACCTAGTAGAGGCGCTAGCGGATCCATTGATCCACTTGGTGCGTAACTCGGTTGACCACGGCATCGAAATGCCAGACGACCGAGCGAAAGCCGGTAAATCTCGTACTGGTAAAGTCATCCTGTCGGCATCACAAGAAGGCGATCATATCGAACTGGCTATCGTTGACGATGGCGGCGGTATGGATCCGAACAAACTTCGTGGCATCGCAGTGAAACGCGGCATGATGGACGAAGATGCGGCAGCGCGTCTATCAGACAAAGAATGTTTCAACCTGATCTTTGCGCCAGGTTTCTCAAGTAAAGAGAAGATCTCAGACATCTCTGGTCGTGGTGTAGGTATGGACGTGGTGAAGACTGCGATCAACACGCTAAACGGCTCTATCGATATCGATTCAGAGCTGGGCAAGGGCACTAAGATCACTATCAAAGTTCCACTGACACTGGCAATTCTTCCAACACTGATGGTCGGCGTTGGCGGTCATCCGTTCGCTCTGCCATTGGCGTCGGTGAACGAGATTTTCCACTTAGATCTAAGCCGTACTAACGTGGTGGATGGTCAGTTGACGATCATCGTACGTGATAAGTCTATCCCACTGTTCTACTTGCAGAACTGGTTGGCTTCTAAGTCTCCTCGTGTCCAAGAGCGCACAGGCCACGGCCATGTAGTTATCGTACAGATCGGCAGCCAACGTGTTGGTTTTGTTGTGGATACATTGATCGGCCAAGAAGAAGTGGTGATCAAGCCACTAGACAATCTATTGCAAGGCACGCCAGGAATGGCAGGTGCGACGATCACCAGTGATGGCCACATCGCATTGATTCTTGATGTGCCAGACCTACTTAAGCAATACGCTGCAGCTTCGCGCATCTAAGCGAAGCTGGAGTCGATAAAAGGAATAAGATGGCGATTAAAGTACTAGTCGTTGATGATTCGAGTTTTTTCCGTCGTCGCGTAAGCGAAATCATCAACTCAGAATCGCGCCTAGAAGTGATTGACGTTGCGGTTAACGGTAGAGAAGCGGTTGAGAAAGCCAAAACTCTGAAACCTGACGTCATCACGATGGATATTGAAATGCCAGTCATGGACGGTATCACTGCCGTTCGTGAAATCATGGCTGCGTCTCCTACGCCAATCCTGATGTTTTCGTCCCTGACTCACGATGGGGCGAAAGCAACGCTTGATGCACTAGACGCTGGTGCGCTGGATTTCTTACCGAAAAAATTCGAAGACATTGCTCGTAACCGTGATGAAGCTGTATCACTGCTTCAACAGCGTGTGATTCAAATCGCTTCTAAACGAGCGTTTATGCGCCGTCCAATTGCTCGACCAGCTGCAACGGCGACCAGTTCAACAGTGCGCCCTTTGGCTTCTCGCAATGCTGCGCCGACTGCATCAGCGCCAAGCCGTCCGATGGCAGCGAAATTCCGCGCATCAGGTAAGAAGTATCAGCTAACGGCGATTGGTACGTCGACTGGTGGTCCTGTTGCGCTACAAAAAATTCTGACGCGTTTGCCAGTTAACTATCCACATCCAATCGTGCTTATCCAACACATGCCTGCGACATTCACAGCGGCGTTTGCAAGTCGTCTTAACACGCTATGCAAAATCCAAGTGAAAGAAGCGCAAGATGGTGACGTGTTGCAAGCGGGTGTGGCTTATCTTGCCCCTGGCGGCAAACAGATGATGGTTGACGGTCGTGCTGGTGCTGCTCGTCTTCGTATTATCGATGGCGGCGATCGCATGAACTACAAACCGTGTGTCGATGTAACCTTCGGCTCTGCTGCAAAAGTCTACGGCGACAAAGTGTTGTCGATGGTACTGACAGGCATGGGCGCTGATGGTCGTGAAGGTGCACGTATGCTGAAATCAGCAGGTTCCACAATTTGGGCTCAAGACGAAGAAAGTTGCGTCGTTTATGGTATGCCACAAGCGGTTGCGAAAGCGGGCATCTCTACTGAAGATTTACCACTTGAGCGCATTGCAGAGCGCATGCTGGTGGAAGTGGGCTTAGCGTAGGAAAGATCATGATCGTTTGGAGTGTAGCAAACCAAAAAGGTGGGGTAGGTAAAACCACATCAACCGTGACATTAGCTGGTTTATTGAGCCAAAAAGGTCACCGAGTGTTGATGGTGGATACCGATCCGCACGCGTCGCTGACGACTTATCTTGGTTATGATCCTGATGCCGTAACAACAAGCTTGTTCGATCTTTTTCAGCTGAAGACGTTTTCACGTGAGACGGTAAAGCCGTTGATCTTAGAAACGGATCTTGAAGGTATGGACATCATTCCTGCGCACATGTCGCTTGCTACGCTAGACCGCGTAATGGGCAATCGCAGCGGAATGGGTTTGATCTTGAAGCGTGCCTTACAAGCGGTTGCACAAGACTACGATTATGTCTTGATTGACTGTCCGCCGATTCTCGGTGTGATGATGGTTAACGCATTAGCAGCCAGTGACCGCATCTTGATTCCGGTTCAAACTGAATTTCTTGCGATGAAAGGTTTGGAGCGCATGATTCGCACTCTGACCATCATGCAAAAGTCTCGTCCGGGTGGCTTCAAAGTGACTATCGTTCCGACTATGTACGATAAGCGCACGAAAGCCTCGTTGCAGACACTGACTCAGCTTAAGAAAGACTACCCGAATCAAGTTTGGACTTCAGCGGTTCCAATTGACACCAAATTCCGTGATGCGAGCTTAAAGCATCTGCCAGCTTCGCATTTTGCTTCTGGTAGTCGTGGCGTGTTTGCTTACAAGCAACTGTTGATTTACTTGGAGAGGTTAGCGTTCGATGAGCAATAACGACGTACTTTCCAGTGAACAAGCACTTGATGATTACTTCAGTGCTTTGCTTGGCGAAGAGGTCGAAGTTATTGAGCAAGAAGAAGAGCTTGACTTGCTCGCTCAAGAACTATCATCTGCAGAGCCAGAGCCAGAGCCA
>NZ_JPRD01000034.1 GCF_000817815.1 Vibrio owensii CAIM 1854 = LMG 25443
CATTGAGTCCATCAAAACCCCTTGGGTGTTGTATGGTTAAGCCTCACGGGCAATTAGTACAGGTTAGCTCAACGCCTCACAACGCTTACACACCCTGCCTATCAACGTTCTAGTCTCGAACAACCCTTTAGGATACTTAAAGTATCAGGGAAGACTCATCTCAGGGCTCGCTTCCCGCTTAGATGCTTTCAGCGGTTATCGATTCCGAACTTAGCTACCGGGCAATGCGTCTGGCGACACAACCCGAACACCAGAGGTTCGTCCACTCCGGTCCTCTCGTACTAGGAGCAGCCCCCTTCAATCTTCCAACGCCCACGGCAGATAGGGACCGAACTGTCTCACGACGTTCTAAACCCAGCTCGCGTACCACTTTAAATGGCGAACAGCCATACCCTTGGGACCGACTTCAGCCCCAGGATGTGATGAGCCGACATCGAGGTGCCAAACACCGCCGTCGATATGAACTCTTGGGCGGTATCAGCCTGTTATCCCCGGAGTACCTTTTATCCGTTGAGCGATGGCCCTTCCATTCAGAACCACCGGATCACTATGACCTGCTTTCGCACCTGCTCGAATTGTCATTCTCGCAGTCAAGCGGGCTTATGCCATTGCACTAACCTCACGATGTCCAACCGTGATTAGCCCACCTTCGTGCTCCTCCGTTACTCTTTGGGAGGAGACCGCCCCAGTCAAACTACCCACCAGGCACTGTCCGCAACCCCGATTAGGGGTCGACGTTAGAACATCAACACTACAAGGGTGGTATTTCAAGGACGGCTCCACAAATACTGGCGTACTTGCTTCAAAGCCTCCCACCTATCCTACACATGTAGGGTCAATGTTCAGTGCCAAGCTGTAGTAAAGGTTCACGGGGTCTTTCCGTCTAGCCGCGGGTACACTGCATCTTCACAGCGATTTCAATTTCACTGAGTCTCGGGTGGAGACAGCGTGGCCATCATTACGCCATTCGTGCAGGTCGGAACTTACCCGACAAGGAATTTCGCTACCTTAGGACCGTTATAGTTACGGCCGCCGTTTACCGGGGCTTCGATCAAGAGCTTCGACCGAAGTCTAACCCCATCAATTAACCTTCCGGCACCGGGCAGGCGTCACACCGTATACGTCATCTTACGATTTTGCACAGTGCTGTGTTTTTAATAAACAGTTGCAGCCACCTGGTATCTGCGACTCTCGTCAGCTCCATCCGCGAGGGACTTCACCATCAAGAGCGTACCTTCTCCCGAAGTTACGGTACCATTTTGCCTAGTTCCTTCACCCGAGTTCTCTCAAGCGCCTTGGTATTCTCTACCCGACCACCTGTGTCGGTTTGGGGTACGATTCCTTACAATCTGAAGCTTAGAGGCTTTTCCTGGAAGCATGGCATCAATGACTTCACTACCGTAGTAGCTCGACGTCGTGTCTCAGCCTTAAGAAGAGCCGGATTTACCTAACTCTTCAGCCTACGCACTTGAACCTGGACAACCGTCGCCAGGCCCACCTAGCCTTCTCCGTCCCCCCATCGCAATTGTAAGAAGTACGGGAATATTAACCCGTTTCCCATCGACTACGCCTTTCGGCCTCGCCTTAGGGGTCGACTTACCCTGCCCCGATTAACGTTGGACAGGAACCCTTGGTCTTCCGGCGAGGAGGTTTTTCACCCCCTTTATCGTTACTCATGTCAGCATTCGCACTTCTGATACGTCCAGCATGCGTTACCACACACCTTCAACCGCTTACAGAACGCTCCCCTACCCAATGCACAAAGTGCATTGCCGCAGCTTCGGTTTACTACTTAGCCCCGTTACATCTTCCGCGCAGGCCGACTCGACCAGTGAGCTATTACGCTTTCTTTAAATGATGGCTGCTTCTAAGCCAACATCCTGGCTGTCTGAGCCTTCCCACATCGTTTCCCACTTAGTAGTAATTTGGGACCTTAGCTGGCGGTCTGGGTTGTTTCCCTCTCCACGACGGACGTTAGCACCCGCCGTGTGTCTCCCGGATAGTACTTACTGGTATTCGGAGTTTGCAAAGGGTTGGTAAGTCGGGATGACCCCCTAGCCTTAACAGTGCTCTACCCCCAGTAGTATTCGTCCGAGGCGCTACCTAAATAGCTTTCGGGGAGAACCAGCTATCTCCAGGTTTGATTGGCCTTTCACCCCTAGCCACAAGTCATCCGCTAATTTTTCAACATTAGTCGGTTCGGTCCTCCAATTGATGTTACTCAATCTTCAACCTGCCCATGGCTAGATCACCTGGTTTCGGGTCTATATCCAGCGACTGAGTCGCGCAGTTAACACTCGCTTTCGCTACGGCTCCCCTAGATGGTTAACCTTGCCACTGAATATAAGTCGCTGACCCATTATACAAAAGGTACGCAGTCACACCACGAAGGTGCTCCTACTGCTTGTACGTACACGGTTTCAGGTTCTATTTCACTCCCCTCACAGGGGTTCTTTTCGCCTTTCCCTCACGGTACTGGTTCACTATCGGTCAGTCAGTAGTATTTAGCCTTGGAGGATGGTCCCCCCATATTCAGACAGGATATCACGTGTCCCGCCCTACTCGATTTCACTTTATATGCGTTGCCGGTTACGGGGCTATCACCCTGTATCGCACAACTTTCCAGAAGTTTCACCTGACGCATAAAAAGCTTAAGGGCTAGTCCAATTTCGCTC
Source organism: Vibrio owensii CAIM 1854 = LMG 25443 (assembly GCF_000817815.1). Classification (GTDB taxonomy): domain Bacteria; phylum Pseudomonadota; class Gammaproteobacteria; order Enterobacterales; family Vibrionaceae; genus Vibrio; species Vibrio owensii. The sequence goes on from NZ_JPRD01000034.1 coordinate 2,676, forward strand.
GCCGCTACTTTCGGAATCTCGGTTGATTTCTTTTCCTCGGGGTACTTAGATGTTTCAGTTCCCCCGGTTCGCCTCGCTGCGCTATGTATTCACGCAGCGATACTTACTTATGTAAGTGGGTTTCCCCATTCGGAAATCCCAGACTCAAATGGTTTTTACTACCTAATCTGGGCTTATCGCAAGTTAATACGTCCTTCATCGCCTCTGACTGCCAAGGCATCCACCGTGTACGCTTAGTCACTTAACCATACAACCCGAAGGAGTTTCGAGTTGAT
>NZ_JPRD01000035.1 GCF_000817815.1 Vibrio owensii CAIM 1854 = LMG 25443
ACTCATTATGTTTTCCTGTTGATATTTTACAATTTTTTAAGATGAGACAAGGTAGGGAAAACAGGCGGCCAGGATAACCCTGACCGCTTGGTACGATCTGGGAATATTTTCGACTCCTATTGAGGTTTAGCATCCCATCTCAATTGGACTGTTCTTAACCTTGCGCAGTATCATTCTCATCTTCACTGACAACGAACCACGGCGTAGTGAATGTCCGTCGTAAGCCTCCTTTCGCGGTTTCGACTTGCCTTACTCGACCTAATGGGTCGTAGTAGTGAGTATCTGCATACAAGTCTTGTCGGGCACTATCATCACAAAGGTATTTCCAGCTATTCAGGAAGTAAGGTTGGAACGTCCGGATAGCTTGTCCTTTGTTGTCATACTCCGTCTTACCAGACACCGCCCAGCGAAAGTTCGTGTTAGCCAGCAATGGATTTCCAGCCTCGTCTGTGACAAGCGAACCGCCATCTTGTCGCTGCAAAGCTTCTCCATCAACTTGACGAACTGTTGTTTGCAGTGTGCGCCCAAACCCATCCGCAAATACAGCGCTCTGTCGAACCTGCTGAGCAGCGTCGGTGTCATACCTGTCTGTGGTCAGCGTGACAACATGTGGCGGCAATTTTTCCTCTCCCTCCCACGTCCAACTTTCAGGAATGTAAGTCATACTCAGGTACACTGGTAAAGGAGCCGTTAAACTCAAAGCGCTATCGACCGTTTTGGGTGGCGTAAACGCTTTGTCACTGTATCCCACGGTTTGGTTATTTTCCGTACCATAAAAGCGAGCAGAGGTGACACGTCCTAGAGCATCGAACGTAACTAACTTTCTATTATCATTCGCATCTGTTGTGCAGACCGGACTTAAAAATCGCCAATCATAGTCCGCGGTAGTCGTTAACCCCGCTGCATCTTGTATTTTTATCACGGCACAGTCGTAAGTATCTCGAGTGACGGTTGTACCCCCTGTCAGCAACGTATCTCGGTAAGAGCTAGGAAGGAAAAAATGCTCAAAGTCATCATACGTGGGGTAACCTTGTCGTACAGTCCAAAGCGTCAACCCTGTCTCGGTAGAGCGAGGGAACAAGTATGCTGACGATGTGTATCCAGCTTGAACAAGGGTGTTCGAGTCAACATAAGCAGAAAGCGCGTCAACCATTGCCTTATCTAAGGTTGCTCCTTCATTGAATGCGACCAATGGTGGGAACGCAGGCAAAAGATTTGTCTCATTACCATCAATATCGAAATACCAAGTTTGTTGTTGACCTACGAAGGTTGCCGCATTATCAGCCAAAAGGTCGCTATCTGACTGCAACGCCTCTAACGTTAATCCATCCTCAGGAACCTTAGTTGCCGGATATTCAAATGCATCTTCGCGTGTCGCATTAGGGAGCCCATGGAACCAAATACCCTGACTAACATCCTGTAATAAATGCGTGCTGTACTGAGCTTGCGTGAGGCGCAACTTTTGTTGCTGTTTATCGAAGCTATCAGCAAACAGGGTCTCAGGTAAGCTATCAGGATATGGACTGTCTGTGGGTTGGATACGACGCGGGTAGTGGATATTAACTTGATTCAACGGCCTTCCATACTCATCACTGCTCATTAATACTTGTTGAGTGCACTGAGGGTCACTGATGACGCGTTCGTAATAATAGCTGCGATGCTCAATCTCATGAGGCCAAACAACCGGAAAGTCGCTGCTTGCATCAATTAAACGTACTTGTGGGCGAACTTCTGTCACTGTGTACGGTACGTCTACCTGGTTACTGTTGTCATCCCCGTATAATTCACTACGCAATAACATGCCCTTCACCCCACGGTTTAGCCAAAAAAGTGTACTATCGTCGGGAGTCAGCGTCTGTTCATTGTCGCCGCTACCACTGGTAAAGCGAGGGGTATATCCAGTAAAAGCAGCACTGTCACCTGACCAAAACTCCTTCACTAATGCCTTGTCTACTTCAGATAAACCTGTCGCGTACCAACTCCGAGTGATAGTCGGCATGTTGATTTCTGCCGCACTGCCTTGCGCGGTCAGAATATCGGTATCGTAAACTTCCACAAAACCAAACCCACGGAACTCCTTCTCACGGCCATCCCAGACTCCATGTCGATAGCTAGCGGTGCTAACCAAACGATTACCGGTGACTTCATCGGTGATCTCTGTGCATTGCAGAGTATGCAATGGAAATGGCAGATAACATGCAGGAGTGGGAAGCGCTTGCGCCAAACAGTTTGCCTTTTCATCCAGCCAATATTGGGCAGAACTTCGGTAAGTTAATGTATGATTTGCCCCCATATTATTGTTCATTCCTTTCAGGAGCCAAGGCTTAGCTTCTGATAAATGGCACACCCAATGTTGCACCGTGAGATGAGGAATGGTCATGATGAGGCTGGTGACGCCCAAGCCTTGAATATCAGCCAGTTGTAGAGTACATGTACGATCATAGTGAGTACCTTTAGGCAACGATACACGGAACGCTTCAGCAAACTGGTTGCCACTCTGATTGAGATAAATCAGGAGGTGGTCATGCTGTGCATATATTAGGTCGGTGGTGCCAGAGCCATCGATGTCTGCTAGATAAAGTTGAGCGGGGTTAAAACTATCTCCAGGTTGACTAAACCCAGACATCTCGATGGGTTCGCCAAAGTCACCATGTCCTAAGTTAGGCCAATAACGAACGCTATCTGCACAAATTTCCACTAAATGCTGTTGGCCACTCCCCGCCATATCACTAAAAGCAACCAACGTTCGTTCATCATTATTCACAATAGGCAGTGTGATACCGGCTGATTGGGCCACCGTTTGCGCCTGTTGCCAGCCGTCACTTGTACCACTATATAGACGCACACTTCGAGGGCCAATGAGCACCATGTCCATCAATCCAGAGCCTGTGATGTCAGCTAATTGAGTTTGAGGGTGAGCAAACTCCGTTGGTAAAGCCGATAACGGTGTGAAGGTTTGCCATTCTCGTTCCGACGTTCGCTTGTAATGCCCAGACATGCGCGGACTTGTCACGACCCATTCAAGATACCCATCTCCGTCAAGGTCCATAAGCATTCCTCCGCTTTGCAAGGAAGGAATGGATGGCAAAGGAGATGAGCGCTCCCAAGTCACTGCATCCTGAGAACCCCCTGTTTGGCGAATTGGCGCTCGATACCACCATGCTCCCGAATCTTGATACAAAATCCCCGCCATACCTTCACCGTGCAAGTCAACCATCTGCCAAGGTTGTAATGCATTCAGGTTGTTCATATCGTGACGAGGCTGCCAAGTAGCTTCCGTTGGAGGGGGAAATTCTTGCCAATCGAATGTCAGAGGAGGAAGCGCACACATTGTGCCCGCTGGCTCATAAGCTACTTGACGCAGCGAGGCCAACGTCGTGACCGACAAGTTTTCGTTATACTCCAAAACCAGTCTGGTAACTAACGTCATGCCATCACCAGTATTTTCCTCTCCGCTCAGAGCCGTCACATCGTGATACATTAACACTTGTCTACAAAGGCGACGCGTACGCAGTTCAAAGCCGAGTTCCCAACTAGAAAACATATCCTGTCGGCACAACCAATTCCCCTCTCCCGGAGCAAGCCAAGAGGGTTCGTTATTCACATCCACCCCTCGCTCACCATAGTCCAAGACCAATGCAAACAGCCAATCAGAAGGAATTGGAGAAGCACAGATGGCCGATAGAGTACGCCCCGCTTTTTTGTTGCCATACCAAATCGAAACTGGATAACGCTGAGCTGCTGAATCTGAGTGAGCGGCGATTTCTCTAGGACTACACAAGGTGTCATCTTCAGCTCGGTATTGCCAGAATATTTGCTCACCCGTAGCGGATACGGATGACTCAATTAACCAAACCGCGTTCTGGTTCGGAACCACAGAATGATTAATGCGAGCCTGTTCCTGATATCCCAGTAAGTGTACTTGGCCATCAGAGGTGTAGATCACCCAAAAAGTGGTCGCAGCACTCGAAGAGGACACCCAATACTCCAAACGACTAAAATCTGTTTCGGTTCGGGAGCGGTAGGCATGGACCGTAAAGCTCTCACCAAGAGACTCTCCTAATAAAGTACTGGCTTGACGGATTTCGGGAGTTCCTCCGCTCATGACTGGCACCAATACCTCTCCATCTGGGCCGACGAAAGAGTCAGTACCATCATAATGTGGCACCCCTTTATTTGTGCGAAGTCGGATAGACATCACATTGATGTTCCAACCCATTCCGAACGGACTGTTGCCAGCACGGCTGTGATAGCTCAATTGCAAAGAAGGGGCGAAACCACGCCCAGCGCTGATTGGCAGTGGAATACTGAGCGTTGTGGCACCGTCCGGACCAGCTCCGGCGATGTCTCCTTTCAGCCCACCAATACTCCCTCCTCCTGCAGGCAGAGTAGGGGTTTCCAGTTTCAGATTATTTATATTTTGCATAAATTGATCCAACCTTCCCCATAGAGATGGGGAAGGTCTGGCTCCATGGTTAGTCAGTAAGGATGGTGTAGCGGATGTGCAGCACGATGTCGTTCAGGCTTTGCAGAATGCTTCGCTGCTTATTAATGTTCTCGTTAACGTTCTCGGCTTTCCCGGCATGTGGGAATGACAAGGTTAACTTGGCACTGCCGTCACCATTGATCGGCAACCCTTCAAACGGCAGGTATTTGCTGTCATTGAAGTCCAGCTGGAATTGGCCACTATCATTAATACCATGTGAGATCGCGGTGTGCATACAGCTTTGGTGGATGCCGTTGCCATTGCCGCTGTAGCCTAACACCGCCTGAATATCTTCATACGGCCCCAATAGTGCGGGTAGCGACACGCTGATTTGTTTGATGCGACGAACCGAACTGCCACTGTTACTCAGCATAGCGTCAGGGTAATCATCTGCGATAGCCAACGCATTCAAGTCGATACTTGCAGTGAATACCTTTGATTCGGTACCCATTATTTCTACCATTCCCAAGGTGTGCGGCTGTAATGAGGACACTGTATCGTCCAACACCAGGTTGACTTCGGCATTAAATCCGGCACTATCGATTCCCATTTCCTGTGCCATCGAAACCGTACGATTCACTTCTAATGCTCGTCCATCCCACTCTAGATAAGCCGATTCCATCTGAGCTAAGTTCAACAACAATGCTTCACCGCTCAGCAATCCTGCATGGTTACCATCCCAAGCGCCGGGTTGGATAAAGAAAGAAGTATCTTGAGTTTCCCATTGGTAACCCAGCTCCGCCCTCATACAACGGGCAACCGTCAAATCGTAGAATTGGTAGAACACCGCAGACAAACGGCCTTGCATCCAGCTGTACAGTTCAACATTGCTGAATTTAGTCTTAAGAAAATCCAACTGAGTTTGAGTTTGCGCCTGTTGGATCGCTACATAGTCTTTCTGTAATTGAGCCGCTTCTAGTTGAACGGCTAAGCTATGTTGTTGTGCCTCCAATTGCGCGCATTCATGTGCAGCACTATCTCGTTGGATAGACCACTCTTGTTGACGGCGGCGATATTGCTCAGTGAGCGAGTGCGCTTCGGCGGCGGTTGCCAACCCTATAGCGCTAATGTCCATACCAGAAGCGATCGCCGAGGTAACAGCGCCCCAGCGACTTCCCCCCACAGCCATACCAAAGACGTTTGGCGCCATATCCAGAGCCGCACCGGCGGAACGCATTGCGTTAGCTGCCACAGACATCGAGCCGGAGGCGATGCGTTCGTTAATACTTTGACGCTCAATAGTACTAACACCTTCATTTAACAACTTTTGATAGCTATCACGTCGTGCTGTAGCGGCATCTAAGCTGGCAGACAAGACTTTTTGTTCGGCTTGTAACTGCTCGATGGTTTTGTCCTGCAACTGTTGGCTGTACTGCATCAGTTCTTGTGCTTGCGTTTGCAGTAGCGCATTGAGGGCTTCACTATCTTTGCGTTCCAAAACAGAAGATAACGTATTACCAAACTGGATCAGTTGACCAACTAGGTTACGAGCACTCTCCAACATGACAGGAAAGCGTTGAATCGCTATCGCTGCGTTGCTTGGCAGAGCATCAGAACCGCCTGCACTGGCGGCAGCGGCATTCTGCAGAGCCTTTGGATCAGCAGGCGTGGCAAACAGAGGCAGTGTTAATGGTTGACCGTCAATACTCAGATTGTGGCGCAGATTGAACAGACGCAGCTCCAATGTTTGCCAATAACCTTTCAGTTTGTCATTTTCGCTAGGTAAGAACAACGCAGTCAATGAATTAGCAGTGCGCGCCTTCAGAGTCGTTAACTCTGAGGTCTCTCCTCGCACCAGACGTTCCATCAGCATCAAGCTTTGTTGCATCGTGGTGTCACTGGCTGCCTGCGACAATGTCGGATTGTTCCAATTGCCTTGCTCAGGCAAGTCCGGTTGCGGCCCCAGTAACTGCAGTGCACTCAGATACCACATCTTAGCTTCAGCTAAGGTATCGCGTTCTAGTTGACGATAAGCCATATCACCACGGGCGATGAGCAAGTCCAGCAGCTTCATGAAGGTGGTGACCTTATAGTGCATCGGATCAGCCTGCGCTACCACATCGGGGTCAGTACTATCTGCTTGTGTTTCATCCCAGGCGGTATCTTCTTCCAGTGGACGAGTGTTCCATTGGCGATCCGTATGATGACGCTCTGGGAATTTACCTTCCAGATAACCCTCAGGACTGAATACGTATTTCAGCCAACGCTCGGCTTCTTCAAAATTCTGCGATTGCAGTAATTTTTCAGCAACCATCATTGGTGTGTAGTAAAACAGTTCCCAGAAATACAAGCCGTTAGCGCCGCTAAAATCCATTGGTTCAGTTTTATCTTTCAGGGCCTGTGCACTATCAAGGCCTTCAAACAACTCGCCTTTCAGATACCAACCTTCTGGTGACGGCTTGTCCGTATCTTCGGTACGATCAAAGAATAAGCGTTCTGTCCATCCACTTTGATATTGAGCTTTGACATATAAATGATCCTTATCACCATAGGCATTCGGATGCCTAGAGAGGAAAAATTGTACCTCTGTTTTCTGATCCTTACTTAATGTCCCAGAGGCAACCGCAAACGCGTCCCCACCTTCAAAAACATCAACGTGGAATATGGTAAATTCTTTTGAATCCCCATGAATCTGTGGATCGTACGGTTCAAAAACTAATTTTACATAAGTCCCATCCCCTAACTTAGGTTCCGGTAATTTTTGTGTATCCCAACTCAATACATTATCTAGCCCTGACTGTGCACGTTTCACGAGTTCATGTGCAAATAGCGTGTTAAGCCGAGTGCGCTTGGGGTGAGTTCTATTTTCCAAATATGAAGCTTGGTTGTCACCATCGATGATCTGGATGTTATCGTTAGGATTGATGTCGACGGCTTCGTTTTTGATGGCATTGATTTTGAAGTCCTGCTTGTACACCACCTCACCATCTTGTTTCACCGTTAGGGTACGGGTTGTACTCAGACCATTGACAGGGATTTCGAATTCGTAATCCTTGTCAATGTTGGTCGAGCCATTCTGGGGTAGCTCTAGCTCCCCTTCGCCCCAGTTGTAAGTAAACTTTCGACCTAGTGTGTAAGCCGAGTGACCCAAAGTGAAAGCTTGTTTCCATGTGCGACCAACACTGGCAACGACTATGTTTTGACTTTCGTGGATTGCGTTACCATCTGGATCCCTCTTAATTATATGTTTAATAGGAACAGTGATTGTGCCCGCAGGCTGACGTTTTATTAATTGTTCCTCTCCTGCAAAGGAAACTATAGCCCCACTGAAAACGCCTTCTGCGGTATACTCTATGAACAACAAGCTGGTGCTTTCCATGGTACTACCTCCTGTAACTTCGTAACATATCCGCCCATCAGGGTTACTCTCTGGATCATGGTCCGAAAAGATAATATACGCGGCGTCCCCATTGCCAAATTTAATGCCGTCGTCATCATAAAGCACCTTGCCAGTATCCTTATTTTTAACTACGACATGTATTGGATGGCCATAAGAATGCCAGCCATCCCAAACAAACCTGACGTGGATCTCTGGTTTGCCATCATATGCAAAACCCTTATAGACATCTGTTTCATCAATACGCCATCGGCCACTTACTGTTTGAGTAGTTACCTTACCCAAAGTAACATCATAACCGTCGATTTCTGTTGTAACTTGAACATGAGCAGTAAACTCAAAATTCTCATTAACTGGTTGAGCGGTTATGTTAGCAGATACCGCACTAAGTCCGCCTCCGGTATGGTCTTCAATCTCTCCAGGAATCACAACAGCATTCGGTTCAGTGGATATATCCTTGGTCTCAATCGTCGCTTTCGCGATATATGACAATTCCGCTGGAACCACTAAGTTATCCACGGTCTCATTCTGAATATGGGCATCACTGACTGCTAGCCAGTCAGAGTCCGTCGTATCAATTGCCTCGTACTCTGTAACGTTAGCACTATACGACGCTGCATTGATGTAGCGAATCAACTTGTTCGGGTTCCAATTGGTGTTCAAGTTATTTGAGAACAATGCATAAATGTCAATCCAATCATCCCCTTCAATCCACACATTTTCCATGTTGTTGTAGATAAAACCACCATAAGCAGGACCTTCACCACCTGTAGCCATAGAGCCGTTTCCATCATAATTTCCATGAACAAGCGAATGATCATACAACATGAACAAAATTGCATTCTGTAAAGGATGGTAAGACACGTAGAGATTTAGATTCGCTAAATCCGCGTAATCTGATTCATCAAAACTTCCTTTGAAGGAATCTTCCGACGTAATAACCTCGGGTCCTCCATTATCAAGATGATTTTCAGTACGGGTAGTCACCTTAACGCTAAACAACTCCGGATTTTCAGGTTTAAAAACGTAGGTTTTATGACCATTAAAATTATCAAAATTATCCACTGAGCTTACATCGTGTTCATTTGGATTAACTTTAACACCATCCACTTTTACATTTATGAATTCGTCTAAAGTAGAATTCCCCGAAACATTAATAGCAAACAGATCTGAGCTATATTTCCAAATATGAGGCGTGACTTCTGTATTCGGTAATTTACCGATAGAGCTCCCATCATCATCTGTCAGTTTAACCTTGCCAAAAAACGGAAAACTTATCGTCGGCGCCCAGCTACCATTGATTTTCCGGTAGCTCAACTGCAAGCTGTATTGTGTCTTTTGATTCAGCTCACCATTCGAATCAACCCCGTCCGAGACCATTTGCTGCGAGACCCAAGCGATATACAGCCGGTTATTGAAGAGAACCGGGCGCACTTCATTGTTGAATGGGGTGATTTGACCTTGAATTTCTTCCCAGTCAGTCCAAGCGGAAGCTACATAACCACCCGCTCCATCGCCAGACTCATGATTCAAGCTGCGCCAGTAGTAACGATAAGGAGTCGCGGTGCTGCGACCAACAAAATAACTTAAGCCTTTGTTCAGTTCTGCCGCATGGTGGTAACCGCACAGCACTTTTAGGTTAGCTATATCTTCAAAACCGTTAAGATAATTGGAATACGCCGTTTCGACCGAGTCTTTATTCAACTGGCTCTGATTCAACTCATTAAGCAATTCGCCTTGAAGACCACTTTGATTATAACGCAACGTCGGGTCAATGTAGTTTTCCGGGTAATAAGCTAATTTGGATACGCCAGCCCAAGTGCTGTAGCGTTTGTTATACGAATTCCATTGAGTAAAGAAAGCCTCCATCAATTGATTTCGGTCAACACTCTCCTCAAGCCCTTGTAGGCAACGATTGATGTACAACTGAACACTGGAGATGGCTTCAGCGAGACGGGTTGTTGTGATTTGCCCACTCACTTGATTGTCAATCAGAAGATAATCAAATAGCTCGTCACGATTCTTTATGGATATGCTGCTAGGTAAAGAAGGAGCTACGGTATTTATGAAATAAGCACACAGAGCGGTACTGAGCGATTCACCAAGTAGAATGTTCATCTGGTTCCGTTTGGAAGAATCCGTCATACCAGCTACAAGCGCTCCAGTAAGATTTTGCCATTCAGAGTAAGGTTGATCAATTTCGCTGTTCAACAAATCGCCTAGAGCTTGGACCGACAACCCTAGACTGACAGATTGATCCAACCATTCCATCATAAAGACGGCTTGACTGGCGTTTAGGTTAGCCGAGTAGGCACCTACACAGTTGGCGGCCTGTGCTACTTCACTTTCTGGCATATCTAACCAACGGGCGAGCACTGCAGTATCAAGCTGATTGGTATCCAATAGAGTCAAACATTCACTGATCGCTTCACCGGCACATAATTGTAGCGTTTTATAGCGATTTAGAGCTTGTTGGGTATTCAAGTTAAGCGTCAGCTTGCCAGTCAGATTGCTTCCTAACGTTGATGGTTTATTCACCGCCAATTTTAATGCCGCTGCGTTCAATTTCCAGTATTGAATGATAAATGCCAACTGACCTAGGGCTTGGCAGAAAGTCGCAAGCTTAGCGCTTTCTTCGACTTTGGGCGTATCCCCTTCGCAATAATCAATAATGGCATCACGGAAAGCGGCCATACTGGTCAGACTCAAGTCTTGGTCAGCGGCAATTTGTTCTACCCACACTTGCTGTGTTATGGCGATATCCACGTTATCCAAACCAAAGGTGGCGGCGATATGAGGTGCCAACAGTCGGTGAAGGGAAGCAGAGGGAAGCATGGCAGCGCGTGGTGAGGGTGTGTAAGTGTAACTGCCGACGGGCGTGATAGTAGCCATGCCAGTTTGACTCCCCATACTATTATTTTGTCGCGCTACCTCAATGGACAGTTGCTCGTCTGTTGCATCGTTATCTGCCACGGTTGGTAGAGTCAGCCGCACGCACACGGTACCTACCGGCATCGTAAGCAACGTCCAAGGGCTTACGAGTTGAATATCCTGTTGTGACTTCAGGACATTGCCGCCAACATCCAGATACTCTGCTTGAATGGCAGAGCCATCGTAGTCCGTCGAGGTAGTGCTAATATCGTTTATTCTGACCGCGAGTTTGGCCAAATCCCCCGTATCATTGATATGAATCGCACGGGTCAGCAGCACTTCGGCCACTAGGTCTTCGCCTGCGACGGCGGTGTGCGAAGACACACTGGCCACTTCAAACGTTCCCCCCACTTCCCCCTCTTTTACCACCTGATAGAGCGTACGGACGAGGCTATCGATTTCCGGCGTCATTGTTTCAGGATAAGCGTTAGTCGTCATCACGTTTAATTCTGCCACACTCAGTTGCTGTGCAACCAACCATTGATTGGTGCTGTAGATGGCGTCCAAGTAGTCTGCAAGCGAGGTGTAACCTCGCGGGTACTCTGTTTTTCCATTGAGTTGCAACAACAGTTGTAGTTCTTGTGGGGTTAAATTATGCACCCTTGCCCATAATCCCACGCGGTATAGTGCGCTGAGGTTATCCAGACTGCGGGGCCAAGAGAAATCATCGTGATCCACAATAGCTGCCAGAGTCACCAACCCCGCGTCATCAACGCCTAACGCGCGTTTTAGGACTGAGCGTTCTTGTACATGCGTCGTATCATCCAGAGCAAAGCTAATGGTGCCGTATGTAGTAAATGTAATATCATTCAGTGGCGGATTATTGAACAATAAGTCAAATTGACTCAACTTACCCGACTGCGCATAGACGTTGATGTCCGCCCCAGCCAGCACCAATGCATCGTCCTCGCTTAAGGCATAACGTTTTTGATACTCCAAAGTACGAGCCGTGAGTTGTAGTGTCTCCTCTGAGATATGGGGTTGAGAGTCGTCTATTGAGGATAGCTGTATTAAGTTACTTAATGCAGCGGGAGACAACGGACTTTTTTGGCAATAACGGATTAGATTACTGAGGGAAATAAACTGGCGTTTGGACAGATTGGTCGGCTCATCAAACGAAACTGTCGTCGCTGCTTGATAGTTATACCCACCTCGAGCGACTCTAAACTCAAGTTCACTGACCGACTCAATATCGGTTGTTACGTTAAAATAACAATATGCTCTTGGAACTGAATCATCTTGAGATAGCACTGGTTCATAGTTTATATATATGTCAATGCATCCTTCTGAGTCATCTAGGGCGGAGCTAACAGAAAAAATAACATGCTCTGCAACGTTTGAGGGTAATATCGAAAAATCATTGATTTGGCTACCGTCGTCAAAAAGTGTATATGTAAAAGCCCTTTTAACCAATTTGCCTAGCGAATTAACACCAACAATTGTTCCACTGCCACCATCATCTTGAGAACCAAAACACTCAGAGATGGCTAGGTATTGACCGCCATACTCATTTAGTGGTGTTGGACGAGGAGTATGTGCAATGCGTGAATAGTAATCGACACTACCTGATGCCTGTTCAAATATAGGCAACCCCAAATAATTATTTAGTTCATCTTGGCTAATCCCCACTCGCTGACAAAAATATTCTACATCAGACAGTTGTTCAATATCGGCTGTACCAAAATGGCGCAGCAACGCACTGTTCAGATCTGCCTCTTCACTTTCACTGGGAATCGGCTCCAGCAATAGCCTTCTCAGGCCCGGCGACAGGTGGTTTGCATAGGCTGCACGGATATTTGTTGGGAAAGCTCCGGCTTTTTGGCTCGGCGCTAGAGCTTGGGCAAGAGCTTCAAAACTGCTGTTTTGCGTTGTCAGTGCCGTTTCTATGCTGGTAAAAGGTTTGTGATACGGAAGATCAAACGGATAAGCAGCGTAGTCAAGAGCTTCGTATACTTCGTTGGCATCTTTATCAGTCCTATTTTGAATGGTGTTCGACAGGATTTCATTGGATAGCGCCAAGGTTGTCACTTCGGTGTCCAAGTTGCTCTGACTCAGCGATAACGATTTCAGATCCGGTCGGCGTTTATCCAGATATTGCGGCTGGTCACTGGTGTGCAATTGCTTACCTTCTCGGTATAACTCGGTCAGATAAGCAGCGGGAGAAAACATCGATGCAACCGAGGATTCGGACACGTAAGCATCAGCACGTTGACCGAACAAAACTTCGTAATCAAGCGATGCTTGTTGCAACGGGTCGATTGCCAGATGCGGCACTTGTTTAAGCTGTGGGTTGGAATGGGTTAAAACTTTGCGAGTTTTCGCTTGGAGTTGTTGGCGGTAACTTTTCGCCTCACGATATACTTGTTTGGCCTCGCTCTTACTTAAACAGCCTCTGCATTGTTGAAAGAAACTAGAGAAAGTTGACGCTGCAATATCCATTGGACTGATATAATCCAATTTTTCTAAGGAAGTTCTATGGTGCTCAAATAATTGAGACGACGGTGACCTATTAGACATACTTAGTTCTCATCTTAGAGTGATTGTTATGTAGGTAAGATGCTAACCAAAAGCGCAAATCTAAAAATGTAAAAGCGTCGCATATTTAACTAACGCAAATGATAATTTTGTAATAAAGAAATTAAGCTGGATACTTCCCTTTTTGTTTACATAGCGGACAGCTATATGTTGTTGTGCAGAGGAGATAAAAATTAGTCAACAAAAGAATGGCTTTAATCAAATTACGGAGATAAAGGCAATAAAGCCACTAGGATAGCAAGGTGCTTTCAGATGAAAGGCAGAGGTTGGGACGGGTTTTAACGGAACAACTTGATGACACAACCATTGCCCATTTGAACAAGCTGATTGAACGCGATGAAACCCTTTCTCGCCTTGCTATTCTCAGACAGGAGGCGCGTGACTTCGGATGGCGACAGATGAGTCAAGAAAGGGAAGAACCATTTTGGAGTCATTACATCATAAAGCCTGCAATATTTTACCTGCACTGAATATTTCTCAACAAAACCTGCTCTATTACGCAAGTCTGGCAAACTTCTATACCGTTTACGATCTGCGTCAACTGAAACCCGAGCAGGCGCATCTTTATCTGCTGTGTTATGCATGGGTTCGTTATCGTCAGTTCCGCGATAACTTGGTGGAAGCCATGTTATTAGTAATCACTCATTTAACATATCATTCGAACAACGATCTTGAATTTGCGCTGACAAAAAATATAAGCTTCTGAAAATCAAATATTGTTGAGAGGGTTATAACTGCGTGTTCACAAAGGCTTGAACTCTATCGTATCGCTCTCCAACATACTTTTTGTAGGCTTTTAGCGACTCTTCACTGTTATCAAAAATGTGTATATGAGCACCTCTAGCCGTTTCTGTGTTCAGTTTTACGACAGCTTCTCTGCCTACCTTAGAAATCCCACCACGAAACTGACTCGAACTACAATATACATAAGCAACGATTGGAGAAATAGGATAAAACAAATCAAATTGTTCTTCTGTTGGTGATTGAAAGGATTCTCGCTTTAATTCAGGGTAAACATTGACAGAAGGACAGTCAGAAGTAATAAACGGCATATCGCTTTCGTTGACTAGTAGGCAATTTTTATAGTTATCCCTAGAGCTATACATTGAAAATCCCAGATTCCCACCAAGCATATGACTAAGAAACCACCAACTTTCATCAGAATTCTTATGTATCCATTGAGATCCCTTTGAGTCACCTTTGGACATTGCAAGTAAAGCGAAGTCTTTGAATGCTTTTGTTCTGGCAAACTGTTGACCCAAATAATTAAAGAAACTTACTGCATGCTTAGTACTATCTAAGAAAGACAAATCTTTGTTAGCAAGGCTTTTCAAGGCATAGGTTGCGCTTTGTTCATACGCAGTATGTAGGTTCTCTAGAGAGTTATGTTTATGTGCTTCAAACGCTTCTTCTATTTCGTAATCTTGAATATTGCTATTTTTGTACAGTCTTTCCATATTTTCAACATAAATAAAATACTTTAATAGATTCATGTGTCCTTCTCTAATCTCACTTTTCGCTGACATTAGTTCCATTAGTTTTTTATTGTCTTCTGTAATCGGCCTGACATGGTAGAAGTGACGCTCTTTAGCAATCATCTTTACACTGTCTTCAACTAGCTTACCTCTTACACTCCTGAACCAGACTTTGTTCTTTGTTCCTGACCAGTTTCTTAAATAGTTAGCCCAAACATAATGATGCTCTTTTTTTAACTGATTAACTTTCTTCATAGAACTCTCATTAGTATGGCGATATTGCCAAGCAGTTAACTTATACACTCTACAATTACTGACAGTGAATACCCTCAGTATTGCAGATAAAGGCTCATTGGTAACCAATGCAATACATAACCATTTAACTTTACGATACTGTCGATATAAACAGGTAAACACAAATAGTTCACATACAGTATACCTCACGCGAACCACTAAAAAGGCACTGTAATTTGGTTCGATAAGTATTGATTTATAACCCTACGCGTACCAAAATCAAATACCACACTCAAATCGAACCAATAATAAGCAACCATGTTTATAAGAGCCTATTTACGCGCCTCCACCCGAGACCAAGATGCCGAACGCGCAAAAAATGAACTACAAACTTTCGCTCACGACCACAATGTTCGTATTGCCAGCTTTTACACGGAGCAACTGTCAGGTGCTAAATTAGAAAGAGCTGAATTAGCTCGTTTGATAGAAGACTCGCATCGAGGTGATGTTTTACTCATCGAGAAAGTAGACCGCCTATCTCGTCTCCCCTTCGAACAATGGAAGGAACTCAAACAAAAGTTAGTCGAAGCCGGTATTAATATTGTTGTACTCGATCAACCGATGACACACGCTGTTCTCAATCATAGTGATCAACAAACATCGATGATTTCGCGGCAGCGATGGCCAGAGACGACTATGAGACCAGACGAAAACGCCAAGCCCAAGGGATAGACAAGGCCAGAGCTCAAGGAAAATACCAAGGACGAAAGCCTGACTTGAAGCTGAGAGAAAACATTCTACTCTTACTTACTGAGGGCAAGAGCTGGTCGCAAGTACAAGAACTCTTAGGATGTAGTCGTTCAACTATTGCGGCAGTAAAGAAATTAACCTCCACATCACCGTCTAATAGAGAAAAGAATATGTAACCAATTGATACTAAAGGATAATTATTTTTCGACAATGGGAAAGGTGGCATTCTGATATCAGAAATACGGTCAAACCCCGTATAAAAAGCGTTAGTACGGGTTTGACATCAAAGGTCATAAGTTTTGGTGTTTATCTGTTTTGGCGCTCGTCTTTACACCTTTCAGTAAGTACCTTTCACGTTCTTTCCGGTGGCACTATATGCGGAGTGTTTGCTTTGACTTCACCGTTTACGGTTTCTAACTCTTAGCCTATTTCTTTGGTGCTTCTTCTTTTTCGTGGTTTTTACTAAGTCAGCATTGTCTTTCTTTGGTGTTGCTGTTGAAGTGCGAGGATCGAATCCTTTTCTAATTTGAAGTCAGTAAAAGTAGGGGAGTTCAGTACGTTTTTCTTCTAGCCAACTTTCGTCTCTTAACCGAGTTTAAGTTTTGTAGCTGCCCGTCTCACTTCAGTGTTCAAAGCCTTTCATATCATGCCACTTTTCAATATCTTGGATCGCATAAATAGAAGTAGCGCATGTACTAACAAATTGCTTAAGAGTGATTCGTAACGCGTGGCATTTTTACTTTGCGGTGGCTTATGGTGATTAAGGCGCTGTGCGGTAGCTTTTGTATTGCGTTACTCACACCTTAGCAAGGCGTTAGTACGGGTTTGGCATTAAAGGTAATAAGTTTTGGTGTCTATCTGTTTTGGCGCTCGTCTTTACACCTTTCAGTTTGTGCCTTTCACGTTCTTTCCGGTGGCACTATATGCGGAGTGTTCGCTTTGATTTCTCCGTTTACGGTTTCTAATTCTTAGCCTATTTCTTTGACGCTTCTTCATTTTCGAGGTGGCTTTTGAGAGAAGCTTGGTGACTTTTGGTGTTGCTGTTGAAGTGCGAGGACCGAATCCTTTTCTAATTTGAAGCCAGCAAAAGTAGGGCAGTTCAGTGCGTTTTTCTTCAAGCCAACTCTCGTCTCTTAACGGAGTTTAAGTTTTGTAGCTGCCCGTCTCACTTCAGTGTTCAAAGCCTTTCATATGATGCCAGTTTTCAATATCTTGGAGCGCACAAATAGAAGTAGCGCATGTACTAACAAATTGCTTAAGAGTGATTCGTAACGCGTGGCATTTTTACTTTGCGGTGGCTTATGTGATTAAGGCGCTGTGCGGTAGCTTTTGTATTGCGTTACTCACACCTTAGCAAGGCGTTATGTACAAAGAGCTTGACTGCATCTTTCACAAGAAACTACTGGTCGTGTTGTATGGAAAATAATCGAATTCATCTTAATGAGCTGATTGCAGAGTATACTGAGAACTCAAAGATAATAAATAAAGCAGATGAAGAGCTTTTAAATAATGACAGAGGCTTATTTAAAGCTAAATTAAAAATAAGCCTAAATATTGCAAAATCAGTGCACAAACAACAATTGGAAAAACTCGAAGAGTTAGATGGTAGCTTTGTGGGTGATTTGGAAGACTCTATGCACGATAACTTTGCCCATTTAAGCATCAAGGACACCAATTATAAAGTAGTCGAAAGAGCAAGGACGGTCTTTACTAGTAGTTTGGGACGGTTCGAAAATACTATTGCTGTTATAGAGGATAGTTTGAATTTTAATCAATCTATTGTGCTGGCGAGAATAAGTATATTTGTTGCTATTTTATCTATTGCTACGAGTTATTTCAGTGGGTAAGTTTGTACATAACAAACTGTTTAAGAGTGATTCGCAACGCGTGGCATTTTTACTATGCGTAGCATTTAGTGTTTAAGGTGTTATGCGGGAGCTTTGGTATTGCGTTGCTCACACCTTAACAGGGCGTTATGTGCTAGGAGATCAAATGATAAAACAGCCTCCTTACAAAGTTGAGTTTGGTCAATCAGGAGAAGTCCCTCCGGCGCACGTTGTTGCCATAGATAATACCTCAATAAAGTTAAGCAATAGCAGTCGAGATGGTGATACAAGTGGTCGTATTGATGAGCTTGATCTCAATGGTGGGATTCAATCAAAGGAAACCAAACAGATGATGCTTGAGCTCAATAAGCAGGGCTTTGTGTTTGCTTACGATGATAAAGCTTATATTTCACCTAGCCATTTTATGAAGCAACTTTTATTGAGCGGTGACCTAAGAACATCATTCAAAGAAATCAGTTGGTCAAGTCCAAAGCAATGGTGTCTTACAGAGTATGAATTTGAGCAACGCACATAACAAACTGTTCAAGAGGGATTCGCAACGCGTGGCATTTTTACTATGCGTTGATTTTAGTGTTTAAGGTGGTTTGCGGAGGCTTCGGTATTGCGTTGCTCACCCCTTAACAGGGCGTTAACTGGCGCAGAAAATACGAAAGCACAATGATACAGCTTCTAGGTTCAGAGATTTATCGTGTTCGGTCGGTTCCCTTAGCTGAGCTAATGCGACTAATTTCAGTTTGATACTTAAGTTTACTGATGTGAAAGGCGGCACAAAGCCTTCTAATAATATAAGGCATTCGCGATTAGTTCGGCGCACTTACATCGCCGAAGTATGGTGTTGTGAGACGCATTTCAAACTAAAGATAAACGGTAATTTTTTGGTTAAATACATATTTGAGTTAGCTTTGCTAATCATTAATTAGCAAAACGAGCTTTGGCGAAAGTGGCTGAAAGATCGCCGAAAACTGAAAGGCGCTCAGTTAACAAACTGTTCAAGAGGGATTCGCAACGCGTGGCATTTTTACTATGCGTTGGTTTTAGTGTTTAGGGTGGTATGCGGCGGCTTCGGTATTGCGTTGCTCACCCCTTAACAGGGCGCTATAGCGCTCGATAAAATTGAATATGGATGGTCATGGATAATATCGAAAAAGAACTATATCAAGATCAAGCAGCAATAGAACTAGTAAATATGCGATATCCTTCTGGTTGGGGTGGTGCTGCGGCTGTTAGAACAGAGTCAGGAAAAATATTAACAAGCATTGCTCCTGATACTAAAAACGATGCTCTTTCACTATGCATGGAAGTGGGAGCGCATTTAGAGGCTCACAAACTCAATGAGCGAGTGACCCACTCATTATGCCTGTGTCGTGAGAGCGAGAACGATGAATTTCTAATCTTGTCACCATGCGGAGTTTGCCAAGAGCGCCTTGTCCACTGGGGTGGGGATGTCAAAGCAGCAATTACGACTCCAGAGAATACATTGATTTTCAAGACTATACGAGAATTAATGCCTCATCATTGGTCACTTGTAAACGGCAAAGCGCTATAACAAACTGTTTAAGAGTGATTCGCAACGCGTGGCATTTTTACTATGCGTTGCGTTTAGTGTTTAAGGTGGTATGTGGCGGCATTGGTATTGCGTTGCTCACCCCAACAGGGCGTTATGCAATTTTAAACAGTCAGTAAAAATGGTTGGATACTTATGAAATCAAGAGATTTAAAAACAATATATGACGTTATTGTAACTGAGTATAAGATGGAACATATCGGTGAAGGTCGGTTCTTGCACTCGTTTAAGCCGAAAACGACGAAAGGGTTACGCATGAAGCCACCGATGGTTATTACTGGGGCAAGAAATATGCGTGGCGCGAGTTTGGTCTTGTTATTTCAAAGGATGCTTTTTATGCCTACTTGGAGCAAATCGGTCATCCTAAAGTGCCTTGTATAACGGCAAATCCAGATATGACATTTAGCAACGATCCTTCTACAGCATACAAAGAAGAGGGTTTAGCTGAAGCCATGGAACTGCTAATTACGACCGCTGAGAAAAAACTAAAGCTCTATACCAATCACCTCATTACAGTAAACGTTTCTCTATTCGAGGTATTGAAGCTATTACGGACAAAAAATAGCATACAAGCATTTAAGAATGATGCCCAACGCTTGGCATTTTCAGTTCTAGGTCGGGTTTCGTGTTTACGGCGTAATGTCTCAGGAGGAGTTTATGTCTCAAAAGGTTCGTATATATCCACATCAAACACTACAAAGCTTAGCTTTGGTCAATCATGAGTTATTAACAGATAAACTAACTGCTGGGGATGAGGCGGATTTAGATTACTATTGTATAAACAGTATTGTTTCCTTGGCTTTTTCTGTTGAAGCTATACTGAATTTTGTTGGTGACAAAAAGGTTCGTGGGTGGCAAGAAAGACAAAATTGGCATCAAAAGCTAGATAAAATATACAAAGCGATAAATGAGCCACTAGACTTTGAAACAGAGCCTTTGATGTCAATTTTAAAACTCAAAGATATTAGAAATGGAATTGCCCATAGCAAGCCTGTTGAAGTTGTTAAATCGGCTTCTAACCATACTGAAGCCAAGCTAAACATGAAAGCAGAATGGGAGTTACTCTTAGACCCAAACTTTGCTTTGCATGCATATGAGTAAGTAGACACTTTTTACAATTACCTATTACAAAAGTTCGGAATTTCAGTATTTGAAACTCTTACTTCGAGTATCGGTACCATTGATTCAAAGACATAACAAACGTTTAAAGGTCAATCTCTTTCTTGAAAAATGGCTTGGTTTACACCAAGCCATTTTATTAGCAATCACTCATTTAACAGTATAGGCATAATCTGCCCCGAGGAATACCATTCCGTAAAATATTTTAATGATTAGCTTCCCCGACATTTGATGTGTGAGCGTTGAGATAGTTCTCAATGGATTTACGGCTCACGAATGATTCAAAAAAAGAACGTTGAATGGCTCCGAAAAAGCCGTTGTCGATCATTCGACCGAGCAAACACAATTCGTCATCACTAACGGTTTTATTCAGGATGTGACTGGTGCTACAATTCACCTGCATCTTAATTCTCCTATAGGGTTGTATTACAAATGTAATACATCCTAAGTAACTTTTTGGATAGCTTCAATTGGTGCATCCGATGGAATGTCACTTCGCATTTCAATCAATCCCCTCATTAATTTTGCTGGCGTAATTTTTTTATCGGTAAGCTCTTGTAACTCTGAAATCCAAACAGCCAATTCTGCCTTAGGTTTTGGAGGAAGCCTCATAGTTGTAGGGGAGACGCTAGACGTTATATTGGACGCGCTAGATGTGACTGTGATTTTTTTTCAATTTCAGATCCGTCTTTTTTGTCCTTACTGCGACGATTAAGAATAGAACCCTTTGATTTTAAATCCATAACAATTATAAGAATTGAATAACTTCATTCGCTAAAGAACGATAGTCATTTACTGCCACACTACCTTTTTATACGAATACAATGTTTTTACTTCAACACTCGCTTGCCCAATAGCCTCAACTTTACGAATTTTTGTATGCAAGACATGTTCTCGCACGGACTCCAACTGCTCATCCAGCCAATCATTAATAAGACTATTTCTCACATCATATTCATTTCTAAAAATTCGATAGTTAATTTCATCGGATTCTCTGATTTCTTCCAAGGCATCGAGCAAATCAGCAAGGCCGTTAGCAGAAAAAGACCCACCATCAACAGGAACCAAAAATAAATCAGCAGCTAAAAGAGCATTTGTGGTGGTTAGACTTAGGTTTGGGGGACAATCGAGAATCACATAATCGAAACTAGAATCTAGTTTTTTCAAATGCTTTGTTAAAATTTTTTCGCGATGAAACATAGATATTGATTGTTCAATTACGCGACTCAAATATATATATGACGGAATAAATGACAAATTTCTAATTTCACAGTCGCCATCAGTAGCCCCACGAACAATCTCATTCACATTAGTGGTTTTAGGATTAGAAAATAATTCAGCTACAGATTTTTCAAAGCGTGTTTCGCCAGCAGACAGAACCGACGAAGCGTTGCCTTGAGGATCTAAATCAATAACCAATGTGTTGTGTCCGATTCTGGCAAGAGTATTACCCAAATTCACCGAGGTAGTAGTTTCGCCCACTCCACCTTTTTGATTAGTTACAGCTATAACTTTAGCCATTGCGCGTCACCTTGTATTACATTTGTAATACAATCAGTTGTTTGAAATGAAGAGTTGTTGAGTTCGTATTGTTTAGCGGGGTTTGAGGTCCAACGGAACGAAAACGTACGCTAGTAATATTAAGGTTCTGATATATATCAGATTAAAATCTGCAATATCATATTGATTAAAGTATAGTGTTGAGATGTAAAAGAATGAAAACACCGACATCGATACATGATGGATTGTTTAAGTCGTTTCTGACGGTGCCAGAGACAGCGAGAGACTTTCTCGATGCCCACTTACCAGGACATATCAAACAGATCTGCAATCTCGATACGCTCCAGCTTCAATCTGGTTCATTTTTGGAAGATGAATTAGTGCCATACTATTCTGACGTGTTGTACTCAATGGAGACGGACAGTGGGGTAGGATATGTGTACGCTTTAATCGAACATCAAAGCAGTCCAAATAAGCACATGGGGTTTCGGTTGATGCGATATGCAATCGCAGCGATGAAACAACACCTTGATGCAGGTAATGAAACGTTGCCTTTAATCGTACCATTGTTATTTTATCATGGCAAAACCAGTCCTTATCCATACAGCACCAATTGGTTGGATGAGTTTGAAAATCCAGAGATAGCTCAATCACTCTATGGTCAGTCTTTTCCTTTGGTGGACGTTAGCGTGATACCGGATGATGAAATCATTCGGCATAAGCGAGTGGCGCTATTGGAGCTGGTACAGAAGCATGTGCGACAAAGAGACTTGTAGGATTTTACAGACACACTGGTTACACTGTTATTAGAGCGTTTAATAACCAGCAAACAATTAAATAGTTTAGTAGAGTATTTGCTTAGAGTAGGGGAAACATCAAATCTAGAAGATTTAATGCGAACGTTAGCGAAGCAAGTACCGGAGCATGAGGAACGGTTCATGACAGTAGCAGAACAGTTAGAAGCGCGTGGCCGCGAACAAGGTTTGAAACAAGGTTTACAGCAAGGTAGACAAGAAGGATCTCAAGAAACCCAATTAGCAATAGCAAAAAAAATGCTATTAGCAGGTTCAGAGCTAACCTTTATTAGTGAAGTTACCGGACTTAGCGAAAGCGAGATCACAAAGCTTATCAACTAATGACATTTCGCCATTTTTTATTTGCACAATGTGACAGCGTAACCAATGATTCAATGAGGAGCTGCGCGACGAGTACCAGAACGCGCTCCCGAAGTGAGTAAGAAGCGTCCTATCCTAGTTCTCAGACGTTATTTGTGTTTACCGAAGTATCCGGTATGAAAATTGCCCTTCGTCCTGCTAGACCCTGATTAGCGCTATTGGTGGAATTAAGCTCGATTATTGAGTTGAGGTTCCACGAAATCATGCGTATATGCTCGATTGGTTCCTGTCGTATGACAAAAGAAAGGTTCAGCGCAGCCAGCTAGTATTTTTAACTTTATTTTAGTGTTTTGACTTGATGCTGGCTGCTGGGGCCCGTCAAAAGCGTTCATAGTTGTTCATATTTTTGTTGTGGTCGATTAGCTTTTGATGGGAGGTCTCACTGAGCGAAGCGATTGTTTTTTCTTGAATATTTATCTTTATATTTATCTATACCGCATCGAGGATTTAGAAATGGGTATGTCAAAAAATACGTGAAAAATGACATACCCAAGCGCGTATTGACTGCGCCATCCCGTATCCCCACGCAAGGGCTCTACGATTAAACATTATCAACCAATCCTAACCAGGCGCTCATAAGAGCGCCTTTTTTTTACAGAGAACACAATGCAATACGTCCTACTACCCGCATCCAACGACCAATATTTTCTTGCTGATTGCAAAGAAATCATCGCCATTAAAGAAGGCGTCATTGATGCGCCAGATTTTGATGAATCGAATCTGACCTATCGCCTGATGTACGGCGCCTATAAACCTCAAGCTCAGGCGCACTACAGCGATGAAGAAGTCAGAGCACACATAACCGAAGCCATTGACCAATGGCTTATTCACATTGATGGCAAGAACGTCATTGATTTGGGGATTGAAGGCATTGTGATTTCAGAAAGCATCATCAAACGCCAATGCACTGAATTACAACATCCAAGAACCACTCAAGATGTCGCGTTCGCCGCCTTAGTCAAAGCACCGGCGTCTTTTGAGATTGACGACAAGCGTTATCAGACTCGCACCGCTTATCTGCGTTGGAATGGCATTGACGCCATCACCACGCTGCTCAATCGAAAAGGTTTATTTGCCTTCACCAGTGAAGACAAGCGATTCACACCAGAAGAGCCTCTAACAAAGAAAAACTGGCGTCTCTACATCGATCACTTACGAATGCTCAAAGAAGCCCGTAGAGCGCAATAGGTAAATAAAACCTTTGGCTTCTTCTCAATCAACACCTTCGAGTAAATGCTCATCCAACCAACGCTTTGATTGTGTTTTTTTAACGATGTTCACACACTTAAATGAGATCAAAATAATGACAAATAAAAAAACCGATTATCCTCACCTTATCGAAACATTAGCCAAACAGGCACACCAAGGTTGCGGTTTAAGCTATGAACTTTTCAGTCGCCGCTTTCAATCTTCCATTGATAACCTCATCGAACGTCTTCCAGAGGAAGAAAAAGGATCTGTGATTGCCATTGCTGTTAAGCACGGTTATGAACGTGAGCAACCCGATGAAGATTGCAGGAACGACGACGAACGTTGCTGCTCTCATGGTATTGATTTTGACTGCTGCCCAGCGGGGTGCGCGGATTATGACTGAGATTGTAAAGCTGTCCGTTCAATTAACGGATGAAGAAGAGCAAGAACTTCAAGCATTCGAAACTCAACATCGCATCAAACGCCAAAAGGAAGAAGCGATAACCTTACGCGTTCAAGGACACGACGTCATGCGTCGAGCGCGTTTACCGTTGTATTTTCGCGCTCGTATTCGAGAGATGCGAGTAGGAGATACATTTCTAATGGGGTCGATTCGTCATATCTATCATGAAGAGGACACGGGCATGGATGATTACGAAGGTGTCGCCGAAGTTTACGTTGAACGAGAAGGCAAAGGGCTCTATCAACTTCGTTGTAACTGGAGTCTATTAAGCAAACCATCTCGTCCAATGACGTTTTCTCACGTCACGTTCAAATACGAAAAAGGCGGTGTATTTGCCTTCTTTGGCGAACACGCCAAAGAAGAACTACGCAGGATCTGTTTAATCAGTCGCTTCATTCAACATCTCATCAAAAGTGCAGCCCCCGAAGACGTAGCTCCGTATAGTCAGCTAGGAATTCCTAACTTTCTGTGTGGCGTCAACATAGATAAAAATAACCTCACAACGCGCTTGTACTGGTCCAAAACACAAGAACGAAAAGTACGTTACAAATTCGCCAACGAACAACTACCCAAGCCAGTGATGGAGTGCATATTGAATATTGGGTTCTTAACGGGCGCCATTCCACTTGAGGATAAAGCAAAATGAAAGACAATCCTAAACACCTGTTTAGCATTAGCTCTGGCGATAAGGTTATATCAGAGTGCTATAACAATAACGTTATGGATGATCTGTATCGTCATCTCACAAACATCACCAAGATAAACATGACAACCTACCGAGCTGGACGCGCTATTGCAGAACTCATCATTCATTACGATAGCGGGAAAACATTTCTGCTAACGATATGGGAGAGTGAATTAAGCTGCCCGCCATTATCTTCTGACGACATTCGTTTAGCTCACAAAGAGATCGCATTACCCGATATAGCGGACATCATGATATTCGTAACAACGTTGGCTCGTCATGCACATCTGTCCCCGCATTTACCATCGGCTCAAAATTCAGCAGAGGTTCTCACTTATGCTTGATCCAGTATTCAATCCCGCCATCACGTCTTCACATAAAAATGCGTTACGCATTTTTATCGAGAGCATAACCGAGCACATCACACCCAATACAGTAACGCTCTATACGTATCGAATTGGCGCAAGGTGTCTGCACGTATTGAAGCTCGATGATCAAATTGAAATCACTATCAGCGATGGTAAGACAGATATACCAAACAAGAAAAATTGTTTGGATTACTTGCGCGTTGGTCATATCCAGATAGACGTATTCGATAGCATGGAGTCACTTATTTACTCGATCATTTGTTGAATGCACTGAAAGAGAAAAACGGAGATCTCGTTTATGTGGTTCAACAGTAACGGCAAGCTACCAATAACCTAAAAGGAAAACGGGAGATCTTCGAATATGAGTATTAATATTTTCAAGCAGCCGCTCTAAAGCTATTTCAAAAGCTTAAAATCATCGCTCCAGATTTAATTTCAAGTTCACACCTTGATTACCAAATCCCTCTAGAAAAACACCTCGATGAGTACAGAGAGTTACTGTATGAGATAGAGCATCAAACACACTTCTTCACTCAGATAGCCCCGCACTGGTCAAAAAATCATGCTTTACTGCATGATGATTTACTTGAGCACCTTCTGGAGAAGAAGGGGACCAAAGAAAAACAGATCCAGCAGTACCGAACTCGGCCTAAGCCCCCTTTTTTACACACAAAGATAAGTCTTGTTCTTACCCAAGACCATGATAAAAAGGAAAATCGATGACGTTCTTACCGAACCATCCTCACCACCTTTTCGAAGCGAAATGCAAAGGCAAAACAAACTCCGGTGATGACATTCACTTTACCCTTAGTCAGATTTATTTCGACTCTTACAACCCGACAGACAATACTTTTTTAATCACAATCCTAGGCAGCGAAAATGTCGACGTTCTTTATGACAGCATTGAGCTAATTTCACCTCAAGATTTGCATTTATTACTGACACCTCCAGCGCAAAACACCAAGTAGACACCCCGTCTTTGACCATAAAGAATATGGCTTATTATTAACGCCACTGTCTTCACAAAGTGCATCCAGCGCTTACCCACATATCCATCATGAGGAGAACTGGAAACCTTCAGGATCAATTTCCAGTCGATTGTGGAGATGTGGATAAGTGTATGAACCGTTAGGCTCAGACATCAACCAAAGGCAACACAAATTATGCAAGACATAATCAAGAAACTCAGCAACCCAAGACAAGCGAAAACGGTGCTCAAACACGCCAGTGTTGAGCAGCTTGAGCGCGTCTTAAATGTCATTGCCGAGTTCAAAGAAGAGAAAGAATTGGAAGCCAAAATGCAAGCCGAGCGAGAGCAGCAAGAGCGCCAGAGCTCGAAGCGCTGCGCGAGCAAATCATCAATAAGGGACTCGACTTTGACAAGTTGTGTGACCTAATGAAGCCGAAAAAGAAACCTCGTAAGGTAAGCAAAAGCGACACCAACACGCCACCAAACACTTACATTTATGGTGACAACAAAACGTGGAATGGCGTGGGCGAGGTTCCCGCGGAATTACAAAGTTTACTCGATGAAGGCTTCGACCTTTCGGACTTTATCGCGCAGCCATAACTTCATCTTTTCACCATAACACCGACTCTTCTACGCTCTCAATACGTGCTTTTTTGCTACGTGATGAGACTCAAGCTGCGCTTGAAAGCGAGTCCGTAGCCCTGGCTCAAAAAACATTCAATCGCGCGAACGCCCCCTCTGCGGGGCTTGATTGATAATGATTTTTGGAGTGCGAAAGATGCACATCGAGAGCATCAAAGTCACTTTTCGCCCCAGCGAAAATGACTGAGACGGGGGAGCCGAAACAAACGCTCGCCCCAGCGAATAGGCGAGACCTCCCCAGAGGTCGGTTTGTTTTGGGGGCTTGCCCCCGAAAACCGTTGAGTAGGCGAGGCGGTTTTCGGCTTTTAATTAGAAGGATCTGCGCAGGGGCGTTCAGCCCCGAGCATGAACCTTCTAATTCATTGAAAAAGAACCGCTTTTTTAATATTCCCCTTTCAAGGGGAACCCCATCCCTTGGAGCGTTCAGCGTAAAGGCTTGGGGCATCCATCGGCGTCACCCTAACGCCGATGAAATTCAATTAAGGAGCATCAAGATCATGTCAGAGATGATCACGTATCGACTGTTTGAGGCGAGCATGACCGCGCTCTCTCAGCTCTACTTACTGACGTTTTACCACGCGGGCATTCTCAGTTTTTTAGCCGGGTTGATCACGCCCACGATCTACTTTGATAAACCGGAAAAAAACGAAAAAGGCTCGGTTCTTCGACGTCTTTTTATCTTTATCGCCGTGCTGCTATTTTGCTTTGGCACGCTCTCCAACTTCACCGTTCCGGCAATGATTAATGCGCTGCAACAGCACTATTTCGTTGCACTTTCCGACCTGGTTTATCCCGTTTGGGCGTATCTGTACATCCTTCTTTTTTTACTCGGGATTGGCATTCATGTTGCGCTGCGACGCGCAATATTGCCCCGCTTAAACAAGCTCAAACAAAAGATGACCAAGAAGACGACCATGGCACGAGATGAGCGCACTGACGTGCGCACAGTAAAAGCCTTTCTACCTGAAACCGTTCAATACGATCCTGAAAAATACATTGATCTCAATAAGGGCGTTTTCGTTGGTTTGGATCGCGAACATCAACCGCAATACATTCCATTAGAAGACATACAAAAGCAGCACGCCGACATCATCGGCACCACGGGTGCCGGTAAAGGTGTTGCGTCAGGATTGCTCCTTTATCAGCTCATTCTTGCTAACGAAGGCGTGTTTGTCATGGATCCGAAAATGACGAATGGGCGCCTCATTTGATGAAGTACGCGTGTGAAAAAGCGGGTAAACCGTTCTACCTTATTGACCTCAATAAGAAAGCCCCACAGCTTGATTTGTTGGCTGACGCCACACCGGAACAAATTGAAGAATTGCTCGTGGCCGGATTCAGTTTGGCAGAGAAAGGCGACGTGGCCGACTTCTATCGTATCGACGACAGAAAAGCCGCAAGGGAAGCGCCATTGCAAGCCAGTCACATCGAACGGCGATCATTTAAAAACCTGTTAAATACCGTCTATGTTCGTGGTATTGCGGAAACCATTAAAGCATTTTACGGCAAACTCGAAGAACTCTCTTTGGTGGAGTCGATTAACGCCATTGGGGGGATGCGATTACAAGATGTCTTCGACCAAGGAGGGTGTTGTTACGTCATTGGTTCAATGCGTAACTCAAAAATATTGATCACACAGAAGATGATCCTTATCCGCTTATTTCAACTGGCAGAAACACGCGACCGTGTGGCTGGCAAACCACGCCCAATTGCCATCTTTCTGGATGAATTGAAATACCACATTTCCAAACCGGCAATGGAAGGCTTAGGCGCCGCGCGCGACAAGGGCGTGCATATGTTTCTCGCGCATCAATCAATTGCCTACTTAAAAGATTGTCCCGCCGACCTCAACGGGGACGCCGTTGTTGGCGCAGTGGTGGAGAATACCAAATTCAAGTTGGTGTACCGACTACAAGATCCCGATACCGCTAAATGGGTGTCCGAAATGTCAGGCACAATCTTGGTGGACGATGAAACTCATTACGTCGAAGCCAACAAATCACTATCCGAAGTGGTGGAAGATAAACGCAACATTCGCATGGCAGAAAGACAGTATGTGGATACCAACATGTTGCTAAATTTGCCCGCCTTTGTCAGTTACATTTTTACGACAAACGATGTGCCTAAGCCGTCACTCATTGCTCCTATTAAAGTTCAAAAACAACAACTCGTCACGTTTGATGAAACGCAGCAAACCATTCCTGATGAACCCGAAGAACTAACACAAGAAAGTGAAGAGCCGGAGGGTGAACCTCTCGTTCATGAAGATGAGCACAGCGACCTCGAAGGATCACCAACACCACAAGGATCGGACATGAACAACGACCTTAATGAACTCGATCTCGATACGTTTAAACCCGCAGGCGATGAACCGAAAACAACACCACAGCGGAACGCCAAAGAAGAAGCCGCTGAACTGGAGGCTCTCTCACAACAAATTGATGGATTCAACTAGTGATACTCAAAATCAAACTGGAGATATGATCCAATGGAATTACAAAGTAAACGACTTTGCGCCCTATGGGACCATAACAAGTACACCCTCAGAAGTACCCCTATGAAAAAGCCCATTGACGGGCTTTTTATTTTTAATAGCCTGTTTTCCGTGGAAGCGTTCGCCTCCAGGCCGGAGCAAAACCTCACCACGAAGTTGTCCAAACTCACCGCCGAAAAACTGTTGAAAAAAGTACGCGCGCTACGTAACGACATCAACCAACAGCATCGGCAGTTGATGACAGAGATGGACGACATTACGCTGAATGCGCCACGAGAGATAACCGCGCAAGTGATGAATGTGGAACAGCGTTGCTTTACACCAGGCAGCATCATGCTAATGAAAGTCTTTATGGCCAGCGACAGCTACTTCACCACACTCAACAAAGCCAAACTCAATGGCGAGTTGACCGAGAAGGAGATGCAAGCGCATCGAACAACGGTCATAAAACAAATCACTCAATGCCTTTTTGAGCTCAACAAAACGTGTCTCTCTTTTCATAAAGTGCGCAAGCAAGCAGAGGCGGCCACATGAGTCAACTGATTACTTCAAAAGAAGCCCGATATAAAAAAAACCATGAAAAAATGGCAACCGTGATCCAGTTTCTAAAACAAGAAGTCTATTCCGACATGCCTAATCTAATGCTATTACTGTCCTATAAAGACAGAGCTCCATTAGATCGTTTATTGAACAAACTTATCAGTCTTGAATATATTCAAAAGCATGTGTTTGAATTTCAAACTGGCAAGATTTCGATTTGGGGGATCACTGACTTAGGGCTGACGCAAAACATTCAGGACATCAACGAAGACTTTCGAGCGTTCGATCCCTACCGCGTTAAATTTGGTACGCTGGAGCACAAGCTTATGAACCAAAAAGCGCAAATCTATTTGCAGCGTAATGGCTGGACGAACTGGCGTAACGCCGACCAATATTCGTTTCGAAAGCAATACGACGTCGAGCACCGACCAGACGCCATCATCACGGCACCCAACGGATTTACCATCGCCATTGAAACCGAGCGTACCCTCAAAACGGTGTCTCGTTATCGCGCTATTCTTAAGAGTCACGTCTTAGCGCAAAAGAAAAACTACTGGAACGCAGTGTTCTATGTGGTGCCCAATGACGACATTCGCCAGCTCTTAATCAAACGGTTTGATCGCGTCGAATACATCCCGTTTGACGAATCCAAACATCCTTTCGAGCACTACCGTTCGAAACTCGTGCGCGTGTTCACGCTCGACGAACTGAAAACCCTCACCATTCAATAACTCATGACTTATGACGGCATATCGATGTTCAATATCGAGGCGCCGTCACATCTGGAGAAAATCATCATGATCGTATTTATTGCAGAAAAAACCTCATTAGCCGCGGCCATCTTTAAGGGCTTAGGCGGCAATCCCGACACTCAGAAAAAAGACGGCTATTACCAACATGGCCAGTACATTGTGACTTGGTGTTTAGGTCACTTACTAGCGCTATGCGATCCCGAAGACTACAACATCGAACATAAAAAATGGGCGCTGTCTGATCTGCCGCTTACGACGGTGTATCCGCCGCGAATGAAGCCCCGCAAAGGGGCAGAGAAACAACTTAAAGTGGTGCTGAACTGGATAGATAAAGCCGACAGTATTGTTCACGCCGGAGATCCCGATCCCGAAGGTTGCCTCCTGGTCGATGAAGTGCTGACTTACGCGCAGAATACCAAACCGGTGCAACGTGTCCTGATTGCCGATTTAAACGATAAGCCGGTGAAAGCAGCGCTGGCCAACTTCCAACCCAATGAAAACTTCCAACCACTCACCCAAAAGGCACTCGCTCGCACTGTCGCAGACCAAACCTTCGGTTATAACCTCACTCGTGCCTACACACTCAAGGCAAGGGAGAAAGGCTTTGATGAAGTGCTGAATATTGGCCGAGTGGTCACCACAATGATTGGCATGATTAACGAACGCACCTTGGCAAACCTCAATCATCAGAAGAGCTTTTACTACGAGTTGTTTGGTCATTTCGACATGAACGGAAACGTGCTCAAGGAAAAACTCATTCCAGGGGAAGAGTTTGAATTCGATGATAAAGGCCGAATGATTTCGTCACTGGAGGTGGCCGCCACCAAAGAAGCCGATACCGGTGCCAACGCTCATATCTCCAACATCGAGCAAAAGATGGAACACCGTCAGCCACATTGGAGTGTGTCGATTACCTGTCAGTCAGTCCTGATGGGTGGGAGGCGTATTTAGGTAGCCAGTGGATTGGCTCATCCGAAGTGTAAGCTCCTCAAAGCGATAAAAAAGTGAGCGTCATCGTTTGATGACGCTCATGATTGCTCAATGTATCCTGATTTTTGGTGGCCAAATTGAGCGTTTGACGTCGTTAGTTTTTAAACTAATCGCTTTTAAGCTTAGCAAAGCTTAATACGTAGCAACGGTCGCCGTTTGTTATTTGCCTCGCAAAATACTTCATAACTTGCTCACGCTAAGCTATTGTTAAACTTTAAACAAAACCTTGTCGGTACTCATTAAACAAGGTAATTTCACGCGCACAACACGCATAACATAGGAAATTGTATTAATGCCAACCTACGAAGTCACCTACCTCGATGCCAAACAGGGCATCATCGACAGTGAGGCTATTTTTATGAAAAACTTGGGCGCAGCTAAGCGCTCTGCGGCGCATCACGCACCAAGTAAGACGGAGCAAATCATCATCAAGGACTTGATGAACAGAGTGCTAAGTCGCCTTCTGGTTAATGAAGGATGGACGGACACCTCACCAAACTAGACATCCATTTCCCCCTTTCCCACCCCAACGGCAGTACCATGCAAACTAACAATGACCCTTGGATTTGTCTTGAAGACGGTGAAGACGACTATGTAATTGGACGCTTTGAACTCAGAGTGCGTGGTCGTAAACCGCTTATTCTCAACAACCCAACCTATTCAAAATTGATGTTCGTCACGCAGCAATATTTACACCTATCAAAAACCGCAACAGAACAACTCATTCGCACCACCATTTTGAACAGCCCCGACCCATTAACCGCTGATGAGCACATGCGCTTGGTCAGAGTCTTAGAAAAATCCCTAAACTCAAA
This sequence comes from Vibrio owensii CAIM 1854 = LMG 25443, assembly GCF_000817815.1. Taxonomy (GTDB): domain Bacteria; phylum Pseudomonadota; class Gammaproteobacteria; order Enterobacterales; family Vibrionaceae; genus Vibrio; species Vibrio owensii. The sequence goes on from NZ_JPRD01000035.1 coordinate 32,864, forward strand.
ACACAAAGAAAATGAACGACTATAGTTAATCATTATATCGATAAGATAGGGGATACCATGCTTTATGATGAGCTAATCGATACGCATAACGATGCGATTTTGAATTATTCACTGACCCAAGTACAGCAAGACGAAGAAGCCGCGATTTGGTTGACGATTTTGGCTTTTGAAAAGCTATGGCTGCAAATGGAAGCCAACGATCTTCCAGCAGATATTTCCACCTGGCTTCGCCATAAAGTCGATGACCTACTCAGATAAAGAAAACCCGATAATGTAAAAGCATTATCGGGCCATTTAGTGAATAAAAAATTAGTGCTCGGATAACCAGTCCTCGGCGCGGTCATGGGTGATATCGTCGTTTGTTTCAACGATAGTCACACCATGAAAACCGCCCACATGTGGATTCAAAGCCAATCCCATCACTTTCTTTGCTTCATATAAACAAGGCAGTACGACAAAATATGCCTTGCCCCATGAACCTCCAAGAATGACTTTGCAAGCGCCTTGATACTCTTTCGAAACATGAATCTCGGCTTCAAGCTGACCTTCATATCCGTCCAATAATGAATACATGATCTTCCCCTTTAAAATTAGACATACTGTTGTGGCTAATTCCGCTGGCGCTTGCCAGTTGAACTGGCAAGCCCGGCTAAGGGCGGTAAAACGATGGATGTTCTCTATCCGTTATTCAACATCAGAGTAGCTTTTTACACCTTTCTTGATCCCTTCCCAAATTTCTGGCCATACCGGAATGGTACGACCGCAATCAAAACAGCTCATCACGACTTGACCATCACGGCCAATCAAGACATGACTGTTCGTTGGAGTATGACAACAAGAACACGCATGAAATCCTGCAAAGCTGAATCCCGTTTTATCGAGTAGTGCAAAATTCAACACCAATGCTTCTTCATGAAGCGGAGTCGTCGTTTCAAGCCACGCATTATTTGTATCGCACCAGACATAAAGTTTGCCATCACTATCAAGTGACAAATAACACTTACGTTCCAAGCGATAATGGGTGGTAACTTCTGATGGTGTATTCTCTCGGATTTGTAGAATATTGATGATCGCGTCAAGCTTTGACATAAGACCTCTCCTAGAACAATAAATAAAACAGAAGAAGCCCCACAGGACTTCCCCTGTGGTTAATGCAAAACGTAAAACGCTTTAGTTGGTTGGTGTTATGCCACGATTAATCGATGACACGAGCAATATTATCCCATTCAGAATGTTCTCTGGCGTATTCCATAAGACGCACCTGGTGATGGTTGAAATTTTCCATTTCGGCAACGTCGCCTTTTTCAAACGCGACGATCGCACAAAAGCTCAATGCAATAAGCCAAATACACATCCCTGCCGCTTCTTGAGAAAACGTCCCCGACGAGTAGTTATGAGGGTTGTCGAGTGTGACTTGCGTATTCATAACTGGATAAGCGAACTTACCTCCGTTATCTAACGTAACAAACTCCCAATAGGCCCCGTCGTACTCTTTCAGAAATTCATCTGAAAAACGGTAGATCGAGTTTTCAAGGAAAACGAACTGTCGGGTAATGGATGGATAAAAATTCAGACGTTCCTGTTCAGAAACGATTGTAGCAGTAATCATAATGATCACCTTTGAATTGATGGATTGACAACAAGCGAGGCTATCAATCATAATCTTGGGCTGCGACACCACTCGATTATGAATGGTTGCCTTCGCCAAGATTTACAACGTCTTATGCGCTGTGTGGTCATTATATTGGAGTAAAAAGAAGCCCGTCAACTTAATGATGGGCTTTTTTATTGCCGTTTGCGATTACGCTAGCTCTAGCGTGATTCGCACAAATTGCTCGTCTTGATACAACACTTCGTAGTTGAAGGTGTTATTCGCATAAATACTACCTAGGAACAACGAACGTTGGCTCATTGGCCCGCGGAAAAGCATCGAAATTGGTGCGATCAAGGCGTTATTGTCGTCGAAATGTTGGTTTAAGTTCTCTGACAACACACACAACAAGCAACCATGTTGGTCGTGGGAAAGATCCACATCTTCCGGACGAGAAAGTAGTACAGTTGTACCCAGCTTTTTCTCAACTTCATTGATCAACAGTAGGTAACTGTCGAGGTGAGGCTGTGGGTTTCCTGGTTTATCGGCACCTACACAACGTTCGAGTAAGGCTTCTAAATTGCCATTTTCCCCTTTTGCCTGTTGAGTCAGAGACTTTAATGGCTTTTTAATCAGTTTGTAGCGATTGCTTTTTAGTTTCGGTTTTAACCACTTCTGGAGCAGGTCGTTACGTTCTTTTAAGGGGATAATTCGCGATGACGCGTGGATTTTGAAGTGCAGGTGTAATAAAGCGTGCACCGCAAGTTCGCTAAGTAATTGATTAGCGTCCGCGGATTGTTTTGCCTGCTTAGAACTTTGCATTACACTCTAAATTTCTTTGTAAAGAAAGGAATGGTGCCGAGAGAGGGACTCGAACCCTCACACCAAAGGCACTAGCACCTCATGCTAGCGTGTCTACCAATTTCACCATCTCGGCATCATGATGCTCTGAATACACAGAGGCTTCGGAATGAAGCGTTCCAAATTGTATATCCAAAATCCATAGATTGGCGAGAGCAAAATTGCTCATTTTTGGTCTTTGGTGTTCAACTGAACATTTATTGTTCATTTTTAGCCATTTCATCCTATCTTTCCCTCCTAATACCCCTATTTTCCCTACAAGTATGACCATAAAAAGGCATCTTTGCTTAAATTATGAACGCTTGAACGTTTGCGTAAATAAATGTGATGAAACTCTCGTTTTGATGGCTATACTTGCGACCCGTTTAAGCGGGAATTAGGGTTCGTTGTTCAGGACCCTTACCCATACAAGCCGTCACATGGAGCGAGATGAGTTACCAACTCTCTAGCAGTGAATGACCCCACGGACCGGACCAGCTACGTTCAATTGCTTGTATAAGGTAAAAATAAGATGTCGAACTATCCGTTCTTCCTCCAATCTGGATCTGCGAGTGCATGGTCACTCGATACGTTGTCTCTTTCTTCTGCCAATGCTTTTGGCGCTCCTTTCTTTTTCAACGTTCAGTAGGTCCGATTCATGAGTGTTCTATTTAGTCTATTTGGTATTGTTGCACTACTAGGTTGTGCGTTCCTGCTGTCAGAGAGCCGTTCTTCAATCAATTGGAAAACCGTGTCTCGAGCATTGTTGCTTCAAATGGGTTTTGCAGCTTTAGTGCTTTATTTCCCTTGGGGGCAAGCTGCACTGGCGAGTTTGAGTAGTGGTGTTGCAGGGTTATTAAGTTTTGCCGATGAAGGCATCAAATTCCTCTTTGGTGACCTTGCTTCTACTGGCTTCATCTTCGCGGTTCGCGTTCTTCCTATCATTATCTTCTTCAGCGCTCTTATCTCTGCCCTTTACTACTTGGGCATCATGCAAAAAGTGATTCAATTTATCGGTGGTGCAATCCAAAAATTCTTGGGTACCAGCAAAGCAGAATCTCTTGTTGCAACAGGTAACATCTTCCTATCTCAAGGCGAATCGCCACTTCTTATCCGTCCTTTCTTGCAAAACATGACTCGTTCAGAACTGTTCGCGGTAATGGCGGGTGGTATGGCATCAGTAGCGGGTAGTGTTCTAGGTGGTTACGCAGGTTTAGGTGTAGAGCTGAAATACCTAATCGCAGCAAGCTTCATGGCAGCACCAGGTAGCTTGTTGATGGCAAAAATCATTGTGCCAGAGCGTCAAACACCTAGCGATTACAACAACATCGAATTGGACAAGTCTGAAGAGAGCAATGTGATCGACGCGCTAGCAAGCGGTGCAATGGGCGGTATGAAAGTCGCGGTTGCGGTAGGTACAATGCTGATCGCGTTTGTGAGTGTGATTGCGATGGTGAACACCGGTCTGGAAAACCTAGGCGAAATGTTCGGCTTTGCGGGTATAACGCTACAGGCAATCTTTGGCTACCTATTTGCTCCTCTTGCTTGGTTGATTGGTGTGCCTAGTCACGAAGTTCTAGCGGCTGGTTCTTACATCGGTCAGAAAATCGTAATGAACGAATTCGTGGCATTCATCGACTTCGTACAACATAAAGCAACACTGACTGAACACACACAAGTGATCATCACGTTTGCGCTGTGTGGTTTCGCAAACATCGGTTCTATTGCCATTCAACTTGGTTCTATCGGTGTGATGGCTCCAGAGCGTCGTAAAGACGTAGCGAACATGGGTTTGAAAGCAGTAGCAGCAGGCACGCTAGCTAACCTAATGAGTGCATGTTTGGCGGGTATCTTTATCTCGCTATAAAGGAATGCCAGCACATAAAATACTTTAATGAAACCCGCCAATTTGGTGGGTTTTATTTTATTAGGCTACCGAATGAGAGGTTGGTTAAATATTTAAGAGTACATCGCTCTGTATTATTCATTTCTGAGTCATTTGCTCCTTATATCGAATAGTATTGCCGTACGGTTTGGGCTTACTTTCTAATTTGTTAATATGACAAGGAGGAAGAGCGTGACGTCAAAAGTCGTATCGGTGGTGCTTGCCGATAGAGAGCGGACAGGGCTAGGGCCTCTCACAGAAACATGTTGTAAATCGGTCACGCAGTTTGCGGGATCTCATCGTTTGATTGATTTTGCCTTGAGCAATCTGATTCAGGCAGGCGTTAAACGAAATCTGGTTTTGACCCGCTTTCATTGTGCTGCGTTGAACACTCACATTGAGCAGGCGTGGCAAAACTATCAAGCACGCATTGAACTGCTTGAGCCGACTTATCCTCAAACTACTTATCCTCAGACTCGGCTTTTGCCTGCATTGGAACAAAATTGGACCGATGTACTGTTGCAGAATCTTGATTCGATTAATCATCCGACCGATGAGCATGTATTGTTGGTTGGTGGTGAGCAAATTCATCGCAACTACATTGCCTCGTTACTTCAATACCACCAAATCCAGAAAGCAGAACTGACTTTGGTTGTCGTACAGGTGCCAATCGAGCAAGCCTCGAAATATCATGTCGTAGAACTGGATGCTCAACGTCAAGTTGTGAGTATTCAACATCAACCAGAACATCCTGCAGAAATACCAAACAAGCCGGGCTTTGCCATGGTGCTGACAGAGAACTATCTCTTCCAACGTCCAGTGTTAGTAAAGGGATTGTTTACCAACGCGAAAAAGCTCGATGGTCAGCATGATCTGACTAAGGATATTGTTGGTCTAATGGCTCGTCGTGTGAAGGTTGAGTTGTTTGATCTCGGAGTTCTTTATTCAGAGCAAACGCCTATGTATTGGCATGGATTGAATAACGTTGACGACTATTGGCGTGCACAAATGATGTTGTTGACGGAAAACCACCGTTTGAAAAAATCTCAATCAGAGCCGCTATTAAGTGAAAAAGCGCAGTCAGATAGACCTTGTCAACGCAATGAAATTGACGGCATTAAAGTGCGCATTAAAGACAGTTACATCGCGTCAGGGTGCAACATTGAAGGGGCTTGTTCTATCCGCTCAGTGATTGGTGTTGACTGTGACTTGGGCAGAAACAGTATCCTGCATGAAGCGGTGCTTATGGGGCGCTGCCAAGTTGGGGCGAATAGCCGAATTACCCGTGCAATCATTGAAGAGGATGTTCATATTGCTCCGGGCACGGTCATTGGAGAAAAGCCGGAAAAAGACAGTAAGCAATTCTTCATTACCGAGGGGGGACTTGTGGTGATCCCAAGGGGCAGTCGCGTCGGGTTTGAAAGTGAACTTGCGCCTCTGCACGAGAATTACCCCGAAGGCGTTACAGCCAACACTTTCTAATAAAGGTATGGTGGTTTCTAAAGAAGGTTCTACCAAAAGACAATTTGTTGTCTATTCTAATTTATAAAGATAAATAAAATTCTAAATTACAATAAGTTGGCTAGGAGAGAGCATGCAGTTTGAACGCGCTCATTTTGCAGATGCACTAAAACATTTCAGGAAAAAATCTAAATATTCGCAAGATGCCTTGGCCGAGTTACTTTCTTCCGCTCATCGTGTGTTTTCAAGTTTGAATCAAGCCACACTCAGTCAGTGGGAAAGGGGGCGAATAGAACCGACACTGTTACGTCGCCTAGGTATCGCTCACTTCTTTCAACAGCCCTATCATTATGATGAGCAAGAGCTAAAAAGCGTCAAGAAGGCACTGCAACATCCGGTGAATTTTCAGAACTTAAGCACTGTGTACGATTATGAGATTACTCATCGTAGCCATGTCGCTTTTGAAAAGCTGGACGAAGATGACAAACAGTTGATTTGTGAGTCACATCATCGGCAAAACGGCAGTGCGGTGACGGATACATTAGACGCTCTGCATCTCACGCAACCAAAGGTATTTTGCTTCTACTACAAAAAAATGCTGGTGGGGCACATTCTTTATGAACAAAAGCAGAACGCGATTTATCTGGTGAGTGTGGTGTTCCTCACTAAAACCATCCGAACGGCATTGCTTTCCCATATTGCTGAAATCAGTAAAGGTTTGACGGTTTACTTCCCGATCCGAGACCACAGTTTGAATCAGTTTATGGAAGACTGCTTTTTAGAGAAGTGTTGTTATAGCCACAGCGTCACGTTTTATGCAGGGACCAGTGAGCAGTTTTTTGAGAATCCGATGATCTTAAGCGTCATGCAAGGGTTTCAGGACTTTCGCTTAGTACGCTACGAGCAGGTAACAAAAAAGCAGAGTTAACCACTCTGCTTTTTATTTATTACTGTTGTTCGTTTATCGCGACTGTTCGGTCTTCTTTGGCATGAGACCATAAGGCAGGGATTCAAAGGCGTAAGGCTGGTTTTTCACTGTCGGTGCTTGATGCACACCTTGCCAATCAAGCAGCATAATCGCCAGTACGTTGCGGTGTTCTCCGTATTTTAGATCGTAATCGCCTTCTACAGAGGGAATCATGCCTTGTTCGGTATTGATGGCGCCTTGAATCGCCTGACGTGTTTTATCAACCACTGGATCGTCATCCAAACCAGCCAACAAGAAAGTAATCCCAACCTCCGCTATCACGTCTTCTTTTGAACGCAGGATGATGGTGTCGATGTTGTCGCGAAAGTAGTCATAAATCCATTGATGATCCGCTTCATTCACCTGCTTTTGGTAGTATTGAGAATCGCCAAAGATGATGTGCGTCATGCCATAAATTTTGTTGCTGTATTGCTGAGGCGACAGCTTCTTGTCTTGGCTATCAGGATACGTGCTACGGAAGGCTTTAGTAAACTGAGCCACCACATCTTGCTCTCCAAGTTGCCGTAACCAATACACCTGATTCGCTAACTGCGCAGCCCATGCTTCAATCATCTCTGGATCAGTGGCGTATCGAGAGAAATCATAGCGGCGCAAGACACTTCTCAAGGTCTTATCTTGCTTGTGTTTTAGGCCATATTCATCTGCTCTGGCCATTGCCCCTAGCAAATCCACACCTAAATAAAAATATTCTGGCTGATGCTTGGTCACGGTATAGCGGCGCTGACCCCTTTCATCTTCTTGGTCGTGGTAATTCGCGAGGCGCTCTTCTGAATAGAGGAAGATCTGTTCTTGAGTGGTGACATCGCTGGCAAAATGGTTCAGGCGACTGGCGACTTGTGCCATGTCTGTCCAAACGGCTGGAAGGTATTTGTCATCTAAGGTTTGGCGATACATTCGAAGGCCAAAGTGCCCTTCACGAAACGCAGGTAGTGTGTAGAGCCGCGATTCATAGGTATCTTTAATTAACTGAGCGGATTGTGAATAGGTCAAAACAGGAGACTCTTGCGCGGCTTGCACTTGGAAAGCCAGTGAGCATGAAAGCAACACGGCTAAGCTGAGAGGTTTGATACGCATAAACACATTCCGTTAGAAAGCTAGAATTCAAACCTACCATCAATGCTTATTTGCTATGTAATAACTCAGTCAATAGTTGGTCACGATATGGCGGAAAGTCAGATTAATACGTTCGCCTTTTGGTTTGGCTGTTTTTGGCACTGCATGCTTCCAGTGGTGCTGAAGCTCACCTGCCATAATAAGTAAGGAACCATGGCTAAGTTCATATTCTATTTGGGTTTTACAATGTAAATTTCGCAGTAAAAATCGACGGGTTTCACCGAGGTTAATCGATGCGATAACAGGATTTTTCCCTAGTTCTGGCTCGTTGTCTTGGTGCCATCCCATGGAGTCTTGTCCATTGCGATATAAGTTGGCTAATACTGAGTTGAACTGCACTTCAGCGATGGCCTCACTGCGCGCTTTTAATTCGGTCAGTTCAGGAGTCCAAGGATGTGGTGCCATGGTTAATCCTGAATAGGTGTAATCCACATCGCCATGCCAAGCTTGCAAGCGAGGTTGCAAGACAGAACGACCAAACATCATGATGCTTTCTTGTTGCCAAGGTAAGGTGGAGTGGAGTTGCGAAAAGTAGCGATCAGCGTCTAATTGACTCAGAAAGTTAGGATCATAGTAGATCTTGCCCTGTGCTACTTCTTGCCAAAATGAGCTTTTAAATAAATCACCTTGTACTTGCATCTCACTTTACCTGTCTCATTTATAAAAAGGTTCGATATTTATTACCTTTCCGATAAGTATTGGTTATTCTTAAATTAAATAAGTATTTTAACAATAAATATAACGCTTCGTGGCGAATCGCTACGAGCTAGTGGGGAACAAATGCGTTATTCACCCAGAAAACAGTGTTATTTTGCATTGTTCTTCCTCACTTTTTTTGCCTTGTCTGTTGGGGTTATCGAGCTGTTGCACCGAAACCAGCAAAACCTCCATCAAGAGCGAGTTCAAGTTGAGGCCAAAGAACAACTTTCCATTCTCCGTTCCAATTTGGAAGCGGAACTCATGGCTGACATCTACAACGCGAGCACACTTGCCACTCTCATCACTTTGCTACCCAACGAAGAAGAGCGCAAGCTGAATATCGCGGTTAACCGTATCCTGAACAAGAGTAAGCGCATTTCCGTTATTGGCATCGCGGAAAACGACATCGTTCGTTACCTCTTTCCTCTTCAAGGCAATGAGAGCGTTTTAGGTCTCGATTATCGCACCGTCCCTGAACAGTGGGTCCAAGTACAAAAGGCCAAAGACATTGAAGAGATATTCATAGCGGGACCAGTTAAGTTGGTGCAAGGCGGGTTAGGGCTGATTGTGCGAGTGCCTGTTTTTCGAGATCCGCCTTTCAATGATGATTATTGGGGGGTGATCAGCGCTGTTATTGACTTTGATAGCTTGCTCCGTGAAACCGGTGTGATTGATTTCTCTTACCGCTATCACATGACTATCAGCGGTTACGACAGTGGAGGTGAATTCGGTGATGTGTTTTTCGGCAAGCCAAGCAAAAGCGGGCAAATATACGCAAAAGAGCAGGTTCACTTCCCATACGGAGGATGGAGCCTCGCCGTTTACTCGGATGACCGGTTAGAGCAGCAAGTGCCTTGGTATATTTTACAATTGGCTCGCTTAGTCGGTTATCCCATCGTGTTAGCGATGAGTATTGCGTTGATTGTGATTTATCGCTTATACATCGTCGCCGATAGCCGAGCGTTGCACGATGAGCTAACGCAATTGCCAAATCGACGCTACTTTATGCAGTCATACAAGCAACAGTTCGAAATTGCGAAGCGCTACAAAAAGCGTTACAGCTTCGCTTTGATCAACATCGATCTCGACCATTTCAAACACATTAATGATACCTATGGCCATGATGCGGGTGATAAAGTGCTGGTGGCGTGTGCGGAGAGGATCAAAAGTAGTCTGCGTCGATCTGACATCGTGGCGCGGATGGGCGGTGATGAGTTCTTGGTGGTTGTACACAATCCAAAGACGGAAGAGAACATTCAAGCCTTGTTGAAGAAACTGAGATTTGCATTGTGCTCAACGCCAGTTATCTATGAGGAAGAGTTGATCTATTTACGAACCAGTATGGGGTACGCCATGTTCGACCCAGAAATGACCTCACCGCAGCAGATGATGAAAATCGCAGACGAGCGTATGTATCAACAAAAACACTATGGAGGGTAGCGTTTTAAACAAAGTAGGCTTGCAAAGCAACGTCTATAAGTGAAATGCAACGTTAGAATACAGACAGTTAGAGCCTCGTATACCTACGGGGCTTTTTCATTTTGACAGTCTTTCTTATTTAAACGCTGATTTGCTGATAAAGGGATTAGTAGCAATGTGTGCAGTAGCATATTTTGCATTGATTTGCATTTTGCAACTGCGATTTGCAAAATGTGTGCTCAATAAAGCACCAATATGCATCAAGATCGAAGAAAAAACGGAGTTTTAAAAGTTGGCACGCATCGTGCTTTATACAGAGTGACCCTTATTAAGCCGAGGGTCACCTAGCCAACTGACGTTGTTAGTGAATACACATTGTTCACAGATATATACCGCCAATCACCTTTATTGTGATTGGCGTTTTTTCTTTCTAGAGGTCAAGAATTTGCACCTCATCGCCCGTTTCCCCTGAATCGCCACATTTGTTGTAACAGCTTGGCTGTCTTGGACATACCGCACCTCTCGAACAAATCAAACGAGCTTGAGTTTGAATCCCACGTTCAATCCAGTTGATGTTGAGTATCTTAGCTATCGTGGTGAGATCTTTCTTAATGTGCTGAGGAATCACAGTACTACCGCCTGACGATACACATAAAGACTTCAACTCTTCTGCAATCGCAATAGCATCGCCACCTTGGGCTGAAATCGCAGGGTTGAGGTCTATACCTGCACACAGAACACGATTGTTACCGGCTGGGTCGAAGACGTTGACCGATTCACAGCAGTAGATGCGCGGCTCATTACCGACATTAAGAATCGAAATTTGCGCAGAACTGGTATCCAGTGGTTGGGACAAGCGACGGAATACCGCCCAATGCTGACAAGGGTCGTTTACTTTGCGCATGTTACCCCAAGGAAGCGGGATACCATTACCGCGATACACGGCTTTGAGTTTGCCTGGCCCATAAGCATCGAAGTAATGCCAGTGTGGGTAGGGTGACACCACCGTCATGCGACGCATTGCGACCGAAGGGGAAACGCCGGCTTTTTTATGAACATCGATTTCATAGCCAGAGCGGTCAAGCAACTGGCGAAATGGCACTTTAGGACACAACAAGGCACCAGCAAAGAAACTCGACTCAAAATCGCGCCATGCTTGCAGAATGTCTTGTGAGTTGAGCTCAGAGTTCGAAACCTGCGAACCACTTTGCTCCCAGTTGTTCTGATGCCCAATAGACAGCACGTTACTCATACCATCACTGCTGTGCAGCACTCGATGGCCGATGTAGACCGCTAAGTCGTACTTCAAACGTGTTGGGTAATCACGCATGCGTTTGTTGAGGTAAATCGTCCCCGGCGCTTCCATAAACGACGTGATCAACTGCTTTGCACTCACGCCAAGCTCATCAATCACATCTTGTGGTGCTCGGTCTACCCAGCGAATATCCAACCCCATGCTTTTCGCAATGTCGATCAGATCTTCCACTGACAGATTAAGTCGCTTTAAGCCCACTTCTTCCGCTGCCCGTTCTAAGTCTGGGAAGTGGTTTTGGTGGTTTTCTTGGTGTGCTCGAATCAATAGATGAGCAAATTGACGCCCAGTGATACCAGTTTGGGAGAGCATCTCTGGTATCGCGATTTGCAGGATATCGTTAGAGAACAGGAAGCTAGGTTCGAGCGCCATCCCGTTAATGCCGCCACGATTACCTTTGTTGGGCGTGATGGCTTCGAGCTCTGGCTCATCGTCCAAAAACCAAGCGGGTTCTTTTTGGAAAACTTCGGCGATCACTTCCAACATATCAATGCTCGGTACGCGTTTTCCACGTTCGATCATCGACAGATAAGAAACCGACGGCGCGTATTCAGGATTGATCCTAACGCAACGCGCAGACAAATCTTCCATCGTTAAATGGTTATTCTTCCTTAGGTTACGAATTTTCGTCCCTAAGAAGTGTGATTGGCGGATAAGACTTTTTGACACAGACATTTTGTAAAATTCACATTGTAAAATTTTTGTTGTGAAATTGTAGTCAAAATTTCGCTAGTCTACATAATGAGCAGGCAAGGAAATTAACCATCCACTTCACAGATTTGCCTGAAACTTAAACGGAAGTTTTAAGTTTTTACTCTAGGAAGAGTGTTTAAGTGCGAGGAAACGACGATGAATATGCTGAATTTCGATAAAAAAGACATCCAACAACAAGAACGCCCATTTATCGCTGAAGCCGTATTTGCCGTCGAGGCGGTAAGTGCTGAGCAGCAGAGCGAGAAACAAGTTAAGGCGAAGCAACTACTAGACCGTATGTTCCCATTGGAGAACGGTTCTCACCAAGACGTATCAAGCTACGTGATCGACTACCGCCATGTAATGGCTTACTTCAAAGACGGCACTCACAGCGGTCTTAAAAGCCCAAAGCATTTTGTAGCGTACACGGGTGAGAAAGAAGACCCTAAATCGATTCTGTTTAAAGACGAATCAGGTAGCCACGCAGAAGTGATGTTTGGTTGTCACAAAGGCACAGGTTGTGTGGAGTTGATGGACATCGACGATATCCAATTGGAAACACGCACCACCTTTAGCCCTGAACTAACCGGCAATGCACCAACTGCGATGCGCCACTGGATCAGCCTAATCAAAGGCGATAAGAAAGGTAAACCAATGGCATGCAGTGAAGACAAAGAATACACCGCGAAGAACGGCGATGATTACTTCTTAAGCTACTGCTACAGCATTGATTAATGATTTAAGAAACAAATAACAAGCCAGCCCAGGAAAGACAAAACCCCAAGCAAGCGCTTGGGGTTTTGTTTATATTTTTAGCCTGTGTGAATTGGTTTCGCTAGTTGCTTTACTGGCGTTACAGCGGCATCACGCGGTTGCGACCCAGCTGTTTTGCTTCGTAGAGCTGTTTATCCGCTTTGTTCACGAAGCTCTCTGGCGTATCACCCACTTCAAACTCCGCAACACCAAACGATGCGGTAATGCTTTGCACTTGAGTGCCAGAGCGTTTGTCACGGACACGAAGCTTCTCAATCATTCGACGCAAAGTGTCTGCGTATTGGCGCGCAATACGTAGCGACTTATTCGGGATAATAACGGCGAACTCTTCACCACCAAAACGATAAGCGCTGATACCATCACGGCAGCTTTGTTGCAGACGGCGTGCAATGGCTTTAATCACCGTATCGCCAAACAAATGGCCGTAGTTGTCGTTAAATGCTTTGAAGTGATCAATATCTAACATCACCAAGGTCATTGCTTGGTTACTGTCGATCAGCATTTGCAGGTCGTTATCGAAAGCACGGCGGTTGTACAGGTTTGACAGGCCATCAAACAGCGCGTCTTTTTGTACTTCAGCAAGCTGGTTTTTAAGACGGGAAATCTCTTCACTGGCCGTGGTGAGTTGGCTATTTAGGAATTTGGTGGAATGGCGGATCTCGCGGGATTCAACGACAAGCTGACGAACAACATTCATCACTTCTTCGATGCTTAGGCTGTTATCTTCAACTTTTTCTAGTTTGTTGAAGCTCTTGTCCACCATGTCTGAGAAGGATGAAGTATCCGTAATGGTGTCACTCATTGAACTAGAGACTTCACCCAATAGCACTTCGACGTTCGTTTTGAGCTCTTCTAAGCTGGTTTCAGCTTTGCTCGCCACATAGTTGTTGTAGAGCTGCTTATGCATAGCAGGTGGACAGACGTCATAATTCTCCAGAACCATATCTAACTCTTGGTTTAGTTCTGGGATCGTCTTGTCTACGTAGGTGTACCACAGCGCGTAGTTGGCAGGTGTCGCCGCTACGTGGTTCTTTATCATTAGTGGCACCGCTTTTTTTAGATTCGCGGTTGATTTCTTAAATTCGTCGGTCATTTCTGCGGTGTTACAAGCAAAATGGAATTAGGCTAAGGGTAACGGATATAAAACAATATCGCTTTAATTTTTGTCATTTTTGCTTGGTTTTCTTAAAAAAAATGAGCAAATAATCAAACAGTTTCATGAATGTAAGGTTTGATTATTAAATTTGATAAAATTATCCGTAACATTCTGTTTACTAAAGAGGTTTGTTTGATGGAGTTTTGAGCAATGTCGATGGCGCGCTGATCGTGACCAACGAAGATGCGTAAAAACTGGCATGTGCGCAATAGAAAAGAGTCAAAAGGAGCTTCTTTTGAACAAAACAATCGGACTGTACTGGTTTACCAACGATTTAAGATTGCACGACAATCCGCTCCTACTAAGAGCTTCTGCAGAAGTTGATTTGCTTATCTGCATATACAGCTATCCAAAGGTGTCCTCCTATCTAAAGCAATACGCACAAGAGCCGGAGTTCGGGTTTGCCAAACAGCAGTTTTTGGATGAATCGCTACATTGCCTAAATTTGTCTTTGAACGCACTTAATCAGCGTTTGCAGGTTGTTGACTTACATCCATACCAAGCGATCAAGCACGCTGCTGACAAACTTGGCGTGACGCACCTCTATGTGGATACGGTTGCTGGATCAGATGAGCAAGATGTGGTCGATAAGATTCAGGCAGAAGCGCCCCATTTAGTGGTTATTCAGAGTGAAGTACGTAGCTTGTTTTCTGTTGAAGATTTACCGTTTGAGCTTGAAGCGCTTCCTGATACCTTCACCAAGTTCCGAAAAAAGGTTGAGAAACTTGTTCTAACCGAACCTGTAGAAGCTGTAACAACGTTGCCTCCACTGCCAGATGGACTCGCACTGCCGACGTTGAGTTTGACCCGTGATGTCCAGCCAAGCCTGTTTACTGGTGGTGAGCGAGCAGGGCTTGAACATTGTCGTCAGTATTTTGCTTCAAAACTAGCAAGTGAATACAAACAAACGCGCAACGGTTTAGATGGCATGGATTACTCCACCAAATTCTCTCCTTGGTTAGCTCATGGGTGTCTTTCTCCGAAAACCATTTATGCCTTGCTTAAACGTTATGAAGCCGCGAACGGTGCAAATGATTCAACCTATTGGATTTACTTCGAACTGCTTTGGCGTGAATACTTTTATTGGTATGCCCGTCGATACAAGCGGCAGCTGTTCCGATTCGGTGGCATCCAAAATCAAGCACCACTCACCAGCTTTTATGCGCACCGTTTTCAACAATGGAAGAAAGGTGAAACGCCATTTCCCATCGTGAACGCGTGTATGCACCAGCTTAATGAAACCGGTTATATGTCGAATCGTGGCAGACAGTTAGTCGCCAGTTGTTTAGTGCATGAGCTTGGCCTCGATTGGCGTTATGGCGCGGCGTACTTTGAGTCACAACTGGTTGATTACGATGTGGCATCGAACTGGGGAAACTGGCAATACTTAGCAGGCGTTGGTGCTGATCCGCGTGGTTCACGACAATTCAACCTCGAAAAGCAAACCGAAATGTACGATCCGCACATGGAGTTTATCGATAGTTGGCAAGGTCGTTGTGTTGGTGCGCATTTGGATAGTGTAGACATGGTCGATTGGCCGATTGTGATGGGCAGCAGTGACAAAGCTTCGTCACCGGAGAAACCGTCATGCAATTTGAAACCGTACGATTGATCTTGGGCGATCAACTTAACAGTGAGCACTCTTGGTTTCAGCAACCGGATGAGCAAGTGCTTTACCTGATTGCGGAGCTCAAGCAAGAGAATACTTACGTCACGCACCATATTCAGAAAGTGTGTGCGTTCTTTTCTGCAATGGAACAGTTTGCGAAAGAGCGTCAGAGTGAGGGGCACCAAGTTTTGCATCTCACACTGGATGACACACAATCTTTCGACGATCTTGAGCAAGTCTTGCAACACTACGTGAGCGAAGTTGGTGCAAGTAAGTTTGAATATCAACGCCCCGATGAATACCGTTTACTAGAGCAGTTAGCCAAACTAAAGCTTGACGGGGTCGTGACGCGTTGTGTCGATTCGGAACACTTTTTGTTGCCGTTTGAAGAAATAGAATCGCAGTTTCCTCAAGGCAAACACATCATGATGGAGCACTTTTATCGCCGGATGCGAAAGCGCTTCGACATCTTGATGCAAGACGGAAAACCCGTCGGCGGAAAATGGAATTACGATGCCAACAACCGTAACAAGCTCAAAGCCAAAGACATTGAACAACTGCCACAACCTTTGATGTTCAGTACCGACGTGCGCAATATTACTGAGCGGTTGGCAAAACATGACATCAAAACCATCGGAAATCTTGAAGGGGACTTGTTGTGGCCGATTAATCGCGCGCAAAGCCTCTCTTTACTCGCGCATTTCTGCCAAGTCTGTTTGCCGTTATTCGGACGTTTTCAAGACGCCATGACAGGTCAGCACGATGCTAAGTGGAGTTTGTATCACAGCCGAATTTCATTCTCGCTCAACAGCAAATTGCTGCGCCCGAGAGAAGTCATTGATGCATCACTCAAGGCATTTCACTCCAACGCAGATATCGACATTTCTCAAGTCGAAGGGTTTATTCGCCAAATCTTAGGATGGCGAGAGTATATCCGATGCGTCTACTGGGCGAATATGCCTCATTACCCGAAAAAGAACGAGTTGAGCGCAGAAAGAAAGTTGCCAGACTTCTTCTGGAATGGCGAAACCAAAATGGCCTGTATGCGCAATGCGATTAGTCAGTCTCTCGATTATGCCTACGCACACCACATCCAACGTTTAATGGTGACTGGTAATTTTTGTTTGCTAACCGAAATCGACCCAGATCAAGTGGATGAGTGGTATCTCGGTATCTATGTGGATGCAATTGAGTGGGTAGAAATGCCAAACACTCGTGGCATGGCGTTGTTTGCGGATGACGGCATTGTTGGCACCAAACCTTACGCAGCGAGTGGCTCTTACATCAACAAGATGAGCGACTACTGCAAGGGCTGCCATTACGACAATAAATCGCGCAGTGGAGAAGGTTCGTGTCCGTTTAACAGCTTGTATTGGCGCTTTATGAACAAGCACGACAAGCGTCTCGCAACCAATCCACGAATCGGGATGATTTTCCGCTCTTGGGACAACATGGAAGAACAGCAACGCCAAGCGATACTCGATACCGCAGAGCATTACATAGAAAACGTGGAGAACTTGTGATGGAAATACTCATCATCGGTGGCAATGGTGGAATTGGTTTGGCGATGGTGCAAGAAGCCGCCGCTCTTTTCCCCCAAGCCCGAGTGCATGCTACCTATCGTAACCAGAGACCTGATTGGCAACACCCAAATGTCGTTTGGCATCAAGTGGATGTATCGCAAGAAGGGGAGGTAAAAGCGTTCAGTGAGCATATTGAACACGTCGATTGGTTGGTGAACTGCGTTGGTATGTTGCACACCCAAGAAAAAGGCCCTGAGAAGAATCTTAATTCGCTCGACGCAGACTTTTTTCAGCAAACCATCATGGTTAATACTTTGCCAAGTTTACTGTTGGCGAAATACTTCACGCCCAAGCTAAAACGCAGTACTGCACCCAAGTTTGCGACCATTTCAGCCAAAGTTGGCAGCATTAGCGATAATCAGTTAGGTGGTTGGTACAGCTATCGTGCATCGAAAGCCGCATTAAACATGTTTCTCAAAACCATGTCGATCGAATGGCAAAGAATGGTCAAACATGGCACGGTGCTTTCACTTCACCCAGGCACCACGGACACCGCTTTGTCGGCACCTTTTCAAACCAATGTGCCAGAGGGAAAGCTGTTTACACCGGAGCGAGTCGCCAAGGATTTATTAGGCTTGATAGAAAAAGCAACCCCGCAAGAGAGCGGGGCGTTTTGGGCTTATGATGGGACGTTATTGCCTTGGTAAGAGAACGCGTACAAACGTTAATACAAAGGAAATAGCGTTCTCCAGAGAGGTTCGGAGTGACCTACGTTTTCGTTGATTTATTTCTTCGGCAACGCTCAGAACAATAAACGATTTCCTCCCAATTTCGCGCCCACTTCTTTCTCCAAGAAAATGGACGCTGACAGACCGGACAGACTTTCATGGGAAGGTTGGATTTAAAACCTTTCATCGCGCTGAATGTTCACTCCTAATTTGGTTAAAACTAGCTACTTATCAAATAGGTACAGGTAATCGCCGTAGCCTAAACTCGCCATCTTGTTCACTGGTACAAACTCCATTGCAGCTGAGTTCATGCAGTAACGTAATCCCGTTGGCTTAGGACCATCTTTAAATACATGGCCAATATGCGAATCACCAAACTTACTGCGGATTTCTGTGCGCGGATAAACCAGTTTGAAGTCGGTTTTCTCTACGATGTAGCCTGGGTTAATTGGTCTCGTAAAGCTTGGCCAACCTGTGCCAGATTTGTACTTATCCGTTGATGAGAACAAAGGCTCACCAGTGACGATATCAACGTAAATGCCTGCTTCTTTGTTATCCCAATACTTGTTGTTAAAAGGACGCTCCGTACCTTCTTCTTGTGTCACGTAGTATTGAAGCTCAGTCAATTTAGCTTTGATTTCTTTGTCTGAAGGTTTCTCGTATACCTTCACCTTTGTCACCAATTCTTTTTCGTTGATAAGTTCACGCAGTGTTTTTGGGTTGTCTTTACGATCTTCACCAAACACTTCATCAAGATATTTATCGCGACCTGATGCGTAGCGGTAGTATTTGTACTTCAGGCTACTCTTCTTGTAGTAATCCTGATGGTACGACTCCGCAGGGTAGAACTTTTCAAACTCGATCAGTTCTGTTTTCAACGGTTTTGGATAGATCATCGCCTTGTCGATTTCCATCATAAATTGCTCAGCAATCTGTTTTTGCTCGGCGTTATGATAGAAGATCGCTGGGCGGTATTGGGGGCCACGGTCGACGAATGAGCCTTTGTCGTCAGTCGGGTCGATATGGCGGAAAAAGTAGTCCAACACTTGTTCGTAGTTCACGACAGCAGGATCGTACTTCACCTCAATCACTTCAATATGGCCTGATTTACCAGAAGAGACTTGTCGATAAGTTGGATTCTCTAAATCACCGCCTGAGTAACCAGAGACAACGTCTAACACGCCAGGCAATTGCTCTAAATCCGATTCGGTACACCAGAAGCAGCCACCTGCAAGTGTTGCGATGTCAGTTTTACCAGATGCGTTCATCTTATCCATGGTATCGGCGGTACCTGTTTTACTTAGCAAGATGAACAGTACAGGGAGTGTGAATGAGAATCCCACCAATAGCTTAGATACTTTCTTCATAACTTCCTCAAACGTCATTTTTCTCAATGAATGTTACGTAAGAAGACAGAAGTAAGAGCGAAAAAATTGCAGTGATTACGAAAAATTCTTTGCCCTTTCTCACAACAGGGCTACAGTAACGGCACGAAACAAGCGCTCATTGGTAGAAGGTTTCCGATGAGGCAAAAGCAATAATGAGGGAAACCATGCAAGCAGAAGTAAAATGGGTCGAAGACTTTAAATTCCTTGGTCAGTCTCAATCTGGTCACTCAGTCGTGATGGATGGCAATGGCGGTGCAACGGCACCAAGCCCAATGGAAATGGTGTTGATGGCTGCTGGTGGTTGTAGCTCTGTGGACGTTGTTGATGGTCTAAAATCAGCGGGCCAGAAAGTGGCTTCTGTCAACGCGAAACTCACCACGGAACGTCGTGAAACGGCTCCACGTATCTTCACTCAGGTGAACATTCACTTTGAAGTCTCTGGTGAAGCACTAGACCCAGAAATCGTTGCTAAAGTGGCGGCGGACTCATTAGAAAAATACTGCTCAGTATGTCTAATGTTGGGTGAAGGCGTTGAGATGACTCACAGCTGGGAAATCGTATAACTCCGACGTGACACAACGACAAAATAGGAAAGAGAAAAGCCCGTGCTTTTCTCTTTTTTTATTTTCAACCCTAAACCACC
>NZ_JPRD01000036.1 GCF_000817815.1 Vibrio owensii CAIM 1854 = LMG 25443
ACTGATCGGCATTAGAGCACTGGCTCGGTTTTTGTCCCTATCCCCCCTATTCTGTCACCGTATATTGCCTATCTGCGTTGTTTCTCTTACGCACAAAATAAGTTCTCATTATTCATCACAATCAATTACTTAACTTGCCTGACACGATCACATAAGAACCCCGTGGCAAGTGATCAAAATCACAGCTAGTACGTTTTTACCTCGTAATGCGTTTTATAAAAAAATAGATTCCCGTGTAAACGATACCACCTCAAAGAAAAACAGTAATAAAAGACTCTACGTTAAAAAAAGTAATAATTACCAAAATTACATACCTATAGGTGAAATCGTTTTCACAAATCAATGAAACAAAAGGTCTATAGAAAATGGGTATTCTCGATATAACTGTAGCACTGGCATTCATGATCGCCGTCATTGGCGTCGGCATGATAAAAAGTAAGCCTGCTACCAATGGAGCAAACTCGGAAAACGGTGCTGCTGATTATTTTCTTGCAGGTCGAGGTCTGAGTTGGTGGTTGATTGGTTTCTCACTGATCGCTGCCAATATTTCTGCAGAACAATTTGTAGGTATGTCCGGGCAAGGTGCTGGATTAGAAGGGCTTTCCGTAGCAAGTTGGGAGTGGATCGCTGCAATTACACTTGTTGTCGTTGCCTTCGTTTTACTTCCTTATTTCCTTAAAACCGGCATAACAACAATTCCCGAGTTTTTAGAAGTTCGTTACAACCACTGGGCGCGCCTTGCGATGACCTTATCAATGATTCTAATTCTTGTGGGAGTTAGCTTAGTTGGGGTGATTTATGCTGGTGCGATAACGATGACAAAGCTGTTTGCTGAATTCGGCTATTTTGTCTCTTTACCCTTTGCATGCTGGATCCTAGGTGGGATGGCTGCACTCTATGTAGCCTTTGGTGGTCTAAAAGCGTGTGCTTGGGCGGACTTATTACAAGGCACTGCTCTTATTGTGGGCGGAGCGATCATTACCTATTTCGCGTTTGATGCTCTTGGTGCAGTTGATGTTTCTCAATTAGTTTCTTCAACAGGGAATGCAGCCCACATCAATTCTGATGCTGGTGTTCTGACCAAATTCAATGCACTAAACAGTGAATCAATGCACATGGATACACCAGCAATGCCATGGCCAGTATTACTGCTAGGTATCTGGATTCCAAACTTTTACTACTGGGGTTTAAACCAATACATTACCCAAAGAATCTTGGGTTCCGCTTCTCTTGGTGATGGACAAAAAGGTTTAGTTTTAGCTGCTGGTTTAAAACTGATAATCCCATTTATTATCGTTATACCAGGCATCATCGCTTTCAACCTTTTCTCTTCGGATATGGAAGCAAGTGCCAACCTAGACGCTGGCGGCAGTGTATTCTCTAGTTATGAGCAGGCTGTCTCTGACATCGATACCAACAAGGTATTTATTCTTGATAGTAAATACGCTAACTCTCACCCTAACAAAGCTGAAGAAATCCTAGAACATAACCAACAAGTGGTCGCTCGTTTAGGAGAGGGAAACGTAGTAAAAGAAGCGATCAACCCATATAAATATGACTCTGCGATGGGGCTACTCATCACTAAGTTGATCCCCAAAAATACAGGTGTTCTTGGTTTCGTAATCGCAGCTTTGATGGGGGCTATTATCTCATCCCTCGCAGCTGTCCTTAATGCCGCTTCAACATTGCTCACAATGGACGTTTATCAACGCTATATCCGTCCAGCAGCAGCGCAAGGTGAATATGTTAAGTTTGGGCGTATTTGCATTGGTGTGTTTGTAGTAATTGGATGTGTCGTCGCACCTATGCTTGCTGAATTCAAATCAATCTTTGGCTTTATTCAGTCATTCCAAGGTTATGTATCGACGGGTATTTTAGCGGTATTTATCTACGGCTTAATCAATAGAACATCAGGCAAGTGGGCTGGTGTGATTGGTATTGTTGCAAACGCCATCATCTACGCGTTTATGCAAGCGAACTACCCTCACATTCACTTTCTCTACAACATGTCTTACTGTCTAATCGCGGTACTCGCAATACTGACAGTCTATGGCATGATTTTTAAAGAAGAGAGGGTCGAGTTTAAATCCAATACAACCTTAGATATGACGCCATCTCAAGCGGCTTTAAAATGGGGCGGTCTGGTTTGCGCACTCACCGTCATCCTATACATCGTATTCTGGTAATGGCACTTCAGCCTTAAAGAGAAAAGCCTAGCTAATTAAGCTAGGCTTCTTATTTCTTTGTGCAGCAACAATAAAGATTGCCCGCAAGAATATTTTTAGACAATAAAGTTGGCCCATAGTAACAACTCTACCTGAAAGCATCTCCTTATAGCAGTTCGAGGGCTTAAACTCTTGTCTGTCACTCCTTTAAAGGATCGGCAACGAGATAGGAAAAACTCAAAAAGTAAGTACTTAAATGGATGCTGAGGGTACTGACCAGAGAGCAATGTCGATACAAAGCTGAAATCTAATCTTGATCTGACAGACAAAAGTGTTGGTGAGAGAAATAAGCCTTCGGATAAATCATATATCCCCTCCAAGATGCTCTTCCTTCTCACTCGGCCACTTGCCGTCAAAAAGCCCCTCAAGCCTAGCTGATTTTGGTAATCCTGACTCAATACAGCATGGCTCTCATCTTGACTCAGAGCCTGTAACATTAGCACTCGTTGAGTAGCAAAAGATGCGAAGTCAGTTGCGATATCAGTGCAATGTATAGGTATCGTTTTTGGGCTAGGAAGAAAATGACAATACACATGACTGCGACCAGGCAACTCTTGATGAACTAGCCACGTTCTATGTGTTGAACATGCCTCTACACCTGGAATCTGATGATTTAGGTGCCAATAAGCAACGCCATAGTCATACAAATCATTTTTTGCGCACACTGGACAGTATTTAATAGATAAACACTCTTTTTCACGGAAGGTTGAAAGCTGACTCGCTCTTATAACCTCATTTGTTCTGGCAGTTACATCTTCAATCGCGTTTCGATATTGTGGCAGATAATAGGAAAACAATGGACGCAGTGTTTGAGACGATAAGAGTGTCTTTGATGATTCATCAGCCGACTGAGCGAGAAAGTGTAAGTTTGATGTGAGGTACGGATGAACAGCTGCTCTCTTATCGCCCACAAGCAGCTCTAAAGCTTGCTCAGTAGAATGTTCACAAACTGATAAGCAACGGCATATCCGACTGTGTAAGGACTCATCAGGTAGTACTTTGGGTAACTGCATGATGAGTATCCTACATTGATAATATCTATATTCTAACTATAGGATAGTTCTGAAAGAGGACGTCCTGTACAACATTACACGATCTTAAGTAGAGCATGAGATCCTCTAAGCTAGTAGCTTGTTGAAATAGTGATAACCACTCTCAGCTCGACTATCAACTTGGGGATAAGAATAAATCAGCAATAAAAATGTTATGCCACAAGCCCAGATTTGAGTTTTACGATTGCTTCGCTAACCAGCTTAATACCCATAGCTGTATCGCATATTGATATCGGAGTAGCATTCCCCAAGCTCAAGTTAGGGCAGTTTAACCAGTGGTTTCTTTTCTCTATGTCATCAAAGTAGCTATCACATTGTACGACTAAGTCTGTGAGCATCAATACATGCTCACTAGATGCGGGGCTAAGCCGCACGTTGGCTTTTTTCATACGTTGAATACTACTTAAACTTACCCCAATGAGTTGTGCATAAACGCTTTTGGAAACACTTAGGTGCTCCCTCCCTTTTTCGAAAAATAAAACAGGCAAGCCATCACGTATTACAACTAAACTCTGTAGTGGGTTACTCATATTACGTACTTCCCCGCCAAGCAATTGATATGCTTTTGAAAACACAGTTCCACCTCTTACCCATCCACTTCCTGCTTTTTATAAAAGCATGGTATTCAATGTCGATAACATCATGAGTTGCGAGTCATGATGTAAGGCCCACCTTTAAACCTAGAATAAGGCTGAACCTGATATTCATAACTACAGTCGGCCCCTAAAGACTCGATCAGGTAGCGCTCTGGGTACCTGTATAATGAATCTACTGTATTGATAGTGTTTATATCTTAACTATAGGACAGTTCTGAAAGAGGATCGTCCAGAACAACATTACGAGATCTTAAATAGCACATAGGGTCTTCTAAACCCGCAGCTTGTTGAAATAAATCAGGGTCTTTAACTCTATCTAGTAGGTCTACCGCTCCCACTAGTTCAATAAGCCTAGAAGCAAATTCAGGGTGCTGAGGCTTAGTGATATCACCAGTTTTATCGACTGTTTTAGCAGTTGGTACATCTTTGCGCTGAGAGTTACGTTGCTTGCCTTTGGGTAATGGAATAAGAGCTACCTTTAAGCTATCCACTTCTTCCGTTTGCCTCGATAAACCACAAGCAACTGCATTACCGGCAGATAATGTTGCTGGTGTAATACGTTCATCATCCGAGCCAATAACCAAACGTTGAGCCTCTCTATAGGTTCGGCTTGCCATATCTATATTACCAACAGATAAGGAGTGAAGAACATCATTTAACTCTTCTGTAAGTTCCGTGTAAACGTTGGTCCATTGGTATTGCCAGAGTTGGTCTATAAACGCGTTCCATGAAATACTGTTTCTTGTCAAAACAGACATAGTATGGTGATAACCGCTTTCAGCGCGGCGAGCAGCTTTGAGCTCTTTAATTAGAGACTTGTCAAACGGGGGATTTGCGACAAAGAAAAGTGGAACACCTAACTTGTTCATTAGTCGATGTAAGAATTTTAATAGATTGTTCTCTCCACCCGTTCTTTTAAACTTTAGGTTTTGCATTTCATCAATCACGAGTATACCTAGAAACTTGATTTGATTGACCGCTCTAGCTGCCTAATTAATTCTCCGATTGTCCCTGCTGGTTTTGTTCTTTCTCTATCTAAGGTTAAGTCAAGTGTTGAGAGTATCTCCTCACAGAGATCCCTAACGCTGGAATTGCTAGGGCAGTCGACTTTTATCCAGACAACTTGTTTTCTTAGTTCGAGTGGATGGCCTTTATAGGACTCATGCACAATTACTGTAGGAAAATATTCTAGGACTTGCTACACCATTGAGGTTTTACCAACACCACTTTCGCCAATTAGAGTAAGTCCATCTCCTTTGGGTTTAAAGTACCCAGTTCTCGGCTCTATATTAGGTCGCTCATCAACCAAATAATGCAAGAATTGGGCAGTTGTAGGGCTCAATGGATTCTTGGCCGAGTAGCCCTTTTTTATAGCCCTTTCAACAGCGCGGAAGCATTCTTCATAATCGGTCAGCGGCTGCCTGATTTCTTCAATGCGATTTAGGTACTCATCACGAACCAATGGATCTTTATGGTCAGCAATCTCTTCTGACAGATCTGGGTAATTACTAAAATCATCCATAACAGTTACCCACGCTTTTTTAGCTGGAAGAGCCTCTATTATCGGATTACCTCGATGCTCAGGAAGAATTGCATCTTGATACACTGCAGACTCAATTCTCATGACTCACCTCTACTCGCTCTTCTTTTAGGGCCTTTGGGTAATGGAACTACTTTGTTACCGGTAGATAAGGGAGCAGACTCTTTGTTAATGGCTGAAGGTTCAGAAGTTGATGCAATCATATTGGTGGTGGCTTCTAGCTCTTCTTTTCGACGTTGACGAGTATTAGCAGTTTTATCCCTAAAAGAGACCTTCTCTGCATCTTTGCTTCTTTTCTTTGCTTGACGGGTTACTTCTTGGCGATGTTTATGGTCGTCAATTGAGGTCGTTGATATTGGTGTTAACTCTTTCTTAGTATCAAGCCAATCCTGTATAAAGTCAGATTCATACATAGACTTATCACCCAACATTCGACTTCTAGGCAACAAGTTACACCTAATGAACTCCTTGTTTTTATCTAAGCGAACATAGATGTAATTCGTTGTATTTTCATCAATACGCGCCTCTAGTCTCCAGCGCCCAGATGACCTAGCGACCGATGCCAAATTAAGTTCTTCAACTTCTGAACATGTATAATACATACCATTAAAATATATTCCGCTTCGAGTCATGCTGACTTCGGCTGACGGCAACAATCTCGCTATAACCTCATCACTATTAGCTGACTGAAGCTCATGCCTATGCTTTGCGAGGTGTATTTTCCAGTAGTTAAGAGGGGTCGGAGATAGGTCATTCTCAATGAGTAAAGGGCTAGAAAAGGCTAAACCATCAAGAATTGAACGATTATGCTCCAGTACCACTTTTATTATTTCAACCGTAATTTCCTTAAGTGTATAGATCGCATCTTTTCTAGGATCTCGACTACCTCGTACAACCTGCCCACCTCTCGTTGTACCAAGTAACTCATGAAGTACTTCTTTATTGATAATATCAAATCGTTTCTCTACTACCCCTTTACAATCAGGCCTATATGGGGGAGTAAATGATAATTGCGTCATTGGAGTCAACGCTTTCTTTGGTTGGACTCCAATCATTTCGCCATTATCACAGACCAACTCTTTAGGAATATGAGCACAAGGCCACTCTGAATCTTCAATATCTACGCCAAAGCTTTTACAGTAAGTAGATTTAGGTAAGAAACTATTAGCTAATGCTTGCCGTGCTGCACGCCAAGAAGCATGATAGAGCGATACATGCATACCAACTATCATTCGACTCGCTCTGTCAGCTACGATATATATCGTCGGTCGCCCTAAAATATACTGAGATCCAAGTTCAGATACGATATGCACATCAGCAACGGTTGCATCAATTTCAAAGTGAACACCAGGCAGATAGCTTCGATCTGTAATACTACCCAAAGCCCCTCTTTTATTTCTGAGGAAGTCGTTCTCTGACGTTCGTTGCTTGATTATTTCTTCTTTACTAAATAGTTTTGTTCGCCAGTAACTAAACTGCTTTTTGGTTGGGACTAAAGGCGGCCTACCGCAGGCCTCAGCCAAATTTATCTCATTTGAATAGCTATCTTTGAGCAAGTTGCCATAGGTTTTTGCTAGTGTCAGACCTGACTCTTTAAGGTAGTATTTTTTTAACGCTCTTTTGAATTTATTTTTGTCATCATCACTCACAATATACTTAGCAGCTCTATCAACAGCTATAGTTCTTGGTTGTTTCGGTGCACCTAGTGGTGTCGTTGTTGGAGCCCGCTCTCGCCCAGAAGCCCCGCTTTTCGAAAATGCGGGTAACAGGCCCATTTTGTCCTGCCCATTTCGCCAAAATTGAGAAAGTAGTCGAGCTAAAGTCTTGCGGTCAACATTAATTTGTTTTGAATATTCAGCAAGTTGAGGTGAGCGCTTCTTCGTCGCATAATCAAAAAGAAAAGTACTATCTGATATAACATCTTTAATTAAATTATAATTTTTATCTCGGCGCTCAATATGTTCAACCGGAACATTCTCTTCATCAACTAAAAGGTAAGCTGGCAATTCATAGCGGTCTTTTTTAGCTTTACGGCTAGAAACGAGCTCAATGAAACCTTCTAGTGAAACAGCTATAGGTCTTACCGTTGTAACTTCTAGCGAGAATAAAATGACGGACTCAACATCCTGCATGATTTCCAACAAACGATAGAGCCCATCTTCAAGCAGATCCGAATCATTCACATTCCAAACGCTATTTCTAGGAAGCTCCATATAAAATACCTCCTGGCTGTTCAGCTACATACTTCACATTAATAAGCCCAGATTCAGAGATGTTAGTTGATAGGTCAACATCAATAAATTTATCGGCTATGAGGAAGCGAATTAACAATAAAGCATCATCATTAGATGTTATGTTCATTGAGATTAGCTGATTACATAGATCTTCAATAAAGTACTGCCCTGTCGCCAAAACAGAGAGAGCGCAATCAACCTGATCACAGGAAAAGACCTTCGGGTTCTCGCGAAAAGGGGATGTAGCCCAGTGAAGATTACCGCTTTGAACTCTCGTTAATTCATTTCCCGTAAAATAACTAAACTTAACACCAAGCAATTCCCAACAAACTCGCTCAATATCTATTTTTTCAAGGACGCGTAGATCACCCGAGTCATCTTCAGGTTTTACAGAAACTGCATGATATGTAGTGCCTTGAGGAGAGTCTATCGTGAGCAACTGATCCGTTGTCATGATAATCGGCTCTTTCGTATCAGGGTGGGTAGGGTGTTTAACCCCAAGGGTTTTAGCAACTTTCTGCGTAAAATTTAGAGGGAAGAGAGGAAATTGCTCTCTAATATCAACTACACGGCTCGAAAACTCAGCAAGATAAAAGTGCTCACTTTCTATTGAGGACATCATATGATGGTCTCTTTGAGATTTCCTACCATAAATCAGTGAGCGTTTACCTTTAGATTTTACATCCTGAATCCTAAGCCAAGGCTTGTAGTTAGCGCCTTGGCCTATACCGTATTTGTTCTTTAAGTGCCGTTGATAATCATCCAACGACTCGATTTTTCGGCTACGTCCCATACTAAATCCAGCAAAGTTTGCCTACTCTAATCATAGTAACAAGAGTCACTACGGGCAAACTTTATTGTCTCAAAATGCTCTTACGGGCAAACTTTAGTGCTTACGGGCGAACTTTATTGTTTCTACACATTCTTACACCCACTGACCAGCAACAAAGCCGCTCGACCAGCACCATTGGAAGTTATAGCCGCCTAACCAGCCAGTTACGTCCATCACTTCACCGATGAAGTACAAGCCTTTGATGTTCTTACATTCCATGGTTTTTGAAGACAGGTGATCGGTATCTACGCCGCCTAAGGTCACTTCTGCAGTGCGGTAACCTTCTGTGCCATTCGGTGCGACTGCCCAGTTTTCTAGACGCTCAACGATGGTTACCATCTCTTTCTGGTTGAACTGCTTAAGTGGTTTGTCTGCTAATTCTTTACGTTCAATCAGCACTTCAACCAAACGCTTTGGTAGCACTTTTGCTAGCGTGTTCTTCAACGATTGGTTTGGATGCTTCTCGCGGCTGCGTTCTAGTAGTTCAGCGATGTCGTCGTTTGGTACAAGGTTAATCGTCACCT
This sequence comes from Vibrio owensii CAIM 1854 = LMG 25443, assembly GCF_000817815.1. Classification (GTDB taxonomy): domain Bacteria; phylum Pseudomonadota; class Gammaproteobacteria; order Enterobacterales; family Vibrionaceae; genus Vibrio; species Vibrio owensii. Next base: position 9,004 of record NZ_JPRD01000036.1, read on the forward strand.
TCTGACCCGCTTTCCAGAATGACGAAATCTGCAGTACCGACGGCCCCGACAAGCCGCGGTGAGTAAACAGCAATGCTTCTTTGAACATAGTGCCGTCTTGCGCGGTGATTTCTGCCGGGATCGCGATGCCCGATAGTTCAGCGAAATCTTCTTTGTCTTCTTTATGCAGCGTAAACGGTACCAAACCTGCTGTAGTGGTAATTACCGGAAGCTCGAACTGCTCAGCAATCTTATAGCCGAATGGTGTCGCGCCCAATTTAGGCATCGACAGGCCGCCCGTTGCTACCACCAAAGATTCACATTCGATGTTTTCAGTACCAGCATGCAGACGGAAGCCCGCATCGGTTTTCTCAATCGAATGTACATCACATTGGTAGCGTTGTTGGATGTTTGGCATATCGCATTCTGCTAGTAGCATCTTAACGATGTCTTTTGCAGTAAACGCATCAACACAGAACAGCTGCCCGTGATCGCGCTCTTCAAACTCGATACCATGCTTGCTGACCATCGAGATAAAGTCCCAGTTGGTGTACTGAGACAACGCCGATTTCACGAAGTGTGGGTTTTGGCATAAGTAGTTGCTCGCTGAGACGTCGTAGTTAGTGAAGTTACAACGACCACCACCTGAGATAAGGATTTTACGTCCTGGCTTTTTCGCATGATCCAGTACGAGCACACTGCGTCCGCGTTTGCCTGCTTCTGCTGCACACATCAAACCCGCCGCACCTGCGCCAATTACAACAACATCAAATTTCTTACTCATGGGTAACGCTCAATTACTTATTTAGATTGGTTTGTCCAAAATCCAAAAATAAAAAAGGATGTGCGTAATGCACATCCTTGCTTTCTGCGGGCGCTATTCTAACGACAAAAGTCGAGCGGGAAAAGCGCTTAAATTCCAAGCACAGCTTGCTGGCTTAAAGAATGAAGGCAGCCAGTAGGGTCACACCAAGTAAAGCGGTCGATAAAATGAATAACCCGCGCACCCTTTCGCATTTGCCAGTAAAGATCTCATCATGATGATGGTGATACTCTTTACTCTTAATGTAATGGTACAGCCGCACCTGTTTGGTGACGTTACCATGGGTGGTGAAAAATCCATTGCCATCCACTTGCTGATAAAGCAAAGGATGCGCTTCACGCATGATGTAAATTAAAGAACGAAGAGCGGTAAGATAACGGACCATGTTTACTCCCGTTACTACCATTAGCGCAAATAAGATTGTGTCTCCACTGATCATCTTTTCCTCCCTACATCTTCAACGATGCTCAAGAGATAAAGACGATCAATGCTTCGTCCTTAACCCGCTGCTTACCGCGTCGGGAACACGTTATGCAGCTGGAGCACCCATAATTGAAGATGAACCTTCTTTTGCCATTTGTGCTAGATCTTTATCGATGAAGAACAATGCTTTACCGTCTTCACCAACTAATTCGATCTTATCTAAAATCCCTTTAAACAACTTCTCTTCTTCGTGCTGTTCAGCCACGTACCACTGTAGGAAGTTAAACGTTGAGTAGTCTTGGCTTGTAAATGCAACATGCGCCAATTTGTTGATCTTTTCCGTGATCATTTGCTCATGTTCGTAGGTTTCACGGAAAACATCGCCAAGGCTAGCAAAGTCATGCTTAGGTGCTTCAATCGCACCTAGGATTGGCATTGAGCCAGTTTCACTTACATAAGTGAAAAGACGTTGCATGTGCTCCATTTCTTCTACGGCGTGAGCGCGTAAAAATTCAGCCGCACCTTCAAAACCTTTGTCTTCACACCAAGCACTCATTTGTAAGTATAGATTGGATGAGAAAAATTCTAGGTTAATTTGCTCATTCAATTGTTCAACCATAGTTTGAGACAGCATGTTAACTCCTATTTATGTGCATGCGTTTTGCGCCACTATAACATGATTACAGTGGCAACACTTTGTACCTACGATATTGATATGAGATCACTTCAGCAAAATTATCTGAGACTTAGTGCTAATCTGACACTATGACCTTATCAAGGAGATAGCAATATGAGTTACAAACACGTACTTGTGGCAGTCGACCTCTCAGACGACAGTAAAGTGTTGATTAAGAAAGCCGTGTCACTGGCTAAACCTCTGGATGCGAAAGTCTCTTTCATTCATATCGATGTGAATTACGCCGAGCTTTACACCGGGCTTATCGACATCAACATGGCGGAGGCGCAACACCAAGCGATGGAAGCGTCTCGTACACAGTTAGCGAATTTTGAAGAATACGCAGAGTATCCAATCACGCATACGTTAGTCGGTAGCGGTGATTTGAGTAACGAGCTGTGCGATACCATTCAGGACTACAATATTGATTTGGTGGTTTGTGGTCATCACCAAGATTTCTGGAGCAAGATTCTTTCGTCGACGCGACAGCTTATTAACTGCTCACCTGTCGATATGCTGGTCGTACCGCTAAAAGACTGATTTGCGTTGGCGTGACCTTAAAACTTGGTTAGACTGCGGGCACATTTGTTGTTGATAAAGATTCTCATCCATGGCTTATCTATCCGCAGTTACCCTACTTTGGGCATTCTCATTTAGCCTGATCGGCGTTTACCTTGCCGGTCAGGTTGACTCTTGGTTCTCTGTTTTCATGCGCGTTGCGCTGGCGAGCTTAGTCTTCATTCCTTTCTTAAAATTCCGTGGCGTAAGCAAATCTCTGATCGCGAAATTGATGATCGTAGGCGGCTTCCAACTCGGCTTAATGTATTGCTTCTACTACCAGTCTTTCCTACTCCTTTCTGTACCAGAAGTTCTGCTGTTCACCGTATTTACCCCTATTTACGTAACCTTGATTTATGACTTCTTGAAAGGTCGATTCTCGCCTTGGTATTTGGTTACGGCGGCGATTGCAGTGCTGGGGGCGGCGTGGATTAAGTTTGCGGGCATCAATGAAAACTTCTTGATGGGCTTTTTGGTCGTACAAGGAGCGAACCTGTGTTTTGCCATCGGTCAGGTCGGCTATAAATACATTATGGAAACCGAGTCGGTTGAACTGCCGCAGCACACGGTATTTGGCTACTTCTACTTGGGTGCATTGTGCGTAGCGACCGTCGCCTTTGCTCTGATGGGTAACTTAGACAAGATGCCAACCACAGCAACACAATGGGGTATTCTGACTTACCTTGGTTTGATTGCATCAGGCTTTGGTTACTTTGCGTGGAACAAAGGCGCAACCATGGTCAACGCGGGTGCACTTGCGGTAATGAACAACGCACTCGTCCCTGCTGGTTTGATTGTGAATATCGTGATTTGGAATCGCGATGTTGATGTGACGCGACTTGCCATTGGTGGTGCGATCATCATGCTATCACTGTGGATCAACGAAACTTGGGTGAAAAAACGCGTAGAGATGAGTTACGCCAACAAGTAACACAGCTAATCCTACAAACATTTCGACAATAAAAAACGCTCTCCAACTGGAGAGCGTTTTTTGATTCGATTAATGCACTTTGGCTTGCGAGCTTGTGCTCATCAACGTGTTTGGTGGCGTTGGCAGCAACACCTCTAGTTTGGCATTTCGCGCTTCAAGCTTGCGCTGGCGTTTGAGCCATTTTTGCTGCTTTTTGGCTAACTTAAGCAACTTCTTCTGCTGCTTGTAATGTTTCTTAACCGCTTTCTTCGCCTTCTTCAGCGCTTTCTTATCTGACAAATCAAACATAGCTGGCGCCTCTAGCTTAGTGGTTGAGGTTACGGATGCGACTTTTGCTGCCAGTTTTTTCTCTTTCACTCGTTCCACAACACGTTTAACGATCGCGGCTTTCTCTGCGCTTTGCTCAGACGCCATGATGATTGGGGTATCTTGAGTAAGAGATGAGGTTGGCAGTGCTTCCGCCAATAGACCACAAGCCTGTTGCTCGGATAGCGGTTTGTCTTGGCACTTTTGAGGTGGAATCGCGGCAGGCTTACACAAGGTGTTTTTCGAGGCAGAAGAACGAGCACAAGAGCGGCAGACAAACTTAGGTGCTACCACCAAGCGGTGAATGTCACCCAAACTCTCAGCAATCTGTTTGCGGCTCATCTTACATAAACGTTTCGCCATGCTACTACTCCAGCTTCCCAATTCTCGACTGTTTTACTCTACGGCATCACACAAGTGAAATAATAATAATTCTTAGTTAGATATACAGTCAGTATGCCGAATTAGCAAGAGAAAAGTATCAATAAGCAGAGCAAACACCAGATACAAACACAGCGCCAAATTAGGCGCTGTGAGAAGAAGTTTTGTGTCGTCAGACGTTTAGTCGAACTACGCCATTGATGCCTTCACATACACATCAAAACGGTTCTTTTTAGTTTCGATTGCCATGCTCGGCTTTTGCTCATCAAGCCAGTTGGCGTAATCAGGGCGTTTGACCACCACACGCTTACTCGCCAATGCCATAGCTGGAGCCAGCAAGCCATCCGCATCAAGATCTGCACCAACCAGAGATTGGAAGACGCGCATCTCTTTTTTCACCAATGCCGATTTCTTTTTGTTTTCAGGGTGCGGGTACATTGGATCGAGATAAACCACATCTGGCTGAACGAAGTCTTTATCTTGCGCCAATTGTTCCAACGCATCATGGCTAGAAGCGTGAATCAAAGACATGCGCTCTGATACCCAAGTACCGATTTCTGGATCGTGTTTCGCACGAGCCAAACCGTCATCCAACAATGCTGCGACTACAGGGTGACGCTCAACCATTTGGACTTTACAGCCCAACGACGCCAATACGAACGCATCGCGCCCTAAACCAGCAGTGCCATCCAGTACGGTTGGGGTTGCGCCTTTGTTCAAACCCGCCGCTTTCGCGATTGCCTGACCTTTACCGCCACCGAATTTGCGACGATGCCCTACTGCACCACCAATCAAATCCACAAAGATTGCACCCAGCTTTGGCTCATCTACTTTACGCAGCTCTAAACGCTCTGTCGTTAGGACTAAGGCAAAGTCACTGTCATCAGTGTGAGAAAGCTGCCAACGCGCAGCGAGTTCATCAAGGTGAGACTGTTGAGATGGGTCTTCACAAATCAATTGCAGTTGCAAAAGGAGGCTCCAGTAAAATCGGTTTAACTGGCGCTGAGTGTATACCCAACCCGCCTCTAATTGCTAGGCTGGGGAGAAGTTAGATGACGTTCGTCTGGATGGTTAAAGTTGCTGAAGTTCGTCAACCAGCTCAGCCAAAGGTTTAGGATGCCCAATGCCATAACCTTGCCCATAGTCGACACCAAGCTCGATCAGCAGCTCTCTGACTTGGTCATTCTCAACAAATTCCGCCACCGTGACCTTGCCCATCAGCTTGGCTAAGTCGTTGATTGAACGCACCATCACGCGGTCCATCTCGTTTACGTTGATATCTCGCACGAAAAGACCATCAATTTTCACGATATCGACTGGAAGCTGCTTTAAGTAGCCGAAAGAAGACAAGCCAGAACCAAAATCGTCCAATGCAATCAAACAGCCCAGCGTGCGCACGCGAGTAAAGAAGCCGAGTGCTTGGTCGATGTTGCTCATCGCTGCGGTTTCAGTAATTTCTAAACAGATCTTCTCACAAGGAATCGAAGACGACTGCAAACGCTCTAACAGGAAGTCGATAAACTCTTGATTCCCCATCGACTGACCGGACAAGTTGATCGCGCAGCGTCCGAGTTTTTCTACTATCTCTGGGCGAGCTTCAAACCACTCTAGGGTTTGGGTGATCACTTGTTTATCAATCCAATGCGCGATGTTGTAGCGTTCAGAGGCTGGGATAAAAACACCAGGAGACAAGTAATTGCCCTGTGCATCACGAATACGTACCAGAATCTCAAAGCACAATGGTGAGCCTTCACCGCTCAAGTTAACAATGCGCTGAGCAAACAGTTCAAGACGCTTACTCGATAGCGCTTCGTGCACCAGATTAACGCTCTGCATCTCTAACTGGCGACGTTGCAGCTCTTCGTTATCTAAGCTGAATAGGTTATAGCGATTGCGTCCCTGCTCTTTGGCAACATGACACGCGGAATCTGCTTGAGCGTGGACCATTTGTGGCGTTTCGGCGGTGTGGTCAATGATACGAATGCCCACTGAGCAACTCATAAACAGTTGTGTGTCTTCCCAACGGAAAAGCTGTTCGCTCAAGGTCGTGATAATCTGCTTCGCCACATTAATCGCACCGTGCTCATCGCAATCTTTCAACAACACAGCAAATTCATCACCGCCCATGCGTGCCAAGACTGCATTGTATGGCAGTACCTCTTCCAACATGCTGGCACAGAACTGAATAGCCGCATCACCCGCATCGTGACCCACGGTGTCGTTAAGCACTTTGAGCTGGTCGAGATCGAGGTACAACATTGCATGCACGCGACGGTGGCTTTCTACTTCTCGCAGTGCGGTTTGCAGCTCCAGCTCGAAATAGTTGCGGTTGTAGGTGTCGGTCAGCAAGTCATAGCGTGCTTGGTACTCTAACTGCTTGGCGAGCTTCTTGGTTTCGGTAATGTCTTCACCAACGATCAGCAGTTGGTCGGAATCTCTTAATGGGCGAATGTTTTCACGTACCCAAACACGATGACCATCCGCATGACGATATTCGATTTCGCGACGCCAAACGCCGTGCATCACTTGCTGTGGTTGTAGTAGCACTTGGCGCGGGATCAGCGCTTTTTCGTCCGAATAGAACTCACGTAGGCGATGCCCCAGCATATCCAATGGCTGATACCCCAAAAGCTGCTGAGCAAAACGGTTCACTTCCTGAATGCGGTTATTGTTATCTAACGTCACCATCATTACCGGCTGCTGCTCGTAGTAGTTACGCAAACTCGATTCACGTTGGTAGAGCTTATCTTCCATCGCTTTACGGCTGGTAATGTCACGCGCTTCAAACAAGTATTGCTCTTGATTTGCCACTTGCTGAGAAAACGGTTTGAGGGACACTTCCAGCACCATAGCTCCATGTTCTTTACTCCAGATCTCCGTTTCAAAAGTGGAGACTTGGCGATGACTGGATTGGAAGTAATTAGCAAGTAGCTGGCGTGCTTCTTCGCTCCAGTTTTTATGATGCCAAAGCGGACGATCGAGACGCATATCCTGATGATTGAGTAACGATTGCAGACGATCGTTACCGGATTTAAGCAAACCATGTTGGTCGAGAATGCCCATGTACTGCATGCTCTGGTCAAACACTGACTCTAAAATCGTCTGGCTTTCGCGAGCAATACTTTCGCTGCGACGAATGCGATGCAGGTAGTAACTAAGCAACATAATCACGATGGTCATCGCCACCAGCACACTGCCAAACAGTTTAATTTCTCGGGCGTAACGCTCAGTAAATTCCACCGGCTTATTGAAGAACACCGACGAGGCTTCTTGTTCTGCGCCTAAACCCCAACGCACAACCGATTGATAGTCGAGTTTGATGTCCGATTCTGCACGCACAATCGCAGGCAAAGGTTGCTGTGGGTTATCCAGCACTTGCGCCAACAACTTCGCAGCTTCAAAACCTTGGCGATAGCCGGTTTGAATCACACCGCCGACTGCACCATGCCCAAGTCCAATATCGTGCACCATAAACAGCGGCGCATTAGAGGCTTGGTTGATATCACGCCAGTCTTTATCGGTCGCAACATTACCGTGAATATCGCGGTAGTAAGTCCAAAACAGCACTACGTTATCGATGTTCATTTGCGAGACTTGTTGTTTTAAGTCGTCTACTGTTTCCGGCACTAAATGACGGATTTTGTCGCGATATGCTGGGTTATCATCAAGAAAGTCTTCGATCTGAGCACGAAGTGCCGCACCAGTAACAGAATGGTCACTGACAATAAGGATCTGTTTGTGGGTCGGATGCAAACGCTCAATCAAGGCGAGGTTGGCGGACAGATCGACGTCTTCAATCACGCCCGTCGCCTTCAACCCCTGATGCAGTGCAGGATGATAGTTATTGATACCACAGAAAATCACCGGTGTATCTTTGATAACCGAAGACAAACGCTGCATCAAAGCAAGTGCATTGTTATCGCTGACCACGATCGAGTCAAAATGCTCTTCGCTCAGTTTGGTGCGATAAAGGGACTCCAGCTGATTAAAGAAGTGCTGGCTTTGACTGCGCTTGGAATCGAGATACAACACGCGCGTATCAAGCTGTCGCCCCTCAAGCTGCTGGGTGAAACCACGCTGGATAGAATCAGTCCAGAAGAAACCTTGATGGTAAGAGTGAACAACGAGGACTTTTTGCTCTTGCGCCGCAGCGACAACACTGAACATGATCGCTATGCAAAACAGAAAAAATGGCACATCAACTCCATGACTTCAGAGCTACCTCGCGGTTATCCCTGCGTAAACCTTGTGAATCCTGTCCGCTGTGAGTATAAAATGAACTTTAAACCTCATACCCAACGGAAATAATTGTATGAATACGAGCTTGCCTAAACTCGACGATCTCGATCGCGCGATTCTCAAAACTCTGATGGCGGATGCGCGTAAGCCTTACGCGGAAATGGCAAAACAGTTTAATGTCAGTCCAGCGACCATCCACGTTCGTATCGAGAAAATGAAAGCGGCGGACATCATCGAAGGTACTGAGGTAATCGTCAATACCAAAAAGCTAGGATATGACGTATGTTGCTTTATCGGCATCAACTTGAATGCCGCGCGCGACTATCATTCAGCGCTAGAAAAGCTCAATGCCCTCGATGAAGTGGTAGAAGCTTACTACACCACGGGCGCGTATAACATATTCGTCAAATTGATGTGCAAGTCGATTGAAGAGCTGCAATTTGTATTGATTGATAAGCTTCAAGCGATCGACGAAGTGCAATCCACCGAGACGCTGATCTCGCTGCAAAACCCGATCAATCGCAGCGTAAATCCATAACACTCTGAATCAGATACTAAAAGCTGAATCTAAGAACAAAAAAATGGGCAACCACTTGGCTGCCCATTTTCATTCTCAATCGAGATTACGCTGCGATACCAGAATGGCGCAGTAGCGCATCGATTTCTGGCTCACGACCACGGAAGCGCTTAAATAGCTCCATTGGTTCTTCACTGCCACCCATTTCTAGGATGTTGTTCAAGAAACTCAGACCGGTTTCTTTATTGAAGATGCCTTCTTCTTCAAAGCGAGAGAACGCATCTGAAGACAGCACTTCTGCCCATAGGTAGCTGTAGTAACCCGCGCTGTAACCACCAGCGAAGATGTGACCAAAGCTGTGTGAGAAACGCGCCCACTCAACCGCTGGTACAACTGCTACTTTCTCTTTCACTTCTGCCAAAGTTTCAAGCACACGAGCACCCACTTCTGGGTCGTATTCTGTGTGCAGAGTGAAGTCGAACAAGCCGAACTCTAGCTGACGTAGGATACCCATCGCCGACTGGAAGTTCTTCGCTGCTAGCATTTTATCTAGCATCGCTTTTGGTAGTGGTTCGCCTGTCTCGTAGTGACCAGAAATAAACGCCAGCGCGTCTTCTTCCCAACACCAGTTTTCTAGGAACTGACTTGGTAGCTCAACCGCATCCCAAGGTACACCGTTGATGCCCGATACCGCGCCTGTTTCTACTTGCGTCAGCATGTGGTGGATACCGTGACCAAACTCGTGGAATAGTGTCACCACTTCATCGTGCGTAAACAGTGCAGGCTTGTCACCCACAGGACGGTTGAAGTTACACGTAAGGTAAGCAACCGGTGTTTGTAGCTCGCCTGATAGCGTCACACGACGACCACGGCAATCATCCATCCACGCACCGCCACGTTTGTGTTCGCGTGCGTATAGATCTAGGTAGAAGCTGCCACGTAGTGTGCCTTCGCCGTCGAAGATATCGAAGAAACGCACTGACTCGTGCCAAGTATCCACGCCTTCACGCTCTGTCACTGTCATACCAAACACGCGGTTTAGTACTTCAAACAGACCACTTACTGTTTTTGATTCAGGGAAGTAAGGACGCAGTTCTTCATCCGAAATTTGGAATAAGTGTTGCTTTTGCTTCTCGCTGTAGTACGCAATGTCCCATACGTTTAACTCGCTAACACCAAATTCCGCATTCGCAAACTGGCGTAGCTCTTCGATTTCGCGCTCACCTTGTGGTTTTGCTTTGGTAGCCAAATCGTTCAAGAAGCCAAGAACTTGCGCTGGGTTCTCTGCCATTTTGGTTGCCAGAGATTTCTCGCTGTAAGTGTTGAAACCCAACATACGAGAGATTTCATGACGCAGTTTTAGCTGCTCAGTGATGATTTCTGTGTTGTCCCATTTGCCTGCATTTGGACCACGGTCAGAGGCGCGCGTTACATATGCTTCGTACACTTCTTTACGTAGGTCTTGGTTATCACAGTACGTCATAACTGGTAGGTAAGATGGGATATCTAGCGTGATTAGGTAGCCATCGAGCTCTTTTGCTTCTGCTGCCGCTTTTGCCGCTGCAAGTGCAGATTCTGGCATACCCGCTAGGTCTTTTTCGTCTGCAACGTGCTTTGTCCAACCCATGGTTGCATCCAGCACGTTGTTGGAAAATTTTGAGCTCAGCTCAGACATGCGCTTGCTGATTTCGCCGTAGCGATGTTGCTCGTCTGATGGTAGACCGATGCCCGAAAGCTCGAAGTCGCGTAGTGAATCCGAAATGGTCTTCTGCTGTGCACGCGTCAGCGTCGCGTACTCTTCGCTGGCTTTGATCGCCTTGTACGCTTCGTAAAGACCTTTGTGCTGACCAACCCAAGTACCGTACTCAGACAGGATTGGCAGACAGCTTTCGTAAGCTTCACGCAGCGCTTCGCTGTTCACTACTGAGTTCATGTGACCCACTGGTGACCAAATGCGGCTCAAGCGGTCATCCGCTTCTTCAATAGGCGCGATCACACTGGTCCAGCTTGGGTTTGCATTGTCTTTAAGTACCTCGTCAATCTTGGCACGACAATCCGCAATCGCCTGCTCCACTGCAGGTTTAATGTGTTCTGGTTTGATTTGCGAAAACGGAGGAAGATCCGTAAACGTAAGAAGTGGATTAGACATGAATAATTCCTTTTGTGTTTTGGCTCTGTATTTGCCTATTCGCATTTGCAAAGACTCTATTGGTATTTGCAAAACAGTAGGCGAACTCAATGCACAGGCAAGCCGACAACATGGATGGGGGGATTTCCGTTCCCTTTCTCGATGCAGCAATGACCGAATGGGTCAAAGAGCGCTTACTCTGTCCTTGAGTCTTGTTATGCCTAAGTTCGGTTTGGCACTCTATTGGAGCGGCGCAATCCCACTTAGGTTCAATTTGTTTACTCATACTAAGTATGGGTGACTTAAAGAAATTTCAATAGCGAATCCCTATCAGTGATACTGATTTGAATCGAAGTTCTACTTCTTTAAGTTACTTGAGTATAATACCGCCATATCGCGAAAATCACAGACCACACTCAGTCAAAGAGTGTTTCGAGAGTTTAATTTGTTAAGTTACCGCCACAGCTTCCACGCTGGCAACCATGCTGACGTGGTAAAACACATCGTTCAAAGCCTCATTCTTGATGCACTAAAGCAAAAAGATAAGCCGTTTGTTTATCACGATACCCACTCGGGTGTGGGACGCTACGATCTGACTCACGAATGGTCTGAGAAAACGGGCGAATACAAACAAGGCATCGCGCGCATTTGGGATAACTCAAACATCCCTGAAGAGATCGCAAGCTACATCGATTCAATCAAAACATTGAACAACGGTGAGAATCTGCGTTACTACCCAGGCTCACCGCGTGTTGCACGTGCGCAAATCCGCCCGCAAGACCGCATGGTTCTAACTGAGCTGCACCCAGCCGATCACCCACTACTAGAGCAAGAGTTCCACCGCGATCGTCAAGTGAGCATCTACAAAGAAGATGGCTTTAAGCGTCTAAAAGGCAGTCTACCACCGCAAGAACGTCGTGGTTTGGTGCTGATTGACCCACCATACGAGCTAGCAAAAGAGTACCGCGACGTCGTGCAAGCGATTTACCAAAGTCACAAACGTTGGGCAACGGGTATCTACGCGATTTGGTACCCAGTAGTAAACCGCCATGACATCGAAGACATGATTGAAGGCTTGGAAGGGCTTGGCATTCGCAAAATTCTGCAAATCGAATTGGGCGTATCTCCAGACACCAACGAGCGCGGCATGACGGCATCAGGCATGATCGTGATTAACCCACCGTGGAAACTGGAAAGCCAGATGAAAGAAATTCTGCCATTCCTGCAAGAAGCGATCGCGCCAGCAACGGGTCACTGGAAAGTCGACTGGATCGTTCCAGAATAAAAAACACTGAATTTCAGAAACTTAAAGCGCAACGATGACCTCGTTGCGCTTTTTTTTATTTATTTTCTAAAAAATTTTCGCCTGCGCTTCGTCTTTTCTTTTTTGCCTGCGTCTTAGGGATGTAAACAAGCTAAAACATAGAGAGAAATGACCATGCTTAAAGTTATCAGTTTTAAAATTTGCCCATTTGTTCAACGCGTAACTGCGGCACTAGAAGCAAAACAGATCCCTTACGAGATTGAATACATCAACCTAAAAGACAAGCCACAATGGTTCCTAGACATCTCACCAAACGGTCAAGTACCCGTGATGGTGACAGAGTCTGGCACGGCACTGTTTGAGTCTGATGCGATCATCGAATACATCGAAGACGAATACGGTCCATTAGAGCAAGGCGTGACAAACGAACAACGCGCCCTAGACCGAGCTTGGAGCTACCTAGGTTCTAAACACTACTTGGCACAATGCGGCACGATGAGCAGCAAAGACCAAGCAACCTTTGAAGAACGTGCAGAGAAACTGATCAAAGCGTTCCAAAAAGCAGAAAGCCAACTGTCTGGTGAAACCAAGTTCTTCAAATCCGATGAACTAAGCAATGTAGACATGGCTTGGCTGCCGCTTCTGCACCGCGCTGCCATCGTCAAAGCGCACTCTGGCTACGACTTCTTCTGTGGTCTGCCAAAAATGCAGGCATGGCAAAAGCACATCCTAGAGTCAGGATTGGTAGAGAAGACGGTATCGGAAGATTTCGTGCAGCTGTTTAGCGATTTCTACCTCACCAACACTTATCTTGCGGACGGCAAAGACGTGCAAGTCCAAGGCGGTTGTGGGTCAACAAGCTGTTGTGGCTAAGCCAACGGCCGAAAGTAAAAAAACCAATGGGGTGAGCTCTCACCCCATTCATTCTCAATATCCAGAGTTTCTGCCATGTTAAAAGTCATCAGTTTTAAAATTTGTCCGTTTTTTCAATATGTCACCGCCATGCTTAAAGCAAAGCACATTCCGTTTGAAGTCGAATATGCCGACTTCAATAACTGCTTATTCGACATTTCCCCAAACGGTAAAGCACCCATTGTGATCACCGAAAACAATACCGTCTTATTCGATGCTGATGCCATCGTCAGCTATTTGGATAAGCAATATTCAGGCTTACTCCAACCTCGCTCCGCAGAAGACATCGCTTTATTAGAAGCTTGGGCAAACTACGGTTCCAAACAATATGTACCGCAGTGCAGCACCATGCGTAGTGTTGATGAGGCAGAGTTTAAGCAGCACTGGGCAGTCTTTGAAAAAGCGCTGATTAATATGGAAAAGCAATTGGGCTCAAGCGTGTTTTTCTTTGGTGACGAACTCAGTCGAGTGGATATTGCTTGGTTGCCGATATTGCATCGTGCATGGTTGGTGGAAAAAACAACCGGACACGATATGTTCCGTGACTTTCCAAACGTTAAACGTTGGCAAGGGAACATCATGCAACTTGAATGGTTGATGGAGACAGTTTCTGAAGATTTTGAAGAAGTCTTTAACCGTTTTTATCTCTCGAATACATTCCTTTCCAATGTCTAAACGTGATGTTTAAGCATTCGAAACACGATGAAAGTACTTCTAAAACACTAAGCGAAATAACGCCTTATTCCGCTTTGCTATCCTTTCATCGCTATTTGTCATAAGCAATGTCACTTTTTCCCATTTAGGAAATTGCTAGACTCGATTTATGATAGGGACATGGAATTAACAACAATTCCGTTGGGATGTTGAGTTCATCACTCACCACCCCAATGTAGTTGTTGTCAGACAAAATTAATAAGCTCTTGGAGAAAGTAATGGCGACTCATTTTGATTATATCTGTATCGGCGGCGGCAGCGGCGGTATCGCATCAGCAAACCGTGCGGCAATGTACGGTGCTAAAGTAGCGCTTATCGAAGCTCAAGACCTTGGCGGTACCTGTGTGAACGTTGGTTGCGTGCCTAAGAAAGTGATGTGGCACGGCGCGCAAGTTGCAGAAGCAATGAATCTGTACGCAGAAGACTACGGCTTCGATGTAGATGTAAAAGGTTTCGACTGGAGCAAACTGGTTGAGAGTCGTCAGGCTTACATTGGTCGTATCCACCAATCTTACGATCGTGTTCTTGGCAACAACAAAGTAAATGTTATCAAAGGCTTTGCTAAGTTTGTTGACGAGAAAACGGTTGAAGTAAACGGTGAACACTACACAGCGGATCACATCCTGATCGCAGTGGGTGGTCGTCCAACAATTCCAAACATCCCAGGCGCAGAATACGGCATCGATTCAAACGGCTTCTTCGAGCTTGCTGAGCAACCAAAACGTGTTGCAGTGATCGGTGCAGGTTACATCGCGGTTGAAATCGCTGGTGTTCTGCATGCGCTTGGCACAGAAACGCACCTATTCGTTCGTAAAGAATCACCACTACGTAGCTTCGATCCAATGATCATCGAAACGCTAGTAGAAGTAATGGACGCAGAAGGCCCAACACTGCACACCCACTCTGTGCCAAAAGAAGTGGTAAAAGAAGCAGACGGCAGCCTAACTCTGCACCTAGAAAACGGTGAGAGCCAAAACGTTGATACCCTAATCTGGGCAATCGGTCGTCACCCAGCAACTGACGCTATCAACCTAGCATCAACTGGCGTTGCAACGAACGATCGTGGCTACATCAAGGTAGACGAGTACCAAGAAACGAACGTGAAAGGCATCTACTGTGTGGGTGACATCATGGAAGGCGGTATCGAGCTAACACCAGTGGCTGTGAAAGCGGGTCGTCAACTTTCTGAGCGTCTGTTTAACAACAAACCAAACGCGAAGATGGACTACGATTTGGTACCAACTGTGGTATTCAGCCACCCACCAATCGGTACAATCGGTCTAACGACTCAAGAAGCAGAAGAGAAGTACGGCAAAGACAACATCAAAGTCTACACATCTGGCTTTACTGCGATGTACACAGCGGTTACTAAGCACCGTCAACCATGTAAGATGAAGCTAGTATGTGCTGGCGAAGAAGAAACAGTTGTTGGTCTTCACGGCATCGGCTTCACCGTTGATGAAATGATTCAAGGCTTCGGTGTAGCAATGAAGATGGGCGCAACCAAAGCAGACTTCGACTCTGTTGTGGCTATCCACCCAACAGGCTCTGAAGAGTTCGTTACTATGTAGATCTTTTTATGGAAAACTAAACTGTAGATTTTCATAGTCTGGAAAACTGAACTACCCTCATTAAAGGCTTATCTTTTTTGAGGGTATTTTTTATGGTTTACGTGGTTGACTCATCTCCAGTAAATGTTCCCAGAATATACCCGCATGCATCAGCAGATATTCCTCCCATTTAACTGAAAGGCTTTCCAACCTTTTATGGTTCCGTTCATCAATACTTGATGCCTGTTAACCTATGGATGAACTATCTAGTAAATCTACGGAAATCAAAAGACTTAAACTCTGCAGTTCGAGCAATCAAACGGTACTGGCAGTTTTTGGAAGCGAAACAATTAAAATGGGATGATTTCCCACCTACGAAGTACCTACGTCCGACTTACCGCTTTAGAAATGATGATTTACTCAGCAGTGCTCGAAATGGTGATATTCAGTTTTCTACCGCATCCTTGTACATGCTTCATGTCATCAAATTTTATGAATGGTGTATTGCCCATCGACTCTTACATGTGACAGAGCATGCTAAACCATTTGAGTATGAGTTAGTTAAGGTGCAAAACCAGGGGACGATGAGGCATCTAAACCCTCGGTTTCTTATAACAAGTACAGACCTACGTATTAAGGTTCCCAAACGCGCCAACATTCAGTCATTAAATCCATTAAGTAAAGAGGGTATTCGCCTTTATGCCTCTGAATTAACTAACTTTAGCATTGAGTTTGTATTACATCAGTTATTGCAAATTCACTCTGGGCTGAGAATTAATGAAGCTTGTACTTTTCCACAATCTCTTGCCCTCAATGAGTTAAATACAGGCTTATACTCTGAAGTTGTGATAGGGCCAGCGAACGGCGTTACTACGAAATATAGTAAAGAGCGAAAAGTAGAAATCCCAGCAAAGTTAGCTGTTTTACTCCACTCTTACGCAACATCTATTAGGCGGAAGAAGCGCCTAAAAGGTAACGAAAGCTCATTTCTGCTCGTTACAAAAAATGGAACTCCATTCAACGCAAATAATGTACAGCAATCCTTCCGGCGACTAAAAAAAAACATAGAATTAAAACATTCCATGGCTTTTAAGCACAGGACTCATGACCTCAGAGCAACCTATTGTACCTACCGACTATCATCATTGCTTGAACATGGGCTACAAAAGAATGCTGTGCTCCAAATGATGGCATGGATGGGACACAACAGCGAAAGTACCATATGGAAATACGTAGACTACCTTGAGAGAGAAAAGAGCGTTCAGGATGCCACTAGTTTCTTAGACCAGATACTAGAGGAAGCAGTATATGAATGAAATATCACACCATCCAGAATTGGTAGTAAGCCTCAAAATCGGTATATCTAAATATCAGTCATTTGATTTCAATCGATTTCGCTACCTTGGTGTTCCCCCCAAAAAACAAATTGAAAAGGCAAAATTTGCTAACCGCGACAAGTTGATTCACAAATGGGTAGATACCTTAGGAAGAAGCCAAGAATATTCTGACCAGACGAAATTTGGTTATTTCCATGATTTAACTCGATATGTAAGTTTTACTGACAGCCGGATGCTCAACCCTGAATCAGAGGAGGCTACGAATGCTTGGGAACAGCATCTTATTGAAAAAGTTAGGCTAGGAAGCATGCCAGTCAATACAGCACAAAAGCATAATAGTGCAATCCGGTGCCTATTAAAGCTCTTAGGTTACCCCGTCGAGAAATGGTTCACTCCTCATGGTCTATTCCGCCGAGAGTCAAATCCAACAGAAGCTTATTCAGACGCAGAACTAAAAACTCTTCTGAGGCTTATCCAACCACTGTTTAATCAACTTTTTAAACAGATTACATCCAATTTCCCTCTCTACTTAAACGCCCAGCCAAGAGATAAATTTGCGTCTATTCAACTTAGAGGACGCAATTATCAAGTCGCAGGGGCTATAACCAAGTGCTTTACACTAGGATACTTCTTAATGTCGTACTACACATGGGGAAATAGCACTACCATTCTGAAAATGAAGAAGTTTAAACAATCTGATCTGAGCAAGAACATCGTGTATTCTCAAAGCGTACTCAAAGCTAGGGCTAATAAGTACGTGACCATCTCGATTGGTGAAAACAACAGTCAACATGTTCCTAAACATGCATTGAGATTTATCAGCAAGCTTCTCGAGCTTAGTAACCTAATCGCACCTAATAGTGATCATCTGTTTTTTAAAGTCAGCAGAGGAAAAGCTACCTCCCTTGAATCTTCAAATCTTCGTGACATAACTAACTGGTTACTTGACTACTTCAACCCCATAGATGATTACGGGAAACCACTGAGGCCAATGGCTAAAAGGTTTAGAGCTTCAGGTAGTGCTCGTTACTTAGATTTAACGGGAGATGCTGTTGGGGTAGCGAGCCTATTAGGTAACACTCCCCAAACATTAAGTCGCCACTATACAACCGGTAGTCCCATAGAAAACAAAAAACAGCTACAGGCTGCTGCCCACACACTAGAAGCTGTTGCTCGTTGCTCTAACTTAGCTGAGTCAAAAAATTATGCGAAACAACAACTGGATGTTGAGGTACTGCCATATGAGGAGTTCCTAGAAAAATACTCATCTTTTAAAAAGAAACCACAAGCGACAATCATAGGCTCTGGTTGCAAGGACCCTTTTGGTACCCAAGCTGACAATTACAGAAGAAAAATGAACTTCAGTCCAAAAGATCTAGATGTCGAGCACTTAGCTTGCTCAGATATTTTGAAATGCTTTAGCTGCCCTAACCAAGTAATTCTCGAAGAAGTGGAAGATATTTGGTGTTTGATGAGTTTTAAAGAGGCTATTAACGACTCTCTTTCAAATCACGCGAATCGACAGCAATTCGAAAGAAACTTTAGAGACTTAATTGACAAAATTGAAATGGCTATTTTTAAAGTTGATCCTGCTGTGCGACGAAAAGCCCAAAATAAGCTTAAAAAAGAAGGTCGACATTGTTTATGGCCAGAAGGGATTAATGATCTGTTTTAGGAGTCAATAATGAGAGTATTACTAGAGCTTCCGAGTAGTACGGTTCTAAAAGAAAACCAAAGCGGGCATCTACATGTCCTTGACCTATATAAAAAAATGACTTATCGTCTCTTTACAAAATACCAGTCACTAAGAACTTTTCTGGTGCCACAGTCAGTTTTTTTGGTGATGAAGAATGGGATCTAACCGCTTATGTTGATAGAAAAATTACCAACAAATATAAGATAACGTTTTCTGACATCTCATCACAACCGTTAGCTAATGAGTTCAAGCTAATCTGCTTCATTTGGATATACACATCCGCCGGACAAGGTCGCTCGTCACCGCTGAAGCCAACTTCTCTTATAGCACTTCATAGTAAGTTGACACAAACCTACAAGTACTTAGACAGGTTGAAGTTAGATAGCATTTCACACCTATCTCATCCCGTACTTTTTTATGAGTTTTGCAATCACATTCAAACCTTGAACTATAGCTTTATAAGCGCACAGCACATATTCGCAGCTCTCGGAAAAGTGCAAAAATCATTCAAATATTTACCTTTCTCACTCGAACTTCCTACAGACCAAGGGGCAGGAGAACTCGCGTCAGAATACTGCTGTCCCTCAAAAAGTAGGTCAGACCAATTCTATGCCATGCCGACATCAGTTATGGAAAAGATATACTTTTGGTGCATTGATTTTATTGAAGAATTACATCCCCATAAAGAGCTTCTAAGCGAACTAGCTTCTGAGATGAGACTCAATTATACGATGGGGAAAAAGCTCGTCGATAAAAAAAATAGACTCTGGTACATGGAAATGGTTGAACTACGACTCTCCTGATTATCGTATTGAAGTTAATAAATCCAAACCCGTACCATACAAGAACATTATTGAATCGTTTTTAGTTAGTTCACCTCTCGAAAAATACTATCTCCCCACAGCATCGCGCATGCAGGGTTGGTTTAGCAAAGTATTGACTGCTTGCTACATTCTATGTGCAGCATTCACGGGAAT
Organism: Vibrio owensii CAIM 1854 = LMG 25443; assembly: GCF_000817815.1. GTDB lineage: Bacteria > Pseudomonadota > Gammaproteobacteria > Enterobacterales > Vibrionaceae > Vibrio > Vibrio owensii. Next base: position 28,415 of record NZ_JPRD01000036.1, read on the forward strand.
GCGAAGAAATGAGTTGTATGGACTCCACTCTGATAGTTTCAAAACTCGAATATTCAATGGCAAAACAATTTACACACTTCAGTCTTATCACCACAAAATGACTCAAGGAAGAGGACAATTGACCGAGTGGGTTACATCTCCTGTTACAGGCAAAGCTATTGAGTTAGCAGAAGCCTTAACACGACACATGCGAGTCGAATTATTTTCAAGCCCTAATCCAATGAAAAATCATGAAGCTAGCTGTCTTTGGATAACTCAATCAAGAAAAAGTGAAGAGCCAAAATTAATGTATGAGGGGCACTTGAGGTATCACTTCGACTTGATAGCTCAAGAGGCAGGTGCAATTGTTAACCAGCAAGTTCTTGATGAGTTTAAGCTAATCAACCCGAATAGAAATCCTCTGCACGCTGACAAAAAGATTCAACTAGGTAAAGTTTGGCGTGTCACAACCCACCAATTTCGCCGAACTTATGCAGTATTCGTACGGCGACACAACCTTTGCTCTCTAACTGCCGTTAAAGACCAGTTCAAACACCTCGATATTCCAACGACTGATTGGTACGGAGAAGGTAGTACGGCCGCAGAGTTAAGGGGAATAGAAAAAGATACCGAGCTAAAAGAGCTTATAAAATCCGTCGCCAATGAGGTGATCATAGATAACGTGTATCGCTGGTTTAATTCAAGCGAAAGGCTATACGGCAAAAGAGGTTTAGAAATAATGAAAGAACGTGGTTCTATTCCTTCTGACCTAAAAACCAGAGAGCAAATTCAAGAGCTTGTTGAAAAAGGAGTCATTGATCTAGTTGGAACTCTTCACTCATATTGCCTTGCCGGTTATGAGTGTCGCATGGATAAAGTTGCATCCCCTGCGAGCTGTTTTAAGTGTGAAAACCAACTCATTGACGAGGATAAAGCCCAAAACTGGATACATCGCCACAAATGGGCGTCAGAACAAGTTATTTACTTAGATTCAATTAACCAGTTAACATCTTCAATTGAAAGCCACTACATAACCCAGATTCGTGCCACCGAAAGAGTGATGCACTACTTTAAAATTCCTTTTAAAAAGTTTGACTTCAAGGGGGCAGATCATGGGCAACTCTAGTGTAACAAGAGCTAAAATAGAGGAGGCTCTTCAACGTATAGTTCAAGGAAAGCCCAAAATCGTACCTTCTACACAAAAGCTCTCTGTAAAAGCAGTCGAAGAAGAAGCAGGGTTGGGTAGCGGTTCAATTTATTACTACCCTGATGTAGTACAGAAAATCAAAGAGCACTCTTTAAAGAAAAAACATTGCGACAAAGATAGCTCGCTATATGAAGAAAAAATTTCACATCTTCGTGAACAGTTAAAAAAAGAAAAGAGACTAAAAGAAAAGTATCGATCCGAGGTTACCGATCTAAAAACTCAGCTTGCTAACATGGCGAGCCAGCATAACCAACTCGCCTTAATGATTCAGCAATATCAGTACAAGATTGCTGAGTTAGATTCTGAAGTCTCCCTGCTTACTTCTCATAAAAGCCGCCAATAGCAGCAATTCAGAACCACTATACTTACAGACTATGAGATTATACTCGAACTCTGTTAGCAACTTTCACTGCTTGCAAAGTCTGGTTTTGCTGAAGAACCAAGTTGTAAGTATTGTTATCCCCCTGCGCCCTAATAGATATAACCAATGAGTAATTAAGTGGCTCCAGTTCTTTTTGGCTATCTCCGCCTTGCTCCCTAGCATGATACTTAACATCAAATACAGGGTTTAAAAGAGTGTCTTTTTTAAATCTTTGCGACCTTGATATGCACGTTTCCCATTTGTGTGCATCTTCCCTCAACTCCTCTTCAGTTTCATATAGGTTACCTACAGAAAAAAAAGTTTTGGAGTCAGCATGATCAGCCGTATCACTTTTTTTCTTACTCTCATTTCCCCTAAACACAATATCAAGACCACTTCTCGTGTAATGTAATGGATGTTCTGGGTCTGTGATCGCATTGAAGCAAAAAGTTGCTTTTAGGTGGACCCAAGTACAGTCAATCCCTTCAGGAATAGGAATCGGTATTCTCAAATGCTCTGACTTATTCAGTTCACCTTGATATACGATAATAGCTTCATCATCTAAGCACTCAACAATAGACTCAGGGGAATTTGGTAACAACCCCCATCCAACATCATTTTGCTCTTTTTCTTCACGATTCGCATGGTGCACCATTAGCGCCTTGACTGTAGAGGGATTCAAGTCAAAATCTGTAATAGCATCAATACCTGCCGCTACTCTTAAAGCATAGGGAGCCGCATAGCTTGTCCCTAGAGTTCCAATAATCGAATGAGTCAAAGGAGAATAAACTTTGAAAAGTTCACTGTATGAACCTCCAAAAATAACACCATCAGGCTTAACTACACCTGAGCTTCTACCAGGCCCAATACAGCTATAGGAAGCTCTTTCCCATTTATCACTTTTAGAATCACTCGCCCCAACAGCAAAACAGTTAACCATGTCACTTGAGGGCTGTATCCGAGCAAACTCACCGTCTAGTTCACCATCATTACCAATAGCGACAGTGGCAAAGCAGTGACCATCTTGCAAAAGTCTGTCAATAACCGAAGTCCATACATGAACATCATCATCATCTATGGCTAGCCTTGGTCCTAGGCTCAAGTTTATGTATTTATATTCTTTTTTCTTTAGAACATCTTCTATTCTAGTCAATACATCAAACAAGTCAGGATCTGTATCTGTCGCTGATAAAACACGAACAATATCCACTTTAGAATATGGTTCTCCCATTTGGGGACTTCCATCTACGTATGGTCCAAACAGAAATGCAGAACATACTTCACTGCCATGGGCTAACAAGCTTGGGTGCCCATGAGTAACATCTGATGGAATATACTCTGTCACCCAATCATGGAGAATATGTTCCGAGCCTATTCCACCATCAAATATACATACCTTAAAATCATTATTTAACGCTTTGAACTGAGGTAGTTCAAAAGCTTCTTTCAGGGACTCTCTCAGCACATCAGGGTGGTTAAACCTGAGTTGAGGCATACTCCTTAGTGCCCTTAGATGAGAAAATTGTGCCAATTCCTGTTCTGTACCCGTGCCAATAGTCACGGGCAAGAAAGTCAGTCCCCCTACAGTCTTAGCTCGTTTCCAATCAACAACTCCCCCCAAGGAGGCTGAATAGTCGTTAAATGAACGTTTTACTAATTCATCATGATCAGAGGCATGCAACACTACCTCTAGCTTGAGTTCATCACTCTGCTCGTCTATGTGCTTGATCTTTTCATCAGGAGTTATAGAACTAATATTTTCGATTGATCTAATGATATCTTTTGTAGTCTCAGGTAAGTTGTCATGCTGAATACTGTTCAACATTGCTTCGAACTTCGATTTAGTTCCTGCCACAAAAATACACGATGTAAGCCCTTCTTCAGGGTGCTTTTTAACGGCCCACTTTTCGGGTTTTATACGCTGGGATTTTGAGCTGACATCCTTAATATCATATCGATTAAATAACTTTGTCGGGTAATAGGACTTGGCAAGGTAAGAGGGGTGTTGTAAGAACTTTATTACAACCTCACCGTTTGCACATTGTGCCTCTGGTTTTAAGTCTATGTCTTCGATGACGCTAGACAAGTCTTTTACCAATCTATCTCTTGCTTCACCAAAAGTGTATGGATGCTTCTTGTCACCCCCACCACTCCTTACTTCCACAGAATTAGTTAGCGATTCACCATAGCCAATAATAAAGTTCTTCATTACTTTTACCCTTCCCCAAAGTCTTCAATAGACTTTTTAACCGTTGGTCTACTAATACCAAGCTTATTTGAGATAGCTCTTTGAGAAAGTCCTTGTTTATGAAGCTTTACAGCCATTACTTTCTTCTCTTCCAAACTCAACTCTTCGTGATAACTTACATTATCTTCTCCAACTAGCTTCCTAAGCGTCAGTGATGAAATTACATTAGCTCGCTTTTTCTGGGTCAATTCGCGATCAATATTGCTGAACGACATACCTTCAAATTTATCGAGATATTCTTCTTTCTTATCAGTAACATCTTGCCAATAGTTGGATAAGTACTCATTTACCATTTCCTTTGTAGGCATTGTAAATGATATTTCCATATCAAACCGCCTCCATATAGCTGGATCTAGAAGCTCACCATGATTTGTTGCTGCAATAAGTAATGATGTTGCAGGCCATTCATCTATAGTCTGGAGAAATACCGTAACCAGCCTTTTAAGCTCACCTAGCTCTCGATCATCATCTCGACGTTTCGCTATAGCATCAAACTCATCAAGCAGCAGTACGCAAGGAAAAGACATAGCATGCTCGAGTACAGCCCTTACATTGCTTCCTGTTTTTCCTAAGAAGCTACTCATCACAGTCGCTAAGTCTAGGGTTAATAGTGGGAGATCCAACTGATTTGCCAACCACCTAGCGGAAAGAGTTTTACCAACTCCAGGCGGACCTTGGAATATAATCGACTTAGTCGGCTGTAGCCCCTCTGATAAAAGAGCATCTTTATACTCTCTCTCTAATAGCACTTGCTCAAAAGCTTCCGAAACATCTTTAGAGTAAATAGGCTCCTTCAGAATCGACACTGGCTCTTCTACTTTGATCAAACTTTGTCTGCTATCTGCATCTACAGGTAGAGGCAATCGCCTAACGTTACTGCTCCTTAAAGCATCTGTAGCCAATTTTCTATTTATCTGCTCATATAGAGATGGGCTATCTTGTCGAACTTTTGAAGCCAACTTTCTAACAATCATTTGAGCTGTAGATTTGTCTCCCTTAAGGGCAACATCTATCAAATTTAATATGAATTTATCTTCCATTTTAACCTACATGTTTAGGTTTCAATCTCAAAATGGTAAACCAAAAACCATCAAGTTACCACCAAAACACCCAACAATTACCACAAAAAAATAAAGATTTGACCACAAAAAAATCAAAACAACCCACCCAAGCCGGTAATCAATAAGAACTACGAAAAAGCAGAAATGACGCGCTGTTTGAATATCCCTAACCGAATGTCATCAACAGCGCTAGGCGAGCCACCTGAACCGGAGCCGCTTTTAGTTATGTTCCCCCAGATAAGATTTGAGTTAACGACTTCTTCACCTAACAAAGAGTTGTTTTGATTTAGTGGACTATAGTTATCAACAAATTCAGATTCTGCTTGCTTGGCAAGTTTGGTAAAAAGACATGACTCAGGAATGTCTTGTTCTATCCGTTCAGCAAATTCAATCAAGCTTTTCTCTGCAAAAGTAAATAGCCAGGCTTGCTGGTTTATCAGCCTATTTACTCTGAGAATGCGCCCAAGCACTTGCCTAAAGTACAATTCAGTTTTGACCGAACTCATATGGCAACAAACTTGAAGACGAGGAATATCAGTACCTTCGCTAATCATTCCAACACTAACAATCCACTGAGCATCACTTTGACGATATCGTTCTATTTCAACTAAAGGCTCTTCATGGCGGTATGTAACTATTGAGACGGTTTGCGAGTACTTTTGAGACAGTATCTTTGCAATGTTTTGTGCATGCTGAACGGAAGACGCAACAACTAATCCTCCTGCATCTGGAGATTGAGAACGGATCTCTGCAAGCTTTTTACACCCTAGACCAAGTAAGTATTCCATCGCTTCTTGATTGTGAATGACACTTTGGTATGAGGTTTTAGTCTGTTTGAGCATCTCTAGTATTGATGAAAATGATTCAACCTTTTCATCACTGATTACCGATAAATGTTCATTGTCTACTAGGACCAACTTTGGAGATCGACAAACCTTATCAGCAATAGCTTGCTTCAAAGTATATTGATAGTCGACCTGAAGCTGCCCCTCGGGATCACTGTACTCACCTAACACGATAGGCAAAGCATCTGACCGCCATGGGGTTCCTGACATAGCCAGTGTGTAGGTGGCAAGTCCCTGAATCTTTGTAAGTACTTGTTGTCCCCAAACATTTGCATTTTCTACATCCGAACCTGAGCAATGATGAATCTCATCAAAGGTTACGAACACTCTTCGGTTACGGAGAGTTTGCCAAAATTCATCATGAAGAAATTGAATTGATTGATAGGTTAGCGACTGCCCAATTGAACCTAACCCACCATTAAAAGTGCAATTAAGAGTGTTCGAAAAGGTTCTTTTTATGCCATTCGAAACAATTAAAGATGGAGAAAAACACAACACAAGATCGATCATATCATCTTGCAACAATCTTGAAGCAATCGTGGCTGCAAGCACAGTTTTACCAGCCCCTGGTGTGGCTTGGCAAAAGAAGTGACGATGATTATCTTTAAACTTTCTTAATGCCCGCTCAGAACACTCTCTCTGCCAAGCTCTCAGCATGCTTGTTTTCCTTCATAGAGAACCTTCAGAACATTTGTTAAGCCATTAACTTTTCCCAGTAGGTACGCTGAACGTTCTTTTGCTTCTTCAAGAAGCGTGATTAATTTGGGTTCCAGTTCAGGAAATCGAGCTTTGAGGGACTGGTATTCATCAATCTCACCTAAAACAATCTCTAGTTCTCCTTTACATTGATTGCACTCACTCACTAACACCGAGTAGTCACGGCTCGAATCAATCTCAATCTACATTTCCTGACTTTGGCTCCACATTAAGAGATTTAAAGGTGTCTGTCTGAAAGTATCTTTTTTGACGACCGCTCCCTTCACTTCTAAGCCAGCCTTTCTTTATAAACCGTAAGATTTGTCGATAAACCTTTTTGCGCGCTTCATCAGGATCAATAGGAGAGCCTTTTAGAACAATAAACTCATCTCTTAATTCAATTACTGAAAAGCCATCTAATGTTCCTTCAATCAACAACTTGTACATCTCTGCACTGATCTTAATAGAACGTTTCATGTATTACTAACACCACCAAAACTAAGGATTGCTTAGTATACAGGAATCAGTAAAACTAAGAAAATCTTAGTTATGTTGAGCTTTAAGATATGAACTATAAGTGTCATTCCAAAATCCCATCCCATTACGCCTCAAAGAAGCGCGTAAAAAAGCAAAACTCTCCCAAAAAGCCTTGGGAGTGCGAATAGGTATGGATGAAAGCTCTGCAAGCCCGAGAATGAACCAATACGAAAAAGGGAAACATACACCAGATGTACAAACGCTAAAATTAATTGCGGATGAGCTAGGTGTACCTTTGAACTACTTCTTTTGTGAAGATACAGAATCTGCTGAGCTCGCCACATTAATAAGTAAAATGTCACACGAAGAAAGGTGTAAACTTGTTGCATACATAAAATCCATAGAACTGGAAGAAAAAGATGGAACAACTAATAACATCAAGTCGCCATCGCGAGTCGACAGAAAGTGACAACTTAAATGCAACGCAAAGTGATAGAGCGAGGTTAATTTATTCTGCTTCTTTTCGGAGGCTACAACAAAAAGCGCAAGTATTCTCCCTCGAAAGTAACTCTGCAGTACGCTCACGTTTAACTCATTCAATTGAAGTGTCCCATATTGGGAGATATATCGTAGCTGAAGTGAATAAAGCAATTCAGGTCAGTGATTTACCAGCAAAAGAAAAAGTGTTTTGGCAGAATAACGATACTGCACTGTCAAACATAGTTGAAACAGCGTGCCTGATGCACGATATTGGGAACCCTCCTTTCGGCCACTTTGGTGAAGCCGCCATTATACAATGGGCTGAATCAGAAGACGCCAAACAGTGCCTAGAACAATCAATAGGTGGTATTAATGATAAAACCCTAGAGGCTTTGGATGATTTCAAAGCTTTCGATGGAAACCCTCAAGGTTTTAGAATTATCACTAAACTCCAGGGGGATGACGGCCAGTTTGGATTAAACCTAACCTACACCCAACTAGCGGCATTTCTAAAATACACTCACAGCCCAAGTACTAGAAAAACAGCCAAAACTGATGCTCCTTTTAGTAAGAAAATCGGATTTTTTAACACAGAATCAGAAGTAATAAACGCTGCTTGGGATGAACTAAGGATGTCAGCCCATAGTAGGCATCCTTTAGGCTTTCTAATGGAGGCGTCTGATGATATTTCTTACTGTATGAGTGATATTGAGGATGGTATTGAAAAAGGAATAATTAGAGAAGGTGATTTTGCCCAAGATATGGTTACAGGACTAACCAAACTGCGCAAAAGCTGTAACGACGATAATCTTCTAAAAAGTCTCAAAAAACTGGAGCTAACGCTCACTACAGGAACAGCTGATGCCATAGGTCCATTTTTGCGCTTCAAGACATCTCTTTCAACATTTCTGGTAAAACAAGTAGCAAAAAAATTTGTAGATAACTATGACAACTTCGTCAATTCAAAGGCTACCCAAGAAATCATAGCAGAAGGGACTATCGAATATAATTTACTTGATATGCTCAAGGTTTACACTGGCAAGTATCTGTTCACTTCTAATGAAGCAGAATGCATGGAGTTATCAGGTTTTTCTATTATCTCTGGCATTCTAAAGGATTACCAAACTCTTCTATGCTTACAGAAAGATAAGTTTTTACACCTTATTAATAACGAACACAAAGACATCAAGCGCAACAACTTAAATATTCACCGCAGACTATTCAATCGTTTACCTGAAAAGCACTTAAATGCCTATAAATGTGCAATCATGGGTAGATCTATTCCAACCTTAAAAGAAGAGTGCTTGAAACAACATTCTAAGGATACAGAGTCTTTAAAAGAGACAAAATTAGATGATTCAGAGATTCAGAATGCTCAAGTCGCCTGCTTGAAGCAAGAGTTCCAAGCATATTTTGACTTACAATTCAGCGGTTGTTTCTCTAAAATTCCACTTGATGTAGAATGGAACTTACGTACTCACCTTGTGATAGATTTTGTTTCTGGAATGACAGACCAATTTTCAATGGAGTTTTTCCATATGTTAAAGGGGATAAATGTTAGATAATCATGCAGGTAACAATTTCCACGGTATGAAGCTAAGCCGCCACCCTGTAGCTTGGGTGGCGCAAGTATTGGCTCCTTGGATAGATAGTAATGCTCAACTTGAGATGAGTAGGTATCAGTATGTTCCCCAATCTTTCAATGATCACAGATCCACATTTTTAGTACCAATCGCTCAAGTGAATGAAAGTGCACTTCTTGAAATGTTGATGTCTCTAGATTCAGGGAGCGAATTAGCCGTACATTCAAAAGTATTCGTGAACAACGAGTGCTACCACATTCCAATGATCGACTTTGGCTCAAAAGGCTCTACGCCTTCTGCGTCAGAAGCTATTAAAGAGCTATGTCGATATTGGAATATGGGCTTCAACCTGTACGAGAGTGGTAGATCATTTCACGGTTATGGCAATCGGCTTTTAACAAATGATCAATGGCTCCAATTCATGGGAAGCCTTTTACTTTTAAACAAACCAAGTGGCTACAAGCTTATAGATGAACGGTGGGTGGGACATCGTATTATGGCAGGGTACTCTGCGTTGAGATGGAGCAAAAACACATCACACTATAAACGCTTTCCAGTCCATTGTGGTTTCGTTAACGCAGAAGCTTTCCAAGTACAGGAAACTGACATCAATTCTATAATCCCTACTCCAACGAGATCTATCGGCCCTATTTTTTAATTCTGGAAAATTGATTTTCCAGAATTAAATTTTCTCAAGGTTTAATCGATTTTTTAGTCTTTTCTGGAAAACGGCTCTTATACATGACCATCAATAGGTTTCCAAAAAATTTCCAGACTTGGATATAAAGGGTAATCGTAAACGATGCGTTAATCACGCGTGAATCGCTTTGCTGATTTAAGCAGATAAACAAAAAGGGTCATCAATTACTTGATGACCCTTTTTCTATTCACGTTTTAAAACGTTCGGGGGAATTTCGGAGCCGTTTGCGCGCTTTACTTAACCGCGCGAACCAATTCAGCAATACCTTCCCAATCACCGTTGTCCATCATAGCGGTTGGCACCATCCAAGTACCGCCACAAGCGACAACCGATTTCAGCGCTAGGTAATCTTCCACATTAGATGGGCTTACACCACCTGTTGGCATGAATTCCACTGGGTAAACTGCCGTTAGTGCTTTAAGCATGTTTACGCCGCCTGAAGGCTCAGCAGGGAAGAACTTCAGGGTACGTAGACCCATTTCCATTGCTTGCTCAACCAAGCTTGGGTTGTTCACACCCGGTACGATTGTCACCTTGCGTTGCTGACAGTATTTCACTGTCGTTGGGTTGAAACCCGGGCTCACGATAAAGTCCACGCCCGCTTCAATTGCGATGTCCACTTGCTCTGTTGTCAGTACTGTACCAGCACCGATCAGCAGTTCTGGGTACGCTTCACGCATGATGCGGATCGACTCAGCCGCCGCTTCAGTGCGGAATGTCACTTCCGCACATGGTAAACCGTTTTCTACCAACACTTTTGCCAGTGGCAGAGCGTGTGCTACATCGTTGATTGCGATAACTGGGACGATTTTGATTTCTCTTAATCGTTGTTCAAGTGTTGTCATGGGTAACCTCTAAAGAATAAAGCTTAATGTTGCTACGATAATAAATGCGATACCACCAAGTAAAGTTTCCATTACCGTCCAAGTTTTTAGCGTTGTTTTCTCATCCATCTCTAGTAGACGAGATACTAGCCAGAAACCAGAGTCGTTGAAGTGAGAAAGCACTGTTGCACCACCTGCAATCGCGATAACGATAAAGCATAGGTCTAGCTCGCTCAAACCAGTTGATGCTGCCACTACTGGCGCGATAAGTGCTGCAGTTGTCGTTAGTGCCACGGTTGCTGAGCCTTGAGCAACACGCAGACAGGTAGAGATAACAAACGCAGCTACGATCACTGGCATACCTGTGTCAGTCAGAACGTCTGCTAGTGCATCACCGATACCACTTGCACGCAGTACGCCACCAAACATGCCGCCCGCACCTGTTACTAGGATAACGCCACAGATCGGAGCCAATGAGTCGCCACACAGCTTCTCAAGTTTTGCCATGCCGTAGTCTTTCGCGAATACCGCAAGAGACACAAGCAGAGTAATCAGAAGGGCTACTGGCGTTTTACCTAACATACGTAGGAACTCAACCAGTGCTGTTTTGCCATCAATCACACCCGCAACCGCTAGCGTGTTCAGTACTGTGTCTAAACAGATTAGCAGTACAGGCAGCACTAGGATGGTCATTACTGTGCCAAATTTTGGCAGCTTAGATTCATCAACTTGTGTTTCACCGTTGAAGAACGCTTTTGATAGTGGGATATCGAATTTCTTGCCCGCGTACAGACCAAATAGGTAAGCGCCTAGGTACCAAGTTGGGATAGCCACTAGGATACCAACAACAAGTAGTAGACCAATGTTTGCGCCTAGGAATTCTGCTGCTGCAACTGGACCTGGGTGCGGAGGAACAAAGCCGTGCATTACTGCAAACGCACCCGCTGCTGGTAGTGCGTATTTGATTGGCGAACCACCAAAGCGCGCTGCCACACTTAGGATGATTGGCATCATTACCACTAGACCAGCGTCAAAGAAGATTGGGAAACCGAACAGTAGTGAAGCCACACCCAATGCAAATGGTGCGCGCTCTTTACCGAAGCGTCCAATCAAAGTATCTGCCAGCACTTGCGCACCGCCAGTTACTTCCAAAATCTTACCGATCATTGCGCCAAGACCAACCAGCAATGCAACTGAAGCCAGCGTGCCACCGAAACCACTCATCATGGTTGGGACAACTTGGTCAGAAGAAACGCCAGTCGCAATCGCAGTACCTAAACTCACCATAGTTAGGGAAGCAAAAGCGTGCACTTTTAGCTTAATAATCAATACAAGTAACGCCGCAATCGCGAGGACTGCAATCGTTAATAGGAACGTAGGGTCTGGAGCTTGGGTTAGCTGTTCCATGGGTTCACCTTTAAAAATTATTGTTTGTGTTGTGGTTCACATTTATTTGAGTTACCGGTAACATGTTACCGATAACATGAATAAGATAAACCCATATTTTAAAGTGAATTCAAAAATTGAGATCACGCGCAAATTTGTTATGAGGATAAGTTATGGCTGGTAGTAGTGTCGTCGTTATGGGCGTTTGTGCGAGTGGCAAAACCACAATTGGTGAGCACTTGGCGAAAAAGCTGGGACGTAAATTCATTGATGGTGATGATCTTCACCCACGAGCAAACATTCAGAAGATGGCATCAGGTCAGCCTCTGAACGACGACGACCGCAAACCTTGGCTAGAACGTATCCGCGACGCTGCTTATAGCTTAGAAAGCAAAAATGAGCACGGCATTATTGTCTGCTCGGCACTAAAAAAGATTTATCGTGACCAAATCCGCGAAGGCAACGAGAACGTGACCTTCCTTTTCCTAGACGGCAGCAAAGAACTGATCCTTGAGCGTATGCGTGCTCGCCAAGGTCACTTCATGAAAGAGAACATGGTCAACAGCCAGTTCGAAGCCCTAGAGCGCCCAGAAAATGAGCCTCGCACCATTTTCGTCAGCATTGATGCAACCATCGAAGACGTTGTGTCGAATGCTGCTGAGTTAATCCTAGTGCAAGACGAGGCAATGGCATGACCCATCAAGTAATTTTAGACGTTACTCAACGCTTAGTTGAGCGCAGCCAAGAGGCGCGTGCAGCGTTTCTTGCTCGCACTGAAGTCCAAGCAGAAGCAGGTAAAGGTCGTGTCGGTCTGTCTTGCGGTAACTTGGCTCACGCTGTTGCGGCATCTTGTTCTTCAGAAAAGAAAAGCATTCTGGATTTCACGCATTCGAATGTAGCGCTGATCAGTGCTTACAACGATATGTTAAGTGCCCACCAGCCGTACCAACACTACCCTGATCAAATCAAACAAGTGCTGTCTGGTTACGGTCACACTGCGCAAGTTGCTGGCTGTGTTCCGGCAATGTGTGATGGCGTGACTCAAGGTCAAGCGGGTATGGACATGTCACTGTTTTCTCGTGACTTAATTGCTCAATCAACGGCGCTTTCACTGAGCCACAACGTATTCGATGCGACCTTGCTTCTGGGTATCTGCGACAAGATCGCACCGGGACAATTGATGGGCGCGCTGTCTTACGCACACCTACCAACGACATTTGTGCCAGCAGGTTTGATGGCAACGGGCATCAGCAATGAAGAGAAAGTCGACGTTCGCCAAAAATACGCGGCGGGCGAAGTAGGTAAAGACGCGCTACTTGATATGGAGTGTCGCGCTTACCACTCAGCTGGCACATGTACCTTCTACGGCACGGCAAACACTAACCAGCTTGTGTTTGAAGCCATGGGTTTGATGCTGCCAGGTTCGGCATTCATCCACCCACATACTGAGCTACGTAAGGCGCTGACCGATCACACAGCTCTAAAAATTGCGGCAATGAATGCAGGTTCAGCCAACTTCCGTCCATTGTCTGAAGTTGTCACTGAAAAGAGCCTGATCAACGGTATTGTTGCGCTGCTGGCATCGGGCGGCAGCACCAACCACACTATCCATATGTTGGCAGTGGCGCGTGCAGCGGGTTTGATTCTGACATGGCAAGACATCAGTGACCTATCTGAAGTAGTGCCACTATTAGCGCGCGTTTACCCGAATGGTCCAGCTGACATGAACGCGTTCCAAGAAGCGGGCGGCGTACCTGCGCTATTGCATCGTTTGAACGAGTCAGGCTTGCTTCATCGTGACGTGAAACCGGTATTCGGCGAATTCGAAGACCAAATGACACTACCTAAACTAGTCGACGGCAAACTGACTTGGACACCATGTGATGGCAGCCAAGACGGCGAAGTGATTGCTGCGCCAACGCAAGCTTTCCAAAACACCGGTGGTACTCGCGTACTCAACGGTAACTTGGGTAAAGCGGTAGTGAAAGTCTCTGCGGTGAAAGAAGATCAGCGCATCATCGAAGCGCCTGCGATCGTATTCCAATGCCAACACGAAGTGGAAGCTGCGTACAAACGTGGTGAACTAAACCAAGACTGCATCGTGGTCGTGACGCACAACGGTCCTGCAGCGAACGGCATGCCAGAGCTGCATAAACTGATGCCAATTCTCGGCAACGTGCAGAAAGCGGGTTTTAAAGTCGCGCTAGTGACGGACGGTCGACTATCGGGTGCATCCGGTAAGATTCCATCAGCAATCCACGTTTCTCCAGAAGCTATTCGTGGCGGGGCGATTGGCTTGGTGCGTAATGGCGACATCATCCGCGTTGATTGCCAAACTGGTGAACTGAATAACCTAAGCGATGTTACTGGTCGTGAACTGTTAGAGATGGATACTGAAGCCAAGCAACAGACTTGGGGTCGCGGCTTCTTTAGCGTGATTCGTCAAAGCGTTTCGAGCGCAGAAGAAGGCGCAAGCTTTATTGTGTAGGTCGGGAAGCCCCTCAAAAACAGAAAAAGCGGAGTGTTGTGCACTCCGCTTTTTTGTTTCGTTGATTACTTTCAATCATCAAGCCGTCTTCATCACCACAACCGCTGCAATCACCACAAAAATACCAAACCAGCCAATCGGCTTAAGCTTTTGTTTGAACAGCAAAGCACCACCAATCGCGGTACCTAAGATACCGATTGCACCCCAAGAGGCGTATGCGATCGCAAGGTCGATCACTTTTACCGCTTGAGCAAGTAAGGTAAACGCCGCCATCACCAAGACAATCGCAGTGATGCCCCACCCTCTGTGCTTAAAGCCTTTAGAGCGAGTCAGCGCCATGTTCGCCATGATGTCGACCAACGCCGCCATGACGACAAATCCAAATGAAACAGTAAAAAATTGGCTCATGATTAACACCTCGCATTCGATGAGCTTGGCAACTCATCTTTTTGTTGAGGTTGACCGTGTGATTCACCGAGCGTCACACACACAATACCGACCACCGCCAGCGCCAAACCAAGCAACTGTTGCGTACTTAAGTTGGCATCAAATAAAACAATAGAAACCAGGGTAATCAAGGCGATACCCAAACCTTCCCATGTTGCGTACGCGACACCGATAGAGATTTTCTTTGCCGCTTTCGACAAGAAGTAATAGGAAATGGCGATCAGAACGTACATCACCAGATAGCCTTCCCACGCATTACTTTCACCAATAAACGACATCGTACTGGTACCGGCAACTTCGGCAACGATGGCGAGCAATAAAAATAGACGTGCAATGAGCATGATTCATCCTCCCCAGAAATTAAAAAACTGCATAACGGAGAATGGTGAATGTCCTTTAAGAATCAGACATTCAAAGAATTGATAAGATAAAAAGAGCCGCTTCTCCTGACTATTTGTAGTCAGATTAGCTCTTCTTCAGAAAAACAGACAGGTAATTGAGATATTCATTTTTGAATATCTCAAAGAACAGTTTGCCTATCCGATCACGTTAATGGCGTATTGAGGGTTTGCTGCACCACTTGGTGCAAATGGCGGTGCAATGGGTGGTTACGGTAGGTCTGTAAATAACCTCCAGAAACAACAAATTGGCTGAACTCTCGGTTGACCATCGGCATTGGATAAGAGGCAAGCTCGTGCATCAAATGTGCAGTACTTTGGCTGGCATACATGATGGCATCGGTCTCAAGCAGCATTTGGCAAGCGACACGCAAGTTGTAGGACTTAAGCAGCACAACGGGCTCGTAGCCCATGCGGCGATATTCCGATTCCACCGTACACAGCGGGTTGTAGGATGCTGGTGCAGGCAAAGAAACCAGTGGCAATTCAGACACCGTGTCCCAGTCATTACTGACTTGCGACAAGGTTGGATGGTCTTTACGCGCCAAAATCACACGCTTTTCAACAAATAACGGACGCATGTAGATGTCTTTCGACAACTCGGTTTCTTGGTCGAGAATGCAGTAGTCGTGCTCGCCCTCTAGCATCTCGTCTTGGGAATAGATGTTCCAACTTGAGAAAGCGAACGAGGCTTGAGGAAACGCCTGATGGCAGCCGCGCAATAAACGCTGACCTTGTTCATCCATCAAATAAGGGTCAGTCACAATCGCAATCTGACCTTGGTATTCAAGTGGGTCAAAGTCCGAAAACTCCTGCACTACTTTTTCTAGTGGCGACAGCATGTTATCGAACTCCGCCGCTAAGCGAATCGCCATTGGGGATGGCTCTACCCCATGCGCTTTACGCACAAACAGCGGATCATCAAACACGTCTTTGAGTTTCATCACACCACGACTAGCGCTGGGCTGCGAAATGCCAAGTTGCATCGCCGCCAACTTGATACTGCGGTTATCCACCACGGCTTTAAGTAAGCGCATTAAATTCAGATCTAACGCATCAAGTTGATGTGGCATGCCCGTGTCCTTATCAGAAACGAATGATGAAAAATAAGTGTGAGTTAGACGCTTTCGCCCGCCGTAATTTGATAGCCCATGTCGACTTTGGTCTCTGCTTGCTCTTCACCCTTGAGGCGCGCAATCAGTAACTCGGCACTTTTCTCACCAATCTCGAAACGCGGTGTATCCACACTGGTCAGTTTCGGGCTAATAGTTTGCCCGATGTCTAATGCGTTGTAGCCCACCACCGCAAGTTGATCTGGCACTTTGATGCCGCGTTGCTGAGCACTCAACAAAGTACCAATCGCGATGTCGTCGTTGGTACAAAATACACCATCAAGTTCTGGGTAGGTTGCCAGTGCGCGCTCCAGTAAATCATGCGCCAACGAAAAGCTTGAGTGATCGCCCGTTAGCACGTGTTTTGGCTCCAATCCTGCTTCCGTCATCGCGCGATCGTAGCCTTGCATACGCAATTTAGTACGCGTATCCAAGCGAGCACCGAAGTAAACAATCGTCCGTTTGCCCGACTCCAACATGCGTTTTACGACGCTGTAAGAAGCGTCTTCGTGGTCCATACCAACCGCCATATCAATCGGCTGCTCTGGCAGTTCCATGGTCTCTACCACAGGAATGCCTGCGTTTTTGATCATCTGCAAAGTGCGTTGAGTATGGTGGCTTTCGGTTAGGATTAGACCGTCAACTTGGTAAGAAAGCAGCGACGCGATTTTGCGTTCTTCTTCCAACTCGTCATAACTAAAGTGCGCAAGCAGTGTTTCATAGCCATTAGCTTTAGTGACGGTTTCAATGCCCTGAACAAAAGACGCAAAAATTTGGTTGGACAGTGAAGGCAACAAAATACCAATCGCTTTACTGGAAGACTTCGATAACATCGCCGGAGCACGGTTTTCGATGTAGCCCATCTCTTCAATTACAGCGGCAATTTTCACTCGTGTTTTTTCTGCCACTGAGTCTGGATTGCGCATGTAACGCGAGACGGTCATCTTTGTTACGCCAACTTTGTCTGCGACATCCTGCAATGTCGTTCGTGCTTTCTTATTCTGCTGAGCCATAAATATCTAATTTATCAGTAATGTTACTAGTAACATTATGACGAATAGACTCCTCGCCGACAAGCTTAGTAAAAACCATCCACTACATCATTAATAAAATCAAAATCTTAGTGCTTAAATAACCATCAAGATGCAAACTTAACATTGTGACTCAAAGCCGAATAAATAAATGACATTAATATTGAGTTTCTTATAAGATAGCGTACCTAAAACAATAAGATATAAAGCACCGTGCAGTTAGGCTCCAGCGAAACCCAGATTTACTATCACCTGCTTGATCTGGACGACTCTCAAAAGCAGCAATACCTCAACGAATTGCAGGAGAGTCAGCCTGAGCTTTACCTCCAAGTCGCCCCTCTTTTAGCCAGTGAAAACGAAGAAGAACACCTCACAGAGTTGCTCGGCTTCGGCGCTAGCTTGGCCACAACACAAGAGGTCGATCTAACAGGCGAAGTGGTCAGCAAGTACCGCCTTACCCATGAGTTAGGGCGTGGAGGTATGGGGGTCGTGTATGCGGCACTGCGCGCTGACGAGACGTTCGAGCAAGACCTTGCGATCAAGTTCATTCAAACCAATCTCAGTAATGTATTAGGTAAACGCGCGCTGTTTGATGAAGCTCAGCTTCTGGCTCGTTTGAACCACCCTTACATTGCCAAAGTGTTTGATGGCGGCTTGCACGGTGATTCGGTTTACATCGTGATGGAACGCGTTTTTGGTCAGACTCTAGACACGTATTTGTTGCTCACGCCAATGGAAGACGATGACAAGTTATTGCTGTTCAAGCAGATTTGTCAGGCAATGGAACACGCCCACCAGCATCAAGTCCTGCATGCGGATCTCAAACCAGAAAACATCCTAATTGATCGCAATAAACGGCCAAAGCTGCTCGATTTCAACCTGACGCAAAAGGTGCAATCCAACAGTAATGATTCGTCTCCCGCATTGATTGCCTTCAGTGAAAAATACGCCAGTCCAGAGCAACAAGCCGGGCAGTTTTTAACTGAACAAAGTGATGTGTATTCACTAGGTAAGATTCTGGCGTTGATGTTTCCTGATCAGCCAATGTGGTCAGATATCTATTGGGTGGTGAGACGCGCGACACGAGCGAAAGCAAAGCAGCGCTACCTCAATGTTCGAACACTACGCCAAGATATTGAATGTATTTTGGAACGACGCCCGATAGAGCAAAAGAAGCACTGGCCGCTGTACAGTACGCTTCGTTTGGTACAACGCCGACCGCTGCCATCGGTGTTGTCCGCAATCTTAGTGTTATCTGGCTTGCTGTTTGGTAACACTCTGATTCAAAAGAACATACAACTGCAACAAGAGAAGAAGATTGCAGAAGACATCATGTACGAAGTGACGCGCCTTGTCTTTCACGCCAAGGGGCAAAACGTCGAGCATATGTCCGTCAGTGCCATGATGGAACTGACACGCAGGCGGATTCTGTCTAACCCAGATATCCCCAAACACATAAAACAAAAAATGTTGTTGGCGATGATGACGCCGGTGCCAGAGAAGCACCTTACAAAATCAATAAGTTGTCAGCCAAATTGTGCACCAAAGGACCGCACTCAACAGTAAGGCTAAACACGAAAAAGGCTTAAAATTTAAGATGTACACACGTTCCGTTGCGATCTGGCTATCGGCTTTAGCGATAGCACCAGCATGGGCGAACTCAACTTCTACGACTCCGTCGGCAGAAGCGGCAGCGCCTACCATAAAGCAAGGTTTCTTCATCGATTCACCGGTGACTGGTCTGTATTATAAAACCAGTTCCAACCTATCTGGCCACACCGATAAAGGCGCATTTCAATATCGCCCTGGTGATGTCATCAGCTTCTTCCTAGGCAATGACGATAATGGCTACTTGCTCACCACGATGTCGAGCCAGGAAGTGCTTACTCCGACGATGGCGACCACCAAGCCAAGTCGAAGCATCAACATGACCCGCTTGTTGCTCTCTCTCGACAGCACACCAGAAAACCGCCAAGAAATCGTACTGGCTAACAAGGTGTTATCCGACCCAGCCTTCCAAGCGCAACTCAAGCGTCTTGATCTCAACTTCTTAGATGACGCTAAACACCAATTCAATTTGGATTGGGTTTCGGTACAAGAAGCGGTTGAACACCTAAATGAAAGCCAACGCTACATCGAAAAGAACTTCGCCTCAGATGAAATCATTTTCGAGCCTCGTAATGTGCGCTTTAAGAACATCATCATCAAGAAAAAAGACTGGCAAGGTCGCGCCTGCGCGTTCGATATTCGCTACCAACACCACCCGCGTTACCGCCCGCCGATTGGTGAGGTCAACTTCACCATCACTGAAGAAAACCTAATTCAGCACCCAAGCATCGGCGACTACTTTCAAGGCTGCCTCTTAGCACTCAATCACAGTGTGACAGAAGACATTATCGAACCGATTGAAAAGTTTTCAGAATGGGAAAGCTTGGTTGGCTGCGCGGATAAAGGCTGTACTCGCAATGATCTCAATGGCTTCTCACTGGAAGATTACAACGATGATGGCGACTGGAAATATCGCTCTGTAGCGCTCAACTTCGACCCTAGTACCCAGCTTTTGATGGAAAAAGTGCAAGGTTTGGGGCAAAACGAGCACGTTAAGCACCACAACCGCACTGAAATGTTGTGGTTCACTTACCCTGATTCCATCGATAGCCAAATTGCCTACCAAGGTGTGTGGCAACAAACTCAATACCTGCAGGACTCGATGAAGCAATCGTGTCTACTGATGCGCCATAACCAAGTATTGCGCCTACCAGTTGATGCCGTTACCTGCCCGACAGATACCAGCCTATACACCCAAGATGTCACCAACGAGTATTTGGATATGTGGTGGGTCAACAATGATCAGGCGAGCGCCGAGCTGGCACAGATGAACGTGATGGTGCGCTGGTCGTCAAAACCCTCTGAAATCAACTACACCACGTGGGAATACCTGCCTGCTGGCAAGAGCTGGGAGCAAGGTATTTTGTATCGTTACCAGCAAGACATCAGTCGTAATCGTGATGGGTCTGACCGCATTGAAACCCATTCTATCTCTGAGTTTGTAAAAGTAAGTGAGGACGTATAGCCATGGCTTCTAAATCTACCCTGACGCAAATTATCCAGCAGTGGCAAGCCGGCGATAAAAAAGCGGAAAGTGAGTTGTACCAATTCGCTTACCTACAACTGCGTAAGATTGCTCAGCAAGAACGTGAGCGCAACGCAGAAAAATACGGCACCGACAACAAGGTACTGGCAGATAGCGTAAACAGCACTACTGCGCTCATTCATGATGCGTATCTAAAAATGTCTAGCTGCGACATGAGTGAGATTGAAACCAAGCGTGATTTCTTCTTAATGGCAGCCAAAGTGATGCGCCAGATCCTGATTGACAATGCACGCGCCCATCAAGCGCAGAAGCGACAACACATCACCTTGATGAAGGAGGAAGAAGATCGTTTCGAGCAACTCATCATCATGGACAAAGCGCTCGACAACTTTAGTGTGCGCTATCCACGCCAATCTAACGCGCTAAAGCTCAAGTACCTGATGGGCATGAAAAACCAAGAGATCTGTGAACTGCTCGAATGCAGCGCCAGTTTGATTGAAAAAGACCTTAAGTTCTCGCGCAGTTGGCTACAATCAAGAATGGCGCACGCGTAATATCATGACGAAAAAATACTGGATTGCAGGCGCACTGGGTGTCTGCTTGATGGCAAGCTACTGGCTTTCAGATGAACAAACAGCCGCTGCGGCTGCCAATATAGAACCAGCACAAAATGGCCTAGATAAGAGAAAAACGTCCCAAGGTGAGCGCACTTCGTTGATTGAAGTGAAGCAAGCCTTAACCTCCTCAGTACTAGAGAGAAACAACGATCTCGCCTTTGAAAAAGCACTCGAATCGACCTTGTCAGATCAGCCTGAACAGGTTCAAGATGCTTTTGGATCATCGGTGGTCAATTACTCCGGAGACCTGACTCAAACCTACGTGAGTAGCAACGCAAACAATGATGCGACTAACAATGGCAAACCAATCATTAACCTCGCGGTGGAACAGCAATTACAAACCATCATCTTTGGTTGGGAGTTGACGCAAAACAACCCTATCAACTACTCATTGGGATTGGAACAATTGTTTGAAGACCCCGAGGGTGACCTTCTCACGACCCGAATCTGGTTGGAAAACGCCAATGGACTGAGTGTTCTCAACCAAGGACAGATCATGTTGCAAGGCGCACCAAAAGCGTTCGACCAAACCACGTACTTAGCGGTATCTGCCCGCGATGACCACCATGGTACAGAAGACCATGCTTGGGTTACCACACGCTTTGAACTACCAGCAGTAGCCGAAGAACAAAATGATACAGAACACCCTCTGATCGATGGCATTGTGTATCGTCTTGAATCCACAACATTGCTTGGTGGAAAGAAATACGCCTATGAAGTGGTGTACTGCGAGGCATTTAAATTTGTCGAAGAAGAGGTTTTTTATGCGGCTTCCAACAACAAAACTCGTTGTCCTGAAGAGCATGAATTAAAGAAAGTCGGCCAGTATCAGATCAGCGATGAATCATTAATCGTGCAAGCAAACGGCTCACAACAAATTTGGACCACGAAAAAGGTCTACACCTCACGCGTGCATAAAGAGACCGAAAACTATTTCATAACCGTCTTCGATGATAATCGTTTCGAAAGCTACACCATGCAAAAAAACAAACGCTCAATGGAAGAACGTTTGAACGTCAATACAGGGGAGAAGCTATATCAAACCACACTATTTGATTTGCTTATCCCTACTGCGGGAGGTTACCGTCTTGCTACCGCTAGCAACTACATTTTTAACCGAAACTTCGCTCAAGATGGTGAGTGGTATGACAGCTTTGACTCGGACCTCAACGTAGTGACGTCATACAGCGACCTATTTGGTCATGAGATGTGCCCATTTTGGGATGTCTCTATCATCGCAGGAGAAGGTATGTTCAGTGATATCATCTCCTACTCCGATAAGGCCGATTGTCAGACGGCACCCAAACTGTCTACGTACGCATTCGTCATATTTAATAATGACTATCATCCCAATGATGTATTTCTCCACGGCGAAACGTATAGCTACATTTTGCGCCCGCTCCCTCAATACGCCAGTGAAGTTGAAGAGTTTAAAATCAATATGATTTATCACGATCCGATTGGGACAAAAACCACTCAGAAATTAACTAAAAACTCAAAATAAGTCTTTGTATTCCATAATCAGCATCATTATTGACAATTCAAACAATTAATCTAACCAACAAAAAAATATTCAAAGTTTTTTTACGGTTTTTTTTCGGTTTTTCGTATCTTGAAGCTGCTTCCAAAAACGATCCAAAATGCGCTGCTTTTCCAATCTCACTAGTGAGATTTGAAGATAAAACAATAAAAAGCGACTTTCTCATTCGGAAACGAAACAAGGATTAAAACAATGAATAAGGTGAGTTTACTAGCAGCGTCAGTGGCTATCGCGCTAACAGGTTGTGGTGGTTCAGATGGTGGCTCAAACGGCGGTAATGCTGGCGTAGTGATCACAGGCTTTGATGGCTACTTCAAAAATGCAGTTGTGTTTGAAGATCTGAACAACAATGGCCAATGGGACACCAATGATACATTCCTTGGTCTAACCGATGAGAAAGGTCAGCTTAAAATCAAAGCAAAACCAGAGACAACTCTGGCTCTACAAACCATCACACCGAACGGTGCGAAACAGAAACAGCTAATCGCTTTAGATCCGACTTACGCAGGTACTTACACTGTAGATATGGATCACCCAAGCCAAGCGATGGCTCACGAACTGGTTTTCCGCGCACCAAACTCGTCTAACGTTATCTCACCAATCACAGACCTTGTCGCGATTGAGATGGCAAACAACAGCTCGCTAACAGAAGAAGAAGCGGCAGCAAAAGTAAGCCAAGCACTTGGTGGTACAGAAGAAGCTCCTATCGATCTGTACAGTGACTTCGTTTCGGGTGTAGATAAAAGCGCCGAGCTACATAAAACCGCTCAGATTCTGACTGAATCAAAAGCGCAAAACCCAGCAAACTACGAGAAGAAAGCAACTGAATTCGCTAAAGAAGCGGATGCTATCGTAGGCGAAATGACGCAAGAGCAAATCACGGATGTGAACAACAAACCAGTGATTGAAGACTCAACGCCAAACAGCAACGAACTGTCTCCGGTTCCGGTATACAACAACAAGCTTGTGGTTAACGAAGACGTTGAAGAAGCGGCAGAAGATAAGCTAGAGAACCTACCTGAGATCGTTAAAGGCGCAGGTTTCGATGGTGTAGTTCTAAACATTGAAGGTCTATTCAAAGACAAAGACCAAAACCTTATCACACCTAAATTGACTCATAACCTTGCTGGTACAGGTATCGAAGCTCGCATCGAAGGCAACCAATTGGTTCTTTCACCAGCGGCTGAAGTCACCAAAGCCGGTGAGTTTGAGATCATCCTAACGGCTGAAGATAAAGACTCTTCAGGCAAAACGCTTGCTACTGTAAGCACAGTATTCGAGTTGGATATCGAAACCGCGAACCAAGCGCCAACCATCATTGAAGCAGAACAAAAACGTCTGCAAAGCATCATTGACGACTGGCAACTACAGCAAGGTGAAGCTTTTGAGCAAACTCTAGACATTTCAGGTCTTTTCAAAGACGAAGATGGCCAACTAGAAGAATATTCTGCTGAATCGATCTCTATCGCTGGCTTGTCTATCGATGAAGACGACAACGCAATCATCACAATCGAAGGCACACCAGAAAAAGCTTACGCTGCAGGCCAAACTTTTACCGTTGGCGTAGAAGATAACGAAGATGGTAAAACTCGCGTCACCTTTAAACTGCCAGAAGTGAAAGAAGGCGCTACACCGCCGCCAGTCGTACCTACTCTAGGCTTCACTATCGACCACTTTAACGGCAAAGCGGCAAAAATGGGCAGCTTCGCGCGCAACGATGGCGAAATCGGCCATGCGATTCTTATGAAAGATGCCGAAGGCCTACTATGGTGTTGGGGCTCAAACGATGATGAGCAAGGCGAAGAATACTCGGCAAACATCAGTGATAACCTAAGCAACTCTTGGGAATCAGAGTACGACCCATACGCGATTTTGGCAAAACTGGACAAGCTACCAAACTACGCGGCTTACCAAAACAAAGATTGTTGGGACGTAGAGATCAAAGACGGCAAATTGTACGACGATGAAGGTTCTGAGTATGAAATGCTATACCAAAACAAAACCACACAAGGCGACTACCAAATCCTTGTGAAAATCGATGGTGATGAGTTGTTCTGGTTTGATTCAACCGATACACCTTTCGCACAAGCACTACCAGTGAGCGAAAAGGTTGCGAACGGTAAGGTTGAATTTGATATGACGGTAGAAAGCGAGACCGTTGCTCAAGACGAGACTGAGCTATTTTATGCAGCAGGTAAGTTTGAGTACGCTAACGGTGTTTACGAATACGAGTCTATCAAACCAGAAGGCTTCTACACTCCAGGTAACTGGACTATCTCTCTCGATAGCGAAACAAATCGCGAAACTCTGACTCTAGAAGAAACTGGCTCAGATTCTGATTACAAAACTCGCCAGCGTAACGTGAACCGTGAGTTTGGTGACTTCTACATCGGCATCAACTCAAGCGCAGAGCAAGATGGTTCGGTGTCTGCTCCTGAGTTTGGTCTGTACTCACACTCTCAAGAAGCAATGGAAAAAGTGATGGAATCACTACCTTTAATTGAAGACTAATGAGTAAAGACAAACAAATACTATCGAAACCTTGTTGTAGCCAGATTCATCTGCATCGTCGACGCAGAACCTTCTGGGAAAAGTGCAAAGGCATCAAAGAAGTATACTGTTGCGCTAACTGCCACAAGGAAACCCAACTCAAATAGCTCCTCTATTTGAGGCCGCAAAAAAGCCCCGCTCAAGCGGGGCTCTTTTGTATCTGTTTAATTACTTCACACAAATCACATTGAGTAAGGATGTACCGGTAAGCTGATTCGGTTCTCGGTCGGCAAACAAGCCCTTTTTATCTTTACCCCAATAAGGCAACTGCAGCGGCCAGTTGTTTTTCTCCATCACTCCAGACGCACGCAGCGTTTTGAATTCCGAGACACTCGCCAAGTCCATACTTAATTGCTGACATACCTTTTTCGAGCTCGCATAGTTTAAGCGGTTCCAAGGCTTTCCATGTTCCATGTAGAACTGGTTGTTGTTCTCGACCAAGTAAGGCACCACAAACGTTTTACCTTGCAGAATCGTCTTCAATCGTACCTGCACTGTATCGTTACTGATAATAGGCTGAGCAGGCTTAGGCGCTTGGGTAGGTTTCGCCACTGGTTGAGAAGCTTGCTTCGGTGCTGCCTTAGCAGGCGTCTCTTTAGCTTTGAAAGCGTCCGTATTCGGGCGAGTCGCGGCTACTGGAGCAACGGGTGTCACAGGCTTTGCCTTCGCGGCAGGCTTCGGCATCGGCTTAGTTTGCTTCACTGGCTCTGACGTACCTTTGCCAACCACACGAATGAAGGCTTCTTTGTATGTCGACAAGGTTTTGACTCGCTGTAAATCCTGCGAGGCTTTGGCAAATTCAGTATAAGGACCAATAAGACATCGGTAGCCTTTTTGCTCTGGCTTCATCCAAACATCGGTGGTGATTTTGCCGTAGATCGGCTTGGCTTTGGCTAAAGACATCGGTTTTGGCAACAAACCACATTGAATCCAGAAGAAATCATTGCCTCCCTGCGGCACTTTCTTTCCCCATACCCCTTTCCCGATCGGACAAGATTGCTCAAGTACTGGCAGTTCTTTGTTACTCGCTTGAGAGGCTTGGCAAAGAAAACCCTCCGCAAGTACCGGTGTCGAAAATTGGGCGCACGCCAACAGCAATCCAAGGCTCAAGCCGGATTGGACGATACGAGAGGATTGTTGTGCCTTCTTCATTTCCATACGCTTCACTCTGAACAGTAGGTGATGAAATTATCGCGACAAAGCGTCAATAAAACATGAATAAAAAGTGATAAGCAAAAAAAGAGCCGGAATTGCATCCGGCTCTCAGTTTAGAAAGAATTTTATGAAATAGGCAACGTATAGGTGCGTATTTTAGTGATTAACCCTTGTAGATTTTCGGGTTAAACACGTCACGCAACCAGTCACCTAATAGGTTGATAACCAGTACCAGCGTTACTAGCACGATACCTGGGAAGGCCGTAATCCACCATGCACCAGAGAAGATGTAGTTAAAGCCGATGCTGATTAGCGCGCCTAGAGATGGTTGGTCTACCGGAAGACCTAAGCCTAGGAATGACAGTGCCGCTTCCGACATGATTGCGTTCGCTACCTGTACTGTCGAGATAACCAAGATTGGAGATAGACAGTTCGGCAGAATGTGACGGAACATAATGCGAGGTGCTTTAAAGCCCATCACACGCGCCGCCTCGACGTATTCTTTCTTCTTCTCTGCCAATACCGAGGCGCGAATGGTACGCGCGTATTGCGGCCATTCTGCCACGCCGATAATCACCACTAGCATGACCACTGCATATTGACTGTAAAAATCACTGCCAAAGCTGGCTTTGAAGATTGCCGAGACGATGATCGCCACCATCATGGTAGAGAACGACAACTGTACGTCTGCAAAACGCATCAAGAAGCTATCGATACGACCGCCGAAGTAACCTGCAGACAAGCCAATGATGATGCCCAGAACCAACTGAAGACCCACCGCAAGAAAGCCGATAGTCAGAGACAAGCGAGAGCCGTAAAGAATGGTCGATAAAATATCGCGGCCTTGCTCATCGGTACCTAACACAAAGCGCTCATCGCCATCTTCCATCCAAGACGGTGGCAACTCAGAATCCATGATGTCGATGGACGTCAGATCGTACGGGTCTGTCGGAGCCAGAATTGGTGCAGCCAACGCCAACACTAAGAACATCATAAAGACGGTAAAACTTGCCATCGCAACTTTGTCGCGCTTGAAGTAATACAGAAAATCTGACTCTTTAAAACGCTGCCACGCTGACGGTGCGGCTGCAGGAGCTGGTGTTACATTTGATTGGCTCATGATTAAGCTCCTTTTCCAGTTAGGTTCACAGTTGGGTTGATGATGCCGTACAACAAGTCAACGATGGTATTGGTTACCACGAAGATCAGACCAACAAAGATAACGTAGGCAGTGATCAGCGGTGTATCTACACGGTTGATTGCCTCTAGGAAAAGGAAGCCTGTACCCGGCCATTGGAACACGGTTTCAGTAAGAATGGTGTAAGCCACCATAGTACCAATCTGCACACCACCGACCGTCAATACAGGTAGCATGGTGTTCTTAAGTGCATGTTGGTAATAAATCTTTTGTAAGTTCAGGCCTTTTGCTTTGGCGAACTTAATGTATTCCGAGCTCAGTACTTCCAGCATTTCTGAACGTACCAGACGGATGAACAACGGCAGCATGATAGACGCTAGCGCAATACACGGCAGGATAAGGTGCTTGATACCATCAATGGTAAAGAAGCCAGATTCCCAACCGAGCACATTAGCGGTCTCGCCCCGTCCGTAGGAAGGGAGCCAACCGAGTTCTATGGAGAAGACGTACATCAGCATGATTGCGGTTAAGAACACCGGAATCGAGATACCAACACTACTCATCGCCATAACGAATTTAGTAAAGATACTCTTCGGGTGGATCGCGGAATACACCCCAAGTGGTATAGAGAAAACAATAATGATGAGCGTCGCACCAAACACGAGCTCTAGCGTTGCCACCAGCTTATCGAGAATCACCTCAACCGCAGGTCGCTTGAAGAAGTAAGATGTACCTAAATCACCTTGTAGCGCATTGCCCACAAAGCGAGTGTACTTTGTGATAAAGGGATCGTTCAGGCCCAGTTCGTCACGTAGCGCTTGACGCTCCGCTTCTGAAACCGACTGACCTACAAGCTCACGCAGCGGGTCACCCAGGTTATCCTGAATGGCAAACGCCACCAAACTGATCACAAACATCACTATCAGTGCCTGAAACAGGCGCTTGACCAGAAACGAAAACATTCCTTGCCCCTTAACTATCCA
The DNA here is from genome assembly GCF_000817815.1 of Vibrio owensii CAIM 1854 = LMG 25443. GTDB lineage: Bacteria > Pseudomonadota > Gammaproteobacteria > Enterobacterales > Vibrionaceae > Vibrio > Vibrio owensii. The sequence goes on from NZ_JPRD01000036.1 coordinate 56,815, forward strand.
TAGATCTCTATTCAGAGAGAAAATTCAGTCTGTAAAACCAACTCAGTCCGACTGAAACAAAACTGAGTCGAGTGCTTTAAGTTGAGGAGGGACATCCATCCCTCCTCAAAATCGACTAACCGTGATTATTCAACCACTAGGTCACCGAAGTAAGGCATTACCATTGGGTTAACGATATCTGTCGCTTTCACGTTAGACTTCGCGCCCCACGCTTCACTTTGCCAGTGTAGCGGTACGAATGCTGCGTCGTTGTATAGTGTTGCTTCTACACCTTTCAGCATTTCTGCACGTTTCGCAGGATCCGTTTCTACGTTCGCTGCTTCAACCACTTTGTCCATTTCTGGGTTTGAGTAGTAACCACAGTTGTACTGACCACGACCAGTATCTTCGTTACGAGTCATGGTTAGGAACTCGTTGAAGTTCGCCGAATCTTCCGTATCTGAGTGCCAACCGATCATCAGCATGTCTGCCGCACACTTGTCGAACTCTGGCCAGTATTGCGCTTTTGGCATCGTCTTCAGATCAACCTTGATGCCGATCTTAGACAGCATTGCTGCCGCCGCTTGCGCGACTTTCGCATCGTTCACGTAACGGTTGTTCGGTGCGATCATCGTTAGCGTTAGGCCATCTTCGTAGCCCGCTTCTTTCATCAGTTCTTTCGCTTTCTTCAGATCGTAGCGAGGAACCAGTTTGTCATCGTGACCTACGTAACCTGCCGGGCTTTGCTGACCAGCTGCCGTTGCGAAGCCTTTCATGATTTTCTTCACGATGCCTTCGTTATTGATTGCGTGAACAATCGCTTGGCGAACGCGAACGTCTTTCAGTGCTTCGTTGCTGTTTTGGTTTAGTTGGAACGTGATGATACGAGTACCAGGTAGCGTTACTAGGTCGATGCCGTCTGCATCTTTCACACGTTTGTGATCGTTTGGCGCAACAGGGTGAATCATGTCAACGCCGCCAGAAAGTAGCGCAGCTACACGAGTTGCGTCTTCTTTGATTGGTACAAGCGTTAGCTTATCAACGTTACCTTTCGACTCTTTGTCCCAGTAATCTTTAAAGCGTTCGAATTCCACTTTTACGCCCTGCTCACGAGAAGTCACAATGAATGGACCCGTGCCGGATACGTTAGTCGATGCAAATGAGTTACCGTGCTTCACTAGCTCAGACTTGTCTTTGCCATCTTCTGTCTTACCAGAGTAGAACTTGCTGTCCATTGGGAAGATGTAAGTCGCCGTTTGCAGCACAAGCGGGTAAGGACCTTTAGTCACTAGATCCACTGTGTAGTCGTCAACCTTCACGATTTTTTCGTACGGGTCGAAGATAGCTTTGAAATCTGGAGAGCTTTGTAGACGTTCGAAAGTCCATACTACGTCGTCTGCCGTCATGTCGTTACCAGAGTGGAACTTAACACCTTGGCGTAGCTTGAAACGTACCGTTGTATCGTTCACACGTTCCCAGCTTTCTGCTAGACGAGGTTCAAAGTCCATGTCTTGTGTGAAACGAACTAGTGGGTCAAATACCATGTGTGACATTTGCAGCGTACCGCCTGATAGCTGCTCATGCGGGTCTAGCGATACTGGGTCAGCTGCGTAGCCAACTTTGATATCTGCTGCCATTGCGTTAAAGCTTAGGCCCGCTGCCATTAGCGCCACTGCTAATTTGCTTTTCATGGTTTTCATTTGCATAACTCCTTCATGCGGGAATTCGAATCCCTTGTTGTGTTTGCGTCTTTGTTATGACTAAGGTTTGTTGACCTTGATGGTCAGCCAAGCGAAAAACTTGGTTTATGCCGTTTTGATTTCTTCTCTCAAACCTGTGAATTCAGGCATCAGAGAAATCAGTTTCTTGCTGTATTCATGCTGAGGAGCGGTAAATAGCTGCTCAGTTGGCGCCACTTCCAGTAGCGTACCCATCTGCATCACACCCACTCGGTCACACATTTGGCGAATAACCGGTAAGTCGTGGCTGATAAACAGCATGGTGAGGTTGAGCTCACTTTGCAGATCTTTTAGCAAGTTCAGAATTTGTGCCTGTACCGATACATCCAACGCTGATGTCGGTTCGTCACAAATCAGTAGTCGAGGACGGGTCGCCAGTGCACGCGCAATAGAAATACGCTGACGCTGACCACCAGAGAATTCATGAGGGTATTTCACGCCCGCCATTTTGCCCAAACCTACGTGATCAAGCAGGTCATTCACAATCTGACGCGTTTCCGCTTCATTCTTAGTGAGCTTATGGAAACGAATTGGCTCCGCGATGATGTCGAAAATCTTCATACGTGGGTTCATTGAAGTGTATGGGTTTTGGAAGACCATCTGCATTTGACGACGCAATGGACGACGCGCTTTTTCTGATTTCAGTGCCGTTAGGTCAATGCCTTCAAAACTTACTTGGCCTGAGTTTGGTTCGTACAAACCAGCAATCACACGTGCGATGGTCGATTTACCTGAGCCAGATTCACCCACCAAGCCAAACGTTTCGCCTTCGTGCACTTCAAAGCTGACATTGTTTGAGGCCTGCACGTATTCGCGGCGGCTTTCAAACAACGAATCTTTGGTCACGAAGCGTAGGTTTACGTTCTTCACATCCAATAGAGGGCCGGTGTACTCGCGTTGGTCTTGGCTTTGGCCTAGCCAGTGGTTCTTGATGTCCAGTTCTTGTAGCTCTGTTGCTTCTTCGATGTAGCTCACTAGCGGGAAGCGATCGAGTTTAGTGTCAGAACGAGGAACCGCAGAAATCAAGCTGCGTGTGTATGGGTGATCAGGATCGCCCAATACCTTAGCGGTTGGGCCAAATTCAACCAAATCACCACGGTACATAACTGCTACACGGTCAGTCACGTTTGAAACCACCCCCATGTCGTGCGTCACCAACATACAACCTACGTTGTTCTTGATACACAGTTCACGGATAAGGTTTAGGATTTGGTCTTGGATTGATACGTCGAGTGCCGTAGTTGGCTCATCGGCAATGATCAGATCTGGCTCACCAGCCAGTGCGATAGCAATAACCACACGCTGACGCATACCGCCAGAGAATTGGTGTGGGTACTGTTTAAGACGGTTTTCAGGTTGCGGGATGCCAACCTGCTGCATAAGAGAAAGCGCGCGTTGATACGCCTCTTCATCCGACACCTTCATGTTAGCGTGGATGGTCTCTTTCAATTGCTGCTCAACCGTAAATAGAGGGTTAAGCGAGGTCATTGGGTCTTGAAAGATAAAGCCAATCTTAGAGCCGCGAACCTTACGCATCGCTTCTGGCGTCAAACCAGAAATTTTCTCCCCATCAAGGTACACATCACCGCTGGCAACACGACCCGGAGGACTAAGCAAATCAATAACGGCGTTACCAACGGTGGATTTACCCGCACCTGATTCGCCAACAACACCCACAATTTCGCCACGATCGATATGAAAAGAAAGCGATTTCACGGCCGCATGGACACCGTGACGGGATGGATATTCAATACGAAGGTTTTTCACCTCTAATAGTGACATTTCAGACCTCTACTGCCTTGTCTGTGGTATCGAATCGCGCAATAAAAGCGCCATTCACCACCTGAATGAATCCGTTCAAATTCAGAATAATACTCTGAAATCTTAATTCGGAGACAATTTGGCAAAAATTACACAAAAAAGCAACAATTAAAGTATATTCCGCCTAAAAAACATTATTTACACGCACAATGAGCGAATAGAAATGCATTAACAAGTATTTAACCATTTTCATAGCACACCATTTTTGTGCGTTACGCACCAATAAAAACAGAAAAATGCTCTAAATTTACGCATAAACTCACTATTGATAGTATCCCTATTATTCACTCGTAATTATTAACATTTACCAAACAATATTCCGTTCTTATTGGGATTTTTCGACATAAAATGTTACTAACAAAATAGTCTGCATACATAAAAAGCCAAAATTCCCCTACATACATAGAGGTGAAAACGTGAGCAGTTCTGCAAAACAAATGAAATCTGTCACCTAACCTAGGTTATGCGTCAATTATGCGATTTTGTGATTAAGCTAGTTTTCTATGGATTGAAAACGCTCTCTGAACTGGGGCTTTGGTGGGGGAAAAGAGAAGATCAGCCACCAGTTTTGCGCTTTCCACTGTCATTTTGAGTGAGATAAGAGATAATCAAACTCTAACGTCGAGTAGTGAATGAAGGAGCCCCTGTGCTTAAAGCGATATTTTTTGATATGGACGAGACTTTATGTGGCACATCTCAAGCCGATAAAGTAGCAGGACAAGAGTTTGCGGACTGGATTGCTCAAACTTACCCTCAGGTCGCTGACTCCACAGCCTTCGTGCAACGCTACTTACAAGGTGTGTATAAGAAGCTAAACGACGAATTCCCTCAGCTTATTGCTCTACTGCCAGATGAAAATGCGTTCCGCTGCGGTTTAATCCAAACCATCTTGGCAGAACAAGGCATCGAGATCGATGCAGAACAAGCGCAGCAGGCACAAAGCTTCTTCGATTCAGCTCGAATGGGGGCTTTTACCTTCTTCCCAGGCGTGAAGGAAATGCTGACTGAGCTACGCCAACACTACAAATTGGTGGTAATCACTAACGGCCCTATCTTCTCGCAGCACCCAAAGCTCAAAGCGACACAAATGAGTGAGTGGGTGGATCACATTATCGTTGGTGGCGAAGAGCCCGAAGAGAAGCCTGCTGCAAGTATCTTCCACAAAGCACTCAACCTTGTTGACGCGAAACCAGAAGAAGCGATTCATATTGGTGATTCTCTACCAGTCGATATTGCGGGTGCCAACAACATGGGCATTCTGAGTGTGTGGGTTAACGAAGCAGGCACAGAAAATCCAACCGATATCAAGCCAAACTATGAAGTAAAAGAGACGGTTGAGCTCAACGAAATTCTAAAAACGCTCGCTCAATAAAGCACTCAACTCAAGAAATACAAAACCCCAGCCACCGTGCTGGGGTTTCTTTTGTCAGCTCGAAAAGCATTTGGATCATGGGTGGTCAAAAGCTCCCAGAGCTGTACATTTTGATGGAATTGAAAATGAAGTGAGAGTTTTTGAGAGTAAGAAATGCAAAATTCGGTTGAGGCTTTAAATCGTAGTAGGTGAAGAGCCATATTCTAACTTCAGGCGAACCCCCACTTGGGTTCAAACCCATTGAAATACTACCGACTCATCTAGTCCAAGTAAGATCATAAGCTCTAAAACGACGAAAGCCTGCTAAAAAGCAGGCTTTCTAATGGTGGTCGGTAAAGAGGATTCGACGCGGCAGGGCTCCCTGCGGACTGGCGCTCCAGCCCACGACCCTCTGCTCCCAACACTCTAAATTTCAAACGTAAAAAAGCCCCAGTCTTTCGACTGAGGCTTTAAATAGTGGTCGGTGAAGAGGGATTCGAACCCCCGACCCTCTGGTCCCAAACCAGATGCGCTACCAAGCTGCGCTATTCACCGAACTGTATTTGCTGATTCTCTCAAATCAGACAGGATACTTCAACTAAGAAGTCACCTTAATTAATGGGGTGGCTAACGAGATTCGAACTCGCGACCACCGGAATCACAATCCAGGGCTCTACCAACTGAGCTATAGCCACCATCAATTTTTTCTGTTTACCGCTCTATTATAGCCATAAACTAAATAGTGGTCGGTGAAGAGGGATTCGAACCCCCGACCCTCTGGTCCCAAACCAGATGCGCTACCAAGCTGCGCTATTCACCGACGAATTTTGTTTCGACTCTTGGGATATCTGAATCAAAACTGGAAACTTCATCAACTTAATGAGTTACCGAAATAATGGGGTGGCTAACGAGATTCGAACTCGCGACCACCGGAATCACAATCCAGGGCTCTACCAACTGAGCTATAGCCACCACTATGTTCGTGCCTTTGATTTGTATTCCGGAATGGCACGCCCGAAAGGATTCGAACCTTCGACCTTTGGCTCCGGAGGCCAACGCTCTATCCAACTGAGCTACGGGCGCATGCCCCATCGGCGGAGAGGAATAATACGGATATCACACTATGCCGTCTAGTACTTTTTTTACTTTTTTTCTCGTTTGGTCTCTTTTTCGACAGTTATCTGCCTTTAAAGAGAATTTTTGATGTGATTCACGCCCTGTCATGGATAACTTGTTGTTTATTGCAACAAGTTATCGGGATATAATCACCCATTATTTACATTGATTTAACAGCTGCAACTTGGTTGTTTAATCACTCTAGACCGTTAGATAAGGTTTTCTGCTCACTATAGAAGCAATCGCGTAAAACTTTCTCCAACGGCTCTAAATACTCTAACTATATAAATAGGTAAGTCACTTACCTCGGGAATGTGAAGTGGGTTTAATGGATATGTCTCGACGAATGATTAGCGTTTTGTTCGCTGCCTTAACTTTCTCTACGGCAGCTTTAGCTTCTGACATCAGCCAAACTGAATACGATGCGATCGCAGAACGCATCAAACCTGTCGGTGATGTTTATCTTGCAGGAGCAGAACCAGTAAAAGCAGAGCCAACTGGTCCACGTGATGGTGCGTCAGTTTACGGTACTTTCTGTATTGCTTGTCACGCATCTGGCGTGAACGGTGCACCGAAAACTGGTGATGCGGCAGATTGGGCACCACGTATTGTACAAGGCAAAGACGTGCTGACCAACCATGCAATCCAAGGCTTCAACGCGATGCCAGCTAAAGGTACGTGTATGGACTGTTCTGATGACGAAATCATCGCAGCCATCGACCACATGATTGAAGGTCTATAATAAAGACATCAACGAAAAAGGCTTGCCACATGGCAAGCCTTTTTGTTTTTAGTCCGTCGTAACAACGCTGCACTACTTCTTAAACATTGCTCGAATATTGGCGATGTGTGCTTGGCCTTTTGCCATACGCTCTTCTGCCGATACTGGCTTTTTGTTTACTTCCCATTCAACGTCGTCAAATGGCAGCTCATCTAAGAAGCGGCTTTGCGTCGGCTTGATCAATTCACCAAACTGTCGACGTTCCTTACACATGGTAAAAGTCAGCTCGCGCTGAGCACGGGTAATACCCACGTACATTAGGCGGCGTTCTTCTTCAACGTTGTCTTCATCAATACTGGTTTGGTGCGGCAGAATGCCCTCTTCCGAACCAATCAAATACACGAAGGGGAACTCGAGGCCTTTTGAAGCGTGCAGGGTCATCAATTGAACCGCATCGCTATCTTCATCTTCTTCACCACGTTCCATCATGTCGCGTAGGGTAAGACGTTGAACCACCTCTTTTAGCGTCTTCTCTTCTTGGTCGTAGTTGTCGCCTTCTAGATCGGCCACAATCCAAGAATAAAGATCAGAAACGTTCTTCATACGCATTTCCGCCGCTTTCGGGCTTGCTGACGTTTCGTATAGCCAATCTTCGTAATGAATATCACGTACAAGCGAACGCACCGCTTCAACCGTATCACCTCGCTCAGCTTGATCAGCAATAGCTACCAACCATTGCGTGAAACGGCGTAGGTTCTCTAGGCCACGGCCGGTTAGGTGCTGCTCCAATCCTATTTCAAAGCTGACTTCAAACAAGCTCTTACCACGCATGTTGGCGTAGCTACCCAACTTCTCTAGAGTCACGGGACCAATTTCACGACGCGGCGTATTCACAATACGTAGGAACGCGTTGTCATCATCTGGGTTCACCAATACACGTAGGTACGCCATAATGTCTTTGATCTCTGCTCGAGCGAAGAAAGACGTGCCGCCAGACAGTTTGTATGGCACACGGTTTTGCATCAATGACTTTTCAATCAAACGTGATTGGTGGTTACCACGATATAAAATAGCATAGTCTTTATATTCGGTGCGGTTTAGGAACTTGTGCGCAATCAATTCACCCGTTACGCGCTCCGCTTCGTGCTCTTCATTTTTAGCTAGCAACACTTTGAGCTTTTCACCGTCAGGAATTTCCGAGAACAGCGATTTCTCATACACGTGTGGGTTATTCGCAATCAAGATGTTAGCTGCACGCAGAATACGGCTAGTCGAACGGTAATTCTGCTCCAACTTAATCAAGCGCAAATTTGGATAGTCTTCACCAAGCAACACCAAGTTTTGCGGCTTAGCGCCACGCCATGAATAGATGGATTGGTCATCGTCGCCTACAACAGTTAAACGACCGCGCTCGCCAACGATGAGCTTCACCAAATCGTATTGGCTAGTGTTGGTATCTTGATATTCATCCACCAATAAGTAGCGAATGCGATTTTGCCAGCGTTGACGCACTTCTTCGTTATTACGCAGCAGTTGCACGGGTAGGGAAATCAAGTCGTCAAAATCAAGCGCGTTATACGCCTTCATCTGCTTTTGGTACATCTCAAAGCAGAACGCAAATAGTTGTTGTTGCTCACCTTGAGCCAGCGCTTTGGCTTGCTCCGGTGTCAGCATGTCGTTCTTCCAGTTCGAGATTGAACTCAAAAGTTGGCGCAACAAGTCTTTGTCACCATCAAGCTGCTTCTCTGTTAGCTCTTTGAGCAGCGCAAGCTGGTCTTGATCATCAAACAATGAGAAGCCCGCTTTCAAGCCAAGGTGCTTGTACTCGCGCTTGATGATGTTCAACCCTAACGTGTGGAACGTCGAGACCATCAGACCTTTCGATTCAGATTTACCTAACGTTTGACCAACACGCTCTTTCATCTCGCGTGCCGCCTTGTTGGTAAAGGTTACCGCAGCAATATTGCGTGCCTTGTAGCCACACTGCTGAACCAAATAAGCGATTTTATTGGTAATAACACGAGTTTTACCCGAACCAGCGCCCGCTAGCACCAAGCATGGGCCTGATACGTACTTAACGGCTTCGTCTTGTCTGGGGTTCAGCTTCATAAAAATTCTCTGCGGGTGGAAATAGTGGCGCCTATGATAAAGGGGTGAGTGTGTGAAAGCTACGGTCATTTTCACGTAATTTTTACACAGAGAGTTGCAACATTTTGTTGCATAACTGACCAGTCTTTGCGCTATAATGAATGAACGTTCATTCATTTGGTGGTGTGGTTATGACCTATAACACTACTGGAGATAAATACGAGCAAATCATCGCAGCTGCCGAACGCTTAATTGCTGAATCGGGTTTTCATGGTCTATCCATGCAAAAGCTCGCAACTGAAGCAGGTGTCGCAGCAGGCACGATTTATCGATATTTCTCAGATAAAGAACATCTTTTAGAAGAAGTCCGCCTTACCGTTACCAAACGTATCGCGGAGGCCGTTCAAGCGGATGTTCATGACGATATGCCCCTGAAAGAGCGTTACCGCACTATGTGGCTCAATATTTGGCACCTTGCTGGATCAAATTTAGACACCTTAAGTAATCGTGTCCAATATGAATCACTGCCTTGTGGAAATCGTAAAAGTACTCGGGAACTTGAAAGGCAAATGTTTGCCCAAGTAGATCGTCTTTTTAATCAAGGCAAAGTGGAAGGGGTATTTAAACTTCTCGATAACGAAATTCTTTCAGGGTTAAGTTTCGAAGCTAGTGTTGCGCTTGCTAGAAAACATGCTTTGGGATTTTATCAGTTGGATGAAGACGCGTTGGAAGCAGCCGTTGAAGCCAGCTGGGATGCAATTATTAAACACTAACTTGGAGTTCTTAATAGAGTGAAAAAGTGGACTTTCTTTATGTTACTTATCGCGATTCTTCTGTTCGGAAGCGTGATAGGTTTCAACTTATTCAAGCAACAGAAAATTGCTGAATACATGGCGAATCGTCCGGAACCAGAATTCCCAGTAACCGTAACAGAAGTACAAGCGGTTGATTGGGTTCCTGTTATCGAGGCGATCGGCTTCATTGAACCTAACCAAGGTGTCACTGTTGCGAACGAAACCAGCGGTGTGATCGATAAGATTTCTTTCGACTCTGGTACTCAAGTTGAAGAGGGCCAGCCTTTGGTTCTTCTAGACTCTGAAGTAGAAATCGCAAACCTTAAGAGCTCTCAAGCTAAACTGCCAGCGGCTCAAGCTAAGTACAAACGCTACCAAGGCCTTTTCAAAAAAGGTTCTATCTCTAAAGAAGCGTATGACGAAGCAGAAGCAAACTACTTCTCACTGAAAGCGGATATCGAAAGTCTTAAAGCGACCATCGACCGCCGTGAAATCAAAGCGCCTTTCGCTGGTGTAGTTGGTATTCGTAACGTTTATCTTGGTCAATACCTACAAGCAGGTACTGACATCGTGCGTCTTGAAGACACAACAGTAATGCGCTTGCGTTTCACCGTGCCTCAAACAGACATCTCTCGCATCAAGCTAGACCAAGAAGTAGACATCTTTGTGGATGCTTACCCTGATAAGCCATTCAAAGGTTCTATCTCTGCTATCGAGCCTGCGGTTAACGTTCAAAGTGGTCTAATCCAAGTTCAAGCTGACATTCCAAACAGCGATGGCAAACTTCGTAGTGGTATGTTCGCTCGTGCAAACATCATTCTACCGAAGTTAGACAACCAAGTAACGCTGCCGCAAACGGCCATCACTTTTACCCTATATGGTGACAACGTGTACATCGTAACTGAAGAAGACGGTGAAAAACGCGTTAAGCAACACGTGGTAAAAGTGGGCGAACGTACTAAAGACATCGCGCATATTCTAGAAGGCGTGAAACCAGGTGATGTGGTAGTAACGTCGGGGCAAGTCCGTCTAAGTAACCACGCGAAAGTAACCATCGTTGAAAATTCGGCACTGACACCACCTGCTGAAACACCAATGCTTTAATTGGAGGCATCATGCGCTTTACTGATGTTTTTATAAAACGTCCAGTTTTAGCGGTATCGATCAGCTTTTTGATTGCGTTGCTTGGTTTACAAGCCGTATTCAAGATGCAGGTTCGTGAATACCCTGAAATGACCAATACGGTGGTTACCGTTACCACCAGTTATTACGGTGCAAGTGCCGATCTGGTCCAAGGCTTTATTACCCAACCTTTGGAGCAAGCCGTTGCGCAGGCCGATAATATCGACTACATGACTTCATCCTCAGTGCTTGGTAAGTCTACCATAACCGTAAACATGAAGTTGAACACTGACCCAAACGCAGCACTGTCTGACATTCTGGCGAAAACAAACTCGGTCCGTTCACAACTTCCAAAAGAAGCAGAAGACCCAACAGTAACCATGTCGACTGGTTCGACTACCGCAGTACTGTACATTGGCTTCACCAGTAATGAGTTGTCTTCAAGCCAGATCACTGACTACCTCGAGCGTGTAATCAACCCACAGCTATTTACGGTAAACGGTGTCTCTAAAGTTGACCTATACGGTGGTATAAAATATGCGCTGCGTGTATGGCTAGATCCAGCGAAAATGGGTGCACTTAAGCTGACTGCAACTGATGTAATGACAGTACTGAATGCCAACAACTACCAATCCGCAACTGGTCAGGCAACAGGTGAGTTCGTTCTTTACAACGGTAGCGCAGATACTCAGGTATCCAACGTTGCTGAGCTAGAAGCTCTGGTTGTTAAAACTGGCGAAGGTGACGTGATTCGCCTTGGAGATATTGCAAAAGTCACGCTAGAGAAGAGCCACGATATTTACCGCGCAAGTGCGAACGGCCAGGAAGCTGTAGTTGCAGCGATCAACGCAGCACCAAGCGCTAACCCAATCAACATTGCGGCAGATGTACTAGACCTGTTGCCTCAACTAGAGCGCAACCTGCCAAGCAACATCAAAATGAACGTGATGTACGATTCAACCATCGCAATCAATGAATCCATTCACGAAGTTGTGAAAACCATTCTTGAAGCAGCTGTTATCGTACTGGTGGTTATTACCCTATTCCTAGGTTCATTCCGTGCGGTTGTAATTCCTATCGTTACCATCCCACTATCACTGATTGGTGTCGCCATGGTGATGCAGGCAATGGGCTTCTCGTGGAACTTGATGACACTTCTGGCAATGGTACTCGCCATCGGCCTAGTGGTGGATGACGCGATCGTTGTTCTTGAGAACGTCGACCGTCACATTAAAGAGGGCGAATCACCATTCCGTGCAGCCATCATTGGTACACGTGAAATTGCGGTACCAGTAATCGCAATGACCCTAACGCTAGGTGCGGTATACGCTCCGATTGCACTGATGGGAGGTATTACAGGTTCGCTATTTAAAGAGTTCGCATTAACCCTAGCAGGTGCGGTATTTGTATCCGGTATCATCGCATTAACTCTGTCACCGATGATGTGTTCAAAAATGCTTAAAGCAAATGAAGAACCAAGCAAGTTTGAGCAAAAGGTGCATCACGTATTAGATGGCATGACCAACCGTTACGAGAAAATGCTAACTTCTGTTATGGCGCACCGTCCAGTGATCATCGCGTTTGCAATCATTGTGTTCGCAAGCTTGCCGATTCTGTTCAAGTTCATTCCAAGTGAACTGGCACCTTCGGAAGATAAAGGTGTTGTTGTTCTAATGGGTAATGCGCCATCTAATGCAAACCTAGATTTCATCGAAAATACAATGCAGCAGGTCAACAAGATACTAAGTGACCAACCTGAAGTTGAATATGCTCAAATATTTTCTGGCGTAATGAAGTCTAACCAAGCATTCGGTCTAGCAACTCTGAAGCCTTGGAGTGAACGAGAAGCAAGCCAAGCAGACATCACTAAACGTGTAGGCGACCTAGTTTCTCACGTACCAGGTATGTCAGTAACCGCATTCCAAATGCCTGAGCTTCCTGGTGCAGGTTCAGGCCTGCCAATCCAGTTCGTTATCACCACACCAAACAGCTTCGAGAGCTTGTTTACTATCGCAAGCGATATCTTAACTGACGTGGCAACGAGCCCAATGTTCGTCTACTCGGATCTGGATCTTAACTACGATTCAGCAACAATGAAGATCAGCATCGACAAGGACAAAGCAGGTGCTTACGGCGTAACCATGCAAGACATTGGTGTTACGCTAAGTACCATGATGGCGGATGGCTACGTAAACCGTATCGACCTAAATGGTCGTTCATACGAGGTTATCCCTCAAGTTGAACGTAAGTGGCGTCTGAACCCAGAATCGATGAAGAACTACTACGTACGTTCAGTTGACGGCAAAGCAGTACCACTGGGCAGCTTAATCACGATTGATGTTGTCGCAGAGCCTCGCTCACTGCCTCACTTCAACCAGCTAAACTCAGCAACGGTTGGTTCAGTACCTGCTCCAGGTGTAGCAATGGGTGATGCGATCCACTGGTTCGAAGACGTAGCACAAAACAAACTGCCATCAGGCTACAACCATGATTACATGGGTGAAGCTCGTCAGTTCGTAACGGAAGGTAGCGCACTATACGCAACATTCGGTTTGGCACTGGCGATCATCTTCCTAGTGCTGGCGATTCAGTTTGAATCTATCCGCGATCCAATCGTAATCATGGTATCGGTGCCGCTAGCGGTATGTGGTGCATTGATTGCTCTGGCGTGGGGAACAGCATCGATGAACATCTACTCGCAGGTTGGTTTGATTACTCTGGTTGGTCTGATCACCAAACATGGTATCTTGATCTGTGAGGTAGCGAAAGAAGAGCAGTTACACAACAAACTGTCTCGTATCGATGCGGTAATGGAAGCGGCGAAAGTTCGTCTTCGTCCAATCCTGATGACGACGGCAGCGATGATTGCAGGTCTTATCCCACTGATGTACGCAACGGGTGCAGGTGCGGCTCAGCGCTTTAGTATCGGTATCGTAATCGTTGCCGGTCTGGCGATCGGTACCCTGTTTACGCTATTCGTACTGCCTGTGATTTACAGCTACCTAGCTGAGAAACACAAGCCATTGCCAGTGTTTGTTGAAGACAAAGACTTGGAAAAGCTAGCTCGTGTGGATGAAGCGAAAGCCGCTCACCGCGAATTAGCAGATAACAAGTAAGCATAAAGCACTAAGAAAAAGGTCACTTCGGTGACCTTTTTTATTGCTGCTCTCTTTTTTACCATCTAAATGGCGACTTTCCCGTATCATTTACATAGAATGTGGGCAAATCAAAAGGAGTTTTAGCCACTATGTTTGACCCAAAGAAATTAGAGCAAATCGCTAAACAAATTCACGAATCAATGCCACAGCCAGTAAAAGAGCTAGGCGCGGATGTTGATCAAAAAGTTCGCCAAGTAATCCAAGGTCAGCTAAACAAGCTAGACGTTGTTAGCCGTGAAGAATTCGACGTACAAACTCAAGTTCTACTGCGTACACGTCAAAAGCTGACAGAGATGGAAAAGAAATTGGCTGAGCTTGAAGAAAAGCTAGCTGATAAATAAGCGAGAAGCTGGAAATTCTTAAGGGTTGGCGTATGCACGTCAACCCTTTTTGTTTTTTGGGATTCGGGATTCG
>NZ_JPRD01000037.1 GCF_000817815.1 Vibrio owensii CAIM 1854 = LMG 25443
TCTTAACTGATCGGCATTACTCTTATATAAGAGCACTTTCTTCATTTATGTCGTTAAAAACGAAGTATATCGTGAGAAACTAGAAGTTACTTCTTTACACCTTCGATGTGCAGTTCCATATCAACATAGCTTGAAGAACCCATTACTGGGATTTCAAAATCAGCAAGCTCAAGACGAGTTTGACCAATGAAGCCTGCACGCTCACCACCCCATGGGTCGTTACCTGCACCAACAAATTCCGCTTCGATTGTGATTGGTTTCGTTACACCATGAAGAGTAAGGTCACCCGTTACGTCTAGTTTACCGTCACCTTTGTCTACAACTTTTGTACTCTTGAACGTCGCTTCGCTGTATTTACCTGCGTCGATGAAATCACCGCTACGGATGTGCTTGTCACGCTCAGCATGGTTTGAGTCAAGGCTTGTCGTATCAACCACTACGTTTACTTTAGAGTCCGCGAGGTTGTTTTCATCAAAAGAAAAGTCACCAGAAAATGTATTAAAACGACCTTTGATGAAACTGTAACCTAGATGGCTAACTTTGAAGTTGATAGATGCGTGAGCACCTTTAGTATCGATAACATAATCTGCAGCGTTAGCACCAAACGGTAGTGCCATAGCGATTGCTAATCCTGTAGCGAAAAGTGACTTTTTCATTTTGAAGCTCCTAACATTTTTCTTAATGTGTTGTCTTTATCGATAAAGTGATGTTTGAGTGCAGCAGCAGCATGCAATCCTGCCATTAGGATCACAGCCCAAGCTGCATAAAAGTGGATTTCACCTGCAATGTCTGATTGACCAGGGAATAACTCCCCTGCACTTGGTACGGTAAACCAGTTAAATACTTCGATACCGCGACCATCAGATGTTGAGATGAGGTAACCTGAAACAAAGATAGTAATAAGCAACAGGTACATAACCCCGTGTGCGGCTTTTGCTGCAGCTACCTCGTAAGGTTTACCTTCTACTTTTGGTGACGCCGTCACATGTTTCCATACGATGCGACCTAAAGTGAGTATTGCCAGTAAAATGCCCACAGAGCGGTGATAATGTGGCGCGGTTTGGTACCATTCACTGTAGTAGCTTAAATCGACCATCCACAGACCCACAGCAAACAAGCCGATAATGCAAAGCGCTGAAATCCAATGCATCGCTCTCGCCGGCACGTTGTAGTTCTTTACCAGTGTTTCCATCTCACGTTCCTAGATATCTTCCTAAGTTGATGTTGAGCAAGAAACACAACATTAACTTATTTGCCTTGTATGCAACAGATTATTTACCATCCTTTACATCAAACCAATAATACCTTTTTAAACAACTTGTTCGAAAAATTAGAAGGAACTTCAAACCATTTAAAAATCGGACACTTAGAGTTGAACTTCTTGCTCTATCTCATACAGTTCATCCGTCATTTCTAACATGCGTCGTTCGATCACGGTTTTGGCGTCTTCGATGCCCTTGTTGTAGTAGATAGGCGCTAATTTTTCAGTGATGAAATCAATCAAAAACTCACTGTCGAACTGGCCTATTTCCACTTCCAACTCGTCTTGCATGTAATCTTGTATAGCTGTCGCCAATGCTTCTTTTTGTGCTCTTTCTAGTTTGATCATATTTTACCTGCGGAACTCTATTCTCAATTTTGATGTTTAGATCAAGAAGTTGCCTATCTAAATTAGTCTATCCTAAAAGGACTATGCTAACCTTTCGCCGTTCAATTTGTTAACCGTTAAGGGATATTCTTTGCTACTCGACTTAGTCATCCAAAGTGTCAATGATTTTCAGGACGATTGTCTCAAACTGTGTGAGAAGCATTATCCTGCGGTACATAACCAAGGTATGAGTGAACACCATCTCGGCCTCGCATTTGCTCGACGCATGGAGCACACTTTTCGTCACTTTGGTCATAGCAGTACCATCAAACCTATTGAAGTACTTGATGCCCCCGACCTGCCACACCACTACCTCATCTCATCTGAAATTGGAACGGTTTGGGTATTGAGCCACCATTTAGTCAGCGCTGGTAACTCATGCCGAGAGAACCTGCTCTCTTCGATAACGGAATGGCAAAGTGAATATGGTTATGCCCTGCAGCCTAACGACCTATTGTTTTTAGTCAGCGATCATTGGATCAGTCGCAGCAAAACCAGCCGTGAGCTGTTGCACTGGTGGATGGGAGAATTACCAGAACCGATTAACGAGTATACAGAGCAAGGCATTACCCTCTTTACCAGCGAATCGCAGCTGACTCATTCATTAGATACACGTTTTGGGATCAGCCCTTGTTACATCAAATTCGGCCACCCTTTACGACGTTCCAATAAACAACAGCAGGTGAGAAAGTACATTCAACTGTATGCGGTTTTACAGTGGTAGCATCAAATAGCAACGGGTAGATTATCAGTTCATTCAGCGATT
The DNA here is from genome assembly GCF_000817815.1 of Vibrio owensii CAIM 1854 = LMG 25443. GTDB lineage: Bacteria > Pseudomonadota > Gammaproteobacteria > Enterobacterales > Vibrionaceae > Vibrio > Vibrio owensii. Next base: position 2,415 of record NZ_JPRD01000037.1, read on the forward strand.
TGTTTGAGGCGGGTCGATATTTCTGAGTGTGTTAAGCTATCTCGCTTGCCTTGCCTACGCTCCCCGCTTAGATTCAAGAAACTAAAGTAAAACTAGATGCACAACAATCAGTTAAGCATCAATACAGTGTCTTGGTCTAGGTTACAACAATAATGATGAGTATCTCGCAGCTGCTTAGCTGCATTTTAAAACAAGTAGATGGTCAGTACATCGCGCAATATAAGCAGCTGACATTGCGAAGCGTGTTTCAACCTATTTATCAAAAAGATCTTTCCATTATCGGTCTAGAAGCCTTGGTTCGTATCAGTAACCAAGACGGCTTAATGATTCGACCTGACCAGTTCTTTCAATCCACTACGATTCCTACAGAAGATCAAATCAACGTTGAGAGACTAAGCCGCCTTATTCACATCAGTAACTTTGGTCAATCCAAATTCCGCAATAAAAAGCTCTTTCTCAACGTTCTACCAAAAGCGGCAGAAATGCTCGCAAAAGACATTTCCTATAGCAACTTATTAAAGCAATCCATTATTGAAGCGGATTTGTGCCGTGAACAGATTGTGATGGAATTGGTAGAGCTCGATGCGAGCGACGAAAACTTCTTATACAAAGCAACAAAAGAGCTAAGCGATAACGGCTATTTATTGGCAATAGACGATTACGGCATTGATGCTTCAACAATAGAACGCGTTAGGTGTGTAAAACCCAACATCATTAAAATCGATCGTTCGTTGTTATTGAGATATGAGAATGGTGATTTTTCTTGTTTGATGGAAGCGTTGTCTTTGGCAAAAGATATTCGCTCAAAAACCGTTATAGAAGGAATTGAAACCGAGCATCAACTTAACTTAATGAAAAAGCTCGGTTTCGATATGTATCAAGGCTACTTATTGGCAATGCCACAAACGCTTGAAGCCTACCGGGAAGCAAAGACGGCATAATCAGAGTTACTGATGAATACCATCATCTTTTTATTTTCGGTTCTTACCACGGTTTTTATGAATCGCCAGTTTCGCCTTCATCTTGCGTTTTTCTGATGAACGACTCTTACGACGACCACCGCTATTGCGCTCCGGTTCAACCTCTTCGATTAAACTCGGCTCAAAGCCTTCTAACCATTCTTGCGGCAAACGTTGGTCAAGCAGGTTTTCGATAGCATGCAATAGATACTCTTCATCGCGGCTCATCAAAGAAACGGCCAAACCAGACTTACCTGCACGGCCAGTACGACCGATGCGGTGAACATAATCTTCGGCTTTGAATGGCATGTCGAAGTTAACTACTTGTTCTAACTCTTGAATGTCCAAACCACGAGCCGCTACATCTGTCGCGATCAGCGCACGTACTTTGCCTTCTTTGAATTCATCAAGCGCACGTTGACGAGCACCTTGTGATTTATCGCCGTTGATAGAAACCGCTTTGATGCCATCCAGCTTTAGCTCTTTCGCTAACTCATCACTGCCTTGTTTGGTTTTAGTAAATACCAACACTTGCTGCCAGTTACGAGAACCAATTAAGTAAGCAAGTAGCTCACGCTTGCGCTTTTTATCAACTGGATAAACCATCTGCTTAACGGTTTCTGCAGTCGTGTTTGCTGGCGACACTTCCACTTCAACTGGAGAGTCCATCAGTTTGTACGCGATGGTTTTGATGCGCTTCTCAAATGTTGCTGAGAACAACATGATCTGTTTATCTTGAGGTAGTCGACGAAGAATGCGTTGCAGATCTGGCCAGAAGCCCATGTCTAACATGCGGTCTGCTTCATCAAGCACGAGAACGCCTGTTTTAGAGATGTTTACATTGCCGTTAAACAAGTGGTCAAGCAAGCGACCAGGCGTCGCGATCAGAATGTCAGCGCCCTCTTCCAGCTTTCTCTTTTGCACGCCAATGCTGGTACCACCATAAACACAAACAATTTTAAGATCGGTGTTTGCTGAGTACTGCGTCAGGTTATCCATTACTTGCTGAGCAAGTTCACGCGTTGGCACAAGAATCAGTGCTTGCGGTGTTCCGTTTCGTTTCTTTTGCTGAACCGTTTGAATGATCGGCAAACCAAATGCAGCCGTTTTACCTGTACCGGTTTGAGCGGCAGCCAGTAGATCTTTACCTTCCAACACATGCGGAATCGACTTTTCCTGAACAGGTGTCGGGGCAACGATATTCATACCGCTTAGGGTATCAACCAACTGTTGTTCAATGCCAAGATCAGCGAAATTAACGGACATGATAAACCTCATAATTTTTGGAGCGCAGAGTTTACCAGCCCCCCTTTGGTCATACTACCTTTAGCAGTCAAGACGTTATGAATTAATTAACTGTTGATGATACTCAGCGGATTGACGCAACACATCTTGATATAGAGCAGCAAATTTCGCTTCCAATTGCTCATATTCATTGTCCAAAACTTCGAACGTTGTCGTTAAGTCAGCCATTCTTGGGCTTCTTTGGGACATTCGATGAAGAGCAAACTCGATGTTTTCTAAGTCTTGATATGACTGTAGCCAACCGTCACTCCACATTCGGCTGTGAAGCAATAAAAATCGCGGAGGAAGGTCGTCAAAGATTTGTTTGTTCACTTCGCAATACGCATAACGAACGAAAGAATCTAAAGGTTGCGGGCTGAATGTTCGCCAGTGTTTCGCTAAACAATGGTCCCAAAACATATCAAGTGCGATGGGGGCGAAACGTCGAGCAACACCTGTGAAGTGCGGTTTACATTCTTCAACAAGAGCATGATGGTCGGTAATGCGATCAACGAAACGGTGAAGTTTGATGCCATTGGAAATATCAGTCTGATATTGCTTGCTTGGATCTCCCTTTACGAAATCTCCAAGCAAGTTTCCCATTAAATGGCTATTACAGTGATCTGCAATATGCAGGTGGGCTAGAAAGTTCATTAGACGCTGTGAGTGGCCTTTTGGCTCGTCTTACATGAACTTAGTATAACGTCTGTTGTGACGCGATGAGAGTACTAATTGTACTTATTCGGCTTCGTCTTCTGAGCCAATGTAGTCCGACAAGATAATACCGATTTCAAGAGCATCTAGCATCTCTAGGCATTCGTCGTTTTGATATTGGTCGCTCATTGTGACCTCCTTTGTTTTACATCTCCTGAAGCTGCTTGCTTCAATCTCTACTGCCATTTCTTTTCTTCATCGATGACAGCAACTCCTTTTTATAGCCTTTATATGACACATTCATGACAGCGAGAAGTAAAGTTTTAGAAAGCTATGACAGAAATCATAAGTAAACGTTTGCTCTAATAACACCCTCTCGTTCATCAATTGCATTAAATTACACCCACCCTTTCTTTAACAAACTGTCAGTTTTTATTTAGTTTTTTGTCATTTATGGAGACGACGTACTGTTATAAGCGATCATTGATCTCATATTTTGAAATCTATCAACCTCTCGTTACATATTTTGCTGATAACCATCGCATATTTTGTTTCGATATATCTCTAAGTTTGTTCATCCCCTTTTCATCTCAAATGGAGCTATAAATGAGAGAAGTTGAGTTTAGAACGATAGACAGGTTATTTATAAAGATGTCTATCAACGACAAAATGTGGGTCATTTTCCTTCTATTCCTAGTGACTTTAACTTCAGTGGCGGGAAGCCGTTATTTCAATGATATTCAACAGTTTGAGCAGCAATCTATCCTTGCGGCAGAAGCGAAGCTCTCAGGCATAGTTCAAGCTCAAATACAAAACGTAGCGAGTGTGAATGGCGTGGTAAACGTAAGCAACGTTAATGATGCCAAATTCAACAACGGCACCGTGACGGTTTATGCGAAGCTGAGTTCAGGTCAGGCAATCCAACTGACAGAAAACCTTTCACGCCAGTTTGAGCAAGCAAAATCTGACGCTTTAACCTCTTTCCTTCTTAGCTTGCTTTGGATGGTACCATTCGCCCTTTTCACTTACTGGGTTGCGACTTTCCTTGGTGGTGCGCTTTGGGTGCTATACACCACTACGCAGAAAATTGGTGAAGGTGACTTAACTTCTCGCCTAGGTTTTCATCCGGGTCGTGATGAGTTTGGTACGATTGGTTGCGCACTAGATAAATCAATGGATACGCTGACAGAACTTGTCAACAATGTAAAAGACAATGTCAACACGTTAAGTGAAACATCAGCAGCGTTTGAGCAAGACATGAAGCTCAGCGAAACGCAAATCGCACATCAATACCAGACGCTCGATTCTGTTGCGACTGCGATGAAAGAGATGACGGCTTCAGCAAAAGAAGTCTCAAGTATCTCTCAGCAAGCTACGTTGCAATCAGATCAAGATGCTCAGCAAATCGAAAATAGCCGTAGTCAGGTTCAAAGCGTCATTTCAGAAATCGAAACACTATCCAGTTACATCGAACAAGCATCCGCATCTGTTAGCAGTTTGAACGAAAACACGACACAGATTAACGATGTGATTACCACGATTAACGCGATTTCAGAACAAACTAACCTTCTCGCGTTAAATGCAGCTATTGAAGCGGCGCGCGCTGGTGAACAAGGTCGTGGTTTTGCCGTAGTGGCGGATGAAGTTCGTACCCTTGCTAGCCGCACGCAACAGGCAACCGTCGAAATCCAAGCGATGATTGAGAAATTGCAAACGGAAAGCCAGAACATTGCGTCTATCACTGACCGTACGGTTCAACAAGCACAAACAAGCAGTCAGTTAATTGACGAAATTGGTGGTGACGTCACTGCAATTGCCGACTCTGCACGTTCATTAATGGATATGAGTATTCAGATTTCAACGTCTGCTGAAGAACAAAGTGCCGTCGCGAATGACATCGCTTCTGAGTTGTCTGACATTCGCTCGCAATCCAATACTATTCGTGAAGTTGCCGAACAATCGACAACTGGTGTGGCAAACTTAACTAAAGCTTCTCAATCCCTTGGCGAAGTATTGAAGCGATACCGAACAGCCTAAAACACGAACACGCTAAAAAAGCTCCCAATTTGGAGCTTTTTTATGCTCGCTCAACGGCAACGGACAAAAAGTGACCATTAGATTGTCGAGGGAAAACGAGCGGAAAATTATTAAATCAAGCGTTCGATGAATACACGTTTAATTTACTTTGAAGTGAATCGAAATAGTTCTCTGAATTCGACTAAATAATGTTCAAAGGTTAGGTGTGCGGCTATTCTAGATCTTGCCAATTTAATTTTGCTGCTGGTGAACAATATGAATAATTACAACAAAACAAAAGACACTGAAGATCTCCAGTGTCCACTCTGCCAATGCGATGAATATCTGATTTCATCCGATGGTGAAAAATTCACATGTGCCTTTTGCGGGTTTCATACAAAAAACTTCTCCTCCATCCAGTGCTTACATCAAACTCCTTACCTACAAACTAAATTTAAACACATCCATAGTTTGAGTAATATTTGTCACTAAACTGAGCAGCCTAAGAGCTGCTCTTTTAGTTCATCTAGATGGGAAATTTGAATAACACGCTCGTCATCGACTAAGTTAATCGGTGCGCCGTTGTATAGTTGTACGGTTTTTATGCCGGCGTTAAGCCCTGCTTCAACGCCTTTAGGTGTATCATCAATGTACAGACAATCACTTGGTAAAAAGCCCATATTCATCGCGCTGTACATGATCAAGTCTGGTTCAGGCTTCCAACTGTTCGCATCGAACGCAGAGAACACTTTGCCTTTAAACGCATCAAGTAACCCCGTCAACTCAAGCGAGTATTCGATTTTATCTTTTGGTCCATTAGACGCCACGCAATACTCAATATTGTGCGAATCTAAAAAGTGGATAAGTCGTTTCGCGCCGTCCATTGGTTTTAAATGACGGACAAACAGTTTCTGTAACTCGTCACGGTATTGTGGCTCTAACACATCAATCGGAACATTTAAGTTCATCAACTCTTTAGCGTCACGAAGGATATCGGCAAGCTTACCGCCTCTGAAGTGCTCTACGCATTCACTAAAACTCATCTCTGCACCGTATTGGCCAAAGACGTTCACTAAGGCCTGACAACACAGGCGTTCACTGTCTGCTAGCGTGCCATCACAATCAAAGATGACACATTTAATATTGTTAATAGCCATACACCCTTCCCCCCGACGCTGAATATATTAAAGACTTTAGCTGACCAATTTATTTGGCCTTATTGACTTATTTATTTGTACTAAATATGTATCAACATGATAGGTAAGTTTAGAAATGTTTAAACGACAGACTTGGCATTTCGTAGAAATGAGAAAGAGGAATTAATGATTTTCTAAGCGAGATCACCGAATGAAGCCCTTAAATTAAGAAATATGAAACTTCACTTGGTACAAAAGGAAAGGATTAAACTTCGGAATCTGGATATAAATAACGCACTTCTATAAAGTCGTCCAAATGCTCCAATAGAAGTTGGCTCAACGTAGGATCAAAGTGTTTGCCTTTTTCACGCGTAAACAGATCCACAACTTCTTCCACCGTCCAAGCTAGCTTGTAACAGCGTTCACTCAGTAGGGCGTCAAAAACATCGGCAATCGCCACAATACGTGCAAAGAGATGAATCTCCGCACCTTTTAGGCCATTCGGATAACCAGTTCCGTCCCAACGCTCATGGTGTTCATGAGCAACAATGGCGGCTAACTTAGTGATTTCGCCTTCACGGTTGTTCAGCAATTCATAACCTTTCACCGTATGGCGCTTCATGATTTCCCATTCAGCCTCATCTACTTGCCATTTTTGTCAAAGATAGATTCGGGAACCGAAATCTTACCGACGTCATGCATTGGGCTGATGACTTCGATCATCTCAACTTCACGATGGCTTAACCCACAAAATTCAGCCAAGAACGTGAATCATCTCCTTTTGAACACTCAAGGTGCGCTTTTGTAAGGTTACTATCTTGCGGTTTTTCTGATCGATCACCTTACGCTGGCTAATGGTCATAAACTGACTAACAATCACCAAAGAAAGCAGCACAATCAGTGCACAAGCAAAAAGCAACAGTTTGATATTAACTTTTACTGCAGGAGGTGGTGCATTGATGATGTGAGCAGATTTAGGAATGTCGTAGCGACTGATACCATATTTTTGAATAGCCGCGAAATCTAAAACGGCTTCAGAAATCAATTCGTTCTCGGTTTTGGTCATCAATAGACCCAACTTGGCAGCCATTAGCTCTGCGGCTTCGTGACCATATTGCTTCGAACGATTTAAGAATCCACCCAAGATACCCGGTTCTTCCAAGTACATTTCCCACAAGACAAATACAGGCGCAACACTTTTAGCGCCAATAACGTGTGCCACTTCTTGGTAAGAATGGTAATGGCCTTGTTCCGCTTCTGTGTTGAAATGGGTCAGCAGCCGGCATCATTTGGGTTGATCTTTGAGAGCCTATCCGCAGCTTCAGCCAAAGGTTCATCCCGAAGCTCAATCAAATTGATTTGAGGGAACTTCTTCGTCTCTTCTACAACACGAGCATGAACCAGTTCCGATGTCATGCTTCTATCTGCGAGATAATACAAGTTCTTTATCTGAGGACGTAGCTTAATGATGAGCTTGATGTTTTCGGTAACTTTATCTTGTTCATACAAGATACTACCGGAAGTGCTTAAAGAGTCTAACGTCGCTTATGTGTTATTGATGCCAAAGGTACAGTGCGTTCGTCGTTTGGTAAGTAACGTTTAGAAAATTCTAATGCAGCGTCGTCCGAGATGATGATGCCGTCAAACTTGTAGTTTTGATATTTGAGCTGCAGATAGTTGGCCATGTTTTGAAAATAGCCATCTGAATGCACGCGCTTAGCATCTAGGTATTCGATCGATAGTTTGACTTCGCTGTTGGTCTGCTCAAAGCCCTCTTCGACACCACGTTGAATGTCATTGGTCCATTGGTATGAGGGCTCATACGAATGTAAAACCAGTACTTTTTTGATTTCCCAATCCGTTTGGTCAGCATTGACTGCGGCCGTCCCTAGGCATAAAAATAGAGCCAATAAACGCGTCAAACGCATAACCATGTGTCGCCCAGCCGAGAAAGAATGTTGTTGCACATATTAAATGCCAAATCCCCAACTGGGACCGACATTGATCAATTTTCTACGACTATTGTTTCACACAACTTTTGATCGTCGTTCAATTTTTTCGCCAAATCACACACAAACTGCGATTTATCCAAGTTTTGAGAAACGGTAATGTCAGAAACAAGTGTGTTGCCTTCATATTGGCTGACAATTGCCGCTGCTACAGCCTCGCCTTGTTTAAAACCGACATAAAGCTCAAACTCAGGTGTCAAAATGATCTGAGTTAAGTATTCCACGATCATTTCTTGCTCGTGCTTATCCGACCAACGTTGTGACTGTAGAATCGAAAACATCACGGTAAGCCTATGAAAATCAACAAGGAAGATGTCGTCCCCTGTTAACTCTTGCCCGTTTTCTAAAAGCGTAGTTTTATCGACAGCATCGTAGGTTAAAGCGTCGAGCATACGAGTATAGATGGCTCGCCCTTCAATGCTTTCTTTAGTAGGAAATTCGACTTCTACTAAATCATGCAACCACGCATTTTTTCTGTTGATGCTTTCTAATTGTTGTTGGTTCATTTTTTTACCTTAAGCGCTGCAAGCCTAGTGTTTTACAGCGAATGAAAAACAGGACTTTGATTAGAAATGTAGGCGTCATCTGTTCTGGAGCGGTACATTAGCATGAAGCCTCTTACAAACCTAGCTAAACTCCTGAGGTAACGCCAAATTTTGTTTTAAGTGTGTGCGTCTGATAAATTGAACTAATAAATTAGCCTAATTAAGGGATGAAAAATGAAGAAAAGCTTGCTTGCTTTGGGTTTGGTAACCGTTCTGGCTGGGTGTAGTGATAATGAAGTGGGTGACGTATCACTGGGTATGTTTACAATGAAAGACATCAAAATCGGCCACCTACAAGACGAAGTCGTGACGGGTGTAACCTGTCATATTGCTTCTATCGAGGCGAATTTAAGCTTGTCTGATCCAAGCGACAGTTCTATCTCATGTCGTCAAACAGGTGACATCACGCCAGAGATGATTGCTAAAATTGATAAAAGCAAATCTGGTGAAGTCGTCTTCAAGAAATCAAAAAGCATCTTCTTCAAGACCATGAAAGTACGTCGCATCTACGATCCAGAAAACCAAACGCTACTTTACTTGTCTTACACAACCAAAGAGACGGAAGGCAGTTTCAAACATAGCTTATCGACTGTTCCTCTATATGGCACAAAAGCTTATGTAGAACCGACTGTAACTCCTACAAATTAACCCCAATTTGTGTGTAAAAACAGCAGCCCGTTGAATTTTTCAGCGGGCAAATTTCTTTGCAAGAAAACGGAACGATTTTCAAAATTTTGTGATACAATCCCGCCTCTTTTTTTCTCACTCAAGAACAAGCATGAAGTTTCCTGGTCAGCGAAAATCTAAACACTACTTTCCAACTCACGCTCGAGATCCATTAGTAAACCAAATTCGACAAGCACCGAAATTGTACCGCCCTACGGTCGTTGGTGTGGGTCAAACCATCGTAGATATCGAAGCGCGCGTAGATGATGCGTTTTTAGAAAAATACAACCTAAGTAAAGGACATTCTCTCGTTCTTGAAGAGAGCAAAGCGGACGCACTGTACGAAGAGCTAGTAGAACAAGGTCTGATTACTCACCAGTACCCAGGTGACACTATCGGTAACACACTTCATAACTACTCCGTACTTGCGGACAGCAAATCAGTGCTACTTGGTGTTATGTCAAAGAACATTCAAGTTGGTTCTTTCGCTTACCGTTACCTGTGCCGTACCTCTTCTCGTATGAACCTAAACCACCTGCAAACTGTAGATGGTCCAATTGGTCGTTGTTACACGTTGATCACTCACGATGGCGAACGCACTTTCGCGATCAACGAAGGTCACATGAACAAACTCTCTCCTGAGAGCATTCCAGAAGAAGTATTTACCAAAGCATCTGCTCTGGTTGTTTCTTCTTACCTAATGCGTGGTAAAGAAGAAGATCAAATGCCTCAAGCCGTTCAACGTGCGATTGAGTTTGCTAAGAAGCACGAGGTCCCTGTAGTACTGACGCTTGGTACTAAGTATGTGATCGAAGGCAACGCTGAATGGTGGCAAGAGTACATTCGCGAGAACGTATCTGTTGTTGCAATGAACGAAGAAGAAGGCGCAGCACTGACAGGCGAAGGCGATCCACTTGCAGCAGCGAATAAAGCGCTTGAATGGGTAGATCTAGTTCTTTGCACTGCAGGTCCTGATGGTCTTTACATGGCGGGTTACACTGATGAGAAAGTGAAACGCGAAACGACGCACGATATTCTTGAAGGCTCGATTGAAGAGTTCAACAAGTTTGAGTTTAGCCGTGCAATGCGTAAAGACGATTGCCAAAACCCAATGAAAGTGTACTCACACATTGGCCCTTACCTTGGTGGTCCACTTGAGATCAAGAACACCAACGGTGCAGGTGATGCAGCATTGTCAGCGCTTCTACACGACATGGCGGCTAACTCGTTCCACCATAAAGAAGTGCCAAACTCTGAAAAACACGAAGTACGCTGCCTAACTTACTCTTCTCTATCCCAGATCTGTAAATACGCAAACCGTGTAAGCTACGAGGTGTTAACTCAGCACTCTCCTCGCCTCTCACGTGCACTACCAGAGCGTGAAGATAGCCTAGAAGAAACCTACTGGGATCGCTAAGAACCAAGTACTTAGAGCAATTAATATGCGAAGGTCACCATTTGGTGGCCTTTTTGTTTTGATCTAGCGCAGTAATTAGTGGTTTTTGTTATGATGTAGCACGTTAAGGCGCACGAACTGCTTTACACCTCGTTTTTTACCAGTATTATTCTCGCGCAAACGTTTGCGCAACACTTGCTAAGTCTTTTGCTTGCTTGATGTTGAACGCCACGTGTTAGCCATTTTTTTGGAGTATCCATGCAGTCTGATATTGAAATTTGCCGAAACACACCGTTGTCTTCTATCGCTACCGTCGCTGCCAATGCCGGTCTTTTACCACAAGAGTTCGATACACACGGAAAACACAAAGCTAAAGTTCATCCCCAATGTCTTGATCGCTTAAACGCAAGTCAAGACGGCAAGTTGGTGTTGGTTACTGCAATTACACCTACCCCTCTGGGTGAAGGTAAAACCGTAACCACAATCGGCCTTTCTCAAGGTTTATCTAAGATCAACCAATCTGTTATGGCGTGTATCCGTCAACCATCAATGGGGCCAGTCTTTGGTGTCAAAGGTGGCGCTGCGGGTGGTGGTTACTCCCAAGTTGCACCAATGGATGAATTAAACCTACATCTCACTGGTGATATTCATGCAGTAACAGCGGCACATAACTTGGCCTCTGCCGCATTAGATGCTCGCCTTTATCATGAACAACGTGAAGGCTACGAGGCATTCGAAACTCGTACTGGCTTAAAAGCGCTAAAGATCGACGTCGAAAAAATCACTTGGAAACGCGTGATGGACCATAACGACCGTGCACTACGCATGGTTAAGATTGGTCTCAATGAAGAAGGCAAAACTATCAACGGCTTTGAACGTGAAGAAGGTTTTGATATCTCTGCCGCTTCTGAGCTAATGGCGATCCTCGCTTTAGCTAAAGACTTAAAAGATCTGCGTCAACGCATTGGCCGTATCGTCGTGGCTTACAACTTAGACGGCCTTCCAGTGACAACTGAAGACTTACAAGTTGCCGGAGCAATGGCTGTCACGTTAAAAGAAACCATCGCCCCTACTTTGATGCAAACACTAGAAGGTGTGCCAACCCTGATCCACGCGGGTCCATTTGCGAACATCGCTCACGGTAACTCTTCTATCATCGCAGACCAAATTGCACTAAAGCTTTCTAGTTACGTTGTCACCGAGGCAGGTTTTGGCTCAGACATGGGATTCGAGAAAGCGTGTAACATTAAAGCGTCTGCAGCGGGTCGTGCACCAGATTGTGTCGTGATTGTCGCTACGTTACGTGGTTTAAAAGCAAACTCAGGTCACTATGATCTGCGCCCAGGAATGGCCATTCCAGATTCAATTTTCAACCCCGATCAAGCGGCATTAAAAGCAGGGTTTGCAAACCTGAAATGGCACATTAACAATGTCCACAAATACGGTATCCCTGCCGTGGTTGCTATTAACCAGTTCCCGCAAGATTCTCAGCAAGAATTGGCAGCGCTTAAGGCGTTGATTCACGAGTTTAACCCGGAAGTTAAGGTGGCAGTCAGTACAGCATTTGGTCAAGGTGGTGAAGGAGCCGTAGAACTAGCGCAACACGTTGTTGAAACGTGTGAACAAGATTCTGGTTTCCGCCCTCTTTACCGCAAAGAACAAACTCTAAAAGAGAAGCTCATGGCCGTTTGCGAAGCGGGTTACGGCGCCGCAAATATTGAAATGAGTGAACTCGCGACGCAACAGCTAAAGCACTTTGAACAATTGGGCTTTGATGAACTAGCGGTATGCATTGCGAAAACGCCGCTCTCCATAACCACTGATTCAGCTGTAAAAGGAGCGCCAAGTGGCTTTAGCGTTCCTATCCGTGAGCTACGCTTATGTGCAGGCGCGGGTTTTGTTTACGCGCTTTCAGGTAATGTTATGACCATGCCTGGTTTACCGGATAAACCCGCGTTCATGAACCTCGATCTTGACGATCAAGGCAATATTATCGGCCTTTCATAGTGTGAAACGTTTATCTCAAACAAACAGGAGCCATGGTGCTCCTGTTTTCGCTTTAAAAGACCGCTAATTTATTGTTTTTAAAACCCTTTACACTGTAAACTGAAACCACCAAATTAAAGTATTTACTTTATTTCACCAATTCGGTGCAGCAACAATTTCCTCACTCCCTAATATAGTGCAATAAATAATGCACCACCTTTAAAGAGCGTTGATTTTATTAATAAAATCCAATGGCTCGAATCTTGTACTACGTTATATAGCACTAACATTTATAAGTTCAAAGGACACTCAACAACGTCACTCGAAAGCCACCAGCAGTTGGCTAACTCCTCAGGCTTTAAGTTGCTTTCGATGTACGTAACATAAGGGAAAGGGAACATTATGCAAGACGCACTCGCAGTAATCTTAGCTGGCGGTATGGGATCAAGGTTGAGCCCTCTTACCGATGATAGAGCCAAACCAGCCGTTCCATTTGGCGGTAAATATCGCATCATTGATTTCACGCTAACTAATTGTCTTCATTCAGGTTTAAGAAAGATATTAGTGTTAACTCAATACAAATCGCACTCGCTGCAAAAGCACTTACGAGATGGTTGGTCGATCTTCAATCCCGAACTTGGTGAATACATCACCGCTGTTCCACCTCAAATGCGCAAAGGTGGTGCATGGTATGAAGGCACAGCAGATGCCATTTACCACAACATGTGGCTGTTATCTCGAAATGACGCCAAGTATGTCGTCGTTCTGTCCGGTGACCACATTTATCGCATGGACTACGCAGCAATGCTGGAAGAACACAAAGAAAACGGCGCGAAGTTAACGGTCGCATGTATGGATGTGCCTGTCGAAGAAGCAACTGCATTTGGCGTAATGGGGATTAAAGAGAACGGTTTAGTCGAGTCCTTTGTAGAGAAGCCTAAGAACCCACCTACTCTTCCTAACGACCCAACGCAGAGTCTAGCGTCTATGGGGATTTACATCTTCGATATGGACGTTTTGCAAGATGCGCTCGAAGAGGACGCAAAACTCGAAGATTCAAGTCACGACTTTGGCAAAGACATCATTCCAAAACTCATCGATTCTCAATCGGTTTATGCTTACAAATTCTGTGGTAGTAAAGGACGTGTAGACAAAGACTGTTACTGGCGCGATGTCGGTACCATAGATTCTTTCTATGAAGCCAATATGGACTTGTTAGAACCCGTCCCACCAATGAACTTATACCAACCAAACTGGGCGATTCGTACTTATGAAGCTCAGTTTCCACCAGCAAGAACGGTATCTTCTGCGACTGGTAATGAAGGTATTTTCATTAACTCCATCATTGCAAACGGCGTAATCAACTCAGGCGGTTCAGTTCAGCACTCGGTTATTGCATCGAATGTGCGTATCCATGATAGCGCGACAGTAGTCGACAGTATTATCTTTGACGATGTCGAAGTTGGTGAAGGTTGTCAGCTGGTAAGTTGTATCATCGATAAACATGTTCGCATCCCGCCGCACACTCAAATCGGCATGAACAAAATTGAAGATGCAAAACGATTCCATGTGTCAGAAAAAGGCATTGTTGTTATTCCAGAAGGCTATGAGTTCTAACCTGTTCGCTCAGCTATTTGCCATTGCAAAATCCACAAATGCACCAAATAAAAAGCGCGCGATGTGAATCGCGCGCTTTTACTGTTCAACTAATCTGAATTAGACATTACATACTGTAGACCAACTACCATCGCTACCCGGCTCTGATGCAGTCCACCAGTTTGCTTGGTACACCACACCATTGTGAATCACTTTATCACCTTGGTTAGCGTGGCTTGGGTTACCTTGCCAATCTGTTTGCGGAAGATCTGGGTAAGTAACTAGACCCGCTGTATCACATGTACCCGGCTCAGTACCACCGCCGCCGCCAGTACCAGAGTTTAGGTCACCAATTGGTAGGTCTGGTTGTTCAAACTTGAACGCAAACTCTTTACCGCCAGAAATCACCGTGTAGTTAGCTGGACCAGAGATTGGTAGGTAGTAAACCATATCAAGTTCGTAAGTGCCGCCCGCTGGTAGGTCTTTCCATGCAGGTAGAGAGAAAGATACGCGGTGCATTACGCCATCCAAACCACCAATGTTGTTCGCACGAGTATGACCAGAAGCAATCACACTTAGACCGCCGCCAGACTGATCTTTCGCGTTATCCGGAGCAGATACAGGAATATCAAATTGGAATTCTGTACCACCAGGAATCGCTTGGCCCGTGTTGTTTGTGAACGTGATCTTAGGGTTGATTGGGTAGTTTTGGTCACCGACTTTGAAGCCACCAACACTCACTGCAATGTCTACAGCTTCGGTTGGGATTGCACCAGTTGCAATCTTGTTACCGTAAGGCGTTGCAGACTTAAACTTGTCGTAAATCGCTTTAGTCATAGTGTTACCCATGTGGTATTCACCATTACCCGCCGCACAAGCTTGTTCTGTTGCATCAATCGTCGTACGGTTGCCGTTCGCATCTAGTACGTAACAGTTATAGTCACCTGCTAGCTCCCAGAACATGATGCCGCCGATTTCTTTGTCGATAACGTAGTCCGCTTTCACTTCAACAGATGCTTTGTCTTCTGTTGATAGGAATACGCTCTTCTCCGCATTCCATAGCCAAGGGGCTACAGCAACATCATCGTAATGACGCGTGTAAGAACCGACAAACTTATCGGAAGGATCATTTACAGGGTCAAGACCGTAAGCTTGAGCGTAAGAACCCCAAATGCCCTTCTCTAGGTTCTTCGCGTGCCACATTGGGTTTGAACCAGCGCCCATTTCGTTGCCTTTAGGGTCAGTATCATGCCACATGTTATCGATACCGATAGCGCCGTGACCACAGTTGTTCTTCTCACCTTCGCCAGTACCCGGAGCACACTCTGATTGATTAGGAAGTGCCGCGCGGCCCCATAGACCGTTATCACCACCGGTTACACCTTGCCAACCACGAGTATAGTAAGGAACACCAATGTTAATACGACCTGCTGGCATAGAGCCACGGAAGTAATGGTAAGCCCAGTCAGTGTTCAAGTAACCGATACCGCCGTAAGCAGCCGTGCCGTACACGTTCCATTGAGCAAGCTCAGAGTCTTTACCCGTATCGAACAATGCCGCGTTGTGGCCAACGTGGTCGTTCCAAGCACCATGCAAATCGTAAGTCATGATGTTCACGTAATCGAGGTACTTAGTGACGTCGAACGTTTCCATACCACGCAATAGGTAACCTGAAGAAGGCGCTGCGATAGTCAGCATGTAGTGGATGCCATCTTGTGCAGACGCCGCATCCAATTTCTCACGCAGAACTTTCATTAGCTCTTGGTAAGAAGCCCATAGGTATGGACGACGCGGTTCCATAAAGTCTTTATCGTAAGGGTTACCAGCCCCCGCCATTGATGTTGGGTACTCGTAGTCGATGTCTAGGCCGTCGAATTTGTAGGTACGCATCATTTCAACAGCAGACGTAGCAAACTTCTCGATACCCGCATGATTGATTGAACCATCTGCGTTGGTCGTCATTGTGTAGAAACCACCGTCAGCGACGCGGTTGCCATCAGCACCGAAGTGGCCGCCTGTTTCAGCCCAACCACCAATTGAAATCAGTGTTTTAACGTCATGTTTTTGCTTGTAAGTTGCTAGCGCACCGAAGTGACCTTTAAAGCCTAACGCAGGGTCAACTTCAACACCCGGCCAAGTTTTACCTGTTGCAGGGTTCGTCGGGTCTGTCACATCACCTACGTTTACTTTACCGTCTGAACCAATACTGACGAACGCGTAGTTAATGTGTGTAAGTTGATCCCATGGAATGTCTTTTACTAAGTAAGCAGCTTGTGGGTCATCACCACTACGCCAGCTAGTGAAGTAACCGATCACACGACGAGGGTGATCAGCCCCCATTAATTCACGACCTTCTTCATCGTAAATTGTACAGTAAGGAACATCGACACCAGCCGTTTGGTATAGGCCGTCAGGACGACAGTTCGATGTAATTGCACCGCCATTCACTGTTAGAGATACAAGAGAAGAATCTGTTGTTGCGCCTGCATCGTCTGTCGCTTTCGCGTAAATAGAAACACTGCCCGCTTGTGCTGGCGTGAAATCTACCGTGTATGGCGCTGTTGTTGCTGTACCAACAAGAGAACCGGCAGCGAAGAATTCAACTTTCGCCACTGTACCATCCGCATCAGCGGCATTTGCTGTAACGGTAACCGTCGCGCCTAGTTCAACAGAAGTCGCTGAAAGAGCGACATCTACAGTCGGCGCTTCATTACCCGGTTGACCCGCGTTAACTGTGAGCGTTACTGCACTCGCAACACTTACAGCGTTTTTATCATCGTACGCTTTAGTCGAGAATTCGTGCGCACCTTCAGTCGCCGTCCATGAAGCAGTGAAAGGTGCAGCGGTAGAGGTACCGACCAATGCGCCATCAACAAAGAATTCAACCTTACTAATTGAACCATCCGTGTCAGCAGCGTCCGCGGCAAGATTTACAACATCTCCAGCAGTGATAGAAGCCGATGCACTAGGCGATGTTAATGTCACAGTAGGCACTTCATTAACTGGAGGATCTACAGGGCCAGTGCCACTACAAGCTCCTAGATTTTCCCACTCACCCCATTCACCTGCTTGCGCTGGATTGCTGTTTTGAGTCCAGTAGCGCGCTTTATAAGCGTTACCTTCGTGCTGAACTTGGTCACCGCCGTTATAAACCTTCGACGAATCCCAAACTTCTAGAGGTGCACAATCAACCGCTGCATAGCTGTTGAAGGCCATTAGACAAGACGCAGTTAATGTACTGAGTGTAAAGGCACTCTTCACTGCTTTCCCACTTCTAAGGTGCATATTGCTCTTCCTTAAGTTATTGTTAATACAATACAAAATACGCTTAACTAACACGTATAGTTACTTTTGTTTCGACGTAAAATAACTTAAGTACAAGTGCAGCATTTCACACTATGTATTTATAAATTTTCAGCAGCACCTCTCAAGAATCCACTAAATGATTGCAACAATTAACACATTATTTTGCACCAACAACTAATTTCATTACCCGAATAAATATGTCGATCGCAATTTATTAAAAAAGACAAAAAAAGTCCTACTTTTGAAATAAAGATCACTAAGCCTTTGTTGATCTGGGTGTTTCGTTAAAGTGTCGCTTGTACTCTCGGCTGAACTGTGATGGGCTGCTGTAACCCACAAGGCGCGCAGCATCGTTCACTCGGCGACCTTCTAACTGAATCAATTCGCGTGCCTTGTTTAAACGCACCTTTTTGATGTATTGCAAAGGCGACTCTAGAGTCACACTTCTAAACGCTTGGTGAAATGCAGAGACACTCATGTTCGCTTCTTCAGCCAAGGTTTGTACATTGAGTTGTTCGTGGTATTCCTGATGAACGCGGTTTAGCGCTTTTGCTACCCTTGCGTAAGAACCTTCTTGGTGTGCGAGCTCAAACAGTACATGCCCGGATTCGCTCACCAGCGTGCGGTACACAATTTCTTCTAACAGCATGTCACCGAGCATTGCGACTTCAAGATCGCTGCATAATGCCGTCATAAGACGCTTGCACGCATCCAACATTTGGTCGTTCATGCGTACCGATTTCAACCCACAGCGAGTGTCATCCTCACAAACATTACTGAAGCGTTGCGATTCCAACTTCTTGACCAACTTTTGCAGCATGGCGGGAGAAATGTCGATGGATATTCCCAATAAAGGCTCATCGTCAACAGCAATCGCTTCACACTCAAGTGGCATGGGTACACCGACGACCAAATAGTCATCTGGGCCATAACGTACTGGTGTTTGGCCAATGTGAATATTCTTGTAGCCTTGTCCCAAAACGATGATGCCAGACTGGTACACAAACGGTTGACGATTGTTCCCTTTGCTACTGCGGTAGAACCATACCCCGTCAATGGCGGTTTCTTTGATGCCCTCTAAATCGTCTAAACCAAATTTAGTGGCGTATTGCTGCATGATCTCAGCAAGTGTCTTCATCTTGTCACTCCAATAGTTATGCACGCACTATACTTGGAGTTCTGATTACAGTTCCAGCATAAGAAACGCATATTTGTAGAAATAGGCAATAAATTTGCAGAAATCGGCCTACTCGTTCTCACAAACGCGTACTAATATGCATGTATTCACTCTCCTCACATTGGAAGCAAGAGGTCTAATAATGAACTTTTCATACGTCAACCCAACTCAAATCTTCTTCGGCCAAGGCCAAATCGCAGCAATCAAAGAAGCGATCCCTGCCGATCAAAAAGTGCTCGTTATCTACGGTGGTGGTTCTATTAAAAAGAACGGTGTTTACGACCAAGTAGCACAAGCTTTAGAAGGCCGCGAATGGCTTGAGTTTTCAGGTGTAGAGCCAAACCCAACAAAAGAGACGCTAGATAAAGCGGTTGCTATCGTAAAAGAGCAAAACGTTGACTTTATCCTAGCTGTTGGTGGTGGTTCAGTTATCGATGGTTCTAAGTACGTTGCAGCATCTGCAAAATACGACGGTGACGGTTGGGACATCATGGTAGGCAAACATCAAGTAACAGAAGCAACGCCGCTTGCTGCAATTCTTACTTTGCCAGCAACAGGTTCTGAGTCAAACATGGGCGCAGTAATCACTAAGAAAGAAACCCAAGACAAATTGGCATTTCTAGCGCCTGCTGTTCAGCCAAAATTTGCCGTGCTTGACCCAGACGTAATGAAAACTCTACCAGAGCGTCAGCTTATCAACGGCCTAGTTGATGCCTGGGTACACGTATGTGAGCAGTACCTAACACTGCCAACTGGTGCAATGGTTCAAGACGGTTACGCAGAAGCGCTACTTAAAAACCTAAAAGTATTGGGTGATCAGTTCGCGGAGCGCGACAACGACCAATGGCGTGCGAACCTAATGTGGACAGCAAACCAAGCATTGAACGGTCTAATCGGTAGCGGCGTTCCTCAAGATTGGGCAACGCACATGATTGGCCACGAGCTGACTGCACTATGGCACGTAGACCACGCTCGTTCACTAGCGATCATTCAACCATCTCTACTTCGCAACCAAATGGAATTCAAACGTCCTAAGCTTGAGCAAATGGGTCGTAACGTATTTGGCTTAGCAGAAGGTGAAGATTTGGCAGAACGCACAATCCAATCGATTGAAGCTTTCTACCATCAGCTAGAAGTCGCGACTCAACTTGAAGGTTACGGTGATGACCGTCAAGCAGCTATCGATGCTGTCATTGATCAACTGAACAAACACGGCATGACGGTTCTTGGCGAAAACCAAGCAATCGACCTAGAAAACAGCCGTAAAATTCTAGAACTTGCCGTTGCATAACGACTCGATCTATTAAATTATTACCTTTTTTGACGGCATTGTGTCTACGCGGACACAATGCCGTTTTTTTATGTTAATTTAGCGCAACATTGACAACTCGATAAATATTGAACTTTTCTGCTAGAAAACTAACAAATAAGCGATGGTTCGATGTTGTTATGTAAGCCGATGACCAAAAACAAACCAAGTGCTTACTATTCGAAGTGTCATTTTTTAGCTTGCTCATAAAAAGATGAGCGTTTAGTCGTCTATTCAAGAGTTATTCGTATGTGGCTGATTGTCATAGCTTGTGCGCTCATACATATCATCAGTATTAAGACTGGCCCAAAGTGACTGTTCTTTTTGACCAAACCGCTTCCAATCGTCGCCATGATTAGAATGCTACTCCTATCACCTTCAAATCACCTTCCCTACACTCAGTGGATCATCGCCGGTCTGTCAATTTCGCTTATCGGTGACTTAGTCATGATGCACCCGAAAGACAAGTTCATTCTCGGTATTAAGCTATTTTGCCTAGCATTAATTTGTTACGCCTTAGGCTTCATTAATATGGCAGCTTGGCACTTTACACCTTGGTTGCCTTTTGCCGTATTCGGCGTCGGCCTCTGCGCCTATTTCTTCTTTAAACCGATTTGGGGAAAGAGAAATGGTCTGTCGCCAGTTACATCTTCGTCCTCATGGCCATGTTGTGGATGTCGATGGAATACTATGCCAGTGGTAAAACCCAATCTTCCGCATTTGCAGTTTTAGGCAGCTTTGTCTTTACTTTATCCGGTGCGGTTTTGGCGTTTGAACGCTTTGGTGGCACGTCGATTTTCTCTCGACAAGTTGTCATGACCACCTACTATTCCGCCCAATATTTAATCACGATGTCCGTGTTCGCCATAGTGATCCGTTTCCTCTAAAACTGACTATATTATCGGTTAGTTTTATCACGAGTTATTTGCTCACCAGTTGGACAGTTTATGCTTGATTAACAGGTGCAATACGGTTAATAACTTGTTATTGTAGAAAGAAATTTATTCTAAAAGTTGGCAGCCTTGAAAGAGAAAAATATCGTTGTTGAGTTCAGCGGCGTAAACAAGTGGTATGGTGAATATCACGCCCTCAAAGACATTAATTTTTCAGTACATACCGGTGAAATCGTTGTTGTTTGTGGCCCTTCCGGTTCAGGTAAATCAACACTCATTCGTTGTATCAACCACTTAGAATCCATCCAAGAAGGTGAACTCAGCGTCTTCGAACAACCAGCCGATTCTAAAGCTCAAAAACCTGGCAAAGTCGGCATGGTGTTCCAGCACTTTCATCTGTTTCCACATCTTACGGTGTTAGAAAACCTCACTCTTGCTCCTATCCGCACGTTAAAGCTATCCAAACAAGAAGCCGAAGAACGTGCGATGCATTATCTCAAGCGTGTGAACATCGAAGAGCAAGCCAATAAGTATCCGATTCAACTTTCTGGTGGTCAGCAGCAACGTGTTGCCATCGCGCGTTCCCTTTGTATGGAACCCGATCTACTGCTGTTTGATGAGCCGACTTCTGCGCTCGATCCTGAGATGATCAACGAAGTGCTAGACGTAATGGTGGAACTCGCACAAAGCGGCATGACCATGATTTGTGTGACGCACGAAATGGGCTTTGCTAAGAAAGTGGCGAATCGAGTGGTGTTTATGGACGAAGGTGAAATCATCGAGATGAACTCCCCTGTAGCCCTTTTCGAAACACCGCAGCATCCACGAACCCAAGCGTTTTTGAATCAGATTCTGAGCTACTAGCCTATGGTAATTCGAATCCTAAAACCTGTTTTACAAGCCATATTACAAATCTCCATCCTTTTGATAGCGATCGTGTGGGTACTCGATTCCGGCGCACAAGCAATGGGGTACCAATGGCAGTGGGAACGCGTACCCGATTACATCGCCTTTTACGAAGATGGTGAGTGGTGGCCAGCAGAATTGGTCGATGGTCTTATCGTCACCTTAAAGATTTCGGCCATCAGTCTTTTCTTCACATTAGTGATTGGTTTCGTCACCGCATTATTGCGACTCAGTAACTCCAAAGTTGGTAACGCGATCGGCACTGCTTATGTCGAGTTGATTCGCAATACCCCATTGCTGGTGCAAATCTACCTACTCTATTTCGTGTTTGGCCCCGTCATTGGGTTAGACAGATTCAGTACCGCTGTTTTAGCACTGTCACTATTCCAAGGTGCTTATACCGCAGAAATCTTCCGTGCGGGCTTAAACAGCATTCCAAAAGGTCAGTTTGAAGCCGCCAAAACCTTAGGTTTATCACCTTTGTTTGCCTACAAAGACGTGATTCTTCCGCAGGTACTCCAACGCACTTTACCACCGTTGACTAACGAAGTGGTGTCACTGATTAAGAACTCTTCAATCGTCAGTGTGATGGCAATATTCGACCTTACAACCGAGGCAAGAAACATCGTATCTGAGACGGCGATGCCGTTCGAGATCTGGTTTACTGTGGCAGCAATCTACCTTGCTCTCACACTATCACTTTCTGGCTTATCCGCTTGGCTAGAACACAAACTAGGAGCCAGTTGGCGCAAATTATAAGGAGATAACATGAAGTTATTCAAAGCGACCATTACTGCATTATTAGGGCTTGCAATTGCTTTACCTTCATTAGCCAATGAAGAAGCAGCGACACCAAACGTTGATCAAATCAAAGAGCGTGGCACGCTGCGCGTTGGTATGTCGACATTTGTACCTTGGGCGATGCGTAATAAACAAGGCGAGTTGATTGGTTTTGAAATCGATGTGGCGAAGCGACTCGCAGCGGATACAGGCTTAAAAGTTGAGTTTGTACCGACAGCGTGGGACGGCATCATCCCTGCTCTTCTTGCTAAGAAATTCGACGTAATCATTGGCGGCATGTCGATTACGCCAGAACGTTCAAAGAGCGTATTATTTACTGAACCTTACTCACACTCAGGCGTTCAAGTAGCAGCAAACAAAGAGCTAGCGGCGGGCTTTAGTGAGTTTTCAGACTTTGATTCTCGCCGTGTGAAAATCGCCGCTCGTCGTGGCGCGTTCACTGTGCAAGTAGCGCGTGAGACTTTCCCTAAAGCGAAGATCCTTCAGTTTGATGACGATGCACAAGCATTCCAAGAAGTGTTGAATGGCAACGCACACGCAGTAATTGCATCAAGCCCGAAACCGGAGCATGAAGCGATCAAGCATGCTGACAAACTGTTCATTCCATTTACTGAGCGTCTATCCAAAGGTAATGAGGCATTCGCGGTTCGCCTAGGCGAAGAAGATAAAAAAGCCTTCTTCAACGAGTGGATTGAAGCTCGTACCCAAGACGGTTGGCTAGATGAGCGTTACGAATCCTGGTTCTCAACACTAGATTGGCAAGACCAAGTTGCACAAGGTCAATAACCTTAATCGTCGCAATAATTAATAATACCGACTCGTACTGCGGGTCGGTTTTCTTCTCTACTATCGGAGTTAAACCTTGAGCGGACAAACCACCACTCGTGTTGCACCAACCAAAGCAAAATCAGGCTTTTTCTTAAGTCGTTTTAACCTACTCGATTGGGTACTGCTTGCCATCTGCGCGTTGGCTGGGGTTTGGCTCTATCATCGTTCTACCGTTGGCGTTAACTACATCTGGCATTGGAAAGAAACAATCGACCTCTTGTTCACTCCAAGAGCAGATGGCGGCTTGCCGTATTTCTTCCAAGGTCTAATCTCAACACTACGCTTAAGCCTTTGGGGCATCATCTTTGCTCTGGTATTAGGTACATTGCTTGGGTTAGCACGTTTTTCAGATACCGTTTGGTTGCGCACGCCTGCCAACGCATTTATTCAATTGGTACGAAACATTCCACCTTTGGTGTTCGTATTCATCTTCTACTTTTTCATTTCTAACCAGTTAATCCCATTACTTGGCTTGGAAGACCTTCTCCGTAACTATCGCGGCGAACCTAACGCGGTTCAGCACTTCTTCTTTGGCCCTGCTAACCTATGGGAAAACCTTGCGTCCGGTGTGCTTTGTGTGGGTTTGCTCTCTTCTGCCTACATTGCTGAAGTGGTTCGTGCCGGTTTGCAGAGCGTCGATAAAGGCCAGTGGGAAGCGGCTGACTCGCTTGGTCTATCTCGTTGGGTGAAATACCGTTTCATCATCGCGCCACAGGTACTAAAAGCGATTACACCGGCACTTGCAGGACAAACCATTTCACTGGTTAAAGACACCTCTATCGTTTCGCTGATCTCAATTCAAGAAATGACCTTTGTCGGCACAGAGATGGCGAACTCATCAGGCTACATTTTCGAAATCTGGCTAATTGTTGGCTTCGTTTACTTCCTGATTTGTTTCGGTCTATCAATGTTTTTTAGATACATCGAGAAAAAATCGGAATCTATTTCAAATTAACTCAATAGGCTTCAAAAATAAGACAGCATAGCGCTTCAAATCGGAATTCCATCCTGTTACAGTCGTTTTCATGCTAATTTTTTGGCGTTTTTCATGGAGTTAAAGAAGCAGTCCGATTACGAGCAGTACATAAGGCAGGACAGCCTTGGCGAATACTACGTTGTGCTCAATCAATACACTTTCCACAGTGTTTATCAGCCTATTTTTGATAAACACCAACAAATGATCGGGATGGAAGCCCTGCTCCGTATTCGTGGTGCAGATGGCACGAATATTCGACCGGATCTCTTCTTTGCTGATGCCAGCATCGATACTTACTTCCGACTTTGTATTGAATTTCTCTCCCGTGCGATTCATATCCGTAACTTTGCTCGTCACTTTGCAGGTTCACCAATCAAACTGTTTCTTAACGTCATGCCACAAACCTTGCTGACGCTGACCAAAGACATAGGCTTTAAAGACAATGGCCTGCTCTACAAACGATTGTTTGAGTTAGGTATGGAACCTTCTGATGTGGTCTTTGCAGTCGTTGAGGAATCTTGCGGCGATACAGAGCTTTTGATTCAAGCAGTGCAACTCATGAGAGCAAACGGCTTCTTGTTTGCGATTGATGATTTTGGCTCTCACCATTCAGATATGTCACGTGTTAAGCAGCTTTGCCCAGACATCATCAAAATAGATCGCTCTTACCTACTCGATTATTGCTCTGGTGACACATTAGCGATCGCCAATGCAGTAGATCTTGCTGAAGAGATGAACGCAAAAGTGGTCATCGAAGGTGTCGAAGAAAATACACAGCTTTCAGCGATGCAAGCACTAAACTTGGATTACTACCAAGGCTTTTATCTTGCGAAACCAAACTCGATTCACCATTGGACTGAGCAAAAAGAAACAGCCAAAGTGTTACATTAAACGCGTTGCCACAGATACAGATTAAAATGTTTTAGATACAAAAGCGCCGCCTAGGTTACTCACCAAGGCGGCGCTTTTCTGTTTATGTCGATCTTAATATCGAAACGAATCGCCTAGAAGAAGTCGATAGAGTTACGACCACTCTTAGGATCGCGTGCAACCTGCGGCTTTTCCTCTTTCTTGCCTTTCTTAGCAGATTGAGACAATGCTTCTTTTTGTGCTTTACGCTCTTTATGCGCGGCTTTACGACCGGTAGATTTAGGCCCTTTAGCACTTGGTTTATCGTTCTTTTTCGAGCGAGACTTTTCTTTACGTGCCGCTTGCGCTTCTTTTT
The DNA here is from genome assembly GCF_000817815.1 of Vibrio owensii CAIM 1854 = LMG 25443. GTDB lineage: Bacteria > Pseudomonadota > Gammaproteobacteria > Enterobacterales > Vibrionaceae > Vibrio > Vibrio owensii. The sequence continues at coordinate 28,083 of NZ_JPRD01000037.1, forward strand.
TCGCCTTCTTCTCTGCTTTTTCTTCGGCCGTTTCAGGTTCGGTTACTGGCGCGTCACATACAACAACGTAGTACTCTTGGTTAAATTCGAAGAAATCACCGTCGTACATTTTGCGACGTTTACGAGTTTCAAGCTCACCGTTTACGGCAACGTAACCTTCTTCGATGATGTGTTTTGCTTCACCACCACCACTCACCAAGTTCGCGATTTTGAAAAGCTTGTACAGCTCAATTGGGTGCGCGTCAACGTCGATACCGATCGCTTCGATCTCAATCTCTTCGCCTTCTAAATACTCTTCGTGTTCGTAATCTTGGGTCATGTTCGTTACTCATTTTTCTTGATGAACGGAGTTTAAACGGAATGCGTACAAATAGAAACGTGATCTTCACTCATCTTGTCCAATTGGGTATATACTCACCCAATAACTCCTTGAACGAGCGATATTTTGTCTAATAAGAACCACATTACCTTTGCCACCGCCAACCTGTTTAACTTTGTTGCACCACCTGGCGCGTATTACGACTTCGAGAACATATATTCTCGCGACGATTGGCAGGACAAACTCGCTTGGACCAAATCGCAGTTCGAACAACTTAATCCCGACATCATCGGCTTGCAAGAAGTGTTCAGCATCGAAGAAACCAAAACCTTCTTTGCTGAAATGGGTTATGAACACTTTACTTGTGTCGATACGCCGCACATTGAAGGCGATTACATTTATTCTCGCCCAGTGGTTGCAGTGGCCTCGCGCTTTCCGATTGAAAGCTTTGAAGCGGTTACGTTCGATAAAGACACGCTCAATGCCTTTGGTGATATCGACGTGCCACCTTTTAGCCGTAAACCCGTTCGTGCCTGCATTGTTCATCCAATTATTGGTCATCTCTCTGTGTACGTCACACATTTGAAGTCACAGCGCCCTGCCGATTCAACCACTCCAGAACAAGCGAGCAGACCAATTGCCCGTTGGCTATCTACGCAACAACGTGGTTGGGAAGCGGCAATGCTGCGTGACGCAATGCAAAGGCAATACGCTTTGAACCCAATGCCGACAGTATTAATGGGTGATATGAACCAAGGCATTACTTCAACCAGCGTTAACAATGTTTTGACTGAGCATTACGGTGACAGCGTCACTGATTTACAGCTCAATGACGGATGGGAATTGCAAGTAACGCCCTCACTAGAGTCACGGCCAGCAACGCACTACCACTTTGCGAAAGGAAACGTGTTGGATTACATCTTGTTGTCGCAAGAGTTTGATGCGCATGCCGATGTATCAATAGCAGAAGTCACGAACTACCAAGTGCTGGATGCACACTTAATCAATCCGTCTTTTGAGAGAGATAAAAACGCCAGCGACCACGCATTTGTGGCGCTGACGGTAGAAATTAAGCTTTAACGTCGGTGTGGCGCTTTACAATCTTACGCGGAATCAACTCTACACCCGCTTTATAGCGTTTGGCTGAGGCATTAAGCGCCAACTCCATTGCGCTGTCGGCGATCAGCTCAAACTGCTGTGGAAGAGAGTTGATTTTGATTGGAAGAAAATCGAGCAAGCGGTTATCACCAAACGTGGCCAAACGTACTTTGCCCATCAACTCTGGCTTTTCTAACATCACATCCAATACGCCTTCTAATAAGGTGTAAGACATGGTCACCACAGCATCTGGCAGCTTGCCATTTGCAATCCAACCTTCGAGTACCCTCTTGCCTTCTTCTCGGGAGAAGTGCTGACCATAGCCAACCAAAACGCCAGTGCTACCTTGCTGGCAAGCCGAACGGAAACCAAGTTCACGCTCTTTAGAGACTTGCAGTTCTTCTAACGCACCAATCAAACCAATCGAATCAATCTCTGAAGACAATACCGATTCGGTTAACTCAAACGCCGCATCAAAATCTTCGCTGATCACACAACAAAAGTGCTCATCATCCATAGGACGGTCAAGTGCGATAACGGGCGTACCCGAGTTTTGCAGCTTGAGATAATACTCGCTCGCTGCTGGCATACTGCTCGCAACGAATAGCGCATCAATACGACGACTCACAAGCGCCTCTGCAACCTTTTGCTCCGTTTGCGGATCATCATCAGAACAGCCAATCAAAATTTGGTAGCCTGCTTTACGCGAGTTCTGTTCAATCAGCTTTGCTAAACGTGCGTAACTGGTGTTCTCTAAATCTGGAATGATCAAACCGAACGAACGTGAGTTGCCCGCTCTTAAAGAAGATGCTGCGTGATCCGGTTTGTAATTGTACTGCTCAACCACCGCCATGACTTTCTTTTGAGTCTTTTCGCTGATGCGGTATTTCTGCGCTTTTCCGTTAATCACATAGCTTGCCGTGGTCTTTGAAACCCCAGCTAATTTCGCTATTTCATCCAGTGTCATATTCTAAGCCCTATTCTGTGCGCGGGATCATATTAATACATCAACGATCCTTCGATAAGTTGAATTATATGCTGAACCGATTCAGTATAAAAGCTGAAAGGATTCAGCAAAACTCAAAAATTGACGAGAATCACCAAAATCAAGCAATAGCGTCTCCCTTTACTAGGCTTTAAAAACACTGAGACACTGAGACACTGAGTGGTTAAGTTTCGATTTTAAAAACAGTTTCGCTGAGTGTTTTAAAAAATTTGACCAAGTGCTGAATCGATTCAGTTTCTTTTGTTCAGCAAATTGTTGTTAAGCAAAACCGTCTCGAATAGAGAAATGACGAACAAAGACACGTTCAGCAACCATAGATAAACGGCGTTACGCAAACAAAGTACTGCGTAGCCAAGATGAATTAGAAATAGATACCTTAAGGCTGGAGAAGCACCATGCTTAAGCTAAGTAAGAACGACATTACCCTATCTCAATCCGCTACAGATAAGTTTGAAGCGATCAAAAGCATCGCTCAGAGCCTGACAGACAAAGGTCTGGTTGAACAAGGCTATGTAGAAGGCATGCTAAACCGTGAAAACCAGAACTCTACGTTTCTAGGTAACGGTATCGCGATTCCACACGGCACAACTGACACGCGCTCAATGGTGAAAACTACGGGTGTTGCTGTTCACCACTTCCCAGAAGGCGTTGAATGGGGCGACGGCAACACAGTTTACGTTGCTATCGGTATTGCAGCGAAATCAGACGAGCACTTAGGCATTCTTAAGCAACTAACAAAAGTATTGGGTGCGGACGGCGTTGAAGAGCGTCTACGCAATGCGAAAAACGAAGACGACATCATTGCCCTACTTCACGGCGACGTTCAGCTAGAAGCGGATTTCGATGCTTCTCTCATTCAACTGCTATTCCCAGCAAGTGACATGATTCAAATGAGCGCGGTTGCCGGCGGCCTACTTAAAAACACTGGTTGTGCAGGTACGGAGTTCGTTGCAGACCTAGTAACGAAAACGCCAACGCATCTAGGCCAAGGTCTATGGCTTGTTGGTAGTGATAAACAAGTAACTCGCACTGGCGTTTCTTTTGTATCAACAGCCAATGATTGTGAGTTCGAAGGCGAGAAAGTGCGTGCTCTAGTTGCATTTGCAGCTTGCAACAACGCTCACCAATCTATCCTTAGCACGATTTCAAAGCTTGTGTTTAACAACGAACACAGCAAATTACTTGATGCTTCTGCTGAACAGATCCTTGCACTGTTCAAAGGCGAAGAAATGGCAACAGAAGCAGCTGAAGATGGCAACACAGCAATCTTCAAGATCAAAAACGCTCACGGCCTACACGCTCGTCCAGGCGCAATGCTAGTAGCAGAAGCGAAGAAGTTCGAATCTACCATTCGTGTGGCAAACCTAGATGGCGATGGCAAAGCGGTAAACGCGAAGAGCCTAATGAAAGTTATCGCGCTAGGCGTGAAACACGGTCACCAGCTTCAATTCTCTGCTGAAGGTCCAGATGCTGCACAAGCACTTGAATCAATCGGCAAAGCAATCGCATCTGGTCTTGGCGAAGGTTAAGGGGCGAGAGAATGACAGTATTGAAAACAAACAAAGTCGTTACCATCACGCTTAACCCTGCCCTTGATCTAACAGGTTCGCTGGAATCAATCAAAGTAGGTTCTGTAAGCCTAGTTGAAAAGAGCAACCTACACGCGGCAGGTAAAGGCGTAAACGTAGCGAAAGTACTAAGTGACCTAGGTGCTGACGTAACAGTGACGGGCTTTCTTGGCAAAGACAACCCAGAGCTGTTCCACCAGCTATTTAGCGATATCAAGGTTAAAAATGAGTTCGTTGAAGTCGAAGGCGCAACTCGCATCAACGTGAAATTGGTCGAAGCAGATGGCCAAGTGAGCGACATCAACTTCCCTGGCGTTCAAGCTACGGCAGAAGAAATCGCGCGCTTTGAAGAAACCCTATTCCGCCTTGCAGAAACACACGATTACTTTGTATTGGCAGGCAGCCTACCGGGCGGCATTACTGCAGAGCAATGCGCAGCATGGATTGAGAAGCTGCATCAGCAAGGCAAGAAAGTCTTGTTCGATAGCAGCAAAGCGGCACTACGCGCAGGCATCGACGCTCATCCTTGGTTGATCAAACCAAACGACGAAGAGCTAAGTGACTTTGTCGGCGAGCACCTTTCAACGCCAGAACAATGCCAAGAAGCAGCGCAAACGCTAAGCGATAAAGGCATTGAGAACATCGTGGTTTCTATGGGTGCAGACGGCGTGATGTGGCTGAACCAAGGCGAATGGTTACGTGCTCAACCACCACGAATGAATGTAGTAAGCACCGTTGGCGCTGGCGATACGCTTGTTGCTGGCTTGTGCTGGGGTCACATGCAAGTGATGCCGAAAAACGATTTACTGCGCTTCGCTACCGCGCTTTCTGCCCTAGCAGTAAGCCAAGTTGGCGTTGGCCTAACCAGTCAGGAAGAACTGGAGAACATCAAGCTCCAAACGCAAGTAACCGAGCTTTACCCTAATACGAACTTAGACAAAAACTAAGGAACAGAAGGTTATCAGTATGAATATTGCCATTATTACAGCTTGTCCAAGTGGTGTTGCGAACAGCATCATTGCGGCAGGTCTACTAGAACAAGCAGCGGCGAAGCTGGGTTGGAACGCAAAGATTGAATGCCAATCAAGCGTGGTTGAACCAACACTGCTGACAGACGCTGACATTGAACAAGCAGAAGCGATCGTAATTGCGGCTAACACTCCAGTTGATACTTCTCGTTTCGTAGGTAAAAAAGTCTACCAAGCAGATATCAGCACCGTAGCGAAAGACGCACCCGCTTTCTTACAAACTGCGGTTGAAAGTGCAGCAACGCTAGAGCAAGCAACCACAGTCGCGGCACAAGTAGCAGCACCAGCAGAAAGCGCCTCTGCAACTAAAAAGATTGTTGCTATCACTGCATGTCCAACCGGCGTTGCGCACACCTTCATGGCAGCAGAAGCGCTAGAAGAAGAAGGCAAACGTCGTGGTCACCAAATCAAAGTGGAAACACGTGGCTCAGTAGGTGCGAAAAACCAACTGACTGACCAAGAAATCGCAGACGCAGATTTGGTCATCATCGCAGCAGATATCGAAGTACCTCTTGACCGCTTTAACGGCAAGAAGATGTACCGCACCAAAACAGGTCCAGCTCTAAAGAAAACAGCGGAAGAAATGGACAAAGCGTTTGAACAAGCAAGCGTATACCAACACTCTGGCTCTTCTAGTGCATCATCAGCGACAGAAGAAAAGAAAGGCGCGTACAAACACCTAATGACAGGTGTGTCTCACATGCTTCCAGTTGTGGTTGCCGGTGGTTTGATCATCGCCCTATCCTTCGTATTTGGTATCGAAGCGTTTAAAGAAGAAGGCACGCTAGCAGCAGCGCTAATGAACATCGGTGGTGGCTCTGCATTCGCATTGATGATCCCAGTTCTTGCTGGTTACATCGCGTTCTCAATTGCTGACCGTCCGGGTCTGGCTCCGGGTCTCGTTGGCGGTATGCTTGCTAGTTCAACTGGTGCAGGTTTCCTTGGTGGTATCGCAGCAGGTTTCATCGCAGGTTACGCTGCTAAGTTCCTTGCTGACAAAGTAAAACTTCCACAATCAATGGAAGCACTTAAACCTATCCTTATCATCCCGTTCGTGGCGACATTGTTCACGGGGCTTGTGATGATTTACATCGTGGGTGGTCCAGTATCTGGCATCATGAGCGGCCTAACTGATTTCCTAAACAACATGGGTTCAGACAGTGCGGTTCTACTAGGTATTATCCTTGGCGCGATGATGTGTTTCGACCTAGGTGGTCCAGTAAACAAAGCCGCTTACGCATTCGGTGTAGGTCTATTGGCTTCACAAACTTACGCGCCAATGGCTGCAATCATGGCGGCGGGTATGACACCAGCGCTAGGTATGGGTCTTGCGACGTTCATTGCTAAGAACAAATTCGAGCAAAGCGAGCGTGAAGCAGGTAAAGCATCATTCGTTCTTGGTCTGTGCTTCATCTCTGAAGGTGCAATCCCATTCGCAGCGAAAGATCCAATGCGCGTAATCCCATCATGTATGGCAGGTGGTGCACTAACTGGTGCTCTATCTATGCTGTTCGGTGCAAAACTGATGGCACCACACGGTGGTTTGTTCGTACTGCTTATCCCTAACGCAATCTCACCAGTGCTAATGTACTTGGTAGCAATTGCAGCAGGTACAGCGGTAACAGGTTTCACTTACGCGTTCCTAAAGAACAAAGCAGAAGCGAAACAAGAAGCAGCTGCTTAATCGTGACTAATTCGCTTAGATGGTTCTAAGCAACGATTAACAATGCCTCCCTCGATTTGGCATTCGACACCTCCCTCTAGCCTCGGCATTGGGAGGTGTTTTTTATTGAGCGATAAGCGGAATCTAACGGGCGCTAAATCCGATAGCAGATAAAGTTACTCTCTTCTGTTTCGCTCTGATTGAAAAAGAACAGTTGTTCGTCCTCCACTTTGTAAATGAAGTCCGTTTTTGTGCCCACGTATGAGTTCATGTCTCTTACAAACACTTCACTCTCCGTTGGCTGTTCATTCCAACTTACTTTCTGATAATCCACGGTAAGCGCATGACCATCCACTTGATACTTGCCGTTATAAACCAGTTCATATTCTTTGCTTTCGCCCTTTTTTGTTAGCAAGGATCCTTTCTGGAAAATGTACATGTCTCTATCCGAGCTAAACACCACGACAGAACGGTCACTGATGTTTTCATAACGGCGGTAACCTCTGGTAATAAAGTCTTCTTCAAACGTTGCACACGCCCAACGCGAACCAGTAATTTCATCAGATTGGAAATACTTTTGGTGAACAACCACGCCCACTAGGCCAGTTAGCAATGCAATATTGAGTACGAGGAGTTTGTTTATCTGCATATTGCATCCGCCCTGCTCATGCTCTCTAAGACCGTTTCCTTCAAGGTGTCGATATCGAGAGAAAACTTAATGTAGTTGACGTTCTTATTGCTGTTTTTGGCGAAAGCAAACGCACGCAAAATATGCGCCCCTTCTTGATAAGCCGATTCGGATACGCGCAAATACACGATGGCCGGACACACCGGAAATACCTCATCATTGAGGCTTTTTGCCAAAGCAGAAAGGTCTAACTCGTCATGATTTTGGTCGTAAAAGTAGAATTCGGTTTCAGACACAGAAAAGTGTTGGTAATCCGAATCATCAAGAAAATCAGGATGTGGAACAAACGGACGAAAATAAAGCACAGAGACAATCGCGATAATCAGGAAAGCCGTCATCAATATCGGAGTTAAACTAAATGCCTTATCTCGCGATTCAGATTCTTGTTTGGGCGCTGCTTTGACTTGAGGTTCAACATCATCAATTTCGAGCGTTTGGAGTTCCGGTATCTCAACTTTCTGTCTGATGGGTTTCACATCCGCATCAACTTCCAGTAAATAGCCAATTTTACTCACCGTTTTAATCTGTACGCCTTGTGCGTTCAACTGAGCCAGTTTCTTTCTTAAACCGGAAATCACATTGGTTAATGCTTGATCGGTCACGACTGAGCCATCCCAACAGATTTCGAACAACGCCTCACGAGTCACATGCACGCCCTGCTTTTCTATCAGCAAGTTCAATACATGGTATGGCAGCGGTCTTAGGGGAACATCATCGCCGTCTGAATTGGACAGTTTCCTTGTCGTCGGATCGAGGATTAAATTGGCGAAATAGATTCTATGCATACAGGCTCACTACTTTCTCAACTCCTTGAATTATAGGTTAGGTTTCTCAAACCACTCGAAAAACCAAATCAACCTCATCACACCAGCATAAAGCGTCCAGTTTGGACGTAATCAAGGATTCAAACATCGATTTCTTGTTATGCATACCTTCCAATCACATAAAAAACACACAATTATCTAAGTGGCTAAATCAATGGGAATTATTTGGTTTTTGTTTGCTTTTTATTTAGTTTTTCAGCGCCTCATTTAGATAATGAACACCGTTTTAAATATAAAAAGACAGACAGTCATACAGAGGTAACTATGAAAAACACAATCATCCTTTTATCCGCTCTTTTTAGCGTTTGTGCTCAAGCAAATGGTTCACAAGATGTCTCAGGTTTTTATCTTGGAGGCGGTGTGGGTAACAACACGTTTAGTGACGATAACCCGTTTACAAAAGTGGATGACAACGGCACCGCATTCAAAATCATTGGTGGTTATCAGTTCAACCGTATCGTTGCGGTTGAAGCGCAGTACACCAATTATGGTGATTTTAAGATCGTAGATACCGCTTATGATTTAGGTGCGAGCAACGTCTCGGTAGCGGCGAATATTGGTTACTCATTCAATAATGGCCTGCGCCCTTTCGCAACCTTTGGTTTGGGTTATATGTCTGTTGATATTCCGACGACAGACAATGAAGATGATTTATCCCTACGTATCGGTGCAGGTCTGGAATACACGCCAATTCAATTAGAAAACATCACCTTTCGCGTGGCGTATGAGATGGACCATTTCACAGTAAAACCGAAAGGTTCAAGTCTGGATACAGACGTACAGATTGGCTCTTTCTATGCGGGCGCTACCTATAAGTTCTAAACTGGCTAGGTTCTAAAACAGCCTAAGCTCCAAAAACAATAGAAATAAAAGCAAACACATAGAAACCACAAAGGGCGAACGCTTATGATAAGTGTTCGCCCTTTTCTTGTTCAAGTTGGCAGTGTTTAAACCGACAATTTATTGCATGGGTTCAGATTCGATATCCACGTCGCCGCTGCTCAAGTTCACCGTTGCATTGTACACACTGTGCGGGTCGCCATGATGCTTAAAGGTAAAGTGATAAACGTTCGCCGGCGTCCAGATCTCTTTATCGTCGACAGGCAGAATGTCGTAACCATCTTGTTGGTAAAGCTCGGTTGCCATCACATACGCGATTGCTGTTTGCACTTGAGTGTTATGGTCGTATTTTGGCTCGACAGATGGGTTACTTGGGTAAGAGTCACCATTAAAGCTCATTTGACGGTATGCGCCATTGCTCCACACAACAAAATCTTGCCAACCGTTGCTGTAGCTGTCTATAAGTGCAATCGGCGTTCTGGTTACTGACATACGGCTAAGCACTTTACCGCTGTTATCGAATATGTAACCAGTACAGCCACCACTGCCGCAGAAGAAACGATCTTGGAATAACACAAAGTGCTCTGCCATACCGTCACTGTTTAAGTCAGCGGAACCCACTTGGTAGTTGATCTTGTCGTTTGCTAAAGAAAGCCCTTCTGGGTTCAGAATGCTTTGGTCAATCCAAGTTGCGATTGTTGCCGCATCGGCACTTTTCACTTCGACAGGCGCTTGCGCTTCCGTAGTATTTGAAGAAACGCCGTCTGTCGTAGAACAGCCAATAAGCGTTAGAGAACCTAACAGGAAGAGTCCATGTAATCCGCGATTGTTCATTTGCGTTCGCTCTTTTAATGATGATGTGTTCTTAGTATACGCATGATTTATCAATCGCTTGTAAGAAAATCATAAAAATCAGTTAGGTGTACACGAAACCACCAGCCCTTCTTTGCACCTTCATCTTCTTCCCGCTTCTAGATTCTCGGCTCCATTATTTTCTCGTATCTCGCATCTTAATTCTCTCGGATCAAAAAAGCCCTGAGGAATACCCTCAGGGCTTGGCAGGAATCTGACAATAAATAAAGCCAGGAAGTCCCTTATGCAGTGGTTGGTTTGATCTTAAACAGAATTGCAAACATGACTGGTACAACAATCAGAGTCAATACTGTAGCAAAACCAAGGCCTGCCATAATCGTAATAGCCATTGAGCCAAAGAACGCATCAAACACCAATGGAATCATACCTAGGATGGTGGTCAGCGCCGCCATACTTACTGGTCGAACACGGCTAATCGCACTGTCGACAATCGCTAAGTAAGGATCCTTACCTGATGCTAGCTCTAGGTTAATCTGGTCAAGAAGTACGATACCGTTTTTCAGAATCATACCGCTCAAGCTCAATAGACCTAAGAACGCGGTAAAGCTAAATGGCATGTTTGTCGTCAGAAGACCAAATGCCACACCGATGATAGACAGCGGTACTGTGAACCAAATAACCAATGGCTTCTTCAGTGAGTTAAACAGCAGCATCGTAATGATGAACATCAACAAGTAACCCATTGGCAGCGAGCCAAACAGACCTTCTTGTGCATCTTTCGATGATTCGTACTCACCACCCCACGTGATTTCGTAACCTTCTGGGATATGCAGTGCCATCACTTTTGGTTGAACACGAGCAAACAAGCTTGCTGCGGTGTCATCGCTCAATACATCGTGGTCAGCCAGCACCGTTAGAGTACGTTTGCGGTCACGACGCTGAATCAGTGGCTCATCCCAATCCAGTTTCACGCCATCAATCACTTGATCAACTGGGATGTAGCTTTGGAGCGATGGACTCCAGATGTTCACGTTTTGCAGTGATTCAAAGTCCACACGCTCTGCTTCTGGCAAACGCGTCATGATAGGCAGAATGTGCGTACCATCGCGAAGGAAGCCAAGTGTGCTACCACCAAATGCCATTTGCAGTGTGCTTGAAAGATCTTCTTTCGAGATACCCAAGCGACGTGCTTTAGATTCGTTGAATACAGGTACTAGCTCTTTAGTGCGCTCACGCCAGTCGTGACGGATGTTACGAGCACCCGGGTCAGTATGAAGAATATCTTCTACTTGTACCGCAAGCTCACGTAGCACTTGTGGATCCGGGCCAGTAATACGCGCTTCAATCTTAGACGCTGGTGACGGGCCGAATTCCATCAACTTGAACTGGAACGTTGGTTTATCGAACGTCTTCGCTAAGTTGTCGTCCAGCTTATGCAGAAGCTCAAACATGTTCTCACGGTCCGTAGTACGAACTTGGAACTGTGCGTAGGCTTCGTAGCTCTTCTCTGGTTGGTAAGTCAGAGCGAAACGCTGCAAACCTTGGCCAATCGACGCTGAAACAAAATCAATGTTGTCTTGAGTACGGATGTAGCTTTCAACTTCTTCCGCTTTCTTGATGGTCTCGCGAATGTCTGTGCCTTCAGGCATCCACATATCAACGTAGAACATCGGCGTGTTTGACGGCGGGAAGAACTGTTGTTTCACACTACCAAACGCAACCACAGCACCAACTAGCAGCGCGACCATGCCTGCTACCGTTAACCAACGGAAACGAAGCGCAAGTTTAAGAGACGCACCAAACGCGACGAACAACCAACCTTTGTATGGGTCTTCGTCTTCTGCACCTGCGTTCTTGTCTTCTTCTTTCAATAGAAGATCCGCTAGGAATGGCGTTAGCGTAATTGCCGTAATCCAGCTCAAGAATAGCGAGAAACACAGTACCCAGAACAGAGAGCCCATGAACTCACCAGTCGCATCTTGTGACAGACCGATAGGCGCAAACGCGGTAATAGCAATGACTGTCGCACCAAGCAGCGGCCACTGAGTTTGTTTCACGATATCTGTTGCGGCTTGAACTTTGGTTCGCCCTTTCTTAAGGCCAACCAATATCCCCTCGACCACCACGATGGCGTTGTCCACCAGCATACCGAGTGCAATGATCAGCGCGCCAAGTGAGATACGGTGTAGCTCAATGTTGTTGTAGTTCATCAAGATGAAGGTACCGAATACCGTCAACAACAGCACCAAACCGATGATCACACCACTTCGTAAACCCATGGTGAACAGCAGTACGATGATTACGATAGCCACAGCTTCTGCCAAGCTAATAACAAACGCTTTTACTGAATCGTCTACTTCTTGTGATTGATTGTAGAAGTAGTTCATATCGATACCAGCGGGCTTGATGGTCTCAAGGCTTGCTAGTTCAGCTTCAATACGTTGACCGACTTCTACTACGTTTACGCCAGATGCAAACGAAATACCGATGTTGATTGCTTTTTTACCGTTGTACAGCAGCACATTACCCGGCTTTTCTTGAATGCCACGGCTGATGGTTGCAACGTCTTTCAAGCGAATCAGGTTACCCGTATCGCGACCATGAATAATCAGGTTTTCTAGGGCTTCTACGGTGTTTAACGTACCGCTTGGGCGAATAATGAGGCTCTCGCCGTTTACCATTACCTCACCTGCAGAAACCACATTGTTCTGTTGGTTCAGCAAGCCAGAAATTACATTCATGTCGAGGTTCAGAGCCGCCAAGCGATCCAATGAAATCTCAACAAACAGCATCTCTTGTTGGTCGCCAGCGATATCAACTTTACCCACGCCATCGATCAGTTCGAGTTCACGTGTGAGTTGGTCTGCGTAACGTTTCAATTCTACGTAATCGTAGTCATCACCCGTTAGCATCAGCATTACGCCGTACACGTCACCAAAGTCATCAATGATTTGCAGAGATTGAACGCCTTGCGGCAAAGTTGGTTGCAGATCGTTGATTTTACGGCGCATTTCATCCCAGATTTGCGGCAATTCATCCGGACCGTAATCCATCTTCATGCTCACCATAATCTGTGACATACCACTTGAGGACGTTGACGTAATCTTATCGATATAAGGCAGCTTACGAATCTCTTTCTCAAGCGGATACGTCAGCTCTTCTTCTACTTCTTTAGAAGTCGCACCAGGATAAGTCGCAATCACCATCGCATCTTTGATGGTAAATGCCGGGTCTTCCAATCGACCCAGTTCTAGGAACGACGTCACACCGCCGATCGCTAGAATAACGATGAACAGCCAGCTGATGACTTTGTTCTTAATTGAGTATTCAGCAATGCTCATTATTGTTGTTTCTCCACCACATCCACATGCTTACCTTCTCGCAGTTTGCGTAAGCTGGAATTCACTAATACATCGCCTTGAGCAACACCTGATGACACAATCGCACCTTCGCCATTAACTTGGTCGATGGTCACTTCCACTTTAGTGACAGCGTCACCATTCAATTTCCAAACGAAAAACTCACCATCTTGATTGCCCGCTTGTAATGCAGTCATTGGGATGTTGTAGCCATCAATGGAAGTAATGCCCGCTGCCACCATGTCTACTGCAACACTTACGCTAGTACCCGGCAGAATCTCTTCCTCAGGTTGTGGCATAGTTAAATACATTTGGTAGGTTTGAGTTTGAGCATTTGGCTCACTGGTGTGCTCCAAATAATCCAACGCATAAGATTTCGCGTCACCCGAGAACGTTGCTTGAGGTTGGTAGCTCATGCTTTGTGTATTTGGGTTTACCATCGCAAGCACGTTGTCTGACAGCTCGATACGAACGTAAACTTTGTCGCTTTGGTACAGGTTGAGAACCGGCTCACCAATCGCAACACGCTCAAAACGTTCTTTGAATACATCCGAAACCTTACCCGCAAACGGAGCAAATAAACGTGTGTAGTTCAATTGGTTTGTCGCGTTATAGAAGTTTGCTTCAGCCAGCTTTTTATTTGCTGTTAGCTCATCCAATTCCGCTTTAGAAATCATTTGGCGGTTATGCAGCTCTTCACCACGTTTAAGCTGACGAATCGCAAGCGTGTATTGTGCTTCTGCATCGTTTACTGCTTGCTTCTCTTTGCTGTCGTCTAGCTTGGCGATCATTTGGCCTTCTTTAACCGTGTCACCCGCTTTGACTAACACATGCTGAACTTCGCCTGCGCGACGGAATGCAATTGGCGTTTGTTCCGCAGGCACGACTTGGCCTTTGAATGTGCGGTATTGGCTTTTTACTGGAACATCGACAGCAACCGTAGAAACATACAAAGGCTGCTCTGCGGTGACTTCGTCTGTGCTGTTACAACCGGTTAGTACCGCCAGTGCGATAGCCGATACTGTGAATAATGAACGTTTCATTAGATACCTTCCTCACGAACCCAAGCTTTCACCACTTGGCCTTCCACTAGGCGTTCAACACCTGCAATAACAACGTAATCATTCTTGTCCAGACCCGACTCCACAGCACCGTTCGCATTGAGTGACAAGGTCACTTTATTCACTTGCTGTGTATCGCTGTCCATTACCCAAACCTCACCATGAGCGGCATCTTTCGACACCCAAGCCGCATTTGGCAGCATCATCGCGTTCGATACGTTTTGCTTCGCAATGTGTACTTGGCCTGTCATGCCCGTTAGCAAGTTACGATCAGAAGGACGAGTAATCGTCACGATCGCTTCATAGCTGTTGGTATCGGCATTGGGTTGAGTAGAGATTTCTTTGAATTTGCCTTGGATGCGGTTGTTTGGCTCGCTGTCCATCGTCACCCACATATCTGCATCTTTAAGTGAGTTCAATGACACCGCTTCGGCGTAAGTCACAGGCAAAGTAAACGACACATCCAAAGTGGTGTTGTCGATTAGGTTTAGGATTTCTTGCTTAGCAGCAACCACTTGGTATGGCTTCACGTAGGTATAAGACACCACACCATCAAACGGCGCATGAATCTCTGTGTAGCTCAAATCGGTTTTCGCTTGCTCTAAGTTTGCCAGTGCCGCTTTGTATTGCGTTTCTTGTTGGTCGTAACTGTCTGTACTAATCAGCTTCTTGTTGTACAAGCTTTTCGAGCGTTCCCATTGGGTTTTCGCTAGTGCGTACTGCGCTTGTGATGCATCAAGAGCTAACTGCAAGTCTTTTGGGTCTAGCGTTGCAAGTACATCGCCCTGCTTCACCTCTTCACCCATTCTCACGATCAACTTCTCAATTTCGCCACCTACCTGAAATGAAAGTTGGGCTCTGTACGTTGCATCTATTTGTGCAAGGAATGCATCGGAATCGGCAACTGTCAGATCATTAACAGCAAGTAATTTTACAGGTTTGATTAATGGCTCAGACGGTTCTGATACGGCTTTGTTACACCCTGTCAGCATCGTGGCGAGGCTCAATGCCACCGCTGCTCCGACAAATGTGCGCTTTAAGTATTGTTTTCGCACTGGCTTTCTCCATCGACTTTATATTTACTACACAGGTGTGCAGTATATGTATAGCGAAAAAATGATCAACATATTTTCCACATGGATAATAAAATAATTAGGCAAACTGTCCGGTTTCTGGTAAAAATAGGCGCGTTGATTAATATTCGGGAAAATTCGAACTATGACAGAAAGAAAGCAAGGCCGTAGAAGTGCTGAAGCCGCTGAGCAAACTAAGTGCCTGATTCTAAGAGTCGCGGCAGATATGTTCTGTGAGTTAGGGTACGAACGTGTCTCGCTTCGAAACATCAGTGAGAAGGCTGGTGTGTCCCATAGTTTGATTCGCCACCACTTCGGTAGCAAAGAGAAGATCTGGCAAGCCGTGAGTGATGGCATGGACGAATTCATGCAAAGCTACATGGCGCAGTTGGTAAGCGAAATGCCAGCGAATACGCCATCGAATCAAAAAATCTACCTGTTCATGGTAAGAATGTTGGCGTTTGCACTCGTTAACCCGCACCCAGTTCAAATGATTGCCGATGCGATTCGCCAGGGCGACGATGCATTGCTGCAATACTTCTTAAGATCCAAAGATGAGTTCGCGGCGATCTTTACCGACCTATTTGCTGACTACAACGTTGAATACCCAGAGCATCGTATTGATCAATGGGAATCAAAGTGGCAAATGCTGGTTTTTGCACATGGTGCGATTAGTCTAGCGCCTATGATGCAAGAGACGTGGCCAGAAGATGCAGACAATCGCGAAAAAATGCTGATCAACCACTGGGAATTGTTCAACACCATCATGGCAAGTCAGTTTAGCGTGAACAAAGAAGACATGATTCACCCAAGCAAACTGAGTGAAGTTGTGATTGAGATGTGTTGCCCTATCGAAGAACTCACCGCATAAGCAGCGCTTTCAAAAGAACATAAAAAATGCCGAGCACTGAGCTCGGCATTTTTGTTTGTGCTTATCATTTCAGAGAGGAAACGGAATGGAACCTACTTCATAGTTGCTTATTCCTAACCGCGACACTGTAGTTATACAGCGCGTGGGAAGTAGATTCCTAGTCTCGCTTTGGCTCGCTGGAATGACGAGCTTTAATTAACCACGGTAGTAGCGTTGTGGTACGAACGGCATTTTTTCTACCGTCATTGGTAGCATCTTGCCACGTACTTCTGCAAACAGCTCTGTACCGATAGCCGCTAGATCTGCGCGTACGTAACCCATTGATACTGGCTTACCTGCGTTAGGGCCTGCTGTACCACTGGTTACCACGCCAATCTTGTTACCGTCTGCATCGAACAGCTCAGCACCTTCACGAACCGGTGCTTTAGTTTGACCAACCAAGCCAATACGCTTACGTGCAACGTCTTTCGTTTCGATCTGCTTAAGAATGATGTCAGCACCAGGGAAGCCACCTGCACGCTCGCCATCAGCGCGACGTACTTTTTGAATGCCCCATAGTAGGCTTGCTTCAACGGGCGTAGTTGTTGTGTCTAGGTCATGACCGTACAGACACAGGCCACATTCAAGACGAAGTGAGTCACGAGCACCAAGGCCAATCCACTCTACTTCTTCTTCACCTGTGAGTTTACGAGCAAGCTCTTCTGCTTTGTCCGCAGGAACAGAGATTTCGTAACCGTCTTCGCCTGTGTAACCACTGCGAGAAACAATGCACTCAACGCCTAGTAGCTCAACTTTGCGAACATCCATAAACAGCATCTCTGCTACTTCTGGTGCGAAACGCGCTAGTACTTCTGCCGCTTTAGGACCTTGAATCGCAAGCAGTGCGCGATCATCAATGATCTCTAGCTCGATGCCAGAAGGAAGATGCGCCTGAAGGTGTGCAATATCTTGCTCTTTACATGCTGCGTTCACAACAACAAACAGATGATCGCCAAGGTTAGCCACCATCAAGTCGTCCATAATGCCGCCCTGCTCATTAGTAAAGAAAGCATAACGTTGCTTGCCCGCACCTAGGTCAACAATATCAACCGGAACCAGTGTCTCTAAGAACGCTGCTGCGCCATCACCAATCAAACGAAGTTGACCCATGTGAGAAACATCGAACAGACCTGCTGCATCACGAGTGTGTAAGTGTTCTTTCTTTACGCCTAGTGGGTATTGAACTGGCATGTCGTAACCCGCGAACGGGACCATCTTTGCGCCTACTTCAACATGAAGTGCATGCAGTGGTGTTTTCAGAAGTTCTTGAGTCATTTTCGTCTCCATTTAGATAGACCCGAGAATGCTGTCGGCATTCAATGTGTTTCCAATAATAAACACGCTTAATTCAATTTTGCACGAACAAGACATCGCTCGACTTTCAAAAGTGTGACTTTTAACATTTTAATCACAACAAAACGCACAAAAAAGGCGCTCTGTTGAGTGAGATATCATCAACAGAGCGCCATCATAACGCATTCAAAACCGATAGCAAACGTTTGCTTTCACTATAGGAAATTTACAACTATTTATCACTATTTGGCAGTCACCCACAAAATGTGCGCATCTTCCTCGCTCACACTGGTCAACATATGACCCATGTTCGCATCGTAATACACACTGTCGCCTTCGCTTAATACAACAGGCTCATAGAACTCAGAATAAAACATCACCTCACCTGATAAGATGAGTAAAAACTCTTCCCCATCATGGCGAACCCAATCTTTGTATTCGTCAAAACTACGGGCACGAATTTGGCTCTTAAAAGGCATCATTTTCTTATTGGAAAGTTGAGTCGCCAACAGCTCGTGTTCGTAGGTTTGGGTTGGGTGTGGTTTACCCTCTTTTTTCTTGGTTACATCTCTGCGCCCTGTCGCGACCTTTTTTCTAGGCGGCTCAAACAGTTGCGGCATATCAATTTGTAAGCCATGCGCTAACTTTTGCATCGCTTGGAACGTCGGAGAAATCTGTTCATTCTCAATCTTACTTAGCGTAGAACGCGCAAGGCCAGTTCGTTGGCTCGCCTCTTCTAGCGTAATACCAAGTTTAGAGCGGATATCTTTAATGCGCTGACCGAGCTTAAGTGGTTCAATATTTTGGTCTTGCTGCTCTTTCGCCAACGTCATTGACGGGTATTCATCGTAAATACTTTCTGCCATAAATCCCTCTGTAAATATCCTTTATTCCTTCCTATTAGCATTGTGCATGAAGCCTATAGTGGATAAAAGTCCACCGAGTTAATTAAAGCGTGCTCTTGTTAACAAAACCAGAAATCTCGTTTCCTATAGGAAATTTTTGGTTGATTGTTCGTGCCGCAAGCGCTATGTTACCAACTTGTTAGATGTAGAGATGCACATTTCCGTAAGAGATTGGACAAGAGAAACCACAATCCGACGGAGTTTTGCCCACTTATTCGGGCCGAAAGTTCACTCTGTTCTGCTATGCAGTTCAGCTGTTTTGAGGACAAATGAGCCACCATCGCAATCAAACAACTATTTCTACTGCGGGTTCATTTTCAGATTTGGAAGGTCAACTACCATGAACAAGAGTTACCCTAACCACAGCTTGGAAAACTTTTTCTCTACCAACCTCTCTGCGACAGATGACGCTGTCTTTGCTGGAATTCAGGCAGAATTCGCTCGCCAAAACGAACAAATCGAACTTATCGCTTCTGAGAACATCGTTTCTAAAGCGGTAATGCAAGCTCAAGGCACATGCCTAACAAACAAATACGCTGAAGGTTACCCAGGTCGCCGTTACTATGGTGGTTGTGAGCACGTAGATACAGTGGAAGCCATTGCTATCGAACGCGCGAAAAAACTTTTCAATTGTGAATACGCAAACGTTCAACCACACTCAGGCGCACAAGCAAACGGCGCAGTAAAACTGGCACTACTTCAGCCTGGCGACACCATTCTTGGTATGTCTCTAGACGCAGGTGGCCACCTAACACACGGTGCTCGCCCTGCACTTTCTGGTAAATGGTTTAACGCAGTTCAATACGGCGTTGACCGCGAAACACTAGAAATCAACTACGACGACGTTCGCCAACTGGCACTTGAGCACCAACCTAAAATGATCATCGCAGGCGGTAGTGCCATTCCACGTACTATCGACTTCGCAAAATTCCGTGAAATCGCAGATGAAGTAAACGCGATTCTTATGGTCGACATGGCACACATTGCCGGTCTTATCGCAACAGGCGCGCACCCTAGCCCGCTTCCTCACGCACACGTTGTTACAACCACAACGCACAAAACATTGCGTGGCCCACGTGGCGGTATGATTCTGACCAACCACGAAGACATCATTAAGAAAATCAACTCAGCGGTATTCCCAGGTCTACAAGGCGGCCCACTGATGCACGTGATTGCTTCTAAAGCAGTGGCGTTCGGTGAGGCGCTTGGTCCTGAATTCAAAACTTATATTGATTCAGTGATCAACAACGCAAAAGTTCTGGCGGAAGTATTGCAAACTCGCGGTTGCGACATCGTAACCGGTGGTACAGACACGCACTTGATGCTGGTTGACCTTCGCCCTAAAGGCTTGAAAGGTAACAAAGCAGAAGAAGCACTAGAGCGTGCAGGTATCACGTGTAACAAAAATGGCATCCCATTCGACACAGAGAAGCCTATGATTACATCGGGCATCCGTTTAGGAACGCCTGCGGGTACAAGCCGCGGCTTTGGCGCTGAAGAATTCAAACTCATCGGTAATTGGATTGGTGACGTACTGGACGGATTGGTGAACAACCCTGAAGGTGACGCAGAAGTAGAAAAACGCGTACGTAAGCAAGTGAAAGAGCTTTGCAGTCGTTACCCTCTTTACCAATAAAAGATTTATTAAATCAGAAACTATCCTGACAAGTTATTTGGAGATTAAGCAATGGACAAAACACTGAAGTTTACAGATAGCCACGAGTGGGTACGTGACAACGGTGACGGCACAGTAACTATCGGTATTTCAGAGCACGCTCAAGAGATGCTAGGTGACGTAGTTTTCGTTGACCTACCAGACGTGGAAGATGAAGTCGAAGCGGGCGAAAGCTTTTCTTTGGTTGAGTCAGTAAAAGCAGCTTCAGACATCTACTCACCAATCACAGGCGAAGTAGTTGAAATCAACGAAGAGCTAGAAGACAGCCCAGAGCTAATCAACGAAGAACCATACGAAGGTGGTTGGATTGTGAAAGTGAAGCTTTCAAACCCATCTGAGTTGGATGACTTAAAAGATGCGGAAGAATACCTAAGCTCTATCGAAGAAGAGTAATTAGGATGAGACGAAAGCTGTCCCCTAGCATAACGATTAGTGGACAGCTTTTTTTCTAGGTTCGGACGTATAATTTAATTTATCAGTAACGCAAATCCGTTACCCGAGCCAAGGAGTAGGTAAAGGACAATGACTGAATTACTTCAAAGCCTCAGCACACAAAACGAGTTCGTTGCTCGCCACAATGGACCAAACAAATCTGACCAACAGAAAATGTTGGAAGCGATTAACGCAGTTAGCCTAGATTCGCTTATCGACGAAACCGTACCAGCACAAATTCGCCTAGAGCAGCCAATGAGCTTGGCAGAAGCGAAAAGCGAAGCAGACATGCTGGCAGCAATGCGTGAGTTCGCCGATCAGAACCAAGTTAAACGTACATTCATTGGTCAGGGTTACTACAACACCTTCACGCCAAACGTAATCCTACGTAACGTGATGGAAAACCCGGGCTGGTACACCGCTTACACCCCTTACCAACCAGAGATCTCACAAGGTCGTCTAGAAGCGCTTCTAAACTACCAACAAATGGTGATGGATCTTACTGGTATGGAAATCGCGAACGCATCTTTGCTTGATGAAGCAACGGCAGCGGCAGAAGCGATGACACTTTGTAAGCGTGCGGGTAAGAGCAAGAGTAACGTATTCTTCGTTGCTGACGACGTTCACCCACAAACCATCGAAGTGGTAAAAACTCGTGCGAAATTCATCGGCTTTGAAGTACTAGTTGGTTCTCTAGAATCACTACCAGAGCAAGACGTATTCGGCGCGCTAGTTCAATACCCAGGCACAACAGGTGAAGTTCGTGACCTAACGGACATCATCGCAAAAGCGCAAGCGAACAAAACGCTAGTAACCGTAGCAACTGACCTATTGGCTTCTGCCCTACTCAAACCAGCGGGTGAAATGGGTGCAGACGTAGCAATCGGCTCGGCACAACGTTTCGGCGTTCCTATGGGTTACGGCGGTCCACACGCAGCCTTCATGGCAACACGTGACAAGCACAAACGTACAATGCCAGGTCGTGTTATCGGTGTTTCTATCGATACCAACGGCAACCAAGCACTGCGCATGGCAATGCAAACACGTGAGCAGCACATCCGTCGTGAAAAAGCGACATCAAACATCTGTACCGCTCAAGCTCTACTAGCGAACATGGCGTCTTTCTACGCGGTTTACCACGGCGCAGAAGGTCTACGCACGATTGCTCGTCGTACGCACCACATGACCGCTATCCTAGCTGCCGGCCTAACTAAAGGCGGCTTCGAGCTTGCTCACAACAGCTTCTTCGACACCATTACCATCAATACTGGTGCACAAACTGAAGACCTATACGCAAAAGCACTAGCAGCAGACATCAACCTACGTAAGTTGGGTACTCAGCTAGGTGTAAGCTTCGACGAAACCACAACCGTGGCAGACGTAGAATCCCTATTCGCAGTATTCGGTGTGAAAGAAGAAGTCGCAGCACTATCAGCGGAAATTGCAGGCAACGAGTTTGCAGCGATTCCAGAAGCACTGCGCCGCACAACAGAATACCTAACGCACCCTGTGTTTAACACGCACCACAGCGAAACACAGATGATGCGTTACCTAAAACAGCTAGAGAACAAAGACTTCTCGCTAACGCACGGCATGATCCCACTGGGCAGCTGTACGATGAAGCTGAACGCAGCAGCAGAGATGATTCCAGTAACTTGGCCTGAGTTTGGTTCGATCCACCCGTTCGCACCAGCAGAACAAGCAGCCGGTTACGCAGCACTAGCAAAAGATCTTAAAGAGAAGCTATGTGAAATCACAGGCTACGACGCATTCTCACTGCAACCAAACTCTGGTGCATCTGGTGAGTACGCAGGTCTTATCGCGATTCAACGCTACCACGAAAGCCGTGGCGAAGGTCACCGCAACGTATGTTTGATCCCAAGCTCTGCGCACGGTACTAACCCTGCGACAGCATCTATGGTGTCAATGAAAGTGGTTGTGGTTAAGTGTGATGAAGAAGGCAACATCGACATCGACGACCTAGCAGCGAAAATCGAGAAGCACAAAGACAACCTATCAAGCATCATGATCACTTACCCTTCTACGCACGGCGTATACGAAGAGCAAGTGAAAGAAGTGTGTGAAATGGTTCATGCCGCGGGCGGTCAGGTTTACCTAGACGGCGCAAACATGAACGCACAGGTTGGTCTAACAACGCCGGGCTTCATCGGCTCAGACGTTTCTCACCTAAACCTACACAAAACCTTCTGTATCCCACACGGTGGTGGCGGTCCGGGCATGGGCCCTATCGGTGTTAAATCGCACCTAGCGCCTTTCCTACCAGGTCACATTGAAAACGGTGCAGACGGCGAAAACTTCGCAGTATCCGCAGCGGATATGGGTAGCGCGTCTATCCTGCCTATCTCTTGGGCTTACATCGCAATGATGGGCGAAGCTGGCCTAACAGACGCAACGAAAGTAGCGATTCTGAACGCGAACTACGTGATGGAGCAATTACGCCCTCACTACCCTGTTCTTTACCGTGGCTCAAACGGCCGTGTAGCGCACGAATGTATTATCGACATTCGTCCACTAAAAGAAGAAACAGGCATCAGCGAAGAAGATATCGCGAAGCGTCTAATGGACTACGGTTTCCACGCACCAACTATGTCGTTCCCTGTAGCGGGCACGCTAATGGTTGAGCCAACAGAATCGGAAGACCTAGAAGAGCTAGACCGCTTCTGTGATGCGATGATCGCAATCCGTGAAGAGATGACGAAGGTTAAGAACGGTGAATGGCCGCTAGATAACAACCCACTTGTTAACGCGCCACACACTCAAGTTGACCTAGCGAAAGAAGAATGGGATCGCCCTTACTCTCGTGAGCTTGGCTGCTTCCCTTCTAAAGCAACCAAATCTTGGAAGTACTGGCCAACAGTAAACCGCGTAGATAACGTATACGGCGACCGTAACTTAATCTGCTCGTGCCCAAGCATTGATAACTACGAAGATTAATTTTTGTAGCATCTAAATAGACAAAGGCGAACCGATTGGTTCGCCTTTCTGTTTTTGGGTTAGACCTGTCAAACTTAGTTTTGGACAATCGCTAATCAGGTGCTTTATTAATTTTAACGAGATAAGTATAACACTGGGTATTGGAAGCTGTTAGGCAAAGCTAGATCTCATTTATATCCCCTCAGTAACGCAATATCGATGCCGCAGCATACAACCTTAAACACTAAACGAAACAAATAGTGGAAATACCACGCCTTGGGAATCACTCTTAAACAGTTAGGCGGAGTAAATAAGGGAAGCTAAAGAACTGCGGCACTACTAACTACACCTTTACCATCGAATGACATAGCGATACGCACATTACCACTCGGTTCAATAAACCGAGACATACTCTCAACGAGTGAGCTTCGCAATGTCAAGTACTCGTGTTGCTGCTCATTCCCTGTTCGGTGATAATCAAAGGATAGAGATCTAAGCTTATCTCTACGCAATTCCAAAGTCTCATTAGAATTCCAGAAAGCTTTACACATAAGCTTCGATTCTCGTTCTAGAACTGCATCTTTAAACTGCTCGATTAAATTTGACCATCGAGACTCATTTATGTCGATACTAGAATACTCACGTTTTGCAGGATCAAGATAAGCTGTAACAAAATTTATAACCGATGCAAGGTTTAGGAAAAGCTCGCGACGCTTTAAAAGTGGTCTTATTCTTTCGATTAGACTCTTTAGGTGTTCAAATGTATCCCCAGTCCCAAAGTTATCTTGATCTTTAAGGATTGATATGTTTTTGGTCAATGAGGCCATGTCTTCTTCTAACTTATTGCGCCAAGAATATGAGTCCTTAATGATCACTTCAATAGCATTCCTTTTTTGCTGCGGTAGTTCATCGGGACAACGAAGTTCTTTCATATGTTCTGAAATTTCACGTAAATAATCAAAAGCACCTGTAATTCTCGCTTTATCTTCATTTTCCTGCCTCTCAAGAACTTCTGAAATAGAGTCTTTGATAGCACTTAAACTTCTTTCAATATCGGCCAGATGTGATTGGGCAACCGCAATGCTTACAAGCTGAAAGGCTCCACTAGCAAGTTGCTTTGCTTTTCCGCCCTGTATTAACCGAGCTTTTCCCACGATTTTATTCGAAGAATCAACTGCATCAGCTAGAATCTCTCCGGATTTAGTTCTCATTAATTTGTAAGTACCATCAGACAACCCTTGTTGTATGTCCGGTTTGAAGAGCACTTCGACTGTCTTGTTAGGAACACTTACCGAGCCTTTGAACAAGTCAGAGGTAAGGTGTGTAACACGATTAATTGCACTACTAGACGACTCAATAAGATGAGCCCGGTCCGGTATTTTTTCTATCTCTCTAGACTCTAGCACTTTGATTCCGTTGTCATCTACTATAGCTAGATCACAGCCAAATTCATCGATTGCCTCTGATGTATCTGATGTATCTGATGTAATCGAGTCAACAGTATTTCTTCGACTTTTTCTATTTCGAGCTATAATTAACACGAGAAGTGTGGGTACTAAAATAGATATGATAATCAAGAGTGTAGTATTCATGATTTCCTTGAATTTTGTCCATATCACCTTGTAGTGTGAGCGACACATTACAGATGCCGCCACAGAACACCTTAAACACCAAGCACAGTGCTCAGCAAAATGCCAAGCGTTGCGAATCAATGTTAAGCAGATTATAAACTAAAAAGTACACTCACGCTTTGAGTTAGTTACAAAATTTGTATTTGATAGAGGTGATTTATAGTAGCCTTCGTCTAAAAATCTCAGCAACACTTTCAGTGCAGGCCTGTTTAGAGGAATATCAATTACTTCATTGCCGTCAATATTCACCGTAGGGAATGGAATATTGAACTCCAAAGCGTCCGCTTTCATAACATGTATAGGGACTGTTCCTAGAATGTCACTTTGCTGAATTAGTGAAGTTTTTCTTCTCACCCAACTATCCTATATGGCAATTAACCCGTCTTTATTAGTTACTCGAACTGCATCACTAGAAGAGAATACATTGATATCATCATTAGTCGCTTCCTTGTAATAGTCACTCAAGTCAAATATTTGTCTAGCCGTAAAAAAACTAACGAAGCGTAGCTTCCCTCCTTCGAGAATAGCAGTCAACTTTGAATCAACCGTTAAACCGATACCTTCAATTTTCTTGTAAACATTTGATAAATGAAAGATGGACAAACCATTCGTAGAGATGAACCTACGTTTGTCAAAGTTTTGTAGTAAAATCTTTACCTCCCCACTCTCAAGTGTATAATCGGTGAAAAGCGCTTTAATATCACCTAAGAAACTTTCTGTCGGTTCTACGACTTCTATTGATAATGGATTTACAATTGCATTAGATAAGCTGTTTATCTCATCATAATTATCAATTAGCAGCACTTCACCACGATCAGGTCTATACTTCCCATCAAAATGAATTACTTCTGTTGGTAACTCGAACTCATTTTCTTGGCTTTTTATATATGCTGCCAAATCGTCTTGAACAGTAGAAGACAATTCAAATCTGACAATTCTCTTTGCGGGATCACTTGTCATTGCAAAAAGGTTAAATAACATTTACTTCTCCATAATCATACTATCTGAAATAGATATAACTTGTTTAACTGTTTTTGGATCTCTTATATTTCTTTTAGATATTAATGTGTAAACAACACCACTATCAGATTTAGTTTTATAAAATCTATACTTAAACAAGTACATTAATGGATGAAACGGTATATACTGTAAAACCCACAACGTCACCAGCAAAAGAGTTAATATGATCGAAATTACTTTAAAGTTAAGTTCAACCATTCTCATAACTATCGGTGCTGCATATGCGGCAAGAAAAACCAAAAGAAAGTAGTCAGTTGACTCTACTTTCTTTGCATTAAAACTGATTCTCTCACCTTGATTTTTTACTAATTTGAAGATCAAAAAAAATAAAACAATTCCTAACAAAAAAACAAATATTAATTGATAGAATAAAATATCATCACCTGAGATTAAATACCTTACTATAGCGAGTGCTAGTAGTGTTGGGGAGAATGAAGACAAGAAAAAAATTGTCTTTAACGAATTTCGCATAACTTTCCCTTTTTAGTTAAACGCTCACTTAAGTGGTGACTAACGCCATACCGATGCTGCCTTGTACCACTTCAACTAACGCACAATGTTAATGCCACGTGTTGCGAATCATTCCTGAACAGTTTGTATGTTTAACTCTACTA
>NZ_JPRD01000038.1 GCF_000817815.1 Vibrio owensii CAIM 1854 = LMG 25443
TCAGCACAGTCAATTCAAACATTACTTATGTAATGTTCAGTATTCATTGAGCCGAACAAAATCTTAAATTGAAGAGTTTGATCATGGCTCAGATTGAACGCTGGCGGCAGGCCTAACACATGCAAGTCGAGCGGAAACGAGTTATCTGAACCTTCGGGGAACGATAACGGCGTCGAGCGGCGGACGGGTGAGTAATGCCTAGGAAATTGCCCTGATGTGGGGGATAACCATTGGAAACGATGGCTAATACCGCATAATGCCTACGGGCCAAAGAGGGGGACCTTCGGGCCTCTCGCGTCAGGATATGCCTAGGTGGGATTAGCTAGTTGGTGAGGTAATGGCTCACCAAGGCGACGATCCCTAGCTGGTCTGAGAGGATGATCAGCCACACTGGAACTGAGACACGGTCCAGACTCCTACGGGAGGCAGCAGTGGGGAATATTGCACAATGGGCGCAAGCCTGATGCAGCCATGCCGCGTGTGTGAAGAAGGCCTTCGGGTTGTAAAGCACTTTCAGTCGTGAGGAAGGTAGTGTAGTTAATAGCTGCATTATTTGACGTTAGCGACAGAAGAAGCACCGGCTAACTCCGTGCCAGCAGCCGCGGTAATACGGAGGGTGCGAGCGTTAATCGGAATTACTGGGCGTAAAGCGCATGCAGGTGGTTTGTTAAGTCAGATGTGAAAGCCCGGGGCTCAACCTCGGAATAGCATTTGAAACTGGCAGACTAGAGTACTGTAGAGGGGGGTAGAATTTCAGGTGTAGCGGTGAAATGCGTAGAGATCTGAAGGAATACCGGTGGCGAAGGCGGCCCCCTGGACAGATACTGACACTCAGATGCGAAAGCGTGGGGAGCAAACAGGATTAGATACCCTGGTAGTCCACGCCGTAAACGATGTCTACTTGGAGGTTGTGGCCTTGAGCCGTGGCTTTCGGAGCTAACGCGTTAAGTAGACCGCCTGGGGAGTACGGTCGCAAGATTAAAACTCAAATGAATTGACGGGGGCCCGCACAAGCGGTGGAGCATGTGGTTTAATTCGATGCAACGCGAAGAACCTTACCTACTCTTGACATCCAGAGAACTTTCCAGAGATGGATTGGTGCCTTCGGGAACTCTGAGACAGGTGCTGCATGGCTGTCGTCAGCTCGTGTTGTGAAATGTTGGGTTAAGTCCCGCAACGAGCGCAACCCTTATCCTTGTTTGCCAGCGAGTAATGTCGGGAACTCCAGGGAGACTGCCGGTGATAAACCGGAGGAAGGTGGGGACGACGTCAAGTCATCATGGCCCTTACGAGTAGGGCTACACACGTGCTACAATGGCGCATACAGAGGGCAGCAAGCTAGCGATAGTGAGCGAATCCCAAAAAGTGCGTCGTAGTCCGGATTGGAGTCTGCAACTCGACTCCATGAAGTCGGAATCGCTAGTAATCGTGGATCAGAATGCCACGGTGAATACGTTCCCGGGCCTTGTACACACCGCCCGTCACACCATGGGAGTGGGCTGCAAAAGAAGTAGGTAGTTTAACCTTCGGGAGGACGCTTACCACTTTGTGGTTCATGACTGGGGTGAAGTCGTAACAAGGTAGCGCTAGGGGAACCTGGCGCTGGATCACCTCCTTAAACGATGATTATACACGATGAGTGTCCACACAGATTGATA
>NZ_JPRD01000039.1 GCF_000817815.1 Vibrio owensii CAIM 1854 = LMG 25443
TCTTCAGGTTTCAAAATCAACAGCGCGAAAGACGACGCTGCAGGTCTTCAAATCTCGAACCGCTTGAACGTACAAAGCCGTGGTCTGGATGTGGCTGTTCGTAACGCGAACGACGGTATCTCTATTGCACAAACTGCTGAAGGTGCAATGAACGAGACTACTAACATCCTACAACGTATGCGTGACCTATCTCTTCAATCTGCTAACGGCTCTAACTCAAAATCTGAGCGTGTTGCGATTCAAGAAGAAGTAACGGCACTGAACGACGAACTAAACCGTATCGCTGAAACTACATCTTTCGGTGGTAACCGCCTACTTAACGGTACTTACG
This sequence comes from Vibrio owensii CAIM 1854 = LMG 25443, assembly GCF_000817815.1. Taxonomy (GTDB): domain Bacteria; phylum Pseudomonadota; class Gammaproteobacteria; order Enterobacterales; family Vibrionaceae; genus Vibrio; species Vibrio owensii. The sequence continues at coordinate 332 of NZ_JPRD01000039.1, forward strand.
GCACTCAATCTTTCCAAATCGGTGCGGACAACGGTGAGGCAGTAATGCTTAACCTAAAAGACATGCGCTCAGACAACAAAATGATGGGCGGCGTGAGCTACCAAGCTGACAACGGTAAAGACAAAAACTGGAACGTTGAAGCTGGCAAAAACGACCTGAAAATCAGCCTGACTGACAGCTTTGGTCAAGAGCAAGAAATCAACATCAGCGCGAAAGCGGGTGACGATATCGAAGAGCTCGCGACGTACATCAATGGTCAGACTGACCTAGTAAAAGCGTCAGTAGATCAAGACGGTAAACTGCAAGTATTTGCGGGTAACAACAAAGTTGAAGGCGACGTTGAATTCTCTGGCGGCCTATCTGGCGAGCTAGGTCTAAGCGACGGTAAGAAAGTAACGGTTGATACTATCGACGTAACATCAGTAGGTGGTGCACAAGAATCTGTGGCTATCATTGATGTGGCATTAAAATACGTAGACAGCCACCGTGCAGAGCTAGGTGCTTTTCAAAACCGTTTCAACCACGCAATCAGCAACTTGGATAACATCAACGAGAACGTGAACGCGTCGAAGAGCCGTATCAAAGATACAGACTTCGCGAAAGAAACGACTCAAATGACCAAGTCACAAATTCTATCGCAAGCGTCAAGCTCAATCCTTGCGCAAGCGAAACAAGCGCCAAACTCAGCGCTAAGCCTACTAGGTTAATTAACCTAATACGACGCGATACAAAAGCCAGGCTCACCCCTGGCTTTTTGCTTATTCAAATCACGCATTAGGTACACCGAATAGGGCAGGTGACAAGGAGTTCGTATCGATTAGATGGTCTCTTTAAATACCAATGTCACTGCGATGATGACGCAGCGGCACCTCAGTCATGCGGCTGAGCAAAACATAGAGTCTCAGCGAAACCTCACCTCGGGTTATCGGATTAACTCCGCCAGTGATGATGCTGCAGGTCTGCAAATCTCCAATACTCTTAATGTTCAAACAAGAGGGCTTGATGTCGCCTTGAGAAATGCGCACGACGCGTATTCGGTGGCACAAACTGCAGAAGGCGCTTTGCATGAGAGCAGTGATATATTGCAACGCTTGCGCTCTCTGGGGCTGCAAGCGGCAGTAGTGACTCAAGTGATCGGCAAAGTATTCAATACGAGGTCGTAGCGCTGCAAGATGAGCTTGATCGTGTCGCGATCACGACGACATTTGCAGATAAAAAACCTGTTTGATGGTTCTTACGGCTCGCAAAGCTTCCATATTGGTGCGAATGCCAACTCTATCTCTCTGACACTGCGAAATATGCGCACTCACATCCCGGAGATGGGAGGGCAGCATTATGTTGGTGATGCAGTCGATAAAGATTGGCGAGTCACTAAAGATAATCAAACTCTTAAATTTGAATACCAAGACAGTAAAGGGCAAACCCAAACAGAATCTATTGGGCTCAAGCTAGGAGATCGCATCGAGCAAGTTGCTACTTATATCAATGCGCAGCAATCGATAGTGAGTGCCTCAGTGACTGAAAACAATGAACTGCAATTCTTTGCCTCGACGCTGAATGCACCTGAAGGTGTAACGTTAGAGGGCAGTTTAGCGGATGAGCTTGATGTTAGTGGTGGTGGTTTAGTCACAATGGATGACATCGATATGTCGACTGTTGGCGGGGCACAGCTTTCAATTGGAGTGATTGACGCGGCAATTAAGTATGTTGATTCACATCGAAGTGAAATAGGCGGCTTCCAAAACCGGGTGAGTGGCACGATGGATAACCTTAATACGGTGAACCGGAGTGTGACTGAATCTAAAGGGCGGATACGCGATACGGATTTTGCTCGAGAATCGACGGATATGGTACGCTCACAAGTGCTGCAAGATGCGACTACCGTATTGTTAGCCCAAGCGAAGCAGAGGCCGAGCTCGGCACTTGGATTGCTTAGTCGAACGGGTTACAGCGATGAACATCGCTCAGGAACAAAAGTTTCAGGTAATAAAAAACGCTGCCAATGGCAGCGTTTTTTTCGTGTTGGGCTAAGTAAAAATTACTTAGTTACACGTAGAACTGGAGTTTCACCAACAGTAACAGAACCAGAAAGCTTGTTCAGCTCTTTGATTTCGTCCATGTTAGAGATAACAACTGGAGTTAGCGTTGATTTCGCTTTCTCTTCTAGAAGAGCTAGGTCGAATTCAATTACAGTGTCGCCAGCTTTAACAGTTTGACCTTCTTCAGCGATACGCTTGAAGCCTTCGCCTTTAAGTTCAACAGTATCGATACCGAAGTGAACGAAAAGCTCAACACCGTCGTCAGACTCGATAGAGAACGCGTGGTTCGTTTCGAAGATCTTACCGATAGTACCGTTTACAGGAGCTACCATTTTGTTACCAGCAGGTTTGATAGCAATACCATCACCAACGATTTTCTCAGCGAAAACAACATCTGGCACATCTTCGATGTTCACGATCTCACCAGAAAGTGGTGCGATGATTTCGATTGCACCTGCGTCAGCGCTGTCGTCAGATACTAGCTTCTTAAGTTTGTCAAACAGACCCATTGTGTCATGCTCCTAACGTTTTATTTAATTCTGTCGAATTATAGTATACCAATCTTTCGAGATAGACGACTTTTTTTAACCGCCTATCTCATTGGAATTAGTTGATTATTGAGTTTTCTCTGCAATGAACTTTTCTACAACTGCTTCGATTTCTGCTGCTGTTGGTAGAGAAAGTGCTTCTTCAGCCATTGCTTTCACTTCTGCGAAGTTAGAGTTACGGATAACTTTCTTAACTTTAGGGATAGAGATACCGCTCATTGAGAACTCGTCTAGACCCATACCTAGAAGTAGAAGTGTTGCACGCTCATCACCTGCTAGCTCACCACACATACCAGTCCACTTACCTTCAGCGTGAGAAGCGTCGATAACTTGCTTGATCACAGTAAGTACAGCTGGTGATAGTGGGTTGTATAGGTGAGAAATCATCTCGTTACCACGGTCAACCGCTAGTGTGTACTGAGTTAGGTCGTTTGTACCGATAGAGAAGAAAGCAACTTCCTTCGCTAGGTGGTGTGCGATAGCTGCTGCAGCTGGAGTCTCAACCATTACACCGATTTCGATGTTTTCGTCGAATGCATGACCTTCAGCGCGTAGTTCTGCTTTGTACTCTTCGATCGCTTTCTTAAGCTCACGGATTTCTTCAACAGAGATGATCATTGGGAACATGATACGTAGTTTACCGTGTGCAGATGCACGTAGGATACCACGTAGTTGGTCACGTAGGATTTCACGACGATCCAAGCTGATACGTACTGCACGCCAGCCTAGGAACGGGTTCATCTCTTTTGGAAGATCCATGTATGGAAGATCTTTGTCGCCGCCGATGTCCATAGTACGGATGATCACAGACTCACCATTCATTGCTTCCGCAACTTCTTTGTAAGCTTGGTATTGCTCTTCTTCAGTTGGAAGTGCATCACGGTCCATGAACAGGAATTCAGTACGGTACAGACCAACACCTTCGCCACCGTTACGGATGATACCGTCACAGTCTTTAACTGTACCGATGTTACCGCAAACTTCTACGCGGTGACCGTCAGTTGTTTCTGCGTGTAGGTCTTTTAGCTTCGCTAGCTCTTCTTTTTCAGCAAGGAATGCAGCTTTAACTGCTTTCGCTTCTTCTAGTTCAGCTTCTGAAGGGTTGATAACGATCTTGTTGTTCATCGCATCAAGAATCAGCATGTCGCCGTTCTTAACTTGCTTAGTGATGTCGTTAGTACCAACGATAGCTGGAAGCTCAAGAGAGCGAGCCATGATTGAAGTGTGAGAAGTACGACCGCCGATGTCACAAGCGAAACCAAGAACGTAATCTAGGTTGATTTGTGCAGTTTCAGATGGCGTTAGGTCGTAAGCTACTAGGATAACTTCTTCATTGATGTCGCTTAGCGAAACAATGTTGATGCCTAGAGCGTTCTTAACGAAACGAGAACCGATGTCACGGATGTCAGTTGCACGTTCTTTCAGGTATTCGTCGTCTAGCGACTCAAGAGCACATGCTTGCTCTTCGATAACTGAATGAATTGCGTGGTCCGCAGACATTTTGTCGTTTTTGATAAGTGCTAGGATTTCTTCTTCTAGCTCTTCGTCTTCAAGAAGCATGATGTGACCTTCAAAGATCGCTTCTTTTTCTTCGCCAAACGTTTCAAGCGCTTTTTGCTTGATAGTTCCTAGTTGAGCAGAAGATTTGTTACGAGCGTCAAAGAAACGTGCAACTTCTGCTTCTACTTGATCATCAGAAATAGTGTTTGTGTTTAGGACAATTTCATCTTCTTGAAGTAGTAGTGCTTTACCGATTGCAATACCTGGAGATGCTAGGATGCCTGAAATCATAGCCTTACCTTAAGTTGGTCAACTTTATAAAACGGGAGAATAATGGGTGCGCTAACGAATAGTATTAGCTTAGTTTTGAGCCTATTTCCAACGAAGCCATTTTGCTTTCACAAAATGGCTTCTGAAATAGGAGACCGAATTAGTGTAGTTGGTCCATTAGAGCAACTAGGTGGTCAACTGCTTGCTGAGCTTGTGGGCCTTCAGCTGAGATAGTAACTAGAGTACCTTTTACTAGGCCTAGTGTTTGTAGCTTGAATAGGCTCTTAGCGCTAGCGCTTTTACCGTTAGAAGTCACAGTGATGTCCGCGTCGAATGCTTTAGCTTCTTTAACGAACTGTGCAGCTGGACGAGTGTGAAGACCGTTTTCTGCTGTGATTTCTACTTGCTTCTCGTACATGTGATATACCCCAATAAATGTATTTTTTTGTTAGTTTGTGACTGAGTTTTAGCTTAACTGCTTTACACCTTGTGCGCTAGCACGGGAGAGTTCAAAGCGTGTCAGAACTGATACTAGTCAAAAGTTTGGTGATTGCGCAACTGTTTGCGTGCGTAATCACTCTGAAACCTTTTTGGTTTAGATTCTTTATTTTGAACCTAAAAATAAAACACCCTGATATTACCAAAGGTGGGGCAGGGATCAACAAAAAAGCCCCTGAACGGGGCTTTTTTAAACGAAAAATTGATTTGACCACATATTACTGTTGGTTCTCTTTCTCGGTAAAGATGCCGGCAAATAGTGCCGTACTTAGGTAACGTTCACCAGAGCTTGGAAGAACCGTTACAATCGTTTTTCCTTCAAATTCAGGGAGTTCTGCAAGGCGGTTTGCCGCAACGACTGCTGCACCTGAAGAAATACCCGCTAGGATACCTTCTTCTTCCATTAGGCGACGAGCCATCTCAATCGCTTCTTCAGACGTTACTTGTTCAACACGGTCTAGAAGTTCTAAATCTAAGTTACCAGGGATGAAACCAGCGCCGATACCTTGGATTTTGTGAGGAGCAGGTTGGATTTCTTCGCCTGCTAGCGCTTGTGCAATCACTGGTGATTCTGCTGGCTCTACTGCCACAGAAGTGATGGCTTTGCCTTTTTCACCTTTGATGTAACGGCTTGTACCAGTGATAGTACCGCCCGTACCAACACCTGCTACGAATACGTCGATTTCACCGTCTGTTGCTTCCCAAATTTCAGGGCCCGTTGTCTTCTCATGAATCTCTGGGTTTGCAGGGTTGTTGAACTGTTGTAGAAGCAGGTATTTGTCTGGATTGCTTGCTACGATTTCTTCTGCTTTCGCAATCGCGCCTTTCATGCCTTTTGCTGCTTCTGTTAGTTCTAGGTTTGCACCTAGTGCTTTAAGAAGTTTACGGCGCTCAAGGCTCATTGATTCAGGCATCGTCAGTGTTAGCTTGTAACCGCGAGCTGCTGCTACGAATGCAAGCGCAACACCTGTGTTACCACTGGTTGGCTCTACTAGCTCAACGCCTGGCTTGAGCGTGCCTGCTTTTTCAGCTTCCCAAATCATGTTTGCACCAATACGGCACTTAACGCTGAAGCTTGGGTTGCGCGCTTCGATTTTCGCTAGAACTTTACCCTTGCTCACTTTGTTTAGGCGAACTAGAGGAGTATTACCAATGGTAAGAGAGTTGTCTTCGTAGATCTTGCTCATAGTGATGTTCCTTCATTACACGTTTTGTGAATATGGATAGAAGAATATGCGGTATAAAAAAAAGGGAAAAGGATTAAAAAGTTATATCTTATGAGGTTGGTCAAGAAATCCACAAAATAACTGAGGAGGCACATTCGTCCTCCTCAATTGGTTTAAAAAGCCACCTATTATTGATGCTTAAATTCGGTAACCCACATCGCGGTTGCGCCACAGACTGCAACAGGCATAACGATAAGGTTGAGAATTGGGATAGTCGTGAATACAGAAACCAACACACCAAACCCATAGGCCTTACCTTGCTTTTGTTTCAATTTGTAACGCATGTCGTTGAAAGGGACTTTGTGGTTATCAAATGGATAGTCACAATATTGAATCGCTAACATCCATGCGGTGAAAATAAACCATAGAAAAGGTCCAACGGTTTGACCTAATGCTGGGATGAGTAAGAGTAAAAACAGACCTATCGCTTTTGGTAACACGTAAAGTAGTTTGCGCCATTCACGGGCCATCACGCGAGGTACATCCTTGATAAGTGCCGCAAAGCCGTCGTCATTGACCTTTTGTCCTGTAAGAGACTCTTCTACTTTCTCTGCCAACAACCCATTAAAAGGCGCAGCAATGAAGTTGGCTAATGTACTAAAGAAGTAGGAGAATGTGGCCAGAATGGTCAACACCAATATTGGCCATAAGATGTAGGTCAGCCAAGAGAGGAACTCTGGCAGCTTACCAATCCAATTCTCGATCCAAACATCGAGATGGGAAAATAAATAGAAGATAGCGCCACCAACAAGCAAAATGTTGGCAAGCAGCGGCAAGACGACAAAACGTCGGATCTCCGGGGAGAGAGCTATTTGAATTCCGTATAGGAAGTAACCGAATCCGGTTCTAGGCTGATTATTCGACTTCATATCCATTTTGTTTCTTGTAAGTGAAAACTCATTGTACCTGTGGATGCTTTTCTTTCAATGCCCTAACAATTTGGGTCTTGTAAAGTGGAATCGTGGCAAGAATCACAACAAAAAGCGGAACTTCTTGCATTAAGTTGTTCTAAACCTACATATAGTTTTGGTAAAGTAAAAGCATCATTCGGATTTATTGCACTTGGGTTACTGCTCAAGGATGTGCGAGTAGTAAGAACAAGTAGATTGAGAGTAAATAATGCAGGAATTGCGATTCGTACTCATTGTTGTTGGCGCATTAGCCATCGCCGCATTGCTATTTCATGGTTTGTGGACAAGCAAAAAAGAAGGCAAAGCGAAATTTGGTAACAAGCCGCTTGGTAAGTTGGACGTTGACCAAGAGGATAAAGACTCCCTAGATCAAGAGCGTGAAATCGCTCCTGCTCCAGAAGACGATTTCGAAATCATCCGCAAAGATCGTAAAGAGCCTGACTTTGGGATGGAAAGTTCTTTCGACAACAAATTTGCCTCTGATCCGCTGATCGATGATGTTCTTGATGTTAGAGAAAAAGAACACAAGGAAGAGCGCGAAATCCCTGCTTTTGTCGCAACGAAGAAAACCGAAGACGAACTAGAGCCTGTTCTGCAAGAGCCAGTACAGTCGTCGGTTGTTGAAGAAGAAATTATTGAACCAGTCTTTGAAGCTCCTGACGTACCAGAAGCGCCAGTTATGCCAGAAGTCGAGGCGACTCCGGTAATGGCTGAAGAAGTGATTGAAGAGCCAAAACCAGAACCTGAAATGCAAGTGATTGTGTTGAACGTTCATTGCGCTGGCGATGAGCCTTTCATCGGCACCAAGCTTTTCGATAGCATGCAGCAAAATGGATTGATTTACGGTGAGATGAATATCTTCCATCGTCATGTTGATTTATCAGGCAATGGCAAAGTGCTATTTAGCGTGGCCAACATGATGCACCCAGGCACTCTAGAACACGGTGACCCAGCTGAATTCAGTACTAAAGGTATTTCGTTCTTTATGACGCTACCTTGCTATGGTGAAGCAGACCAAAACTTCAACCTTATGCTGCGTATTGCACAACAAATCGCTGACGATATGGGCGGTAACGTTTTGGATGATCAACGTAACTTGATGACACCAGATCGATTGGCCTCATATCGACGTCAAATAGTTGAGTTTAATGCTGCTAGCGCATAACCTTAACACCAAATAATGATAGGGCTCCGTTAGGAGCCCTTTTTCTTAGATTCCCAACCTCATTGAACAATATACACGGGGCTTTAATATGTCTGAATCAGTACTTCAGCGACTAGAAGAATTAAAAGAGTCGTTGCATTACCACGCTGTTCGTTACTACGTGGAAGATAACCCAGAGATTCCAGACGCAGAATACGACCGTATGATGCGTGAACTATTGGATATTGAAGCCGAGCACCCAGAGTTGGTGACTGTCGACTCTCCAAGCCAACGTGTTGGTGGTCAGCCACTGTCTGAATTCAGCCAAGTCACTCACGAAGTGCCAATGCTATCTTTGGACAACGCGTTTGATGATGCTGAACTGGATGGTTTTCACAAACGTGCTCAAGACCGTGTCGTTGGCCACACCATTAAACAATACTGCTGCGAGCCTAAGCTTGATGGTTTGGCTGTGAGCTTGCTGTATGAAAATGGCGTTTTGGTACAAGCGGCAACGCGTGGCGACGGTACGACGGGTGAGAACATCACTGAAAACGTACGTACTATCAGCGCTATTCCATTAAAGTTACAAGGCAAAGACTGGCCGACACGTCTAGAAGTGCGCGGTGAAGTGTTTATGCCAAAAGCGGGTTTTGACAAACTTAACGAGAACGCACGAAAAAAAGGCGAGAAAGTTTTTGTTAACCCACGTAATGCGGCAGCAGGTAGCTTACGCCAATTAGATTCCCGTATCACGGCATCACGTCCTCTAAGCTTTTATGCATACAGTGTTGGCGTTGTGGAGGGGGCAACTCTAGCTAACAGTCACTACGAACGATTCTTACAAATCAAATCGTGGGGCTTACCAATGTGTCCAGAAACCAAGCGTGTCGATAGCTTGGAAGAGGTTAAAGCGTACTACCAAGATATTCTTACTCGTCGTGAAGCTTTGGCTTACGAAATTGACGGTGTCGTTATCAAAGTGGATGACATTGCGATTCAAGAGCGTTTAGGTTTTGTCGCTCGTGCTCCTCGTTGGGCTATTGCCTACAAATTCCCGGCTCAGGAAGAAATCACCACACTGAATGAAGTTGAGTTCCAAGTTGGTCGTACTGGCGCGATTACTCCAGTAGCCAAACTTGAACCAGTATTTGTTGGTGGTGTAACAGTCTCTAACGCTACGCTTCATAACGCAGACGAGATTGAGCGTTTACAAGTGATGGTCGGTGACCAAGTCGTGATTCGTCGTGCTGGTGACGTGATTCCACAAGTGGTGTCTGTTATCAAAGAGCGTCGCCCTGAAACGGCTCGTGAAATCCTTTTCCCAGATGCTTGTCCGGTATGTGGCTCTCACGTTGAGCGTATCGAAGGTGAAGCGGTAACACGTTGTACTGGTGGCTTAGTATGTCAGGCGCAACGTAAAGAAGCGTTAAAGCATTTTGTTTCCCGCAAAGCGTTAGACGTAGATGGCCTGGGTGACAAGGTGATTGAACAGCTAGTGGATCGTGAGATGGTTGAAACGCCTGCTGATCTATTTAAGCTTTCTGCGGGCGTTCTGACGGTTCTAGAGCGAATGGGTCCTAAATCGGCAACCAACGTTGTCAATGCGCTTGAGAAATCAAAACTCACTACATTGCCACGCTTTTTGTACTCACTCGGCATTCGTGAAGTAGGGGAGGCAACCGCAGCCAACTTAGCACAACACTTCAAGAATCTGGATGCTATTCAGCAAGCGACAGAAGAGCAATTGATTGAAGTTCAGGATATTGGTGTGATCGTGGCAAAACACATTACGACTTTCTTTGGCGAAGAGAAAAACCAAGCTGTTGTTCGTGACTTGCTAGAACAAGGCATCAACTGGCCAGAGATTGCAGCACCACAAGAAGGTGTTGAATTACCATTGGAAGGCAAGACGGTCGTATTAACTGGCACGCTTTCTCAACTAGGTCGCTCAGAAGCGAAAGAAGCATTACAGAATCTAGGCGCGAAAGTAACGGGTAGTGTATCCAAGAAAACAGACATTCTGTTTGCTGGTGAGAACGCGGGTTCTAAGCTTGCAAAAGCGCAGGAGCTCGGTATCGAGATTCAAACTGAGCAAGACTTACTCAACTTGATGAATTAACGCCTCTCAAAAAAGCTAAAAAATACCTAAAAGCCCCAATTGCCAGTCACTTGGGGCTTTTTCTTTGCAATTAAAAAGTCACTCAATAACCATCTAATTCCGCTGTTTAGTGATTTCAGTGATCAGGATCGACCCTTCAACGATTCATCTCCTATAGGCCAAAGTCTGCGATCAACTTCAAATTGAGCTTTGTTGTTTTTATCTAAGTAATTGTATTTTAAGTGCTTAATTGCTTGTTGTGTCTTTGGTGTTAAAAATAAGATCTGGATCAACAACTTATATGGAACTTTGGCGTTGGTCATATTTTTTTAGAAAAAAAATAAGTTCCATTTGGATGTTTTTAGATGCGAAGTTAGTCTTAGAGGCGTGGATACACGGTGTGTATGCAGGAACTAAAAAGAACCAATTTAGAAATATTGAGGTTCACTCAGGAATTTACTTCTCTCCTTCGGCGGCCAACTTAAGGTGAGATAGAAAAATACAGCTATATCCATTTTTAGGAGTTTTTTCCATGGACAAATTTTTTAAAGTATCTGCCCTTTCTGCGGCAATGATGGGTGCAGTAGTTGCTGCTCCAGCAATGGCTGAAGATCCATTAGGTCCAGAGTACGCTGGCGCAGTTTCAGAGTTTTTCTCTGAGTCGACTATCAGCGGTAACCTTAACTTTTGGATGCGTGCTCGTGACCGTGGCAATGTAGATGCAAATGGTAACGACACTAAAAAGGTAACGAACCTAGACCACGGTTCTATCTTTGCAAACCTAGGCTTCAACTCTGGCTATGTTGGCGGTGTTGCTGGTCTTGATGTTGTTATCTACAGCACATTCGACATGTGGCAAAACGGTGGTGCAGACCACGAAATGAACTTCTGGGGTGTAAACAACCCATACGATAAAGAAGCGAAAGACAGCGCATGTTCTAATGTATGGACTGACTGTACAGACAACGGCGTTTCATTTGCTACTGCGGCAGCGAAGTTCAAACTAGGTGATTCTGCTACTGCGAAACTTGGTTACTTCCAACCATCTGTACCTAGCTCTCTAGGTGTTAACTGGTCATTCGCTCCTGGTACTTACTTAGGTGGTGAAGTTGGCGGAAAAATCGGTGGTTTTGACCTAGGTTTGGTTGTTGCGACTGAATACAAAGCACCGTGGTTCAAAGAAACTTACGAATTCAGAACAACTAAGGGTGAAGACGCAGGTACACTTTACTCTGTAGGTGGTCGTTACACTCTAGACAACGGTATCTCTCTAGATGCAGCATACGGTGGTCTATCTGATGGTGACCGTTGGAACGCTCACTTTAAAGTGAAAGGTACAACTGAAGGTGGTCTATACTGGTCTCCTCAACTATACATCGTTGATGATAGCGAACAGTACGACAGCACTGCATACCAGCTAGCACTTTTGACAAGCTTCTCTTCTGGTCAGTACTCATACCGTGCTGAAGCGACATACACTGGCGCAGATTCTGGTGACCCAGCAAACGTTGGTAACATGTCTTACCGTCTAACTAGCCAATACGGTGGTTCTAACGGTGCTTACGAAATCTGGTGGAACAACCGTTCTGACTTTAACCACGATGAAGAGCTAGCGGTATTTGGTTCTGTGTCTCGTGACTTCTCTGATATCGGTGGTAAAGGCTTTAGTGCTGGTCTAAGTGGTGCATACGGCTTCGGTTCATCTGCTCAAGGTTACGATGACCTTAGCGAGTACGCATACAGCGTTTTTGCAAACTACGCAATCCAAGCTGGCGCACTTAAAGATGCTCACATCAGCTTCTACTACACTAACTACTACAATGATACAAACGCTCCGAACTGGACAGGTTACACTAACTTGTTCCAAGATGAGGAAGATTTCAAGCTAGTACTAGCAATTCCGTTCTCAGTTAAATAAGCGAACTGAATACACCATATAGTGTCTAAAAAGCTGAGCATACGCTCAGCTTTTTTTGTCTCAGAGACCAAGGAGCTAACCATGAAGAAAGCACTGATCATTCCATTTGTATTATTCTCCCTTCAAGCTTGCAGCACTGCCCCTAAAACTCCAGCCGAGTATTGGTATGGGCAAGGTGAACGGTTTGGCTCAAATGGCTACCGCTACGACAACGATGTTTTAGCGAACTTAAAAGAGAGTGTTTCTTTTGACGAAGCATCCTACAAGGCGGGCTATGAAGCAGGTAAAGCAGAGTACTGTGATCCTTTCAAAGCGTTTGAAAAAGGTATCCAAGGTACTCGTTATACTGACCAATGTGCAGGTCAGCCTCAAGAAGTAATGATCAAAGCGGAATGGCAAAGAGGGTGGGATGCATTTATCGGTGCTGACTTCTACAAGTTCTAAGTTTTTTCATTTAATGGCCAACGAAGTTTATCCCCATAGAATAGATAAACTTCGTTAAAACCATTGATAATGTTAATTATTTAAATGTACCACCGTACATCGTGCATAATTCTCGTGGTAGGTGTTTTACTGTACCATCACTAAATGTGCAATCTACGCCGGCACCGAATGCATGTCCCGCTGAGTTTTGTGCTAAAGAAATTGGAGATGCAAAAATAAAGCACGCGATAAATAAAGCAGCAATCTTTTTCATGGTGAATCCTCTCACTCATTAAATTTCCAGCTTAGGCTGAATAATTAATTGATCTTTCAATTTAAAGTTAGAATTGTTTTATTTCTTTATCGTACCATTTTGATGTTGGCATAAGACGATTGGCATATAATCGCTAGTCCCGTCTGGTAGATAGCATTGCACGTTAGGCCCTGTAGCACTGTTACCGTTTGAGCCTGAGTAGGCAAACACGCTTGATGAGAACAACACCACAGCGAACAACATCATTGTCTTTTTCATAGTACTTCCTCTTACTTACCTTAAAAAAATATAAGCACCTAATTGACATGCTTATGCGTTAAGTATGTATAGAGACCTAGAAAGATCAAAATTAAATTCAACAGTGTTTTATTTTTTAAAATAAATTTAGATTTAGAAAAATGATATATATTTTTCTATGTGTCTGAATTATTTAATTTGAATAATTGAGCAAGAGCAGGAAAAGAGAGTATGCTGATAATATTTATATCACTTAATTTTTATAGTTAATTTAAATAAGTGAATGAAATAAAAGAAGTAGTTTGAATAGATATGAAATAGGGTGCTTTGCACCCTATTATTTTGACACAAGTCAGCGAGAAACCGGTTTAATCTTAAGAATAATACCGTCAACGGCGATAATTTCGACTCGAGTTCCTGCTGGTAAATCGTGTTCTGATTCAGCAGACCAAGTAGTATCTGCCACTCGTAAGCGGTTCATCCCCACAGTGAAGTCTTCATCTAATGTCACGATACTACCGACTAATTGCTTCTGCTTTTGGTTAAGATCGCGCGCGCTGTCGCTCTTACGATCTTTCGACCATTGCTTTCGCCACCACAGCCACGTTGTCATCAAGCTGAAAGCGGCAAAAGCCAACCATTGCATCTGCCAACTGATGGGCAAGAAGGACAAAATGGTTCCGACGATAAGCGCTGATATGCCAAGCCATAAGAAATAGCCAGCAGTGCCGAGTAGCTCGATCGCTAGCAAAGCGAAGCCAAACGCAATCCAATGCCAGAATGTAACGCCTTCCAATAGGCTAAATAAATCCATAAGTAGACCTTAGTCTTTACTTTGTTTGAACATCTCTGCGATACCAGCAACGGAGCCCATGAGTCCAGTTGCTTCAATCGGCAACATGATAATCTTACCATTTTCTGCTTGGCCGATACTCTTCAATGCCTCAGTGTAGCCCTGAGCAATAAAGTAGTTCACTGCTTTGACGTCGCCTTTAGCAATGGCTTCTGACACCATGTAAGTTGCTTTTGCTTCCGCTTGCGCCGCACGTTCGCGGGCTTCTGCATGTAAGATCGCAGACTGCTTTTCACCTTCCGCTTTTAAGATCTCTGATTGTTTTTGACCTTCAGCGCGTAAGATTTCTGCTTGGCGTACACCTTCAGCTTCTAAGATCTCTGCACGTTTATTACGCTCTGCTTTCATCTGAGCATTCATCGCTGCAGTCAGATCTGCGGGTGGCTGAACGTCTTTAATCTCAATACGTGTCACTTTAACACCCCAAGGGTTAGTCGCTTGGTCAACAATAGAGAGAAGCTTGGTGTTGATCATGTCACGTTGGCTGAGCATTTCGTCCAGTTCCATTGAACCAAGAACGGTACGGATGTTAGTTAGCGTAAGGTTACGAATAGCATGCTCTAGGTCGTTTACTTCATAGGCTGCTTTGGCAGCGTCGATAACTTGAACAAAGCCGACTGCGTCGATAACGACATTCGCATTATCTTTAGAAATGACTTCTTGAGCTGGAATGTCGAGAACTCGTTCCATCATATTGATCTTCTGACCGATTCTATCGACAAACGGAATGATTAAGTTCAAACCTGGTTTAAGAGTGTGGGTGTAGCGCCCAAAGCGTTCAACTGTCCAGTTGTTGCCTTGAGGAACGGTTTTAATCGCAGACGCGAGGAGGATGATGGCTAGAGCAACGAAAATACCGATGGTGATCAATGAGTCAATTGGCATGTGCTATTCCCTTAAGTGCATAGTATTGATTCATTTTTACTCATTTGGGCTTATGAAACAATCGTAGAAATGAGAGGTTTGATAAATTCCAGACAAAATAAAGGCCGGAGTTTTCCGGCCTTTTCTATTTGAGCTGTCTTGCTTTAAATCGATTCGCTTAGTACAAAATCGAGTAAAGTTGACGGCGGTACTTACTTGCCAGAGCGTTGCCTTGGCCAAGTGCGCTCAAGATATCCATAAAGACTTTCTTCACTTCACCATCTTGTGCGCCTAGGTTGGTCTTAAGAATGTTCCAAAGTAGCTCTAACGCTTCTTCATCGCGACCTACTTGGTTGTACTGAACCGCAAGTTCACACGCCAGTTCAATGTTGTCAGGGTTTGCTGCTAGTTCTTGTTCAAGACGCTGAAGCTCTGGGCTTTCTGCTGCTTGAAGGTGCAGGTCTAACTTCGCAATCAAACCTTTGTAGTAGTTGTCTTGGTATTCCAGTGGAATCGCGCTTAACAGCGTTTGTGCCAATTCAAACTGTTTGGTTTCCAGCAAGCAATCTGCCATCGCCAGTTTCACGTCGCCACGGTTTTGAAGCTCTTCCGATAGCGTTTGAAGAATCGCTAATGCTTGAGCGTGCTCACCTTGTTGGAGCAATTCACTGGCTTGCTTCAACTGCATCTCATCTTGGCTTGGTAGATGCTTTTGCAGCATTGCGGTAATCGCATCAATAGGCTGAGGACCACCCATACCATCGACGGCTTGGCCGTTCATGAATAATGCGATGGTTGGCAGCACTTGTACGCCAAATTGAGAAGCAAGAGCAGGTTGCTGTTCACAGTTCAATAGAGCAAGGGTAAATGCGCCGTTGTATTGCTGAGTCAGCATTTGTAGATCAGGAATCACTTGTGCGCTTTCTGGTTGAGCGCCCGCCCAAAAGTGAATCAATACAGGCGTGTTCATTGATCCTTCAAGCGTTTCACGGAAATTTTGTTCTGTTAACTCAACGATAAATGGGGATTGCATCAGAGTATCCTTGCTTTTTGTTTCTTGTCGTTGATTGTAGATATGGAGTTGATATTTGGGAAATTCAAGCGATAGAAAGGAAAAACGCTGCCGAAGCAGCGTATTCCTGATAGCAAGCGAAAGTGCTATTAAATTTGGCTAGTCCAGCACGGTTTAGAGAGTCTTGTTAGACGTTATAGTGGTGTGCTGGGTGTGGTATCAAAATAGGATGAACATGGTCAACACTACACCCACACTAAGCCAGTTAAGCTGATTTAATGTCATTATTGTCTCGCGAAAATACAAAACAGAAAGGGTGGCGATACCAAATCTATAGTGAGTATCCACATCACGTTCAGGCTCGATGGATGAAGATACTGACTTAGAAATTGATTCGAACATTGAGGCTTTCTTAACCTACATGCTCATAATGACATCACATTGTTACGGTAAAATTACATCGTGATAAAAATTTTTTATGCTGCTTGTCGCAAAATCTTATCAAGAACACGAGTTGGTAACAGGCGCTTTAATACCGCAAATACTTTGGTCGGTGTGGTGATTCGGTAGCGAATCTTTGGTTTATCACTGGTGAGTGCGTGAAGCACTGGCTCAATACAAGACTCAGCAGGAAGGACAAATTTGTTGTTTGACTTGTCGTTATCCAAACGCTGCTTTTGCCCTTCGTAAGCTGCTCTGTGGGCACTGTTTTCCACATCAATCCACTGCTCAAATGCTTTTAAGGCATTTTGTCTAAACTGGGTTTCTATCGGGCCGGGTTCGATCAGTGCAACTTTGATGTTGGTGTCCATCAATTCCAAACGTAGCGTGTCTGTCCAGCCTTCAAGAGCGAACTTAGAGGCGTTATAGGCACCACGATATTTCATCGCCGCAAACCCTAGCACAGAGCTGTTTTGGATGATTCTTCCTTCACCCTGTTTGCGCATGTGTGGCAACACTTCTCTTACGAGTTGGTGCCAGCCAAAAAAGTTGGTCTGAAATTGTGCCTGAAGTGCTTCTGTCGGCAGATCTTCTAATGCGCCAGGTTGTCCGTAAGCGCCATTGTTAAATACGGCGTAGAGCTTTCCCTCGGCCAGTTCCAGAGCTGTTGAAACTCCAGCAGAAATACTTTGAGGATCATTAAGATCTAACTGAATGCAGGTTAAGCCTTCACTGGTTAAGCGTTGAACATCTTGCTCGTTGCGACAAGAGGCAATAACGTGAAAGCCCTCTTTTTGTAAAGCATGGGCACACACGTATCCGATGCCTGTGGAGCATCCGGTGATCAGAACTGACTTTTTCATATTAGGGCTCACAAAAGGCGGTAGTGAGCCTTATGATTCAACAACTTCTGTCTTGAAGCAAGTTCTTGAGTGCAGGCTCGACGCGAGAATAGCTGAACTTGAAGCCGAGCTCGGTGAGCTTTTTAGGTTTGGCTCGAACGCTATCAAACAGCAAACAAGACGATTCGCCCATTGCCATGTTCATGACCCATTTAGGGGTAAACAGGATATGTGGTCGTTTGAGAGTTTTCGCCAATGTGCCGCTGAAGATTCGGTTGCTGACAGGGTGCGGGGCACACAAGTTGAACTCGCCATGAGCGTGTGGTGTTTCGAGCAAATACATGATGGCTCGAACCATATCCAAGATATGAATCCAAGGCATGTACTGTTTACCGCTTCCTAGTGGGCCGCCTAAACCGAGCTTATATGGGAGAAGCATTTTGGCGAGTGCTCCACCGTTTTGTCCAAGCACTAAGCCCGTTCGAAGTATGCAAACTCGAGTTTGTTCGGATTCTGCACGCTTGGCAATTTGTTCCCAACGAGCACAAACATAGTGCGCAAATGCTTCACTATTTACGTGTAAGCATTCGTCAAAAGGGTGATCTTGTTGATCGCCGTAATAGCCAACCGCAGAGCCGCTAATAAATACCGCTGGTGGCTCGGTACTGGCGTGAATCAATTCAACGATCCGCTCGGTCACTTTCCAACGACTGTTACAAATGACCTCTTTCTGCTCCTTGCTCCAGCGTTTATCTGCAATCGGTTCGCCTGCAAGGTTAATCACCGCATCGACGTCATTGAGATCTTCAATCGAATCTAGGGAGTCTAGATATTGAATGTTACCGACATCGGCATGCTGTAATCGCTGTTTTGCCTGCGCAGGGTTACGCGTCAACAAAATAACTTGGTGCGTAGTCAGGAGCTTAAGGAGCTCTGAACCAATAAAGCCCGTACCGCCAGTCAGTAATATCTTCATGTCATCCCTTTGATTGTAAAACCATTCAAACATTATAGTCGTTAACCGCCTTGCATGATCATTTCAATGACTTGCGATGTCGATTTTATTATTAGTTCCTAATGGTTTAGTAGCGATTTCTTACCAAGCGATGCAAAGCTCACAGTTTGAGTAAATGTAACAGAATGTTATCAAGCATTGAGCGTTGCTCACACTTAGCTTCAGCAAACTGTGTCATGCTGAATTTAGAAAGGATGAAGCGTTGCTAGGAGGGGAATATGGAAGCATTTGTTGCTCTGTTTCGAGCCTTGCTAAGTAGCGCCCGTGATTTGCTGCCGATTGTCCTTGTTATTACCTTCTTCCAACTTGTGGTGCTTCAAGAGCCACTTCCTAATCTGGTCTCGATTTTATTTGGCCTCTTACTGGTTATTCTGGGTTTAACCTTTTTCATTTTTGGCTTAGAGCTGGGCTTATTCCCGATTGGCGAAAACATGGCGCAAGCTTTTGCCAACAAAGGTAGCGTGTTTTGGCTGCTGATTTTCGCATTCTGTTTAGGCTTCGGGACAACCATTGCTGAACCAGCCTTAACGGCTGTAGCGGAAGAAGCTTCGGAGGTAGCGGCCGAGGGAGGGATGATCGCCAATACTGAGCAATCAATGGAGGAATATGCAGATGGCTTGCGCTTAACGGTTGCTTTGTCGGTGGGCGTGGCGATTGTATTAGGCGTGCTTCGGATTCTTAAAGGTTGGCCGATTCAATATATGATCATAGGTGGCTACATCGGCGTTGTGATCCTGACTGGATTTGCGCCGGAATCCATCATCGGTGTGGCTTACGATTCTGGCGGTGTGACTACTTCTACCATCACGGTGCCATTGGTGACTGCGCTTGGGGTTGGATTGGCGTCGGCGATTAAAGGTCGAAACCCCATGATTGATGGGTTTGGACTTATCGCTTTTGCCTCTTTGTTACCGATGATGTTTGTGATGGTTTACGGGATGGTGGTGGCATGATTTCTTTTGCGCATTTCATCGATACTTTTATCTCAACCATCAGTGATGTGGTTCCTATCGCGGCCATTATCTTCGGTTTTCAGTTGGCAGTGCTGCGCCGTCCCGTATCGAACTTACCCAAAGTAATACTTGGCTTTGGTTACGTTATTTTAGGGTTATCGTTGTTTTTGCTTGGTTTAGAGATGGCGCTGTTTCCACTTGGTGAAACCATGGCGACGCAACTGACCGCACCAGATTTCCTTCGGGAGTTTAAAGTTTCAATTGGCCAAGCTTTAAGTTGGGTTGATTACTACTGGGTGTACATTTTTGCTTTCTTTATCGGTTTTAGCACTACGATTGCGGAGCCTTCTCTCATCGCGGTCGCCATCAAAGCCAATCAAGTGTCTGGCGGCAGTATTAGTGTGAATGGGTTACGTGTTGCCGTCGCATTAGGTGTCGCGGTGGGTATTGCACTTGGAAGCTACCGGATTGTGGTGGGTGACCCGATTCATTACTACATCATCGCAGGTTACATCGTGGTGGTGATTCAAACCTTTTATGCGCCAAAGTTGATTGTGCCTTTGGCCTACGATTCCGGTGGTGTGACGACGTCGACGGTGACTGTTCCCTTGGTGACTGCTCTTGGCTTGGGGTTGGCGTCAACGGTTCCGGGACGAAACCCAATGATTGATGGCTTCGGTTTGATTGCCTTTGCCAGCTTATTCCCAATGATTTCTGTTATGGGCTACGCCCAAATCACCCAGTGGTTGAACAAAGAGACCGCGGAGGAGAAAGAAAATGCGCTTTAAATTGATTCTGGCCTTTGTTGAAGACAGCAAAACCGACAAAGTGCTTGATGCCGCACGTGATGCCGGTGCGACAGGTGCAACCGTGATCAACAATGCTCGGGGGCAAGGTTTAAACCAAAAACGAACCTTCTTTGGTCTGACTCTAGAAGTACAAAAAGACGTGTTGTTGTTTGTGGTGGAAGAGCATTTATCGAGGCACATTTTGGAGACCATCAGTGAGGTCGGGGAGTTTGATCAAGAGTCTGGTCAAGGCATCGCCGTGCAGATTGATGTGGAAGACGCAGTGGGCGTTGCGCACCAAGTAGAGAAACTGACCAAAGTAGTAGAGGACGAATTATGAGCCATCATGAGTTGATTCGAGTTAGAGACGTAATGGCAGCGACCTACATCATTGTTGATGGGTTAATTACGGTCCATGAAGGGATAACCCTAGCAAGAAAGAGTGAAGTGAAAGCGCTTGTGGTGAAAAAACGCGATGAGGATGATGAGTATGGAATTGTACTAATGAACGATATCGCGAAAAAAGTATTAGCGAAAAACCGCTCGCCACAACGAACCAATCTTTATGAAATCATGACCAAGCCCGCGCTTTCTGTCGATCCTAATATGAATGTGAAATATTGCGCGCGTTTATTTGAGCGCTTCGGTATTAGTCGTGCACCAGTGATTGAAAACGGTGAGGTTATTGGCATGGTGAGTTACAACAATATCGTGATTAACGGCATGGCACGAGAAGAGTTATAGGCGTGTTTGTTGTGAGGCTCACCCATAATTAGGGCAAGAAGGTTTCTCAGGTGAGCGACATTTAGCAAACCCCATTCGAATTGCTTATCTGTGCCATTGCATATCCGCAATCTGAGGCTTATTCTTTGAGAATTAAAGAAATAATTGAGGATGTCATGTCATGCCGCTAGTCGCTTGTCCTGTATGTGAGAAACAAATTTCAAAACGAGCTCATACCTGTCCGGGGTGCGGAGAACCCGACCCATTAAATCACTTAGCCAAATCTAAGTTCCTATCGATGATCTTTTGGGCGGTGGTCTTGGTCGGTGCCGGTTACTTTGCGTGGTTCTACTTGGTGCCAATGTTGGTTGAAATGCTTCGTAACCACTAGTTTCTTACTTCGGTTGAGCTTCTATAAGAATGCCGTAGAATACCCTCATTACTTTTGAGGAGACGATGTCGTGAAATTATTTTTTGCCTCAGACTTGCACGGCTCTTTGCCAGCAACCGAAGAAACCATTCAGCTTTACTTAGCCTCTGGTGCCGATCATCTTATCTTGTTGGGTGATACGCTCAACCATGGGCCAAGAAACCCGGTTCCAGAAGGTTACAATCCTCCACAAGTAGCGGAGTTGCTTAACCAGTACAGTGAGCAGATCATTTCTGTGCGCGGTAACTGCGACAGCGAAGTAGACCAAATGCTGCTGAACTTCCCAATGATGACAGACTACGCTTGGCTGCTATTAGAATCAGGCAAGCGAGTGTTCCTCACTCATGGTCACTTGTATAACAGCGCGAAACGTCCACCACTGCGTGAAGGCGATATCATTGCTCATGGCCATACTCATGTCCCAGTGGCAGAGATGCAAGAAGGGGCGGTGATTTTCAATCCTGGTTCTATGACCTTCCCAAGAAACGGATTGCCTCGCAGTTATGGTTTGATGGAAGGCAATACGCTGACTGTGAAAACACCTGAAGGTGAAGTGCTGGCTCAGACTACGATTTAACGACCGAGTTATCGAAAAAATCGTTAATTGAATAAAGAAGCAAGGGAGCCAATTGGCTCCCTATTTTGTATCAGAATGACCTAAGTCGCGCTCTGGATCGATGATGTCTCTTACGCGTTGTTTTAGGATTTTGGCTTCAGGGAAACCTCCGTCTTTTTTACGTTCCCAAATCTGGACGCCATTGCAAAAAATCTCAAAACGGCCACCCGTATCAGGATGTAAGCTGACGGTTTCAATCTCTTCACTGAACGTGTGAAGCAATTCTTGTGATAGCCAAGTTGAACGCAACATCCAATTGCACTGACGACAGTAGTGAATGTCTATGATGGCTTTATCCATTTCTTATTTCCTTTTTTTAAACACTAGAGCAGTAGCTTTATTCCCACCGCAAAGGTGAGGATCTCAAACGCGATTTTGATAACTCGATTGCTGTACTTTGTCGCCGCCCATGCACCTAAGCTGCCGCCTAAAAATGAACTCACTAATAAAACCGGTAACCAGGCCCAATGGATTGGCGCTCCGGCTTGTACCACTGCGACACCACCAATACCGTTCCAAAACAAACCAACACAAATCATTGTGTAGGCCACCGCTTGCTTGTAGTCGTAACCAAACCAACGAACAAGGAAGAGGGTCACAAGTAAGCCAGAACCTGCAGTCAACGAGCCGTTCACTACACCAATGAACATCAAACCTAACCCGCCTACTATCCAACCAAAGGTATCACGATGAGTTGGTATCTCTGTCTGGCCCAGTTGTTTCTTAAAGCGAGAGTAAATTCCAAGAGCAAGGATCATCGCCCCGAGCATTTTCTCAGCGATTTTATCGGGAATTTGGACAATCAGGTTTGCGCCAATCACGACTCCAATGCTGCCCACCAGAATCAGATAAAGCGCGACTTTGGGTTTTATTGTGCCTGCTTTTAGGTGTGTACTCGCAGCACCCAGTCCAAGGGCAACGGAAGCGACTTTATGTGTTCCTAGTGCGACGGAGAAAGGCAAACCAAGGAAGATCAATAACGGAAATTGCAGTAACCCAGCGCCACCTCCAGAGAGCGACGCGAGCGTATTTGCGATAAGAGAACCAAAGAAGAGAGTGAGGGTATCTAGCCAGTCCATGTGCAAAATAAAAGGGGGCATCTTGCCCCCTTATCATCGAATCAAAATCAGTTTCTAAACAGTACCGTAGAACCGTGGTTCAGGCTAGTCAGTAGTAACGTTTTTTCGTTCACTACGTCAATGCGACGGCTTTGCTCTGCATCCAACTTAAAGATTTGTGTGATGAGACGAAGTTGTGACTCAGAGAAATCTTTAGATTGAGAAGCTGATATATCTTTGAATTCAGCTGGTGAGACAAGCAAGTAGTTGTCGCTTACTTCCCAACGGCCTTTTTCAGAAATATTGATCGTGGATTCCGTATTAGAACCTTGAGCAAACAGGCGAATGTTTGCCACGCGAATGTAATCACCATTAGGTAAGTACTTCACATTCGATTCCACATTGACTTTACGTAGAGGACCAACTGTATCGTCTGGCAAGTTATCGGTGATCAGTGTCACCATAGTCGATTGCCATTCGTTTGATGTGAGAACCTGTTCTATTTTCAGGTCACTTCCCCAGTATAACCAACCACTAAAAAGGATTGATACGGCCAAAACCGCAGATGCTATTTTAATCTTCATTTCAGCCTCCTTTAATTGCAGATGTCTGTTGGGTCATTACGACCAGCGAAAATACGCAGCGTCACGTTCTCGTAGGAATGCTCGCTGTCGTGAATGTAGTTCAGTATCAGTTGGTTGTTTTGACCACCAGTTGCGATCACTTCTACCGGAGAGGACTCTTCTGCGTGGTGCTCCACGTAGCGTTTGATGCACTGCTCAATCGAAGGCATCCAATCGTTTAACTGAGGGTGGTTAACTGGTGTCATTACCGGGACGTTGTGGTATTCACCAATTTGACGGAATTGAGATTCCGCAGGGTTAGTCAACATCAGTACACAAACAGGCAGTAACACTGCAACCACAACTAAAATACGAAACAGCCAGTTTGCGTTCTTTTGTGATGGGGCCGTTTTAGTTTTTTCAACCATCACTTCAGCTTCTGTTGCCTTGTCTACTGGAGTCTCAATCGCAGATTCTGCAAATTGCTCTAGATCGACAACGGGTGCTTCGTTCTCTTCTTCTTGTTCATCAAGTTCAGAGATTGAATCAGAAGAAAGTGGGCTTAAACGCTCAACCGTACTGATAAGTTGGTAGCCGCGTTTTGGCACGGTTTTTACGAATTCTGGTGATTTTGTTGAGTCCTTCAACATTTTACGCAGCGTCGAGATAGCCTGAGTTAGGCTTGAATCATCCACCTCAAAGCCTTGCTCACGCCAAACGAACTCGTGCAGCTCGTTGCGCGTTATCACTTCGTTAGGTCTCTCTGCCAACATGAGGAGAATACGGCTTTCGTTGCTTCCTAATCGTACAACTTCGTTGCCATTTTGTTGGTCAGCGAGCGAATTACTATTTGGGTCAAAGACAAATCTTTGAGCAAGCAGAAATTTGGTGCCTATGTTAGTCATTTAGTTCTTCTTAGATGGATGATTCTGTAATTATAGTGATTTGCGTCACATAACAAGGCGTGCGCAAAAAGACATGTGCTACGTTTTAGATGCTTTTAGGGACGTAGGATAATTAAAATTTTCTAAAAAAACACCGTTTTTAGCAATATTGACCTTGAATTTACATTTGTCAGCCACATATTAAATGACATCTTAGTAATGTCGCTTTTATGAGGCGGCGGTTAGGGCTTTGTCATTAAAAGTCTATTTAGTTTAGATGTTATGGAGCAAACATGAGCGAAACCGTATCTCAAAACAAAGAAACTCGTGGCTTTCAATCAGAAGTAAAACAACTACTTCACCTGATGATTCACTCTCTTTATTCCAACAAAGAGATTTTCCTACGTGAGTTGATCTCAAACGCGTCTGACGCATCAGATAAGCTTCGTTTCAAAGCGCTATCTACTCCAGATTTATACGAGGGTAATGCTGACCTTGGCGTTAAGCTAGCGTTTGATGAAAATGCTAACACATTAACCATCTCTGATAACGGCATCGGTATGAGCCGTGATGATGTGATTGAACATTTAGGCACGATCGCAAAATCAGGGACAGCAGAATTTTTCTCAAAGCTGTCGGATGAGCAGAGCAAAGACTCTCAACTTATTGGTCAGTTCGGTGTGGGTTTCTACTCTGCATTCATCGTTGCGGATGCCGTAACGGTTCGCACTCGTGCGGCTGGTCTTCCTGCTGAAGAAGCCGTTCAATGGCACTCAGCTGGCGAAGGTGATTACACCATCGAGACTATCACGAAAGACTCTCGTGGTACTGACATCGTGCTTCACATGCGTGAAGAGGGCAAAGAGTTCCTAAACGAATGGCGTCTACGTGATGTGATCAGCAAATACTCTGACCATATTGGTATCCCTGTATCTATCCAAACTGCGGTTCGCGATGACGAAGGCAAAGAAACGGGTGAGAAGAAGTGGGAGCAAATCAACAAAGCTCAAGCACTTTGGACACGCAATAAATCCGATATCTCGGATGAAGAGTACCAAGAGTTCTACAAACACGTTTCTCATGATTTCGCTGATCCTCTTACTTGGAGTCACAACCGTGTAGAAGGTAAGAACGATTACACGAGCTTACTTTACATCCCTGCGAAAGCACCATGGGACATGATGAACCGCGATCATAAATCAGGCCTAAAACTGTATGTACAACGCGTATTCATCATGGATGACGCTGAGCAGTTTATGCCTTCTTACTTGCGCTTTATTCGTGGTTTGATTGATTCAAACGATCTGCCTTTGAACGTATCACGCGAAATTCTGCAAGATAACAAGGTCACTCAGTCACTTCGCAACGCATGTACCAAGCGTGTACTTACTATGCTTGAGCGTATGGCGAAGAATGATGAAGAGAAATACCAATCATTCTGGAGGGAGTTCGGCCTTGTCATGAAGGAAGGCGTTGCAGAAGACATGGCAAACAAAGAGAAAGTTGCTGGTCTATTGCGCTTTGCGTCTACTGAAGTGGACTCTGCTGAACAAACCGTTGGTTTAGCTTCTTACATTGAGCGCATGAAAGAAGGCCAAGATAAGATTTACTACCTAACGGCAGACAGCTACGCAGCTGCGAAGAACAGCCCGCACTTAGAGCAGTTCAAAGCGAAAGGCATCGAAGTTATCTTGATGTTTGATCGCATTGATGAGTGGGTGATGAACTACCTGACTGAGTTTGATGGTAAGCAGTTCCAATCGATCACTAAAGCAGGCTTAGACCTAAGTAAGTTTGAAGACGAAGCGGAAAAAGAAAAGCAGAAAGAAACAGAAGAAGAGTTCAAATCTGTTGTTGAGCGCACCCAGTCTTACCTAGGTGACCGAGTAAAAGAGGTTCGTACGACGTTCAAACTTGCGACTACGCCAGCCGTTGTCGTGACGGATGATTTCGAAATGGGCACGCAGATGGCGAAGCTTCTTGAAGCGGCGGGTCAAGCGGTGCCAGAAGTGAAGTACATCTTTGAAATCAACCCAGAGCATGAGCTAGTGAAGCGCATGGCGGACGAAGCGGATGAAGAAGCATTCGGACGTTGGGTTGAAGTGCTACTAGGTCAAGCGATGTTAGCAGAGCGCGGTTCGATGGAAGATCCAACGCAATTTGTTGGTGCCATCAACAAGCTTTTGACTAAGGTTTAATAACCAAACATCAACAAAAAGCTCGCGAAATGCGAGCTTTTTGTTTGTAAACGCATAGATTCACACTTTGAGTGTTGAGTTAGTAATCAATAAAGCTCGAGAGCAGGCATCGCTAACATTCTTTAGTCTTAATCTGCTCATTGCGCAGTGAACCTGTGTTAGAATCGCAACACTTGAATGTGAGTAATAAGGCGTGTATTTTGGCTCGCCTAAACGTTATACCGAAACTTATCGTTGTGAGCACTTCGTAGGGTTAATGACCTAGAAGTCCAGTTATTGTGAGCTTCGGTATAAATCTTAAATATTAAAGAGGATAAATCATGCGCATCATTCTTCTAGGTGCTCCAGGTGCAGGTAAAGGCACACAAGCAAACTTCATCATGGATAAATACGGTATTCCACAAATCTCTACTGGTGATATGCTTCGTGCTGCTATCAAAGCAGGTACAGAACTTGGCAAACAAGCTAAAGCTGTTATCGACGCTGGTCAGCTAGTTTCTGATGAAATCATCCTTGGCTTAATCAAAGAGCGCATCGCTCAAGACGATTGCGAAAAAGGTTTCCTACTAGATGGTTTCCCACGCACTATCCCTCAGGCTGATGGCCTAAAAGAAATGGGCGTTGACGTAGATTACGTTATCGAATTTGACGTAGCTGACGACGTGATCGTTGAGCGCATGGCGGGTCGTCGTGCTCACCTTCCTTCAGGTCGTACTTACCACGTAGTTTACAACCCACCTAAAGTGGAAGGTAAAGATGACGTTACTGGTGAAGATCTTGTTGTTCGTGATGACGACAAAGAAGAAACAGTACGTGCACGTCTAGGTGTTTACCACGAGCAAACTGCTCCGCTTATCAACTACTACGGTAAAGAAGCTGAAGCAGGTAACACTAAGTACCTTAAATTCGACGGTACTAAGCAAGTTGCAGAAGTAAGCGCAGATATTGAGAAAGCGCTAGCATAATTTGCTAACGGCAAAATTTAGTATTTTGATATATTTAAAAGCGACCCTAGGGTCGCTTTTTTATTTAGCCTGAAAGTACGCTGAACCATTTGGTTCGATGCGCCGTACAAACCAAGCCGTTTACCATGAATAGGATGTTATGAAAAACAACAATAATAAACAGGGCGTGTTACTGGTTAACTTAGGTACGCCTGATGAGCCAACCGCACCGGCCGTTAAACGCTTTCTAAGTCAGTTTCTTCATGATCACCGTGTCGTTGATATGACGCGTTGGCTTTGGTGTCCAATTCTTCACGGTGTCATTCTACCAATTCGCTCTCCAAAAGTAGCCAAGCTTTATCAATCGGTATGGATGGAAGAGGGCTCACCTTTGATGGTGTATTCAAAACGACAAGCTCAGAAGCTTGCTGCAGCTCTTGATATGCCGGTTGAGCTGGGCATGACTTATGGCAACCCAAGTCTGCAATCAGGCTTTGAAGCGTTGCAAGCTCAAGGCGTAGAAGAAGTGATTGCATTGCCGCTTTACCCGCAATACTCAGGCACTACGACTGCGGCTGTTTCTGATGGCATGACGAAAGCATTCAAAAAGATACCAGTAATGCCAGAGTTTAGTTTTATCCGCGACTACCACAATCATCCTAAGTACATCGCTGCACTCGCTCAATCAGTTCGTGATCATTGGGCAGAGCATGGTCAAGGCGATTACCTACTATGTTCGTACCATGGTATCCCTAAGCGCTACGCAGATAACGGAGATATCTATCCTAAGCATTGTGCAGAGACAACACGCTTGCTAGGAGAAGCGCTAGGTTTGAGTGACGACCAGATCGGCATGACTTACCAGTCTCGCTTTGGTCGAGAAGAGTGGCTACAACCATACACGGACAAGACGTTAGAAGTGCTACCAAGTCAGGGTAAGAAGAAGCTCAACGTGCTGACTCCTGCGTTCTCTGCAGACTGTTTAGAAACGTTGGAAGAGATCTCAGAAGAGTGCCGAGAGATTTACCTAGAAGCAGGGGGCGAGAGCTTCAGCTACATTCCATGTCTGAACGATAACGATGACCACATCGAGATGATGGTTGAGTTAGTTCGCTCTAAGCTTTAACCCTTGATTCGAATACGTCTTCAAGTGGCGCGGATAAAAGACAACAAAAAGGGTCGCGATTGCGACCCTTTGTTTTTATTTGCACTTTATATTAAGCGATTTGAGTTTGTTGCTCTTCAATCTGTTCCGCTGTGCTGTGCGTGTTTTCAGCGCCATGCATCCAACGAACGAGTGTGTTCGAGAACAACAGTAGAATCACACCAGAAACAGTCGCTGTTACTGCGATACCGCTGAAGATTGCTAGTGCGCCTAGTTCACCTACGTGAGAGCCAACATAACCAGCAACGTAGTTTGCGAGCGCGTTACAACCGAACCATGCACCCATCATTAGTGATGCAAGACGTAGCGGAGCTAGCTTAGTTACTAGAGATAGACCAATAGGAGATAGACACAGTTCACCCAACGTATGAAAGAAGAACGCACCGACTAGCCATAGCATTGATGTTTTAACCGCAGTATCACCACCTTGCTCCATAACAGCACCGACCATACATAGGAAGCCTAGTGCTAGGAAGAACATCGCAAAAGCGAACTTCATTGGTGAGTTAGGTTCACGTTTACCTAGTTTCACCCATAGAACGGCTAATACAGGTGCAAGAGTAATAATGAAGAATGGGTTTAGTGATTGGAACCACGCAGCAGGAACTTCAAAGTCACCGATCATACGATCTGTGTATTGTTGCGTGTAGATGTTCATTAGACCGCCAGCCTGCTCGAAGCCTGCCCAGAAAACGATAGTAAACAGGCTCATCACAAGGATAACCTTGATACAGTCGACTTCTTCTTTCGTTAGAGGCTCTTTTTTCGCAGATTTCTTAATTGCTAAGTCACGTTTAGCTGCTGGTACACGGCCAATTTCACCTAACCAAGATTGCGCCATAGTCATTTGCATCACAAGGCTGATGATCATACCAACACCAGCGGCAATGAAACCTGCTTTCCAACCAAATTCATTGGTTACTGAACCTGAAACGACACCAGCAAGTAGCGCACCTAGGTTAATACCCATATAGAAGATAGTGAACGCGCCATCACGACGGTTATCGCCTTCGTTGTATAGATCACCAACCATGGTTGAAATGTTTGGCTTAAATAGGCCGTTACCACAGATAAGCAGAGCAAGACCTAGGTAGAAAGTGTGTAGAGAGCCAAGACCTAGTGCATCTGCTGGCATTGCTAGTGTGAACTGGCCAATAGCCATTAACACACCACCAATTAGGATTGAACGGCGTTGACCCAAGTAGTTATCCGCAAGGTAACCACCGATAAGAGGCGTGATGTAGACAAGTCCAGTATAGATGCCGTAAAGGTCTAGGGCATCTTTAGTCGACCAGCCAAGACCACCATTCATTGTTGTGTCAGTTAAATACAGTACTAGAATGGCGCGCATTGCGTAGTAAGAAAAGCGTTCCCATAGTTCTGTACCGAACAGAAGGAACAAGCCACGTGGGTGACCAAAGTATTGATGTTGGTTTGACATAAGCTCTTCTAATAGTAGTTATTACATTTTTTAACGAAATCTACGTATACATGTCATTTTGATGACTTACAAACAATAAAATTTTATGTGACGATTCGTTTGTCTTATTAAATGGCGGTTCTACGCTGATTTGGTGGGCTTTTCGTCGGTGAATTGGTCGTGCTATAAACTTATTTTTCATTTTTGTCTATAGACTTATTTTCTTAATCTTATGAAAGGGTGTGAGTTGTATGTGCAATATAAAGTGGGTTATTGATAGGTTGCTTGAATATCCATGACTCATCTTGGCCTTAATGCTAGGATGAAACAAAAACATAATTGGCTAGTAATAAAATGAAACGTTGGTATTTATTGTATTGTAAACGAGGAGAGCAAGTTAGGGCTAAGCAACACCTTGAAAACCAAGGCGTAGAGTGCTTTTACCCAACTTTCGAGGTCGAAAAGATCTTGCGAGGTAAGCGACAGAAAGTCGAAGAACCTTTGTTCCCTTGTTATGTTTTTGCCCGATTTGACTACGAACATGGCCCAAATTTTACTTCAGTTCGCTCTACGCGAGGTGTAGTAGACTTTGTTCGTTTTGGCGCTCAGCCTAAAGAGATACAGGGCGATTTGGTGTATGAACTCAAACAGCTTGATAAATGCGTGGACGAGCAGGCAAGTGATGAATGCATGCCGCAGCCTGGCGATCAGGTTCGTGTGAAGAGCGGACAGTTTGCGGGTATTGATGCCATCTTCCAAGAACAAGATGGTGAGAAACGTTCAATTATGCTGGTTCAGATGATCACCAAGCGTGTGCCTGTCAGCATAGACAACAGCGATTTAGATTTAAAATAGTCTAATTCCATTAAACATAAAAAAGAGGTGCGAAAGCACTAATGCCGATCAGTTAAAC
>NZ_JPRD01000004.1 GCF_000817815.1 Vibrio owensii CAIM 1854 = LMG 25443
AAGGAGCCAATTGGCTCCTTTTCTCTTTCCATTAAACGCGAATATCAGCGCTTAGCTAACACTCTAAGCTTACAGCTTGAAGCGTTTGATCTCTTGCTCTAGCTCGTGAGATAGCTCAGACAGATGCGCCGCTTGCTCTGCTGCTTGGTGCGCTTCAACAGAAAGCTCGTTAGACACGTCTCGAATGCCTTCAGTGTTACGAGTGATTTCTGTTGTCACAGACGCTTGCTCTTCCGCTGCAGACGCAATTTGCGTTGCCATGTCGCTGATGCGCTCTACCGCTGAGTGAATTTGAGTAAGGCTTACTGCTGCTGAGTTTGCATCATCAACACTGGTGTCTGCTAGACGACGACTGTCGTCCATAATGCCTACCGCTTTCGCTGTTGTGCCTTGTAGCATCTCAATCGTTTCTTGAATCTCTTGAGTAGAAGCATGAGTACGCTGGCTCAGAACACGAACTTCATCCGCAACTACCGCAAAACCACGACCTTGCTCACCCGCACGCGCCGCTTCGATAGCTGCGTTTAATGCTAGTAGGTTAGTTTGCTCTGCAATGCCTTGGATAGTCGAAAGAATGGTGTTGATTGCGTTACCGTGTGCTTCTAGCTCTTGAATCACGTTGGTTGCAACTTGTACTTCTTGCGCTAGGTTTTGGATAGAACCTTGCGTTTGAGTCACTTGGCCAGAACCGTGAACACATGCTTGAACCGCTTCTTCAGAGCTTGATGCTGTGTTATCTGCGTTACCTGCAATCTCTTGTGTCGCTGCTGCCATTTCGTTAACAGCCGTAGCAACCATGTTGATTTCGTCTTGCTGGTAAGAAATACGCTGACTACGCTCTTCAGCTTGTTGAGCCGTTGTGCGTGCTTGCTCGGAAAGAGCAGATGACACATGACTTAACTTGGTTACCATCGTGTGCATATTGCCCACAAAGCGGTTGAAGTTGTCTGCCAGTTTACCGACTTCATCATCACTGCGTGGTTCAAGACGTTGCGTTAGGTCACCTTCACCCGATGCAATCTCTTCAAGCGCTTGTGATACTCGGCCAAGGTCGCGGAACAAGAAGCCCACTAGCCAAGATACGGCCACAATCACCACGATCGTAATCAGTACCGCAGTAATCAGCATTTCACGTAGCAGCTGCGCGTGGCTTGCTTCTTCTGTAGCGCGGTCCATTTCAATTGCGAACATCCAGTTTGTGCCAGGTACTTTACTGAAGTAATAAAGCTTATCTCTGCCCTGAATGGTTGCCGTTTCAATAGAACCCGTGTTTGCTGCACGTTCAATAGAATCTTTGGTAAATTCTTTAGATAGGTCAGTGATTGGCTTAAGCGTTAAGCTTTTGTTTGGATGTGCAAGGAAAGTTCCGTCATTCATGTCGATCAGCATTGCGTGCGCATTTTCACCCGCATCTAAGCTGATAACGTCATTGATCAACTGATCAATCAGAACGTCAGCACCAACAACACCAACAAACTTACCGTTTTTCATTACAGGTTCTGCAATGGTAACCAGTAGCGCGTTAGTGATCGCATCTTGGTAAGCTTCAGTGATGATCTGCTTACCTGCTGCATTTGCATCTTTGTACCAAGGGCGAGTACGAGGATCATAGTCTGCACGATTACGTTCTGGATGAGAACGGTACATGCCACCTTCCGGAGTACCTAGGAAGATATCGTCAAAGCCCCCCGCTTTGCGCGCTTGTTGTAAGAAAGGCACCACGTCTTGCTCTGTTGAGTAGTCGTTGAAAGCCGTTGCAATGTCTTTGCGAATCGCAACCCAGTCAGAAATACCTTCTGATGCTGCGTTACTTAGGCTTTGTGCTCGTGAATAGACACCTGAACGCGTCTGATCAAACAATTGACCAGCCGACAGCCAAGTCAGTGCTGTTGCCATCACTACAACAGCAGATAGGCTTGCGCCAATTAGCTTTTGTTTTAATGATAATTTCATAATTATTATAAGAGGTTGGGAGAACAGTTAAGGTGGCTGAATATTACACATTTCTGACAAAGTAATCACGAAGATTATTCACAAAATTAAGACAATAACCTGTTGTAAAATAAAGAATTTACCTCGTCATTTTTTTGGCAAGCGTCAGAAAAATCGCACAAAAAAAGCCAGCATTCCGCTGGCTTTTTAACTCATTAATATTTAACGATATTTATAAATCACATCAATTATTGACGTTCTGTTCTCATACCCATCAATAGGCTGACACACATTGCAAGCAATACGAATGTGAACGGTAACGCAGTAGAGATAGCACCGGCTTGCAGCGCTTGAACCGCTTCTGAACCACCAATCCACAATAGTGCAACCGCAATCGCACCTTCCATAAATGCCCAGAATACACGTTGTAGAACTGGCGCATCCACTTTACCACCAGCAGTAATACTGTCGATAACCAGTGAGCCAGAGTCCGATGAAGTGATGAAGAATACCAATACCAACACAACAGCAATGATAGAGAGCATGTTACCGAATGGCAGAACATCAAACATTTGGAACATCGCTAGTGATACGTCAGTTAGACCGTTTGCACCTAGCTCACCAACATTGTTGATCACTTGATCGATAGCTAGACCACCGAATACAGACATCCAAATTAGTGTTACCGCTGTAGGAACAATCAGTACCGCTGTGATGAATTCACGAACTGTACGGCCGCGAGATACGCGAGCGATGAACATACCTACGAATGGTGACCATGAAATCCACCAAGCCCAGTAGAATACTGTCCAACCTTGGAACCAAGCTTCGTCAGTACGACCAAACGGGTTGCTCAGTGGAACCAAGTTTTCTATGTACGCCATAAAGGTGGTAGGAATTGAACCTAAGCTCACAGCCCAACCAATCAAACCCACAAGGATAAGCAGTAGGAATGCAATAACCATGTTGATGTTACTGATGACCTTTACACCGCCATCAATACCACGGATTACCGAAACAACCGCAAGTAACGTCACAATCGTAATAACGACGATCTGTAGGCCTAGACCCGGCTCAACACCAAACA
The DNA here is from genome assembly GCF_000817815.1 of Vibrio owensii CAIM 1854 = LMG 25443. Classification (GTDB taxonomy): domain Bacteria; phylum Pseudomonadota; class Gammaproteobacteria; order Enterobacterales; family Vibrionaceae; genus Vibrio; species Vibrio owensii. The sequence continues at coordinate 3,020 of NZ_JPRD01000004.1, forward strand.
CGTGGTGAATACCACTCGCTGCTTGTTGCGCACCAAGACCTAGAGACGTTGCAAGACCAAATAGCGTTGCTAGTACTGCAAGGATATCAACAATATGACCAGCCCAACCCCACGCGCGATCGCCCAACAATGGGTAGAAGATCGAACGCATAGAAAGCGGAAGGCCTTTGTTGTAAGTAAAGAAAGCTAATGAAAGTGCTACGACACCGTAGATTGCCCATGGGTGTAGACCCCAGTGGAACATTGTCGCGCCCAGTGCAAGCTTTGCAGCCTCCGGGGTATTGGCTTCAACACCGAGAGGCGTTTCGTACCAACCAGTGAAGTAAGCTACAGGCTCTGCCACACTCCAGAACATCAAACCGATACCCATGCCTGCCGCGAATAACATCGCAAGCCAAGACATGAAAGAGTAATCCGCTACCGCATCTTTACCACCAAGGCGAATCTTACCCATTGGTGACACAATCAAAGCTAAACAGAAGATTACGAAGATGTTGCCTGAAAGGATGAACAGCCAGTCAAATGAGCTAATAATTTTTAGCTTAATGCCATCCAACGCTGTTTTTGCGGTATGTGCATCAAGCACCAACGCCGCGATAAGAAATAGTGCAATGAAACCAGCACTGATACCAAAAACAGGATTATGTACGTCAAAACCCCATTTCTGGACGTTGTCTTGACCAACCGTATAGTCGGTACTGTCGATACTGTACTTATCTATACCTTTTGTCATTGTTCCTCTCTTTTGTGTTCTAGTTTTTCGGCAGCAAACCAAAAAATCATTCGAACACGATACATTTTATTTTCCATGAAAGTGGAAGATCCTACCATTTGAGGCGTTTTTGTCTATCTTTTGCTGATAAAAAATCCAATAACTTACTTTTCAATCAGAAAAATCCACCAAAAAAAGCGAAAACAACCACGACAATAATTAGACCACAAACATTTATTACTATAATAATTCTAGCCGTTACTTTTTTACCCGCCGAATACCCTTAAAAACAATAAGGAGAGCCAAGGCAAATAATTGAAAATTGGTGTCGCGATCCCTAACTAAGCCCTTTTAATAACAACGCTTTTGAGTTAGTGTCGCCTCGTTACATGATCCCTTAATGACTGGATTACGAAATTGGAAAAGTACGAAGAAGTCTTGGTCTCGATTCGTCAGATCATCCGCGCTATTGATTTACATTCAAAGAAGTTGAGCAAAGAGTCTGGTTTGACGGCTCCTCAGCTGATTCTAATGCGTGCTATTAGTGAACTTGATAATGTCACTATCAAGCAATTGTCTAGCCATACCAACATGAGTCAGGCAACGGCTACGACTATCCTTGACCGTTTAGAGCGCAATCAACTTGTCGAACGACGCCGCAGCGTAGAAGACAAACGTAAAGTTCATGCTGTCTTGACGGAAAAAGGCCAAGAAGCGCTTAAACAAGCTCCGACGCCATTGCAAGAGCACTTCATCAGTCGCTTCCAAAAGCTTGAAGAGTGGGAACAAAGCTTGCTGCTATCTTCTGTTCAGCGCATCTCTACCATGATGAACGCAGAAGACATCGATGTTGCGCCAATGCTTGAACTAGGCAGCATCACTAAACCAGAATAAGCTTCTCTGTGCGCTCATGACTCCCATCCGTGATGAGCGCGTTTGCCCTTCTCTTACTCAATCAATCCTGTTTCAAACGCATATTTCGCTAGCTCAGCAGTCGAATGTAAGTCCAACTTGTGTTTGATGTTGTGACGATGTGTTTCCACCGTTCGATAACTGATATCCAAAAGCGTAGCAATCTTTTTACTACTATTCCCCTGTGCGACTAATTTAAGTACCGCTTCTTCGCGGCGACTCAGTGGATTAGGCTTTTGTGCCGCAGGTACAACATCTTGAGTAAACAGTGTTTGGGTGACAGATTCACAAAAATACGTCGAACCTTGATTCACGGTCTTAATCGCTTGAACCATCTTGTCGGCTGAGATTTCTTTCAACATATAACCGACTGCTCCGGCTTGCATCACCTTCATGATGTATTCGCGATTGTCGTGCATAGTCAGCATCAGAATTTTACTTTCCGGGCGTTCTTCCTTAATCACGCCTATGGCTTCTATCCCATTCATAATTGGCATGCTGATATCCATTAAGATGACATCCGGGTTGAGCACTTTTGACACTTCAATGGCCTCAAGCCCATTGCTTGCTGTGCCGATCACATCAATGTCAGGTTCCAATTCCAGACGCGCCATAAACCCATCCAGTACAACCTGATGATCGTCCACAATCACCACACTAATTGGTTTATCCATAAACTAATCCATCCAAATCTAACAATACGGTGATTTCCGTTCCCAACCCTGGTTCGCTCATCAATTCAAACTCGCCGCCAATAAACTCGACACGCTCACGCATGTTACGCAGGCCAATCCCTTGGCGGTGTACCGATTGATTGACCATAAAGCCAATACCATCGTCCCGTATCAGTAATTGCAGCATATTGCCCATTTTTTGCAAAATAACGGTGACCTTTTTTGCCTTGGCGTGCTTTTCAATATTATTCAACGATTCCTGAGCAACACGATATAACGTGGTCGCCACTTCCGATTTCAGCTTAACCTGACCAGTATCGAAATGGCTGTCGATGTCCATACCAGAATGGGAATGAAAGTCCTGCAATAACGTAGAAAGCGCCGCCTCTAGGCCGATGTCATCCAAGGCGCTCGGGCGAAGTTGATGGGAGATATGACGCACTTCATTAATTGCGGTGATCAACGAGCGCTGTGATTTGTCGAGGTGGGATTTAAGCTTTTCATCTTCAATACGATGCCCCATCAAATCGAGATGACATTTACTTGAAACCAACAACTGATTGATACCATCATGCAGTTCTCTGGCTAGATGCTTTTTCTCATCCTCTTGAAACATCACCGTTTTATGGGCCAGTTCTTTAAGGTTTTTATCCGCTAAGCGATGCTCATGGAGGTTGATAGCAAGGGTTAAAACAATGATCACGGCGACCGTCACAACCAAAATCACAACTACGGTAAAGAAAGTCGTCTCAATATTCTGATTCACCGCCGCGCGCATGTTGGCAACTTCACGGCTCACATCCTCTATGTACAACCCCGTTCCAATCATCCATTCCCATTTATCAAGCCATGCCGCGTAGCTTAATTTAGGCACGACTTCACCTGTGGAGGGCTTCTGCCAAAGATATTGATGGAAACCGCCGCCAAGTTGAGCTTGATAAAGTAACGCCTCAATCAGGTGATCGCCGTTTTCATCTTGAATGTGAAGTAAGTTCTGCCCCACGAGATCAGGCAATATCGGATGGACTAAATTCGTGCCGTGTTTATCGTAAGCGAAGAAATAACCATCTGAGCCATATCGAAGGCGGTTCAGAATGGCTTTTACACGTTCTTTGGCAACATGCTCGTCGATAGTAGAGTCGTTATAGATATGAGAAATCGCATCGAAAGCCAGATCAACGGTATCTTTCAATGCCACTTCTTTCGATTGGATCAGACTTTGGTGAAAGATCTCCACTTCACGTTGACCCAACGTTTTCGCTTGGTAGATGGAAATCCAACTGATGCTTGCTGACACCAACACCACTGGGATCAATGCCAGCAAGATTAATTTGGCTTTGAGAGGCATCCCTTTCCTCCAATGAAACGCTGATTAGCTTAATAACTAATCAGCTTAACAACTTGTCTCAAAAGGTAAAAACTCTCAGGTCACAAAAACCTCGTTCCCCGACGACATCATGGCTTTTATGACATGCCGTAAAAGCCAGGGAAGAACAACAGGGAAGCCAGAACCACGATTTGAATCGCGATAAATGGAATAACGCCTCGATAGATATCACGAGTTGTCACACCCGTTGGTGCGACACCTTTCAAATAGAACAAGCTAAATCCAAATGGTGGTGTGAGGAATGAGGTTTGAAGGTTCATGGCAATCAAAATCGCAAACCACGTCATGTTGATGCCCATTAACTCAGCTACAGGCGCAATGATCGGCACGATGATAAAACAGATTTCTACAAAGTCGATAAAGAAACCGAGAATAAGAATCACCAACATGGTAATGATCAAAAAGCCCCACTTCTCACCCGGAAGCTCGAGCATCCACTCTTCTACCAAGTAGTCGCCGCCTGTGTAGGTAAATGCCATCGAGAATGCCGTTGCACCAAGTAGAATCGCGAAAACCATCGCTGTGACTTTTACCGTCTCTTTTGAGGCTTCGTACACCATTGACCAGCTAAACTGTTTGTAAAGTAGCGAAAGTACAATCGCACCAGCACCTCCTAGCGCCGCTGATTCTGTAGGAGTGGCAATACCAGCAAAGATAGAACCCAAAACCACAATGATCAGCGCTAAAGGTGGCAAAACGGCTTTGAGCGCGGTAATTACCTCTTCCTTACGACTGATGGATTCATCACGTTCGATAGGTTGAGCTGCCTCAGGGTTGAGCTTAGCGTAAATCAAAATATAGATAACGTACGCACCAACTAACATTAACCCCGGCCAAACCGCGGCTTGGAAAAGGTCTCCGACTGGAACCCCAAGCACATCACCAAGAAGAATTAGAACAATAGAAGGCGGAATGATTTGCCCAAGCGTGCCCGACGCACAAATAGTGCCGCATGCTAAGCCTTTGTCGTAGTTGTACTTAAGCATCACCGGCAAAGAGATCAACCCCATTGCCACTACTGATGCACCAACCACGCCCGTCGATGCTGCAAGCAGCGCACCAACCAAAACCGTTGAGATAGCGATACCGCCACGAATACCACCAAACAAACGCCCCATCGACTCAAGCAACTGCTCTGCCAATCGGGTCTTTTGTAAAACCAACCCCATGAAGACAAACAGTGGTACTGCCATCAATACCGTGTTTTCCATGATGGATTGAATGCGATATGGCATGAATGCAAACATCTCGATGCCTTCTGCCCATACGCCGAAAATTAATGCAATGCCGCCAAAGGTAAAGGCAACAGGGAAACCGAGTAGTAACGCAAACAGCGCTACAAAAAACATCACTATACCGATCATGCTGACTTCCTTTTACGACTTACCGTTGTTACCGGCATAGATAAGATGAGGGTTAACAATTTTATTGATGGAATGAAGCAGTAAGCCCATACCACTGATCGCCATAAACAAGAATGAGAGTGGAATCATGGCTTTTATGATCCATCGATATGGCAAACCACCAGGGTCTCCAGACGTTTCTCCGAGAGCGTAACTCTCTTTGGCAAAATCGATACCGAACCAAGCAACCAATAAGCAGAATGGGAATAGAAAAAGTAACGTGCCCAAGATATCGATGATGGATTGTGCTTTATAGGATAAACGCTCATAGAAAATGTCGACTCGAACGTGACCACCGGATTTAATCGCGTATGGCACACCCAATAAAAACACAGCGGAAAATAGATGCCACTCCATTTCTTGGAAGGCAATGGATACGTCATTAAACACGTAGCGCATAACAACGTCGTACACCACGTTCGCTAATAACAAAATGAATAGGATGCTGGATAACCACCCCAGAAAATCACCGAAGCGGTTAAAGATTCGCTCAATATAAATAAGGCTTCTCATTCCGAACTCCATGGAACGTGTGGGATTGGCTCCGCTGGTTCGCGGAGCACTTGTTATAGTCTTCTCTAAGAGAAGTTTTTCTTGGGCTTCTTTTGCTGGCTAAATCACTCGAACTAGCCAGCATGTCGAAGTTATTGCTGAGCTTGGCTGTTTAGGTAAGCTCGGTGTGAGATATCAGACCAAGGACGCACTTGCTCGATGTAGCTTGCTTGAGATTCTTGAATCTCTTTCGCTAGCGCATCTTTTTCTGCGTGCTGTTTCAGTAGACGTTCGTTCGCTTCACGTAGCGCTGAAATAACTTCAGGTGGGAAGTCTTTTACTTGAACATCAGGGTATTCTGATTGAATTGATGCCCAGTTCTTACCACTCTCGTGCTTAGACTGAGTGTACATGTCGTACGCGGCGGCTTTCATCGCCACTTGAAGAATCGCTTTCAAATCATCAGGTAGACGTTCCCAAGTACGCTTGTTCACTAGGAACTGCAGCTCAGTGCCCGGCTCATGCCAACCTGTGTAGTAGTAAGGCGCAATTTTGTGGAAGCCCATACGCAGATCAAGAGAAGGGCCTACCCACTCCAATGCATCAATCGTACGACGCTCAAGCGAGGTGTATAGTTCGCCCGGTGCAATGTTGGTTGGCTTCGCACCTAGCTCAGCAAGAATTTCACCTGCAAAGCCCGGGATACGCATTTTCAGACCTTGTAGGTCATCGACTGATTTGATTTCTTTCTGGAACCAGCCACCCATTTGGGTATCCGTGTTACCACCAGGGAAAGATAATAGGTTGTGCGGGGAGTAAACTTTTTCCATCAACTCCATACCGCCACCGTAGTAGAACCATGCGTACTGTTCTGTTGGCAACATACCGAAAGGCATAGAGGTAAAGTAAAGGGTGTTTGGTACTTTGCCTTTCCAGTAGTAAGACGCCGAGTGACCCATGTCGTATTGACCGGATTTCACCATATCAAATACACCAAGTGGTGCTTTATGTTTGTTCGCAGAATCAATGCGGATTTGTAAGCGTCCGTTTGACATTTCTTCTGCCATTTTTGCCATGTTCTTTGTTGCGTCACCAAAGATAGGGAAATTTGGCCCCCACGTCTCCGCTAGTTTAAGGCGGTATACTTTGTCATCAGCAGCATGAGCAGAAGTTGCTACGAATGCCATCGTCGCGACCATTGCTGTCGCCTTGAGCACTCGTTTCAGAGATTTTTGGATAAGACTCATCGTTCACGTCCTTTGTCACCAAGGTTATTGTTGTCATCCATTACATAAGGATTCGCTATAGAAGATGGGACATTACATGGAAGTAAGAAATGGGCATGAACACGCAACAAAAATGCACTTAAACGCGAGCCTTAGCCATTAGTATTACGTGGTTATACGTAGTCTTTTTAATATAAAATCGCAGGAATTTTTATTATTCAGATAGTTAAAAGATAAGCCATCTCATCAAAATCTGATAAAGCACGTACGTAGTTGGCTGCGAAAGAATTTACACAGTATTTAATAAAATGTGACAAATGACGGAATTGTATAGTTAGAATACTCAGTTAGAAATGAGCAAAAAGCGTTTTTCGGGCAAAAAAATACCCCGACTGGAGTCGAGGTATTCAATTAAGAAACAGAATTACAGCGGTAATTAAACTGCTTTATAGATAACTTTGTTACCTGCTAACTGCTCTTTTTGAACTAGGTTTTCTTCAAGAAGCTTCTTCAGTGCGCCAGTAGCCCATGATGCAGCTTTAGTGTCTTCTTGACCTGCAGCTAGACCAATACCTTTAGGGTTGATACCTTCAGCATTTGCTACAACGATATCTAGAACTTGTTGTTGCTTAGGAGTTAGTGCAACCTCAACAGTTTTCGCTGCAGCTACTTTCTTCTCAGCTACTACTTTCTCAGCAACAGGTTTTGCCGCTTTTGGTGCCGCAGCTACGTTTGCTACTGTCGCTTTAATGCGTTTTTGCAGTTTCATCTGCACTTTACGCTTATGAGCAAGTCTCATTGAATATTTCTCCAGTTCACTGCATCTCAGCAGGGATGAAAATTTGAAGCGCGTTTTATACCAAAATTCATCAGCGATTTGTAGGTTTTAGCGGCGAAACGCGATGAAAAATGCGCTCACTGCATAGAACGCCTACTATTTAATCAGATAAATTGTGAACGGATTTATTGAATACTGGGTATAAAAACAGAGGTTCTTTGTTCTTGATAGGCAAATAAGTGAATATCGAGAAACATGTGTCTCAACGCCATTGTTCATTGAGGTTGAAAGCATGGAAACGCTGCATCTAAGTAACTCACATTTCAAATCCGACTCCCCCATCAATAAACTGATCGTGTTCATGGTCGTTACCATCACCATGTTTCTGGTTTTGATTGCGCCGGGATGGAAACAAGCGATGTTGTCGGTCGTACTGATGGCCATCATCGTTGGCTTTGCCATCATCATGATAAAAAAGAGCCAAGTCTCCTTCACCCTTACCGCCACCCACTTTCAACAACACCTCTTCAAAGGCGGCTGGGTGGTGCGCTGGAAAGACATCGACTCCATCGGCATTTGCACATACGAGCAAGAAGGCTGGCATCAACCTCTTCCGTGGATAGGGATCCGGTTGAAGCATTACTCCCCTTATCTCAACGCGATTTGTCCACGTATCGCGACAGAAATCTTGCTAGGGCAAAGAGCCCTGCTTTATTTAGGAGCAAGACAAAATAATTGCGAAACAAAGTTTGAAGATATGGTGTTAGACCCCGCTCCTTACATCAATAAAGAAGGGATGCACTATGAGGGCCTACAAGCAATGCTAGCGAACAGAATGAAATATCAAAGACAGTTTTATGGCTACGACGTGTTTATCTCAGCCAGTGATTTGGATAGAGAAGCGGAAGAGTTTGTGGGATTGGCTCGACGTTACCTAGCGGCCGCCGAGCCAGATGCTTAATTCAGAAACGCTTTAGTAAAGCGGCATTTCGTCAGCAACGAATGGGTTAGTTTTGCGCTCGTGGCCAAATGTCGACTGTGGACCATGACCAGGTACGAAAGTAACATCGTTGCCAAGAGGCCATAGCTTCTCTTTGATCGAGCTAATTAGCGTGTTGAAATCACCTTGTGGGAAATCTGTACGACCAACGCTACCGTTAAACAGAACATCGCCGACAAACGCCAAACGCGCTTCTTCGCTGTAAAGCACTACGTGACCCGGCGTATGACCCGGAGTGTGAATCACGTTTAGAGTTTGATTACCAAAAGTGACCTTGTCACCTTCATTTAACCACTGATGCGGTTCAAACGCTTCAGTCAGTGGGAAACCAAACATTTGGCTTTGGCCTTCTAAACCTTGCAACCAGAAGTTATCTGCCTTGTGAGGGCCGACAATCTCAGTACCACCTAACAGTGCAGACAGTGGCTCTGTACCACCAACGTGGTCCAAGTGGCCGTGTGTTAGCACTAGGTTTACTACTTCAACACCCAGTTCTTTGATCAGCATTGCGAGTTGCTTTTCATCACCACCTGGATCAACCACAATGCCCTTCATGGTTTCGTCACACCAGACGATAGAACAGTTTTGAGAGAAAGATGTTACTGGAACAACTTGGTATTTCAGAGCCATAGATAACCTATACCGAATAAATTTGCATGAAAACTGCCGCAACTATGACACTAAGCCCTAGTGACTTCAAGCTTTGTACCATGGGTAATAGGCGACGTTCTGAGACAAGAACCCCTGTCTCAACTTGGCACTACCAAGAACGAACAGCACCCGTATCGATATGAACAAAGCTACTGCGTGGATAATAGCCCACACCACCAGCTTTTAGGCTTAATGCCGCATCTCGAACCGTTGAAAGCTTCACGCCATCTAAACGGAAATCAATGGCCTTTCCTTCCATGTGCATGCTCTTTTTCGCCACACCTGAAGAACCATTACGCAATGATGCGTTAGTCAATGGAGAGCGGTAACCAGAGATCACAATCACCTCTGCTTCTGTACCAATCAACTTTTGGATTTGACTGATCTGATCGAACAGACGTCGATCCATTGGATGAACTTCATTACGGCGATGATCACGACAAAACTGATCAAGACGCTTCAGTTCTTCGTCGACATAATTTGTCCCATTGAAGTAGCACGACTCCAACAACTCACCAGTATTGAGGTTATTCATCGCGAGAACACGAGGTTCATCAGGCAGAGATGCCCAAGACATGCTTGGCATTGCTGAAGCAACAACGACACCACCAGCGGTCATTTTAAGAAAATCACGACGGGAAAAATTACGACTTACCATGAAAATACTGCTCAATTACTGTACGAGCAGCGGACATTACCGAAACCAATTTAACGCGTCAAATGCATAAATCGGTCCGGCTTGTCGTTTTTAGGCTGGTTTTTCTGTTTACTTATTGAACAGAAAACAGATTTTATGAAATGTAAATTTTTTTAAATTGAGAACGAATCTCACCCTTGATCATCGTATTGATAAATATCATCACGGTAGTACAAGGTGCCCTCTTCTAACCATGCAGTTTGATAGATGATATGCACTTGAATTCGTTCACTAAGCGGTACTGAGGTGTTAGAACGACGACCATTTTGACGCTTCTTCGCTAGCCTTTCTTCCAGACCTTGAGTCTTGAAGAGTAACTCCGCCAATTGGTCAGCATGCTCGACACGAACGCAACCAGAACTGAACGCTCGACGATCTTGATTGAACAGGTTTTTACTTGGTGTGTCGTGCAAGTAGATCGCTTGTGGATTCGGCATATTGAATTTATACAGGCCCAAAGCATTATGTGAACCAGATGACTGTCTCATACGATATGGGAAAGTTCTTGGATTCACGGTTGCCCAGTTGATGGTTGTTGGATCAATGATCTCGCGCGATGTCCAAGAGCGAATAATCTGGATGTTGTGTTGCATCAGATACATCGGATTGCGTTTCACCTTTGGAATGATGTCTTTCACCATGATCTTCCACGGCACATTCCAAGTAGGGTTTAAGATCACTGAGTCCAATGTCCCTGTCATGATGGGCGTTTTACGTGATGCTTTCCCTACGACAACTTTAGATTCAAACAACGGCTGTCCATCATGCCAGTAAGTCACTTCATATCCGGGAACGTTAACGAATACCACGTTGTCGCGCTCTTTTGCCCAAATACGAGAACGCTCTGCGTTCAAGGCTAATGAGTGCAAACGTTGCTGTGGTGAGAAGTTAATCCAGTGAATCGTATTGGGACCGATGATGCCGTCTTGTTTCAAGCCATGAATACGTTGGAACTCCATCACCGCTAGCTCTAGGTTTTCATCATAGAGTGTGGTTTCAGTATCCAAATGCCCAACATCAACACCCACAATCTGCATTCGAGCAATCATGCTGGCTTTATCAAACAACTCATCTCCAACTCGGGCTAAACGTTGATCTTGTTGATAAAGAGGGAACTCAAACTTGGCGTAAGTCGACAAAGATGCATATGCAGTATTGAACGATTCGTCCATTTGCAAAGGTGAGCGCAACTCAGCAAGGAACTCGTCTAACTTTCCGACTGTGATTTCATTACTCAGTAACGAGAGCGTCTCAATACTCGGCGCAGGGAAACTAACATTACCTTTGTTCGCAAATAACCAATTGATGCCCTCTTCTGGAACCTGCTCTAGGTACGAAAGATACATGAGTAATGAGTCACTCATTACAAGATCGAAATCAAGCTTGTCGCCTTGTTCACGCACTTGTTCTATGCGGCGCAGTTGGTTGTCAAACTCTTGAGTCACATCTGCTAATGCAACGAGCTTAAGCTGAAAAAGGAGTTGTTCTACATCGCTTTCGTTTTCCCAGTTCAAGCGATAATTAGTGCTTTGATACAGTTGATCAATTACATCTGGGTAATGGATCATTTTTTCTACAGACAGCTGATCAACCGCCCCCTCTTGCTCTGTTTGTGCAGAAGCATCGAGAGAAACTACTGTTGAAAAGCTGCAAAACGGCACCAAAAGTGCCGTTATCATTAGGAGTCTAGCAATCACTGAAACGATCCTTCCGTTACATGCCATAAAAAAAGTATGGCAAATATCTCACGGGTTGCAGCTTTAAAATTAAGAATCTGAAGACGAAAACGACAACAAAATTCTCAATAAGTGCTTACTCGATGATCTTTCTAGATAATTCTCGACCAATGGTTATCCCATTGCACACCGCTTGCGAAGGTATTTTTTGACTCTTCAGGCCTTTGTTCGACCACTTTTCCCGCGCCAGAACTGACTCGGAATTCATCACCGTAGATCACAACACCAGAGGCGTCTGGTAACGCACTTAGCTCTACCAATTTGCCAGTAGATTTAGACCATATACCATAACAACTGCCCGGAGGCGAAGTGGCTAAGATCCATTCATCGGTTGCTGCAATACTCGCAACGTAGTGATTGAAACGCGCCCACTCTTCAGGCTCGGCTTGAAGATCTTGCATTTCACCACCACGCGTGTGCATGGCGATTAAGGCAGGATACTCGTCCGGCTCACCACGATATTGCTGACCACAAAGCACGGTTTCCGCTCCATCATGGGCTAAGTGGCGAATACTCAACTTATGATCCGGTAAAGACACTTGATCCAGTAGCTTACCCTTCTGTGAAAGGTAACTCAGGCTCGGTCTCATGCTATCAAGATTGAGAGGTTCGCGACCGTTAGTGTGTACGCCACCGACGCCAATCGCCAATGCGCCATCAGGCATCATGATCACTTCATGAGGGCCAAGGCCAAAACCCGTTAACTCATCGATTTTTTGATATTGCTTCTGCACATCATAAACACCAATGATCCCACGACTTGTCCCCCTCTCCCCTTCTGTGGCAAATAGCAACGTGCCATCATGGGAGTAAACGCCATGCCCATAGAAATGGCGATTTGGTTTTGCCAGCTGCAGTTTGATCATCTGCTCTGAGCGATAATCAAACACCATGAAGAAAGTACCTGGTCGACGACCAAAGACTACGGCGTGGCCTTGTTGGTTTGTTGCCACACCGTGACCACGCTCAGGAATCGGCAATGAAGATAGCGGTATACCATGCTCATCTGCCACCACCGCGGCGTATTTATCTCGGCCAATGATAGAGCAGCCGATCAACGCAGGCTCACGTGAGCTTGTTGAAGCACAACCAAATGCCATCATAGGTGTAGCCGCCCCGAATAGAGCGGCTTTCAGTAAGTTTCGGCGGTTTTGATCAGTCACCATCGGTTGCATTAAATCCTATAACCACGCCAAGCTCGATCGCCACTTCTTCGTGAATCAGGTACTTCAATTGCTCTAGCTTATTGTACTGAGCGAGCACCATGCGATAGCCTTCTTTTGTTTGTAGTGCAGCAAACAAGCTCTTATCTTCTGGCCAAGTTTCTAACGCCATTTCAAATTGATGAACAACACGGTCTGCGAGATCTGCATGGCCTTGCTCTCTAAGTAGCGCATCTAGACCATTTCCGTTAGCAAAGTACAACGCTTCCATCCCTTGAAGGTTGGCTTTTAGGTTTGAAAGCGAGGTCTCTGAACGCCACGATTCTGAGAAATACTGACGAGGCTTACCAATCTTCGCTAGCGGTCGGCTCAACTTCTTCATGCTGTATTCAAGCTGATTCGAGAGCAGTGAAATGTACTCAGATTCCCATTCCGTCATCTCTAGCGATTTCCAAGGATTCTCTGCCCAAGAATCCGCAATGATCTGCGCTTTGTTATCGAGGTTTTCTGCAATCGAAACACCTGTCGCACAGGTATTGCTATTGCTAGATAAGGTCGACGCTTTATCGTAAAGCAGCCATTCCAATGCACCTAAACCTTGCACGGTGACACTTTGGGTGGAGATATCTTCTGCACTCCAAGCTTGATCAGATTTCGTCAGTACAGACATTTTACGACCAGTGGTGTTCTTTTTATCTGGCCAAAACTGAACATTCCAGCTTTGCTCCAACGCCGTAGCAGGGCCACGTTCTTGACCTTGTAATGCCATCCACGCAAGCGTAGTTTGATGCCATTGCTGTTTTACTTGTGCATCATCTTTCGACTCTGATGCGCAGTAATCTGCGAAGCGTTGTTCAAGTTCTGTGGTTTGCGCTAAAAACGTCTGAGCTGATTGAAACTCGACCTCGTACACGCTTTGAGAAATATGGCTTGTACTCTCAGGCTTGGCAGAGCTCGAACCGATGGTCGATTGGCAACCAACCAAACTTAACGTTGCGGCAATCACACTCACTAACAGTGTTTTTTTCATGGTTGCTTCCTTATAGAGAATTCAGAAACGCAATCAATGCGTCACGTTCTTTTTTGTTCAGTGCTAAGACGTTTTGTTTCGCTGTCTCCGCTTCGCCGCCGTGCCACAACACCGCTTCCATCAGGTTACGAGCGCGGCCATCATGTAAAAAGTAAGTGTGTCCGTTTACTTCTTCGGTATAACCAATGCCCCACAACGGTGCCGTTCGCCATTCACGGCCGTTTGCTAGGTATTCCGGACGGTTATCGGCCAAGCCTTCACCCATGTCATGCAAAAGCATATCTGTGTATGGGTGGATAAGCTGCTCAGAAAGCGCCGGCAACTCTGGTCGTTTCGCCGTTTTAACACTGGTCTTATGGCAACTTTCACAGCCAGACGCAGCAAAGATTTGCTGACCTAGTTTCACGCTAGGATCATTGATGTTACGGCGAATAGGTACGGCTAAGTGCTGGCTGTAAAACTCAACGAAGTCGAGAATATTTTCACTCACTTCTGGTTTGCCGCCATTTGGCATGTCGTCACAAATGCTTTGTTTCGAGGTGCAGTTTTCGTTCGGGAATAAATGGCTCGTAAGACCCACATCACCATTGAATGCCGCCGCATTTTGCTGCATTAGCGTCGGTTGTCCGGCTTTCCAACCAAAGCGACCGATCGAGAAATCGTCCTTCTCAATATCCCAGACCTTGTTTACTTTGCCTGAGATACCATCTTTGTTGGCATCTTGTTCATCAGCCCAAGCGAGTAGCGTTTCGTCGGGAATACTCTCCAACAAACCAAGACCGATCATTGGCGGTGCCACACGTGCTGAAAACTCGGTATCAGGGTGCATATCGCCGTAACCCAGAGCGGTAATGTTCAAATGAGGTTTTCTTAGTGTCACCGTCGTACCGTCTTTAAATTTCACTGGCACATCAGTGTAAGTAATTTCGATTTTGCCTTCTGGCGTTTGATCTTGCAGGGCGAAATCTTGAAGCTGACCACCATAAGTCGGCTCAGGTATGCCACCGTCTTTGATGTAGGCTTTCTTTTGTTCTGGCGTCATCGCAGGAATGCTCAAGCGCACTAACATAGACACGGCATGTAAATCATCTTTCTCTAGCGGATGACCTCGACCGTCTTTGATGTGGCAGTTCTGACAACCATTAGTGTTAAAAAGCGGGCCTAGACCATCACGAGCGTCCGTTGATGCCGGCGCTTGTACCCAAGGGTTACGAAAAAAGCTGTTACCTACGCTAAAGTCGAGGCGCTTGCTCATCGGCAGGTTGGCAGCAGGAAGAGAATAGGCATTCGCGCCGTCTTTTTTAACACTGGTTTTGCCACCAGACTTAACATCGTAAGCCATGGCAGAAGAAGAAAGGAGCGCGGCTAGCGCAGAAATTAGGTATGGCTTCATATCATTGCTCTACATATACAACAAGGGTGATAACAACGAGCTCAAACGGCAAAAGGGCTCACAAAGAGCCCTTATTTATTATGGTTTTCTTATTAAAACTCGTGGTCAGCAGTATCAGGGCTTAGGCTGTCGATGCCGACAATGTTTGCCGCTCGCTCAATCGCACCAGTTTGCGCTACCAACGACATGATGGTGTCGTTTACTAGCGCGTTGCCTTGTGCGTTACCCGCCGCAATAAGTTGGTCAAAGTGCTGGTTATTCTTCTCTGCAGAAGTCACTAACTCACCAACTTGGCTACGTGTTGTATCAAACTGCTTTTGAATTTCGGTCGCGGCTTTCTTGTCTTTTTGAGCAACAAGGTCAGCAATACTCGGACCAGATAGTTCTTTGCCGTTTACACCTTTGTATGTACCTGTGTAAACGTTGTAGATGCCTTGCTCATTGTAGTAGTGAGAGTTGTGCGTGTTGTCTGAGAAACAATCGTGCTCGTCTTCAGTCGAGTTCGCTTCTAGTGCCACCTTCATACGTTCACCCGCTAACTCACCTAGAGAAAGAGAACCCATGCCGAATAGCATCTTACGAAGACCATTGTCAGCAGATTCGTTCAGTAGCTCTTCACGGTAGTTGCCTTTCACTTCTGCAGACCACTGCTTTTCCATCCACTCAAGGTCTTGAACCAGTAGATCAGCGGCCGCTTTTAGGTACTCACCACGACGATCACAATGACCATTCGTACACTCAGAACCGACAACGAAATCAGTGTAAGCACGTTGACCTGCACCCGCGTTAGTACCGTTTAGGTCTTGACCCCAAAGCAAGAATTCAATCGCGTGGTAACCTGACGCAACGTTTGCCTCAGAGCCGCCTACTTCGTTTAGATCTGCTAGCAATTCTGGTGTGATTTTTGAAACGTCCAGCTTAGAAGCACCAATCTGTAAGCTAGTGTTTGCGATGATGTTTGCAGCCGCGCCCTCGTTACCCAGTTCGTATTGGTAATCCGCCGCTACGTAGTCGATCAAACCTTCATCAAGTGGCCATGCATTCAGCTGACCTTCCCAATCGTCAACAATCGCATTACCAAAACGGAAAACTTCAGACTGTTGGTAAGGAACGCGAGAATCTAGCCAAGCTTGTTTTACTTCTTCAAGCTTTTTCGCTGATGGTGATTTTAGGAATTCGTCGATTTTTACATCCAGCGCTTTCGCTGTTGTTACTGAATCAGCAAACACAGCATGGGCAACGTCCGCGTAATGTTCGACAACTTGTTGTTTAGTTACTGTAGCAGCAACCGTAGAACCACTGGCAATGAGGAGTGATGCAGCAATAGATTGGACTAAAACTTTTTTTGCATTCATCTGAAGCATCCTTGTTGAGCATTTTAATTATCGTATTAGTAGTGCTAATTGTTCTTATTTGCACTTTAGTCCCGAGATAATACAAATTTACAATTTATTTGCAACTCCAGATACAAAAAAAGCCTCATAGTAATGAGGCTTTTCACATGCTTTATTGTCAATTTTATCTTTATAATTAAACTTTTAGGTTGTGTTTCCCGTGAGAAACTTTTGCCTTCAGGTAATTTTCATTGCCATCTTTGATGTGCGCAGAAGTGTTGACAACTTCTGAAATTTCGATTCCGTATTCCGATAACTCACGGATCTTCTTAGGATTATTCGTTACCAAACGAATCTTGCTAACACCCAATGCTTCTAGCATTTGTGCTGCTTCTGTGAAGTCACGCAGGTCATCATCGAAACCCAAATGATTATTCGCTTCGTAGGTGTTCATGCCTTGGCTTTGCAAGCGGTAAGCATCAATCTTGTTGTATAGACCAATACCGCGCCCTTCTTGGCGAAGGTAAAGGATGATGCCACCTGATTCGCCCATACGATTAATGGTCTCTTCTAGTTGCTCACCACAGTCACAGCGTGAAGAGTGGAACACATCGCCAGTCAAACACTCAGAATGCATGCGAACTAATGGCATGTCCTGAGTTTGGTCTGCTTGTTTGAAGATAATCGCTACATGCTCTTTATCTGTCTTCAGACCGTGGAAAGACAGGATTTCGGCATCAATGTTACTTTTAGCCCCGACTTTAAAATCTACTCTGGCACGTACTTCCGCCATATCTACACTCACTCGATTTATTGCTTGATGCATTTTCGTTATCGCATTCATGGGATTGCTCTCATTTGCTCTTCAACTATGGGGATTGATACCGCATTTTTCAATGTTGAGATCACAAAGAACCCTATTCTTATTCATGACAAGCTAGGAAATCCTGTTCGGACACTTCCCGCTAGCCGACTTTACAAATGTTATAATATAACATTTGTGACTAACTACAATAAAAAAACCCCAGACAAATTTGCCTGGGGTTTCGAAAGCGTTAGTTGAAGAATTGATTTTAGTGCGTTTGGCTGCGCTTCCATACGGCGAGCTCAATCCAAACCGCTTCAAGTTCTTGAATCTCTTCGTCGGTTAAAACGGCGAGTGTAGAAGTGACTTGTGGCAGCTTCGGTGACTGCAATGCACGAATCTGCGAATAAAAGTCCTTTTTTAATTGCGATATAACTGAATCCACTGCGTACACCTATTCATTCTTTTATTACTCCTCCAGCTCAATTTTTATGGTCTGCTATTCACTGGAGCCTTCATAAATTCGAGAAAATGATAACATTCTGCTTGTTATGTGCACAATTTATTTTTAATAGTGGAATAACGGTCACATTAATTGCGCTTTACCATTCGGATCGAATATAAGACAAAAAGGATCAAAAATAGAGCAGGAAAGATCCACAGTAACGCAGTGGTATAATTAAATGGGGGTTGATACAGAACAATATTCCCATAACGAGCGACTAGGTAGTCTTTTATTTCTTGATTTGAACTGCCTTGATTAGCCATGGTGTACACCTTCAACCTAAGGTCTTTGGCGGCTTGTGCATTGGACTCTACAAGGTTTTGGTTTTGGCATTGCGGACAGCGTAATGTCTTGGCTAATGCGGTTGCGCGCTGTTGCACTTCAACAGAATGAAACTCAAACAGATCAACATTCTGTTCTAAATCCGCACTTCTCGTGAAAGGAGAAAATAGTGTAAATAGGATTATTGTGAGGAGAAGACTATTAAATCGAAACATTCAAATACCCTGAAAATATATCGTTCCATTTATCTGCCGTTAGCTCTCCACGATATTTGATCAATATACGGCCATTTTGATCAATCAAGTAAGTTTCCGGCGTTCCAATAACACCTAGCTCCACAGCGAGCTTTCCATTAGGGTCACTAATTACTTCAATATATGGATTTCGTTTAGAGCTCAAATATTCACGAGCAGCTTGTTTTTGATCTCTATAATTCAGCCCAATAATAGGCACTCCGAGTTCTGCTAAATGCAATAACTCTTCATGCTCTCGCTTGCATACCCCGCACCAAGATGCCCAAACATTCAATAATTTATATCCGTCGCTTTTGAACAATTGCTCAGAAACTATGTCATCAGAGATCAGAGAAGTGGAGCGAAAATTAGGTGTCTCTAAATTTCGTTGTGGGGACAATTCAACATGTGGTCGCTCAGACAAAGCCACCGCAGTTACTACAGCAAACGCAGCAACCGCCACAACGAGACCTGCGAGTTTAAGCGTATTTCTCGATCGCATTGATAGCCTCTCTCCTTTTCTTTAGTCCTGTTAATAGCGCACCAAACACAGCTAATAGCCCGCCAGACCATATCCACCAAATACCTGCGCGGTACTGAACTTTAATCGCATAAGCATGAGTATCGACTTTGTCACCCAATGTCACGTAATAATCGCCATGCCATAGTGAACGAATCGCAGGCTCGGTCATATTCATCACTCGCACAGGGTAATGACGCTTTTGCGGGTTGAAATTGAGCATGCGGCCATCTTCCAAGTGTAAGGTGATCTGTCCTTGTTCCGCGGTGTAGTTTGGCCCCACCAGCCATTCGATACCATGATAATCGATAGTGATCCCCGCCCTTTGTTGAGAACTGCCGGGTTCGACACGTAAATTGTATTCATAAGAGTAGTGACTATTGAATACAGCCCCACTCACCGCCAGTGCAAAACCGATATGTGCCATCACGATTGGCATGAGTTTACGCTTATTGGAACAGCGAAACAGCATAACGAGATGCGCCACAATCACCCAAGTAGCCAACGTTATGGTTAACAATACTTCGAAATGCAGTGCATTCGCTGAGAACATAAATCCGCTCCCAGAGACTAGAGATAACGCGATACTGCTCGCGATATCACCGCTTACACTCGGCACTGTGCCTTTTGTCCATTTCAGCACCGGCATCAAAGCTAAGGCAATCAGAGCCAGTATGCTTAATGGGAAGATCAGACTATTAAAGTAAGGTGCGCCAACTGAAATGTTCCCTAAGCCGAGCAGTTGATAAACCATAGGATAAAAAGTGCCAAGAAAAACGATAGCAGTCGCAATAACCAATAGTCCTTTGGCGATATAAGCAGTGTAAGCTCGGCTCGTTAGAGATTGAAGTTTGAAGCGAGGGAGTTGCTCTCCTCGCAAAATTAATACGCCAAAAGTGATGATGATAAGCAAGCTCAATACACCAAGTAGCACTAAACCCTTAGTTGGGTCCACCGCAAAAGCATGCACAGAAGTCAGCACGCCAGAGCGCACCACGAATGTCCCTAAAATGCTTAGGCTGAACGTAGCAAACGCCAATGCATAGGTGCTCCAAATTGCGCCTCTGTTACGTGTTGCGACAACACCGCTGTGCAACAAAGCAGTACCGGTAAGCCAAGGGAGTAGAGAAGCGTTCTCCACAGGGTCCCAAAACCACCAGCCGCCCCACCCCAGCTCATTGTACGCCCACCATGATCCCACCAAGATACCCAACGTGAGCGTTCCCCATGCAAAAAACGCTGCGCGACGAGCGACCACATACCAATCGCTCATCGGTTGTTTACCCAATAGCGCCGCTAATGCAAAAGCTAATATTGCTGCGTAACCAACATAACCGAGATAAAGCAATGGTGGATGAATGATAAGCCCAACATCTTGCAACATTGGGTTTAGATCTCGCCCTTCCGACGCCAATACTTGGGCATATTCGAACGGGTTAGAGGTCATTAACGTGAACCATGCAAACGTCCCAATCAGAACGTTCATGATTCCTAAACAGTCGCAAGTATATTGGGCATTGAGCGGTGACTTAAATGCAATAAACGACGCCCATAAACTCAAGGTGACGACCCAAAACAACATGGAGCCTTGGTGCCCACCCCAAGCGGCAGCAATTTTGAACGCCACGGGAAGTTGACTGTTGGAATGCGTAACAACATATTCCAACGCGAAGTTGTCTTGCACGAAGCAGACGATCAAAAGTGCTAAACAAATGATGGAAGCTAAGCTAATGATGTGGGACATAGCGACTTGATGCGGCAATGTCGCCTTCTTACCCATAGCACGACGTAGCCAATGCAGCAACGATGCACAAGTCGATGTTACAGCCACGAATATCAGTAAGAAGAACCCTAGCTCAGCCTCCATTTTTCCCCCTTACACTATGGTCATTTGACCGGCATAGAGAATGAAAGTGCGCAGCATAAGTACGCCAACCAAGCTCAACGTCGTGACCACAAAAACGTAACTGCCTTTATGGCGCACTTCTGAAGGCGTTAACCAATTGAGAGTCAAAGGCGTAATCATGCCGATGAACACTACCCCCACCCAGAACCATTGAGCCCAGAATCCACTCGAAATAGCATTCCAAGCCGCGACTTCGTTCTGACCACCACTGAAGATCAGTCCAGTAAAGAATGTCACTAAGACAAACAGCTCAAACAACACTACTGGGCGTTCAAATCCGTGCACCCAAGACACACTTGGGCTGCTGGTCGACTCTTTAAACACCAAGATGCCAAACATCAAGCATGCTGCTGCGCCCGAGGACAAACTAGAGAACAGGAACAAGATTGGCAGTACTGGATTGTTTAGCATTGGGTAAGTCTTCAACGCAGACAATAGAAAGCCAGTGTATGCCGCAAGCACGATGGCTAAGAAGCCCAAAAACAATTCAATGGCGTTGTTGGCTTTTCCCGCCTTAATCAAAATACCATCGGCAAAATCCAGCAGCTTGCTTGGTAACTTCCCTTCACAAAAGCTGATGATTTGATGGCGGAAGATAACGCCGATCCAAACAAACAGCACTAGCATGTACACTTGGAACAAGATCACGCCCATCGACATTACCGACGTTGGGTTGTAGTAGATCATGATCTTCCAAAACTCCAAAGGCTTGGTTAAATGGAAAATCAAAATTACCAACCCAGCAATGATGCCAAATGGTGCGAGCCAAGCCATCGCTTTCATGATGCCGTTGTTTGCAGGATCACCTTCAATCACTTTGCGTTTTAGATAGATAGAAATCATCACCGCACCTGCTGACATCCCAGCAAGGAATAAGTAAATCGCGATGATCCAATCCCAGACTAACGAGTCAAAGTGGAATGCACTTTCGAAGCCGTTCATGATGACACCTCCCCTTTGCTATGCGGAATTTTGTACAGTTTAGGTTGGGTACCTAAGTGCGATTTATCGCGATAGACAACATGGCTTTCAATAGCTTTGCTCACCTCGCTAGTTGGATCATTTAAATCACCAAAGATGAGTGCTTTTGTTGGGCAAGACTCCACGCAAGCTGGCTGCTTACCTTGTGCTAGATTGGTATCACGGCAGAAGTTACATTTATCCGCAGAGTGATCGACTGGATTAAAGAAGCGCACTTGGTAAGGGCAAGCAGCAAGGCAATAACCACATCCGACACATTTCTCTTTGTGTACATCCACGATGCCGGTCGCTTCATCTTTATATGCAGCGCCTGTTGGACAAACGTATACACATGGTGGGTTATCACAGTGCTGACAGGATTCGCGAGTAAACTGGTATTCCACATCTGGGTATTCGCCAATCGGTTCACTGCGATGAATTTTAAGTCGCGTTACGCCTTCAGGGACTTTATTTACTTCGCGACAAGCATCAGTACAGGCGGTACAGCCAATACAGGCATTTTCATCATGAACCATACCCATACGTTTCGCTTGTTCACTGTTGCTGGCATAAAGAGAGGAGCTAACAACGGAAGTGCCTGCAACGCCTGTAGTTAAAATCAACGCGCCGCTGCCGGCTAAAAAGTTTCTTCTCGAACATTTCATGCTATCTCTCCTCTTCTTTGGTAAGTTCAGGTTCGACGGCAAATTCAGAGTGACAATCCACACACTGCTTGATCAGTTGTTTTCTGTCGTACGACAACGCTTTGGTTTTCGCTGCGTGTACATCGTGGCAATTTGAACAAGTGAGGTTTTTGGCGTGCACATCGTGCGTCCAGTGGCTTTCTCTCAGCTGTGTCGGTGCGTGGCAATCCACACATTGGCTGTTAGCTTTAAGAATCATGCTTGGATCAAGGAACACTTTGTCGTGTACCTCTTTCGATTGCGCGGCAGAAAACTTAATCACATCAGGCGCGCCTTCACGATGGTCGGGACCAATGTTGCTATGGCAATTGGTGCAATTAAGTTGCTTCCCTTGGCTGAGTAGAGCTTGCGGGTCATGCGAAAGGTTCAGAGTCTCTTTGGCATCCTTATGACATTGCAGACACTTGTAGTCTCGGTCACGGATCAACTCGACTTGATGACGCTCAGCTTGAGCACCTTCAATCGGCTCTGAAGAAGTCGCATGGGCGGCGATGGAGAAACCATAGATGGCAAAGACGTAGAGAAGTTTCAACATTGTCTCTATGGTCAATTTTATATTGCCCATATTGTTCTTTCCTTAGCTCGATAATAATTGATAACTATTCTCAATTATTTATTTGAGCGACAATTAATTTCCTCTGAAGATATTTTTTCAAATCTTCAAATGACATCAATTCTTATTTCGGAAAGCCACAACGCTAAACCTATATTTATAATACCTCTATTATTCATAAGGGGTAGAAACACCTGCTCAAAAAGCGAACTAAATCACCCTATTTTTAAAAAGGTTAAAAGCCCAATACATTGACGAACAAGGACTTAACCACTACCACTTTAGGGTTATATAAATTCAAACATGACTGAGATCACTGGTGTAAATTGATCTAAAACAAGACAAGATTCGCTCACTATTTCATCTATCTAATTAAGCAATACTATTAATCGTAGATCTCCAGTTCTTATTTGGAATAGCTTCTCACAACGCTGCTAATAAAAACGAATATGGAGATAACACCGTGAGCATAAAACACTGGATGAGCGCACCTATCGCGGTTGCGACCTTATTCGCCAGCCAATTATTTTTGGTCGGCGCTCCGTTGGCGGCAGAAGAAAAAGGCCTCATCGATCCTCGAAATGACGCCTTTGAACAGAACCATCCCGACCAATACCATTCTTGGAAAGCAACATCCGAAAGCGAACACATTGAAGATGCCCTAAGTGAAGACCCAAACATGGTGATCTTATGGGCTGGCTACGGCTTCGCAAAAGACTACAACAAAGCGCGTGGTCACTTTTACGCACTTGATGATGTTCGCCAAACCTTACGTACCGGTGCACCGACTGATGAAAAATCCGGCCCTATGCCAATGGCCTGTTGGAGCTGTAAAAGCCCTGACGTTGCTCGCGTGATTGATGAACGTGGTGAAGACGGTTATTTCGAAGGTAAATGGGCACGCTTAGGCTCAGAAATCGTCAACCCTATTGGTTGTTCTGACTGTCATGACACTCGCTCTGAAGAATTTAAGAAAGGCGAACCAGCACTGGCGGTAACTCGCCCTTATGTCGAGCGTGCTTTTGATACTATTGGTAAAAACTTTGATGAACAATCTCGCCTAGATAAGCAAGCATCGGTCTGCGCTCAATGTCACGTTGAATACTACTTCACCGGCCCAACTAAAGCGGTTAAGTTCCCATGGGATATGGGCACTACCGTTAATGACATGGAGAAATACTACGACGCGTTGAATTTCAAAGATTGGACGCATGCAGTATCTAAAGCTCCGATGCTAAAAGCACAACACCCAGGTTACGAAACATGGCGCGATGGCATCCATGGCAAAAACAAAGTGGTGTGTGTGGACTGTCACATGCCTAAAGTAACCAAAGAAGACGGCACGGTGTACACAGACCACAAAGTGGGTAACCCGTTTGATCGCTTCGAAGACACATGTGCACAATGTCATACCCAAACTAAAGAGCAGCTACAAGGCATCGTTTCGACTCGCAAAGCACAAGTATTGAACATGAAGCTAACCGCCGAGAAGCAAATCGTAGCGGCACACTTTGAAGCAGGCGCAGCGTGGAAAGCAGGTGCAACAGAAGCAGAGATGGAACCTATCCTACAAGATATTCGCCACGCACAATGGCGTTGGGACTACGCAATTGCTTCTCACGGTGTCCACATGCATGCTCCTGAGGTAGCACTTGAAGTACTAGGTACTGCAGTTGATCGTGCCGCTGACGCCCGTACCAAGTTGGTTCGTTTACTGGCAACCAAAGGCATTACTGACCCTGTTCAAATTCCAGATATCTCGACCAAAGCGAAAGCACAACAAGCACTGGGCATGGATATGGATAAGATGAACGCAGACAAGAAACACTTCCTAGAAACGGTGGCACCAGAATGGGATAAAGCAGCAGCTGAACGCGAAGCCACGTATTAGTCTAACTGGCAGAGGTTAATTTATAGATACAACAAGGGGCGTACTGAACGCCCCTTTTCTTTATTTCTTTATTATCTTTATTTCTTCATCCTCGATTTTATCGAGAGTAAAAATCGAATGTACTAACGACGAGGAAGCCTCGGTCTCGGTTGAATATTTGGACGTGCTTTAGGCATCTGCACATTTGGGCGAGCAACTGGGCGCTGGATCTTCGTTTCCGGTAATGCTTTTCTTTGTTGAACCTTTTCTTTTACCGCTTTGTCTTGTAAAGCCGCTGGCTCAATACGCTCCGGACGATTCTCCCACTTGGTTTGAATCTCTTGCTTTTGCTCGTCTGGCAGTGATTGCCAATGATCGTCGAGTTGGCGTTTCATGTTATCGATATTGGCGGACATATCATCGTCCTTCCAATCCTCGACTTTGTCTTTGATGGATTGCTGTTGGTCTTCATCTAAACCATTCCACCACTCTTCCAGTTTCTCTTTGTATTCGTCGTCGTTGTCGCAACAACCCGGATAGTGATAAATCCAGTAGTCGTCATGATCGTACCACCACGGATCGTAGTAACCTGAAGAATAATAAACCGAAGAGGAAGAACCAGAATGATCGGAAGAGCTACAACCCGCTAATACAGAGCCGCACAGCAAAACCAATATGCTTAGTGCCTTATTTTTCATTCGTTGCCCACCTTTCCCTCTACTGCTTATTAGATTGTACGCTTACAACAGCTCTTTTGCTTTGTTGATAGAGTTAATGATTTGCACCCTATCTAAATTTGGATCATTAGAATCTAATAATAGTACCCAAGTATCAATGGCTTCCTGAAAGCGGAATGACAGAAAATGGTCATTTGCGATCAAAGACAAAGCCGCTTCATTGTGCGGTTCTATCTGTAGAGCTTGTTCCAGAAGCAGGCTGACTTCTTGCGTCATAGATTGTTGATGGATGTAGTATAGAGTGGTCGCCTTCGCAGCAAGTTGCGTGGCACTGACAGGTTCAGTCAGTTGGATCGCGTAATCAAAACAAATCAGCGCACCGTCAAATTCACCCTCTAACAGGTAGCCCTGCCCGAGTTGGAACCACAATTCAGCGTTGTTTGGATCCTCTCGCAACTGGTCTTGAATCTCTTGCATGATGTCACGAGCAGTCATCATACGTGACATTTCTGCTTGCATCGGTTGAGGCGGAGTTTGACGCAGCAGTAAGAAGCTTGCACTGGTTATGACAAGCACTAACAGACAAAAGCCGAACCATTGGGCAGGTTTCACTTTTAATGCACTCAGTGATAAGAGGACGATGAACAAGCCCATCAAGGTGATGGCAACGAAAAACCAAACAGACATAAAGCAACCTATGAATAAATATAACGCCAGTGTACTGGTTTCTGATTTTCATTGCGTTGATACAGATACAAAAAAGCCGAGCGTTATGCTCGGCTTTCAAATTTAGCGATTTAGAAGAAGCTTACTCTTCTTCTGAACCTTCAGCTGCATCGTCAGCTGCTGACGCTTCAGGAGCTTGACCTTCTGCGCTAGCCTCTGTTGCTTCTGCTTCTTCGCCTTCTGGCAATTCAACTTCTTCAACTTCGTCGATGCGTTGTAGACCAACGACTGATTCGTCTTCAGCTGTACGGATAAGTGTCACACCTTGGGTGTTACGACCAACTTGGCTCACTTCCGCTACACGTGTACGTACTAGAGTACCAGCGTCGGTGATCATCATCATCTCGTCGCCTTCTTCTACTTGTACCGCGCCAACAACTGGACCGTTACGCTCAGAAACCTTGATAGACACAACGCCCTGAGTTGCACGGCCTTTCGTTGGGTATTCCGCTAGTTCAGTACGCTTACCGTAGCCGTTTTGTGTAACCGTTAGGATATCGCCTTCGTTAGACGGAACGATTAGAGAAACAACTTGGTCTTCGTCTGCTAGTTTCATACCGCGAACACCTGCCGCTGTACGACCCATTGCACGTACTTTGTCTTCGCTGAAGCGAACCACTTTACCGGCTTTAGAGAACAGCATGATGTCGCTATCGCCGTTTGTGATATCAACACCAATTAGTGAGTCATCATCACGTAGGTTCACAGCGATTAGGCCGTTTGAACGTACGTTTGCAAACTGGTTCAGTGGGGTCTTCTTAACCGTACCATCGCCTGTCGCCATGAAGATAAATTTCTCTGGTGAGAACTCATCAACAGGAAGAATAGCAGTGATACGTTCACCTTCCTCTAGAGGAAGAATGTTTACGATTGGCTTACCACGTGCAGTACGAGTTGCATGAGGCAATTGGTAAACTTTCAGACGGTAAGTCTTACCACGAGTTGAGAAACATAGAATGTTATCGTGAGTATTTGCAACAAGTAGACGTTCGATGAAGTCTTCATCTTTCATCTTCGTTGCACTCTTACCTTTACCACCACGACGCTGAGCTTCGTAGTCGCTTAGAATTTGGTACTTAACGTAACCTTCGTGAGACAGAGTTACTACTACGTCTTCACGAGCAATCAGCTCTTCCATGTCGATGTCATGGGTTGCTGCTGTGATTTCTGTACGACGAACATCACCGTAACCATCACGAACCGCTTCAAGTTCTTCGCGGATCACTTCCATTAGACGCTCAGTGCTTGCAAGGATGTGCATTAGCTCTGCGATTTCATCTAGAAGTGCTTTGTATTCATCAAGAATCTTCTCGTGCTCTAGACCAGTTAAGCGGTGTAGGCGAAGTTCTAGAATTGCTTGAGCTTGTGTCTCTGTTAGGTAGTACAGACCATCACGGATACCGTATTGATCTTCTAGCCATTCTGGACGTGCAGCATCAGTACCAGCACGCTCAAGCATTGAGGCTACGTTACCAAGATCCCAACCACGCGATACCAAGCCAACTTTTGCTTCTGCTGGTGTTGGTGCGTTTTTGATTAGCTCGATAACTTCATCGATGTTTGCAAGAGCAAGAGACAGTGCTTCAAGGATATGAGCACGTTCGCGCGCTTTGCGTAGTTCGAAGATAGTACGACGAGTTACAACTTCACGACGGTGGTCAACGAAGCACTTCAACATGTCTTTTAGGTTGAATAGCTGTGGCTGGCCGTTATTTAGCGCAACCATGTTGATACCGAAAGTCGTTTGAAGCTGAGTTTGTGCGTAAAGGTTGTTCAGAACCACTTCACCCACAGCGTCGCGCTTACATTCAATAACAATACGCATACCGTCTTTATCAGACTCGTCGCGTAGTGCACTGATGCCTTCTACTTTCTTATCTTTAACTAGCTCAGCGATCTTTTCGATCAAACGAGCTTTGTTTACCTGGTAAGGGATTTCAGTGACGATGATGGTTTCTTTACCATTCTTCTCCACTTCAATTTCCGCTTTTGAACGCATGTAGATCTTACCGCGACCAGTTTTGTACGCGTCTACAATGCCTTTACGACCGCTGATTAGCGCTGCCGTTGGGAAATCAGGACCAGGGATGTAATCCATTAGCTCATCAATAGTGATTTCTTCATTATTGATGAACGCAAGACAGCCATCGATCACTTCGCCAAGGTTGTGCGGTGGGATGTTGGTTGCCATACCTACCGCGATACCAGAAGCACCGTTTACCAATAGGTTAGGAATTTTAGTTGGAAGAACCGCTGGGATTTGCTCCGTACCATCATAGTTAGGTACGTAGTCCACGGTTTCTTTATCTAGGTCAGCCAGAAGTTCGTGGGCAATTTTCGCCATACGTACTTCGGTATAACGCATTGCCGCAGCAGAGTCGCCATCGATCGAGCCAAAGTTACCTTGACCATCGACCAGCATGTAACGAAGTGAGAACGGCTGAGCCATACGTACGATTGTGTCGTACACAGCGCTATCACCGTGTGGGTGATATTTACCGATTACGTCGCCAACAACACGGGCTGATTTTTTATATGGTTTGTTCCAATCGTTGCCTAGTACGTTCATCGCGAATAAAACGCGGCGGTGTACTGGTTTTAGGCCATCACGCACATCTGGAAGAGCACGACCCACGATTACTGACATCGCGTAGTCTAGGTATGAACCTCTAAGCTCATCTTCAATGTTTACGGGCGTGATCTCTTTAGCTAAATCGCTCATAGAGCCATTATCCCTCTATTATCTGATCGTAATTACGATACGTGTAAGGTGCAAAAATATAACACACAATTCATCAACGGGGCATCACTTTCCCACTCGTTTTATCAGGTTGTGAGCTTCGTTATGAGTTAAATGAAGAGAATTTGCACATTCATCCCATATCTTTATGAAAACTGACTATATTTCCACCAACACCGCTCAAAAATCTCTCCTGTAGCGATTGTGAGAAAAAGAAGCAGTTTTAACGTATCGTACCATTGGAGTATAATCACGCCTTCCAAAGGACTATTAGCGAAGCGATATAACTATCATGACAAAAGCACAAAACGTCGACCCAAGTGAAATTAAGAAATTCGAAGAGATGGCTTCTCGTTGGTGGGATTTAGAAGGCGAGTTCAAACCACTTCATCAAATTAACCCGCTTCGCTTGAACTATGTCCTAGAGAAAGCTGACGGCCTATTTGGTAAAAAAGTGCTCGATGTTGGCTGTGGCGGTGGCATCCTTGCGGAAAGCATGGCAAAAGAAGGTGCCGTCGTTACCGGTCTCGATATGGGCAAAGAGCCATTAGAAGTGGCACGTCTTCATGCTCTTGAGACAGGTACTAAGCTGACTTACATCCAAAGCACTATCGAAGACCACGCCACAGAAAATGCAGGCACTTATGATGTCGTGACTTGCATGGAGATGCTAGAGCACGTTCCTGACCCACTGTCTGTGATTCGCTCTTGCGCGGCGTTGGTGAAACCTGGTGGCCACGTATTCTTCTCTACCTTAAACCGCAACATCAAATCTTACTTATTTGCTATTGTCGGTGCCGAAAAGCTACTCAAGATTGTTCCTGAAGGCACTCATGACCATGAGAAGTTCATCAAACCGGCAGAAATGATGAAGATGATTGCCCAAACCGACCTAACTGAAATGGGTATTACAGGTTTGCACTACAACCCTCTTAACGACAGCTACAAACTCGGTCGTAATGTGGATGTAAACTACATCGTTCACACTGCTAAATACTGATTAATAGAATCATTATTGCCTAGCCAGTTTGGCGAACAGTAATATGAAATTTATTGAAAAGCGGTAGCACAGAAGCGCCGCTTTTTTTGTCAATTTCTGTAGAAAAAAAGTGCTCTAGATTCCATTTTGACCAATCTGTTTTTAACAAACAAAAACTGTCAAAGATCAAGGAAAATATTTTTACATGCGGTTATTTATGAACCGATCTGAAAAACGTAATTTTCCCCATTCAAGTCAGCCCTTTTCTCATCGGTTAGTGTTCACTTACTGATTTTTTTTATTTTGTTAGTTATCCACAAGTCATCCCAAACCTGTACCTTGAAAACTCAGGGTAATAGCACTATCTTGTAACTCGCAAACAAATGAACCCCTATATGTTGTGTTTCGACTACAATATATAGATAGACTTTGATCACAAAGCCGCCGCAAATTTTACAAGTTTTGCACATAAACAAACAAAAACACGGCTTTTATCAGTTTTCTTAGGGAAATAAAGCAGAATGAACCAACAACTTACCGTCACTAAGCGTGATGGCCGCAAAGAAACTATCGATCTGGAAAAAATCCATCGCGTTATTACGTGGGCTGCAGAAGGCCTGAATAACGTTTCGGTATCACAAGTAGAACTACGCGCTCACATCCAGTTTTACGACGGCATTACGACGACAGATATCCACGAGACTATTATCAAGTCTGCAGCAGACCTGATCTCTGAAGAGACACCGGATTACCAATACCTAGCTGCTCGCCTAGCGGTATTCCACCTACGTAAAAAAGCATACGGCCAATACGAGCCGCCAACGCTTTACAACCACGTAGCTCGTCTTGTTGATATGGGTAAGTACGATCAACACATTCTAGAAGACTACACGAAAGCTGAGCTGGACGAACTTGATGCGTACCTTGACCACAAGCGCGATCTAGATTTCTCTTACGCAGCAGTAAAACAGCTAGAAGGCAAATACTTCGTACAAAACCGTGTATCTGGTGAGATCTACGAAAGTGCGCAGTTCCTATACATCCTAGTGTCTGCTTGCCTATTCGCTAACTACCCGAAAGAAACGCGTCTTGACTACATCAAGCGTTTCTACGACGCGACATCGACATTTAAGATTTCTCTACCTACACCAATCATGTCTGGTGTACGTACCCCTACTCGTCAGTTCAGCTCATGTGTACTTATCGAGTGTGGTGATAGCCTTGATTCTATCAACGCAACAGCAAGCTCAATCGTACGTTACGTTTCTCAACGTGCTGGTATCGGTATCAACGCAGGTCGTATCCGTGCGCTAGGTTCTGAAATCCGTGGTGGTGAAGCATTCCACACAGGTTGTATCCCATTCTACAAATACTTCCAAACAGCCGTTAAGTGTTGTTCTCAAGGTGGTGTTCGTGGCGGTGCAGCGACTGTGTTCTACCCGCTGTGGCACGGTGAAGCTCGTTCGCTAATGGTTCTTAAGAACAACCGTGGTGTTGAAGAGAACCGTGTTCGTCACATGGACTACGGTGTTCAGTTGAACAAACTGATGTACCAACGCCTAGTAGAAGGTGGCAACATCACGTTGTTCTCACCATCAGACGTACCGGGCCTATACGACGCTTTCTTCGAAAACCAAGAAGAATTCGAACGTCTATACGTGAAATACGAGAACGATCCTTCAATCAAGAAAGAAACGGTTAAAGCGATCGAAATGTTCACTCTGCTAATGCAAGAGCGCGCATCAACAGGCCGTATCTACATTCAGAACGTGGACCACTGTAACACTCACAGCCCATTCGATTCAGAAGTAGCGCCAGTTCGTCAATCAAACCTATGTTTGGAAATCGCACTGCCAACTAAGCCTCTGAAAAACGTTGAAGATGATTCGGGTGAGATCGCTCTGTGTACGCTATCTGCGTTTAACCTAGGTGCTATCAAGTCTCTAGATGACTTTGAAGAACTATCTGAGCTTGTAGTACGTGCACTAGATGCACTGCTTGATTACCAAGATTACCCACTACCAGCGGCATACAAGTCGACAATGAACCGTCGTACGTTGGGTGTTGGTGTTATCAACTTCGCATACTACCTAGCGAAGAACGGCGTTAAATACTCTGACGGCACCGCAAACGGTCTAACTCACCGCACGTTTGAAGCGATTCAATACTACCTATTGAAAGCGTCTGTAGCGCTAGCAAAAGAACAAGGTAAGTGTCCTTCGTTCCACGAAACGAACTACGCGAAAGGCCTATTGCCAATCGACACTTACAAGAAAGACGTTGACCTAATCTGTGAAGAAGAACTGCACTACGATTGGGATAGCCTACGTCAAGAGATCATGGAACACGGTCTACGTAACTCAACACTGACTGCGCTAATGCCATCTGAGACCTCTTCTCAGATCTCTAACGCGACAAACGGTATTGAGCCACCACGCGGTTTCGTATCTGTTAAAGCGTCGAAAGACGGTATCTTGAAGCAAGTTGTGCCAGATTTCACTGAACTGAAAGACAACTACGAACTGCTTTGGAACATCGGTTCTAACGACGGTTACCTACACCTTGTGGGCATCATGCAGAAATTCGTTGACCAAGCGATCTCTGCAAACACAAACTACGACCCTTCTGGTTACGAGAGCGGTAAGGTTCCAATGAAGAAACTTCTTCAAGACCTTCTAACTGCGTACAAGTTTGGTGTGAAGACACTTTACTACCACAACACTCGTGACGGCGCGAAAGACGACCAGAAAGACGCAGTTCAACCACAAGATGACGATTGTGCAGGCGGCGGTTGTAAGATTTAATCTTACCCACCCTAACAATCCGTAGAAACAAACAATCGAACACCTCCCCGCTTGGGGAGGTCTAAAAGGAATTGAGGCATTATGGCTTACAGTACTTTTAACCAGAACAAAAACGACCAACTAAAGGAACCAATGTTCTTAGGTCAATCAGTGAACGTTGCTCGTTACGACCAACAAAAATTCGAGATCTTCGAAAAGCTAATCGAAAAGCAATTGTCTTTCTTCTGGCGTCCGGAAGAAGTGGACGTATCAAGCGATCGCATCGATTACAACAAGCTACCAGACCACGAGAAGCACATCTTCATCTCAAACTTGAAGTACCAAACGCTGCTTGACTCAATTCAAGGTCGTAGCCCAAACGTGGCGCTGCTACCGCTTGTTTCTCTGCCTGAGCTAGAAACTTGGATCGAGACTTGGTCTTTCTCTGAAACGATTCACTCTCGTTCATACACACACATCATCCGTAACATCGTGAATGATCCAAGTGTGGTATTTGACGACATCGTTGAAAACGAACACATCCTAAAGCGCGCTAAAGACATCGCACACTACTACGATGACCTAATCCAAGCGACAAATGACTACCACCGTTACGGTGAAGGTGAGCACGTTCTGAACGGCGAAACGGTTAAAGTTAGCCTGTACGACCTGAAGAAGAAACTGTACGTGTGTCTGATGTCAGTAAACGCGCTAGAAGCAATCCGCTTCTACGTAAGTTTTGCTTGTTCATTCGCTTTCGCAGAGCGCGAGCTAATGGAAGGTAACGCGAAAATCATCAAGCTGATCGCTCGTGATGAAGCCCTTCACCTGAACGGAACACAACACATGATCAACTTGCTACGTAACGGCCAAGATGACTTCACATTCATGCAAATCGCTGAAGAAGCAAAACAAGACTGTTTTGATCTTTTCAAAGAAGCGGCTGAGCAAGAAAAAGAATGGGCAGAATACCTATTCAAAGACGGTTCAATGATCGGCTTGAACAAGGACATCCTGAGCCAGTACGTTGAGTACATCACCAACATCCGTATGCAAGCGGTAGGTCTACCAATGGCATACCCGGAAGCAACTTCGAACCCAATCCCATGGATCAACGCTTGGTTGTCATCGGATAACGTTCAGGTTGCACCACAGGAAGCAGAAATTTCATCTTACCTTGTTGGTCAGATTGACAACGAAGTAAGCGCAGACGACTTCGAAGGATTTGAGCTGTAATGCCAAGCATCAAAATCAACAAACTCGTCAGCATTGAGTCCAATCCATCCAATACAATTTTGGAAACGATGGAACAAGCGGGCTTACTCCCTGAATACAACTGCCGTGACGGACACTGTGGTGCTTGCCGCTGTAAGCTAGAGTCAGGTGAAGTAGAGTATGTTGGTTTTGCTATGGCTTATACCCAGCCAGATGAGATTTTGCCATGTATTTGCAAAGCGAAATCCAGTGTTTCGCTCAGTGGTGTGAACTACGCGATGAAAGAGAAACGCGCGTAGATTTAGCAGCAGTGAATACTAAAAAGCCAAGGCATGTGCCTTGGCTTTTTGTTATCTGCCGTTTTAAAGCAACAGTATTAGAGTGCGCTGCTCGGAATGTGCATCTCTTTCACTTTCTCTAAGAAAGCGTATTGCGCTGACATTGGCTTTCGCTCCAAATAACGGCGCAACATATCTAATGCCACCGCACTGATGACTTTGACTTGATCATCGCGTTGATATTTTCTCGATAGCTTGTACAACGCCCCCCACTCTCCCGTAGAAGTGGAAAGTGCGACAGAGAAAACGCCCTCATCAAGCTTACCTGTGACTAACGCTAAATCAGTACCACACTTCTCACGCGTCGCCCCCGCCAGCGCAAACGTCGCCGCTAACGGATCACCTTCGTCTGTAATGGTTTGGCTCTGACCTGCTAATACCCAGCCATGACCAAATTGCTTTTCAACGTTTTCATCACCGTTAAGCCAATAAGTTAAGTGCCCTGCACTGCTCTTCTCTGAAACAGACAAGGTTAATCCTTTATCCACCAGCAGTTGACCTACATGGTCGACCATTGGCATATCGACACTCACCGTATTGCTTTCAAGGTGCTTGTGGATTATCTGCATGAGCTTCATGCGCTGCTCTACTTGATTGGATGGACCAAACAGCTTCACTTCAATAAAAGGTAAATACGAGCGATAGCCAAGCTCATAACCTTGTGGCAGTTTCATTTGGTCAAGCTTATCTGAAATACCAGACTCCGACAGACCAAAGGTATAAATTCGACTGCAAGACGAACTTTCGACTTCAGGGAACAGTTTTTTCAAATCTGGCAAAATTTGCGTTTCTGCCATCAGCTTAAATTCGCTTGGTACGCCAGGGGTAAAATAAAAGACGGCATCATTGATCAGCATCTTAAAACCACAAGCAGTCCCAATTGGGTTATCTACGATTTCTGCCGTCTCTGGCAACATCGCTTGTTTTAGGTTGCTGTCTGGCATTGGAATACCACGACGCGCATACATTGCCTCTAGATGCTCTAACCAATCTTTGAACAACACAAGCTTACACTCAGCGGCTTTTGCTGCCGCCGCCGCACTCATGTCATCGGTGGTTGGTCCTAAGCCACCATTAACGATGACCACATCGTTATTGAAGCTGAGCATTAGGAATTCTTCAATTAGACTCGACTGCTTGTCACCAACGGTTGAGCGTTTCGTTAAGCCAAATCCATGCTGATAAAATAAGCTCGACAGCCAAGCAGCATTTGTATCAACAATATCACCGTGAAGGACTTCTTCACCGGTACTAAGCATAGCAATTTTCACAACTGACTCCTGAAAATAGGCAAAATCCACATTTTTTCGACATTGTGCCTATATCGTTTTCATTTTATTAGACTAATCTCTTAGTTAATTTGTTGAGATTAAATGTAGGTCAAGTATTTAAATGGCTGTTCTTTTAAGGGATAATTGTGAGCCCGATCATCAAACCAACAACTCGGAGACCTCTGTGTCAAAATCATCCATGTTCAAGAAAACTCTAAGTGGTCTTGTTCTGACTGCGTCAGCTGCGGCGAACGCGAGCCAGTACGATATGAGTAACCATATCGAGTTCTCTTACACGCCTGATTGCCTGTCAGGTTACTGCGAAACGACTACTCTGTATAGCTTTGAGCCACAAAATCCTCGCTATGCGATGGGGTTGGATAGCGATGATTCCTTAAATCTCGACGCAGGTCTTCAACCAAAGCACATGATCGTGCCAAAAGACAAAGATTGGGATTACCTAATGGGTCAAACTTATACCATTCTCGGTTTGAGTGTGGCGACTGTTGGTTTGATGACGTTGCTACCAGAAAGCATTACTAAATGGGACGAAGAAGACCGTGACATGAGTAAGCTCGGTAGTAAGTGGAAAGATAATGTTTCAGACGGTCCAGTTTGGGATCGTGATGAACACTTCCTAAACTACATCATGCACCCTTACTTTGGTGGTGTTTACTACACAGCGGCGCGTCACGCGGGTTACAATGAGTTTGAATCGTTCCTATACTCAGCGACCATGTCGACTTTCTTCTGGGAATACGGTGTCGAAGCGTTTGCTGAAGTCCCATCATGGCAAGACTTGTTTATTACTCCATTTTTTGGTGCCGTGGTAGGTGAAATGATGCTAACAGCCGAGCAAGACATTATTGCCGGCGGCGGTGAAGTGATGGGTTCAGAGACAATGGGTGATGTATCTCTGTTCTTCCTAAACCCTGTAGGTCATATCCACTATTGGGTATCCGACGCTTGGGGCGGTAGCGCAGAATTCCAGTTCAGCTCGTCTCCATGGTTCGGCAACCAAGATGCCGCGAAATTCGCGATGGACGCTGGCGCAAGCTACGATAACGTCTTCTACGGTTTCGAAATGAAGGTAACCTTCTAAAACCAAACATTTAAGAAGCAGCTCACGGGCTGCTTTTTTTGTGCCCCAAGCATAGTTTTCATTATTTGCATCACGAATTAGTGTCAAAAATTGACCTTCGTCAAACATAACCCTCCCCCAGCACCTACACTAAAATTAAGGAAAAATTCCAATAACTTAAGTTCTTAAACCTTAAGCTCAAATCACTACAGCGATACGTCTAACCGTGCCGCACCCAAACCTTATTCCGGGAGGGGACATTATGAACACAGTGTTTATCGTTAATTTTGTTGGTCAGGCATCACCCGCGACCATTAAACAGCTAGCAGCGGTTACACATGAAAACGACGGCAAATGGTTAATCAGTAAAGTGAACTTTATTGAGGATCAGGTCGCCGGTGTTATCAAGGTTGAACTTCCTGAAAAGAACGTAGATATCGTTAAAGACGCGTTCTCTGCTTGCCAAACATTGGTAGTGAGATTTGTTGATTCAGAACCGCATGCTCACGCTCAAGAGACGGTTTTTCAACTGCGTCTGGATGCCAACGACCGAGCTGGTATCGTCAATGAAATCACTCATGTCCTTGACGGTCAAGGTATCTCTATTCTTGATATGGACTGCCAACGTGTGTTTATTGCTGGCGGCGGCGGTGTTAGCTCAAGTCTATTCAGTGCAAAAATGGCGATTAAGTTGCCAAGTGAGTTAGGCATTGATGACGTAGCGAATGAGCTAGAAGCACTAAGTGAAGATACGCGCGTTATTGTAGAAGGTTAACACGCTGTGCCTACTCTTTCATCCAGTAAAAAGAGCAGCGTTATATGCTGCTCTTTTTCGTTTTGTCTTGGACAATTTGGTGGTTACTTCACTGTCCATTGAGACAACGAACGTTTGAAATCTGAGTAATCGAAGTCGTTCAGTTTTTGAATCTCGCCGCTTGAACGCTCGCAGTACACAGACGGCATACGTAGACCATTAAACCAGTTCAACTTCACCATGGTGTATCCCGCACTATCCAGAATATGCAGACGTTGACCAATCTCTAGTGGTTGCTCAAAGTTCGCCACACAGAACTGATCACCAGCCAGACAAGAACATGAACCAATGACGTATTCATGCTCGCCGTTTTCAGACGCTTCCAGAATTGACGCTGGCTCGTTGTAAATCAAGGTATCTAGTCTGTGCGCTTCCGTTGCCGAATCCACAATCGCTGTCTTCTTCACGTTCTCAACGATATCTACCACAGTCACGACAAGATCCGTGGTCTTGGTAATGATGGCTTCACCCGGCTCTAGGTACATTTGCACACCATGTTTTTCTGAGAAAGCTTTTAGCGCAAGACCTAGCTTCTCGATGTCGTAGCCCGGCCATGTGAAGAATACACCACCGCCCATGCTTACCCAGTCTAGCTTGTTTAGGTACTCGCCAAACTGATCTGAGATTGAATCAAGCAAGCCGATAAATGCGTCTACGTCTTTGTTCTCACAGTTCATGTGGAACATCACGCCATCAATACCATCGAAAATTTCTGGCTTGATGTGGTCAGCTTGCACGCCCAAACGAGAGTATTGGCGTGCTGGGTTCGCTAAATCTTGACCCGCGTAGCTTACACCTGGGTTTAAGCGCAAACCAATTGATGCTTTACCTTCAACAATATGACGGTATGCCGCCAGCTGTGACTGAGAGTTGAAGATCATCTTGTCGCAGATATCTGCTACTTCACGAACATCATCTTCGCTATAACCCACGCTGTATGCGTGCGTCTCACCACCAAAAGTCTCGTAGCCAAGCTTTACTTCAAACGGGCCAGAGCTGGTTGTCCCGTCTAGGTAAGGCTTGATGATGTCGAACACACCCCATGTTGAGAAGCACTTCAGTGCCAACACCAGCTTCACACCAGAGATATCTTTCAGTTGTTTTGCTTTCTCTAAGTTCTCAACCAACTTGTCTTCATTGATCATGAAGTACGGGGTTTTCAGTTGTTCTTTGCTCATAACTAACCATTTATCAACGATTAACCCCCTCTAACTCCCCCTTAGAAAGGGGGAGGATTAAACCAAGCCACCTCTACTCTTGCCAAAAAAGTGGAGAGATTGAAGCCACGATCAGTCTGTTTCTGCTACTCCCCTTAAAAAGGAAAGTGGAAACTGTACTCGGTTTGCCTCAACTTCCCCCCTTTTAAAAGTGGAAGATTTGAAACTAAGCTCGGCCTTTCTTTGCTCCTCCCCTTTTCAAGGGGAGGCTGGGAGGGGTTAACCTTAAATACAACAAAAGCAGCCACGGCTTCACGCCATGACTGCTCGAGTAATCTAAATAAGTTTGACGTTAAACTTATTTGTTCAGTTCGTGAATCAGCGGCAAACCTTGACCGGCTTCTAATTCCTGAACATGCCAATCAAGACCGATGGTTGGCATTGTTTCTAGGAACGGGTCTGGGTTTAGCTGTTCCATGTTGAACACACCTTTATCTGCCCATTCGCCACGGAAGAATTGCAGCGCTGCAGTGATAGCAGGAAC
Source organism: Vibrio owensii CAIM 1854 = LMG 25443 (assembly GCF_000817815.1). GTDB lineage: Bacteria > Pseudomonadota > Gammaproteobacteria > Enterobacterales > Vibrionaceae > Vibrio > Vibrio owensii. Next base: position 42,271 of record NZ_JPRD01000004.1, read on the forward strand.
ACCCGTAGTGTAAGAGATCGCTTGGTGTTCTACATCTTCGTAAGCCACTTCGTGGTCTGCGTTGTTGTAGATAAACACGCTACGCTCTTTACCGTCTTTCTTACCTTGAACCCAAGTACCGATACACGTTAGGCCCGTGTAGCCCGGTGCTAGAGACGTTGGATCTGGCAGCATCGCTTTTAGTACGTGAAGAGGTTGTACGACTGTACCATCGTGTAGCGTTAATGGTTCTGGGCTCAATAGGCCGATATCACGCATTACATTGAAGTAGTTTAGGTAACGGTCACCGAAACCCATCCAGAATTCAATGCGTTTAGCAGGGATGAACTCTTTCATTGAGCGAACTTCATCGTGCGCCATTGAGTACACTTTGTGTGAACCACAATTCGGGAAATCGAACTCTAGCATACGAGAGTGACAAGGTACTTGTTTCCACTCGCCGTTTTCCCAGTAGAACGAATCGCCTTGGATCTCAAGCATGTTCGTTTCTGGGTCAAAGTTCGTCGCAAACTTCTTACCGTGATCGCCTGCGTTCACGTCCATTACGTCAATCGTGTCGATTTCATCAAACAGATGCTTCACTGCATACGCCGCGAATACTGATACTACGCCTGGATCGAAACCCGCGCCTAGGATACCCGTGATGCCCGCTTCTTCGAACTTCTCACGGTAGCCCCACTGCCAATCGTAAGCTTCAGGAACCTGCTGACCTTCAGAACATAGGTCAACCGCTACTGATGTATCTAAGTATGAAACTTTTGCTCGGTAACACGCTTCCATGATTGGCATGTTAACCCACGGAGGACCCGCGTTGATCACTAGATCCGGTTTTACTTCTTCAATAAGAGCAACCAGAGAATCTACGTCGTCAGCATTCACTGCACGCGCGTCTAGTTTCTTAGCTGAATCTTTCAGGTTGTTTTTCTTCTGAATCGATTCGATGATCTTCTCACACTTACCGATAGTACGTGATGCGATTGTGATATCACCCAGAACGTCGTTGTTTTGTGCTGCTTTATGTGCAACAACCCAGCCAACGCCGCCTGCACCAATCTGTAGAACTGCCATAGTTTTCCGTTACCTTTATTAAACTAGCTCAACTGCTAGCGTGTTGATTTTCAAGAGCAAAGATTCAAAGTCCGCTGTCGTTAGACAAGGATTCAAAATCGTAAATTTAAGAGCGGTTTTACCATCAACGATGGTTTCACCAAGTACCGCGATACCACGAGTTAACGCTTCAAGACGCAATGCTTTGTTCAGTTCATCTAAATCTGCAGATGCGTTGTTTGTGCGTACATTAGTTGCGCGGAATAGAACCGTTGAAAGTGCAGGTTCAGCAAGAAGTTCAAACTGCTCGTGGTTGCGAACCATGTCGGCAACTTGCTGCGTTTGTACCAATAAGTGATCGTACATATCGCCAAGTGCCTTAGGACCAACGTTTTGCATCGTCATAAAAACTTTCAATGCATCAAAACGCTTCGTCGTTGCGATAGATTTGTCGACCAAGTTTGGTAGCTCATCATGTTCACGGTTTAGGTAGTCAGCATGATGAAGCAGGAACTTAAAGTTCGACTTGTCGTTCACCAGCAATGCGCCACAGCTGATTGTTTGGTAAAACAGTTTGTGGAAGTCGACACTGATCGAGTGTGCACGCTCTACACCTTTCAGGCGTGATTTGTGGCTGCTAAGAATCAATGCGCCACCGTAAGCACCATCCACGTGCATCCACATCTCATGTTTCGCTGCCATATCAGCAATGAAATCAAGATCGTCAATTGCGCCGTGATCGGTCGTACCCGCGGTGCCAACAATAGCGAATGGAATCAAACCTTCTGCTTTTGCCTGAGTTAGAACGTGATCTAACTGAGTAATGTCCATTGTGCCGTCAGCGTTCGCATCGACGGTCATCACGGCTTTCTCACCCAGTCCCATCCAAGATGCTGACTTTTGAACCGTGAAGTGCGATTTCTTCGAACATACGATACGAAGTTTGTCCGCGTATTCTGGAAGACCCAGCTTCTGAATTGAGTGGTTACTTAGCTTGTCAGCAATCCAGTCACGCGCCAGCATTAGGCCCATTTGGTTGCTTTGTGTGCCACCGCTAGTGAAAATGCCATCCGCCTTCTCACCAAGCTCGTACTTGTCACACAGCCAGTTAATTACCTTCTGCTCAACGTAAGTCGCAGACGATGCTTGATCCCACGAATCCATTGATTGGTTCAACGCTGCAATCATCGCTTCTGCCGCTACCGCAGGCATGAGAGGAGGCGTATGTAGGTGAGCAATGCAATCTGGGTGCTGAGTGAAAATCGCATTCTTCGCAACAAGCTCTGCTGCTTCATCAATCACTGACTTTAACGATGCGTTTTTGTTATCCAGATCGACCGCGTTAATCGCCGCTTCCAGCAATTTAGGATCCATTCCCGAGTATGGGGCATTCACCTGCTCAAACACCGACTTCATTGCTACAGTCATATGATTCATCACAGATGCAAACTCAGTGCCACCAAGTTCACCGGTTTGAATAAAGTGCTTTTTCCACTCTTCTTGTGGGTCTGCTTCAACGTGGCTACCGCCTGCAGCGATAATTGCGTCTTCCAGAACACGAAGTGCAAAGTCAATTTGCTCGAAAGCAATGATAAGCGGAGGAAGGAAACGAATGACGGAACCGTCGCGGCCGCCCTTCTCTACCATCAATCCACGCTCAAGCGCCGCACGTTGGATAGCAAGAGTAAGTTGGCCATCTGACAAAGGTTCACCAAACTTGTTTAGCTCGCCACTTGGATGTTTAATCTCAACGCCAAGCATCAAACCTTTGCCGCGTACGTCTGCAATACAGTTTACGCGTTTTTGAATGCTCTCAAGACCAAAACGAAGGTATTGACCTGCAACATTGGCGTGCTCAACAAGGTTGTCACGTTGAATGATTTCTAATGCTTTCGCACCTGACACCATTGCAAGTTGGTTACCACGGAAAGTGCCGGTGTGTTCACCTGGCTTCCATGTATCATGTTGCTTGTTGATCACCAATAGTGACATTGGCAAGCCACCACCGATCGCTTTAGACAAACACAAAATATCAGGAACAATGCCCGCTTCTTCGAATGCGAAGTTGTAGCCCGACTTACCAACACCACATTGAATTTCATCAAAAATCAGTAGGATACCGTGATCGTCACAGATGCGGCGCAGCTCACGTAGCCAGAATGCAGGCGCAGGGATCACACCACCCTCACCTTGTACTGGCTCTACAATGATTGCAGCCGGCTTCATGATGCCTGCTTCGTCGTCGTTCAGTAGACGCTCGATGTAGCGGATGCTTGCTTTCGCACCTTCATCTCCACCTAGACCAAACGGACAACGCAAGCTGTAAGGAAATGGCATAAAGTGCACGTCTGACATCAAGCCTGTACGACGAGCTTTGGTGCCCAAGTTCCCCATCATACCCATGGTGCCGTTCGTCATACCGTGGTAGGCACCGCGGAAAGCGAACATGGTGTTACGACCTGTGGTTTGTTTGGCAAGTTTGATTGCTGCCTCAACCGCGTCTGCACCTGAAGGGCCACAGAACTGAATCACACAGTTGTCGCTCAGCTCTTGCGGTAAAAAGCCTTTAACAGACTTGATGAAATGCGTTTTCGCAGACGTTGCGATATCCAGAGTCTGGTACGGCAAACCAGAATCCAATTGTTCTTTTAGCGCTTGGTTAATCTCTGGGTGGTTATAACCCAAAGCCAATGTACCCGCACCAGCAAGACAATCTAGGAAGATTTGACCACGCGTATCTTCAACCAAACAACCATAAGCTTGCTTAATCGCAATTGGTAGACGACGTGGGTAAGAACGAACCTCAGATTCATGCTCTGCTTGTTCGATAAGAACTTGATCAGGCGTTAAATCGTAGATTCCTTCAACAACAGGAACCTGGGAGGAAAAGTAATTTGCGATAGTGTTATCGACTTCAAAGGCAGTGCTCATACTACATAATCCCTTGAATTATAATGATTCTCTTTCCTGTATTTATTCTCGTTAGTATTAAATAACAGGAGATATAGATACACCTCCGCATTCGTCATCGATTAAATGACAAATACAGATAACCCGTCACGACGAGCGTGACTTTTTATTTTGATTGGGGAGTAATCAAGGTTCCGTAATGCACCCGTTTTGTAAAACAGGACATTTCGGCAGTATGAAGCTGATTAGTGTGTGTTTGTTTAAAGGTTTCAATGTTGGGTTTCCCATTAACATGCTGTTTCTTACAGCACTAGTATCCCGTCTATCGACAAATGGCTTTGCCGATACCTACCCTACGTAGTGTCACAATCAGCTTGAATGTTCACTACGCGTATCCCCCAGAGAATCAAAGTCGTAATAATACGCTCCGAGATTGCGCGCGAATTTATCACAAACTAAAATCTTCTGGCAATATGTTTTCACAGGTTGCATATTGATTGAGATCACAATCACAGCAAACGTTTACTCAGTTCATTTTCCGTAATATTGATATCTATCGCAGAAATTAGCGTCAGAAGTGGATCATCTGAAATGCTCAAAGGAAGTATGATGAAGCAGCTAAGGAAACATGGGAAACCCTAAAACTACTATTGAAGATGTGACAAACCGATTCTGATCAGCGGTGTGAAGCTCAACGGATGAGCAAAGTGAGCTCATTGAAGTTGAATCGATAGAAACGAAAACGCCCAGCATAAATGCTGGGCTTTCCGAATCTGGAGCGACACACGAGGTTCGAACTCGTGACCTCAACCTTGGCAAGGTTGCGCTCTACCAACTGAGCTAGTGTCGCAGATTTGAGATGGTGCCCCGGGCCGGACTTGAACCGGCACAACGCGAACGTCGAGGGATTTTAAATCCCTTGTGTCTACCAATTCCACCACCAGGGCACACAAATTTCTTTGTGATGCCTTTACAGAAAAGTAAAACACCATCATCTGATACCGCTTAACGCCATATCATTTTTATTTGGAGCGACACACGAGGTTCGAACTCGTGACCTCAACCTTGGCAAGGTTGCGCTCTACCAACTGAGCTAGTGTCGCATTCATTCTACAAGAGAATAATGGAGGCGCCTCCCGGAGTCGAACCGAGGTCCACGGATTTGCAATCCGCTGCATAGCCACTCTGCCAAGGCGCCTCATTTGTGAAGTAAGCATTGCTTCTTTTACCACCCTTTCAAGCTGTGCTCTCTTGGGTACGGAATGCATTCTACGGATTCGGACGATCGAGTCAACACTATTTTTATTTTTTTAAATCGTTTGACCAGAATTTGTGCGAAAGACGGTAAATTGATTAGTTTTAATACTGAGATTAGCCCAAATACTCTTGTTTATCATGAATATCGAGCTACACCTTTCACCTATTCTGTGGCGTTCCTTCTTGTATTAACTATCGATAATTAAAGGAACAAACCGCACTAAGCGTTTAGTTGGATTAAAAACAAGACTCATGTCACATTTTTCTTCATCACAAATCCGAGGCATAAAAAAAGCAGGCTATATCGCCTGCTTCTTAAAATGCTATTTATGTGTTGTTTGATTAATGGTGCTCTTCGTTAAGCAAATCATCTTTCGCCGCCGCTAAGTATTGAACCATTGACCAATACGTTAGGAAAGTCGCGATATAAAGAGCGCCAAAGCCTAGCCATACCATCCAATCATCGTAACGCCAGATCAATACCCACAATGCGAACATTTGAGACACGGTTTTCACTTTACCGACCCAAGAAACCGCGACACTGGCTCGTTTGCCGATTTCTGCCATCCATTCACGCAATGCAGAGATGATGATTTCTCGCGCTATCATAGTTACCGCAGGAATGGTTACCCAAATCGTGTGGTAGTGCTCCGTAATCATAATCAGAGCAGTGGCGACTAAGACCTTATCAGCGACTGGGTCGATGAAGGCACCAAAACGAGAGGTTTGGCCTAACTTACGAGCTAGCATGCCGTCTAACCAATCGGTAAACCCTGCAACCCAGAAAACCATTGCTGCTGCAAAAGGAGCCCAAGAGTAAGGTAGATAGAAAACAACCACAAAAACTGGGATTAGGAACAGTCTTAGTAGAGATAGAATGTTCGGGATATTCAAACGCATTTTATTATTCTCTTACACATTGCGGCTTAATGTTGCGGGATTTTCCTTATTGTTTCAATGCTTGGAAAATAATTTCTGCCAAAGAGTGACTAATTCCCGGTACTTTGGCGATTTCTTCGACACTTGCACGCTTTAATTCCTGTAAACCACCCATGTATTTGAGCAAAGCTTGACGACGTTTTGGTCCAACGCCTTCAATTCCCTCTAAAGCACTGGTGCGACGCGTTTTTCCACGTTTCGCTCTGTGCCCTGCGATGGCATGGTTATGGCTCTCATCTCGAATATGTTGGATCAGGTGCAACGCTGGTGCATCACTTGGCAAGTTGAATTCTTCACCATCTACGGTAATTAAGGTTTCAAGACCTGGTTTACGTGTCACCCCTTTTGCAATACCAATCATAGTCGGACGCTTTGGCCAATCTCCCCAGTACTGCGAAATGATTTCATGAGCACGATTCAGCTGCCCTTTGCCACCATCGATAAAAATAATGTCAGGTATCTTCTCTACATCAAGTTGCTTCGAATAGCGGCGCTCTAATGCCTGTCCCATCGCTGCGTAATCATCACCACCCGTAATGCCTGTGATGTTGTAGCGACGATACTCTTGCTTGACTGGACCTTCACTGTTGAACACCACACAGGAAGCAATAGTGCTCTCGCCCATCGTATGCGAGATATCGAAACACTCCATCCGAGCGATGGTTTCCATACCCAAGACTTCTCTCAGTGCTTTGAAACGCTGATTGATGGTCATCTTGTGATTGATCTTAGTGGTAATCGCCGTCAACGCATTGGTATTGGACAACTTGAGGTAACGACCGCGCGACCCTGTCGGTGAGGTGTGGAATTGAACCTTACGCCCCGCTACTTCACTCAGAGCTTGCTGAATAGGCTCTATATCGCCACCTAGCTCTTGATTCAAGATAATGCGAGAAGGAATAGTACGCGCCTCGTTATGGCTTAAGTAGTACTGAGTAAGAAAGCTATCAAACACTTCTTGCTGACTGGTGTTCTGTGGAATCTTAGGGAAGTGACTGCGACTGCCTAACACTTTACCCTGACGAATCATCAAGATATGGATACAAGCAATGCCGTTTTCTTGGGCAAAACCAAGCACGTCCATATCATCCATGCTGTCTTCTGAAACGTACTGCTGTTCTTGTACGCGTCGAATCGCTTGGATCTGGTCACGGAATTTAGCCGCATCTTCAAAACGAAGTTGTTGGCTTGCCACTTCCATCTTCTCAATAAGCTGCTCAAGTACTTGCTTATCTTTACCCTGTAAAAACAAACGAACAAAGCCCACCAGCTCAGCGTATTCTTCATCAGAAATAATCGTGCTCACGCATGGGCCCGCACAGCGACCAATTTGATACATCAAACATGGACGCGTTCGGTTGGAGTACACTGTGTCTTCACACTGGCGAACAGGGAGGGTTTTCTGCAAAAGGTGCAAGGTTTCTCGTACCGCGCCAGAATCTGGATACGGCCCGAAGTATTCACCTTTGCGCTTTTTCGCACCACGATGCATAGACAATCGAGGATGTTTGTGACCGCTAATGAAAATATAAGGGTACGATTTATCGTCACGCAGAAGTACGTTGTATTTCGGTAAGTATTGCTTGATGTAGTTGTGCTCAAGGATGAGCGCTTCCGTCTCGGTATGAGTGACCGTGACATCAATCTTAGCAATATTGCTTACGAGGGCGCGCGTTTTCTCGCTATCTACTTTTTTACGAAAGTAGCTTGAGAGGCGCTTTTTGAGATCTTTGGCTTTGCCTACATAAATGACAACAGCCTCGGCGTTGTACATTCTGTAAACGCCGGGCTGATGAGTTACCGTCTTGAGAAAGGAAGCCGAATCGAAGGGTTGATTCACACTAAAGGGTCTCGGTGTCCAGCATTCCGTGGCGGATCGCTAAGTGTGTTAACTCAACGTCACCATTAATGTCCAGTTTGCTAAACAGTCGGTAGCGGTAACTGTTGACTGTTTTTGGACTTAAATTCAATTGTTCAGAAATATCCGTTACTTTCTGGCCTTTGGTGATCATCATCATGATCTGCAGTTCGCGTTCAGAAAGGTCTTTAAATGGGTTTTCTGAGGCAGGTGAGAATTGACTCAATGCCATCTGCTGCGCAATCTCTGGCGAGATGTAACGCTGCCCACTATTAACCACACGAATTGCGTTAACCATTTCATCAGGACCCGCGCCTTTAGTTAAATAACCAGAAGCACCCGCCTGCATCACTTTAGTTGGGAACGGATTTTCCGTATGAACGGTTAATACGATGATTTTTACATCAGGATTCACGCGAAGAATCTTTTTCGTGGCTTCCAAGCCGCCTATTCCTGGCATGTTCATATCCATTAAAACGACGTCAGCATGATTACTACGACACCATTTTACTGCTTCTTCACCGCTGTCAGCTTCTCCTGCTACGTTCATTCCACGGACGTCTTCAATAATACGTCGTATCCCTGTGCGAACCAGCTCGTGATCATCTACAAGGAAAACATTTATCAAACTTGTATCTCCACACTTTTATTGGCTCTGCACCCACATAACATTTGTCAAATGTGGATATCAGTATGAGTGCCTATATACTAACGCATATGGCAAAAAATTGCTTTCTATGAATATGTGCTTAAACGCAAAGTTTGGCAAGAACTTATTCATAAACCACTCTATTATTTGAGTGTGCTCTGTGCAAAGCCGAATTTTAAGACAAGCTAATTAACAACATAAGCTCCAATAAATCAAGCAGCTAGATTTCACTTTGCTCAGCAAAACGCAATATCACCCATAAATGGTTATTCCATAAGCGACCTATCTCAGCTTTTGTACACCCAAGGCACTACGATTTAACCAGCAAAATAGAGCATTACTTTTCACTGGTTATTTTTACAGTTCTTAATGATAGAATACGTTCTTCACTGATTTACAAGGTTTCTCTCTATTGAACATCCAACAAGGCTTCCTTCTCACTCGCCAAGCCCGAGACATCAAAGGTCAAACTCAAATAGAGTTGTGGCTTTCGACCGAGAATGGTCCGACCCAATTGTTGATTCAAGGAGAAAGACCTGTCTTCTTTATTGAACAAGCGCAAATCGAACAAACCAAGCAATTTGCCACTTCTAAACAAATTGCTGTCGACATACGCCCGCTAGAATTAAAGAACTTCCAACTCACGCCTTTAGCTGCATGTTATACCCAGACCACAAAAGACGCGTTCGCCCTACAAGATGAACTTAAGCAAAACGACATCGTTCATTTCGAGGGCGATGTACGGCTTGCCGACCGTTATCTGATGGAACGCTTTATAAAAGGCAGCATGGAGTTTACTGGGAATCTACAATCTCGAAACGGATTCCAACGCGTCCAAAACGCTAAGTGTCGAACAGGCGAATACCAACCTAAATTACATGTGGTCTCCCTCGATTTAGAGTGTTCTGAAAAAGGCATCCTCTACTCGATTGGTTTAGATAGCCCTGTTGATTCACGCGTGATTATGATTGGCGAACCGGAACAATCAGACACGCCAATTCAATGGGTAAAAGACGAGAAGGCTTTGCTCGATGCTTTAATCGCGTGGTTTAAGCAATTTGACCCAGATGTGATTGTTGGTTGGAACGTTATCGACTTCGACTTCCGCCTGCTGCATAAACGCGCTGAGTGGCACAACATGAAGTTGATGTTAGGCCGAGCTGACCAGCCAAGTTTTTTCCGTAGCTCCGCGCAAAGCCAACAAGGTTTTATCTCTATTCTCGGTCGTGTGGTGCTGGATGGTATCGATACGCTTAAAACCGCGACGTACCACTTCCGCTCGTGGTCACTTGAGTCCGTTTCCCAAGAGCTGCTCGGCGAAGGTAAAGAAATCCATAACGTGCATGACCGAATGGATGAAATCAATCGCATGTACCGTTCAGACAAACCATCTCTGGCTAAATACAACCTGCAAGATTGCGTGTTGGTAAACAAGATTTTCGACCACACTCACCTACTCGACTTTGCGATTGAACGCTCTCGCCTAACAGGTGTAGAACTGGATCGCGTCGGGGGCTCTGTGGCCGCGTTTACTAATTTGTATTTGCCGCAAATCCACCGAGCTGGTTATGTTGCGCCAAATCTGCATCCAGAAAACTGGATCGCCAGCCCAGGGGGCTATGTGATGGACTCTATCCCGAACCTTTACGATTCCGTATTGGTGCTCGATTTTAAGAGTCTTTACCCCTCTATTATTCGCTCATTCTTGATTGACCCCATGGGTTTGGTCGAGGGCTTACAGCTTGAAATCGGCAAAGCAGAAGATGAAGCGGTACCGGGATTTCGTGGTGGTCAGTTCCATCGCTCGAAACACTTTCTACCCGAGATGATCGAAAAGCTCTGGGCAGCCCGCGACGTCGCAAAGAAGAACAATGAGAAAGCCTTCTCGCAAGCTATCAAAATCATCATGAACTCTTTCTATGGCGTGCTTGGTTCTTCCGGTTGTCGTTTCTTTGATACGCGCCTTGCTTCAAGCATCACCATGCGTGGGCACGAAATTATGAAGCAAACCAAGGTGCTGATCGAAGCCAAAGGCTATCAAGTGATTTATGGCGATACCGATTCAACTTTTGTGTCGTTAAATGGTCCGTATAGCCAAGCAGATGCCGATAAGATTGGTATTGAACTGGTCGAATACATTAATCAATGGTGGGGTGATCACCTTCGTGATGAATACAATCTCAATTCGATTCTTGAGCTAGAATACGAAACCCATTATCGCAAGTTCTTGATGCCGACTATTCGAGGCGCAGAAACTGGCTCAAAGAAACGCTACGCTGGTCTGATTGGTGAAGGTGAAAAAGAACGTATCATCTTTAAAGGGTTAGAGAGCGCACGCACCGACTGGACACCGCTGGCGCAGCGTTTCCAAAACACCTTGTACCAAATGATCTTCCATGGTGAAGACCCTAGTGATTACGTGCGAGAGATGGTTGAGAAGACCAATGCGGGAGAGTTTGATGAGCAGTTGGTGTATCAAAAGCGCTTGCGACGCAAATTGCATGAGTATCAGAAAAACATTCCGCCCCAAGTACGTGCTGCGCGTTTAGCCGACGACATCAATGCCAAACTCGGCCGCCCTCTACAATATCAAAACCGAGGTCGAATAGAATACTTAATTACAGTGAATGGACCTGAGCCACACGAGTATCTCAATAGCCCTATCGACTATCAGCATTATATTGATAAACAGCTAAAACCGATCGCGGATGCTATTTTGCCGTTCATTGGCACAGACTTCGAGCAGTTATCTGCACCACAGATGGGGCTGTTCTAAATCAGATTCGAAATTGGAAAGGCGCTAACGCTGTTGGCGTTAACCAATGCGGAATTCGGTTTTCTGATATTGCTTTACTAACCAATCGCCAAAACCGTCCAATAACCCAACCACAGAGCGTTTAGGGATAGGACGTCCAGAGAGCAGAATACCAAGGCGTTCTATCTCAAGTTGCTTTTCTGGGTGATACTGCAAAAACACTTCGCCACATTTAAGCGGGTCGTCAAACCAACGTTTATCACGATACATGATTAAAGAATACGAAGCGCGAAGCAGTTTCTTGGCGATAATAACTTGAGCACTGACCAGCTCTTCAACACTTTGTGCTTGTACAATCTTGGTACGATACACCGACAGCCAATCTTCCACATCCATGTTCCAGTGCTTGGCAATCTCCCAACTTGGTACATAATCACCAAAGCAATCTGCCAGATCATCACCATAAACACACACACAGCAATGCTTGAGCATAAAACCCCAAGTAAAAATGCTATCGAGATTGGCTACTTCATTGACCAACGCCGTGCGAATCGACACCCCTTTCACGTGAGGATACCCTTGCTGTGCTCGCCATTTGATGGTGTTTAGTAACGTGGCGCGGTTGTTTTCAAAGTCCGCCTTTGTCACAACCACCATATCAAGATTCGATCTACCTGCGACCGCAGACTTACGGGCCACGCTACCGTAGACGTAAACACTGTGCAAGTTTGCGCCAAGCCCACCTTTTAGGCATGCGAGAACTTCTCTGAGCAGAGGTTCGAATTCACGTTGGAAAGGATGTTTTGGATCGATAATAGGGAGAGACATTGAAGAAAACGCGATCTCAAGCTTTTAACGGACGAAGGGCTATATGATCCACCAGCATTACGTTTGGATCAAGCCTATTCATCTCCTTATTAATGTTCAAATTACTGAGTGGAATTTTAATGCCAGACAAAGAACTTAGCGCTATAATCACCAAGTTTTGCTTAATAAGTGTAATAGGAAAATACAATGCCAAAGGCAAGTGAAATCAAAAAAGGCTTCGCAATCGAGTCTAATGGTAAAACTCTTCTAGTTAAAGACATCGAAGTAACGACTCCTGGCGGTCGTGGCGGCGCTAAAATCTACAAAATGCGTTGTACAGATCTGAACACTGGTGCTCGTGTAGACGAGCGTTACAAGTCTGATGATGTTGTTGAAACAGTAGAAATGAACAAACGTGCAGTTGTGTACTCATACGCTGACGGCGATGAGCACATCTTCATGGACAACGAAGACTACTCACAATACACATTCAAGCACAATGAAGTTGAAGACGACATGCTGTTCATCAACGAAGACACACAAGGTATCCACATTATCCTTGTGAACGGTGCTGCTGTGGGTATCGAACTACCATCTTCTGTGGAGCTAGTGATTGAAGAAACTGACCCTTCAATCAAAGGTGCTTCTGCATCTGCACGTACTAAACCAGCACGCTTTGCTTCAGGTCTTGTAATCCAAGTTCCTGAATACATCGCAACTGGTGACCGTGTTATCATTAACACGACTGAACGTAAATACATGAGCCGAGCATAAGCATGTCTGATTTGATTTCTTACGACGACGTTATCGACGCTGCGTACGACATCTTCCTTGAGATGGCTCCAGATAACCTAGAGCCCGCTGATGTCATTCTGTTTACTGCGCAATTTGAAGATCGTGGTGCCGCAGAACTTGTTGAAACCGGTGATGACTGGGTTGAACACGTTGGCTTCGATATCGACAAAGAAGTGTATGCAGAAGTTCGAATCGGCTTAGTAAACGAGGAAAATGACGTGCTTGATGACGTTTTTGCTCGTATGCTAATCAGTCGAGACCCAGAACATAAGTTCTGTCATATGCTTTGGAAACGTGACTAACGCTTTCCCTATCATGATCAAAAACACCAGCCTCATGCTGGTGTTTTTTTATGTTTATTAATTGCACGAGCATGATTGAAAGACATGAAAGCTCATAAGCTCGAAAGGCTCGATAAGAAAAAGGCTTGCCGATTTGGCAAGCCTTTCTGATTTTCTGCTATCGATTAACGATGCTTGTTACGTGCACCTTGGTCACCTGCAGTCTTCTTCGGCTTACGACGAGAAGGGTTGTTGCTGCGACCTTTTGGTGTGTTAACACGCTCTTCGTGACGCTTCACTGCGCGACGGATTTTTTGGCTACGAGCACGTTCACGCTTACGTGATGTGTTGTCTTTGTTCAGATCAAGCATGGTTTCTTTCTCTGGACGAAGTTCTACAAGCTCACGCAGGTAGTTCACTTCTTTCAGGTCAAGTTCCATCCAACCACCACGAGGTAGTTTCTTGTCTAGGAAGATATCACCGTAACGAACACGTTTTAGACGGCTAACCGTACATTCTTGAGATTCCCACAAACGACGAACCTCACGGTTACGACCTTCGTTAATCACTACGTAGAACGTGTGGTTCATACCTTCACCACCCGCGTGTACTACGTCTTCAAAACGAGCCATACCATCTTCAAGTTCTACACCACTTACTAGGTTACGAACTTTTTTCTCGTTCACTTCACCAAACACACGCACTAGGTATTCACGCTCAACCTGACGGCTTGGGTGCATTAGGCGGTTTGCCAATTCACCATCAGTTGTGAAAAGCAGTAGGCCAGATGTGTTCGCATCAAGACGACCAACTGAAATCCAACGAGAGCCACGAATTTTTGGCAGACGATCGAAAACAGTGCGACGACCTTCAGGGTCGTGACGAGTACATAGTTCACCTTCTGGCTTGTAGTAAGCCAATACACGACAGATCACTTCTTCTTGTGCCTTTGCAGACACAATGTGACCATCGATACGAACTACGCTGTTCTCATCTTCTAGTCTTTCACCAAGTTTAGCTACGATTCCGTTCACGCTAACGCGACCAGATTTAATTAACGATTCAATCTCACGACGAGAACCGTGTCCAGCACGTGCTAATACTTTTTGTAACTTTTCGCTCATTTATCTACCTATGTGTCGTCTTCACAGACGTCGAGACCAGAATTGGTCTTCAATTGTGCAAGTTACCCAACCTATTGGGATTTTTTCGGTCGGACATTATACGAGATTCTCTGATTTAATGTAAGCAAAATCGTCGATATTGTCACTGCAGAATGTCCTTCGGAAACTCACACTAAACTCATCATCTTCTCCAACTTAGTACCAGACTCATCGGCATTAGAACCGCACTATTATGGGTCTGTGTCCACCTCTTAAAAAATCCCCTACCTGATAAAATTGTCAGGGCTATAAGAAAGATAACCCTACAGCTTGCTAGCTCCCTTAATCAGATGAAAAGGAATAATAAATGTCTCATACAAATCTTGACCTAAATTGGATATTTGGCACCTCAGAAGATGACAATATGACCGGCACAAAAGGCTCGGACACGACTGACATTTTTGTCGGCTTTGGCGGCGACGATAAGTTTGTTGGCTTTGGTGGAAACGACTATGTCTTCGGTGGTCGTGGTGACGATACCCTACTAGGTGGCAGAGGGAATGACCTACTCTCAGGCGGTTCAGGCGATGATTACTTGTCTGGCGGCTTAGGTAATGACCTGTTATTTGGTGGTTGTGGTGACGATACAATTTTCGACTACTCAGGCAACAACTTTATCAATGCGGGATGGGGTGACGACACCGTAGTTGTCGGTGATGGTCATTCTGTAATTGCTGGCGGTGGCGGCGATGACACGTTCGTAATGACCAACCGTCTTGCTGTTGGCGTTCCCGATCAGCCTGTTTCTTCAAACGACATCGAAGTGAAATCAGAAATTCTCGACTTCAACATTTGTCACGACAAGCTTGTCTTTGATATGGGTTTAGATACCAACAACGATGGTATTCGCGATACGTTCTTGGACTCGGCGGACGACTTGACTCTGTCTTACAACGACTTCGGTTGGGCAGTCTACTCAAGTGACGAGTTTAATGTAGAAGTGACACTGAAAGGTATTGATGCAGGCTACATCAACTACATTGAGCACCACGGTATCGATATCTTCGATTTCGCCTAAACTGTCACCATTCCATTGAATCAAAAATAAACTGATTCAAAATAAAAGGGAGGCATTCACGCCTCCCTTTCTTGTTTTGTTAAGAGTAAAACCAGTTACTCAAATGGTGCCGGGTCGCCAGATCCAACACGAACAACAACCGCTTCACCTTCGCTGAAGTCGATAACCGTTGTTGGTTGTTCACCTAAGTAACCACCATTAAGAATCACGTCTACAGCATGCTCTAGTTTGTCACGAATATCTTCTGGGTCCGATTCCGTCACATCGCTACCCGGTAGGATAAGTGACGTAGACATCATTGGTTCACCAAGTGCTTCCAACAGGTCTAGTGCAATGCGGTTATCGGGTACACGAATACCGATGGTCTTACGTTTTGCATTCATCAAACGACGCGGCACTTCTTTTGTGCCCTTGAAGATGAAAGTGTAAGGACCCGGCGTGTTATTTTTCAGTAGTCGGAATGCCGCGTTATCTACTCGTGCGTACAAAGAAAGCTCCGACAAATCACGACACAACAAAGTAAAGTTGTGCTTATCATCCAGACGGCGGATCTGACAAATACGTTCCAACGCCTGTTTGTTTTCTAACTGACAGCCTAGTGCGTAACCTGAGTCGGTTGGGTAAACCACTACACCGCCGCTACGAATGATTGCTACTGCTTGATTGATCAAGCGAGCCTGTGGGTTTTCTGGGTGAACGTAAAAAAACTGGCTCATTGTAATTCCTCATTATCGAACCTCTCGGCTCTATATTTTTATCGGTTCTCGATTTCGTCTTGTTGAGCGTTATCCAACGAAGGATCAATACCCCAATCTTTCCAAACTGGTTCTACGCCCGCGGGTAACCAGAGGTTTCTTCCCAATTCCATCCACGGAGATGGATAGTGAAAGTCGCTGCCTTGAGAAGCTAATAGTTTGTATTGTATAGCATAATCAGCCAAGTTGCGTCTTTCTTGTTGCGCTTGTTGAGGCTGTGCCACTTCCATTGCATCCCCACCCGCTTCAACAAACGCGGCTAATAGGCGTTTCACCCACTTCGCAGTCAGTTGATAACGACCCGGATGCGCAAGAACAGCAGAGCCTCCAGCAGCATGAATTGCATCAACCGCATCTTTCATAGAGCACCAATTTGGTGGCACGTAACCTGGGTTAGAACGGGTTAGAAATTTCTTGAACACCATCTGCATGTTTTTGGCATAACCATTATCCACCAACCACTTGGCAAAGTGTGCACGAGTGATCGGCGCATCACCCGCGATTTGCTGAACTTCTTCTAGCACACCTTCGCGAGTCGCTTTTTGCAAACGTTCAGCAATCATCTCTGCTCTGGCAACACGATGCGCTTTTTGCTGTTGAATCAGCTCAGCCAGCGCAGGACTTTCTGGATCGATGTTCAATCCAACAATATGGATGTCTTTGTTCTGCCAAACAGTCGAAATTTCTATACCGTTGATGATTTTTATCGGCAGACTATTCTCTTCAACGTATTGCTTGGCCGGAGCTAAGCCGTCAACCGTATCATGATCCGTGATCGCCAAAACCTCGATATCAAAACTCAATGCCCTATCCACTAAATCGTGTGGTGCAAATCGACCATCTGACGCGGTGGTGTGACTGTGTAAATCAATTCTCATCTTTTTGTCGTTTTAATGCTGTTTTGGGGTTGACTTTTTACCTCTGCACTAGTTAACTAGTACGCAAATACGAAGTACCTAATTTAAGGCTCACCATGTTACAAGAATTTAACCAAAACCAGGAAGCGAAAGTTGCAGTTCGTCTGAATAAGATGAAATCTGCTGACCTTGCTTGGTGGCGCATTTGGACAAGTTCTTGGTGGGCGAACGTGTACTTCTAGTTTAGAGAATTAAATGTCACAAAGCCCGCTACTTCAGCGGGCTTTTTGTTTTGTCGTCCATCTCACATTCAACTGCTCAAACATTCATCGGATATGACCAAAACTTGATTGGGTGAACTTTTGCTTTATGCGACTATGTACGGCAGGAAGATGTAAAACAGCTATAAGGAGGTCTTGTGAACAAGGCCATTGAAATTAAGAAACTTGGACAGCTTGAAGTGCTAACGGCTTCCGTCCCTTATACTCAAGACCCGACTCGTTTGTTCCACACTTTATGTGAGAACAAAACTGACAGCCTGTTGCTGGAATCTGCTGAGATCGATTCGAAGCAAGATTTGAAATCCCTGCTGATCGTAGATTCAGCGGTTCGCATTGTCTGCTACGGCCATACCGTTAGCATGCACGCCTTGACCAACAACGGTAAAAACCTACTGTCTCACCTAAACCAGAACATCCGTGGTGATGTTGAGAGTAAGTTCGATGGCGAAACGCTAACTTTAGAATTTGACCAGCCATGCGAAACGTTAGATGAAGATTCTCGCCTACGTGAAGCCTCTTCTTTCGATGCGCTACGTTTGGTTCAACATAGTTTTGATATTTCACAGCAAGACAAACACGCGATTTTCCTTGGTGGTCTGTTTGCCTACGACTTAGTCGCAAACTTCGAGCCGCTTGGTAATGCAGAAGCAACAAATCAGTGTCCAGATTACGTTTTCTACGTCGCGGAAACATTGCTTGTTGTCGACCATCAAACGGAATCTTGCCAGCTTCAAGCGACGTTGTTTGTTGATGGTTCAGAGAAAACAGCGTTAGAGACTCGTATTGCAGAAATCAGCGCTCAGTGTGCAGCGCCAAAACTACTGCCAAGCGCAAAACAAATCGCTGACGTAACGGTAGAACCTAGCGTATCTGATGCAGACTTCTGCCAAACTGTTCGCGGCTTAAAAGAGTTCGTAGTGAAAGGCGATGTATTCCAAGTTGTACCATCTCGCCGATTCACTCTACCTTGCCCTTCTCCACTAGCGGCTTACAAAGAACTGAAACAAAGTAACCCAAGCCCTTACATGTTCTACATGCAAGATGAGCTGTTCACTCTGTTTGGCGCATCACCAGAAAGTGCGCTTAAGTACGAAACCGACACTAACCAAATTGAAATCTATCCAATCGCAGGCACTCGTCGCCGCGGCAAGCGCCCTAACGGCGAGATCGATTTCGACCTAGACAGCCGCATCGAACTTGAACTGCGTACCGACATGAAAGAAAACGCAGAACACATGATGCTGGTTGACTTAGCACGTAACGACGTCGCTCGTATTGCTCAAGCTGGCACTCGCCACGTAGCAGACCTTCTAAAAGTCGACCGCTACAGCCACGTAATGCACTTGGTATCTCGTGTGGTTGGTCAACTGCGTGAAGACCTAGACGCGCTGCACGCATATCAAGCATGTATGAACATGGGCACACTCACTGGTGCACCAAAGATTCGTGCAATGCAGTTGATTCGCGACGTAGAAGGCGCACGACGCGGTAGCTACGGCGGTGCTGTGGGCTACCTAACTGGTGAAGGCACACTCGACACATGTATCGTAATTCGCTCAGCGTACGTTGAGAACGGTATTGCTCAAGTTCAAGCTGGTGCAGGCGTGGTGTTCGACTCTGATCCACAAGCGGAAGCAGACGAAACACGCGGCAAAGCACAAGCGGTAATCTCTGCTATCCAAGCAGCTCATAAGTCACAATAAGGAATAGGGTTCAGAGATGGCTAATATCATTTTTATCGACAACTTTGACTCGTTCACCTACAACCTTGTGGATCAGTTCCGCTCGCTAGGTCACTCAGTCAAGATTTACCGAAACAACATCCCAGCAGAAACCATTGAACAAGCGGTAAATGAGCTTGAAAACCCAGTGGTCCTGCTATCACCAGGCCCAGGTGCACCGTCAGAGGCAGGCTCAATGCCGGAGCTTATCCAACGCATGAAGGGCAAAGTGCCAATGATTGGTATTTGTCTTGGTCACCAAGCGATTGTTGAAGCATACGGCGGCAACGTTGCTGGCGCGGGCGAAATCATTCACGGTAAGGTCTCTATGATGGAGCACCAAAACCATGCGATTTACCAAAACCTACCATCACCACTTGCAATTGCACGTTACCACTCGCTGGTTGCGACCAAGGTTCCTGAGAGCCTAACCATCACAGCAGAAGTGGATAACTTGGTAATGTCTGTTGTACATGAAGAAGATAAAGTTTGCGGGTTCCAGTTCCACCCGGAATCTATTATGACGACCTACGGAGCAACACTGTTGGCCAATGCCATCGAATGGGCACTTGAAGAACAAACTTCAGCGAACCCACTCACTGCTTAAAAAGCACTTGGCACATAAGAAATTTAGGAGAGGAAATATGGAAGCAATCATCAACCCTATTATTACCAAACTGTACGAGCAAGAATCGCTTACTCAGGAAGAGAGCCAACAGCTGTTCGACATCATCATCCGTGGTGAGCTAGACCCAATTTTGATGGTATCAGCACTGACTGCACTAAAAATCAAAGGCGAGACACCGGATGAAATTGCGGGCGCAGCGAAAGCACTGCTGGCAAACGCAAACCCATTCCCTCGTCCAGATTATGATTTCGCAGATATCGTAGGTACTGGCGGTGACGGTCACAACACCATCAACATTTCAACCACTGCGGCGTTTGTTGCTGCAGCATGTGGTCTAAAAGTAGCGAAACACGGTAACCGCAGCGTTTCAAGCAAATCTGGTTCTTCTGACCTTCTTGATTCATTTGGTATCAACCTAGCTATGAGCGCAGAAGATACGCGCAAAGCGGTAGACGATATTGGTGTCGCTTTCCTATTTGCACCTCAATACCACGGTGGTGTGCGCCATGCGATGCCAGTGCGCCAAACAATGAAAACACGCACCATCTTTAACATTCTTGGCCCACTGATTAACCCTGCTCGCCCTAACATCGAATTGATGGGCGTTTACAGTGAAGAACTGGTTCGTCCTATCGCAGAAACCATGCTACAAATGGGTATGAAGCGTGCCGCTGTAGTACACGGTAGTGGTTTGGACGAAGTGGCAATTCACGGTGAAACAACCGTTGCCGAAATCAAAGACGGTAAGATCACAGAATACAAACTAACGCCTGCAGACTTCGGTCTAGAAGCGCACCCACTAGAAGCGATCAAAGGTGGCGATCCTGAAGAAAACAAAGCGATCATTACCAATATTCTGACGGGTAAAGGTACAGACGCACAATTGGGCGCAGTGGCGGTGAACGTTGCTCTGCTAATGCGTCTATTCGGCCACGAAGATTTAAAAGCCAACACGCAACAAGCGATTGAGGCAATGAATTCAGGCAAGGCGTACCAATTGGTACAACAACTTGCCGCACACGCTTAAGGAATTGAAGAAGATGACTGACTTCAACACTCAGCAAGCTGACAACCTGTCTGAACACGTTTCTAAGAAAGAAGCAGAAATGGCAGAAGTACTGGCGAAAATTGTCCGCGACAAATATCAGTGGGTAGCAGACCGTAAGGTGTCTCAACCGCTAAGCACATTTCAGTCTGATTTGCAGCCATCGGACCGCAGCTTCTACGATGCTCTGAGTGGCGAAAAGACGGCATTCATCACCGAATGTAAGAAGGCATCTCCTTCTAAAGGTTTGATTCGTGATCACTTCGACTTGGACTACATTGCATCGGTTTACAACAACCATGCTGATGCAATTTCAGTCCTAACAGACGAGAAGTACTTCCAAGGTAACTTTGATTTTCTTCCTCAAGTACGTGGTCAAGTCAAACAACCCGTTCTGTGCAAAGACTTCATGGTAGATACCTACCAAGTTTACCTAGCACGTCATTACAGTGCTGATGCCGTGCTACTGATGCTTTCTGTCCTAAATGACGAAGAGTACAAAGCGCTAGAAGAAGCAGCACACAGCCTGAACATGGGTATCCTGACCGAAGTCAGCAACGAAGAAGAGCTTCATCGTGCCGTTAAGCTAGGCGCTCGCGTTATCGGCATCAATAATCGTAACTTGCGCGACCTAAGTACTGATTTGAATCGTACGAAAGAACTGGCACCGACCATTCGTGAACTGGCTCCTAACGCAACAGTGATCTCAGAATCTGGCATTTATACACATCAACAAGTTCGTGATTTAGCAGAATTCGCAGACGGCTTCTTGATTGGTAGTTCACTGATGGCGGAAGACAACTTAGAACTTGCTGTACGTAAAGTGACGTTGGGTGAAAACAAAGTGTGTGGCTTAACGCACCCAGATGACGCAGCAAAAGCATATCAAGCTGGTGCGGTATTTGGTGGCCTGATTTTTGTCGAGAAGTCGAAGCGTGCGGTTGACCTTGAAGGTGCTCGCTTAACCATGAGCGGTGCTCCACTGAATTACGTAGGCGTTTTCCAAAATCACGATATCGATTTTGTTGCTTCTGTCGTGACCTCTTTGGGTCTAAAAGCGGTGCAACTGCACGGTCAAGAAGACCAAGCTTACGTAAACCAACTCAAAGCTGAACTGCCAACAACAGTAGAAATTTGGAAAGCTTACGGCGTGACTGATGCCAAGCCAGAGCTGCTAGCAGACAACATTGACCGCCATCTATTAGATGCGCAAGTTGGCACTCAAACCGGCGGTACCGGCCAAGTGTTCGACTGGTCACTGATCGGCGACCCAAGTCAAATTATGCTAGCGGGCGGACTGTCGCCAGAAAATGCTCAACAAGCAGCGACACTAGGTTGCTTGGGATTAGATTTAAACTCTGGTGTAGAAAGCGCACCAGGCAAAAAAGATTCACAGAAGTTGCTCGCGGCATTCACTGCTATTCGCAACTACTAAAGCTGGATATCAGCTAAAAAATTTAAAGCTATTCGTAGCGAAAAATACGAGAAGGAATATAACGATGGCAAAACTGAATGCCTACTTTGGCGAATACGGCGGTCAGTACGTTCCGCAAATTCTAGTTCCAGCACTGGAGCAACTAGAGCAAGCGTTTATCGACGCGCAAGAAGATCCAGAATTCCGCAGCGAATTCATGACGCTTCTTCAAGAGTATGCGGGCCGTCCAACGGCTTTGACTCTAACTCGTAACCTAACCAAAGGTACGAAAACCAAACTGTACCTAAAACGTGAAGACCTACTTCACGGTGGCGCGCACAAGACCAACCAAGTGTTAGGTCAAGCGCTACTTGCGAAACGCATGGGTAAAAACGAAATCATCGCTGAAACGGGTGCAGGTCAACACGGTGTTGCAACCGCACTAGCGTGTGCACTACTTGGCCTTAAGTGTCGAGTTTACATGGGTGCCAAAGACGTTGAGCGTCAGAGCCCGAACGTATTCCGTATGAAGCTAATGGGCGCAGAAGTTATTCCGGTACACTCTGGTTCAGCAACACTTAAAGACGCATGTAACGAAGCGCTACGCGACTGGTCTGCAACTTATGAAGATGCGCATTACCTACTAGGTACAGCGGCAGGTCCTCACCCATTCCCAACCATCGTGCGTGACTTCCAACGCATGATTGGTGAAGAAACGAAGAATCAGATTTTGGCACGTGAAGGGCGTCTTCCTGACGCAGTTATCGCGTGTGTGGGCGGTGGTTCAAACGCGATTGGTATGTTTGCTGACTTCATCGAAGAAGAAAGCGTTCGCCTAATTGGTGTTGAGCCAGCAGGTAAAGGTATCGATACTGACCAGCACGGTGCGCCACTTAAGCATGGTAAAACTGGCATCTTCTTTGGTATGAAAGCGCCATTGATGCAAGATCCAAACGGCCAAGTTGAAGAGTCTTACTCAGTATCTGCTGGCCTTGATTTCCCATCAGTTGGTCCACAACACGCACACCTAAACGCAATTGGCCGTGCTGAATATGACAACGTGACGGACGATGAAGCGCTAGAAGCATTCCAAGAGATTGCCCGCCATGAAGGCATCATCCCTGCACTTGAATCTTCTCACGCCGTGGCACACGCACTGCGTATGGCTCGTGAGAACCCAGAAAAAGAGCAATTGTTGGTTGTTAACCTATCTGGTCGTGGTGATAAAGATATCTTCACTGTACATGCCATCCTAGAAGAAAAAGGAGCAATCTAATGAGCCGTTATGAGAAGATGTTTGCGCGCCTAAACGAAAAGAACCAAGGCGCATTTGTACCGTTCGTAACGGTTTGCGATCCAAACGCAGAGCAATCTTACAAAATCATGGAAACACTGGTTGAGTCTGGCGCAGATGCCCTTGAACTTGGTATTCCATTCTCAGATCCGCTAGCCGATGGCCCAACCATCCAAGGCGCTAACATTCGCGCGTTAGACTCAGGTGCAACACCAGATATCTGCTTTGAGCAAATTGGTAAGATCCGAGCTAAATACCCAGAGTTGCCTATTGGTCTTCTGATGTACGCGAACCTTGTTTACTCTCGTGGTATCGAGAACTTCTATGAGCGTTGTGCAAAAGCAGGCATCGATTCTGTTTTGATTGCAGATGTACCAACTAATGAAAGTGCCGAATTTGTTGCTGCTGCAGAAAAGTTTGGTATTCACCCAATCTTCATCGCACCACCAACGGCAAGTGATGAAACACTGAAGCAAGTATCAGAGTTAGGTGGCGGCTACACTTACCTACTCTCTCGTGCAGGTGTTACTGGCGCAGAAACCAAAGCAAACATGCCTGTAGGTCATATGCTGGATAGACTGAACCAATTTGATGCGCCACCAGCGTTACTTGGTTTTGGCATCTCTGAGCCTGCACAGGTGAAACAAGCACTAGAATCTGGTGCGGCTGGTGCAATTTCTGGTTCAGCCGTGGTAAAAATCATTGAAGCGAACGTTGAGCAGCCACAAATTATGCTCGACAAGCTAGGTGAATTCGTTTTTGCAATGAAAGCTGCAACACAAAAATAACGTATCACTGATTTGACGAATATGAGATCGATTCCTTATTAAACATTCGGAATCGATCTTTTTTTTAACATTCACTTTCTAAAACCACCCCACCGTTACCATCCGTTTTATAAACAACACCAACCAAAACCATTACCCCAAACAATAGCAAACGATTGCTATTGGTTAAAAAACTATCGTTAATCAATAAATTCTCAATTAGTCGGTGAGTTTGTACCGGAATTGTATTGCTAATTGTGAATGATAAGTGTAAAAAGCAAGGCGATATAATTATCCAAATAACAACTTTAGATTGGTGGGTAACTTTAGGATTTTACATTTTATTAGCACAGAGGTTATGGAAGTGTTAAAACAAAAGAGTTTGCTAAACAACATTGGCGTGCAAGTCGTCATTGCAATGATCGTGGGTACTGCCGTTGGTGCCTTTATGGGTCAAAGTGCGACTGTATTCGCGCCACTTGGTGCAATCTTTATCAACCTGATCAAGATGCTTGTGATCCCTTTGGTCGCAGTAGCGCTTATCTCAGGTGCGGCAGGTCTAGGCAACAGCCAATCTGCAGGTAAAGTGGGCTTGGTAACCCTAGGTTACTTCGGTCTGACATCCGCCCTAGCAGTAGCACTTGCGCTAGTCATGGGTGAAGTATTCCAACCGGGCATGGGCATCGACGTCTCTGGCGTTGAGGGCATGTTCTCAGCAGAATACGCTTCAAAAGGTGAGCTACCGACTTTCTGGGCAACCATCACTGGTATGATCCCAACTAACGTTTTCCAATCACTAAACGAAGCGAACATCCTTCAGATCCT
Source organism: Vibrio owensii CAIM 1854 = LMG 25443 (assembly GCF_000817815.1). GTDB lineage: Bacteria > Pseudomonadota > Gammaproteobacteria > Enterobacterales > Vibrionaceae > Vibrio > Vibrio owensii. Next base: position 67,337 of record NZ_JPRD01000004.1, read on the forward strand.
TGTGTTCTGTATGTTCTTCGGTATCGCGATTTCAAAACAAGAAAAATCACGTCGCGAGCCAATCATCAATGGTGTTAACTGCATCGTTGACGCTATGGTTTGGATGATCAACAAGGTGATGATCATTGCTCCTATCGGTGTATTTGGTCTGATGGCTGAAGCGGTAGGTACGTTCGGTTTTGGTGCTCTGATGGTGGTATTCAAACTGTTCGTTGTTTACGTAGCGGCAATCCTAGTGTTCGGCTTCGTGGTTTACCCAGCAATGGTGCACGTGTTCACTAAGACATCGGCGAAGAAGTTCGTTTCAGCAATGAAAAAGCCACAAGCCGTTGCACTTTCTACAGCTTCTTCAATGGCGACACTGCCAGTAACAATGGATACGTGTGAGAAAGAGCTAGGTGTTCGCAACTCAACAGCATCATTTGTTCTGCCTCTTGGCGCGACCATCAACATGTCTGGTAACGCGATTTACTACGGCCTAGTAGCCATTTTCTTCGCGCAATTGTTCAACATCGACCTAGGCATGGGCGCTTACATTGCGATCATCGTCACTTCTACACTAGGCGCAGTAGGCCAAGCAGGTGTTCCTGGTCCTTCATTCCTTGTTGTGGCTGTACTTCTAGCGGCAGGTATCCCAATTGAAGGTCTACCACTACTGTTCGCTCTTGACCGTATCTTCGATATGATTCGTACCGCACTAAACATCACAGGTGACGCAGCATGTGCCGTTATCGTTGATGCTCTAGTGGAAGAAGAAGCACAACAAGTTGAGCTTCAAAAGCAAGAAGCTTAAGCCTGAATGCTGACCCGTCCTGATATAGGT
>NZ_JPRD01000040.1 GCF_000817815.1 Vibrio owensii CAIM 1854 = LMG 25443
AGTGAACGGCATTAGAGCGTGATGCTCGGTCTTTTTTAATTTTGTGTAAACGCATTGGTAAATGACACGCTGCGAATTTTGTACTGCTGTTGGTAAGCCAAGATAAAATCTTTAATGGCGTCATTGACGGGGAATACGCAATGGACGTCGAGCCCTTCCAGAAAATGGTTATCCGCCATATCCCAAAAGCTTTGAAGTGAATTGCAAATAATGGTTCTCATAACAGTGCTCATCTTATTCATTTTAAGAGTAACAACTGTCCTTGATGCGTCATGCAGCGCGATGGAGCTCGCTCTGCACTTTAGGGTGAACAATATTCACCTAGATCCATTTGTAAGTTGATTAAAAACCAACCGTTTGTCGCGCAGAGTATAACCAACCATGTGTATATTGAAAAGGTTAAATTGCGACCAATGTCAATGTAAAGCTTTGCATAATGATATAGACACTGAATAAATAACGTTTTGTTATTCTTCAGAGATCTAATGCCAGAATCTTCGATTTACGTTGGAAGTTATACAGCCCTTGTTTTGCTCCCGGAAGGTAATCAACATTCACTTCATAGAAGCCTTGTTCTCTAAACCAATGCAGGCTGTGTGTGGTCAGCACAAAGATCTGATTGATGTTGTCTGATTTTGAACGATGCTTCATATAGTTCAGTAGCAATAACCCACGGTTTCCATCACGATAGTCTGGGTGGATCGCCACACAAGCCATCTCTGCTTTTTGCTCTTCGATATATGGGTACAAAGCCGCACAACCGATGATCAAGCCGTCTTTTTCAATGATGGTGAACTTATTGATTTCTTGCTCAAGTTGTTCGCGAGAGCGTCTTACTAGCACGCCTTGTTCTTCTAATGGGCGAATCAGGTCTAAAATACCGCCAATATCATCGATGTCCGCTTCACGTACCTGCTCGGCACTGGCCATTACAACCTGTGTACCGATACCATCGAAAGAGAACAATTCTTGGATGAGTGCGCCATCAACTTTGTAACTGATTAGGTGGCTTCTTGGCACACCAGCACGGCAAGCCGAAATCGAGCCTTTGAGAAAACGTAATGTTCCAGAGTTATAGTCGGAATCTGGTGAGGTGTCAGCCATGAGTTTTGTGATGACATGCTCGGCTTCAATAGGGAACAATTCCGCGACGGCGTTACCATTATCATCAATAACCCCTTGCTCAGAGCAGAAGCCAATCAATTTATCCGCACCAAGCTTAATCGCTAGCTGAGTCGCGACTTCTTCTGAGGGAAGGTTGAAGCATTCCCCTGTCACTGAGCTGGCGATTGGGCCGAGTAATACAATTGAGCCTTGATTGAGGGTGCGGTGGATTGCATCGGTATCGATTCGACGAATGCGTCCGCTGTGGCAATAGTCGACACCGTCATCCACACCGAGTGGCTGAGCAATGACAAAGTTGCCGCTCACAACGTTAAGCTGGGTACCCGCCATTGGCGTGTTGTTAAGGCTCATGGATAAGCGCGCGGTAATGGCCAGTTGAAGCTGTCCTGCGGCTTGCATAACTACCGAAAGCGCAGCTTCATCTGTGATTCGAACGTTTTTGTGGTATGGCGTAGTAAGGTCTTGTTTTTCTAGTAGTTGGTTGATCTGTGGTCTGGCACCATAAATAACGACGACTTTAATACCAAGGCTGTGCATTAAAGCAATATCATTGATAATGTTACCAAAGTTTTTATCGGCAACCGCTTCACCTCCTAGCATTAATACCATGGTTTTTCCACGGTGAGCATTCACATAAGGTGTGGATTGACGGAATCCTTTAACCAGAGCAGTACTACGAATTTTCACTACAGCCATTCCTTGTGTTTATTTATGCTTTAATATTGTCTTTTTATTCAAAGGTTAGCAAGGTAATTTTTTGGAATAAAGCACAAACATCGTGAGCGTGATGCTTGGTTGTGTTTGGTCGATGGGGGTACAATGTTCCCGTCTAGTTCAAACACGTGAGCCTCATGTCTTCAGTTGTAAATAAGAATGCTGCGATCGCTGCTCAATCAGAGCAAAATATCTCTACAAAATCGCCACTTCGTAAATGGATCGAACGTTCGCTTATGCTAACGGCGATCGTAGGAACGATAGTTGTATTTATGATGTATGGTGATTTGATCACACGCTATATCAATCCACCAGTTTCTAAGTCTGTGATTTATGGCAAGTGGGTAGAGCAAGACGTGGCGCCATATGCTCGTGAAGAGTTTATTCTTAGTGAGCGTGGTGTAACGGTGAGAGGGTCAACCGTGGCGACGGATTTCGAATTTGATGGTGATACGCTTTCTTATAAGGTCGGCTCTACAGTGCGTCGATTTGACTTCCTCGATCAGCATCATTCTGAAATGAAGTTGGATTCAAATGCCCACTATCTGCCCGTTTTTCACCTAGAAGGTCATTCGAACCTAGCTATTCGCTAGCGCTTCATATTCGTAAGATTCTTTCTATAACTGCTCGCTGGGTCTCAGTGTGAGAGGGCTGGCGTTTTCGGGTATCTTAAAATTCCTGCCACTTCCATCAGACATTGTCCGGACAATCGTTTGATTACATTGCTGTTATTATCCTCAACCCAGTTTAAATGGATAAATTGGCAGCAAACCAAGCCTTCGCCTTATCGCTGATACACTTTGTCGCAGCTTTTCAATTGCGTCGTTTGCATTTGTTTGCCATCCTTTTGCTATCTTCTTTTATGGAAAAAACACGTGTTTAAAAAACTCCTTCCTATTGTCTCTTTAAGTCTGCTATTTGGTTGTGCGGCTGAGCCAGAACAAAACCTACTTGCTAAGCAAGATTACGATGGCGAGTTTTCGCATATCTTGAACAAAGCTGATGTCGTTGAATCCAACAAGCCACAAGATTTCACTGAGTTCAACAAACAAGCAGAACAGGTTGTGACTAAGTCGCCTTCAATGGCAAAAATGTATCAGCCACTTTACGAGAAGTTGAGTGAATGGGCATTGCAGAGTGGTGACACGACTGCGCTCAGTGCTTACGGCATTCAAGCCGCGCAGCTTGGTGGTGGTGATAAGAAGGGCAACGTGTTGTTCACAGGCTATTTCTCTCCTGTGATGGAATTGCGTCATCAACCGAATGAAACATATAAGTACCCGGTTTACGGCAAGCCAAAATGTAGCTCTGATTGCCCAACACGTGCGGAAATTTATAACGGTGCGCTTGAGGGACAAGGTCTGGTATTGGGTTACGCACCAAACCGTATTGATCCATTCATGATGGAAGTGCAAGGCAGTGGCTTTGTTCATTTCGAAGATGACGATACGCTGGAATACTTTGCTTACGCAGGCAAGAACAATAAAGCGTACGTGAGTATTGGCCGAATTCTAATTGAGCGTGGTGAAGTGCCACGTGAAGAGATGTCACTCAAAGCCATCAAAGACTGGGTGATGAAGAATGATGAAGCAACGGTTCGTGAGTTGCTAGAGCAAAACCCTTCTTATGTATTCTTTGCTCCACAAGCGGATGCGCCAGTAACGGGCTCTGCAGGTATTCCACTATTACCAATGGCATCGGTAGCAGGCGACCGCTCGATTCTACCTATGGGCACGCCAATTTTGGCGGAAGTGCCATTGCTTAATAAAGACGGTACATGGAGTGGGGCGCACCAGCTTCGTCTTCTTATTGTGTTAGACACTGGCGGCGCGGTGAAGCAGAACCATCTTGACCTATACCACGGTATGGGACCACGTGCCGGTACAGAAGCGGGTCACTACAAGCACTTTGGTCGAGTGTGGAAGTTGGGCTTGGAAAACACGCCAACGCAAGCACCTTGGGCTTTGCCGCCAGAGAAGTTACAATAGCCGCCTAGCGAGAGGAATCACCTCTCATCATCTAGACATTTCCTCAAAGAGTGCGTATAAGTCGCACTCTTTGTTTTTCTATCGATCATCTGGAACTTCAATATGCGTGAACTCGATACTCCGGCATCTGACAGCTATAACCAACGTTTTGGTGGCACTCGTCGTCTCTACGGCAACAGCGAAGTAGAAATCCTTCGTGCTGCACACGTGTGTGTGATTGGTATTGGTGGTGTCGGTTCATGGGCGGTAGAAGCGCTCGCACGTACTGGTATTGGTGAGTTGACGCTTATCGATATGGATGACGTGTGTGTGACCAACATTAACCGTCAAATTCATGCGATGACTGGTACGGTTGGTCAAAGCAAAATTGAAGTGATGGCAGAGCGCGTTAAGCTGATTAACCCAGAGTGTAAGGTCAATCTGATTGACGATTTCATCACGCCAGATAACCAGCACGAGTACTTGAGCAAAGAGTTCGATTACGTGTTGGATGCGATCGATAGCGTAAAAGCAAAGGCGTCTCTACTGGCTTACTGTCGTAGCAATAAGATCAAAGTGATCACAACCGGCGGTGCTGGTGGTCAAATCGATCCAACCCAAATCATGGTGGCGGATCTGACTAAGACTATCCAAGATCCACTGGCTAAGAAGATCAAAGACACATTGCGTCGTCATCATAACTTCCCGAAAAATCCAGCGCGTAAGTTTGGTATCGATTGTGTGTTCTCCACCGAGCAATTGAAGTACCCACAAGCCGATGGTTCAGTATGTGGCGTGAAATCGACAGCAGAAGGTCCAAAACGTATGGACTGTGCGAGTGGTTTTGGCGCGGCGACGGTTGTAACTGCAACGTTCGGTTTTGTTGCGGTATCACGCATCGTTGAAAAGCTGATTCAAAAGCATAAGAAGTAATTCAGAGAAGAGAGCGCATCATGACTGATTTTCCTGTCTCGCCGTTTGGCACTGACATCACCAGTGAAGACATCGCCGCAACCATGCAGCAATTTAAAGGTTGGGAAGACCGCTACCGTCAGGTGATTCAATGGGGTAAAAAGCTGCCTCAAATGCCTGAAGAGCTTAAATCAGAGCAAGTAACCGTATCTGGTTGTGAAAGCCTAGTATGGTTGGTAAGTAAAGAGCAAGAAGGTGTATGGCACTTCTGTGCTGATTCTGATGCGCGTATCGTTCGTGGTCTAATTGCCTTGGTGATGGCGGCTTACGATGGCAAAACGGCAGAGCAAATCCAAGTGTTTGATATTGATGCTTACTTTGAAAAGTTGGGTTTAATTGCTCACCTAAGCCCATCGCGTGGCAATGGTTTGAAAGCGATTGTTGAGCAGATCAAAATGCAGGCTCAGTAGTTGGCGTTAGTTAAAATCGCACAAAGAACAGAATAAAGAAAAAGGGTTGAAGCCCAACGGTTTCAACCCTTTTTCTATAAATCTACAGTGGTATTTTTATTGTTAAAGCATATCGACCGCTTTCTCGACTGCTGCAATCAGCTTCTCAACATCTTCTAACGTATTGTAGATGCCAAAAGAAACGCGCACCGTGCCTTTGACGTTAAGCGCATCCATCAGAGGATGAGCACAGTGATGCCCTGCACGAACAGCGATACCTTGTTGATCAAGCAGCGTTGCAATGTCTTGGTGGTGAACGCCATCCATTACAAAAGTAAGCACTGAAGCATTCGGCTGATAACCGAGGATTTGAATGTCATCCAATTGGCTTAGTGCTTGGTAAGCCTTGTTCTGCAGAGAATGCAGATGTGCCTCTACTGCGGTTTGATCGAAGCCTTGGTACCAATCGATGGCTTTCGCTAGCGCAATCGCGCCGGCGACGTTCGGTGTACCCGCTTCAAACTTACCTGGCAAGGCAGAGAAGGTAGTCTTCTCGAACGAGACTCTTTCAACCATTTTGCCGCCGCCGTGCCATGGTGGCATCGCTTCTAACAGTTCAAGCTTGCCATACAGTACGCCAATCCCAGCAGGTGCATACAGCTTGTGGCCAGAGAAGACATAAAAGTCGACATCGAGCTCTGCCAAGTTCAACTGTTCATGAACAATACCTTGTGCACCATCGACAACAACAACAGCGCCTACCGCATGTGCCATGGCGATGATTTTCTCGATAGGTTGACGAGAGCCCGTCACATTGGTGATTTGTGCACACGCTACGATTTTACAGCGCTCCGACAACACTGCTTCAAACGCATTGATGTCGAATTGGCAATCGGAGGTCATCGGAACTTTAACGATTTTCGCGCCCGTTTGCTCCGCGACAATTTGCCAAGGCACGATGTTGGCGTGATGTTCCATTTCACTGATTAAGATTTCATCACCCGATTGGAGTGTGCTACGAGCATAAGTTTGCGCGATGAGATTTAGTGCTTCGGTTGCGCCTCGAGTCCAAATGATTTCTTTTGAACTGCTCGCCCCAATAAAATTCGCAACAGTTTCACGAGCCGCTTCAAATTGGCTGGTCGCGTTGGCTGTTAAGCTGTGACTGCCACGGTGCACGTTAGCATTTTGTGCACTGTAGTAACGGCTAATCACATCAATCACGCACTGCGGTTTTTGCGTTGTTGCTGAGCTATCAAGGTAAACCAAAGGCGATTGGTTTACGTCTTGATTTAGGGCTGGGAACTGTTCGCGTACAGCGTTTACGTCAAACATTATTCGTCACCGAATTCGTGATAATGCAGTGTCGGGATAGTAACTAACGGCTCTGCGACCATCCATCCATGCTCTTTACCAGAAAGTTTGATAATGATTTCCATCGCGAACTCAAGTGCGGTTCCTGGTCCCTGACTTGTCAGTAGGTTGTGATTCACATCCATGGTGACACGTTTAGCTCGCCATTTGTCTTCCGGAATATGAGATTGGAAGCTTGGATGGCATGTCATCAAGGCTTCTGGGTAAAGGTTGTGATGTTGCAAAACCAAGGCAGGAGCTGCACAAATTGCCGCAACCAGCTTACCTTCGTACATGTGCTGTTTCAGGATCTCAATCATGATGGTGCTATCACGGAAGGTTTCTGCGCCTCCAACACCACCAGACAGAACAATCGCATCAAACTCGTCATCGGCAATATCGACCAGCTTGCAATCCGCGGTAAGTGTCACGCCTCGAGACGCTTTCATAGTTAGTGCACCATCGAAATCTGCGCTTGCGACTGTGACGTCATAGCCTGCTCGAACCATCAAGTCGATAACGGTTACTGCTTCCATTTCTTCTGTGCCCGGCGCGATAGGTACTAAGATCTTTTTATTCATTGTTCTGTCCAGCTTTGTTCAATCTGTTTGATGCGTTGATAGAGTTTGGCGTTCTCTGGCGTACTAATGTGATGCTTTTCAGCAGCTTTCAGCAAATAGCCGGTAATAAAATCAATTTCGGTGCGACGCTGGTGATAAACATCTTGTCTCATTGAAGAGTAGTTGGCTGCTGTTGCGTTCACCACTTGCATAACAGTGGTGTGAAGAGAATCAAAATCGACCTTTATCCCTTCTTTATTCATTACCTCTACCAACTCGCGAGCGATGTTCGCCAACTCGGTGGCAAATTCGGGAGCGGCAAGCTCACCATTTTTACATTGATGAATGGCCGTCAGGGGGTTGATAGCACAGTTGATCGCAAGCTTGGTCCACAGTGCGGCGTTGATATTTGGGTTCCAATTCACCTCTGGCAAAGCGTGATTCATCACCTCCGCTAAGAAGTCACATTGAGCACCTTTAGTATTAAAGCCACCTAGTTGAGTATTTCCCTGACCAGTATGCAGAACCTGCTCTTTACTTGCTTTGTAAGCACCGTGTGTTGTTGTGGCAACGATTAATGGGTTATCAGCAAGTTTGGTTTCGATGAGTTGTGCGGTTCCCATTCCGTTGTGCATCAACATTATGATGGTGTCAGTGTTGATATAAGGAAGAAGAGGCTTAATCGCGGTTTCCACTTGCCATGCTTTTACTGTCACAACAATCAGATCTGCACTTTGAACAGAAGGGATGTGCTGATTAGAAAAATTGATTGCTGGATGGTCATCAAGTTGGAGCGACTGCTCGCTGTTTGAGCTTCTTCCCCACAAGGAAACATTGTGTCCAGCAAGTTTGAATTTAGTTGCCCAAAGTGAGCCAACGGCTCCTGGACCTAAGATGAGAATATTCACCAAACGCTCTCATTAAAAAGGTTTGCTGCAAGGATAATGAGGGAAAAAAGGAAAGCAAATAAAAATGGCACCAAGAGGCGCCATTTTTGGGGAACTTATCGGTTCTATTAGAACTTGTAAGTTACAGCAACGTAGTGTGCTACGCCTGAAGAGTCAACAGTTTGAGTCCATGGTAGTGCTTTACCATCTTCAAAGCCGTATACGTCTTTGTATAGTTTCAGGCCGTAACCAACTGCGAAACGATCAGAGTGCCAGTAAATACCGTTAAACATAGCACCGCCGTTTGACGTGTTAGTGTTGAACTTGTTGCCTTCTTTGTCTTCCATACCAAATTGGTAATCGATGTAACCTTGGTAAGAAATGAATGAACCGTTCTCGAAGAAGTAGAATGGTTTGAACCAGTTAGTCGAGATTTGGAAACCGTTCCAATCTTTGTTGTTGCCGTAGTATGAACCGTATAGGTTTAGGCCTACTTTACCCAACCAAGGAACCATTACGTCAGAACCTAGACCGATTTTTTGGTTGTTTACGCCAGAGTTACCACCCCATTCCATAAGAGTTGCAACGTATAGCTCTTGAACTGGACCGAAAGACAGGTCTTTACCAGTTAGTGCGTCCAGAGACATACGTGGAGCGAACTTCATGAAGATTTTTTCTGCGCCAGCTTTGTCGCTGCCCGGGTCAGAAGCTAGGTTGAATACGTCAACGTAACCGTATAGGTCGAAGATACCAGAGCGACCGCCGAATTCCATCTCTAGGTAATCGTGGCTAGATTCTGGACCTGCACCTTTCTCATCGAATGCACCCATTAGGTTGAACTGCATCCACTTGTAATCGTTCTTGTGGATATCGCCGTCTGAGTAGTCAGCAGCCATAACTGGAGCTGAAGTAGCCGCTAGAAGGCTAAGAGCTAAAAGTGATTTACGCATAAGGGGACTCTCTATGTTTGTAATGATTCAGAACACGCAATCTGTGCTGCGCTTTCCAATTGGCGGGAATAATAGCGATAAAAATCCCAAATGAAAGTGATAAAGGATGCAAAAATGAAGGTTTTTCGTGAGCCTTGTCACGAAACAAGTTTATTTCACGGAACTTTTTGTTTGTTGCATTGATTTGCAATAAATATGTGACGTATGTCGTTTGCGTAATCGTTTTTATGACTTTTTAAGCCAGTCGATTAACCAACACAAATCGTTAGTGATCTGACTAATAGGCCATTCGTATCAGTTGAGGAACCAAAGAGGACGTTTGAATGAAAGAAGTCATGTTATTCCCATTAACCTCAGTCGTTTTACCAGAAGGCAAAATGAATCTGCGTATTTTTGAACCTAGATACAAACGCATGGTGAAAGAATGCAGCCTCCAAGATTCAGGTTTTGGCGTTTGTCTCGTTGGTAATGACGGCGATCCGAAAGCTGTGGGAAACGTGTCATCCATCGGAACCTTGGTCACCATCGTTGATTTTGAAACACTCAGTGATGGGCTTCTTGGCATCACCGTAGCGGGAGAGAGACGTTTTATTGTCAAAAGGGTGAGGGCTGATTCTGATGGCCTTCGCCACGCGGAAGTAGAGTGGTTAGATAATTGGCAAGAGCCAAGGTCTCATCCCGACTTCCTCTATTTAAGTCATCAACTCGCTCATGTGTACGAACAATTTCCTCAATTAGGGACGCTTTACCAACACCGCTTTTACGACGATCCATCATGGGTCGCCCAAAGATGGCTTGAACTTCTCCCACTAGATTGTGAGCTGTTTGAGCAGTTGGTTGGAGCAGAAGATTGTCTTCCTGCACTGCACTTTCTTAATGATGCCATAGAAGCCCCACTTCAAAGAGAGACTAGGATATGAAAGGACTTACAAAAACTGCAGTAACTTTGGTTGCTGTGCTAGGGATTGCTGCGTGCGGGTCAGACAGTGACTCGATTGAGTATTCGAATTTGCAAGCGGTACATGCCTCTTCTGATGCGCCTCTTGCAAATGTATGGATTAACGACCAAGCCGCTTTGACGGGCGTCGATTATGGTGTTGGCTCTGGTTACGTGATGCTACCTGAAGGGGCAAACTCAGTTCAGGTTGATGTGCAGTTGCCAGGCGGAGATGTCGCGACGGTCGTAGACAAAACAACGCTCGATCTGGACTCGGATCTTAATTATACCGCATTTGTTGTGGGTGACGCTTCTGGAACACCAAACCCTGTTGAACCTCTTATCGTGACTCGAAGCGCGACTTCCATGGCTGATGCAAACAGTTTAGATGTTCAGGTGGTACATGCTGCTTCTGGCGTGCCAGCTGTTGATCTTTACGTCACTGAACCCGGTGCAGCGTTAGCAGACTCGTCACCGATTACTAATCTAGCGTATAAAGCGTCGACAGATGTGCTGAATATTCCTGCAGGCGATTATCAAGTGAGACTAGCTGTGGGTGACACAGTAGCGTTTGACTCGGGAACCATTCCTCTTCCAGCCAATGCTAACTTGACGATTGCTGCTATCAAGACGGGGGATTCCAACAGCACTTCTCCGGTGAAGTTAATGGTATTGGATGGTTCTGGCTCTTCTATACTTGAAGATACGGGAAGCCAAGCAGAAGTGCGCGTTGGTCATTTAGTAGATGGTGCACCTGTTGTTGATGTTCATGTTGACGGTGCTGCGTTTGCTCCGCTTGCGGATCTGGAATTTAAACAAATTCGTGGTTACTTGGACCTTGCGCCAAAAGCATACGATATTGATGTGTTCGTTGATGGTACAACGACGGATCCAATTATCGATGTTGACGGATTAGAAGTGAAAGGCGGTATGGATTACAGCATCTATGCAGTTGGCGTTGTAGACCCTGCAATCGCAATCGAACCGCTTGTAGTCGAAGACATGCGCCGTGCAGTCGCAACCAGCGCAACGTTAAATGTTACGCACGCAGCAGCGAATCCAGTGGCTGAAATGGTAGACATCTATCTCACAACCAGCGCAGGAATCGACGGAAGTGATCCAGCAATAGCAAACTTCGCGTATAAAGATAGTGTGCAAGGCGTGTACGTTGACGAAGGTTCTTATTTTGTCACTGTGACAGTGGCGGGAGACCCAAATACAGTAGCGATTGATTCTGCACCTGTAACGGTAATGAACGGCGTCGTATATCAAGTAGTCGCCATTGATGATGGCAATAACGGTGGCTTCAATCTTATTGTTGATGACATCACCGACTAGGACGAAAGGGGGAGGGGGAAACTCCTCCCAATGATTAAGGCTGATTATGATGAGTGAAAGCCCACAAAAGCTCGGGCGAAGCGAATGGAACGATTATATGGACAAAGTGAAAGCGCGAGACAAAGACGCTTTTGCCTTCGTATTTCGTTTTTATGCACCAAAGCTTAAGCAGTTCGCCTACAAACATGTTGGTAATGAGCAAGTTGCAATGGAAATGGTGCAAGAAACCATGGCGACTGTTTGGCAAAAAGCTCATTTATATGACGGCACAAAAAGTGCCTTGTCGACATGGATCTATACCATCATCCGTAACCTTTGCTTCGATCTTTTAAGGAAACAGAAAGGTAAGGATTTACACATTCATTCTGATGACATTTGGCCGTCAGATTACTACCCACCTGATTTGGTTGACCATTATTCACCTGAGCAAGACATGCTCAAAGAACAGGTAGTCAAATTTTTAGACATACTGCCGAAAAACCAAAGAGAAGTACTCCAAGCGGTGTACCTTCAAGAACTTCCACACCAACAGGTAGCAGAGTTGTTCGACATACCTTTGGGCACCGTAAAGTCTCGCTTGAGGCTAGCGGTAGAAAAGCTAAGGCATTCGATGCATACGGAGCAATTATGAACAAACATCCAGACAAAATATTGTTAGAGGCATATGCTTCGGGAAGTATTGATGCGGTTTCTGGTCTGGTGGTTGCCACTCACCTAGAAACTTGCCCTAAATGCCGAGCTTATGTCAATCAACTAGAAGCGGCTCAGGCCAGTGCGGTGAACGATATACCATCTGTTTACGACTCTGAGTTCGATAGCATGTTTAACGACATCATCACTGCAGAACCAACGTCTGACAGCATCATCATTAGAGATGTCGCCAAAGTCATGGTCGCAGGCAAAGATTTCAAACTACCGAAAACACTGAGCCGTTTTTCAGACTTGGTGGGCGAATGGAAGAGCTACGGGGGTAAAGTCTACAGTGCGCAAGTTGATTTAGGGGAAGAAGCGCGCGTCAACCTGATGTACATCAGCGAAGACGTAAGAATTCCGCAGCACACGCATAAAGGTCAGGAATCAACGCTAGTTTTACACGGTGGTTTCAGTGATGAGGACGGGCATTACGAAGTTGGGGATGTACTCGTACGAGATGCATCTGTAAAACATAGCCCATTCACCAAGCCTGGCGAAGATTGCTTATGTCTAACTGTGTTGACAGAGCCAATGATCTTCACCCAAGGCGTCGCCAGAATATTCAATATGTTTGGCAAGGGAATGTACCCGTAAATATTTAACGGTCAAAAAAACCACCGAAGTCGGTGGTTTTTTTCAACTGTTTTTCTTTAGTCTCTTTGCCTTGCTTTTTCGAGTAGCTCGGTAAAGTAATGGCGTAAAGAATAGAGCATGATCAAACTTGGAACGACCATGACTGCGGTAATCGCAAAGAATGTTGTCCAGTCATTCAGATAATCAACTAATTCGCCGCTGAATGATGCCAGCGTCGTTCGTCCAAAGTTACCCAGTGAAGCTAGTAACGCGTATTGAGTCGCTGAGAAAGCTTGCCCAGTCAAAATCGTTAAGAACGAAACAAAAGCGACGGTCGAGAAAGCAGTCGTAAAGTTATCGACAATGATGGTTGCTAGGAACAAGTGTTCGTTCGGGCCCACCTTCGCAATCCAAGCAAACATCAAGTTACTTGCCGCCATGGCGATACCGCCAATCATCAGGCCACGTACAATACCAAACTTAACGTTGAACATGCTGCCAACAAAGGTGAACAGCATGGTCGCGCCCCAGCCAATCAGTTTCGAGTAGTAACCAATCTGTTCGTTGCTAAAACCAATCTCTTTGTAGAAGGCGATCGACATACGTCCTAAGAAGGCTTCACCAATCTTGAATAGGAAAACAAACAAAAGCAGGGTGATGGCAACACGAACGCCATTTCGGTTAAAGAAGTCTAAGAAGGGTTCTACAACCGTTACAGTAAACCAAGCCACTACTTTAGAACCAACTACCTCTTTATGGCGTTGCTCCGCTTCAGATTGAAGTTGCTCTCGTTGAGTTTTCGGTTCACCGACCAATAGAGTAAAAATCATCAGTAAAACGACAATAAACGCCATCCCGTAGTAGACACCGTTCCAACCGATACTGTCAGCGTTGATGAAAGCTAAGTAGCCCGGTAAGGAATAACCTGTCCACCAACCAATCACCGCCATAGCTGAAGCTTGCGGAAGCTTCGATTGCTCCGTTTTAGGGAAAGTATCGATACGAAAGGCATCAATGGCAATATCTTGTGTTGCGGAAGCCGTAGCAATACACAGCGCAAGAAGTGACGTTAACATCAGGTTTTCTGCTGGGTTTACGCCGGCAATAAACAGCGTGGCAACTAAGACGATACTTTGGCATAAGAAAATCCAACTACGTCGCTGTCCCAACAAACGATGCAAAACAGGCAATTTGACGCGATCGACCAATGGCGCCCACAGAAAGTTGATCGCGTAGACCGCGAATACACTACCAAAGTAGCCGATTGCAGAAAGTGTTAAGCCAGCATCTTTCAGCCAGCCTGACATATTTGAACCGATAAGCACCCATGGAAAGCCGCTGGAACAGCCAAGCATGAAAACCCAAAGCAGGCGTTTATCGAGGTAACTTTTTACCGTTTCCAACCAAGTGATGGAAGGTAATGAAGACATAAATCAATCCGTTAAAATAGAGCCACTAAAAGAGAAAGCCCTTCGAATATTCAAAGGGCTTATGGTTTTGGCTATTTGAGTAGTGTTGCTTTGGTGATGACGATTTGCGTCTCTGGGACATCGCGCATGCGACCGATAGATTTGGTTGGCTGAGCGGCCATTTTTTGAATGACATCGAAGCCTTCAGTGACTTTGCCAAATACGGCATAACCAGGTGGACGAGCGCCATAGTTTAAAAAGTCATTGTCCACGAGGTTAATAAAGAACTGGCGCGTTGCAGAATCAGGAGCGTTTGTACGTGCCATCGCGATGGTTGCACGGTCATTGTTCAAACCGTTGTTACCTTCGTTTTTGATTGGCGCATAAGTCTTTTGCATCTGCATATCTTGGTTAAAACCGCCACCTTGCGCCATAAAACCAGGAATCACACGATGGAAAATCGTACCTTCGTAGCTGCCGTCTTCCACATATTTAAGAAAGTTAGCGACAGTAATCGGTGCTTTTTCTTCATTGAGTTCAACAGTGAAGTTACCTAGCGTGGTTTCAAACGCCACTTTAGGACCAGCAAAAACGCTGCAGCTTAATAGCGCGAGAGAAAGAATGGCTTTGCGTAGCATTAGAATCGCTCCTGCATGTATTGACGAAGCTCAGGATCATTCGCGATTTCTTTCAAAGTAAGAGCAACAACATCATTAAGAGTTTGCTCAATATCAGAGTCTGAAGCGCTTAGTGTGCCTGAACGTTTAGCAGTACCAGTATAGGTCTTAACTAGCTTGCCTTGCGGAGTTTCTGCTGTGATTTCTAGAACCACTTTTGCATCCATCTCGTTTTCCATTACAGAGTGCTTCACGTTTACTAACGCTTCTTGTACTTCAAGTTCGATTGAGTTGTCGCTGTTCAGATCAGAATGGAAACCTTGAGAAGAGAATTGCTTCTCCAATGCTTCTTCAAGAGAAATACGTAGGTTCTGTTTCGCGTGAAGTGGCAAAATGTTTGAGCGACCGTTGTCGACTAGCGCAACGTATTGTGCGGCGCGCACATCTTTACTGGTTAGGCTGTAGCTTTTACCTTGCACGATAGGGTTAGTGCTTAGCGTTGTTTCAGGCATCAGGTTCAGTTGAGGTTGCTGTTGTGGCGCTGAACATGCAGCAAGCAAGGCAACCGAAGCCGCTAGTACCAGTTTTTTCATCTTATTATTCCTTTTAAACATTTTGCTAAAGTCAGGACTTTATTGCTTAGCGCCTAATTTAGCAGGATTTTTCGTTGCCTGTAAAATCACGAACTTATTGTTAGAAGCGACTAATTTCACATTTTTGTCGCCGAATAGACGTTTCAGCTTTGCATCGTAACCAAGGTGACGGTTACCTATGACCAATAACTTCCCACCTTGGTTCAGAATTTGTTTTGAGTCACAGAACATTTGCCAAGCGATATGGTCGGTAATGGCCTGTTGCTGATGGAAAGGTGGGTTACACATCACCATACATGTGCTTTCAGGTTTGAAGTCGTCTAAACAGTTGTTCGCGATACATTCAAAATCTCGGCCTTCACCTAAGTTAGCAATAAGGTTTTGTTTTGCAGACTCCACTGCCATAAAGCTCTCATCAACACAAGTTAGGTGAGCTTTTGGGTTTAACTGCCCCATTTTGATGGACAACACACCATTGCCACAGCCCAAGTCGATAATGTTTTTCAACTCAGGATCTTGAGGTAGGTGCTGCAACATAAAGCGTGCACCTAAATCCAAGCTTTCACCTGAGTAAACATTTGGCAGGTTTTTCAGTTGAATGTTCTCTCCGTCTACGCCCCAAACTGTCATCGGATCTACGGCATGGATTGGCTGCGCGGTTGCATGAGAAAACACCAAACGATGCTTTTTCCATGCAAGGGAGGTGGTGGTTTCACCTAAGTGTTTTTCGAAGAGCTTCAGAGTAGAAGTGTGGATCTCTTTGGCTTTGTTCACCGCAATAATAGGGCAAGAGGTCGGAAGCGATTTACGTAATTGACTTAACAACCAAACCAAATGGCGGTTGCTTTTCGGCAATTGCATCAAAACCAAATCTGTATTCTCAGGGATCTCATCCATCGTACTGAGAAAGGCAACGTGCTTACATTGGTTATCTTCGAGGTTTTGTTTGGCACCTTTATGAGAAATAAAAGAGTCACTCATCAATGTGACATTATGTTTCTCTGAAAACCAGCATGCCAACGCGCCGAAATTATCATTGATAACCACGATGTTTTGATTCTCTGGCAGCGCTAATTCTTCTACGTGATTGATAAGGTACTCATCACCCGCATCCCATGCTTGAAGAGTCTCATTGGAGCGCTTTGGGAAACGATGTAGCGTGAGGCTACGATCGTGAAGGTCTAATTCGGTTTTCATAACTAAACGTAAGTGGATTTGGAAATTAGTGATTATTGTCGCAAATGATGAAGATTCAAGATACAAAAAGCTGTCAAATTTACTGATTTTCACAGGCTTTTAGCGAACTGTGTGGATTATGAGAAGCTAGAGCAAGGAGGTTTCGTTGATTTCATTTGTCAAACTAGAGTATATACTTACCGGACTAGTATCGATGAGGACTGAATATGATCCAAGAAATCATAGAAAAGAAACTGCATAGTGAGCTGCAACCTAATTATTTGAAAGTGATCAATGAGAGCTACATGCACAATGTTCCGCCGGGTTCTGAGAGTCACTTCAAAGTGATTGTTGTCAGTGATGCGTTCGCGGGTCAGCGCCTTATTGGTCGACATCGTCAGGTGCACACAGTGCTTGCAGATGAACTCGATAATCACATCCATGCGTTGGCGATTCATACTTACACCAATGAAGAGTGGAAATTAGAGCAAGATGGCGCGCCAGATAGTCCTATGTGTATGGGTGGCGGTCGTTAAACCGACTTTAACTCGCTGATTTGAAAAAGATGGTTTCGGCCATCTTTTTTTGTTTTACATCTTTTCGGGATTAAAATGTGGCACAAATGAAGGTTAAAAAATGTGTTAACAGTGTTTCAACAAATGAATGAAAATTAATGCATGTTTCAAAGCGTGAATGTTTTATTTCCATGACAGATGCAAGGGATTTGGCATTTGTGCGATGGGTCAAAGTTATGACTATTCTTTAACCTTTTACACTCGATTCTACCGAAATAAACCCACCTTTCCTAAGATTGGTCATGGCATCAAGTTCCCAAAAAATGCTAGACTACCGCACCTGATAAATCTCGCCTAATATTTGTGACGAGATGATTAATAGGATGTTGCGATTTTGATGTTTTAAACAGCATCGAAACCGGACACTGATGTCGTGTCTAAAAGTTACGCAATCAAAAGAATCTTTTTCCCGATAAAAGTAGTGCAAGTGCGTATGATTACAATAAAGAAGGGCTTGGATCTTCCTATCGCAGGAACTCCATCCCAGGTGATTAATGATGGTAAGACCATCAAAAAAGTCGCCTTGCTTGGCGAAGAGTACGTTGGCATGCGTCCTACCATGCATGTCCGCGTTGGTGATGAAGTGAAAAAAGCGCAAGTTCTTTTTGAAGACAAAAAGAACCCTGGCGTTAAGTTCACAGCTCCAGCAGCCGGTAAAGTGATCGAAGTTAACCGTGGCGCTAAGCGTGTTCTTCAATCTGTAGTGATTGAAGTGGCAGGCGAAGAGCAGGTGACATTTGATAAGTTCGAAGCAGCTCAACTAGCAGGTCTAGATCGCGAAGTGATCAAGACTCAATTGGTTGAATCTGGCCTTTGGACCGCTTTACGTACTCGTCCGTTCAGCAAGGTTCCAGCAATCGAATCAAATTCTAAGGCTATCTTTGTAACTGCGATGGATACTAATCCACTAGCAGCTCAGCCTGAGTTGATTATTAATGAACAACAAGAAGCATTCGTTGCCGGTCTAGACATTCTTTCAGCCCTGACAGAAGGCAAGGTTTACGTATGTAAATCTGGCACTAGCTTGCCACGCTCTTCTCAGTCTAACGTAGAAGAACACGTCTTCGATGGCCCTCACCCAGCAGGTCTTGCTGGCACCCACATGCATTTCCTATACCCAGTAAATGCACAAAACGTGGCTTGGAGCATCAACTACCAAGACGTTATCGCGTTCGGTAAGTTATTCCTTACTGGTGAGCTATACACAGATCGTGTTGTATCTCTTGCTGGTCCTGTAGTGAATAACCCACGTCTTCTTCGTACTGTTGTAGGTGCTTCTCTTGAAGACCTAACTGACAGCGAATTGATGCCAGGTGAAGTTCGTGTGATTTCAGGCTCTGTACTTTCTGGTACTCAAGCGTCTGGTCCACATGCTTACCTTGGTCGTTACCATCAGCAGGTTTCTGTCCTGCGTGAAGGTCGTGAGAAAGAACTGTTTGGCTGGGCTGTTCCTGGCAAAAACAAGTTCTCAATCACGAAATCTTTCCTGAGTCACATCTTTAAAGGTCAGTTG
Source organism: Vibrio owensii CAIM 1854 = LMG 25443 (assembly GCF_000817815.1). Lineage (GTDB taxonomy): Bacteria > Pseudomonadota > Gammaproteobacteria > Enterobacterales > Vibrionaceae > Vibrio > Vibrio owensii. The sequence continues at coordinate 18,342 of NZ_JPRD01000040.1, forward strand.
TTCAACATGACAACGACAACTAACGGTAGTGATCGTGCAATGGTTCCAATTGGCAACTACGAGCGTGTAATGCCACTTGATATGGAACCTACTTTGCTACTTCGCGATCTATGCGCAGGCGATACAGACAGTGCTCAAGCACTGGGTGCGCTTGAACTGGATGAAGAAGATCTAGCATTGTGCACCTTTGTATGTCCTGGTAAATACGAGTACGGTCTGCTACTTCGTGAATGCCTAGATACCATTGTGAAGGAAGGGTAATCCATGCTTAAGAAATTCATAGAGGATATCGAGCATCATTTTGAACCAGGCGGCAAACACGAAAAATGGTTTGCACTGTACGAAGCAGCGGCAACGCTTTTCTACACGCCAGGTCTAGTAACAAAACGTAGCTCGCACGTCCGTGATAGCGTTGACTTAAAACGTATCATGATCATGGTTTGGTTCGCGGTATTCCCAGCAATGTTCTGGGGTATGTACAACGCGGGTGGCCAAGCTATCGCAGCACTTAACCACATGTACGCTGGTGATCAACTAGCGACAGTTATCTCTGGTAACTGGCACTACTGGCTAACAGAAATGCTTGGCGGCACCATCGGTGCGGAAGCAGGCGTTGGCAGTAAAATGCTACTAGGTGCGACTTACTTCCTGCCAATCTACGCGACAGTATTTATTGTTGGTGGTTTCTGGGAAGTGCTTTTCTGTATGGTGCGTAAGCACGAAGTGAACGAAGGTTTCTTTGTAACTTCTATTCTATTCGCACTTATCGTTCCACCAACGCTACCTCTATGGCAAGCGGCACTAGGTATCACATTTGGTGTTGTTGTAGCTAAAGAGATCTTCGGTGGTACAGGTCGTAACTTCCTTAACCCTGCACTTGCAGGTCGTGCTTTCCTATTCTTCGCTTACCCAGCTCAAATCTCGGGTGATGTAGTATGGACAGCAGCTGACGGCTTCTCTGGTGCAACTGCTCTTAGCCAATGGGCTCACGGCGGTAGCGGCGCGTTGATCAACAACATCACTGGCGCTCCTATCACTTGGATGGATGCTTTCATCGGTAACATCCCAGGTTCAATTGGTGAAGTATCGACGCTTGCTCTAATGATCGGTGCAGCGATGATCGTTTACATGCGAATCGCTTCATGGCGCATCATTGCTGGTGTAATGATCGGTATGATTGCAGTATCGACACTGTTCAACGTGATCGGTTCTGACACCAACCCAATGTTCAACATGCCATGGCACTGGCACCTAGTTCTAGGTGGTTTTGCATTCGGTATGTTCTTCATGGCAACAGACCCAGTATCCGCTTCATTTACCAACGGTGGTAAGTGGTGGTACGGCATCCTAATCGGTGCAATGTGTGTGATGATCCGCGTAGTTAACCCAGCTTACCCAGAGGGTATGATGCTGGCGATTCTATTCGCGAACCTATTCGCACCTCTGTTCGACCATGTAGTTATCGAGAAGAACATCAAGCGGAGACTAGCACGCTATGGCAAGTAATAACGACAGCATTAAAAAGACGCTGGGTGTTGTTATCGGGTTGAGCCTTGTTTGTTCAATCATCGTATCAACAGCGGCAGTAGGCCTGCGTGATAAGCAAAAAGCTAACGCTGTCCTAGATAAGCAATCAAAGATTGTAGAAGTTGCTGGCATTGAAGCTGACGGTAAAAAAGTACCTGAGCTATTTGCTGAGTACATTGAACCTCGTCTAGTTGACTTCAAAACAGGTGATTTTGTTGAGACTGCGGGTGACGGTTCTACAGCAGCTAACTACGACCAACGTAAAGCAGCGAAAGATCCATCTGAGTCTATCAAGCTAACGGCTGAAGAAGACAAAGCTAAGATCCTACGTCGTGCTAACACAGGTATCGTTTACCTAGTGAAAAGCGGTGATGAAGTATCTAAAGTTATCATCCCTGTTCACGGTACTGGTCTTTGGTCAATGATGTACGCATTCGTTGCGGTTGAAACTGACGGTGACACTGTGTCTGGTATCACTTACTACGAGCAGGGTGAAACTCCTGGACTTGGTGGTGAAGTAGAGAACCCAGCATGGCGTGCTCAATTCGTTGGCAAGAAACTATTCGACGAGAACCACAAACCAGCAATCAAGATTGTTAAAGGTGGTGCTCCAGAAGGTTCTGAACACGGCGTTGACGGCCTATCTGGTGCGACACTAACTGGTAACGGTGTTCAAGGTACATTCGACTTCTGGTTAGGTGACATGGGCTTTGGTCCTTTCCTAGCAAAAGTTCGTGACGGAGGTCTGAACTAATGTCTAGCGCACAAAACATTAAAAAGAGCATTATGGCGCCGGTGTTGGATAACAACCCAATCGCGCTACAGGTTCTTGGTGTATGTTCTGCTCTTGCAGTAACAACTAAACTAGAAACAGCATTTGTAATGACACTAGCGGTAACATTCGTAACTGCACTGTCGAACTTCTCTGTTTCTCTAATCCGTAACCACATTCCTAACAGTGTGCGTATCATCGTTCAAATGGCGATCATCGCATCTCTAGTAATCGTGGTAGACCAAGTGCTTAAAGCATACCTATACGATATCTCAAAACAGCTATCGGTATTCGTAGGTCTGATCATTACGAACTGTATCGTAATGGGTCGTGCTGAAGCGTTCGCGATGAAATCTGCGCCAATCCCATCTCTAATCGATGGTATCGGTAACGGTCTTGGTTACGGTTTCGTTCTTATCACTGTTGGTTTCTTCCGCGAGCTATTTGGCTCAGGCAAACTATTTGGCCTAGAAGTACTACCTCTAGTGAGCAACGGTGGTTGGTACCAGCCAAACGGCCTGATGCTACTTGCACCATCAGCATTCTTCTTAATCGGTTTCATGATCTGGGCTATCCGCATTATCAGACCTGAACAAATCGAAGCGAAGGAGTAAGGACGTCATGGAACATTACATCAGTCTGCTAGTTAAATCGATTTTCATCGAAAACATGGCACTGTCTTTCTTCCTAGGTATGTGTACTTTCCTTGCCGTATCTAAGAAAGTTAAGACCTCTTTCGGTCTAGGTGTTGCAGTTGTGGTAGTACTAACTATCGCGGTTCCTGTGAACAACCTAGTTTACAACCTAGTTTTGAAAGAGAACGCGTTAGTTGAGGGCGTAGACCTTAGCTTCCTAAACTTCATCACCTTTATCGGTGTAATTGCGGCACTTGTACAGATTCTAGAGATGGTTCTTGACCGTTTCTTCCCACCTTTGTACAACGCGCTAGGCATCTTCCTACCGCTGATCACAGTAAACTGTGCGATCTTCGGTGGTGTATCTTTCATGGTACAACGTGACTACAACTTTGCTGAATCTGTTGTTTACGGCTTCGGTTCTGGTGTGGGCTGGATGCTAGCAATCGTTGCTCTTGCAGGTATCCGTGAGAAGATGAAGTATTCAGACGTACCTCCTGGTCTACGTGGTCTAGGCATCACGTTCATCACTGTAGGTCTAATGGCGTTAGGCTTCATGTCTTTCTCTGGTGTTCAACTGTAAGTCGGGTAAACCGCAACAATTAAGGAATAGTCAATGGACATTATTCTTGGTGTAGTGATGTTTACTCTGATCGTACTTGCGCTAGTACTAGTGATTCTTTTCGCTAAGTCTAAGCTTGTACCAACAGGTGACATTACAATTTCTGTGAACGATGACCCTTCACTGGCGATCGTTACACAACCAGGTGGTAAGCTACTATCTGCGTTAGCTGGTGCTGGCGTATTCGTATCTTCTGCTTGTGGTGGCGGTGGCTCTTGTGGTCAGTGTCGCGTAAAAGTTAAATCAGGTGGTGGTGACATCCTACCTACCGAGCTTGACCACATTACTAAAGGTGAAGCACGTGAAGGTGAGCGTCTAGCGTGTCAGGTTGCAATGAAAACTGACATGGACATCGAACTTCCTGAAGAAATCTTCGGCGTTAAGAAGTGGGAATGTACTGTTATCTCTAACGATAACAAAGCAACATTCATCAAAGAGCTTAAGCTACAAATCCCAGATGGCGAATCAGTACCTTTCCGTGCTGGTGGTTACATCCAGATTGAAGCGCCAGCTCACCACGTTAAATACGCTGATTTCGATGTACCTGAAGAATACCGTGAAGATTGGGACAAGTTTAACCTGTTCCGCTACGAGTCTAAGGTAAACGAAGACACGATCCGCGCATACTCTATGGCTAACTACCCAGAAGAGCACGGTATCATCATGCTTAACGTGCGTATCGCTACGCCGCCGCCTAACAACCCAGACGTACCACCTGGCATCATGTCATCGTTCATCTGGTCTCTGAAAGAAGGCGACAAGTGTACGATTTCTGGTCCATTTGGTGAGTTCTTCGCGAAAGACACTGACGCTGAAATGGTATTCGTTGGTGGTGGTGCAGGTATGGCTCCAATGCGTTCTCATATCTTCGACCAGCTAAAACGTCTGCACTCTAAGCGTAAGATGTCATTCTGGTACGGTGCACGTTCTAAGCGTGAAATGTTCTACGTAGAAGACTTCGACGGCCTAGCGGCTGACAACGATAACTTCGTATGGCACTGTGCACTGTCTGACCCTATGCCAGAAGATAACTGGGATGGTTACACTGGCTTCATTCACAACGTTCTTTACGAGAACTACCTACGTGATCACGAAGCGCCAGAAGACTGTGAATACTACATGTGTGGTCCACCTATGATGAACGCTGCTGTAATCGGCATGCTAAAAGATCTAGGTGTAGAGGATGAAAACATCCTACTAGATGACTTCGGTGGTTAATTCCTCCAAGTGATTGAATCTATGGCTAGCTCTCTAAGAGCTAGCCATTATTTTTTGTAGAAAACACGACGATATTCAACAGTTGATATAGGAAATCGGTTTGTCTCAAGAGAACCCATTTTCCATATCAATTTAACGACAATAGGAGTAAACAAGTGAAAAAGTGGCTTGTTGCATTCGCTTCTCTATTGGTTTTGGCTGGCTGTGAAAAGTCTGCGGATCAAATTCATCTAAGTGGCCCAACTATGGGCACAACTTACAACATCAAATACATTCAGCAAGATGGCCTACCATCGCCTGAAGCGCTTCAGACAGAAATCGATCGTCTACTTGAAGAAGTGAACGATCAAATGTCGACGTACCGTGAAGATTCAGAGCTTAGCCGTTTTAATCAACACACAACGAGTGAGCCATTCGAGGTATCACCACAAACTGCAACAGTAGTGAAAGAAGCGATTCGTCTAAACGGTCTTACTTTAGGTGCACTAGACGTCACTGTTGGTCCTTTGGTTAACCTTTGGGGCTTTGGACCTGAAGCGCGTCCAGATGTGGTTCCGACAGACGAAGAGCTAGCGGCTCGCAAAGCGAATACAGGTATCCATCATCTGTCTATTGAAGGCAATAAAATGTCTAAAGACATTCCAAACCTTTACGTTGATCTATCAACTATCGCAAAAGGTTGGGGTGTTGATGTGGTTGCGGATTACCTACAATCTGAAGGTATTCACAACTACATGGTAGAAGTTGGTGGTGAAATGCGTTTAAAAGGCATTAACCGTGAAGGTGTTCCGTGGCGTATTGCAATTGAAAAGCCAACCGTTGATGAGCGCTCAATTCAAGAAATTATTGAGCCGGGTGATATGGCAATTGCAACAAGCGGTGACTATCGTAATTACTTTGAGAGCAATGGTGTGCGATACTCTCACATCATTAACCCGCAAACAGGCAAACCAATCCATCATAAAGTGGTGTCTGTAACGGTACTGGATAAATCGTCGATGACGGCTGATGGTCTTGCAACTGGCCTAATGGTGCTAGGTGAAGACAAAGGCATGGAAATCGCGAACGAGAATAACATTCCTGTTTTCATGGTTGTGAAAACGGATGATGGTTTTAAAGAGCTGGCTTCGGAAGCATACAAGCCGTTCATGAAGAAATAACAACAGAAGTGAGCATGTCCTTATGAGTACATTTCTAATTACTTTTGCTGTCTTTGTTGCGGTGATTGCAGCGATGGCAGTAGGTTACATCTTCCAAAAGAAGGTTGTAAAAGGTAGCTGTGGTGGCCTTGGTGCAGTAGGTATCGAGAAAGTATGTAACTGCCCAGAACCATGTGATGCACGTAAAAAGCGTGAAGCCCGTGAAGCTGCGCGTGCTGAGAAGCTCGCAGCATGGGAAAAAGATCGCATTGCTTAATCGGCGATAACCAAAATAGAAAACCCAGCCTTGTCGCTGGGTTTTGTTTTTTTGTAATCGAGAAACAGGGCGCTATTGATAGACAGTCTGGTTTCGACCACTTTCTTTCGCTTGATATAAACGGTCATCGGCCACTTTTATCTGTTGATCTAGATTACCCTGTATATTTGACACGCCAACACTGATGGTCACTTGAATGTCTTCTTCCTGATACGGAATAGGGGTTTTCTCTACCCTTTGGCGCATTTGCTCTAAACGAGTGACGAAATCATCATAGCTTCCACAAGCTTGAATACAGAATTCTTCCCCACCAAAGCGAGCGATGATGTCTTCAGGGAAGTAAATCTTTAGGATATTCGCTACCATCACCAGTGCCGCATCACCGCCATCATGCCCGTAGTTATCGTTGACCTTCTTGAAAAAGTCGATGTCCAACATAGCGATATTGCGCTTCTCACAGCCACCACAAGCTTGTCCAAACAAAAAGCGGCGGTTCCATAAACCGGTTAAAGCATCTTGGTTTGCCATTCTAAATAGCTCAGTGGTTGCTTCTTTCATGTCTAAGATTTGATGAACGCGGCAAAAGAATTCTTCTTGATTGAAAGGCTTATATAGAAAGTCATTCGCACCAGCCTTAAGAAAACGTGCGGTCATGGTGTGATCGTCGCTTCCAGAGATGCCCAGTATGGCAAGTTGGTTCTTATCCAATTTCTGACGTAACTCGCGGATCATGGTAATACCATCTTTTACTGGCATATCGTGGTCAGTCAGCACTAGGGTGATATCTGGGTTTTGCTCGATCAACTCGATGGCTTGTTGGCCATTTTCAGCTTGCAACGTTTGGATGTACTGGTGCTCTAACAATTGAACAACGTGGCGACGAACCGTCATTGAATCGTCAACGACTAAGCACTTGTGTCGCTGATTATTGGTCAATCGTTTGATCAGTGGAAGGAGGTACGAGACGGAAGCCATACTGTCTTTTAGAATGTAGTCCAACACGCCCTTCGCCAGCATTTTTTCACGAACATCATCTTGAAACATTGCCGTAAGCACGATGACTTTTTGTTGATGAGCTAAAGAGAGATCGATGATTTCGCCTTCTTGGGCGTCAGGTAAGCAGTAATCTAATACCGCACACAACAGCTCTGGTTTAGCCGCTAGAATGGATTGAGCGTCCGCATAGCTCTCTGCAGCAAGTACCTCATAACCAGCCTGAGTTAAGATCTGTACGAGATAGTTTCTAAAGGCGCGACTGTCTTCGACGACCAGTATTTTATTACTCAAAGAAGTGTCCCTACTTTTTTAGTGTTATTTGAATCAATAATAACGAAATATGAATACATCGCTATTAAAAACTCCGACAAAAATTTCCAATATTGACTCCAGATAACAGTATTTCCAATACGTATATTTGCAGCTATACTGTGTTTTTGAACAGTGTATTTGTGTGTAGAGCGTGATTGAGCGAGTAAGAAAAATTATTCACGTGGATATGGATTGTTTCTATGCGGCGGTAGAAATGCGAGACAATCCAAATTACCGTGGGATTGCGCTTGCAGTAGGTGGCCATGAGAAGCAGAGAGGTGTCATCAGCACGTGTAATTATGAAGCACGTAAGTTTGGTGTACGCAGTGCAATGCCAACCGCAAGAGCATTACAACTATGTCCGAACCTCCTCGTCGTTCCGGGGCGCATGCACGTGTATAAACAAGTTTCTCAGCAGATTCGCGCTATCTTTGAACGATATACATCGCTTATTGAACCCCTTTCTCTTGATGAGGCTTATCTCGATGTTACCGACTCTACGGTATGTCGTGGTTCCGCGACCTTGATTGCGGAATCGATTCGCAATGATATCCGAAATGAGCTGGGAATTACTGCATCTGCAGGCATTGCTCCGATTAAGTTTCTTGCCAAAGTCGCCTCCGACATGAACAAACCCAATGGCCAGTTTGTGATTCCACCCGATAAAGTCCAAGAGGTAGTCGATAAATTGCCTTTGGAAAAGATCCCAGGTGTTGGCAAAGTGAGTTTAGAGAAACTCCATCAGGCTGGCTTCTATCTATGTGAAGACATAAAAAACAGTGATTACCGTGAGCTATTGCGTCAGTTCGGGCGTCAAGGCGCTTCGCTTTGGAAGCGCAGCCATGGTATTGATGATCGTGAAGTAGTGGTGGAACGTGAACGCAAATCGGTTGGGGTAGAGCGAACCTTTAGCGAAAACATTTCGACTTACGATGAATGTTGGAAGGTGATTGAAGATAAGCTGTACCCTGAACTGGAGAGACGCTTAGAAAAAGCCAGTCCAGATAAATCGATCATCAAGCAGGGAATCAAGCTCAAGTTCGCCGACTTTCAGCTCACAACGATTGAGCACATTCACCCTCAACTGGAACTGGATGACTTCAAAGTTCTGTTAAGAGACATTCTTAAGCGCCAAAACGGCCGAGAGATACGCTTGTTAGGCTTGAGTGTGATGCTCAAGCCTGAAGAACAAGCACGGCAATTGAGTTTCTTCTAAGCTCGCGCTAACTCAACTTGCTTGAGCACGTGTTCAAAGGAGACATTTGCCATTGCACCATAGCCTCGTAGTTTACTGGCTTTAAGTTGAGTGATGATTGGCGTGCTAATGCCACATAGGAATCGAGCTACGGCGGCATTACTGATCGCCGTTGGTGAAAGCTGAACAAACTCATCAACCCAAGCGGACAAATGTGCCAGTTCAGGTTGTTCTTGCTGTGGCTGAGGGAATGATGCGACTTGTCCACGACATACTGAGCAGTGACCGCATTGCGTCGGTGCATTGTGATCAGCAAAGTAATGCGCTAATTGATAGCTCAAGCAGTCCGATGATTGGAACAGATTCAACATCGTATGAATTCGTTCAATGTCTTTTTGCTCTTTGGATTGGAACAGTTCAACCAAATGTTGAGAGGTCGCTTCTTGGTTTTGAGTCGCAGGGAGAACCGAATACACATCCGTGAGCTGTTTACTTTCTAATTCAATCCAACCGTTTTGGTGGAAGTAATCAAGCGCCGCAACCACACGGCTTCGCTCGGATTGATAGTTCATCCACAACGCTTCCAAATCCACTTGGCACCACACTTTCGCTTTGGTCGAGCAAGCAAAAATAGCTTCAATAAACTGGCGTCGTTCGCCTTGGAACTGATTGAGGATGAAAGACCGGTCTTGCAAAAACTTGAAGCGATATTCGGCGAAATAGCTGTATTTGGCTTCAATCACTTTTGCCAGCTCTAGGTAAACCAACAAGGTCTTCAGCGGCAGTTGACGAATGTTGCTGTCGCGAGATAAACGCAGTGCCATCACTTCCCACTGAGGCGTGTTCTCGCGAATTTGTTCCAACACATAATTGATTGAGCTTGGCTCAGGCGTGTCGCCGTAAACAAAGTTCTCTAATACCGTTAGGCCTGAGGTATTCCCCAAAAGAATACACTCCGAACGTTGCCCATCACGTCCCGCTCGGCCAATTTCTTGTGCGTAGTTTTCGATTGATTTCGGTAAATCGAAGTGAATCACACGGCGAATATCGGATTTATCTACACCCATACCAAAGGCGATTGTGGCGACAATGCAGTCGATTTGCGAGTCCATGAATTGCTGTTGGATTTTCTCACGAATGTCGCTCTTCATTCCTGCGTGATAAGCGTGAGCATTGATACCTAAACGAATCAGTGAGCTGGCAACTTGCTCTGCGGTTTGTTGTTGAGTCACGTACACGATGCTTGGCAGTTTCGGGGCAGCAGCAATAATGTCGCTCAATTGAGTTAGCTTGTTTTCTTCTTCACATGGAAGTACCGAAATATCAAGATTAGAGCGATAGAAACCGGTAACGGTAATGTTCTCGCCAGCGATATCAAACTTACTTTGCATGTCCTCGATAACTGCTGGCGTAGCTGTTGCGGTCAGCAAGAGGGTTTGAGGGATATTCAGTTCACGCTGGTATTGCGGCAGTTTAAGGTAGTCTGGACGGAAGTTATGACCCCACTCCGAGATACAGTGCGCTTCGTCGACCACCATGAGAGAAAGTGGAATTTGACGAATGAACTCGCGAAAACGTTCGTTCTTGAGTCGCTCTACCGAGATCATCAAAATCTTGATATGCCCATTCTTCACGCCAGCCATCACCTGCTGAGTTTCTTCACGGCTTTGGCTACTGTCGATAGATGCCGCAGCAATGCCTCTGCCTTGTAAGAAACTAAGTTGGTCTTTCATCAATGCAAGAAGCGGTGAAATCACTAACGTCAGGTGTGGTAACTGAGTAGCTGGAAGCTGGTAACAAAGCGATTTCCCTGAGCCAGTTGGGAAGATGGCAGCGGCTGAGTGTCCGTTCATTACAGCTTCAATCACCGGTTGTTGGCCGGGTCTTAATGAGTCAAACCCGAATACGGATTGAAGCGTTTGCTGAAGCGAGTCACTTTGCATAATAGGGAAACCTTGGTTTGATGATAAACTGGGTTACATTAACACACCCTGAGTGCCAAACGCGCGCCCTAAAAGTATGAACAAAGTCGATTTAGTCCAAATAATCATTCAACAACTCGGAGATAAACTCCAAGTTGCTCATGCCTCGACTCAGAGAGCGATTGATGCCGCGACGGATGAAGAAACCGTGCCTGAGCATAAGTACGATACGCTAGCTTTAGAGGCTTCTTACCTCGCACATGGGCAAGCGATGCGCGTGCAAGAGAGTGAAGAAGAACTTCGCCAGTACCGCACTCTTGTGTTGCGTGATTTTGTTGATGCTCGTATCGCGGTTAGTGCTTATGTGGAATTAGTGGACGAGAACGATGTTGAAAAAGCCTTTTTTATCGGTCCTTGCTCAGGCGGGCTGACTGTCGAATGGCAAGGCAAAGAGGTGTTTGTTCTTACGCCGAAATCCCCCCTTGGTCGTGCTTTGATGGGCAAAGAAGAAGGGGAGGAAGTGGAGATGAAAATTGGCGATAAAACAACTTGTTATGAAGTCGTGACGATTTGCTGACATCCCACCCATAGGTGGCTGTTATAGTTAAACAGAATAACCATGAAAAAGAGAAAGTAATGAAGAAACTGCTCACGCTCTCCTTGTTGACTATTAGTGCTAGTGGCTACGCAGCTCAGTGTCGCGTTGATATTAACAACGAAGTTCGTATGGATGGTCAGAACTTAGAAATCGTACATGCTAATGGTGAAAAAGCGGTCGTCGATGAAGACAATAACCTGTTCATCAAAGGTGAAATGATCGAGCTAGACGATGATCAAAAAGCGGCAATTGAAAGTTACCGCGAGAAGATGAATGCTTATATTCCGCAAGCGAAACAGCTCGCGAGTGATGGCTTAGCCCTAGCAAATGACATCATCGATGATATCGCAGTAAGCCTTGATGCACCTGACTCGTTTGATAACGTTAAGGTGGCGGTAAAGGATTTCTTTGCCGATGTAGAAGCCCGTTACTACAAAGACGGTGATTTTATTCTACCTGCTGACAGTTTTGACGCGATGACAGAATCATGGTCAAAAGACTTCGAAAAGGCACAAGAAATCTTTAACAAAGAATTCCTAACCAGCGCATTTGACGCTTTGTCTGCCAAGATGAAAGAAGACGGTGGTTTGAACTTAACTGCGCTGTCTGAAAGCATGACGGAACTGCAAGCCAAGGTACAAGAACGCTTAGCTGAGCATTCGAAAGACGTCGAAAAACAAGCGGAGGATTTGTGTGAATCATTGGATGATATGGCAGGTGAAGAACAAGATCTGCTGAAGAAGATCCCAGCATTAAAAGATTACCAAGTCTTCACGATCTAATTCGCGAAACACAAATAACAAAGAGCGCCTGTTATCGGCGCTCTTTTTACATGGGTACTATTCAGTATCTATTCGAGTTATTCCGCATTCATCTGAGTTAGCTTATCGCCGACTGGTTTCGAGAAGTTGAAGCCATCGTGCTCATCCCAGTTGATCGACCATGTCATCACACCAGCGTAGTTCGGATAGTTAAACGCTGGTTTCACTGTGCCACATGAAGTGCCTTTGGTTAAGCAATCTAATGCGTCTAGGATGTTCTGTGTTGGCGCCTGACCTGAGTTCGCTGAGCTTGGCCCCGATGGTAAGCCAATCGCCACTTGGTCATCACGCAGTGGCTCAAACATGGTGCCATCTGCCAATTCAAAACCTTCAATCAGCATCTTAGACTGCGCTACCATCATATCCACTGATCCCTCTGGAGCCGAGCCAGACATGTATGGGTTTGGCAGGCCGCCGTTGTTGTATAGCTGAACGTGTAGAAGGTCGAGCGTGCTGCGTGTCTCGTTAATCACAGGAATGTACGCGCCCCAAATTCCGCTATAAGCAATGTAACCACCTTGTACGTAAGGGTGCTCAGGTGCCATGGTTAGGTACATATCGCCGCCCATGTTCTGCTCGATTTGCAACAAAGCACCACCCAAACGTGCTTGAATTTGCGAACCATGCAGCAGGTTAGAGCCACTTTCTAGATCCACATCCAAACCATCGAAGCCCCATTCGGCAATCAATGCGGTCAAGCTCGATACGAAGTTTGCTTCATCTTGGTCTGTGTTTAGCGTGATTGTGCCTTCTGCGCCTCCAAGAGACAGAACGAACTTCTTACCTTTAGCTTGCAGTGCGGCCATGTCTTGCTTGAATTGAGTTGGGTCTAGCGCAGGACAATCACTGTAGATGTCACCAGAGTACAGGTTGAAGTGCACGGTACCATCGCTGTTACGGTCGTTTTCTGCAAAGGCAATATCAATCACATCCCATGCATCAGACATGTCGGCGAGGCGGATAGGACAGCCTGCACCGTTCACGAAGTTGTGCCAGTAACCAATCAACTTATGACGTTTCTCAGTTTGTTCAACAACGGTAATCGATGCCGCATCAGAAAGCGCGGTTGTACCTGCAAGATCGGTGGCTTGAGCGCTTACCGTAAAGCTACCAATCGCGGCAGGTGTCCAGTTCGCCGAGTAAGGTGCCGTTGTGTCGGTTGCGACAACTGCACCGTTCACCATAAAGTCGACGTGTTTCACGCCAGAGGTTAGTGAGGTTGCATCTGCGCTTAGAACGAGATTCTTACCTAAACCGACGGTTTGACCTGCACTCGGTGACGTCAATGAAATCACCAAATCTTGGTCACTCACAGTCACATTAACGACAGACTCGGACGTATTGTTATCGTTGTCTGTGGCAACGGCTTTTAGTTGATTGGCACCAACTAGCGTTGCATTCCATAGAACGGAATATGGTGCTTGAGCAACCACACCTAAACTGGTGTCATTGGCGAAGAACTCTACTTGAGTCACGCTACCGTCTGCATCGCTGGCATCCGCCGAGACTTCAACGCTGTCACCTGCGAGTAAGACTTGTCCTTCGCTTGGTGCGGTTATAGCGACTTGAGGCGGTGTAGAACATGCACCTAGCCCAGTCCACGCATCCTGCCAGTACAAACCTTCACCCGGCTCATAAGCCCAGGCTGCATCAGAAGAACACCAACCTGCAACATCACAGCGGTATTTCTGGTTGAGATTAGAGACGAGTGTACCTGCTTCATAGCGGTTACCAGCTACATAAGGTACAGCATCTGCACAGCCACCAGAACTGGAATCGCTGACGATGAGTGAGACTTCTTGGCTCATAGTTGTCAGGTTTGAATCATCGGTTGCTTGCGCTTTGAAGGTATGAGTACCGACTGCCGCCGTCCAGACGTATTCATATGGAGCCGCAGTATCGACGGCAACGGATTGGTTGTTTATGAAGAACTCAACTTGAGTGACTAAACCATCGCTGTCTGCTGCATCGGCCGTTACCGAAATAGTGTCACCCACACTTGGTGTTTCCGTGCCTGTTGGGCTCGTTAGAGAAACGGTTGGAGGTGGTAGTTCGGTTTGCGGTTGAACGAAGATAGAAACATTGGTTGTGGTTACCGCACCTTCGTTGTCGGTGGCGATTGCCGTTAACTGAGAGACACCCTCTACTGCTGTCCAGTTAGCTTGGAAAGGGGATTGGGTAACAACAGCAACGGTCTGGTTACCAGCAAGAAATTCGACTTGAGCCACTTGGCCGTCTTCGTCAGCGGCGTTTGCTAACAAAGTGATTACGCTGCCTTCAGGGATCTGAGCATTATCTGCAGGAGAGGAGAAAGACACCGTTGGAGGGAGGTTTGTACCGCCACCATCACATTGTCCAAGGCCTTTCCACGCCTCCCATGGGCCTGAGTTGTTTACCGGATCATTACCTTGTGTCCAGTAAGCAGCCTCATACGCAGCGCCTTTGGTTTGCACTTGATCGCCAGAGTTGTAGACGGTTGCGCTATCCCAGGTTGATAAGTTTTGGCAGTTGTAGGCTTGAGCTTGATAGCTGACGCTAAGCGCGGCTATTACTGCGCCATGCAGTAGAGTGAACTTCATTTTTCTCTCCTTGAGTTACTCGATGTTCGTAAGAACATGAACAGATATAGTTAGATAACTAGTTGATAAATAGACATCAGGAGAGAAATTCGAAGCGTTATGTTTCACTTTTCAACACGAAATCACGCTGAACTATTCGGACTTTACAACTCGGCTCATTATTTTTCGGCTCACTTCACGCTGATTTATAAAATCATCAAAAAGACAGAAAACGATACTTGGTGAATATGAGATGTACGTGGAAATTTACAAACTGAATGTCTGCTAATTGATCTGATTGTCGAGTAATTAACCTAATGACTCTTGTTGAGTAGAAGATATTGCTATAGTGTACTAGTCAGCTAGTTCATTGATATTTTGTGTGAGTGGTATGACACAACAAACTTCTTCTCAGCCTCGTGAGCATTTTGGCTCACGCCTTGGATTCATCTTAGCGGCAGCAGGTGCTGCAGTGGGTCTAGGTAATATTTGGGGCTTTCCTACCCAAGCAGCAAGTAACGGCGGTGGCGCCTTCTTGTTGGTGTACTTGGTGATGATTCTTATCGTTGCATTCCCAATGCTGGTGGTTGAAATGGCGATCGGTCGTCATGGTCAAGCCAACCCAGTAGACAGTATGCGTTCTCTAACAGACAACCCTGTGGGCAAGAAGCTTGGCGGCCTAGTTGGTTGGATTGGTCTGAGTGTGCCAAGTGCGGTTTTGGCGTTTTACTCGATTGTAGGCGGTTGGTTGATCTGCTTTATGTTGGGTGCAGTGACCGACATCATGGGTATGGAAGCGGCGACACAATGGTTGAAAGGCTTCAGCGTTGAACGCAACTTGTTTGGTACGATTACATTTTATGTATTAACCATTTTGATCGTACAGGGCGGCGTAAAACAGGGCATTGAAAAGTGGTCTACACGTCTAATGCCAGCACTGTTTGTTCTGTTCGGTTTGCTGTTCATCTACATCATGACGCAAAACGGTGCGATGGAAGGTTTGAAACACTACCTAGTGCCTGATTTCGAGAAAGTATGGGATCGCAAACTTATCCTTGCCGCAATGGGCCAAGGCTTCTTCTCTCTGACCATCGGTGGCTGTTCGATGCTTATCTATGGCTCTTACCTAAGTAAGAAAGAGAACTTGCCGAAGATGGCGATGAACGTGACTATGGTCGATACCGCAGTTGCCTTTATTGCTGGTCTAGTGGTGATGCCTGCAATGTTCGTTGCGATGCAAAAAGGCGTTCAAATCTATGCAGAAGATGGTTCGCTATTAAGTTCAGATACACTGGTATTTACAGTTCTACCGCTGATGTTTGATAGCTTAGGTTTGCTTGGTCAACTGTTCTCAATTGTTTTCTTCTTACTACTGACGATTGCAGCATTGACGTCTTCTATCTCGATGCTTGAATGTCCGGTTGCACTGGTGGGTGAGCGATTCAACACGAAACGCAGCACGACAAGCTGGGTATTAGGTGGCCTGATTGCGCTGTTCAGTGTGGTTATCGTATTTAACTTCGGCGCACTGTTTGGCATGGTTGCGACCATCGCAACGCAATATCTACAACCTATGGCGGCGTTATTGTTCTGTCTATTTGGTGGCTGGGTATGGAATCGTCACTCAAAAATCAAAGAGCTTGAGCAAGGTTGTCCTGAGTTCACTCAAGGTTGGTTCGGTAAGTTGTGGCCGGCATACGTGAAGTTTGTTTGTCCGATTCTGGTAGCGACCGTTATTTGGGCCTCGTTCGGCTAATCGGCTTACGCAAAGCACAAAAGAAAAGGGCTTGATGAATGCATCAAGCCCTTTTTTCTATTCGATGTTTACGTTGTCCGTCGCGATGGGCGGTTAACGGAACTGACCTACTTCAGGCAGAAAGTCAAAACCCGCCGTTGCCAGCTTTGCTTCAAGTGCTGCGCGGTCGATATCAAAGAATGCAACCAGCTTATCCAGATCACCACCGAAGTCGTCACGTAGCTTCATGTTGACGATGCTCATCAGCATGATTGGATCCATGGATTCGAAGTTAGCTAGATTCATTACTTATCCTCGAAATCAGAGATCAGTAGGTTTGCCGCAGCAAACGCCGCTTTTTCACGCACGTCTTTTGGTAGAGACTCGTCTGCCGCAACGTCATTCAGTGCTCTTACGGCACACGAGATTGCCTGAGGCACGTATGCTTGATCGCCACTACCGATTTGAGCGTAAAGCTCACGAACTAATTCACAACAGCCGTATACTTGCATGGCTAAATCCTTAATAAATGATAACTGCTCTCAAATATACACATAGCCGTTTTGAAACTCAAAGCAGAGAATTGTTTTGGCTCAAGTTAACAAGCAACTTGAGCAAACATTCATCACTGCAACTGTGCTTCCAATTGATGCGTCACTTCTGGAGCAAGGTTGAGTTGCTTCGCAAGTTCCTGCAAATACGCTTTTTCCATAAAGTTTTGCTCATCGGCCACAATCAGTGATGCCAGATATATTTCTGAAGCCTGTTGTGGAGAGGTCGCCAAGCGTGCAATTTCCGCCGGATCGAGAGGCTTATGTAGCTCTTGATGAACCAACTGTCTTACATGATCATCTGCGCCCATTTCCGTCAGTGCTTGTTCGATGCGAGCCATTTCTTCTTCATCCACATGGCCATCCGCTTTCGCTGCACCAATCATGGCTTTGAGGATCAGTTTTGCATGTTTGTTGTCATCAGGATCGAAGCTTTCGTTGACACCTTGTGTATCCTGTTTTGCTTGCCAATCGTTGTAGACTTTGTAAGCCAGAGCACCTAGTGCCGCTGCGCCACCGACTTTGAGTGCGCCTGTACCGACTTTTTTGGCCATCTTTTTGCTCTTCTTAGAGCCCATTAGCATGCCGATAAGGCCGCCACCAATCGCACCTGCGCCAAGCGTTTTTAGCTGGCTAGAACTTGATGATGATTTGATATTGCTCGTTTGTTTGCTGAGCGCGTCGCTACCTTGTTTAAGTAGGTCTGATTTGAGTGCTTGGTTAAGAAGACTTTTTAGATCCATGAGTAACCTCCTTACTAGATTGAATCCAGTGTAAGGTGATAAATCTGAACCAAAGATTAACAACGTAAATATTAGAGACGGTCTACACACTTAGAAAATCAGATGTAAAAAAGGGCTGACCGAAGCCAACCCTTTTCATCGCTATATATTCAGCACAGTGTGCTTATTGCAGCTTATTGTAGTTGAGCTTTAACGTGCTCAACGATGTCTGCCATTGCAACGGCTGTCTTCTCACCAGAGCGGCGGTTCTTGTACTCGAAGTTGCCTTCTTTCATTGAACGATCACCGATCACGATAGTGTGAGGAATACCGATAAGTTCCATATCAGAGAACATTACGCCTGGGCGCTCTTTACGGTCATCGAATAGTACTTCGATACCCATAGCCGTCAGTTCAGCGTACAGCTTCTCAGCTGCTTCTTTCACTTCTTCAGACTTGTGCATGTTCATAGGAACGATAGCCACTTGGAAAGGCGCTAGTGCGTCTGGCCAAATGATGCCGTATTTGTCGTGGTTTTGCTCGATTGCAGAAGCAACAACACGTGATACACCGATACCGTAACAACCCATCTCTAGGATTACGTTCTTACCGTCAGGACCAAGAACACCACAGTTCATTGCTTCTGAGTAAACGTTACCTAGTTGGAAGATGTGACCAACTTCGATACCACGTTTAAGCATTAGCGTACCTTGACCACATGGGCTTGGATCGCCTTCTACTACGTTACGTAGATCTTCAACTTGACCTAGTTCAACGTCACGACCCCAGTTGATACCGAAGTAGTGTTTACCGTCGATGTTTGCGCCCGCACCGAAGTCGCTCATTACAGCAACAGAGCGGTCAACGATGAATGGAAGTTCAAGGCCAACAGGGCCTAGAGAACCAGCGCCAGCGCCGATAAGTGCACGCATTTCCTCTTCTGTTGCCATCTCTAGTGGAGAAGCAACTTGAGGTAGGTTTTCTGCTTTCACTTCGTTTAGCTCGTGGTCACCACGAACGATAAGAGCGATGATGTCAGCATCTACTTCATCAGACGCTTTAACGAATAGAGTTTTTACTGTCTTCTCGATTGCTAGACCGTGTTGCTCTACAAGCTCCGCGATTGTTTTCGCGTTTGGCGTATCAACCAGCGTCATCTCTTGAGTTGGTTCAGCGCGCTCACCTGCAGGTGCTGCCGCCTCTGCTTTTTCGATGTTCGCTGCGTAATCAGACTCAGTAGAGAATGCGATTAGGTCTTCGCCGCTTTCAGCAAGTACGTGGAACTCTTGAGAACCACTACCACCGATAGCGCCAGAGTCAGCAAGTACTGGACGGTACTCAAGACCCATGCGATCAAATGCTTTACAGTAAGCATCGTGCATCGCTTGGTAAGATTTCTCTAGACCTTCTTTGTCGATGTCGAAGCTGTATGCATCCATCATGCAGAATTCACGTGCACGCATTACGCCGAAACGTGGGCGACGCTCATCACGGAATTTAGTCTGGATTTGGTACAGGTTTAGTGGAAGCTGTTTGTAAGAGCTCACTTCGTTACGCACAAGGCTAGTGATCACTTCTTCAGCTGTAGGGCTAAGAACAAACGGACGAGTATGACGGTCAGTAAAGCGGAGTAGCTCAGGGCCCATCTTCTCAGAACGACCTGTCTCTTCCCATAGTTCAAACGGCTGAACAACGGGCATCAAAGTTTCGACTGCACCTGCATTGTCGATTTCTTGACGAACGATGTTTTCGACTTTACGCAGCACACGTAGACCAGTAGGCAGCCAGGTGTAAAGACCTGAAGCCAGCTTACGGATCATACCCGCGCGTAGCATGAGCTGGTGGCTCACTACTTCTGCGTCGTTTGGAGTCTCCTTCAGAGTAGAAAGAAGATAATTACTGGTACGCATTAAATTTATCCGTTTATTAAAGTTAGATACTCAAGCCAGAATGGACAGGAGTATGAAGGTCCCACAAGGGGAAAATTGTTAGCCGCTTATAATATCAGCCAAATGCCTTTGTCAAAAGCTTTCAATCGCAGTAACTGTTATTAAGTTATCGCTAACCGTGAACTTAACGTTCAGATCGAACAAATTTACCGCATATTCCTTATTGTCAGGCTTGTTTTTCTTGTAAGCCGGACGAGGATCTTGCGCCAGAACCTGCTCGATCACTGTTTTGACATACTCAGTATCGTCACGCTTTTCGAGTGCTGCCAGTACCACTGAAGAGAAGTCGACCTGTGATTTTTCAGGCTCGTCTTCCGCATAGCCACCTTGTGCCTCTCCAATAGAATCTGAGTAGGGGATGTATGGTTTGATATCAACAATTGGCGTGCCATCGACCAAGTCTACGTTACCAAGATCCAAATAGATCTGATCGCCTTGCTTGCTGATACCTTTAACTTCTACCGCTGACATACCAATGCCATTCGGGCGAAAGGTCGAACGTGAAGCAAACACACCAATACGCTCATTGCCTCCCAAACGAGGTGGGCGCACCGTTGGTTTCCATCCGGCTTCTAAATTCTGATCAAACAAAAACAACAACCAAACATGAGAAAACTGCTCCAATCCGCGCACGGCTTCTGGGCTATTTGCTGTGCCTTGAAGTTTGACGCGTGAGCGCGCGGCTGGCACCAAACGAGGTTGGCGAGGGACAGCAAATTTCTCTTTGTATGGGCTTTGAATAACCCCAATAGGCTCAATGGAATACATGGATACGTTGTCTTATGCATGGGAGATGGAAGCTAAAGTACCACAAAATTCCGCTTGCTTTTTTGTTGATAATGATTCTTAATTGAATTGTTATAACATAACAATTAATCGAAAGGACAATTAATATGAAACCGGGTATCCATCCAGAATACCGTCCCGTGGTATTTCACGACACAAGCGTAGACGAATACTTTGTTGTGGGGTCGACACTACACACTGATCGCACTATCGAATGGAAAGATGGCAAAACTTATCCATATTTCACTCTCGATGTATCATCCGCTTCTCATCCGTTTTACACCGGTAAGCAACGTGTGGTTCAAGCGGAAGGTCGTATTGCGAACTTTAATCGTCGCTTTGGTCAATTTAATAAAGATAAGGACTAAGAGATGAAAGTTGTTAAATCATTAAAGAGCGCAAAAAGCCGACACCCTGATTGCCAAATCGTAAAAAGAAGAGGGCGTTTATACGTTATTTGTAAGTCGAACCCGCGCTTCAAGGCGGTGCAGAAATAACCATAAATATCGTAATAATTTATGGGATGTAGTTACTTATAATGCTGATTTATGATCTATATGCGGGTGATATAACTATATTTTTATCGATAATAGGTCATAAATCCGCCTTTAAGTTACATTCTGTAACGTTTTGAACTTTCACTTAACCCTTGTGTCGAGTACCCTGCGCAAGCTTTATGACATTTTTGTCACAAATGCGCAGGAATAAATACAAGGAGGGAACAGATGAGTTCATCTGCTTCAATGAAACAAAACTCGCCAAAGAAGCCACTATTCACGCGCTTCTTAGATACAGTTGAATATTTGGGGAACCTTTTACCCCACCCAATCACACTTTTCGCCATTTTCTGTCTTGCAATCTTAGTGATGTCCGGTATCGCGGGCTACTTTGAAGTCGCAGTCATGGATCCTCGCCCAGAAGGCGCACCGGGTCGTGCAGCGGACGGTATGATTCAAGTAATCAGTCTGCTAAATGCTGACGGCTTAGAACTGATTGTTACTAACCTAGTGAAAAACTTTGTTGGCTTCGCACCGTTAGGTACGGTTTTGGTTGCGATGCTTGGTGTTGCCATTGCAGAACATTCTGGACTACTTTCTGCTGCAATGCGTGGCCTAGTAATGGGCGCTTCTCAGCGCATGGTTACTGTGACTGTTGTTTTCGCAGGTATCATTTCAAACACGGCATCTGAGCTTGGCTACGTGGTGTTGATCCCATTAGCTGCAATGCTGTTCCACTCATTAGGTCGTCATCCGCTTGCTGGTCTAGCAGCCGCATTTGCTGGTGTATCTGGTGGTTACTCGGCAAACCTACTGATTGGTACGGTTGACCCACTGCTTTCAGGTATCACTGAAACAGCTGCACAGATGATTGACCCAACTTACACGGTAGGCCCAGAAGTAAACTGGTACTTCATGTTTGTTTCTACCTTCTTTATCGCGATTACTGGTGCATTTGTAACGGAGAAAATCGTTGAGCCGAAACTTGGCAAATACAACGATGAAGAAGCAGCGGAAGACCTGTCTCAAGATAAGATGGGTACACTGACTGACGTAGAGAAGAAAGGCCTTAAACTGGCGGGTATCGCTGTTCTAGCAGTATCAGCGCTACTGGCATGGACTATCGTTCCTGCTGACGGTGTTCTGCGTTCTGATGCTGGCACGGTCGCGGGCTCTCCATTCCTGAAGAGTATCGTAGCATTCATCTTTGTGTTCTTCGCGATTCCTGGTTTTGTGTACGGCCGAGTGGTTGGCACAATGAAAAACGATCGTGACGTGATTGATGCAATGTCGAAGTCAATGTCTTCAATGGGTATGTACATTGTATTGGTATTCTTCGCCGCTCAGTTTGTTGCTTTCTTCAAGTGGACTAACTTTGGTCAAGTATTCGCAGTAGCGGGTGCAGACTTCCTACAAAGCATCGGTCTAACTGGCCCAATGTTGTTCTTCGCATTCATCCTAATGTGTGGCTTCATTAACCTTATGATCGGCTCTGCATCGGCACAGTGGGCGGTAACAGCACCTATCTTCGTTCCTATGCTAATGCTTGTGGGTTACGCGCCAGAAACGATTCAGGCGGCTTACCGTATCGGTGACTCAACGACGAACATCATCACTCCAATGATGAGCTACTTCGGTCTTATCCTTGCAGTAGCAACACGCTACATGAAGAACCTAGGTATCGGTACGTTGATTGCGACCATGCTGCCATACTCAATCTGCTTTATCGTAGGTTGGAGTGTGTTGTTCTACCTATGGGTATTCGTATTCGGTTTACCAGTAGGTCCTGGTGCGGCAACGTACTACACGCCTTAATTGGCAACCTCACTCAGCTCTCAAAGCCTGCGTTTATCGCAGGCTTTTTTGTTTAAAGTCCGGCGAAGCGATAAGTTAGGCCGACTTCAAACGACCATCCCAAATCACGTTGAATTAAAGGGCTGTCGCTATCGTGATGCACAAACTCAGCTTTAGAAATACCAATCCAAGATGGTGTGAACTCATACAAACCGATAATTCCCGCTTGATAAACAAAAGTAGAGTCGGCTTTGAACTCGTTTAACCCAGATGCTGCGGCCTCTTGTGCAGAGACACTGTAAAGGTGGTGAGAGAGTTTTTTGTCACGATAGTCGACTTCAAGATATGGAGTCAGGGTAAAAGGTGGCAACCAAGTTTCTAACGTCCGACCGAGATGCAATTGAACTTCATAGCCATTGTGTTCCGAAGTGACATCATGCAAATAAGTCAGTCTTGCGCCAACCGTTCCTAAGGTAATACCAAGCTCGCCATTACCATCGCGGTCGTTGATGCCATTTGGCAAATCGGCAAAGGTATCGGAGACTTCTGCAAAACGCCAATTGGCCGATACGCCTACGTAGGGTAACGCTTGCCAGTTGGCTAAGCTGCCATCGATAAAACCTATCGGCCCTGAATAAAACAGATTCGGTGTTGCGCCAAATTGAGGGGTGTCTTTGATGGAAAACACGCTTTCGCCATAGGTGGCGCTGCCGCCAACAATGCCAAAAGACTCATTGTTAGCCAATGAAAGAGGGCTCGATAAAAGCAAAGTGAGAGAAAAGGCAATCCGTGGCTTCATAAATAAAACTCCGTTCTTGTTCTAACAACAAAGAACGGAGTTTTGTGATTCCTATTTCATCAACGAATGATTTTCATGCGAGGGGGAGGCGCAATCAACGCTTGGCAAGGATTCTATCGAGGTGGTTAGCAAACTCTCTGCGCTCCGTTTGAGACAAAGCTGCAGGGCCGCCAGTCTGAATGCCACTTGAGCGCATGGTGTCCATGAAATCACGGATATTCAAGCGCGCTTTGATGGTGTCTTTGGTGTATAACTCGCCTCGTGAGCTCAGTGCTTGAGCACCTTTGCTGATCACTTCGTCTGCCAATGGGATATCAGAGGTGATCACTAAGTCATTGGTTTCGACACGACGAACAATTTCATTGTCGGCAATATCAAAGCCAGCAGGGACTTGTAAAGAGTGGATATTGGCACGTTTTGGTACAGGGACCACATGGTTGGCTACAAATGTACATTCAACGCCTGTGCGCTCAGCGGCGCGTACAATCGTCTCTCTGATTACTTTCGGACAAGCATCCGCATCTACCCACAGCTTCATGATGTTTTCTCATTGAGTTTTGCTTCCAGTTCCTCTACTCGAGCAACCAACTTCGCCACGGTATTCTCCAGCGCAACAATACGATCTTCTTCTTTCGGAGTTTGCACCGCTACTTCCACTTTAGGGATACGGTTTGCGCTCTTCCAACTTTTGATGGTTGCGATTAATGCAGGCATCGGTACGGGCGTTTTCATTCGTGCTTTTACCAGTGCCACAGTGGGCTCTTTGCCTTGCTGCTGTAGTTGCTCCATCACGGCTTCCAGCTCTTTAGTGACGTCTTGAGTTAACATAATTTGTCCCTACTAAAATGACTTCTATCATCATACTTTGCGCGGTTGATTTTAGCGAATAGCAATTTCGGCAGTGCCTTGTGCGAGATCTCTCACACGGGTTGTGAGAGAAAACGATTTCGTCATCAGCCAAACAGAATGTTTTGCCTGTAAGTGTATGAAAAATATCCTTTTAACATGCTGTTAACTAAGTTTTTCAACAAAAGATTTTCTCGGGTAGATTGTGATTTAAAGGGAAAAGCGTAAATTAAACCTTGTCGGCAGGAAGCAGACATGGAACAGGAAAGCACCAAGGATTTGGTCATCGTCAGGACGACGATTTGATTATTCAGGATGAGTGATCAAGCAAGGAGCGTAGGACATTGTAAGGATACATTCATCAATAGGATGTTGATGACTAAGGATAGACAATGGACCCCTCATTGGATTGAGGTAAGGACAGCATCAGGACGATGCAAAGGACACCGCTCAAGGAACAAGTGATGTGTGCTAACGGGGAATGTTAGCTATCAGGATGATAAGGACACCGCTAGGACGGCGACGTAAGGACTAAGCTGACGGATTCAGCCACTATTATGGATGATGCATGGAGCACTAATTAGTAGCCGGACTGCTGCGAGTAAGACTATGGCCCCGATACTTTTGTGTCGGGGTCTTTCTTATTTATCGCGCTTTCATATTTTTGGATGATTGAAAGTAGGCGATATCACATTATTTATAAATTCCTCATAACACTGAATAAAAAACAATCCAGATCAATATCCTTTCCAATCAGTTGGTTTAACTTTCGGCTTCTCTAAAAGGCGTTATGTGCCGCATACAAATCGATGGCTTTTCAATCGATAGCTCTTGAGCTTCTGCTATGCGGATAAATTAAGTTTGCTGTAATCAAGGAACAGATGTGACCATAGTAACCAGAAGAATGCTTCTTCTACCCTACAATGAGTCGTTGCAACTAGAGTTCGTGATGTTGAATTGCTGCGCTAAAAATCGCGCAGAGATGAATGGACCTCATACCGTGTCTTCTGCCAAACAGTTGTTTGAGAAGATTCTGGACGATGAGAATGTCCACAGTATGGCGGTGCTTGAGAGTACCAGCCGTGATTATATGGGACACGTGTTCATTTCAAACCTAGATCATGAACCAGAGCTAGGGTTTATCTTTGATAAAGCTTATTGGGGTAAAGGGTTAGCGACAGAAGCGCTAAAGGCGTTTTTCCCGAAAGCGTGCCGTGAGCTTGGGCTACACAAAGTCAAAGCAAATGTGAATAGCCACCACAAAGCATCCATGGCAGTGCTGGAAAAACTAGGATTTACAAAAAAGAGAGAAAGCAAGGACCTTTACGGCCCTTACTTTGAAATGGAATTTACAAGCGATGTGGCGGTAGGTGAAAGTTCAGCGGCCTAAACCCGATCATCGTTAACTCTCCTTGGTAGCAATCATCACCAAGGGATGAAAACTCAAATTGATACACTGTATGCCAGCGCCAGATTCCGTCTGGCGTTTTCAATTTATGCGCACCAAATGCAATGCTGACCAATTGCAAATCTAATTGATCACACTTACGCGAAATAGCCGCTTTTGCCAACTCTGACTGACGTCGTTGTTGCCAAAACAAAAAACAAAAAAAGCACAGTCCTAAAATGGCTAGTAGGTCACCGATCATCCCTAATCCTTCATTATCCCTTTGTTGCTTGCTGCAGTTTGACTAATGCCGTCGCTAGCTCTTCCGATGGGCTAGAGTGCAGCAAAGGTAGCAATACCATTCTTAGCTCTGGTAGCATAACTAAATCGGCAAACAATTGATTAAATAGGGCTTGGTTCCCAGTTTGTGCGAGGCGCAGCAAAAATTGCTCAGCGACGCTTGCGTCAGCGAGTAGGTGCCAAGTACGGCCAGCGATGCCGATCAACACTTCTTGGTGGCTCAAACGTGGGCTCTGTAAAATTGCCTTCAAGATTGGCAAGGAAATCTCGGTTGGTGCGCCCGCCAGAGCTCGAATCAAAGCAGAGAGTAAGAACAAGTCAGGTTCGTTGCTTTCAATTTCTTGCTTCGCTTTTTCCGCAATGCGCTCTGCCAAGCGTTCTTGTAGATCGACATGTTCAAGCGCGCCGAGTAGGGCGTAAAGTGGTTCATTAGGCAAGTGGTTAAGGGCTTTACGCAAAGTCACGGCATTTTGTTCTTTGCCTAAGCGTGCTGCCATATCAGTGATGCCTTGCAGACCAACGGTTTGCCAGTTGTCCCAACCTAGGTCACCGGTAAAGTAGTGCTGAGTGTGCTCGTAATACTGGCTGGTGGGTAAGTCTAAGTTCGCGCGAACTTGGCTGTGGAAGACAGCCATCTTTTCTTCTGCAGGTTTAAACGTGTATGGGTTGTTAGAAAGCTTTTGTTGTTGCTCTTCCGACATTTCCTCACTCAGGCGAGTCCCCATCGCTTCAACGACGTATTTAATGAAGTTTCCGATGTCGGATTGCTTAAGCAAACCACGCTCATCCAGCTCAAACTTTAGAAACCAAATCCAAGGCTGCTTTTGCTCATTCCAGTACGCGATTGCGAGGTGCGCTTTACGCTGCATTGGGAATGGGTAAGGGCACTGGCCTTTTTCCACATCCGCAAACACTTGTGCATCGATGGTTTTGATACGACGACCAAGGTCGAAGATTTGATATTCACAATGGCTGTTATTTAACAGCTGAGTGAGGGTTTGAATGTTTTCCATTAAATACGACATCCTAATGTTCTTTTCACAAGAAATGGTATCATTCTCGGCTAATTCAAGGTTCGAGACGGAATTAATGGCAACAAACACCCAATTGGTCGACTTACTTCAACAACTTGAAGCACAATTGCGCCATCATGAGCTGTGGCAGCACACTATGCCATCAGAACAAGCACTGCAAAGCACGGAACCATTTGCTATTGATACACTTCATCCGCATGAGTGGTTGCAGTGGATCTTTATTGCCCGTATGCATGCGTTAGTGGAAAGTAACCAACCTTTACCTCGCGGTTTTTCTATTGAACCGTATTTTGCAGAAGCGTGGAAACAAGAGCCGCATTACGCCGAGCTATTAGTGACTATTCGAACCATCGACGAACTATGTAAGTAACCTCAATGTCAGAACAAGAAACATCACCATCTGTTGAACCCGTTTTATTAGAGATCGTTTATCAGGACGAGTACTTTGTTGCGGTCAACAAACCTGCCGGAATGCTAGTGCACCGTAGTTGGTTGGATAAGCATGAGACTCAATTCGTGATGCAAACGCTGCGCGATCAAATTGGGCAGCATGTGTTTCCACTGCATCGCTTGGATCGCCCAACCTCAGGTGTACTTGTGTTTGCTTTATCCAGTGAAGTTGCTTCACAAGTCATGCCTATGTTTGCTGAGCACAAGATGGAGAAAACCTATCATGCGATCGTTCGAGGCTGGATCGAGGAAGAAGGCGTACTGGATTACGCTCTGAAAGTTGAACTCGATAAGATTGCCGATAAGTTTGCTTCGCAAGAGAAAGAAGCACAAGAAGCAGTAACGGCATACAAACCGCTAGCAAAAGTGGAAGTTCCTTATTCAACAGGTAAGTTCCCGACCACACGATACTGTTTGATGGAAATGAAGCCAAAGACAGGGCGTAAGCATCAGTTGCGTCGTCACATGGCTCACCTACGTCATCCAATCGTTGGTGATACGACACACGGTGATGGCAAGCACAACAAGTTGTACCGTACCGAATTCGATTCTCATCGACTGTTGCTGCATGCATCAGAGTTGCGCTTTGTGCATCCGTTTACCGATGAAGAAATCGTGATGAAAGCCAATATCGATGAAACTTGGCAGCAGTTATTTGCGAGATTTGAGTGGGATGCATCGTTGGTGCAATAAGCGGTTAGGTTGATCCGCTATTCGCTGTATTAAACAAAGAAAGGGGGTTGGTATCGGTACCAACCCCCTTTTTAATTTTTCAGTCTTAATGCTTTATTTCAGCTTTTCTAGATCCGCTTCGATCTCGGCGATCTTACTGGAAACGACCTTCTCCAAATGACGAAGATCAGAGAGAATCTTCTCTTTTACATCCACTTCAGCCACTTTCACAGGCTTGGTGATCTTGTTTAGCTCATCGATCACAAGCGTTAGGTTACGGTTGATTTCGGTTACTTCTTTGTATTTATGACTGCCGCTATCTACTAATACATTTTTAACTTGGCGTGGGTATTTGAACTTCACGCTCTTAGCGAAAAACTCGCCTTTCTGTTTGTGAAAGTAGATCTTTAGGACGTCTTTGTGTGCTTCTTGGCGCAGGGAGTAACGTTCAATCTGTTTCGGGTCATGGATGCCCAAACCAGTGAGGTGTGGATACATAGGCTACCTCTGTGTATTGAATTGGAGTCCATACAACTGTAGCAGCCCATTTATGAGCTAGATAGCTGATATTTAGTCAAATTGCTCAACTTGTGGGCAAGATCGCTATCGTTCTTGCCCACCTTAGTTGTTGATCAAGCGCTGGTTTTCTCTCAAGCCGAAACTGGGTCAGAGAGTTTTTCAATCAGCTTTTCACGCAACTCGTCTTGTTGCTCTTCACTGAGCCTGCCGCCAGCTTCACTCGTCAGAATAAACAAGTCTTCAGCGCGCTCACCAATGGTGGTGATTTTTGCCGCATGTAGGTTAATGCCCAAATCAGCAAAGGTACGTCCCACTTTTGCCAGAAGCCCTGGTGTATCGAGAGCGACAAACTCCATCAAAGTGCGCTTTTTGCTCTTGGTTGGCAGGAAGTCGACTTTGGTTTTAACGTTGAAATGCTGAAGTTTATTTGGTGTACGGCGCGTCTTAATTTTCGTCGGACGACCATCTTCCAGTACGTGTGTAATGTGTTTGGTCACTGCGCTGTGACGACCTTCTTCAATCGCTTTACCATGTTGGTCAAGTACCATAAAGGTATCGAGTACATAACCATCTTTACTGGTCATGATTTGCGCGTCGTGTACGTTGAAGTTGCGACGGTCAAGCTCAGCAACGACGGTAGCAAACAGTGCTGGTTGGTCCGGGCTGTAGACGAACACTTCAGTACCGCCACGAGTGGCCTTCTTACTGATCAGAACCAACGGCTTACTTGGATCTTCCATACGAAGTAAATGTTCGCAGTGCCAAGCGATTTGCTTGTGGGTATGACGCAAGAAGTAATCGGCTTTAAAGCGTTGCCACAGCACTTCAATTTCACGAGCAGAGAAGCCTTCTTTGCGTAATAGGGCTGAGGCCATTTGTTGGTTATGACGAATACGCTCACGTACATCTACAGGGTTTTCTAGGCCACGGCGCAGCGCACGTTGGGTGGAATAGAACAATTCCGCGAGCAAGGTGCGTTTCCAGCTGTTCCAAAGTTCAGGGTTGGTCGCGCAGATATCAGCTACCGTCAGACACACAAGGTACTCAAGGTACTCTTCATCACGCACTTGCTTGGCAAACTCGGTAATCACGTCCGGATCGTAAATATCTCGGCGTTGAGCCGTCACGGACATCAATAAGTGATGCCTTACTAGCCAACTTACCAATTTCGCTTCTGGCTTAGACAAGCCGTGTTCAATACAGAAATCGTACGCTTCACCTTCCCCGATTACCGAATGGTCACCACCACGCCCTTTGCCGATATCATGGAAAATCGCGGCCAGAATCAGTAGCTCTTTCTTCTGAATTCGAGGATAAACTTCGCAGCAAATTGGATGCTTGCTGTGGTTCTCTGCGTAGCTGAAGGTATTAATGTGCTTGAGCAGACGAATACTGTGCTCATCCACAGTATATACATGGAATAGGTCGAATTGCATCTGACCAACAATTTGGCTCCATTGCGGAAGATACGCCGCCAGTACGCCAAGCTTGTGCATTAGACTGAACGCCTTATGCAGCGCATTTGGATGACGACACAGCGCCATAAACTTTTCACGCGCTTCTGGAATAGTGTGCAAGAACTTGTTCAATCGACGACGCGCAGTACGTAACTGACGCAACGTAGGAGGGCTCACGCCTTCAATGCTCGAATCATTGGCGATGTGCAGGAACATATCCAAAATGGTTTCGGGACGAGCTTGGAACAGCGCAGGTTTGCGAGCCTCGATCAGTGAACCACGGCGTTGGAAATCTTCGTCGATGATTTCAGCGTCTTGTGAGGCCCCGCCGTTGATGATGGCTTGGTCGAACAGTTTGAGCAGCATCTTATTAAGTTCTGCCACACGACGCAGAGTGCGGTAGAACTCCTTCATCATCATTTCGACGCCGCGATTGCCTTCACCAACATACCCAAGGTGCTCCGCGACTTGCGCTTGGTGGGCAAAGGTTAAACGGTTGTCATAACGACGGAGTTCAATATGCAGTGCAAAACGCACGCGCCATAAGAAATCCTGACATTCAACCAACTCACGGTATTCCGCATCGGTCAGGAAGCCATAGCGACTCATCTCTAGTAACGATGTCGCGCCAAAATGACGGCGTGCCACCCAGCTTAAAGTGTGAATGTCACGCAAGCCGCCCGGCGTGGACTTGATGTCGGGTTCGAGGTTGTAGGTGGTGTCATGGTAGCGCGCGTGGCGTTCACGCTGCTCCTGAATCTTGGCACGGTAAAAAGTTTCGCTTGGCCAGAAAGAATCAGATAACACCACTTTCTTTAAGGCTTGGAAGGTGTCTTCACTTCCGCAAAGCAAACGCGCTTCTTGCAGGTTCGTGGCAACGGTTAAGTCTGAACGTCCAATCTCTGCACATTCATCAACAGTGCGCACTGCGTGGCCGACTTCTAGGCGTAAATCCCACAATAGGGTAATGAACTCACTGATTTTAGCTTCCAGAGCATTTGGCAGCTTGTTCTTCGACAGAATCAAAATGTCGATATCAGACAGAGGATGTAACTCACCACGCCCGTAACCGCCGACGGCAACTAAGGAAATATTATGGATGTCGTTGAATCCGAAGTGTTGCCATAAACGATTGAGGAGTAAATCCATGTACTCAGCGCGTGACAAAACAAGGTTGGTCACAGGGTGGTGCTGTAGAAATTCTTCTTTTTGGTATGAACTGAATTTTTCGAGTTCTTGCTTAAGTTCACCGATGTTTATCTGTTCATCGGTAAACGTAAGAGGTGACTGAAGGGTCATATTTGCTATCCGTGCAAGCTAAAACTATTAGCAATCTAACAAATTTGCTGCAGATAAAAAATATCCCCGCATGGGCGGGGATATGGAAAGTGATGGGCGATTAAACGTTTTTCATAATTCGTGGAATGGTATCATCGCTGCGAAGCGTTAGTACTTCACAACCTTCTTTGGTCACCACGATGGTGTGTTCCCACTGTGCTGAGTTTTTACCGTCACCAGTGTAAACCGTCCAATCATCTTGAGCATCAACAGTACAACCGAATTTACCCGCGTTGATCATTGGTTCGATAGTAAAACACATGCCTTCTTTTAGTACGCGGCGGTCTTTGTTCTTGTAGTGAACCACTTGTGGCTCTTCGTGGAACTCATCACCGATACCGTGACCACAGAAGTCCTTAACAATAGAGAACTTGTTACGTGGGTTGTTCTTGTTGTTTTCTTTGATGTACTTCTCGATTGCTGTACCGATATCACCAACTGTTGCACCAGGCTTAACTTGACGCATACCGATGTATAGAGACTCTTGAGCAACCATACACAGACGTTTGTTTGCTGGAGATACATCACCAACTAGGAACATCTTAGAAGTGTCACCGTGGTAACCTTGTGGACGAACGCTTAGATCTGCGTTTTCATCGTTAGGTACGATAACCGTGATATCAACGTTAATGATGTCGCCATCTTTAAGTACAGCTGGCTTCATTTGGCCATTTGCACCTTTTTCATCTTCTGTCGCAGGGATGCCGTGACAAACGATGTGGTTGATTGACGTACAGATTGATTTAGGGAATCCATGGTAATCAAGCGGTGCAGAGTAAGCGCCACGCTCTAGAGCGTAATCGTGACAGATTTTGTTTAATTCTTCTGTCGTCACACCCGCCTTGATGTGCGGTTCGATCATTTCTAGAGTGTCTGCGGCTAGCTTGCCCGCAATACGCATGCGTTCGATTTCTTCAGCAGTTTTAATCTTGATTGACATTGGCTTTCTCTACTTATTCGTAAGCACGTGAACGTGCGAATGCGCGCATTCTATCAGACATCTTGCGGTTAACCCAAGCCAGTTAAGAATATGAGTCATTCTTACTTGAAGTCTAGTCATGGAATTTAGAAGAGAGTAGGGATAGGTGTGATAGGGAAATTAGAATTGTAAGAAACAATTTTTACTAGCCATCTTAGGCTAAAATATGGTATAAAGCGCGCCGGAATCGAGGACTGTTCTCTTTACTTTTCATTAGAAGAGTAGCGAAGCAAGCTTCTTCCAATTAACTTTTATCTTTAAATCACACACATTCCGTCACATGTTCCGGGGTGCTGAGCAGAAGCTTGGTCGGAATTATGGGGGATGTGGAGGCCTAACCCCATAGAGGATTTTAAAATGGCAACTGTATCAATGCGCGATATGCTGAAAGCTGGTGTTCACTTCGGTCACCAAACTCGTTACTGGAACCCAAAAATGAAGCCATTCATCTTTGGTGCTCGTAACCGCGTTCACATCATCAACCTAGAAAAAACTGTACCAATGTTCAACGAAGCTCTAGCTGAACTAGCTAAAGTTGGCGAGAAGAAAGGTAAAGTTCTATTCGTAGGTACTAAGCGCGCTGCATCTGAAGCTGTTAAAGAAGCTGCAATCGCAAGCAACCAATACTACGTTAACAACCGTTGGTTGGGCGGCATGCTAACGAACTACAAAACAGTTCGTCAGTCTATCAAGCGTCTAAAAGATTTCGAAGCACAAGCACAAGACGGTACTTTCGAAAAACTAACTAAGAAAGAAGCTCTAATGCGTACTCGTGAAATGGAGAAGCTAGAGAAATCTCTTGGTGGTATCAAAGATATGGGCGGCCTACCAGACGCTCTATTCGTAATCGACGCTGATCACGAGCACATTGCAATTAAAGAAGCTAACAACCTAGGTATTCCAGTATACGCTGTGGTAGATACTAACTCTAACCCAGACGGCGTTGACTACATCATCCCAGGTAACGACGACGCGATCCGCGCAGTTCAACTATACCTAAACGCTGCAGCATCTGCAGTGTCTGAAGGTCGCAACAAAGACGTTGCAGCAGTTGCTGAAAAAGACGGTTTCGTAGAAGCTGAATAATAACGGCTCTGTGTCACACTTAGTCTATGTGAAACCTTGTTGTAGCATAGACTGAGTTATAGTTAGCAATGGGGGCCGACAATGTAGGCCCCTGTTTTTTACCTTATTTCGAATCAAACGAGGAATAGAGAATGGCAACTGTAACTGCTGCTCTAGTTAAAGAACTTCGCGAGCGCACTGGCGCTGGCATGATGGAATGTAAAAAAGCGCTTGTAGAAGCAAACGCTGACATCGAACTAGCAATTGAAAACATGCGTAAATCAGGCGCAGCGAAAGCAGCTAAAAAAGCTGGTAACGTTGCAGCTGAAGGCGCAATCATCATCAAAGAAGAAAACGGCGTTGCTGTTCTTCTTGAAGTTAACTGCCAAACTGACTTCGTTGCTAAAGACGGTAACTTCACTGCATTCGCAGACAAAGTAGCACTTGACGCTCTAGCGACTAAAGCTACTGCTGAAGAGCTAGTTGCTAAGTTCGAAGAAGAGCGCGTAGCTCTAGTTGCTAAAATCGGCGAAAACATCAACATCCGTCGCGTTGCTTACGTTGAAGGTACTGCAATCGCTTCTTACCGTCACGGCGAGAAAATCGGTGTTGTTGTTGCTGGTGAAGGCGACGCAGAAACTCTTAAGCACGTTGCAATGCACGTTGCTGCTTCTAAGCCTGAGTTCGTTAACCCAGAAGACGTACCAGCTGACGTAGTTGCTAAAGAGAAAGAAGTTCAAGTTGAAATCGCTATGAACGAAGGCAAGCCACAAGAGATCGCTGAGAAGATGGTTATCGGCCGCATGAAGAAATTCACTGGCGAAATCTCTCTAACTGGTCAAGCTTTCATCATGGAACCTAAGAAATCTGTTGGCGAAATGCTAAAAGAGAAAGGTGCTTCTGTTGCTACATTCGTTCGCCTAGAAGTAGGTGAAGGTATCGAGAAAGC
Source organism: Vibrio owensii CAIM 1854 = LMG 25443 (assembly GCF_000817815.1). Classification (GTDB taxonomy): domain Bacteria; phylum Pseudomonadota; class Gammaproteobacteria; order Enterobacterales; family Vibrionaceae; genus Vibrio; species Vibrio owensii. The sequence goes on from NZ_JPRD01000040.1 coordinate 52,763, forward strand.
AGCTGAAATGAGCTTCGCTGAAGAAGTAGCACTAGCTCAAAAAGGTTAATCCTTAGCGACTTGTGTAAATATTAGACCGTAGCCTAGGCTGCGGTCTTTTTACGAAAAGAGCGGGCAAAATTAGCCGTGATGAATAGCTATAAGTGACCTTGTGTCTATTCATGACTGTTAATCGACAACTCTCTTTGGAAGGTAAACTCCATGACTACGAACCCTAAACCAGCATATCAACGTATTCTATTAAAACTAAGTGGTGAAGCTCTTCAAGGTGAAGAAGGTTTTGGTATTGATCCAGCGGTTCTTGACCGTATGGCTCAAGAAGTGAAAGAGCTGGTTGAACTGGGTGTTCAAGTTGGTGTGGTAATCGGCGGTGGTAACCTGTTCCGTGGTGCAGGTCTTGCAGAAGCGGGTATGAACCGCGTAGTAGGCGACCACATGGGTATGCTTGCAACAGTAATGAACGGTCTAGCAATGCGTGACGCACTTCACCGTGCTTATGTAAACGCTCGCGTAATGTCTGCAATTCCGCTAAAAGGTGTGTGTGACGATTACAACTGGGCAGACGCTATCCGCGAACTTCGCCAAGGCCGTGTAGTTATCTTCTCTGCAGGTACTGGTAACCCATTCTTCACTACAGATTCAGCAGCGTGTCTACGCGGTATCGAAATCGAAGCTGACGTAGTTCTAAAAGCAACGAAAGTTGATGGTGTATTTACTGCTGACCCAGTAGCAAACCCAGACGCAGAGCTGTATGATAAGCTATCTTACACTGAAATTCTGGATAAAGAATTGAAAGTAATGGACTTGGCTGCGTTCACACTTGCTCGTGACCACAAAATGCCAATCCGCGTATTTAACATGAATAAGCCAGGCGCACTACGTCGCGTGGTAATGGGTGAAGCTGAAGGCACGTTGATCTGCGCTGACGCGTAAATCTCAACGCCATTCAACAAGAGATATTGGATGGCGTTTCGCTTTGCTTAAGCCCTTTAAGCTTTCTTCATGAAAGATGACATTTTTAAGGTGAAACCGTGATTAACGAAATCAATAAAGACGCGCAAGAGCGCATGGACAAAAGCGTTGAAGCGCTAAAGAACAACCTTTCTAAAGTTCGTACTGGCCGCGCACACCCAAGCCTACTATCTGGTATCTCTGTAGAGTACTACGGTGCGCCGACTCCTCTTAACCAAGTAGCGAACGTTGTTGCTGAAGACGCACGTACTCTAGCAATTACTGTATTCGACAAAGAGCTAACTCAAAAAGTTGAGAAAGCGATCATGATGTCTGACCTTGGTCTAAACCCAATGTCTGCTGGCACAATCATCCGCGTTCCACTTCCACCGCTAACGGAAGAGCGTCGTAAAGACCTAGTTAAGATCGTTCGTGGTGAAGCTGAAGGCGCACGTGTTGCTGTTCGTAACATCCGTCGTGACGCAAACAGCGACCTAAAAGGTCTTCTAAAAGATAAAGAAATCTCTGAAGACGAAGATCGTAAAGCACAAGACGAAATTCAAAAACTGACTGACGTAGCAGTTAAGAAGATCGACGAAGTTCTTGCTGCTAAAGAAAAAGAGTTGATGGAAGTTTAATACTCCCACCTACATCACTGTTGGAAAACGCTGTGCTCACAGTGCAGCGTTTTTTTGTGTTAATCTATCCAACTGATGGAACTCAATTAACTCCCTATGCAAAATTCTCAAGCCTTCTCTGATTCCCTCCCTAAACATATTGCCATCATTATGGACGGTAATGGTCGTTGGGCTAAGTCCAAAGGAAAACCTCGCGTATTCGGTCATAAAAAAGGCGTTAATGCCGTTCGTAAGACCGTCGCTGCTGCTTCTAAACTCGGTATTAAAGCCATGACGTTGTTCGCTTTCAGTAGTGAAAACTGGCGTCGTCCGGAGGAAGAAGTGGGTCTCCTGATGGAGCTGTTCATTTCCGTGCTTTCTAGCGAAGTGAAAAAGCTGCATAAAAACAATCTGCGTTTGCGCGTTATTGGTGACACCAGCCGCTTTAGTGAGCGACTGCAAGGCAAAATCATCGAAGCAGAAGCACTCACCGCTGGCAATACGGGCATGGTGATTAACATTGCGGCTAACTATGGCGGTAAATGGGACATCACAGAGGCGGCAAAAACGTTGGCGTTAAAAGCGCGTAACGGTGAAATCCGTGTAGAGGATATCAATGAGCAGTTAATTACCCAGCATTTAACGATGGCAGATCTCCCTGAAGTGGATCTTTTGATCCGTACAAGTGGTGAGTGTCGCATCAGTAACTTTATGCTGTGGCAAATGGCGTATGCTGAAATGTACTTTACTCCGGAGTACTGGCCAGAGTTTGATGAAGACAGCTTAGTAGAGGCTGTGACTTGGTTTATTAACCGAGAGCGTCGCTTTGGTTGTACTGGCGAGCAAGTAAAGGCATTGATGGCTGCTCAATAAGGACTAGTTAGTTTGAAACAGAGAATAATAACAGCACTAATTTTAGCTCCCCTTGTAATTTTAGGTATTTTTAAATTACCCCTAATCGGCTTCATTATCGCTTTGACTGCGATTACGCTATTAGGTTTTTGGGAGTGGACCCAGTTTACAGAAAGCAATTCACGCATCGCTGCGCTAGTACCAGCCGTTGTCGTAACCGGACTCAGTTTTCTATTCATCTCGCCAGATGCGGCAAGCCTTAACCAACTAGCAACTCCACACTACACAGTGTTAGCGCTCGGTTTTGCATGGTGGATTATCGCAAGTGGGATGGCCATTACTTACCCTAAAACCACCAATCTGTGGCAAAACAGTAAAGCACTGCGTCATGTGTTTGGTTTTCTAACTTTGATCCCTTTCCTTTGGAGTGTGATCATCCTTAGAGCTTCTGATATTTCAGTAGATCCATACCACGGCGCAAAACTTGTGCTGTACGTTTGCTTCTTGGTATGGGCTGCAGACAGTGGCGCTTACTTTGCTGGTAAAAGCATGGGTAAACGTAAAATGGCGCCACATGTTAGTCCAAACAAGACTATCGAAGGTTTGATTGGCGGCATCATTGCAGCATTAATTGTTGGATGGTTGTTCGCAGGTTGGTTTGACATTCAATTTACCAGCCCAATTCACATGGTAATCATCACACTGATTACAGTTGTGATTTCTGTTCTTGGTGATCTAGTAGAAAGCATGTTCAAACGTGTTTCTGGCATCAAAGACAGCAGTAACATCATTCCAGGGCACGGCGGCATTCTCGACCGTATTGATAGCCTAACGGCTGCATTCCCAGTATTTGCTCTTCTTTACTACGTATTCTAATTTATCGGGAGCGGCGTCGTCGCTCCTGAGTTTTTCTAACGGTCTTACATCATGCAAAAGTTAACGATTCTTGGTGCAACAGGCTCAATCGGTGCAAGCACACTTAAAGTGGTTGAACAAAACCCTGAGCTGTTTTCTATCGTCGCATTGGCGGCAAGCACGAACGTTGAAAAGATGGTCGCACTTTGCCGTAAATGGCAACCTAAATACGCTGTAATGGCGGATAAAGCGGCGGCTGTGGCGCTTAAGTCAGAGTTGGCTTCAGTGTCTCCTCGTACAGAAGTGTTGGGTGGTGTTGATGCGCTTTGCCATGTGTCTGCCCTAGAAGAAGTCGACAGCGTGATGGCGGCTATCGTTGGTGCGGCAGGTCTGCTTCCAACCATGGCAGCGGTAAAAGCTGGCAAGCGTGTTCTCCTTGCTAACAAAGAAGCACTGGTGATGTCTGGGCAACTGTTTATCGATGCAGTTGAAGAGCACGGCGCGGAGCTACTTCCAGTAGACAGCGAACACAACGCGATCTTCCAGTGTTTACCTCAAGAAGTTCAAACCAACCTAGGTCGCTGTAACCTAGAAGAGCACGGCATTTCATCTATCCTGCTTACTGGTTCTGGTGGTCCATTCCGCTACACAGATATCGCTGATCTTGAGAGTGTTACTCCTGCACAGGCAATCGCTCATCCTAACTGGTCGATGGGACCTAAGATCTCGGTTGATTCTGCAACCATGATGAACAAAGGTCTTGAGTACATTGAAGCAAAATGGCTGTTTAATGCGGCTCGCGAACAGCTGAAAGTGATCATTCACCCTCAGTCGGTGATTCACTCAATGGTGCAATACCGAGACGGTTCCGTTTTAGCACAAATGGGTGAACCCGATATGGCAACGCCGATTGCACTGACCATGTCTTACCCATCTCGTGTGAATGCTGGTGTGAAACCACTCGATTTTACTCAAGTGGGTGAGTTGACGTTCCTTCAACCCGATTTTGCACGCTACCCTTGTTTGAAGCTAGCGATTGATGCTTGTTACGAAGGTCAACATGCTACAACCGCTCTGAATGCAGCAAACGAAGTCGCTGTTGATGCTTTCTTGAATAACCGTCTTGGTTTCACTGATATCGCTCGCATCAATGAATCAGTTTTGAACAAAATCACTGCAAGCCATAAAAGTGAGAATGTGAATAGCTTGGAAAGCTTGATAGAGCTAGATAGAATGTCACGAACTATCGCCTTAGAATTTTTACGCGAGCGTAGCTAATGACTGGTATTTTGTGGAATTTGGTTTCTTTTATCGTTGCACTGGGCATCTTGGTGGCCGTGCACGAGTATGGTCACTTTTGGGTTGCGCGTCGTTGCGGTGTAAAAGTTGAAAAGTTTTCTATCGGTTTCGGTAAGTCTATTTGGAGCAAAGTAGGCAAAGACGGAACTGAGTACAGCATCTCGATGATTCCGCTAGGTGGTTACGTCAAGATGGTGGACAGCCGTGTTGACGAAGTGCCTGAGCACGAAAAGCATTTGGCGTTTGACCAAAAGCCACTGTGGAAACGTACGTCGATTGTGGCAGCGGGTCCTATCTTTAATTTCCTGTTTGCTATTGTTGCCTACTGGTTGGTTTTCCTGATTGGAGTACCAGCAGTGAAGCCGGTAATTGGTGAAGTTACGCCCAATTCAATCATTGCAGAAGCAGGAATTGAATCAGGGATGGAACTAAAATCCATCTCAGGTATCAAAACTCCGGACTGGGAATCAGTCAACATGGGATTAGTTTCCCACATTGGTGATGATTCGATGACAGTAACGCTTTCTTCGGCTAATGAAGTAGGCTCGGAAGTCACGAAGACACTTGATATCCGTGATTGGAAATTTGATCCAGAAACACAATCTGCGATGCAATCGCTAGGCTTCAAACCTTACACTCCAGAGATTTATACGGAGTTGGCACAGGTAAGTGAAGGTGGTGCCGCTGAACAAGCAGGCCTACAAGCTGGCGATAAAATCATCGAGATTAATGGTGATAAGATTTCTAAGTGGGATGAAGTGGTTGAAGCCATTCGTTCTAACCCAGAAACGCCAATTGACCTGACGGTGTTACGTCAAGGTGAAGAGCAATCTTTCACATTGACTCCAGGTAGTCGTGAGCTAGCTAACAAAGAAACGGTTGGCTTCGCGGGTATCGCACCTGAAGTCGCAGAATGGCCAGAAAGTTATCGCTTCGAATTACAGTTTGGTGTATTCGAGTCTATTGGCAAAGCGATTGACAAAACTGGTCAAGTTATTGGACTTACCATCAGTATGCTTAAGAAACTGATTGTAGGTGACGTTGGTCTGAACAATTTGAGCGGACCAATATCTATTGCCAAAGGAGCAGGGGCGACCGCAGACTATGGTCTGGTCTACTTTTTAGGTTTTCTAGCACTAATTAGTGTTAACCTAGGTATTATTAACCTCGTTCCTTTACCAATGTTGGATGGTGGGCATCTGCTGTTTTTTGCAATTGAAGCAGTCATCCGACGCCCAGTACCTGAGAAAGTACAGGAAATGGGCTATCGAATTGGTGGTGCGATTATCTTCTCGCTCATGGCGTTAGCGCTATTTAATGATTTTACTCGTCTGTGATAGTTCAGAGACAAAAGCAGTAGCAAGGAATAATTAGAACAAGTATGGCGATTAAGCGAATTCTGTTTGCAAGTTTACTGGCGACCAGTGTATCTGCAAACGGAGCAGAGAACTTTGTAGTTCAAGATATTGAAATCGATGGATTGCAGCGTGTGGCACTGGGTGCAGCGTTGCTGAAAATGCCTGTACGTGTCGGTGATACCGTTGACCAAGGCGATGTTGCAGAGATCATTCGCGCATTGTACGCATCGGGTAACTTCGAAGATGTGAAAGTGCTGCGTAATGGTGATGTTCTGGTTGTTCAAGTGAAAGAGCGTCCAACTATTGCGAGCATCTCATTCTCAGGCAACAAAGCAATCAAGGACGAGCAGCTACAAGAAAACCTGAATGCTTCTGGCGTTCGTGAAGGTGAAGCGCTTGACCGCACTACGCTGAGCAACATCGAAAAAGGTTTGGAAGACTTTTACTACAGTGTTGGTAAATACAACGCGACGGTAAAAGCGGTTGTTACTCCATTGCCTCGTAACCGTTCTGACTTGAAATTCGTCTTCACCGAAGGTGTATCGGCGAAAATTCAGCAAATCAACTTTATCGGCAATGAAGTCTTTTCTGATGAAGACCTTCTATCTCGTTTCAACCTAAACGTTGACGTGCCATGGTGGAACTTCCTAGCGGACGAAAAATACCAGAAGCAAGTTCTTGCTGGTGACATCGAAGCGCTGAAGTCTTACTACCTAGACCGTGGTTACCTGAAATTTAACGTTGATTCGACACAAGTGGCGATTTCTCCTGACAAAAAAGGCGTATACATTACCCTTGGTCTTGAAGAAGGCGACGTGTACACCGTTAAGGACGTGAAATTCCGCGGCAACCTAATTGGTGAAGAAGCAACGTTCGAAAAACTGGTTCCATTTGAAGACAACGAGACGTACAACGGCTCTCGCGTAACGTCAATGGAAGAAGGCATCAAGCGTGTGCTTGGTGAATCTGGCTATGCTTACCCACAAGTAAACACCATTCCTGAGTTTGACGACGAAAACAAACAAGTATCGCTTGTTGTGAACGTAGACCCAGGTAACCGTATTTACGTACGCGACATTCGCTTTACGGGTAACAACTCGACCAAAGACGAAGTTCTGCGTCGTGAAATGCGTCAGATGGAAGGCAGCTGGCTAAACTCGAAATCAATCGAAACGGGTAAAACGCGTCTAAACCGTCTGGGCTACTTCGAAAACGTAGAAGTACAAACGGTACGTGTTCCTGGCAGCGATGACCAAGTTGACCTAGTTTACTCTGTTAAAGAAGCGAACTCGGGCAGCGTGAACTTCGGTGTCGGTTACGGTACTGAATCGGGCGTGAGCTTCCAGGTTGGCCTACAGCAAGACAACTTTATTGGTAGTGGTAACCGCGTTGGTATTAACGCGATGATGAACGACTACCAGAAAAACGTGAGCTTGGACTACCGTGACCCTTACTGGAACCTAGATGGTGTAAGCTTGGGTGGTAAGATCTTCTACGACGAGTTCGAAGCATCTGAAGCGGGTATCGTTGACTATACCAACCAAAGTTACGGCGCAAGTTTGACATGGGGTTTCCCATTCGACGAACTGAACCGCTTTGAGTTTGGTGTTGGCTACACCCACAACAAGATCGGTAACTTGTCTCCTTACCTACAGGTAGAACAGTTCCTACAGGCGCAAGAGGACAACATTGACTCTAGCGGCGCGTTGAACACAAATGATTTTGACTTCAACATCTCATGGACACGTAACAACCTAAACCGTGGCTACTTCCCTACAGCGGGTAACCACCAACGTGCATTCTATAAGATGACCGTACCTGGCTCTGACGTTCAATACTTCAAGATGCAGTATGATGTTCGTCAATACGTTCCACTGACTAAGAAGCATGAATTCACGCTCTTGTTCCGTGGTCGTCTAGGTTATGGTAACGGTTATGGTCAAACGGATGGTAACGATAACTTGTTCCCATTCTACGAAAACTACTACGCGGGTGGTTTTACAACACTACGTGGTTTCGGCTCGAATACCGTAGGTCCGAAAGCGGTTTATCGTGACTACTCAGGCTCGAACAACGGTGCTGATACTGCAACAGACGATTCTGTTGGTGGTAACGCGGTTGCGTTGGCAAGCCTTGAGTTGATTGTTCCAACACCATTTGCTTCTGACGAAGTTCGTAACCAAATTCGTACCAGTATCTTCTTCGATATGGCGAGTGTTTGGGATACGGAATTCGATTACCGTAGCTCAGGTGCGGAATACGGCGACCGTTACTACTACGATTACTCAGATCCAACCAACTACCGCTCTTCTTACGGTGCGGCGTTGCAATGGATGTCTCCAATGGGGCCTCTAGTATTCTCGCTAGCGAAACCAATTAAGAAATATGATGGCGACGATGAAGAGTTCTTCACGTTCACTATCGGTAGAACCTTCTAAAGAGGAAAATATTTTGAATAAAATGATCAAAGCAGCTGGCCTAGGCCTTCTAGTACTTAGCTCTTCAATGTTTGCTAACGCGGCTGAAGCTGCTCAGAAAATTGCTTATGTAAATACTGCTCAAGTTTTCCAAGCGCTTCCTCAACGCGAAGTAGTTCTACAAAAAATGCAGAAAGACTTTAAGAGCAAAGCAGATGAGCTGAAATCTATCCAAGCGCAAGCTAAGACTAAGATTGAAAAGCTACAACGTGATGGTGAGCTTCTAGGTCAAGACGAAGTTGAAAAACTACGTATCGACATCGCTAAACTAGACAGCGAGTACAAAGTGAAGGCACAAGCTCTAGAGAAAGCAAGTGCACGTCGCGAAGCTGAAGAGAAAGCGAAGCTATTCAAAACTATCCAAGACGCAGTGAAGAAAGTAGCAACTAAGAAAGGCTACGACATGGTAATCGACATCTCTTCACTTCAGTACGGTAAGCCAGAATACAACATCTCTGAAGACGTAATTAAAGCTCTAAAATAAGAAGTTATGAAGACATTAACATTAGCCGAGTTGGCGACAATTACCGGGGGTGAGCTATTTGGTGACGAGTCTCTCGTCGTAAGCCGTGTAGCTCCAATGGATAAAGCACAAGAAGGTGATATCACTTTCTTGTCTAACCCAAAATACGCAAAACACCTTTCTGAGTGTCAAGCAACGGTTGTGATGGTGAAAGCTGAACACAAAGACCAGTGTGTAGGTAATGCACTGGTTGTGGCTGACCCTTATGTTGCATTCGCTCGTGTTGTTCAAGCAATGGACACCACGCCGAAGCCTGCTGATGAGATCGCACCAAGTGCCGTCATAGCAGCAGACGTGAAGATGGGTACTAACGTAACAATCGGTGCAAACGCAGTGATTGAAACGGGTGTTGAACTAGGCGACAACGTAAGTATCGGCGCTGGTTGCTTTATCGGTAAGAACGCAAAGCTAGGTAACAACACCAAGCTTTGGGCTAATGTGACTATCTATCATGAAGTATCAATGGGCGATGACTGTCTGGTTCAATCTGGCACAGTCATTGGCTCTGATGGTTTCGGCTACGCTAACGACAAAGGCGAGTGGATTAAGATCCCTCAACTTGGCTCAGTGCGTATCGGTAACCGCGTTGAGATTGGTGCATGTACTACGATTGACCGTGGTGCACTTGAAGACACCATTATCGAAGACAACGTAATTCTTGATAACCAGCTTCAAATCGCTCATAACGTGCAGATCGGATATGGTACCGTGATGCCAGGTGGTACTATTGTCGCTGGCAGTACCAAAATTGGTAAATACTGTCAGATCGGCGGCGCGTCGGTTCTTAACGGACATATCACGATTGCAGATGGTGTAGCTATCACCGGTATGGGCATGGTTATGCGCAGTATCGAAGAGAAAGGCTTGTATTCGTCAGGTATTCCACTGCAAACGAACCGAGAGTGGCGTAAAACGGCAACTCGAGTTCATCGCATTGACGATATGAACAAACGCCTGAAAGCTGTTGAGAAACAGCTGGAACCGAAAGAAGAATCTTAGTTCCATAATTCTGAACAAAGACTCGCGAAATGCGGGTCTTTTTCTTCTATAATGACGCGCTATAAGTAGATTTATCACCAAGCTGGTATACACTTTGCAGGCATTTCCTGATTAAGTGGCTTTTGCCGCTGCCTTGCCATCTTGGTTGTTGAGTATTGATATAGGAAGACGACTTTGACTACTGAAAAGAAAACGATGAACATCTCTGAAATTCAAGAGCTACTACCTCATCGCTACCCATTCTTATTGATCGACCGAGTGATTGACTTCCAAGAAGAGAAGTACCTTCACGCGATTAAAAACGTGTCGGTTAACGAACCTCAGTTCACAGGTCACTTTCCACAATTGCCAGTTTTCCCAGGTGTTCTTATTCTGGAAGCGATGGCGCAGGCGACAGGCTTACTTGCATTTAAATCATTTGGTGCGCCAACTGAAAACGAACTGTACTACTTTGCAAGTGTTGACGGTGCAAAATTCCGTAAACCAGTAGTACCAGGCGATCAAATGATAATTGAAGTAGAATTTTTGAAAGAGCGTCGCGGCATTGCTGCATTCAAAGGTGTAGCGAAGGTTGACGGCGAAGTAGTATGTTCAGCAGAGCTGAAGTGTGCTCGTCGAGAGTTTTAATATGATTCATGAAACCGCTAAAATCCACCCAGCTGCGGTGGTAGAAGAAGGCGCGAAAATTGGCGCTAACGTGACTGTTGGTCCATTCACTTACATCACCTCAACGGTAGAAATCGGTGAAGGTACTGAAGTGATGTCTCACGTAGTGATCAAAGGTCACACCACAATTGGTAAAGACAACCGCATTTTCCCACACGCTGTTATTGGTGAAGAAAACCAAGACAAGAAGTACGGTGGCGAAGATACAACAGTGGTTATCGGTGACCGCAACGTGATTCGTGAAGCGGTTCAGATTCACCGTGGTACGGTTCAAGACAAAGCGACAACAGTGATTGGTGATGACAACCTGCTTTGTGTAAATGCACACATCGCACACGACGTTATCGTTGGTAACCATACTCACATTGGTAACAATGCGATTCTTGGTGGTCACGTAACCGTTGATGATCATGCAGGTGTGATGGCGCTTTCTGCGATTCATCCGTTCTGTACGGTTGGCGCTTACGCATACGTTGGCGGCTGTTCTGCTGTTGTTCAAGACGTACCGGCATACGTACTTGCTCAAGGTAACCACGCAACACCATTTGGTTTGAACTTGGTAGGCTTGAAGCGTAACGGTTTCGAAAAACCAGAAATTCGTGCGCTACAAAAAGCGTACAAAGAAATCTACCGTTCAGGTAAGACGCTGGAAGAAGTGAAACCAATCTTAGCTGAAATGGCACAAGAGTGGCCGGCAGTGAAACGTTTCTCAGACATTCTGGAAACAACGGAACGTGGCATTATTCGTTAATCAACGAATGAGCGGTTAAATTGAAAAGATCGCGCCCAAATTGGGCTGCGGTCTTTTTGTGTTTTATGGATAACGGTTTGTACGCTGCAGATTGTGCGGCTACTGCGGTTTATGTGTCTACATAGTTTAAAACGTTACCCATAGCGCACAGGAAAAATAGCGAAGTAGATATGGAAAGACCATTACGTATCGGCATCATTGCCGGAGAATTGTCTGGCGACACGCTAGGTGAAGGCTTTATTAAGGCAGTAAAACAACAATACCCAGACGCAGAGTTTGTTGGTATTGGTGGCCCTAAGATGATCGCGCAAGGCTGTGAGTCTCTGTTCGATATGGAAGAACTTGCTGTAATGGGCCTAGTGGAAGTGCTAGGTCGCTTGCCAAGACTACTGAAAGTCAAAGCGCAACTTGTGAAGTATTTCACCGAGAATCCACCAGATGTTTTCATCGGAATTGACGCTCCAGATTTTAACTTGCGAGTTGAGCTAGACCTGAAAAATGCGGGCATTAAAACCGTGCATTACGTCAGTCCATCGGTTTGGGCTTGGCGTCAAAAGCGCATCTTCAATATTGAAGCCGCAACCAATCTGGTACTGGCATTCCTACCGTTTGAAAAAGCGTTCTACGACAAATTCAATGTACCTTGTGAATTCATTGGTCACACATTGGCAGATGCTATTCCACTGCAATCGGACAAAGCGCCTGCACGTGAACTGCTCGGTTTAGAGCAAGATAAACAATGGCTAGCGGTACTTCCGGGTAGCCGTGGCAGCGAGCTAAAAATGCTCTCTCAACCGTTTATTGAAACCTGTAAAAAGCTACATCAGAAATTCCCAGATCTTGGTTTTGTTGTTGCCTTGGTGAATCAAAAACGCCGTGAACAATTTGAGCAAGCGTGGAATGAGCATGCACCAGAGCTTGATTTCAAGTTGGTGGACGATACTGCACGCAACGTGATTACTGCTTCTGACGCGGTGATGTTAGCCTCGGGCACCGTAGCACTTGAATGTATGTTGCTTAAACGCCCAATGGTGGTGGGTTACCGTGTTAATGCTGTAACGGCATTCCTTGCTAAGCGACTATTGAAAACCAAATACGTGTCGCTGCCGAACATTTTGGCTGACACCGAACTTGTAAAAGAATACCTGCAAGAAGATTGCACGCCAGAAAACCTATTCAATGAAGTGTCTCGTTTATTAGAGAGTGACAACCGAGAAATGTTGGATAAGTTTACTGAAATGCATCATTGGATTCGTAAAGATGCGGATCAACAAGCCGCGAATGCGGTTCTAAAACTGATTAATAAATAGAGATTTACCATGGCTGTAAAACCAAAAACGACCAAAGCAAAAGTAGAACTACCACCGTTTGAATACCCGCAAGGCTATCAGCTGGTTGCGGGTGTCGATGAGGTAGGGCGTGGTCCTTTGGTGGGTGATGTTGTTACCGCAGCGGTCATCTTAGATCCAAACAACCCAATTGAAGGCTTAAACGATTCTAAAAAGCTGAGCGAGAAAAAACGCCTCGCATTGCTACCAGAAATCAAAGAGAAAGCCTTAGCATGGGCGGTAGGCCGTTGTTCTCCTGAAGAGATTGATGAGCTAAACATCCTGCAAGCGACCATGGTTGCCATGCAACGTGCAATTGCCGGCTTGAAGGTCCAGCCAGACTTAGTGCTTATCGATGGTAATCGCTGCCCGCAGTTGCCAATGGATTCTCAAGCCGTAGTGAAAGGCGACTTACGCGTAGCGGAAATCAGCGCGGCTTCTATCATTGCCAAAGTGGTTCGTGACCAAGAAATGGAAGAGTTGGATAAACAATATCCGCAATTTGGTTTTGCTAAGCACAAAGGTTATCCAACTAAAGCGCACTTTGAAGCGATTGAACAACATGGTGTGATCAGTGAACATCGTAAGAGCTTCAAACCCGTGAAGAAAGCGCTCGGCATCGAAGAATAAAGCAAAGTAATAGAATGGGCGTTTCGGTGTTATAAACCACGTCCGCTTTAGGTTAGAATCCCAATCAAGATATAGTTTTACGGTACCTGTTAATGTCAGATCCCAAGTTCATTCACCTAAGAATCCACAGTGATTTCTCTATGGTGGATGGTATCAACAAAGTTCCACCGCTCGTTAAGAAAGTCGCCGAACTCGGTATGCCTGCAATGGCGTTAACCGATTTCACCAACCTGTGTGGTTTGGTGAAATACTATGGCACCGCACACGGCAGTGGTGTGAAGCCAATCATCGGTGCAGACTTCAAAATGCAATCGGATGAGTTTGGTGAGGAGCTGACGCAATTAACGTTACTCGCAGCAAACAACGAAGGTTATAAAAACCTGACTTTGCTGATTTCAAAAGCTTACCTTCGTGGTCATGTACAACACCAACCGGTGCTCGACAAAGCTTGGTTGGCTGAACTATCAGAAGGTTTGATCGTTCTTTCAGGCGCGAAAAACGGTGAAATCGGTAAAGCATTGCTAAAAGGCAACCGCAAAGTTGTCGACAGTTGTGTCGAGTTTTACAACCAATACTTTCCAGACCGCTTCTACCTAGAATTGGTTCGTACTGGTCGTCCAGATGAAGAAACTTACCTTCACTTTGCGATTGAATTGGCGGAAGAGGTTGAGCTGCCAGTTGTCGCAACCAACGAAGTCGTTTTCATCAGTGAAGACTTGTTTGACGCCCATGAAATCCGCGTTGCGATCCATGATGGCTACACCTTAGAAGATCCGCGTCGTCCGAAGAACTACAGTTCAGAACAATACCTGCGTACTGAAGAGGAAATGTGCGAGCTGTTTGCCGACATTCCGGAAGCGTTAGAAAACAGTGTTGAAATTGCCAAGCGTTGTAACGTGACAGTACGTCTTGGTGAATACTTCCTTCCCGCCTTCCCAACTGAAGGTATGGAAGAGACCGACTTCTTGGTAATGAAGTCTCGTGAAGGTCTGGAAGAGCGTTTAGAGTTCCTGTTCCCAGATGAGGAAGAGCGAAAACAGCGTCGTCCTGAATACGATGATCGTCTGCAAATCGAACTCGACGTAATCAACCAAATGGGGTTCCCAGGCTACTTCTTGATCGTAATGGAGTTCATCCAATGGTCGAAAGACAACGCGATTCCGGTAGGTCCGGGTCGTGGTTCAGGTGCTGGTTCTTTGGTGGCATACGCATTGAAGATCACTGACCTTGATCCATTGGAATACGACCTTCTATTCGAACGTTTCTTGAACCCAGAACGTGTATCCATGCCCGATTTCGACGTCGACTTCTGTATGGATAAGCGTGACCAAGTAATTGATCACGTAGCGGAGATGTATGGCCGTGATGCGGTATCTCAGATCATCACCTTCGGTACCATGGCGGCGAAAGCGGTAATCCGCGACGTAGGCCGTGTACTGGGTCACCCGTTTGGCTTCGTTGATCGTATTTCAAAATTGGTTCCGCCTGATCCGGGTATGACGCTGGAAAAAGCGTTCAAAGCTGAGCCTGCACTGCCAGAGTTGTATGACGCAGACGAGGAAGTGAAAGAGCTTATCGACATGTGTCGCCTCCTTGAAGGTTGTACACGTAACGCCGGTAAGCACGCGGGTGGCGTTGTAATCTCACCAACCACCATTACTGACTTCGCGCCGATTTATGCCGACTCGGAAGGTCACTTCCCGGTTACTCAGTTTGATAAGAACGACGTTGAAACCGCCGGCCTGGTTAAGTTTGACTTCTTGGGTCTACGTACCCTCACCATCATCGACTGGGCGTTGGGTCTGATTAACCCGCGTCTAGAACGTGAAGGCAAAGATCCTGTTCGCATCGAATCGATTCCACTGGATGATGCGGCGTCATTCCGTTTGCTGCAAAACTCAGAAACCACTGCGGTATTCCAGCTTGAATCGCGCGGTATGAAAGAGCTGATCAAACGTCTGCAACCGGACTGTTTCGAAGACATCATCGCATTGGTGGCACTTTTCCGTCCGGGTCCACTGCAGTCGGGCATGGTAGATAACTTTATCGACCGTAAGCACGGCCGTGAGGCGATCTCATACCCAGATGAAAAGTGGCAACACGAATCGCTTAAAGAAATTCTCGATCCGACTTACGGCATCATCCTGTATCAAGAACAGGTAATGCAGATCGCACAGGTACTGTCTGGTTACACCCTAGGTGGGGCGGATATGCTTCGTCGTGCGATGGGTAAGAAAAAACCGGAAGAGATGGCGAAACAGCGTGCTACCTTCGAAGAGGGGGCAATTGCCAACGGCGTCGATGGCGAGTTGGCGATGAAGATCTTCGACTTGGTAGAGAAGTTCGCGGGTTACGGCTTTAACAAATCTCACTCGGCAGCCTATGCATTGGTTTCGTACCAAACGCTATGGCTGAAGATGCACTATCCAGCGGAGTTCATGGCAGCGGTAATGACCGCCGATATGGATAACACAGAGAAAGTGGTTGGCCTAGTAGACGAATGTTTCCGCATGAAGCTCACCGTGCTTCCGCCAGACATCAATGCCGGCTTGTACCGTTTTAACGTGGATGAGAATGGCGCGATTGTTTACGGTATTGGCGCGATTAAAGGCGTGGGTGAAGGCCCAATTGATGCAATTTTAGAAGCGCGCAACAAAGGCGGTCACTTCATCGACCTATTTGACTTCTGTGCGCGTATCGACCTGAAGAAGGTCAACAAGCGTGTAATCGAAAAGCTGATTTACGCAGGCGCACTCGACAGGCTAGGTCCACATCGTGCGGCATTGATGGCATCACTCAATGATGCGGTGAAAGCGGCAAGCCAACACCACCAAGCGGAAGCCTTTGGTCAAACCGATATGTTCGGTGTATTGACTGATGCGCCAGAAGAGGTGGAACACAAATATACTCAAGTACCAGCGTGGCCAGAGAAAGTATGGTTAGAGGGTGAACGTGAGACGCTCGGTTTATATTTGACCGGCCACCCAGTTAACGCATACATAAAGGAACTAAATAAGTACGTTAGTTGTCGACTAAAAGACGCGACCCCAACTCGTCGCGATCAATCCGTGACAGTGGCGGGTCTGGTGATTGCAGCTCGTGTGATGACAACTAAACGCGGTACGCGTATCGGTATCATGACTCTGGACGACCGAAGTGGTCGAATGGAGGTGATGTTGTTCTCGGATGCGCTTGATAGGTATGCAGAACTTCTCGAAAAAGATAAAATTCTGGTGGTTTCTGGACAGGTCAGCTTTGATGACTTCAACGGTGGCCTTAAAATGTCGGCGCGTGAAGTTATGGATCTGGGTACCGCACGTGAGAAATACGCACGTGGTTTGTCGGTATCTATTGATGCTAGCCAGATCAACGATAAATTCTTTGAGCAATTTACTCGTATTTTAGAACCGCACAAAGCCGGAACCGTACCTGTCAATGTATACTACCAGCGTGCCGACGCCAGAGCGCGGTTAACATTGGGCACCGAATGGCGAGTAACGCCAACAGATACATTACTAGACGATTTAAAACAGTTGCTTGGCAAAGGCCAAGTAGAACTCGAATTTAACTAAAAATTCAGCGCAATATGTAAGACGCTGAGTAAAAAAGGATTCATAGATGAGCCTAAACTTTCTTGAATTTGAAAAGCCAATTGCAGAACTAGAAGCGAAAATCGAAGCGCTACGTGACGTATCTCGTCACGGTGGTGATTCTGCGGTTGACCTTGATAAAGAAATCGAACAGCTTGAGAAAAAGAGCCTAGAACTTAAGAAGAAAACCTTCAGCAATCTAGGTGCATGGGAAACAGCTCAACTGGCTCGTCACCCTTTACGTCCATACACACTAGATTACATCAAGCACGCATTTGATGAATTTGATGAACTAGCGGGTGACCGTGCGTTTGCTGACGACAAAGCGATCGTTGGTGGTATCGCTCGTCTTGAAGGTCGCCCAGTGATGATCATTGGTCACCAGAAAGGTCGTGAGACCAAAGAAAAAGTAAAACGTAACTTTGGTATGCCTAAACCAGAAGGTTACCGTAAAGCGCTACGTTTGATGGAAATGGCAGAGCGTTTCAACATGCCTATCATCACTTTCATCGACACAGCAGGTGCATACCCAGGTGTTGGCGCAGAAGAGCGTGGCCAATCTGAAGCGATCGCGAAGAACCTTAAAGTGATGTCTGGTCTTAAAGTACCAGTAATCTGTAACGTTGTTGGCGAAGGCGGCTCAGGCGGTGCACTTGCAATCGGTGTAGGTGACTACGTGAACATGCTTCAGTACTCAACGTACTCAGTAATCTCTCCAGAAGGTTGTGCTTCAATCCTGTGGCGTGATTCAGACAAAGCACCACAAGCAGCAGACGCGATGGGCCTAACCGCTCCACGTCTGAAAGAGCTTGAGCTTATCGATGAAATCATCGAAGAGCCACTAGGCGGTGCACACCGTGACCACGTTCAAATGGCTGAAAACATGAAAGCAAACTTGCTTCGTCAGCTAGAAGATCTTGAGCAACTAGACCACGAAACGCTACTAGAGCGTCGTTACCAACGTCTAATGAACTACGGTTACTGCTAATTACAGCTGTCGCTAGGCGTTAGCTGAATTCTCGCAAGATTACAGATAAAATAGAAAGGGTTGGGCATGCGTCCAACCCTTTTTTGTTTCTATCGGATGATTTATGGAATCGCTTTACTCGCAATTTGCTCAAGTTCTTGATCGTTATTACCAATCAGGCACCAAGATTGTCTTGGCGTTTAGTGGTGGGGTGGATTCGCGTTTATTACTCGAGCTGCTTAGCCGTTATCGCCAAGCGCATTCGATAGACAATCAATCAGCAGATTCTAAATCCGTTAGCTGTCACGCGGTGTACGTACATCATGGTTTGAGTACGAATGCGGACGACTGGGCAAATCAATGTTTAGTTTGGGCTCAGCAAGCGGGAATCTCATGCTCGGTTGAGCATGTGAACTTAGACATCAATAGTGGTGAAAGCATTGAGTTGCTGGCGCGTGAAGCACGTTACCAGGTCTTAGCAAAGCATATCCAAATGGGTGACTTATTGCTGACAGGGCAACATGCCGATGACCAAGTGGAAACCTTCTTGTTAGCACTTAAACGTGGCAGCGGACCAAAGGGGTTATCATCGATGGCTGAAAGCATGCCGTTTGCTGATGGCACATTAGTTCGCCCATTACTGGCCGTTACGCGAGAGCAAATCGAGGCGGCAGCCAGAGAACAAAAGCTGGATTGGGTAGAAGACGAAAGCAACCAAGATACTCGTTACGATCGTAACTTCCTCCGTCATCGCATTGTGCCTGAGCTATCTGAACGTTGGCCGAGTATCCATCAAGCGGTGCAGCGCAGTGCGAGTTTGTGCGCGCAGCAAGAAGCTTTGCTGGACGAGTTGCTTAGCGCAGTGTTTGAACGTGCTCTACAAAGTGATTTGAGTCTTAGTATTGAAGAGTTAGCTACGCACAGTGAATTGGCTCGTGCGCGATTGGTTCGTATGTGGCTGGCTAAGCTAAATGCCAATATGCCAACACAAGTTCAGCTCAATTTGATTTGGAATGAGGTCGCGCTGGCGCAGCAAGATGCCAATCCAAAGCTTCAGCTCAAGCAGGGTGAAGTTCGTCGTTTTCAGAATCGCCTGTATTGGGTAACCGAAACGGTTGATGTCACGACGTGGCAGAGTGACATTCAAACCGATACTGCTTTGGTATTGCCTGAGCGACTCGGGGAGCTCACTTTGAGTACCAACTCAGAACAAGCCAGCATTGCTTTGCCGCCTCAACCTGAACTTCTCAGAGTGACGTTTAATCCGGAAGGACTCTCTGCGCACCCAACTACGCGGAATCACAGTCGTAAGCTGAAGAAGTTGTTTCAAGAGTACAACGTGCCGAGTTGGCTGCGTCGCCAGATCCCGATTCTGATGTACCAAGATCAGGTGGTGGCGGTCGGTGATTTGTTTGTTGATCAAGCCTTCAGTGGCCAAGATTGTGAACTTATCTGGCGCAAGTCGTTGTAATTCATGCCACAATGTCGATGATAAAATATAAAAATCCTTAAATAATAATCGATTAGGTGAAGCAATGAAGAAAACAATCATGGGCGCAATGGTGGCGCTAACCATGTTAAGTGGGCAAGCTCTGGCGGCAGGTGATGTAGCTGCAGGGCAAGCAAAAGCAGGCGTATGTGCTGCTTGTCATGGTGCGGATGGTATCGCGGTGATTCCTGGTTACCCAAACCTGAAAGGCCAGAATGAGCAATACATCGTAAGTTCAATCAAGGCGTACAAAGCGGGTCAACGCACAGGTGGCCTTGCTGCAGTGATGCAAGCGCAAGCGAATCTATTGTCAGACGAAGATATCGCAAACTTAGCAGCGTACTACGCAAGCTTGAAGTAAGCGCGGCTTGTCGCTGTAACCCAGGCAAAGATTTAGACCAAGCCAGAGCCAGTGCTCTGGTTTTTTCGTTTCGGGCATGCGGGATTGCTGACTGCGCGACTTTGTTACATTCATCGGCAAATAAATTCCACCAGTGTCAGGATTTTCAGGTGCTTGGTGACAACAAGGATTGAATGTTGTGAGACGCTAACCGATAATATGCGCAAACGATTGAAGCTTAAGGGATGAACATGAAAAAGATTGAAGCGATTATCAAGCCATTCAAATTGGATGATGTTCGAGAAGCATTGGCTGAAGTAGGCATTACAGGGATGACCGTCTCTGAAGTGAAAGGCTTTGGTCGTCAGAAAGGTCACACAGAATTGTACCGTGGTGCTGAGTACATGGTGGATTTCCTTCCTAAAGTGAAGCTAGAAATCGTAGTGACAGAAGACGTTGCAGACAAGTGTGTAGAAACCATCATTGAAACGGCGCAAACCGGTAAGATTGGTGATGGTAAGATCTTCGTAACCGACGTAGAGCGTGTAGTACGTATCCGTACGGGTGAAGAAGACGAAGACGCAATCTAATCTTTATCCAGATAGATATAAGATTTCACTACAGCATGTGGTGAAAATTTGAGTAAGCTAAAAGGGAGCCGAGAATGGCTCCTTTTTTATTGCTCGTATTTTTGATTCCATTTTATTTGCATTCAGGTAGGTCTATGTATCAGCGTTTAGCTTTTGCGTTAGTTTTTCTCATTATCGCTGGGTTTGTGAGTTTTCAGGTGATCTTTACTGTGCCGGAACAACCACAGATTGTTACTCAAACAGGGACGAACATTACTCAAGACATCCGCTGTATGGAGTTTAATAAGCCACAAGCGATTGATAAGGATGGTGAGCTTAACGTTTTGGTATGGAACATCTATAAGCAAAACAGAGACAACTGGCAACAAGCGCTCGATGCTTTCTCTGCCAATAAGCAGTTGTTGCTTTTACAAGAAGCCAGTTTGACCGATGAGTTTAAAAACTGGCTGGTGGAAGGCCATTGGATGAGCAACCAAGTAAGCGCGTTTAAGGCACTAGGAAGTGGTGCAGGGGTAATCAGTATTGCGCAGAAAGAGCCAATTCGTGCTTGCGCATACACTTCTAAAGAACCATGGCTGCGTTTGCCAAAGTCGGCTCTGTACAGCAAGTATCAACTTAGCAATGGCGAAACCCTCGCCGTGGTAAACATTCATGCGATTAACTTTACCGTTGGCACTGAAGAGTACACTTCACAGTTGTCTGGTTTAGAAATGGTTCTAAAAGAGCACAAAGGCCCAATTTTGTTTGCGGGGGATTTTAATAGCTGGAGTGAGGACCGCGTGAAAGCAATGAAGAAGGCTCTCCAAAAGGCAGACCTACAAGAAGCGAAGTTCAGTCAAGACAATCGCACTCAGTTCATTACCGGATTGCCGCTCGACCACGTATTTTATCGAGGTCTGACCCTCAAAAACGCGAAAGCGCCGCAGAGCGACGCTTCCGATCATAATCCATTATTGGTGTCGTTTACGCTTAACCACCAGTAAGGGCTCTTATGAACTCGCTTAAATGGCTTAAGCAATAACGATGTACAAGGCCCAAATCACGTAAAACGCAATCCAAGGCAGGCTCGAAATTACAAGAGCCTGTCCACGTTCAAACTCTGTCCAAGTCAGAACCACACCGTAACCAAGCACAATGTACCAAGGCAAAAGCAGCGGTAATGAGCTAGCAAAATGTGACCATTCATTAGTGAGTGGCAGTTTTAACAAACCATTTAGGCTGTTTAAATCCGCCGCGTACGTCATTACTTGACCGTGTTTTAGCAACAGGCTCGCATAGCTTGCGATGTCGCCTAGTACCGCTGGGAATAAGATTGCAGAAGCCGCCGCAAACCATTTCCAGTAACCGTATTGTTGTTTGCTTGCTTTAGTCGCTAGGAAGAACCACAGCGCCAAAAGCAGCAGAGTTGCAAAGCGGTTAAACACATCATTGATGATCGCACTTGCCATCAGCGTGTTTGGCTCCAACAGTTCAATCTGCTTAGGATCGACCTGTTGGAATTGAGCTGTTAATTGTTCACTTAACCAAGTGAAATCCACATTCGAGAAATAGGCACCCCAAAATAGGAATGGACTGAGCATCAAAAAGATGAACGGTTGCCACCCCCAGCCTCCACGCTGATACAGCGCCAAGAAGCTAGATGTTGGAGATCGAAAAATATCCAACAACATTACAAGCGGGTTACTCGATGGGTTCATACACTTACCTTAGTTACGTCAACATACAACTTGAGCTTCTGACCTGGTTTCAGGTACTTCTGCTTTTGAAGAGAATTCCATTTCACGATGTCGTTGCTCTTCACCTTAAACTTGCTCGCAATGCCACTGATGGTGTCGCCAGAACGCACGTCATAGAACACTGTGCGAATCACTGCGCCTTTGTCTGAGTTTTTCCAGATCACCAGCTTTTGGCCAACGCGCAAGGTGTCTTTTGGTCCCATGCCGTTCCATTTCGCCAGAGACTTATGAGAAACCTTGTTCTCTTTTGCGATAGACCACAAGCTCTCGCCAGATTGCACAACGTGAGTCAGTTTGAATTGACCGCGAGCTTGAGATTGCGTTTTGTTAAGGCGATTTTCGGCGGTAAGCGCGTACTTAGCATCGTCTTTTGTTGACGTTGGGATCATTAGGTACTGACCAACGCGAATATTGTTGTTTTTTAGGCCGTTAGCACGTTGGATAACTTTCGTTGTCGTACCGTACTTTTGAGCCAATACGCTGAGTGAGTCACCAGACTTCACTTTGTAGCGTGCGACCTTCATGCCTTTACCACGGTTCTTCTTCACTTGAGCAAGGAACTGATCCTTTTTCTCGATAGGAATAAGAAGCTGGTGCGGGCCATTCGGTGCTGTCGACCATTGGTTGTAAGCTGGGTTGTAGCCCTGCAGCTCTTTCACACCAATGCCTGCGTAATCTGCCGCAATCGCGAGATCCAATTGTTCTTTTGGATCGACTTGCGTAAGCACAGGTTTGTTCGGGATCGGTGGAATGTCGATGCCGTACTTATCTTGGTTCGCAATGATGTCTGCAAGCGCAAGTAGCTTAGGAACGTAACTGCTGGTCTCTTTTGGAAGATCTAGAGAGAAGAAGTCCGTAGGTTTACCTAGCTTTTTGTTCTTACGAATCGCGCTTGATACACGACCGCCGCCACTGTTGTAAGCAGCAATCGCTTGGTCCCAGTTACCGTCAAAGCGCTTGCTTTGTTGCTCTAGGTAATCAAGTGCTGCATCCGTCGCTGCGTACACATCACGACGACCGTCGTACCAGTAGTTCTGCTCTAGGCCCATCATCTTGCCGGTGCCAGGAACGAACTGCCAGAGACCTGCCGCGCTACCGTGTGAGTACGCGAATGGGTCAAATGAGCTCTCTACGATAGGTAGAAGCGCCAATTCCATTGGAAGACCACGTTCTTCAATACGTTTTGTAATCATGTACAAAAACGGCTGTGCACGCTCAGAAACGGTGCGCAGGTGGTTAGGGTGCTTCAGATACCATGTACGGTAGTAAGCGACTTTCTTGTTGTCTGGGATGTCCATTTCAAGCTGCATGCCGATACGACGCCATACATCTTTTTGTTCCTGAGGAGAAAGGGTTTTCGGCGTCTCTTTAGCAGGTTTCTTCGCTATCGATTGCTTTTTCTCGGAGTCCGCTTGAGCCGCGTCTTGTTTTACCGCTTGCTCGGACTTATTGGTTTCTGGTGTTGGTGTGTTTGTTGAATCTGACTGTGTCAATTGACAGCCAGAAAGTAGTAACGCCAACGCCCAACTGTACTTTAAACGCATGGATTCAGCCTATTTAGGGCCTGTTTATCTTCTCCTGCCTGTCGCGCAGCTAAGGTGCGTGGCAGTCGCAAGATAATAGACATCTTGTAACACTAACTAAGGGTAGGGCGTGAAAGCCGCTACTTTTATGCGATTGGGTGAAATACAAACAGCTTTATATCAGCCCCAAACGCAATAGAAGCGCCAGAGGCGCTTCTATGAAAATCAGCTCACGATAATACTTGCGTCGAGCAAAGTTACAAGCAGAAATTGGTTAAAATTCGTTCTTCCACTCACGTAAAGCTGTAAAAACCGAGCATGGGTCGCTATTTTCGATACGGTTTGTTACAGATTTTATGACCTCTGCGTTGGTTGCACGCAGGAATGGGTTAATTAACTTCTCTTTGCGAAGCGTGGTAGGAATGGTGGGAATGTTTAATCCGCGTAGTCGGTTTACGTCATCACGGTACTGGCGTAAGTGCTCATTGTCTGGCTCAACCGCTAGGGCAAAGGCGACGTTGCTTGCGGTGTATTCGTGCGCGCAGAACACTTCGGTCTCTTCTGGCAGCTTCATGATTTTGCTCAGTGACTCGAACATCTGCTCTGGTGTGCCCTCAAAAATACGACCACAACCTGCAGAGAACAGCACATCGCCACAGAACAATTTACCATCACCAGCGTAGCCGATGTGACCAAGCGTGTGACCCGGCAAACCCAGCACCATGAAGATTTCTCCGAAAAGCTCAAGCTTATCGCCTTCTTCCATTGCATTGGTTAATGTTGGGATAGGTTCAGCTTTTGGCCCTACAACAGAAACATGAGGAAAAGCATGAACTAAATCTGGAACGCCACCAATGTGATCGTTGTGGTGGTGCGTAATTAAGATCGCTTCTAAAGTTAATTCGTTAGCCTGCAAATATTCTAACACTGGCTTAGCATCGCCCGGATCGACCACGGCACATCGCTTGTCGCTATTTTGTATCAGCCAGATGTAATTATCATTAAATGCGGGTATGCTTTTGATCTCTAACACGATTCGTTCTCCGTCACCCTTTATATAGTCAGGTGGTTAATGAAACCAGCACTCAGCAACAAAACTTTACAGTACCCGTCGACTTGGTCAGACATGAACAATGGGCCGTGGGTACTTGAGTCAATCCAAACCCGACTTGATGAGTGGTGTCCGAAGCTGTTCGGTTACCACATGTTGAAATTGGGTGGTTTGAGCTGTGAGCTAACCAGCTGTAGTTGTAACATTCAACACCAAGTCAACGTAGATATCCAGAACCCGTTGCATAATGTCATCGCAGATGGTTACGAATTACCCTTTTTAGAAAAAAGCTTTGATGTTGTGGTGCTTGCTCATCAGCTTGACTATGCAAGTGATCCCCATCGACTGCTGCGAGAAGTTGATCGCGTCATGATGGATGATGGTTATCTCATTATTACGGGATTCAATCCGATCAGTCTCACTGGGCTAGCGAGTTTATTACCTTGGCGAAGAAATAATTTGCCATGGAGTGGTCGCATGTTCACGGTGAACCGGATTAAAGACTGGTTAGGGGTATTGAACTACCAAGTGATTCACTGCGATCGCTATGCGCTGTTTCCAATGACGCGTTACAAAACCATGTGGACGTGGTTAGAGAACAGTTTGGGTGATTGGGCGTCACCGGCGGGGAGTTTGTATTACATCGTGGCTCGTAAACGAACGTACCCTCTCAAGCCTATCAAGCCGCATTGGCGCTTGAAGAGAAAGCTAACACCACTTGGCGTGATGAACAGAGAGGGCAGTGCAGTGAAAAAGGTCTCAAGTAGTAAAAACTAGGACGCTTGATACCCTGTATCTTCTTCAGTTGGGTTTTCTGCGGCAGCGCGCGCTAGTTCATCACAGATTTCATTTTCACGATGACCTGCATGGCCTTTAACCCAATGCCAATCGACTTGGTGGCGAGCGGTTTCTTTATCAAGCGCTTGCCATAGGTCGGCATTCTTCACCGGCTTTTTATCCGCTGTTTTCCAGCCACGTTTCTTCCAGTTGTGAATCCACTGCGTAATGCCTTGGCGCACGTACTGGCTATCCGTCGTTAACGTCACTTGGCATGGCTCTTTTAGCGTTTGAAGTGCAACCACGGCGGCCAACATTTCCATGCGGTTATTCGTGGTCAGAGTGTAGCCTTTCGCGAGGGTCTTTTCTGTTTGCTTGTAACGCAAGACAATGCCGTAGCCGCCAGGGCCCGGATTGCCTAAACAAGATCCATCAGTGAAAATCTCAACGTGTTTGGTCATATTTTTGGTACTATTAGCCGAAACATTTAATAAAGCATAGTCTGACACACATAACCTTATGAATACCAGCAGCAATTCTGAACATAATCGTATTGTCGTTCTCGATACCGAAACCACGGGTATGAACCTAGAAGGTGGTCCTCACTACATGGGTCACCGCATCGTCGAAATTGGTGCCGTGGAGATCATCAACCGTAAGCTGACTGGTCGTCACTTTCACGTCTACTTAAAGCCTGACCGTGAAATCCAACCAGACGCGATTGGCGTCCACGGTATTACGGATGAATTCTTGGTCGATAAGCCAGAATACTCTGCCGTACACCAAGAGTTTCTAGATTTCATTAAAGGCGCCGAGCTGGTTGCCCACAACGCGCCCTTCGATACAGGCTTCATGGATTACGAGTTTGAAATGCTCGATCCGACCATCGGTAAAACGGATGATTTCTGTAAGGTGACCGATACCCTTGCCATGGCGAAGAAAATCTTCCCGGGCAAGCGAAACAACCTCGACGTATTGTGTGAACGTTACGGCATTGATAACTCACACCGTACTCTCCACGGGGCATTGCTCGATGCGGAGATTCTAGCCGACGTTTACCTACTGATGACCGGTGGACAAACAAGCCTCGAATTTAATGCCAATAAAAAAGACGGTGAAGCGGAAGGCATTCGTCGTGTTGAAGGAAGAAAAGCGCTAAAGGTTTTGCGTGCAACTGCCGATGAAGTAGAAGCACACCAGAAAAGACTCGAACTGGTGAACGACAGTATTTGGTAGTAGATAGGAGAGACTATGTTGAGGGCTTTGTCAGTCGCTATTTTAGCGTTCTGGAGTTGTTTCGCGTTTGCCGCGAGCGAGTCCGCCATGTCTTTGTTAGATAACCGCTTTCGTGTCGATCCTACCATCGAACAGATTACTTTTTTGGTTTATCGTGAACAGAGCTCTCAGCCTGTCGTCCTTGTCCGCCCTGACGGTAAAAAGTATTACGCTTGGGGCACCTACGACAACGTTCGTTGGTATCAAGAATCCTCCCTCGATATTATTTCGATAGATAAACCCATGCCAGGTCCGTGGCAGGCCGTCGGAAAAGTTACCCCGAAAAACAACATTCGTCTGATCTCACACTTAAAGCTCAGCACAGATGTATTCCCAAATCGCCTTTATCAGAATGAAGCGCTCAAGTTTACCGCACGTTTGACTTCAGACGATAAGCCGCTCGTACTGCGTGATTTCCTAGACCGCGTAAATCTGCGCGTCACCTTCACTAAATTTGTAGAAAACGAAGACGAACTGATCAAAGAAGCGCGTCCTGTACCTATGGTGATTGGCGAGTTTGCTGATGATGGCCGCGGGCTAGATGAAAAAGCTGGCGACGGTGTGTTTACCGTTCAACTGCCAATTGATATCGAGCCGGGTAAATACCGTGCACGTATTACGTCGGGCAATGGCGTATTTTTACGAGCTCAGGAGCAAGTGGTACTGGTTTACCCATCGCCAATCACACGCACCTTTATTCAAGCGCGTCATGCAGACCAACCACACCAGCTGGTGGTTAGTGGTGAGCAAGGCATGATCACGCCGGGATCCATTGCCGTGAACGTCGAGCAAGAAGCACCAGATGGCTTTATTAGTTACAGCCAAGGTCAAGTGTCTGCTGACGGTACCAAAACCACGCTTAAGATGGATAACGATCCAGAGTTAGGTAAGTACTCATGGCATGGTGAAGTCTTTGCCACAGACCTAGCAACCAAGCGCTCATTAGTCTTCCCAATCAAAGAGCAGTCATTTAGCGTCGTCGATGAAGTGGATCTCGAAGCTGCACGCTTAGCGAAAGAAGCTGAGATCGCCGAGCAACGCCGCATCGAAATGGAAAAACGCATCATCGCCGAGCGCGAAGCCGAACGTAAACGTAGCATGATCATCATTGTCATCGGCAACGTCATCGCACTGATTCTGGTGATTCTATTCTGGATTATCTGGAGCAAGCTCAAAGCTAAACGCCAAGCCATGCCAGAGATGCAATTAGAAGTGCCTAAGAAGTAGGGCGCAGAATTTTGATTATAGAACGGAGCCAATTGGCTCCGTTTTACTTTTTATGGTGCATCTAATTTTGTGACACTCTTGGCGAAGGTTATGAATATCGGTTCAATTTGCAAAATCATTCGTGGTATTCACTAAGTGGGTTAAAGCTGATTTGAGTGTGTGAAAGATTTAAGCTCCAAATCTCAAAGAAGCTAGGTGACTAGGAGGTCTCTGATGAAGTACAAAAAACGTCGGACGTACAAATATAACCTTCATTCCGAAGAACAGATTGAAACCGGTATCACCCTCGCACAGCCTTTTGATAGTCCGTTTCTGAGTCTATCTGAGCAAGGGTTGCTGACGATTAAGAAAGGTTACTCATGGGATGGGGCGAGTGGCCCAGCGATTGATACCAAGAACATCCTCAAGGCGTCTTTGGTGCATGATGCGTTGTATCAGCTCATGAGGGAGGAAGTATTGCCGCAAAGCAGTCGAGAGCAAGCGGATAGGCTTCTGCGTCAAATATGCCTTGAACATGGCATGTCGAATTTTAGAGCGACGTACATCTATTACGGAGTCAGAGTATTTGGCGGATTCTTTTCTAAACCGGATCTTTTGTCTGCCTAGTTAAGCTCTCTTGGTAAGAGGTTCTGAATCATGTTCGTTCCTCACTGTTCAAAATGACGAAAACCTAGGAACACTGTGCGTGTAGTAACCTGATAACTAAAAATAAACTGTCATTCTAGCGAGCTCCAGTGAGACTAATAATCTAATGTCAGCGCGCTGGGGCGTTTGTTTCTTCACCCTCTACAGAGTACTCGGTAGTAGATCCTACTTTGCACACTCAATCACTTCGCTGTTCCTTTACGTATCTATGTTAGACTCTCGCTATCAGCTATATGAATGACTTCTCATTTGTTTACCTGAGGGCAGCAACTGGGCTGCTGTATTCTTATTAAAGGCACAAAAATGAGTAAATTAACTTCAGCTGAACGTAAAGCACGTGACAACGAACGTTTCTCACAACGCGTGAGTGAGCGCCGTGAAAAAGGTGAAGATGTCGTTGCGTACGCATTGGCAAACAAAAAAGCGGTGAAGTTCTTAACTAAGTCAGAAAAGAAAGCATTGAACGAACGCAGAGCGACGCTTCAAGAAGAACTTAAGCTGAAAGAGCAGGAAGAACTGCGCAGAATTGAACAGTCGTTTATTGTTGAAGACGATAACGAACAATAAGCGCTTCTTTGCGATCGCCGTGTTGTGCGAAGCAGAGATTCAATAAAAAACGGGAGCCTCGGCTCCCGTTTTGCTTTCCTATTTATCGTTTAAGCCATCATCCGCTTAAGCGACGTTTTCCATCTGAGGGTAAAGCGGCTTTGCGGCCAATAGCTCTGGCTCAAAATCGTCTACGTTGATGGTATCTAGGCGATGCTGTTCTGCTTCTCTCAGCAAATCAGCTTCTTCTTGAGTAATGAAGCCTTGCTCTAGACCTTCTTGAGCAATCATATCCAAACGCATGAATGGACGGCGTTTACCCTGTGCTTTACATACCTTGTCAAACACAGGCTCAGCTTGAAGAATCACAGACAGTGCCAGCTCAATCTTACCTGCTGCGTTGTGTTCCGTTGGTTCTAGGTACTGACCACGACCAATACGTGAACGTGTTGCACTTGGCGTTTGTAGAATACGAGCTACTTTGCTGTCTAGCTTGTCGCTTGGTGCTTTACGTACGCGGCCAAATGGCATGATCAATACGCGTAGTGCACGACCAATCACTTTGTTCGGGAAGTTCGCTAGGAACTCATCAACTGCAGCTTCAGCTTGCTTCAAGCTGTCTTGCAAGCCCCAATGTACTAATGGCAAATCTTCAACAGGACGGCCATCTTGCTCAAAGCGTTTCAATGTTGCAGAACTCAGGTATAGCTGACTTAGAATATCACCAAGACGCGCAGACAGACGCTCTTTACGTTTCAACGAACCACCTAGTACTGCCATCGAGATATCCGACAGCAGAGCAAGGTTTGCGCTGTAACGGTTCAATTGTTGGTAGTAACGCTTGGTTGCGTCTTTGGTTGGTGATGAAGAACCTAGACCGTCACTTAGACCAAACCAAATACTGCGCACTAGGTTACTCATGGTGAAGCTCACGTGACCAGCTAGTGCTTTGTCGAACTTCTCAACCGCATCGCTAGCGTCAGAGTAAGCCGCGTTCATCTCTTCAAGTACGTAAGGGTGACAACGAATCGCGCCCTGACCGAAGATGATCATTGAACGAGTTAGGATGTTTGCACCTTCTACAGTTACCGCGATTGGCGCGCCTTGGTAACCACGCGCTAGGAAGTTAGAAGGACCCATACAGATGCCTTTACCACCTACGATGTCCATCGCGTCGATGATGCTTTGTTGACCACGGTGCGTACAGTGGTACTTCACGATAGCTGAGATAACCGAAGGTTTTTCACCTAGGTCGATACCCGCTACGGTTAAGTTACTTGCTGCATCCATTACGTAGGCGTTACCACCTAGGCGCGCTAATGGCTCTTCCACGCCTTCCATGTGACCGATAGGCTGTTTGAACTGACGACGAATGCGTGAGTAAGCGCCTGTTGCCATAGCCGCTGTTTTGATGCCGCCTGTTGAGTTTGAAGGTAGCGTGATACCACGACCAACCGATAGACACTCAACCAGCATACGCCAGCCTTGGCCTGCCATTTTTTCGCCACCGATGATGAAGTCCATCGGTACGAAGATGTCTTTACCGCGAGTTGGGCCATTTTGGAATGGTACGTTAAGCGGGAAGTGACGGTTACCTATCTCAACGCCTTTAAGGTCAGTTGGGATTAGAGCACAGGTGATACCAAGATCTTCTTGGTCACCTAGTAGGCCTTCTGGGTCACGTAGTTTGAATGCAAGACCAAGTACCGTTGCGACTGGCGCTAGAGTGATGTAACGCTTGTTCCAAGTTAGACGCATACCAAGGACTTCTTCACCTTGCCATTCGCCTTTACATACCACGCCGTAATCTGGGATAGAGCCCGCATCGGAACCTGCTTCTGGGCTAGTCAGTGCGAAACATGGGATTTCTTTACCTTCTGCTAGGCGCGGTAGGTAATGATTTTTTTGTTCTTCTGTACCGTAGTGTTGCAGAAGTTCACCAGGACCTAACGAGTTTGGTACGCCAACGGTAGAAGACAGCACGCCAGATACGCCAGTGAGTTTTTGCAGTACCAAAGATTGCGCGTATGCAGAAAATTCTAGGCCGCCGTATTTCTTTTTGATGATCATGGCGAAGAATTTGTTGTCTTTCAGGTATTGCCACACTTCTGGTGGAAGGTCAGCCAGCTCGTGCGTTACTTGGAAGTCACTCACCATGGCACACACTTCATTTACTGGGCCATCTAGGAAAGCTTGCTCTTCTTTGCTCAGCTTAGGCGCTTTGATTGCGTGAAGCTTTTGCCATTCAGGTTTGCCTTTGAATAGCTCGGCTTCCCACCAAACTGTACCTGCGTCCAATGCTTCTTTCTCGGTTTGAGACATAGCAGGCAGGACTTTCTTAAACATAACGAGTGCTTTGCGGCTAATGAGGGATTGGCGAATGCTAGAAACCGCGAACACTGCAACAGCAAGAACGTAAAGTGCCCAGCCAATAACACCAACTGAGCCTGCGATAGTCAGTGCTAGCATGGCAGCAGTTAGCAGACTGACGGATTTCACGAGTGACATTCTGTGGTAAAGCGTAATGCCTAATACAACTGTCATCGCTACGATTGAGAGCAAGATGTCCATATGTTTTTTCCTTTTCAGACTTTAATTATGTTGTACGTCTGTATTTTGGTAAGAGGTCTAACCAGTTCTCATAAGTGTAATCAAAATATTAATAAAATGTAAAACCCAAGATTGAGTAAAAAGTGATCTAAGTAGAGTTAAAATTCTAAAGTTGGGAGTTGGGTGATGATTTCGTAAGCAAGTTAACAAGTTTATTACCGCGATGAATCCAAATCTGTTGGATCGCTATCGACACTAATTCTCGTTTGTGGGTAAACTCAGAGTAATGAACTGTCCGGTGTGAATTTAGCATCAGAACAATTTGCCAAGTGAGAAGCGGAAACGCTCCGCTGTGGCCGAAATAATAAAGAGAACGTCTTATGTACCAAGATCTGATTAGAAGTGAATTAAACGAAGCTGCTGAAGTTCTGAATAAGTTTTTAAGTGATGACCACAACATCGCGCAAATCGAAGCGGCAGCGAAAATGATTGCTGACTCATTCAAGCAAGATGGTAAAGTGTTGTCGTGCGGTAACGGTGGTTCTCACTGTGACTCTATGCACTTTGCAGAAGAGCTAACAGGTCGTTACCGTGAAAACCGCCCAGGTTACGCTGGTATCGCTATTTCAGATCCAAGCCACCTTTCTTGTGTAAGTAACGACTTTGGTTACGATTTTGTATTCTCTCGTTACGTAGAAGCAGTAGGCCGCAAAGGTGACGTTCTGTTTGGTTTGTCGACTTCTGGCAACTCAGGCAACATCCTAAAAGCGATTGAAGCGGCACAAGCGAAAGGCATGAAGACTATCGCGTTAACGGGTAAAGATGGCGGTAAAATGGCAGGTCTTGCAGACATCGAGATCCGCGTACCACACTTTGGCTACGCAGACCGTATCCAAGAAGTGCACATTAAGATCATTCACATCATCATTCAGTTGATCGAAAAAGAGATGGAATAAGATTTACAACTAAGCCGAATACTGGCTTAGTTGTGTTTTAAGGTAAGGAGTTCGTTAAACCATGTGTGAATTGCTCGGCATGAGCGCAAATGTTCCTACAGATATTTGTTTCAGTTTTACAGGCTTGATGCAGCGCGGTGGTCGCACTGGCCCGCATCGTGATGGCTGGGGAATTACTTTCTATGAAGGAAAGGGGTTCCGTACTTTCAAAGATCCAAACCCAAGTTGTGACTCGAAAATTGCTGAGTTAGTGCAAAACTACCCGATCAAAAGTCGTGCGGTGGTCAGCCATATTCGCCAAGCAAACCGAGGTGGCGTGAATCTAGAAAACACACACCCGTTTACGCGTGAGCTTTGGGGACGTTATTGGACTTTTGCACACAATGGTCAGCTAACTGACTACCAAGATTTGTATACGGGTCGCCACCGTCCGGTCGGAGAAACCGACAGTGAGATGGCTTTCTGTTGGCTACTCAAGCAGATGGAAGACAAATACCCTGAGCCTCCTCAAGATATGGAAGCGGTCTTTGCTTATGTTGCCCAGTGCTGCGATAAGTTGAAAGAAAAGGGCGTGTTTAACATGCTGCTCAGCGACGGTGAGTTTGTGATGACTTACTGTACCAACCATCTTTACTGGATCACGCGTCGAGCACCATTTGGCAAGGCAGCGCTGTTGGATGAAGATGTAGAAATCAACTTCCAAGAAGAGACGACACCAAACGATGTGGTTTCTGTGATTGCGACTCAGCCTTTAACGGGCAATGAGACTTGGCATCGAATGAAGCCGGGTGAGTATGGCTTGTTCCATGTTGGTGAGTTGATATTGAACAACGCCGAAGCGCTAACTGATGTACCGTTTGCCGCGCCGAAGCCGGGTAATCAAGCGCCGACTGAGCCGTTGGAGTGATGGCTTTCTCGCAGTAAAACATTCGAATAAAACAAAAGGCAGCTTGATAGCTGCCTTTTTGCGTTTGGTGTTTGGAGTTGAGAACTACTCGTCGGCGTAGCCGTGAGCACTTAGCTCAAAACCATCGAGATACGCTTTGCCTTCAGTCATCGATAATCGCCCGTCGACTAACCACTTAGTCACCATTGGGTAGATATTGTGCTCTTGAGTCTGCACGCGTGCGGCAAGTGCATCGGCATCATCGTCTTCAAACACCGGTACTTTAGCTTGCAGCACAACAGGACCACCGTCTAATTCTTCTGTGACAAAGTGAACGCTGGTGCCGTGCTCTTTGTCTCCGGCATCAATGGCACGCTGGTGGGTGTGTAAACCCGGATACTTAGGCAATAGAGAAGGGTGGATGTTGATCATCTTACCCAGGTAATGGGAAACAAACGCGCTGCTGAGGATACGCATGTAACCTGCCAGTACAATCACATCTGGTTGGTATTCATCAATTTGCTTCATCAGTTCGGCATCAAAGTCTTCACGAGATTCAAATGCTTTAGGATCGACAAAGTGACCATTCACATCAAACTGTTTTGCACGCTCCAAACCGTAGGCATCAGCTTTGTTGGAAAAAACCGCTGCCACTTGTGCGTTTGGCATGTTGGCTTCACAGGCTTCAAGTATTGCTTGTAGGTTACTGCCGTTACCCGAAATGAGGACCACTATGTTTTTCATGATATTGAGACTGCCTTGATACTGTAGGTTTGACGTGCTTAATCACTAAATTACCTACTATTAGAATGGTTTTCGATGTTCCAGATAGCAGAATGAGGACATGGCGTCCTCATTCTTTTTATTTTTTGAGCTTGATTCGCAAGTTATTGGATTTCAACTTGCTCTTCATTGGCTTCTGCTTGAGCGATTTCACCAATCACCCATGCGTTTTCGCCTTCTTCTTGAAGAAGAGCAACCGCTGCGTCTGCTTGGTCTTTTGGTAGTGCAACGACTAGACCAACACCACAGTTGAACGTACGGTACATTTCGTGCGTTTCAACGTTGCCTTTCTCTTGTAGCCATTTGAAGATGATTGGCCATTCCCAGCTGCTACCATCGATAACAGCTTTCGTGCCTTCAGGTAGTACGCGTGGGATGTTTTCCCAGAAACCACCACCAGTGATGTGAGAAATCGCGTGGATGTCGTGCTTCTCAATCATCTTCAGTGCTGATTTGATGTAAATCTTAGTTGGTTCTAGTAGGTGTTCACCGATAGTACGACCTGCTAGCTCTTCGTTCTTATCTGCGCCAGATACTTCTAGGATCTTACGGATAAGCGAGTAACCATTTGAGTGTGGACCGCTTGAGCCTACAGCGATTAGTGCGTCGCCTGCTGCTACTTTCGTGCCGTCAATCACGTCTTCTTTTTCTACTACGCCAACACAGAAGCCTGCAACGTCGTAGTCTTCGCCTTCATACATGCCCGGCATTTCAGCAGTTTCACCACCGATAAGTGCACAGCCTGCTTGAACACAGCCATCAGCAATGCCAGAAACCACATCTGCTGCTGTGTCTACGTCTAGCTTGCCAGTCGCGTAGTAATCTAGGAAGAATAGCGGCTCAGCACCTTGCACGATTAGGTCGTTTACACACATCGCGACTAGGTCTACACCGATGGTGTCGTGCTTGTTCATATCCAGTGCTAGACGAAGTTTTGTACCTACACCGTCAGTACCAGAAACCAGTACAGGTTGTTTGTATTTAGTCGGTAATTCACACAGTGCGCCAAAACCACCGATACCACCCATCACTTCAGGGCGACGAGTACGCTTAACCGCACCTTTAATACGATCTACAAGCGCGTTGCCTGCATCAATATCTACACCAGCGTCTTTATAGCTAAGAGAAGAGTTGTTACCACTCACAGGGAAGTCCTCGGTTTTTAAGTTGGATATGAAAACGGCGCTATTCTACCAGTGGTTAAATACAGATAGCAAACGTTTGCGTCGGTTTTTTTCTTTAGTGATCTATCCTGATATCCCTGCAAAAATCATGTATAATCTGAAGGTTTGTTTAAATATTGCCAAAAAAGCCGGAGATGGAAATGAAAGTTGTTGAAGTTAAACACCCTCTAGTAAAACACAAAATTGGTCTAATGCGAGAAGGTGACATCAGCACGAAGCGTTTTCGTGAGTTAGCGACAGAAGTCGGTAGCCTACTTACTTACGAAGCGACAGCAGACTTTGAAACAGAAAAAGTAACCATTGAAGGTTGGAACGGTCCTGTAGAAGTTGACCAAATCAAAGGTAAGAAAGTGACAGTAGTGCCAATCCTACGTGCTGGTCTTGGCATGATGGACGGCGTACTTGAGCACATGCCAAGTGCACGTATCAGTGTTGTTGGTATCTACCGTGACGAAGAAACACTTGAGCCAGTACCTTACTTCAACAAGCTTGCTTCTAACATCGACGAGCGTATTGCTCTAGTTGTTGACCCAATGCTTGCAACGGGCGGTTCTATGATCGCAACAATCGATCTTCTAAAAGAGAAAGGTTGTCAGGCAATCAAAGTACTTGTTCTTGTAGCTGCTCCTGAAGGTATTGAAGCGCTAGAAAAAGCTCACCCAGACGTTGAGCTATACACAGCAGCAATCGATGAGAAGCTAAACGACAAAGGCTACATCGTTCCTGGTCTTGGTGACGCAGGTGACAAGATCTTCGGTACTAAATAATTTGAGCTTGGTGCTAGATTATTACTGAATTGAAAGAACAAAGGCTTGGTGAAAACCAAGCCTTTTTTGCATCTGTTATGTAGAAGCTAGTTACGAGATGCGAGAGTAGGAAAGGCGACTTAATTCGATTAAGCCGCACTTGCAAATTACTTCGCGTTCTCTTCTTCCATTTGTGCGTTATCCACCACGTGGTTTTCACCAAGGTCGTGTGGTAGCACTAGGTTAAGAATGATAGCCACGATACCACATAGGCTCACACCTTGTAGGCTGAACTCGCCAATACCGAAAGCCATGCCGCCGATACCAAACACTAGCGTTACTGCTACGATCACTAGGTTACGTGATTTGTGAAGGTCAACGTGGTTCTTGATCAGTGTGTTCAGACCGACTGTTGCGATAGAGCCGAACAGTAGAATCATGATGCCGCCCATAACTGGAACTGGAATCGTTTGTAGAGTCGCACCTAGCTTACCAACCAACGCAAGTACGATGGCTGTGATTGCTGCCCATGTCATGATTACAGGGTTGAATGCTTTCGTTAGCATTACCGCGCCGGTTACTTCACTGTAAGTCGTGTTTGGTGGCGCGCCAACCATAGAAGCAGCAATTGTTGCTACCCCGTCACCCGCGATAGTGCGGTGAAGACCTGGCTTCTTCAGATAGTTTTTACCCGTTACGTTAGAAATCGCTAGCATGTCACCTACGTGCTCTACCGCAGGAGCGATGGCTACAGGGATCATGAATAAGATAGCGTTGATGTTGAATTCAGGCGCGGTGAAGTTTGGCATTGCTAGCCAAGCCGCTTGAGTAACCGGAGTGAAATCGACCACGCCGTAGAATAGAGACACAGTGTAGCCTACCAAGATACCGCCGACGATAGGAACCAGTTTTAGGAAGCCTTTCGCGAATACGCTTAAGGCAATCGTCGTTAGCAATGACACTGCGGAGATGATAATCGCTGCGTCGCCGTTCACTAATTGAATTGCGCCGTCACCTGATTTACCAACCGCCATGTTTACAGCCGTTGGTGCTAAGCCAAGACCAATCACCATGATTACAGGGCCAACCACGACAGGTGGAAGAATCTTATGGATGAATCCAACACCGCGCACTTTGATCATCGCACCAAGGCCAACGTAAACCAAACCTGCAGCCATCAAGCCACCCATGGTTGCTCCGATACCCCAAGTTTGGATACCGAACATGATAGGAGCAATAAACGCGAAAGAAGAGGCAAGGAAGATTGGAACAGAACGTTTAGTAATCAGTTGGAAAAGAAGAGTACCGACACCAGCACCAAACAAAGCAACGTTTGGGTCAAGGCCAGTCAGAAGTGGCACAAGTACGAGAGCACCAAAAGCGACAAAGAGCATCTGAGCGCCTTGTAACGCATTTTTCATAATAATTCCCTATTCAAAGATACGCAGACAAATCCGGCGAATCTTATCATCTAGCAATCGATTGCAATGTTGCCTAGATCAAACTTTTGTGTGGATTTATAAGGTCAGCGAATGTTTAGTTTCATGCGGGCCTTTTAAGTTGGTCAGAATACAAACAATTCACTCAGTACTCTTCTTGCTCAAGGTTTGATAGTTGCTTATCATGCGTGTTCTTGTTCAGAGGATTATGAAAACTATGCGCTATTTAGCTCTCTTATTGATAGGTTGGTTGTCTCTGCCAGTTTATGCATTAACTCAGGTAGATATCTATCGTGCCGAAGTGGCGATCGACGGTGAGCAAAAAGACGGCGAAGAACTCGCACGTCAACAAGGTATGCAAGATGTGATTGTGCGTGCGACAGGCAGCCAATCTTCCCTTAGCAACCCAGTAATTAAGAAAGCAGTGGGTTCAAGTTCTCGCTATATTTCCCAACTTGGCTATGGCCAAATTGATGGTCAAAGCAGCTTAAAAATGCTGTTTAATAGTGGCCAGATCCGCTCACTACTAACGCAAGCTCAGCTTCCTCTTTGGTCACCAAACCGTGCGAATATTCTGGTTTGGATGGTAGAAGAGCAAGGCTACGATCGTACGATTACATGGGAGCATTCAGATTCAACGAGTGCAGCGACCCTTCGTGATGCTGCACAAGCACGTGGTCTTCCAATCACGATGCCAGTGGGTGATTTCGATGATGTAACAGGCGTGAACGTTTCTGATCTATGGGGCGACTTTGTTGACCCTATCAGCCAAGCGAGCCAACGTTACCCTGTGGATGCGGTACTGATTGTTCGTGTTCAAGGCGATAAGATTCGTTGGACGTTGTACGACCAATCTCCAGCCCAGCTTTCTGAGTCTAAACAATCTCCACGTAGTGGCTCTGCGTCTGGCGCAAATGCGATTCCAGCAATGGTTGGTGGCATTGCCGATTACTATGCGAAGAAGAGCGCTGTCGTCGTTTCTAGCA
Source organism: Vibrio owensii CAIM 1854 = LMG 25443 (assembly GCF_000817815.1). Lineage (GTDB taxonomy): Bacteria > Pseudomonadota > Gammaproteobacteria > Enterobacterales > Vibrionaceae > Vibrio > Vibrio owensii. The sequence goes on from NZ_JPRD01000040.1 coordinate 91,355, forward strand.
AATCATCAGAAGCGATTGATGTGAAAGTGCTTAGCGTTTCCTCTGCTATGGATTTCTTCGAGCTAGAAAACTCACTAACAAAGTTGAGCTCGGTTGCAGGTGCTGAAATTAAGCGTATTCAAGGCAATCAAGTCACCTTGACTATCCATCTATTGGCTTCTCAACAAGCGTTTGAGCAAGAAGTCTCTTCTATTCGTTCTTTGGAAGTAACGGAAGATCCAATGGCTGGTATGAAAGAAGTTGTACCGGCCCAATTACCTGAAGAGCCAACACAACTGCCAGCAACGACAGAAGACGCTCAAGCAGCGGAAGTGGTCGATCTAAATACAGAGACTGCGCAACCAGAACAGCCTGCCGTAGTGAAGCCTGCACCAGAGCAGTACGACTTGATCTACAAATGGAATGCGCCAGTTCGCACGCCTGTCGAGCCTGAAGAAAACTCAGAGATTGCACCAGTGCTAGAAACGGATGTGGTTGAAGACCTAAACTAAGCATTAGGCCGAACAACAAGCTGAACAAAAAAAGAGTCGCCAAGTGCGACTCTTTTTTATTGTTTGGTATTTCTTGCTGGGAGTGAGAAAACTGGAGGCTTCATCATCCAGATACGTATTGGGCTAGCTACTTATTGAAATTGCTATTTATTGAATTTAGCTTTCTCTTCTTTCTCCACTTGAGATAGACGTTTTAGCTTCAACCCCAACTCTTTACCACGCGCTCGTGCAAACAAGATGTTACCTGCAAAGCCGAGTGAAGTAAGGAGCAGTTCCACAGCAGCTAACCAACGCTCACCACCATCGATATACAAAATTGTCAGTGCGTGTAAGAAGTACAGCATCAAGACGAAGTTTGCCCATGCGTGCGTGTATGGCTTACCTGCAAGAATACCCGGCAATGGTAAAAGTAGCGGGATACACCATGCGATAGCGAGCGTGGTACTGCTTAGGTGCGGGTGAGGGGAGAGGGCTAATTGCCAAATCGCAACCCAAGCTAACAATGCCAAATTGCCGAACAGCGCCATGTAGCGATAGGTTTGGGTTCGGGTGCTAAGAGGTGGTTGGTCAATAATGTCAGACATCGATTTCTTATCCTTGAGCTTACTGACTTCCTTTGAGCTTTTTCGCTGCGGTCGCCAGTCGTTTTCCTAATTGTTGTGCGAGGCGAATCTCTTCTGCCGTAAGACTTGGTTCTTGTCCTACACTGCTTGCCCCATAAGGGGTTCCACCTGATTGGGTGGTATGCAGTTCTGGCTCTGAGTAAGGGATTCCTAACACCATCATGCCGTGATGCAGAAGTGGGGTCATCATGCTCTGCAGCGTGGTTTCTTGACCACCGTGCATTGAGGACGATGAGGTAAACACACAAGCTGGCTTATCGATAAGATCGCCGTTCACCCACAAAGGTGTGGTTTGATCCCAAAAGTGCTTAAGCGGTGCTGCCATGTTGCCAAACCATACTGGGCTGCCAAACGCGAGGCCATCACACTGCTTCAACTCATCTAGAGTAACAATTGGATCGGAAGGGGTATGTGAGTGAGGTGACAATTCTTCAACTGTACGCAAAATCGCTTCGCAATGAGGAGTCGATTCGACCCCTCTTGCTATTTGTCTTGCCAGCTGTTTTGTCGAGCCATGACGGCTGAAATACAAAATGAGGATCTGGCAATCCATTTATAGAATTTCCAGTACTTGCTCTGGTGGACGACCAATTTTCGCTTTGCCGTTGGCAACCACAACAGGGCGCTCAAACAGTTTAGGGTTTTGTGCCATTGCTTCGAACAGTTGCTCGTCTGTCACTGACGCTTCACCCAGAGCAAGCTCTTTGTAGATGTCTTCTTTTGTACGCATCATTTCGCGTACAGAAGAGAAACCAAGTTGAGCGTAAAGTGCTTTGAGTTGTTCCACATTAAGTGGTGTATCAAGGTACTTAACGACTTCTGGTGTAACACCGTTTTGCTCTAGAAGTTCTAGAGTTTGACGGCTTTTTGAGCAACGAGGGTTGTGATAAATCACGACTGACATGGTTTTCTCCATTTCGTTATTGTAATGCCATGAATCGATCTCTTTGGATCATTAACTGGTCGATACGAGCGTCGTATCGTGCTTGTTTTAAGCTGCCCAGTTCAGCAATTTTACTTGCTTCAGAATAATATTGAATGGCTTTATTCCATCCTGCACGCAGCGCTAAAATTTCTGCGCGAGCGGCGAGTTCTTCGTCATTGCGACCCAGTGCGTGGTTACCTTTTGATAGAAGGTGCCAGCCGTTGGTATCTTCTGGGTTATCGTGCGTGTAGCGTTGAAGAATGCGCACGGCTTCTTCATTCTTATTCGCTTCCAGCAAAGCATTAGCATAGTTGATGGTCAGCACTTTGTTTTGCGGGTTGCGTTTTAGCGCACTGCTCAGCATATCAACTGCTTTTTGTGGCTTCTTCTGCGCGATGTACAAGTCGGTCATGGCATCCAAATAGAATGGGTTGCCAGGGTCTTGTTGCAGCAGCTTTTTCAGAAGTGGCTCAGCTTCACTCAAACGTTTGTTGTCTAGGTGAACGAGCGCTCGACCGTAATCAAAAGACGGGATGATCTCAGGAGAGGCTTTCTTTTGAGTTCGATTAAACCAACCCATTGCCGCTTGTCCATCGATACCCGCATAACGCGCAACGATTCGAGCACGCGTCAAATGGTAATCAATCGAAGGCATGATACGCATTGGCGGGTAAGCACGCGCACGCGCTCGGCTATCGGTAATACGATCTTCAGGTAATGGGTGAGTCAGCAACATTGGTGGCGGCTTACTCGCGTAACGGTATTCATCCGCTAGGCGGCCAAAGAAGCGCGGCATTGCTTGTACGTCAAAGCCTGCTTTCGCCAAGGTTGCAATACCAAAGCGGTCGGCTTCTTTTTCGTTGGAACGGGTGTAGTTGATTTGGCTCTGCATGTTACCGGCTGTTGCTGCCGTCACGGCTGCCATCCCAGCTTCTGGAGATGCAATGGCGAGTAGCAATGCACCAGCGAGTGCTGCCATAGTCGCTGGCGAGCGACGAGCTTGTTCTTCCATGCTTCGCGCAAGGTGACGCTGTGTTACGTGGGCAATTTCGTGCGCCACAACAGAGGCAAGCTCACTTTCAGTACGAGCGTGCAAAAATAGACCCGAGTGCAGGGCAACGTAACCACCAAAGAAGGCGAATGCGTTGATGTTGCGGTCACGGATCATAAAGAAGTGGAACGGAGTTTTTACGTCATTCGCATTGGCAACCAAACGGTGTCCAAGTGTGTCAATATATTCATTGATGACGGGATCGCTAACAATAGGGCTACTGGCTCTGAGCATACGCATGTAAGCGTCGCCATAAATCAACTCCTGATCTATCGTCAGAGTGCCTCCAGCTGCCGTACCAATATCAGGGAGATCAAGGCTATTGGCGTAAATAGGTGTTGGTGTACTCAATGCAGCAGCAAGGCATAAACAAACTAGCGAGCGAGTGCGTTTTAACATACGGTTTAAAGATTCTCCAAAATACCGAAACATGGGTTAGGTGCCGAGTTCCTCTCAGCATGACCACCATGCATTATGGTCATCCTTATGGGATGAATATGCTAGCTATAAGACCGAAAATAAACGGATTGGTTTCGTAGATACTTCTTACAAGATGTTAAAATTTTGAATTATAAAGTCTTTGTCGTCTACGCTTAAATCACTAGCACCAGCTCAAAAAGCCGTTACAATACAACCCTATCACAAGTGCAGAGCAATACAATGGAATCCATGTTACTCGATTTGCGCGAGCAACGCTGCCCTATGGCACTGTTACTTGCTAAGCGTCACGCTGCAGATGTGTTTCAGGGAGAAACACAGCAATATCATCAGCTTGTCATTCAAGTGGTGGATAAAAGCTCTAAACACGATATCGTGAAGTATTTACTTAACCAAGGGTATGCGGTGGATTGCCAAACTTCGCCGGAACACTTCACGTTGACAGTATTCAATAAGGAATCTTCATAAGATGCTTGAAATGGTAAGTCGTTGGTATAAGCGACGCTTTTCAGACCCACATGCAGTGAGCCTAGTGGCGATCTTGCTGTTCGGCTTTATCACAATTTACTTTTTCGGGCATTTGATTGCGCCATTGCTGGTGGCGATCGTTCTTGCATACTTACTTGAATGGCCAGTGACACAAATGTGCCGTTTGGGTATTCCGCGTACTTTCTCCGTCATTACCGTCATTCTGATTTTTATCGGTTTGATGCTGATTGCTGTCTTTGGTCTCGTGCCAACGATTTGGACTCAGGTGGGGAATTTAATTAACGATATCCCGAACATGTATGCAGGGTTGCAAAAATTCATTGCTACACTGCCACAGCGTTATCCTGAGCTGGCAAACCTAGAGATCGTAGAAACCGTTGTTACCAACGCGAAAAACCAAGCCATTGGTCTGGGTGAGAGTGTGGTAAAAGGCTCTTTGGCATCTTTGGTAAGCTTAGCGACACTGGCGGTTTATCTGATTCTTGTTCCGCTATTGGTATTCTTCCTGCTCAAAGACAAAGAAGAAATGCTGCGTATGGCGAGTGGTATTCTGCCGAAAAACCGTAAGCTAGCGAATAAAGTTTGGCACGAGATGAACGAGCAAATCTCGAACTACATTCGCGGTAAAGTGTTAGAAATCCTTATCGTTGGTGGCGTAAGTTACGTGACGTTCGCGATTCTTGACCTGCGTTACTCTGCATTGCTTGCTGTAGCGGTGGGTTTGTCAGTGCTTATCCCGTACATCGGTGCGGCTGCAGTGACGGTGCCTGTTGCGATTGTTGGCTTGTTCCAATGGGGCTTAACACCACAGTTTTACTGGTTGTTGGTTGCTTACGGCATCATTCAGGCACTAGACGGCAATGTATTAGTCCCTGTGCTTTTCTCTGAAGCGGTAAACCTTCACCCCGTGGCGATTATCGTTGCCGTGTTGGTCTTCGGTGGTTTGTGGGGCTTCTGGGGCGTCTTCTTCGCAATTCCGTTGGCGACACTAGTAAAAGCGGTATGGAACGCACTGCCAAGTACTGAAGAAAACGAACCGATACAAGAATAGAAATCGATTCCAATAAAAAGCCCAGCGATTGCTGGGCTTTTTGGTATTTGGATGAAAGTTAAGCTTACGCGTTTTCTTTCAAGTAGTTCACAACCACTTCGTGGTGATCTTTGGTTTTGAACTTGTTGAACACGTGCTCAATCACGCCTTCTTCGTTGATCAGGAAGCTAATACGGTGAAGACCATCGTACACTTTACCCATGAATTTTTTCTCGCCCCACACACCGAACTGGTCAGCAACCGCATGGTCTTCGTCTGAAAGTAGCGTGAAGTTTAGTTCATCACGTTCGATGAATTTACCAAGGCGTTTTACTGGGTCGATACTTACGCCCAATACCACAACATTGTGCGCATCTAGCTCTGCTTTTACATCACGCAGGCCTTTTGCTTGGGTGGTACAACCCGGCGTCATCGCTTTCGGGTAGAAGTAAAACAGAACTTTTTTACCTTTGAAGTCACCGAGAGAAACGGTGTTGCCATCTTGGTCGAGCAAAGAGAAGGCTGGCGCTGGCGAGCCTGCTGTCAGCGTATTCATTGTTATATCCTTTACTTTATAGATTGTTTTTAATGAAATTCAGAGAACCTTGTACGTTGAGCGTATTACAAAGTTCATCGAAATCTTCTTGTAATTGCATCAGATTACAGTCAGAGCTCACTGAAGCGGTGATCGCAATGTGGAACTGATCGGCATCTAATTGGATTTTTGATTTACTGATTGTTTGCGCACTAAGGGAATCTAGACCAATCTGTTTATCGGCGAAGAATTGCGTGAACTTCTCTGTAAGGCCGATACGGTCTTCTGATTCAATGAACACTTCCATGGTGTAGCTGTTGTCGAGCAATTCATGTGCTGACGTACGTTTCATGATAGTGATAAGGTCGTGTTCTTGACCTAGTAGTGGCAATTGCGTTTCGACGCGGGTGACATTACTGGCGTTACCAGTAAGCAGCATGATAAGAGTGAATTCATTACCAAAGATAGCAATACGGCTATCGACAATGTTACAGCCAGCTTGTGTGACGAGCTTAACCACTTGGTTACATATGCCCGGACGATCCGTTCCAACCGCTGTAAGTACCAGATGTTGCTTCATAAATGAGCTTCTTGTCCTTTCTTCAATAGAGAGATGTTAGCACAGATACGGCACAGAAATGTCGAGTCAGTTCTTTTTTTAAACTTGTTAAAACGCTTTGTTGATTAAGTGAACAGTTTGATTGTTGAGTACTCTATTAATTCACTCAACGCTGACTTGAGCCTCATGACGAGAGAGTATATTCCGCGCCTAATTAAAAGCGGCGGCCTAGGCTTATTCACGGCATGTCGCCACCAAACACAATTATCAGAATGGCTAGGATTGAGAACAAAATTCACATTTTAGTTGCGAGACCTCTAACAACTGATAATTATTCATTCATTTGTACTTTGTAAGCGAGTTTACGCTCTTGTGTTTTTCAATCGCATTACAGTACCATGCAGAAAGAGTAAAATGAGGGAGATAAACATGTTTTCAGGAAGTATCGTAGCGCTGATTACACCACTAAAATCAGATGGTGAAGTAGATTTTGATAGTCTACAAAAGCTTGTTGAGTACCATGTTGAAGCAGGTACAGACGGTATTGTTGCAGTTGGCACCACTGGTGAGTCAGCGACTCTAACCATTGAAGAGCATGTAAAGGTCGTAAATAAAACCGTTGAGTTTGCAAACGGTCGTATCCCAGTGATTGCTGGTACGGGTGCAAACGCAACCCACGAAGCAGTGACATTTAGCAAATTATTGGCTGATTCTGGTATTACGGGTTTCCTGAGCGTAACGCCTTACTACAACAAACCAACTCAAGAAGGTTTGTTCCAACACTACAAAGCAATTGCTGAAGCGAGTGACGTACCTCTAATTTTGTACAATGTACCGGGTCGTACTGCGGTAGATATGTTGCCTGAGACAGTGGCACGCTTGTCAAAGCTTGATAATATCGTGGCTCTAAAAGACGCGACAGGCGATTTAAGCCGAATTGCACTTCACCGTGAACTTTGTGGCGAAGATTTTATCTTACTAAGTGGTGATGATGCGACTGGCCTAGAATTTGTTAAACTTGGCGGTCATGGCGTTATCTCGGTAACGAACAATATCGCGGCTAAGGACATGGCAGACATGTTCCATTTGGCAAGTGAAGGAAAATACGACGAAGCAGAAGCGATCAATGAACGTTTGATGACTCTGCACAAGAACCTATTCGTTGAATCAAGCCCAATCCCAGTAAAATGGGCTGCACATAAGCTTGGTTTGATTGAAGAAGGTGAACTGCGTCTTCCTTTGACCCCACTTTCTGAAAAATCGCAGCCAGTCGTGGAACAGGCGCTAACCGACGCCGGTATTTATTAAGATTGAGTTGCTAGGATTGAAGTTCATGCTGGGGGCAAATAAGCCCTCAGTGTTTTAGGAGTATAAATGAAGCTTTCAAGCCAGTTAGTGTTAAGTTCACTAGCTGTATTCGTATTGACTGCCTGTTCAGGTGGTGCAAACCAGCGTCGTCAAGCAAAAGACGACTTCGAGTACTTGAACACCCCACCTCTTGAAGAGTGGAGTGTTCCCGCAGGTGCTGTTCCTCAGTTTTACCCTAACTACCGTATCCCACAAGGTGAGTACGCTGGTGGTATTGGTAAAGAAGTGGATATTCGTCCGCCGCAGCAAGTATTGGAATTGATCCCTGGTGCTCGCCTAGATCGCAGCAATGACGGTGAAGTAACACTGTGGCTGCTTCGCAAGGATGAATTGGATAAAGTTTGGCAAACCGTTCAAGACATGGTTGCTGAGAACAAGATCCCAGTAGAAAACCAAACCGACAATCGTATCGAAACGGGTTGGGTAACTTGGAACTCACCAGATGAAGACATGGAAATCGGCAGCCGCTACGAAATTACTCGTGGTGAGATGAACGGTCGCCATGGCTTTAAAGTGAGCTTGATTGATTGGCGTGAAGGCAATCAAGTTAAAGAAGTAACACGTACTAACCGTGAGCGTTACAACGTGTTTATGACTAACTTGGTTACTGCTCGTTATGACCAACACGTTCGTGAAGAAGCACAGCGTAAAGCACAAGAGCTAGTGAAGCACATCCCAATTACTATGGGTAAAGACCGCAGCGGTCTACCAGTGATCATTGCTCGTGCTCAATACAACGTAGTGTGGAACCGCCTACCAGACATCATGCCGAAGATGGGCTTCACTATCGAAGAGCGCAGCCAATCTCAAGGTACGGTGACAGCGAAATACGCATCACCTGATGATGCTTTCTGGAATGACATCGGCGTGAAACCAGTCGACCTAGCAGCAGGTAAATACACTTTCCTATTGGGTGACTTGGGTAACCGTACTTCTATCAACATTACTGACTCTTCTGGTAAGCCAGTAGAAGAAGAATTCTTGAAATCACTTGCGCCAGTATTGGCTGCGGTAGTGAAAGATTAATTGCTTAAGACAGCTAAGTAGTTAGACACAGATAAACAAAAGGGACCTTCTTGGTCCCTTTTTAGTATTAGTTTTAATGAGAGTACTCAGTACTTTGCTTTGAGTTCAGAGTAAGCTCAAATGAGATATTAACGAGATTCGTCTTTCTTCTCACCATTTTCGCCGTAGCGTTCTTTATCCAACTCGTTCAGCTTATCTAAATCGTTCTTACGACCTTTATCCATCTGACCAAACTTCATTTTTGCGGTGTACTTGAGCGCAGCAATATTCCCCACCACGATGCTGACCACTATGATGATAATGACCCAAGGGTTGGTTAATAGTTCGATCATAGAGCCTCCGGCGGCGTGATATTGTGAATGAATTTGGTAACGACCTTATCCAAATTATTCAATATGACGTCAATCCCTGCAATGTTATCGATCTGATTTTGCTCAATGAGCTGATTTCTCAGAACTTCGGGCGTCAAATGAGTTAGGCATTGCTGCCCTACAGAACGATGGCTGATGTGCCAGGGTTCAATGGCAACGCCACCCAAATCTTGCTGATAAGGGAAGAAGAAGCCAAAGTGCTCTAAATTGGCTGCTAACCATTGATAGAAAGGTAACTGGTGACCTTCTAAGTATTCCCACGGCTCTAACTGCAATTGTGTGTCTGACGGTAGCAAGTTACGTGCGTAGACATCAAAATCACAACCCCAATGATGTCGGCTTCCGCCCGGTAAGGCAGACCAACGAAGAATAGCCATCAGCTTTTCTTCATCACTGAGTTTCGCCTTGTCTAGAGGCTGGGAGTGAGAATCTAATATGGCTAAGTCACCGGAAAACTTACCGTTCCAGATCGCTTTTTGACGGTTGAAATCGCGAAAGCCGCTGGCGATTTCCATCTTAAAGCCCGCTTTGTTTGCCGCATCAATCATCTGCAGCAAATCCTCTGCGACCTCTGGATGAAGCATAAAGGCTTTTTGACCCGCTAAAGTGGATTGCAGATGCGAGTCAGTGATTCCGGTAAGTTGCTCTGGTGTCATGGTGTTCTCGTTAAATACTACTTGCTACACACTTAGGCGCTATTTTGCTAACAGATGCTTTAATGTGTTCTCGTACATGTCAGTCAACTTTTCTAGATCGTCCACTTTCACGCACTCGTTCACTTTATGAATCGTCGCATTAACAGGGCCAAGTTCAACCACCTGACCACCCATGCGAGCGATAAAGCGCCCATCAGATGTACCGCCTGTTGTCAGAAGAGCAGGCTTAGTGCTGTTTACTTCATCAACTGCTGCTACCACTGCGTCTAGCAATGCGCCAGTGTCAGTTAAGAACGGGTCGCCGTTGAAGGTCCATTTTAGATCGTAGTCTAGCTCGTGTTTATCCAGCGTTTCAGTGACGCGTTGAACGATCACTTCATTGCTGAGTTCAGTGCTAAAACGCAGGTTGAACTGAACATTGAACTCGCCAGGAATGACGTTAGACGCGCCAGTCCCTGCTGAAACATTCGGGATCTGGAAGCTAGTCGGAGGGAAGTAGTCGTTACCTTGGTCCCACTCAGTGGTGGCAAGCTCATGGATAGCCATTAAAGACTGGTGAACTGGGTTGTTTGCAAGGTGAGGGTAGGCCACGTGACCTTGTGTACCTTTTACGGTTAGGTCACCAGTGATTGAGCCACGACGGCCATTTTTCACTACATCACCAACCACTTCTGTACTTGAAGGTTCGCCAACGATACACATGTCGATGTTCTCGCCGCGTTCCATTAGGGTTTCAACAACGCGAACGGTACCGTTGATGAATGGACCTTCTTCGTCTGAAGTGATCAAGAAGCCGATCGAGCCTTTGTGGTCCGGGTTTTCTGCAATAAAGCGCTCAACCGCAACCACCATACAAGCCAGTGAGCCTTTCATGTCGGCCGCACCGCGACCGTGAAGGTAACCATCGATAATGGTCGGTTCAAATGGTGGTGTATCCCACAGTTCTAACTTACCCGCTGGCACAACGTCTGTGTGGCCGGCAAAGGCAAACAGTGGTGCTTCTGTACCACGGCGAGCCCAGAAGTTAGTGGTGTCTTCAAACACCATGACTTCAATTTCAAAACCAAGCGCTTTCAATCGCTCGATCATTACTTCCTGGCAGCCTGCATCTTCAGGCGTTACGGACTGGCGGCTAATCAGGTCTTTAGCAAGTGCCAGTACTGGACTGTCTGTCATCCTTGAGTGTTCCTTAAATTAAGAGTTAAAAATGGTCGCGTATTGGTCTGCTTTGAAACCGATATGAAGTTGGTCTTCAACTTTCAAGATTGGGCGCTTAATCATCGCTGGATTTTCTACTAATAGCGCGATTGCGTTTTCTTCGTTAAGAGAATCTTTTTGCTCTTGGGTCAGTTGACGGTAAGTCGTGCCACGCTTGTTCAGAACTTGCTCCCAACCTAGTGCGTTACAAAATTCAGCTACCATTGCCGCATCGACACCTTGTTTGCGGTAGTCGTGAAAATCAAAAGCAACGTTTTCTGCTTCTAGCCATTTTTTGGCTTTTTTAATCGTGTCGCAGTTTGGGATGCCGAACATAGTGATCGTCATATTATTTCCTTTTCTCTTTGTACTTTACTTATCGGTTTGCGCTATGGAACGCCCGATTTTGCATTGTTTTTGGCTGTTCAAGCATCCTATCAAGAAGCAACCAATGTGACAAAATCATGCGGCGAATATTTCACAGGTCAGTGCTCTATTCAGGCTTATTTTGTAGCTCATTCCTCCACCAAATGGTGATCAGATTGATAAAAAACTCGGCTAAATAGCACGGAAAAGTCGAGTTATTGATCAAACGCAACATCTCGCCGAGCAAAAAAGAAATAATGAATCAGCACAATTTTAGGAGGTGTCAATGGAATTGAGTCCTGTTTTTGCAAGGCGGCTATATTTGGCCTTGTTGGTGGAAAACCTAGAAAGGCCAAATGTACCAAAATTGATCGAAAGAACGGGGTGGCCTCGTCGTACTATTCAAGATGTACTCAAGGCATTACCGGGGATCGGCATCGAACTCATCTTCGTTCAAGATGGTCGACGTCATAACGACGGCTATTACCAACTTTCGGATTGGGGACCTTTTGACAGTCAATGGGTTCTTGAGCGAGAGGGAGATATCGCTAGCAGTCTTGGATTTCGTGCATAAGCCAGCAATTGCTGGCTTTTTTACGTCTGGAAAACGCTTATTGGCAGCGGTAGGCAGTACCTAGCACGCTGAAAGAAGTCACAAAGTCTTGAGGTGAGACCATGTAAACGGTGTCGGCCTCGAGCAAAGCAGCATTGTTTTTCAAATCGGCCATCGCACCATGCATCATGGCATCGTTGGTGTAGAACAAGTAATTATACCAATGTCCTTCGCTGCCAGTCACTTCACCTAGGTACTCGCATTGATCTGGATTGAACTGGCTATCAATGCGAATCTGCACATCACTACCTAGTTCAGTTGACAGTATGGATGGTGATGAACACCCCATCAAAGCCAATGCGATGCTTCCTATCATCACATAACGTTGCATGCTATTTCCCCATTATGATGTAAGCCGCAAAACCTGCCCAACTTAAAACCAATAGCGCCCAAGGTAAGACGGCAGGTTTGCTCGTTGGTGCTTCAACGTCTGAAGAACCTTGTTCAACTACGTCATCAACTTGGCGCTGTTTTTCTCTTTGCTGCTTTTTCTTCGCTTTATCCGCTTGTCGGTTGCGCTCTTTCTGCTGCTTCTTGTACTGAGCAATGCCTTTCTCAATACCTTGAGCGATCAGTTTAGTCTGTTCTTTGGTTTGCCCAGGTTTTTGCGTGGATTTAGCAATCTTCATCGCTTCTGTTTGGGTTTCTTGGGAAGGAACGGGTGCTGCTGTGTTTTTCTTCTTCATGTTTCCATCGACGTCACTGTAAATCTAAACCTAGTTTACCTGCGTAAGATGATGAAATGAACTTTAGTTCTCAGCTTTGCTGGGTTGCAACTCTGAAGCGATCAGTTAAAGTGGCGTTTTTATGAAACTAAGAAGACGATATTGTGCGTTACTCATTTGATCAGTACGACGCTCATGGATTTTTGAAAGCGCCAATTATGTTATGGCTAGGGTGGATGTTCCTAGCACGCTCTTGGGTGGTGTTTGCCATGGCAGGAGTGAGTAGAGACAGCGGTAGCAAGATATTATCGATTGTTTATCCCGACTCTAATACGCTATATCTCGGACTATCGATGGGTATTCCAAGTTTATTATTGATGTGGTTGATGGGCTTGCGCCATCCAGACAGAGGTTGGGTGAATCAAATTACCCAGCATGGTCGTGCCATGACTTTGATCTTGTGCGGTATTCAATTGGTTCAGACCATGTATCATGTCTACTTAGAACATGGTGTATTCAACTGGGCAAACGCGCTCACTATTACCCTGTTAGCTTGGTTTATGATCTATCTTTTTAATGGAAGATGGGTGAAAGACTGTTTCAACGTGCCACAAGTTGAGCACAAAGAAGAACAGCCATCGAAGAATTAAGAACAAAAAATTCCCGCATGGGGCAATGTATAGAGGATTTCTCAATGTCACAAGCTCAAACGGCGATTGTGCCTGAAGCAGGACCATTTGCACTTTACACTCAGTTAAAAGTGAACCAAAACCGTGAAAACGTGCTGGCGAAACTGAAAGCGCTACCTGAGCTAGTAAAAGAGCTCAATGCGAACCAACCAGGTGCAGACCTAACAATTTCTATCGCATTCACTAAGTCTTTCTGGCAGCACCTAAACATGCAAATGCCAGAAGAGTTGATTGATTTTCCACAATTGGGTGAAGGTGACGTGATTGCTCCGGCATCAGACGTTGATGTACTGATCCACTGTCATTCAACGCGCCACGATTTGCACTTCTACGTTCTTCGTAAGTTCCTAGTGGACACAGCGGAAGACGTAACAATTGTTGACGAAACATACGGCTACCGTTACCTAGATGCTCGTGACATGACAGAATTTGTTGATGGTACAGAGAACCCGAAAGGCGACGCACGTGCTGACGTAGCATTGATCAAAGACGGTGCTTTCGCTGGTGGTAGTTACGTGATGGTTCAACGCTTTGAGCACAACCTTCCTGCATGGAACCGTTTGAACGTGTCTGCACAAGAGAAAGTGATTGGTCGTACTAAGCCTGACTCTATCGAGCTAGAAGATGTTCCAGCCGCTTCTCACGTAGGTCGTGTGGACATCAAAGAAGAAGGCAAAGGCCTTAAGATCGTTCGTCACAGCTTGCCATACGGCACAGTAACGGGCGCACACGGTCTGCTGTTTATCTCTTACTGCAACACTATCCACAACATCAAAGTGATGCTTGAAAGCATGTACGGCGTGACAGATGGTAAGACTGACCAACTGCTTCGCTTCACTAAAGCGGTAACAGGTGCGTACTTCTTCGCTCCTTCACAAGAAATGCTAGCGGAATTGGCGATTAAGTGATTCTTCGCTAACCCTCCAATGATTAAAAAGGCAGAGTGATCTGCCTTTTTTGTTTCCTCTCATTCTTGCCTGATAAGACTAACTGACCGTCAGTGGTCTTTTGCCATCAATGGCACCTTTCTCTAGTTCGTAAAGTGGGCTAGTACTGTGACTGCTCCAGCGATGATCTTCGCGTGACTTCTTGCGATATTGCGTTGGCGTTACACCAATATAATTCTGAAAAGTCTCATAAAATCGGCTGCTAGAATTAAAACCTACCGTTAAAGCAATATCTAAAATTGTCCGGTCGGTATCACTCAACAGCGCTCTGGCGTGGTTAATCCGCATTGCCGTGATGTATTGCTTGATGGTCATCTGCATGGTTCGTCGGAACACGTTCATCGCGTAATTAGTGTGCAGTCCAATGTGTTCTGCGATATCTTTTATCGTGATCGGTTGGTTATGATGGGTGGCAATGTATTCCAGCATTTGACTGACGTAAAACTGCGAGTGTTTGGAGACGCCTTTTTTGGTCGACTTCTCTTGTCGATTGATACTCAGTTGTTGCCATCCATCTAAGCACATTCTTTTTAACATCAAGCCAATTTCATCAATCGCTAATTGCTGGCGACTTTCCGAAGAGTGGCTTATTTCTTTAGCCCAGCGTGCTAACTCAAACTCGCTGACTAATGAACTGGCGTTTGATTGCAGCACACAACCATGAGTGATCTGATTGACGAAGTCTCGATTTAGTGTCCAAGACATAAAGTGGTGAATCGGAATATTGATGATCCCCATATTATGACTCTTGCCCGGGTTGGTGAGTCGATGAGGAACCGACGCCCAAAACAATCCTATCGAGCCCGCTTTTACCACGACTGGGCTGCCATTAATGATGTACTCAACATCATCGCCAAAAGGAATGTTTACCTCTACTTGTCCGTGCCAGTGATAACCCGGCATAGAGTGGGGCGGCCTAAGCTCGATATCGATTTTTTCATAGGATGAGTACAGCGAAAGTGGGCTTACAGAAACCGTTTCGGAAGAATACTTATCTTGAATCACGACTTTCAATGTATCTAACTCTGCCTTGGACTCTACCTTCGCCATCGCCCACCTCTTAGGAAACTGTATAAGTTCTTTGTACTAAATCTGTTGAAACAAAACTCAGAACAGCTTCAAAAACACCGATTACTCTGTTTTATAAGATTTTGGTTATGTGACTTAAATCGCCGTGCTAGCAAGCCTCAGCGTATCTTCCCACCTTCTTTATCCGTGATTTACACAAAAATATCCCATTTCCTAAGATTTTTTACTGGTTGATTTTAAATGTTAGGAAACGGGAGAGTGATTGGTTTATCTGAGACGAATTCGGCGTTGCGACAGGTGTAACTTAAATGCATCGAAACAAAAGTATGAAAGCAAAAAGGATTCAACTATGAAAAGCCCTAAAATCACATTCATCGGTGCGGGTTCTACGATTTTTGTGAAGAACATTCTTGGCGATGTGTTCCATAAGCCGGCCTTCAAAGGGGCGCAAATTGCCTTGATGGATATTGATGAAATCCGCTTGGAGGAATCACACCTAGTAGTAAGCAAGTTGATGGAATCATCCGGTGCGACGGGGACGATCACTTGTCACTTAAACCAAAAAGAAGCATTGCAAGGTGCAGACTTTGTCGTTATCGCATTCCAAATCGGTGGGTATGAACCATGCACTGTAACGGACTTTGAGGTTTGTAAGCGTCACGGTTTGGAGCAAACCATCGCCGACACCTTAGGTCCTGGCGGCATCATGCGCTCACTGCGCACTATTCCTCACCTTTGGAGCGTGTGTGAAGACATGACTGAAGTGTGTCCAAATGCCACCATGCTCAACTACGTTAACCCAATGGCGATGAACACATGGGCGATGTATGAGAAATACCCTCACATCAAACAAGTGGGCTTGTGCCATTCCGTGCAAGGGACGGCGGAAGAGTTGGCTCGCGACCTTGATATCGAATATTCAGACCTTCGTTACACCTGTGCTGGCATAAACCACATGGCTTATTACCTGACGTTCGAAAAGAAAAACGAGCAGGGGGAGTATGTCGACATTTATCCTGATTTGCTTGAGGCATTTGAATCAGGCAAAGCGCCGAAGCCGGGTTTGCATCACAACGGTCGTTGCACCAACTTAGTCCGCTACGAGATGTTTAAGAAGCTGGGCTACTTCGTAACGGAATCATCAGAACATTTTTCTGAATACACCCCATATTTCATCAAACCAAATCGCCCAGATCTGATTGAACGTTATAAAGTGCCATTGGATGAATATCCTAAACGTTGTGTAGAACAAATTGCTGACTGGAAAAAAGACCTCGAAGACTTCAAAAACGCGGATCAAATCATCGTCAAAGAGTCGCATGAATACGCGAGCACCATCATGAACTCGATTTGGACAGGCACGCCAAGCGTTATCTACGGCAACGTGAAGAATGAAGCGTTAATTGACAACTTGCCACAAGGTTGTTGTGTGGAGGTAGCTTGTCTGGTCGACGCAAATGGCGTGCAACCTATCAAAGCTGGCCGACTACCAAATCACTTAGCGGCATTAATGCAGACCAACATCAATGTTCAGACTCTGCTGACGGAAGCCATCCTCACTGAAAACCGAGATCGTATCTATCATGCTGCCATGCTTGATCCTCATACTGCAGCAGTGCTTGGACTCGAAGAGATTTATGCCCTTGTTGACGATTTGATTGAAGCACATGAAGGTTGGTTGCCTGCGTGGGTGCATCAGTAAATACAGAATCAAAAAACCAATATCAATAAAAACGACAATAACGTGAATATACTGCGCCTTCTCGATGAGGGGGCGTAAGGAGTAACAAATGAGTATCTCTATGAATACCAAGCTAAGCTACGGCTTTGGCGCATTTGGTAAAGACTTCGCTATCACCATCGTTTACATGTATCTGATGTTCTACTACACCGATGTTGTTGGTATTTCGGCTGCCGTGGTGGGAACCATCTTCTTAATTGCGCGTATTTGGGATGCAGTGAATGACCCAATTATGGGCTGGATCGTGAACAATACCCGCACACGTTGGGGTAAATTTAAACCTTGGATCTTAATTGGCACCATCACCAACTCAGTGGTGTTGCTCATGTTGTTTAGTGCGCATTACATCGAAGGGCCATGGCTTATTGCTTATGCAGCAGTGACTTACATTTTGTGGGGCATGACCTACACCTTAATGGATATTCCTTTCTGGTCACTGGTTCCGACACTCACTCTGGACAAACGTGAGCGTGAAGAGCTTGTGCCGTACCCTCGATTCTTTGCCAGTCTTGCATGGATTGTTACCGCCGCTATCGCAATGCCGTTCGTTAATTATGTCGGTGGCGACGACAAAGGATTTGGCTTCCAAGTGTTTGCGATTTTGCTTGTCGGTTGTTTCCTCGTCTCAACATATATCACGCTACGTAACGTGAAAGAGCGCTACTCAACCAGCAACCTTGACGTGACGAAACCTGAAGAAAAAGTATCACTGAAGAAGCTCCTCTCGCTTATCTACAAAAATGACCAACTGACTAGCGTGCTTTGTATGGCACTTTCATACAACCTCGCTACCAACATCATCACAGCCTTTGCGGTTTACTACTTCACCTATGTGGTCGGTAATGAGGAACTTTTCCCTTACTACATGGCATATGCTGGTATTGCGAACCTAATTACACTGGTGTTGTTCCCTAAATTGGCGCAAATGTTCTCACGTCGAGTGCTGTGGGCGTGTGCATCGAGCTTCCCAATCCTAGGCAGTGCAGTTCTTATCTACGTAGGCATGTACGACAAGCAAAGCATTCTGCTGATTTCTACTGCGGGTGTGTTGTTGCAAATCGGTACGGCGCTATTTTGGGTACTGAACGTCATTATGGTGGCGGATACAGTGGATTACGGTGAGTACAAACTGGGCTCTCGCTGCGAGAGTATTGCTTACTCCGTGCAAACGCTGGTGGTTAAAGCAGGTTCAGCTTTTGCGGCTTTCTTCATTGGTATCGCACTGACCGCAGTGGATTATGTACCGAACATGGAACAAAGCCCTGAAACCGTCTTTGGCATGCAATGCATCATGGTTGGTCTGCCTGCGTTCTTCTTCGCTATCGCTTTGGTTGTGTACTTCCGCTTCTACAAACTCAACGGTTCTTACCACCAAAAAATTCAGGATCATCTGACCGAGAAATACGACCATATCGTAGCCAACGATTCTGATGAGAAAACGAAAGTTTCTCCAGAATCCATTCAAGCGGTTTAACGCTCCTTATGGCTATTAAAAATAAACAATAAACATGCCGGCGTCTTCATTTCATGTCGCCGGCAGCATCCCGAATAAACATTATCCAATAACCACGCTATCCCTACGAGAAAAAAATGAAACTGAAAATACTTGCTTCAGCGATTCTTGTCGCCCTTGCTTTGTCCGGTTGTAATAGCTCGTCTGATGATGATTCTTCGAAAGGCGACAACCTTGTCTCAAATTCTACCTATGAAAATGACGGTTTAGGATGGAGCTACTGGTTTGCCAATGTGAAGTATGAAGATGCGTATGTTGGTGAGTCGATGGCGAGGATTGCCACCGGAACCAACCATCATGTAAGCCAAACAGTCACTATTCCTGAGACGGGCTTTTATGATTTATCTGCCTTCATCAGCAGCCCAAGTGATGACGCCATTCTTGGCTTGAGTAATCTGACCGATGAGGTTCTAGTCAGCCAGACGATTGAAAAAACCAAAGACGAAAATACAGAGGGTGAAATATATAAGCCAAATACTCTGCCAGCTATTCCACTAGAGAAAGGCGAGCAAATTAAAGTCTGGTTTACAGGATCTGATGTCGGTGGGGTGAGCGTCGACAGTGTGTCTTTGGTTAGAGTGAACAAGAGCCAGCCTGTTAGTTTTAATCAAATCATCCAATTTAAGGCCGAGCAACAGGTCGGTGTGACGGGCATTGATAAAACTCAGCGAACCGTCGAGTTCCAAGTCCCTTATGGCACCGATTTAAGTGCCATAACGGTGAGTACACTTTTGGTTTCTGAACAAAGTCGATCAAGCATGGATGTCGGTGAAGTCGTGGACTTTACTCAACCAGTGCAAGCGGTAGTGACAGATGCAAATGGCAAAGAAGAAAAATGGATATTAACAGCGATTGAAAAAGAGAAGCAGGTTGTCGTCACGTCCTCCAATCAGAAGCTCCAAGATTCGTTTGAATGGGCAATTGATAAAACACGTCGCTTCGTTATGACGGGGCAGCATGACCTGGTTAACCGTGATGAGAACAATAATGACGGTGATGGCACCGCAGACTACATTCCATCTTATTGGGCTGGTTATTTTGACCGAACGGCTTTCTACTCTCGCGACTTCTTACATCAAGCTAGCGGAGCCAAAATCGCAGGTCTAGATGCCGAAAACTTTTCGATGTTTAAGACCTTCGCTAAGCATTCTACGGAATCAAGAAAATGGTATACCTTGTGGGCGGTTAACTTTGATGGCACGCCACATACCATTGACTACAAAGATGACAGTTGGTTTGTACGTGAAGTGCCTGCGCAATTTGAGTTTGTGGAAAAAGCATGGAAGCAATATCAATGGACAGGAGACAAGCGTTACATCGAAGACCCAGATTTATGGCGTTTTTACACCAAGGTGCTAACGGATTATATCGCGCTTCACGACGATCAAGATCCTAACGGTATTGCCGAAGGTTATGGTGGTATTTTTGAAGGATCCGCAACTTACAACGAGCGTGGCGAATTCCCAATTGAAGCCGGTGATGGCATAGGCTCTCAATACCAAGCGACGGTCGCGTATGCTGCAATGCTTGGAGCTCGTGAAGAGTACAGCGAGGCGGCGCTTTGGCAAGAGAAAGCGCAGCAACTTAAAGACTTCTTTAATGAAGAGTGGAGTATCGCGGATCCAAATAAACCGCAGGACAATTACGTGAATATCGTTCAGCGTGACGGCTTCCGTATGAATGACTTCGGTAAAGAAAACAGTTGGTTCATGCCAATGAAGCTGATCACTGAGCCTGGAGAACGTAACGACCGCTACTTAGACTTTATTACAGAAAATCTGGGTGATGGAATTGGAAGTACGCCGGAAGCGCCATACAACATTGAGGCTTACACTTATATCCCTGAAACCTACTTCCCTTACAATCGTAATGCGGAAGCATGGAAGTGGATGCAGTACATCATGGATATCAAAGACGAGCCCCATGAGCGTCCAACTCAAGGTACTAACGGTGACTATCCTGAAATCTCTTTTACCTTTATTTCGAATACCATTGAGGGGTTGATGGGCATCAAGCCTGATGCGGCAAACCATCGAGTTGTAACCGCGTCTCATCTAACAACCGATATTGACTGGCTTCAAGTTGAGCAACTTCCGATGGGAGAGCACGAATTAACTTTGCGCCATGATGGTTTGGAGCGGTCGATGCTAACCAATACCTCCGAGCAAAACTTAGAATGGGAAGCTTGGTTCTATGGCGATTACCCGACGCTTACTGTTGATGGGCAGTCTGTTCCTGCTGAGCACAAGCTCGTTAACGGACAACGAGTGAGTTATGTGACAGTTACTCTTGCTGCCAACTCAAGCAGCGAAGTAAGAAAATAATCTGAGTCGTCTTTGCTCATAAATGCAAAGCCTAGTGTGCCATCACTAGGCTTTTTGCTATTCGCTGTCTCGTCGGGAAATGCGTAACTACATCACTTTTCTTAAAAAACACTAAACCTTTCTGAAATTTGGTCGATAAGTATCCAAAGCCTTAATTTCAGGACCTTTACTCGTGGCGATCATCGTTAATACCAATGTGGCAGCACTTGTCGCACAGCGTCATTTGACCAGTGCAACCGATATGCTGAACCAATCCATGGAGCGTTTGTCTTCAGGGAAGCGTATTAACAGTGCAAAGGATGACGCTGCGGGTCTGCAAATCTCCAACCGTCTGCAATCGCAAATGCGTGGTTTGGATGTTGCCGTGCGTAACGCAAACGACGGCATTTCCATTATGCAAACTGCGGAAGGCGCGATGAATGAAGTGACTAACATCATGCAGCGTATGCGTGATTTATCGCTTCAATCTGCTAACGGTTCAAACAGCAAAGCGGAACGTACAGCGCTGCAAGAAGAGGTCTCTGCTTTAAATGATGAGTTAAACCGCATTGCGGAAACTACTTCTTTTGGTGGGCGTAAACTGCTCAATGGCAGCTTTGGTAAGTCGGCATTTCAAATCGGTGCAGCGTCAGGTGAAGCCGTGCAAGTTGAATTAAAGTCGATGCGCAGTGATGGCATTGATATGGGCGGTTTTAGTTACATTGCAAACGGACGTGCAAGCTCTGATTGGAAAGTAAAAGACGGTGCGAATGATCTTAGTATGTCATTTACGAATCGTTTTGGTGAAACGGCAACCATTCAAATTAATGCCAAAGCTGGCGATGATATCGAAGAGCTTGCGACTTATATCAATGGTCAAACTGACAAAGTCACGGCATCGGTGAATGAAGAAGGCCAGTTACAGCTATTTATGGCTGGAGAAGAAACTTCAGGCACTTTATCGTTTTCAGGTGACTTAGCGAGTGAGTTGGGGTTACAGCTAAAAGGTTATGATGCGGTTGATAACATCGACATTACGTCTGTCGGTGGTGCGCAACAAGCCGTGGCCGTCCTAGATACTGCTATGAAGTACGTTGATAGCCATCGTGCTGAGTTAGGTGCGTATCAAAACCGCTTTAATCATGCGATCAATAATCTGGATAATATCCACGAAAACCTAGCGGCCTCGAACAGCCGTATTCAAGATACTGATTACGCCAAAGAAACCACGCAAATGGTGAAGCAGCAGATTTTACAACAGGTCAGCACTTCTATTCTGGCGCAAGCAAAACAAGCGCCAAATCTTGCTTTGACGCTGCTTGGTTAATGATTCGTACCACACGAATTTAACGCAAAATCAGCCTGTATCGACAATTCGAAAAGAAGCTTTAGCGAAAAATGAAAGTTTTTTTGCTTTTTTATCCGCTTCGTCACGATTACCCCTCCAAACGAATTATTTTCAAAAAAATCTAAAATTTTTTCTAAAGAAAACAGGGCATGCGCCGTTAATAAAAGTAACTTTGAGAGAACTA
>NZ_JPRD01000041.1 GCF_000817815.1 Vibrio owensii CAIM 1854 = LMG 25443
GGGAGTCCATACATCGAACAACGAGGAACGAGTGTGATTCAGAATCTATTATCCTTTGATTCTGTGGTCTGGAGGTGGAATAAAGGCTAAGAGCTTGCTGGAACTAGATTCTCAGTCTCGCGATTAAAAACGAAGTTTAAATGACTTACCAGAAAAGAAAGGCTCCAACTCAGGGGGAGTGGGAGCCTCGAATACTGCTTAAAGAATGATATCGCGCACTTCAGGGTCTTTACGCTCTAGGTAGTGCGTAGACTTGATGCGACGAATAGTACGACAGCGACCGCGAATCAATAGGGTTTCTGTTGTTGCGATGTTACCTTGACGAGAGATACCTTCCAGTAGGTCACCCTTGGTAATACCCGTTGCAGAGAATACTACGTTGTCGCTGCGTGCCATGTCTTCCATCTTTAGAACCACGTTCGCTTGAACGCCCATCTCTTCACAGCGTTGAAGTTCAGCAGCGCCGTAGATGCGGTTTTCTTCAGTATCGCCTTTTACTTCGTGACGAGGAAGAAGACGACCATGCATGTCACCGTCTAGTGCGCGAATCACTGCTGCCGATACTACGCCTTCTGGAGCACCGCCGATGCAGTACATCACGTCTACTTCGCTATCTGGCATACAAGTTAGGATCGAAGCGGCTACATCGCCGTCTGGCACTGCGAACACACGAACGCCCATTGCTTGCATCTCTGCGATCACTTCATCGTGACGTGGCTTAGCAAGCGTAATCACAACAAGTGTATCAAGAGTCTTGTTCAGTGCTTTAGCAACGTTTTCTAGGTTTTCTTTTAGAGGTTTACCTAAGTCGATAACGCCTTTTGCACCAGGACCAACAACCAATTTTTCCATGTACATATCCGGCGCTTTAAGGAAGCTGCCTTTCTCGCCAGCTGCTAGCACTGCCAATGCGTTAGATTGCCCCATTGCCGTCATACGTGTGCCTTCAATCGGGTCAACGGCGATATCTACTTCATCACCACCGATGCCCACTTGTTCACCAATGTATAGCATTGGCGCATCATCGATTTCGCCTTCACCAATAACGATTTCACCACTGATGTCTGTTTTGTTCAGCAAGGTGCGCATAACTTCAACAGCAGCACCGTCCGCTGCGTTTTTGTCGCCACGACCAAGCCATTTATAGCCAGCCAGAGCGGCACCTTCAGTAACACGGGAAAATGCCATTGCTAAATCGCGTTTCATGATGTCTCCAAGTAACAAGAGGGAAGAAGAATTTGCGCGGCGATTCTATCACATCGTAAGTTAAACGTTTGCCTTTTTGCTGAGCTTTTACTTTAACTAAGTTGAATTTGATCAATACTTGGGTGAGTTTTTGGCGTCGTGAGAGCAAATTGCATTGTTCAAAAATGCCTCTAGGATAAGAAAAGTCAGCGTTTAGTGAGATTGCGCTGATTTTTTAACCGAATGATGCGAAATATCGAATATAGTGAGTGTTTCTCGTCGCTACGCTGAGTAGAATGAACCTTATCGGTAAGGTGCAAGCGAACGCTCGCGCATCGTCCCAACGGAATAACAATAGGTAGGCCAAGATGTCTTTTGAAGTACTAGAACAACTAGAAGCGAAAATTCAAACTGCAGTTGACACAATCACTCTTCTTCAGATGGAAGTCGAAGAGCTGAAAGAAGATAAAGTAAAACTTGAAACAGAAGCTAACGAGCTTCGTTCTCAACGTGAAGAGCTAGAGCAAAAATCTCAGCAAGCTCAACAAGAGCACGCACAATGGCAAGAGCGCATTCGTGCACTACTTGGCAAGATGGACGAAGTGGAATAATCCACTTAAGTATCCAGAATCAAAAACACCCGCTTCGGCGGGTGTTTGCGTATTTGGCGATATTTTTTTAGCGATGTGGCTAGTTGCTAATAAAAGATTAATTTAGCTCTGCTTCATCTTCATCTTCGTCTTCTTCATCGAGCTCTAAGTCTACATTGAGTGGCTCAGGTGAAAGAATGATGCCTGTGCTATCGGCATAGATGTAATCTTCAGGTAGGAAGCTAACGCCACCAAAGTTCACTGGTACGTCGATTTCACCAATGCCTTGATTTGCTGCCCCAACAGGAATTGAAGCGAGAGCCTGAATGCCAAGGTTCATGTCTTCCAGTTCGTCCACTTCGCGAACACAACCATAAACCACAATCCCTTCCCATTCGTTTTCTTCTGCTAGTGTTGCGATTTCTGCATCGATTAAGGCTCTGCGCAAGGAACCGCCACCATCAATCAGCAATACTCGCCCGATACCATCTTGTTCTAACGTTTCACGGATCAGTGCGTTGTCTTCAAAACACTTAATCGTCGTCACTTGCCCGGCAAACGACGCTCGACCGCCAAAGTTACTGAACATCGGTTCAACTACATCTACCTGATCAAGATAGATATCACAGAGTGCTGAGGTATTGTATTCCATAGCGTACCTTTCTAAACAGAAACTGTTGTCTTTGAGTATATCTAGGCATTAAGTCAATGCAATGACAATCCTTTTTTAACTCATCAGAGTTTGAGCTACCACAATTGTTGCAAATAAAACGTTAGTGACCAGTGAGCATTTCACAACAACAGGCATCATAGGTGCAATTTGTGCTGGCTTTTCGGTATCCCAAACCGCTTTGCCGTGATGAGCCACCACGTAAATGCTGATCAAGAAGGGCAGACTAATCCATACTGGCTTGTCTTGAATAAGCAGGTAAGCTGCGAAAGCCAGTAGCGCACCACCAAGTAAAATGAAGTGGTATTGCTTTGCTTTACGTTGGCCAAGTCGAACGGCCATGGTGCGCTTACCACATTCGCTGTCGTTCTCGATATCGCGCATGTTGTTGATGTTCAGTACAGCTACTGCTAACAAACCACAACCCAGTGCTGGTAGGAATAGTGTCGCATCTACATGACCTGTGTGTAGGAAGTAAGTGCCAGATACACCAAGTAGGCCAAAGAAGATAAATACAGACAGGTCACCCAAGCCAACATAACCATAAGGCTTGCTGCCCATGGTGTAAGCAATCGCCGCGATAATGGCAAGAATGCCCAGACCGATAAAGGTAATGATGCTTTCAAAAGAGCTCAGTGCGTAAAACACTAAGGTTAAACCAGCAATGGCGGTCAGGATGATGTTGAAGATGATCGCGACTTTCATTTGCTGTGCTGTGACTGCGCCAGATTGCATTGCGCGCTGAGGGCCTAAACGGTTGTCGTTGTCCGTGCCTTGCACTGCATCGCCGTAGTCGTTCGCAAGGTTCGACAAAATTTGCAGTAGGGTCGCCGTGATAAACGCCATAATGGCAATCGTCAGCGAGAAGTGTCCCGCAGAGTAGGCGAGTACGCTACCGGTCAAAATAGACACCAGTGCGAGGGGTAATGTTTTTGGGCGAGCGGCTTCAAGCCAGATCTGCAATGATTGTTTCATGGATATTTCGTGCTAGTAACCAATGTGCCCAGTATAAGCACAAAGCGCTCAATACGCTATTGACCTGAAGCAAGTCAATTAAGAGTCAAAGGGTTACGGAGAAGGAACACAGTTTCCATATTTGAGGCAATAAAAAGGCTGCCAATATGGCAGCCTTGATGAGAGTCGGATCTTGCTTAAAGAATAAAGCGGCTTAGATCTTCATCTTCAATCGTATCGCCTAGGCGGTCTTTCACGTATGCCGCGTTAATGACGAACTTCTCACCGGCTTTTTCAGTCGCGTCGTAAGAAATCTCATCCATCAGACGCTCCATCACTGTGTGTAGTCGACGCGCACCAATGTTCTCAGTGGTTTCGTTTACTGTCCATGCCGCTTCCGCGATTTGTGTGATGCCATCTTCAGTGAATTCTACATCTACGCTCTCTGTTTTCATCAGCGCAATGTACTGCTCTGTTAGAGACGCTTTTGGCTCGGTTAGGATGCGTTTGAAGTCGTTGCTGCTCAGCGCTTCAAGTTCTACGCGGATTGGTAGACGACCTTGCAGTTCTGGGATCAGGTCAGAAGGCTTCGCTACTTGGAATGCGCCAGATGCCACAAACAAGATGTGATCAGTTTTCACCATGCCATGCTTCGTTGATACCGTGCTACCTTCGATTAACGGTAGTAGGTCACGCTGAACACCTTCACGAGAAACATCAGGACCAGAGCTTTCACCTCGCTTACAAATCTTGTCGATTTCGTCGATGAACACGATGCCGTTGTTTTCTACGTTGAAGATTGCAGACTCTTTCAGCTCTTCTTGGTTAACCAGTTTCGCCGCTTCTTCTTCTGCCAACGCTTTCATTGCGTCTTTGATTTTCAGCTTGCGTTTTTTCTTCGTATCACCGGCTAGGTTTTGGAACATGCCTTGTAGCTGGTTGGTCATTTCTTCCATACCAGGAGGCGCCATGATCTCAACACCCATTTGCGGTGCAGCTACGTCGATGTCGATTTCTTTGTCATCTAGCTGGCCTTCACGCAGTTTCTTGCGGAAGATTTGACGCGTGTTCGATGTGTCTTCCTTTTGCTCAGATTGACCCCAAGCATCACGAGCTGGTGGAAGTAGGGCATCAAGAATACGCTCTTCTGCTTGCTCTTCAGCACGGAATTTTACTTTTTCCATCGCTTGTTGGTGAGTCATCTTCACGGCAACATCAGTAAGGTCGCGGATGATGGTTTCCACTTCTTTACCTACATAACCCACTTCCGTGAATTTAGTTGCTTCTACTTTAATGAATGGAGCATTTGCCAGTTTAGCAAGACGACGTGCGATCTCAGTTTTACCTACACCGGTAGGACCAATCATTAGAATGTTCTTTGGCGTTACTTCAACACGCAAGCTTTCTTCAAGCTGCATGCGGCGCCAGCGGTTACGTAGTGCAATCGCAACCGAACGTTTTGCTTTGTCTTGACCAATGATGTGGCGGTTCAGTTCATGAACGATTTCGCGAGGAGTCATTTCAGACATATTTTTTCCTTACTTCGTTACGATTGCTCTTAAGCCGTTGGCTTAGGAAGCTCTACTGTAGATTCTAGTTCTTCTACAGTGTGGTGATGGTTGGTGAATACACAGATGTCGCCAGCAATGTTCAATGCTTTTTCCGCAATTTCACGCGCGTCTAGGTCTGTGTTTTCTAATAGGGCTGTTGCTGCAGCTTGTGCGTACGCGCCGCCAGAGCCAATAGCGATCAGATCGTTTTCTGGCTGCACCACATCACCGTTACCCGTGATGATCAAAGAAGCGGTTTCGTCTGCTACTGCTAGAAGGGCTTCTAGTTTGCGAAGTGCGCGGTCGCTACGCCAATCTTTTGCTAGCTCCACAGCTGCCTTTGTTAAATGGCCTTGGTGCATTTGCAGCTTGCTTTCGAAGCGCTCGAATAAGGTGAAGGCATCTGCTGTACCGCCAGCGAAGCCTGCAAGGACTTGGTTGTTGTATAGGCGGCGAACTTTGCGCGCGTTGCCTTTCATTACGGTATTGCCTAGCGACACTTGGCCATCACCCGCGATGACGACTTTATTGTTTCGACGTACAGATACAATGGTAGTCACAGTCGACCTCTTAATTATTTCTCTTTGGATTTAATTAAGTATATGGGGCAGATGAATTGTGGATTCAAGGGGAAGTTGTTTTTCGATGATAGACAGAGTGTTTTGTCTTTTTGAACAAGAATGAGAGCGATGGCGTTGGGGGAGATAAGGCGTGCTGGTGACGTGTTATCTGTGTCACTCCCTACAGTGAAGCTAAACGAGTAGGGAATCTCGCTTTTCTGCCCTTTAGCTAAAAGAAAAGACCAACCGATCGCTCGGTTGGTCTTCGTATTTCATCGAACTGTGAGAATTATAGATTCTCTTTCCAAATAGCACATGGCTCGATCTTCGCGCGTTGTAGTTTGTGACGATCTTTTTCTGCATCTCGTTTGAACTTGTATGGACCAAGAACAACGCGATACCAAGAGCTGCCTTCTTTCTTAATGACTCGGCTCGTCATGCCCTGGAAGGCGATAGCCAGCTTACGCTCTTCGGCTTGGCTTTGCTTTTTGTAAGCGCCACACTGCATCACGTAAGGTACTTTGGATACTTGAATTTCTTTCGCAACGACTTCCACTTCACGCTGCGGTAAAGATTCCACGTACTCCCACTTTTCTTCTGGTGGAGGTGGGATGTCTTTCTTCGCTTTTGGCTTGCTGGTGGTGTTCGTTACGGGCTTTTCAACCACAACAGTTTGCTCAGGTTCTGGATCAGAGCTTAACAAATACAGTCCATAGCCAAAGCCGCCCACGAGCAAGATTGCTAGTAGACCACTACGCCAAGGTTTTTTTCTTGAAGGTTGTTTTTTTGTAGACTTTTTCGGAGCGCCGCGTCCGCGTCTTACATAATCTCTATTTGCCACGGTTACTTCAGGTCATCAAGGATTCTGGCAAATATGTTAATCCAGAACGCAATGAGAAAACACCCTATTCGAACATTCTTGTTAGCTACGTACAGGAAAGTAGGCATAAAAAAGCGACGCCGGAAGCATCGCTTTGATATTTATTTGCAGATTAACGCAATGGCGGTGGCGCTGCGCTGCCACGAACAACCAACTTAGTCTCTAGTAAGCGAGAGCCGGAATGAACGTCATGGCCTTTTAGTAGTTCAAGCATCATCAACATGGCTTGACGACCGATCTCATAACGAGGTTGGGAGATAGTCGTTAACGGTGGATCGCAGTATTGTGCGAACTGAATGTCATCAAAACCTACGATCGATAAATCTTGAGGAATACGTAAGCCTAGACGTTTCGCTTCTTGAATTGCACCAATCGCCATGGTGTCACAGTGGCAGAAGAGTGCGGTTGGTGGTTCCGGTAACTCAAGAAGTTTACGGACTGCTTGCACGCCGCCTTCAAAAGAGAAGTCAGCGATTACGCTGTATTGTTCTTCTTTATGAATGCCTGCGCGACGAAGTGCTTGCTGGTAACCCTGTTGGCGGAACTGACAAAGTACCGCAGTGTCTGGACCAGAAATTTGAGCAATACGCTTATGGCCAAGTTGAGTCAGGTAGTTTACAGCTTCGAACGCAGAAGTAAGGTTATCGATGTGCACCGTTGGCAATTCAAGCTCTGGTGCGAACTCACACGCCATCACCATAGGTGGTAGGTTTTTCTGTTCCGGCTTGCTGACATCAAAAGGTAGATCGGTTCCGAGAAGCAGCATGCCATCAGCTTGCTTGGTGAAAACCAGGTTTACAAATGAGCTTTCACGCTTTTTCTGCTGACCGCTATCACCAAGTAGAACAAGGTAACCGTGCTCCATTGCTGCGTCTTCAATGCCGCGAATAATCTCAGAGAAGTACGGGTCGCAAATGTCTGGGACGATAGTGACAATGGTCTTTGATTCATTTCTGCGTAAGTTACGAGCTAATGAATTCGGTGAATAACCAGCTTCTAGTACGGCATCTTCCACTCTCTTTCTTGTCGATGAAGAGACTTTTTCTGGATTCATCAATGCTCGCGATACCGTAGCAGTAGATACCCCTGCAAGCTGGGCAACATCCTTCATTGTCGCCATAGTTTTTACCCTCTTAAAATAATTGCCAAGATGACGTTCATCATTTTTCTAATTGAAGTCTATGTGACTGATCCACTTTAGACTTTACTAATTTGAATAGTCTATTCATTTCTAAAGGGAAAGTTACGGTCTGTTTAACAAAAATTGCAATCCTAATGAGAACTCCATCACATTAAAAGGTAATTCATTACATAGTTAAACGTTTGCTAGCTGAGATCCTGTGGTTCTATGTCTAAATTCCAGCGGACTTTCTTGGCATTTGGCAACAACTCAATAGCAGGTTTGGCACTGGTTAATAACTTTTGCATCAATGAGCGATGTTGAGTTTGCAGTAAGAGCTGCCAACGATACGTACCGGCACGCTTAGCCAAAGGTGATGGTGTTGGGCCTAACACCATACAAGAGTCATCGAATAGCGGATGTGATTCCAGAGTAAAACGAACCTGACGCAAAAAGTCTTCAACTACTTCGCTTTGGTTGGCTTCCGCCTTAAACAACGTTAAGAAACTATAGGGTGGAAGCTGGGCCAGTTTGCGCTCTTCCAACGCTGTCATAGCAAAGTGACGATAGTCTTTCTGAAGCAGGGCTTGCAGTAAGCTGTGTTCAGGGTGGTGAGTTTGAAGAATCACTTCACCGGGTTTGCTTGCACGCCCTGCACGCCCCGCAACCTGAATAAATAGCTGAGCGAGCCTTTCGGAGGCGCGGAAGTCGCTACTATATAGAGAGCCATCGACATCCAATAGTGCAACAAGGGTGACATTAGGGAAGTGGTGGCCTTTCGCCAACATCTGGGTCCCTATCAGAATTTGGTATTCACCTTTACGAATTGACTCGAGTGCATCTTCCAAACTGCCTTTACGGCGAGTACTGTCTCTATCAATACGAATCGCTTTGTATTCAGGGAATAGATCTGCCAATTGCAGTTCAAGCTGTTCAGTACCTACGCCAACCGTCACTAGCTGAGTAGAACCGCAGCCCTGACATTGATGAATTACCGGTTGTTGTGAGCCACAATGATGGCAGCGAATCTCATTGCTGTATTGATGGAACGTATAATAAGCATCGCAACGTTTACATTCCGCAATCCAACCACATTCATGGCACATTAAGGCAGGGGAAAAGCCGCGGCGGTTTAGGAACAACATCACTTGGTTGCCAGCTTTAAGGTGTTTACGCATTTCAGCAATTAAAGGTGCGGACAAACCACTGTCTAAATAAAGCCCTTTAACATCGAGTACTTTGTTGGTGGTAGGTACCGCAGAGCCAGCACGTTGAGTCAACGTTAAGTGGTGGTATTTGCCCGATAGCGCATTATGCAGCGTTTCTAAAGCAGGGGTTGCTGAGCCGAGAACAATAGGCACTTGCTCTTTGTGTGCGCGCATGACTGCGACATCACGGGCGTGGTAGCGCAAGCTGTCTTGCTGCTTATATGAGGAGTCGTGTTCTTCATCGACAATAATGATGCCCAGATCCGCAAAAGGAGTGAGCAGGGCAGAGCGGGTACCAATAATAATACCGGCTGCTTTATCTCGTGCTGATAGCCAAGCGTTAAGGCGCTCGGTGTCATTTAACCCAGAGTGGATGACATCAACAGGCACATTAAATCGATGTTTAAAGCGGTTGATGGTTTGTGGGGTTAAGCCAATTTCGGGTACTAAAACCAAAGCTTGTTTGCCTTGCTCAAGAACTGGCTTGATTAGGTTCAAGTAAACTTCTGTTTTACCAGAGCCTGTCACTCCTTCCAATAAATAGCAGGCAAAACCTGTTTGGCTGTTTACGCTGGCAATAGCAAGTGCTTGCTCATGGTTGAGTTTTGGCTTTTCGACGTCACGTTCAACCTGAGTGCTCCACTTAGTTACTGTAGGTTTTTTCTCTATGCGTTCAACCCAGCCTTTCTCTTCCAAAGACTTAAGTACCGCAGAGCCTATTTCTTGTTCGATAAACTCTTGATGTGGGACGGCTCCGTTGACCAACATCTGCAAAGCGCGTTGTTGTTTGACCGCACGCCCAAGTCCCTGCATTAACTTGTCTTTGCCCGATGCGGTGATTTGCCACTCTTGTAATGTGGCGAAATCCGCGGGCTTCCCCTTTCGCAGAGCTGCTGGCATAGCATTGTGCAAAGTGTCCCCAAGAGGGTACTGATAAAATTGGCTACACCATATTAATAAAGAATAAAGTTTCTCAGGCCAAACAGGTTGTGCATCCAAGACCGCTTTAATTGGTTTTAGTTGCTCTTTTGGAAAATCAGAATGATTAACCATCGCTGTGACAACGCCAACCAAGGTTTGTCGGCCGAAAGGTACAGAAACTCGCCCACCAATGATCGGAAACAGATGCCCGGGAATGGCATAATCAAACTGTTTGTCGAGAGGGACTGGCAGTGCCACTCTGGCAATGGATGGACGCATAGAATCTTTACTATATAAAAGAGGGAAGAGGGCTATAGTCTATTAAAACGCACTAAGAAATTCGAGTGATCGGTATTTAATGAGGGTAGATTCCTCTCAGTACTAAAGTACTGGTGAAAAAAGTGGCGAAAAAGTTGCCAAATGTGTTGATCCTAGCTTAGTGATTCATTACTATACTGCGCCTTGAGATATGGCTTCGGCGATTGGTCGATGCGGTATCGCACTTTTATTATTAATTACGTGTGGTGTGCGGCTTAGACTCGTATAGCGACACGGCCTACAATTGAGGTTATCCCATGAAAGCTGGTATCCACCCAGAATACAAAGCAATCACTGCTACTTGTTCTTGCGGCAACTCTTTCGAGTTCAAATCTACTCTAGCGAAGGAATCTATCCACCTAGACGTATGTGACAAGTGTCACCCATTCTACACTGGTAAGCAACGTATCGTTGATACAGGCGGCCGTGTTGATCGCTTCAACAAGCGTTTCGGTGCACTATCAAGCGGTAAGAAATAATAGCAGACGCTATTACGATTACAGTTTAAAAAAGGACGCTTCGGCGTCCTTTTTGTTTATTGGCTAGCGCAAAAGTAGGGGAGAATCGAGCGGCTAAAATTTGTTCGATTATTTTTCACTCGGCTATTGCATCCTAAAGTGTGATCTGTATAATGCAGCGCACTGGTTAAGCCAGTTGTGAACCAATGAGCAATGAGGAGCGAGTAAATCTTCGGATTTACGAGGTAATGTAGACTCAGCTTATGTTCGCGGTTAATACAATTAGCTATCTTTTCTTCGGAAAAACTATCCCCAGAGGTGACTCTGGTATGTAGGGGTAGTTAATCGAAAATTAACTGACAATGCGTCCTAATCTTGGATGCTACGGTTTCACATAAATCAATCGGCATTCTCTCGTCTTTACGAGTCTGAGTGGCGATATTGTTTGTGTAATTTTTAATATTGGAGCTCTGTCTCATGCAGAACCAACGTATCCGTATCCGCCTAAAAGCATTCGATTACAAACTAATCGACGCTTCTACAGCGGAAATCGTTGAAACAGCTAAGCGCACTGGCGCACAGGTTCGTGGTCCAATCCCACTACCAACTCGTAAAGAGCGTTTCACAGTTCTTATCTCTCCACACGTTAACAAGAAAGCACGTGACCAGTACGAAATCCGTACTCACAAGCGTCTAATCGACATCGTTGAGCCAACAGACAAAACTGTTGATGCTCTAATGCGTCTAGACCTTGCTGCGGGCGTTGACGTTCAAATTAGCCTAGGTTAAGGGAGATTAGAAGAATGATTGGTCTAATCGGTCGTAAAGTGGGCATGACCCGCGTATTTACTGAAGACGGCGTTTCTATCCCAGTAACAGTTGTTGAAGTTGAAGCAAACCGTGTTTCTCAAGTTAAAACTCTTGAGACAGATGGCTACGCTGCAATCCAGGTAACTGCTGGTTCTAAGAAAGCTAACCGCGTAAACAAAGCTGAAGCAGGCCACTTTGCTAAAGCTGGCGTTGAAGCTGGTCGTGGTCTTTGGGAATTCCGTTTGGAAAACGGTGAAGAGTTCGCAGTTGGCGCTGAGCTAACAGTTGAACTATTCAACGAAACTAAGAAAGTAGACGTTACTGGTACATCTAAGGGTAAAGGTTTCCAAGGCGCTGTTAAGCGTTGGAACTTCCGTACTCAAGATATGACTCACGGTAACTCATTGTCTCACCGTGCACCGGGTTCAATTGGCCAATGTCAAACTCCAGGTCGCGTATTTAAAGGCAAGAAAATGGCAGGTCACATGGGTGCTGAGCGTGTAACGACTCAAAACCTAGAGATCGTACGTGTTGACGCTGAGCGCAATCTGCTTCTTATCAAAGGTGCAGTACCAGGCTCAACAGGTGGCAACGTGATCGTTAAACCAGCTGTTAAAGCATAACGTCTCAGGAGTAAGTAATGGAACTAATGGTTAAAGGTGCTGATGCACTAACTGTTTCCGAAACTACTTTCGGACGTGAGTTTAACGAAGCTCTTGTACACCAAGTAGTTGTTGCGTTTGCAGCAGGTGCTCGTCAAGGTACACGTGCTCAAAAAACACGTTCAGAAGTTTCTGGCGGTGGCGCTAAGCCATGGCGTCAAAAAGGTACTGGCCGTGCGCGTGCTGGTACAATCCGTAGCCCAATCTGGCGTACAGGTGGTGTTACTTTTGCTGCGAAACCACAAGATCACAGCCAAAAAGTAAACAAAAAAATGTACCGCGGTGCTATGAAGAGCATTCTTTCTGAGCTAGTTCGTCAAGAGCGTCTAATCGTTGTTGATAACTTCTCAGTTGAAGCGCCAAAGACTAAAGAGCTAGTTGCTAAGCTTAAAGAGCTTGAGCTAACTGACGCTCTAATCGTGACTAGCGAAGTAGATGAGAATCTATTCCTAGCTGCTCGTAACCTATACAAAGTTGACGCACGTGACGTTGCTGGTATCGACCCAGTTTCACTAATCGCGTTCGACAAAGTTGTAATGACTGCTGAAGCAGTTAAGCAAGTTGAGGAGATGCTAGCATGATCACTGAAGAGCGTATCCTAAAAGTTCTACGTGCTCCGCACATCTCTGAAAAAGCAACTATGGCAGCTGAGAAAGCGAACACTATCGTTTTCAAAGTAGCTAAAGATGCAACTAAAAAAGAGATCAAAGCAGCTGTAGAAAAGCTTTTTGAAGTTGAAGTTAAGTCTGTAAATACTCTTATCACTAAGGGTAAGACCAAACGTCAAGGTCTACGCCAAGGTCGCCGCAGCGACGTTAAGAAAGCGTACGTTACTTTGAAAGAAGGTCAAGATCTTGACTTTGTTGGCGGCGCGGAATAACAGGAGTAGTTAAGAATGGCTATTGTTAAATGTAAGCCGACTTCCCCTGGTCGTCGTCACGTTGTTAAAGTTGTTAACGCTGACCTACACAAGGGCAAGCCATACGCACCACTTCTAGAGAAAAACTCTAAGAACGGTGGTCGTAACAACAACGGTCGTATCACAGTACGTCACATCGGCGGTGGTCACAAGCACCACTACCGTGTAGTTGACTTCAAACGTACTAAAGACGGTATCCCAGCGACAGTTGAGCGTCTAGAATACGATCCAAACCGTAGCGCAAACATTGCTCTAGTTCTTTACAAAGACGGTGAGCGTCGCTACATCCTAGCACCTAAAGGTGTTCAAGCTGGTGATGTTATCCAATCTGGTGTTGATGCACCGATTAAAGCTGGTAACACTCTACCAATGCGTAACATCCCAGTAGGTTCAACTGTACACAACGTTGAACTAAAACCTGGTAAAGGTGGTCAGCTAGCTCGTTCGGCTGGTGCTTACGCTCAAATCGTTGCTCGCGACGGTGCGTACGTAACTATCCGTCTACGTTCTGGCGAAATGCGCAAAGTTCTTTCTGAAGGCCGTGCAACAATCGGTGAAGTTGGTAACTCTGAGCACATGCTACGTGAACTTGGTAAAGCTGGTGCTTCACGCTGGCGCGGCGTACGTCCAACCGTACGTGGTGTAGTAATGAACCCGGTTGATCACCCACACGGTGGTGGTGAAGGTCGTACTTCTGGTGGCCGTCATCCAGTATCTCCTTGGGGTATGCCAACTAAAGGCTTCAAGACTCGTAAGAACAAACGCACTGACAAGTACATCGTACGTCGTCGTAACAAGTAATCTATATAAAGAGGAATCGCCATGCCACGTTCTCTCAAGAAAGGTCCATTTATTGACCTACACTTGCTGAAGAAGGTAGAGAAAGCGGTGGAAAGCGGAGACAAAAAGCCACTTAAGACTTGGTCCCGTCGTTCAATGATCATCCCATCGATGATCGGTTTGACCATCGCTGTCCATAATGGTCGTCAGCACGTACCTGTTTTCGTAACCGAAGAAATGATCGGTCACAAACTAGGTGAATTCGCACCAACACGTACTTACCGCGGTCACGCTGCGGATAAGAAAGCTAAGAAGCGTTAAGGAGTAAATAATGGAAGCTATTGCTAAACATAACTTTGCTCGCATTTCGCCTCAGAAAGCTCGCTTAGTTGCGGATCTAATTCGTGGTAAATCTGTTGACCAAGCTCTAGAAATTCTAACGTTCAGCAACAAAAAAGCTGCTGCTCTAGTTAAGAAAGTTCTAGAGTCTGCTATCGCTAACGCGGAGCACAACGAAGGTGCAGATATTGACGATCTGAATGTCGCAAAAATCTTTGTAGATGAAGGCCCAACCATGAAGCGTATTATGCCTCGTGCTAAAGGTCGTGCGGATCGTATCTTGAAGCGTTCAAGCCACATCACTGTTGTTGTAGCAGATCGCTAGAGACTAGGAGAGTAAGCAATGGGTCAAAAAGTACATCCTAATGGTATTCGTCTTGGCATCGTTAAGCCTTGGAATGCTACATGGTTTGCTAACACCAAAGATTTCGCTGACAACCTAGACGGCGACTTCAAGGTACGTCAGTTCCTAACTAAGGAACTACAAAAAGCGTCTCTTTCACGCATCGTTATCGAGCGTCCTGCTAAGAGCATCCGTGTGACTATTCACACTGCTCGTCCAGGCGTTGTAATCGGTAAGAAAGGTGAAGACGTTGAGAAACTACGCGCAGCTGTAGCAAAAATTGCAGGTGTACCAGCGCAAATTAACATCGCTGAAGTACGTAAGCCTGAACTTGATGCACAACTTGTTGGTGACAGCATCGCGTCTCAACTAGAGCGTCGTGTTATGTTCCGTCGTGCTATGAAGCGCGCGGTACAAAACGCAATGCGTCTAGGTGCTAAAGGCATCAAAGTAGAAGTAAGCGGTCGTCTAGGCGGCGCTGAAATCGCACGTTCTGAGTGGTACCGTGAAGGTCGTGTACCTCTACACACTCTACGTGCAGACATTGATTACGCAACTTCTTCGGCTCACACTCAATACGGTGTGATCGGCATTAAAACTTGGATCTTCAAAGGTGAGATCCTAGGTGGTATGCCAGCAGCTAACGCTGTAGAGCCTAAAGGCGACAAGCCTAAGAAGCAGCGTAAAGGCCGTAAGTAAGGAGTCGACAGATGCTACAACCTAAACGTACTAAGTTCCGTAAGGTTCAGACAGGTCGTAACCGTGGTCTAGCTAAAGGTACTGATGTAAGCTTCGGCGAATTCGGTCTTAAAGCTGTTGGCCGTGGTCGTCTAACTGCTCGTCAAATTGAAGCGGCACGTCGTGCAATGACACGTCACGTTAAGCGTCAAGGTAAAATCTGGATCCGTGTGTTCCCAGACAAACCAATCACAGAAAAACCACTTGAAGTTCGTCAAGGTAAGGGTAAAGGTAACGTTGAGTACTGGGTAGCCCAAATCCAACCTGGTAAGGTTATGTACGAAATGGGTGGTGTACCTGAAGAATTGGCTCGTGAAGCGTTCCGCCTAGCGGCTCGTAAACTGCCATTCAAAACTACATTTGTAACTAAGCAGGTGATGTGATGAAAGCACAAGATCTACGCGAGAAAAGCGTTGAAGAGCTTAACGCTGAGCTATTGAATTTGCTACGTGAACAGTTCAACTTGCGCATGCAAGCTGCAACTGGTCAGCTACAGCAAACTCATACTCTGAAAGCTGTACGCCGTGATATCGCACGTGTGAAAACTGTTTTGACTGAGAAGGCAGGCGCATAATGAGCGAAGTAAAACGTACTCAACAAGGTCGTGTTGTTAGCGACAAGATGGACAAGTCTATCGTAGTTGCTATCGAGCGCATGGTTAAACACCCAATTTACGGTAAATTCGTAAAGCGCACGACTAAAGTACACGCACACGACGAGAACAACGAATGTGGCCTAGGCGACAAAGTTGAAATCGCAGAGTGTCGTCCACTGTCTAAGACTAAGTCTTGGACTTTGGTTAAAGTTGTAGAAAAGGCGAAGATGTAATCTTCCCCAATCTATGATTGACAAACGGCTCCAAAAATTATTTTTGGAGCCGTTTATTTTTTGACTACCCAATCACAAAAAAGGGTGGTACAATTCGCGTCCCTTTTAAAGAGGCAGCCCGACCCGAGAGGGTCTAGTTTTTTTATTATTTAGCGGAGCACTAACATGATCCAAATGCAAAGTATGCTGGACGCAGCTGATAACTCAGGCGCACGCAGCGTAATGTGTATTAAGGTTCTGGGTGGCTCTCACCGCCGTTATGCACATATCGGTGACGTTATCAAAGTTACTGTTAAGGAAGCAATTCCTCGCGGTAAAGTTAAAAAAGGTGACGTTCTGAAGGCGGTGGTAGTGCGCACCCGTAAAGGCGTACGTCGTCCTGACGGTTCTGTCATTCGCTTCGACCGAAATGCTTGTGTATTGTTGAACGACAACACTGAGCAACCAATCGGTACACGTATCTTTGGTCCTGTGACACGCGAACTTCGTGGCGATAAGTTCATGAAGATCGTTTCACTGGCTCCAGAAGTTCTGTAAGGAGCACGTAGAAATGGCAGCTAAAATCCGTCGTAATGACGAAGTAATCGTTCTTGCTGGTAAAGACAAAGGCAAGAAAGGTAAAGTAACTAAGGTCCTAGCAACTGGTAAAGTTATCGTTGAAGGTATCAACCTTGTTAAGAAACACCAGAAACCTGTTCCTGCACTAGGTATCCAAGGCGGTATCGTAGAGCAAGAAGCAGCAATCGACGTTTCTAACGTGGCGATCTTTAACGCAGCTACTGGTAAAGCTGACCGTATCGGTTTCCGTTTTGAAGATGGTAAGAAAGTTCGTTTCTTTAAGTCTAACAACGAAATCGTTTCTAACTAATAGAAGTAATTTGGAGTTCTACTATGGCGAAACTGCATGATTACTACAAGTCGTCTGTAGTCGCTGAACTGACCAAACAGTTTAGCTACACAAGCGTCATGCAAGTCCCTAGAATCGAGAAAATCACCCTAAACATGGGTGTTGGTGAAGCAATCAACGATAAGAAACTGCTAGAAAACGCAGCTGCTGATATGGCAACGATCTCTGGTCAAAAGCCACTTATCACTAAAGCTCGTAAATCTGTTGCAGGTTTCAAAATCCGTGAAGGCTACCCTATCGGTTGTAAAGTAACCTTGCGTGGCGAACGTATGTGGGATTTTCTTGAGCGTCTAATTTCGATCGCTCTTCCACGAGTACGTGACTTCCGTGGTGTTAGCGCTAAGTCTTTTGACGGTCGCGGTAACTACAGCATGGGCGTTCGCGAGCAAATCATCTTCCCGGAAATCGACTTTGATAAAGTTGATCGAGTACGCGGTCTAGACATCACTATTACGACGTCTGCTGGTACTGATGAGGAAGGCCGTGCTCTGCTGGCTGCCTTTAACTTCCCATTCCGTAAGTAAGGTGAAGGGTTACTGTTATGGCTAAAAATTCAATGAAAGCACGTGAAGCAAAACGTGCGAAGCTAGTAGCTAAGTTCGCTGAAAAGCGTGCAGCGCTAAAAGCTATCATCAGCGATGTAAACGCATCTGAAGAAGATCGTTGGAATGCGGTTCTTACACTGCAATCTCTTCCACGTGATTCAAGTGCATCACGTCAGCGCAACCGTTGTAACCAAACTGGTCGTCCACACGGTTACCTACGTAAGTTCGGTCTAAGCCGTATTAAGGTTCGTGAAGCTTGCATGAAAGGCGAGATTCCGGGTCTTCGTAAGGCTAGCTGGTAATTGCCACTTAATCATTTGGAGTAAATCATATGAGCATGCAAGATCCGATTTCGGATATGCTGACCCGTGTTCGTAACGGTCAGGCAGCAAACAAAGTTGCTGTTAAAATGCCTTCTTCAAAGCTTAAAGTTGCAATCGCTGCACTACTAAAAGCTGAAGGTTACATCGTTGACTTCGCTGTTGAAGGCGAAGCAAAACCTGAGCTAGAAGTTACTCTTAAGTACTTCCAAGCTAAACCAGTAATCGAGCAACTTAAACGTGTTTCTCGTCCAGGTCTACGTGTTTACAAGAAGAAAGATCAACTTCCTTCTGTAATGGGTGGTCTTGGTATTGCTATCGTTTCTACTTCCAAGGGTCTTATGTCAGACCGCGCTGCACGTAAAGCAGGTCTTGGTGGTGAAATCATCTGCTACGTAGCTTAATAGGAGTAGAATATGTCTCGTGTTGCTAAAGCACCTGTCGCTATTCCAGCTGGCGTAGAGGTGAAACTAAACGGCCAAGAAATCACTGTAAAAGGTGCTAAGGGCGAACTATCTCGCGTTCTTAACAACGCTGTAGTAATCGCTCAGGAAGAAAACAACCTAACTTTCGGTCCTAAAGAAGGTGTTGCTAACGCATGGGCACAAGCTGGTACAGCTCGCGCTCTAGTTAACAACATGGTTGTTGGTGTTACTGAAGGCTTTACTAAGAAGCTAACTCTTAAAGGTGTTGGTTACCGTGCTGCTATCAAAGGCAACGCTGTAGGTCTAACACTAGGCTTCTCTCACCCAGTTGAGCACGAGTTGCCAGCGGGTATTAAAGCTGAATGTCCAAGCCAAACTGAAATCATCATCACTGGTTGTGATAAGCAACTAGTTGGTCAAGTTGCGGCTGACATTCGTTCTTACCGTCAACCTGAGCCTTACAAAGGTAAAGGTGTTCGTTACGCAGATGAAAATGTGCGTACTAAAGAAGCTAAGAAGAAGTAAGGTAACACTATGGATAAGAAAGCATCTCGCATCCGTCGTGCTACACGTGCACGTCGTAAGATTGCAGAACTGGGTGCGACTCGCCTAGTTGTACACCGTACTCCTCGTCACGTGTACGCACAGGTTATCGCGGCTAATGGCTCTGAGGTTATCGCAGCAGCTTCTACTGTAGAAAAAGCGATCCGTGAGCAAGTGAAATACACTGGTAACGTTGATGCAGCTAAAGCAGTAGGTAAAGCTGTTGCTGAGCGCGCTCTTGAAAAAGGCGTAACTGCAGTTGCATTTGATCGTTCTGGTTTCCAATACCACGGTCGAGTAGCGGCGCTAGCAGAATCTGCTCGCGAAGCTGGTCTGAAATTCTAAGGTAGGGTTGGAAGATGGCTAAAGAACAACAAGTTCAAGCGAATGATTTGCAAGAAAAGCTAATCGCAGTTAACCGTGTTTCTAAAACGGTTAAAGGCGGTCGAATCATGAGCTTCACTGCACTAACAGTAGTTGGTGACGGTAACGGTCGTGTAGGTTTCGGTTACGGCAAAGCTCGTGAAGTACCTGCAGCGATTCAAAAAGCAATGGAAAAAGCGCGTCGTAACATGACTACTATCGCGCTAAACGAAGGCACTCTTCACCACCCAGTGAAAGGTCGCCATTCGGGCTCTAAAGTTTACATGCAGCCTGCTGCAGAAGGTACTGGTGTTATCGCAGGTGGTGCGATGCGTGCAGTACTAGAAGTTGCTGGTGTACACAACGTACTATCTAAAGCATACGGTTCTACGAACCCTATCAACATCGTTCGTGCAACGATCGATGCACTAGGTAGCATGAAGTCGCCAGAAATGGTTGCTGCTAAACGTGGTCTAACTGTTGAAGCTATTTCGGAGTAAGAACACCATGGCAACTATTAAAGTAACTCAAACTAAAAGCTCAATTGGCCGCCTACCAAAGCACAAAGCTACTTTGCGTGGTCTAGGTCTTCGTAAAATCAACCATACAGTAGAACTTGAAGATACTCCGTGTGTACGCGGTATGATCAACAAGGTTTTCTACATGGTTAAAGTTGAGGAGTAATCAGAATGCGTTTGAATACTCTTGCACCGGCTGCTGGCTCTAAGCACGCTCCTAAGCGTGTAGGTCGTGGTATCGGTTCTGGCCTAGGTAAAACTGGTGGCCGTGGTCACAAAGGTCAAAAATCACGTTCTGGCGGTAAAGTTCGTCCAGGTTTCGAAGGCGGTCAAATGCCTCTGAAACAACGTCTACCAAAATTCGGTTTCACTTCTCGTAAGAGCCTAGTGTCTGCTGAAGTTCGTCTAGGTGAACTAGCGAAAGTTTCTGGTGACGTGGTTGATCTAAACAGCCTTAAAGCTGCTAACATCATCACTAAGAACATCGAATTCGTAAAAGTTGTTCTATCTGGTGAAATCGATAAAGCAGTGACTGTTAAAGGTCTACGTGTGACTAAAGGCGCTAAAGCTGCAATCGAAGCTGCAGGCGGTAAAATCGAGGAATAATCTCGAGGAACGAGGTAC
Source organism: Vibrio owensii CAIM 1854 = LMG 25443 (assembly GCF_000817815.1). GTDB lineage: Bacteria > Pseudomonadota > Gammaproteobacteria > Enterobacterales > Vibrionaceae > Vibrio > Vibrio owensii. The sequence continues at coordinate 20,079 of NZ_JPRD01000041.1, forward strand.
AGATGGCTAAGAAACCAGGACAAGATTTTCGTAGTGCTCAGAGCGGCTTAAGTGAACTAAAGTCGCGCTTGTTATTCGTAATTGGTGCACTTTTAGTATTCCGAGCCGGCTCATTTGTGCCGATTCCTGGTATTGACGCTGCTGTACTTGCCGATTTGTTCGAACAGCAAAAAGGTACCATCGTTGAAATGTTTAACATGTTCTCCGGTGGTGCTCTTGAGCGTGCATCTATATTAGCATTGGGCATCATGCCGTATATTTCGGCATCTATTGTTGTCCAATTGCTAACTGTAGTTCATCCAGCGTTAGCGGAACTCAAGAAAGAGGGTGAAGCAGGCCGTCGTAAGATCAGCCAATATACACGCTACGGCACGCTTGTACTTGCAACATTCCAAGCTATTGGTATTGCAACTGGCTTACCAAACATGGTCGACAATCTGGTTGTAATGAACCAAACCATGTTTACGCTAATTGCTACCGTAAGTTTAGTAACCGGTACCATGTTCCTAATGTGGTTAGGTGAACAAATTACAGAGCGAGGAATCGGTAATGGTATTTCCATTCTGATTTTTGCAGGTATTGTTGCTGGATTGCCTTCTGCAATCGGTCAAACAATCGAGCAAGCGCGTCAAGGTGAATTGCATGTACTTCTTCTACTGTTAATCGCGGTATTAGCTTTCGCAGTAATTTACTTCGTTGTTTTCATGGAACGTGGTCAACGCCGAATCGTCGTTAACTACGCTAAGCGTCAACAAGGTCGTAAAGTATTTGCTGCACAAAGCTCGCATCTACCACTTAAAATTAATATGGCAGGTGTTATTCCAGCGATTTTTGCATCAAGTATTATCCTGTTCCCAGGAACACTGGCTCAGTGGTTTGGTCAGAACGGTGAGAGCAGCGCGTTCGGTTGGTTAACTGACGTGTCTTTGGCTCTTAGCCCAGGTCAGCCTCTGTATGTAATGCTTTATGCAGCAGCGATTATCTTCTTCTGTTTCTTTTACACGGCGTTGGTTTTCAACCCGCGTGAAACAGCGGATAACTTGAAGAAGTCCGGTGCATTCGTACCCGGTATCCGCCCAGGTGAGCAGACAGCGAAGTACATCGATAAAGTAATGACACGTTTAACCCTTGCGGGCGCACTGTACATTACCTTTATCTGTCTGATTCCCGAGTTCATGATGGTCGCGTGGAACGTACGTTTCTACTTCGGCGGTACATCACTACTTATCGTAGTTGTTGTTATCATGGACTTTATGGCACAGGTACAGACTCATCTGATGTCTCAACAGTATGATTCTGTGTTGAAGAAAGCGAATCTGAAAGGCTACGGTCGTTAATACGGCGGTAGACTCAGTTTCAATTACGGAGTTTAGCAATGAAAGTTCGTGCTTCCGTTAAAAAAATCTGCCGTAACTGTAAAGTAATCAAGCGTAACGGTGTCGTTCGCGTGATTTGCAGTGAGCCAAAGCACAAACAGCGCCAAGGCTAATTAGCAGAAATTTTTACTTGAAAACGAAGGTTAGGTCGAGTATATTCCTCGGCCTACCTTTTGCGTGCAAAAGAAGTAGTACTCCGCAGCGTATCCATAACGGGCTTTGCTGCGGCTAATTCTTTTATAGAAACACTTAGGAGTGAATAATGGCCCGTATAGCAGGCATTAACATTCCTGATCAAAAACATGCTGTGATTGCACTTACGTCAATCTACGGCATCGGTAAAACTCGCTCTCAAGCTATCCTAGCTGAAGTGGGTATTGCTGAAGATGTTAAGATCAGTGAACTAACTGAAGAGCAGATCGATCAACTGCGTGATGGTGTAGCTAAGTACACTGTAGAAGGTGATCTACGTCGTGAAGTATCTATGAACATCAAGCGTCTTATGGACCTTGGCTGTTACCGTGGTCTTCGTCATCGTCGCAGTCTACCACTACGTGGACAGCGTACTAAAACCAATGCTCGCACCCGTAAGGGTCCGCGTAAGCCGATCAAGAAATAATCGGGAAGGTAGAGTACAATGGCTAAACAACCAACTCGCGCTCGTAAGCGCGTACGCAAGCAAGTTGCAGATGGCGTTGCGCACATCCATGCTTCTTTCAATAACACAATCGTAACCATTACTGACCGTCAAGGTAATGCTCTAGCTTGGGCTACTGCAGGTGGTTCTGGTTTCCGTGGTTCTCGTAAGTCTACTCCGTTCGCTGCACAGGTTGCTGCTGAGCGTTGTGCTGAAATGGCTAAAGAATACGGTCTAAAGAACTTGGAAGTTATGGTTAAGGGTCCAGGTCCAGGTCGTGAATCTACTGTTCGCGCACTGAACGCTGCTGGTTTCCGCATCACAAACATCGTTGATGCTACACCAATCCCTCATAACGGTTGTCGTCCACCTAAGAAACGTCGCGTATAACGTTTTTTAGATTACTGGAGAAAGATCATGGCAAGATATTTGGGTCCTAAGCTGAAGCTTAGCCGTCGTGAAGGCACTGACTTATTCCTTAAGTCTGGTGTTCGCGCGATCGATACCAAGTGTAAAATTGATAACGCACCAGGTGTACACGGCGCTCGTCGCGGTCGTCTATCTGAGTATGGCGTTCAGCTTCGTGAGAAGCAAAAAGTTCGTCGTATGTACGGCGTTCTAGAAAAACAATTCCGTAACTACTACAAAGAAGCTGCACGTCTTAAAGGCAACACAGGTGAGAACCTGCTTCAGCTTCTTGAAGGTCGTCTTGATAACGTAGTTTACCGCATGGGCTTTGGCGCAACTCGCGCAGAAGCACGTCAGCTAGTTAGCCACAAAGCTATCCTAGTTAACGGTAAAGTTGTAAACGTTCCTTCTTTCAAAGTAGCGGCTAATGACGTTGTTTCTATCCGCGAGAAAGCTAAACAGCAAGCTCGTATCAAAGCAGCTCTAGAAGTTGCTGAACAACGTGAAAAACCAACTTGGATTGAAGTAGATGGTGGCAAGATGGAAGGTACATTCAAGCGTATGCCTGAGCGTTCTGATCTATCAGCTGACATCAACGAACAATTGATCGTCGAGCTTTACTCTAAGTAAGGTTTAAACTAAAGAGAGGACACAATGCAGGGTTCTGTAACAGAATTTCTTAAGCCACGTCTAGTTGACATCGAACAAATCAGCTCGACTCACGCAAAAGTAACTCTTGAGCCATTAGAGCGTGGCTTTGGTCATACTCTGGGTAATGCACTTCGCCGCATCCTTCTATCTTCTATGCCAGGTTGTGCTGTAACAGAAGTAGAAATTGAAGGCGTACTTCATGAGTACAGCACGAAAGAAGGCGTTCAAGAAGATATTCTTGAGATTCTTCTAAACCTTAAAGGTTTGGCTGTGCGCGTTGCCGAAGGCAAAGATGAAGTGTTCATTACTTTGAACAAATCAGGCTCGGGCCCTGTGGTTGCAGGTGACATCACCCATGATGGTGATGTAGAGATCGCTAACCCTGAACACGTAATTTGTCACCTAACGGATGACAACGCTGAGATCGCAATGCGTATCAAAGTTGAACGTGGTCGTGGTTATGTTCCAGCTTCTGCGCGTATCCATAACGAAGAAGACGAGCGTCCAATCGGTCGCCTACTAGTAGATGCTACTTACAGCCCTGTAGACAAAATTGCCTACGCTGTAGAAGCAGCTCGTGTAGAACAGCGCACCGATCTAGACAAGCTTGTTATCGATATGGAAACAAACGGTACTCTAGAACCTGAGGAAGCAATCCGTCGTGCAGCTACTATCCTAGCTGAGCAATTGGATGCGTTCGTAGATCTTCGTGATGTACGTGTACCTGAGGAGAAGGAAGAGAAGCCAGAATTCGATCCGATCCTACTGCGTCCTGTAGACGATCTTGAACTAACAGTTCGCTCTGCTAACTGTCTGAAAGCAGAAGCGATTCACTACATCGGTGATCTAGTACAACGTACTGAGGTTGAGCTACTTAAAACGCCTAACCTTGGTAAAAAATCTCTTACTGAGATTAAAGACGTACTTGCGTCACGTGGTCTGTCTCTGGGCATGCGCCTAGAAAACTGGCCACCTGCATCAATCGCTGAAGATTAATCGATACTAGTTAGAAGGATTAGGTCATGCGCCATCGTAAGAGTGGTCGTCAACTCAACCGCAACAGCTCACATCGTAAAGCGATGTTCAGCAACATGGCTAGCTCTCTAGTACGTCATGAAGTTATCAAGACTACTTTGCCAAAAGCAAAAGAGCTACGTCGCGTAGTTGAGCCTTTGATTACACTAGCTAAGACTGACAGTGTTGCTAACCGTCGTCTAGCATTTGCACGTACTCGTGATAACGAAGTAGTTGCAAAACTGTTTAACGAACTAGGTCCACGTTTTGCTGCTCGTCAGGGCGGTTACACTCGTATCCTAAAAGCTGGCTTCCGTGCTGGTGATAAAGCTCCAATGGCTTACATTGAGCTTGTAGATCGCCCAGCTGCTGAAGAAGCTGCTGAGTAATCTCAGTTCGTAAGAACAAAAAAAGCCGAGCATTAGCTCGGCTTTTTTTGTGCCTGTTGTATTTGAAAGGGAAAACACATTCAGTTTTCCGTCTCCCCTCTCAAAGCTAATCTTCGATAATCGAATGTTGAGCCTTAATTTATGTTTAGGCGAAACGTCTAGCTGCCTGAGCCCCACAATCCGCTTAACGAATTCAGCAAGCCTTCACTTGCGCCTTGGTCACCTAGATAACCAAGTATCACCGGCGCAAACTGACTGATCATCGATGGGTCTAGTCCTAATTTATCAAAAGTACTTTGTACTGCACTTAAACTTTCAATATTACCTAATAAGCTTTGCGCACCATCTAGACTCGACATGCCTGGAATTAGTGATTTCAGCTCGCTGCTGTTTTGGTCTGATAACTGACTTTGTGCAAGTGCTAACAAGGCACCCGTACCACCTGCTGCTTGCTCGGTTGACACGGGCAATTGGCTAGTGAGTAAATCGGTGAGCGGAGATGATTCCGCCTTCATGCCTTGGCTGACCATGTCCATTAGACCTTCTTGGCTTTCTTTATCAGTTACAGCATCAAGAAAAGCGTGGGCTGTACCAATGCTCATTGAAAGCAGCGTTAAGGTGAGGAGTGTTTTACGCATAATACCTCCGTGTGGCTTGCGATTATTATTGTTTATTCACTACTTAAGATAACAGAGACATTAAGGTTGTTGAGCTTAAGCCTGTTTATTTTAGACAAAAAAGCGGCGCTAGTGAGCGCCGCTTCGAATTTGTATTGAGGAGAGTCTCAATTACAGGATGTCTAGTAGTTCTACTTCGAATACTAGAGCAGCAAATGGAGGGATAGCAGCACCTGCGCCACGCTCACCGTATGCTAGATCTTGTGGGATGTATAGCTTCCACTTAGAACCAACATGCATTAGTTGAAGAGCTTCAACCCAACCTTTGATTACGCCAGTTACTGGGAACTCAGCAGGTTGACCGCGAGATACAGAGCTGTCGAATACAGTGCCGTCAGTTAGCTCACCGTGGTAGTGAACACGTACTTGAGATGCTGCAGTTGGGATTTCACCAGTACCTTCAGTGATGATTTCGTACTGAAGACCAGATTCAAGAACGTTTACTTCTGGACGTAGAGCGTTGTCTTTTAGGAACGCTTCGCCGTCAGCCGCTGCAGCTTTAGCTGCTTCTTGACGAACTGCTTCTGCACGAGTGTGTAGCTCTTGCAGTGCGTTGTTGATTTCGTCGATTTCGATAGAAGGCATGTCACCAGTTAGTGCCGTTGCAATACCAGCAGCGATAGCGTCAACGCTAAGACCTTCTAGACCAGAACCAGCAAGTTGCTGACCCATTTGCAGACCAATACCGTAGCTTGCTTTTTGTTCTGCAGTTTCAAATTTAATTTCAGACATGAATGTCGCTCTTATTAGGAGTGATAAAGGCACAGGATATCAGGTTCGAGGCTAGGTTTAAATGATTGCGCTCGAATGTCTCTATGAGGAGTAGAGGGTGTGACTTATCTCTTACTCCAAGTGAAATTTCTGCTAATTTACGCCAAATTACATTTTACTTTGGTGAAAAACATATACTCTCCGCGCTGGTATTTTTATACTGACATCAGAAGTATTAAGGGACTCATCAGAATGAATCGTCGCAGAAAGAAAAAGCAGCAAGTCGACCATGTCGAATTGATGAAACAAAAGTTCGCTGCTATCGATTGGAAGCAGCCATTCAATAAAGAGAAGTGGCAGGAAAGATTACAGCCTGTGACTCAGTTTTGGCATCGTCTTCCAAAACTACATCAACGTGCACTGATGGTATTGGTACCAGTGGTGTTGGTGCTTTTGATCATCCCAGTACCAAAAGATACAGAAGTACTGCTTGAAGACACTCAAGTAGAGAATCAACGTGTTGCGATTCAGTTGAACGCGCAAAGCTTAAGTGAGCAGCGCTCTGCACAAAACTCAGAGCCTAAGTCTGAGCTGTGGAAAGAATACACGGTGAAGAATGGCGATACCTTGGCTCAAGTATTCCGCAGTAACCAACTACCGATGGCAGACTTAAACGCCCTAGTTAAAATTGAAGGCAGCGACAAGCCTTTGAGTCGAATTAAGCAAGGTCAATTGGTACGCTTTAAGCTTGCTGACGATGGCAAATTAGATATGCTTCAGCTAGAGAAAAGTGGTGAGTCGGTGATGTTCTTCCGTCTATCTGATGGCACATTTGGTCGCAATAAATAACGTTAAATAACCATTATTCTTAAGGCGCGATGATCCGCGCCTTTTTTATGGCTGTTGATCTGTTAACGTCTAATTTGTTTTCCTGCGAGTGGTTTTCTTTTATTCCATGGTAAGAGCGGTAATACGATCATTATTATCCCTATAGCAGTCAGCCAATCTGGAATTTCATCAAACCACCATATCCCAAAGAGCGTGACAAACACTAAGCCTGAGTATTCAGCTAAGGCTATCTCTCCCGCCGGCGCTTTTTGATAAGCCAATACTGCCAAACCGTTATAACTTAAGATGCAAACCGCACTCGCAACAACCAATGCCAGTTCTTGCCACGTTATAGGTTGCCAGTAAAACCCAGCCAGTACTGCAGAGATTGGTAACGAGAACAGCGTAGTCCACCAAAGTGTGGTAACGACAGATTGTTCGCTCGGTAGTTTTCTAACCAATATATTGAACATCGCCAGTGTGGTCGCCGTGCCGAGTGCAAATAGTGCTGCCCAATGAAAGTGATCCGGCCGTAATACCACTAAGACACCAAGGAACCCGAAGCAAGTTAGTAGAATTTTGCTCAGAGGTGGGTGCTCGTTAAGAAACAATATCGATAGTGGTAGCATTAGAATAGGGGCGGCGTAAAAAACCGCGTTGGCAGTTGCCAGAGGGAGGTGAGTCACCGCAACCATCATACAACCACTGCCAATCAATATCAGGTGCGCACGTAAAATCGTTATAGGCGCTTGCTTCAGGCTACGGTTATCCGGTTTTTGCTTGAGGTAAAAAGGTAAGATGAGCAGCAGTGAAGCCAGTTGGCGAACAAACATATATTGGAACGGGCTAATACCACCTTCAATCAGTTTGACGGCGACATCGGAGAGTGATGCCGCCAAATTTCCGATCACCAATAGGAATAGTGCCAGGTGGTGAGGCGACATTTAGCTTACTCGGCGCATATCGACATGAGGGATGCCATCTTCAAGGTAGCTTTCAGAAATGACTTCAAAGCCATGGCTCGCATAGAAAGCCATCAGATGTTCTTGTGCACCGATATCGATTGTTTGGCCTGTCCAAAGTTGTTGGCAATGTTGTAAAGCTTGTTCAAGCAGTTCATGCCCAAGGCCACCACCGCGAGCGCTTTGTTTAGTGACCACACGGCCGATGCTCACATTGTCGTAAGTGGTTCCAGCAGGCAATAATCGTGCGCAGGCAATCAGCTCATCGCCCTGATAGCCCAATAGGTGATACACGCCTTCTAACGTATCTTTGCCGTCCAGTTCTGGATAAGGACAGGTTTGTTCCACCACAAAGACATCAACGCGCAGGCGCAGCATCTCGTAGAGTTGTGTCGTTGTCAGTTGAAAGAAAGGTAGGGCAGTCCAGTTGATCATTTCCAATATCCATTAATAAGCGAATGCAGCTGACTTTACGTCGTTTTCTGCTATTACTCATTAACAATGGTTAATTTTCACTGGTCTTCGTGACAAATCTGGCGATAATGTGCCCTCTTTTTCATCCCACCTGAGGATATTTCCCTGTGAGCAAACAAACTTTTGACCAAGTAGGGCTTACTCCAGCGCTACTAGAGACGCTTGAATCATTGAACTACACCCATATGACGCCAATTCAAGCGTTGAGCTTACCTGCGATTTTGAATCAGCGTGATGTAATTGGTCAGGGTAAAACCGGCTCAGGTAAAACAGCAGCGTTTGGTCTTGGCGTACTATCCAACCTGAACGTAAAGCGCTTTCGTGTGCAATCTTTGGTGCTTTGTCCGACGCGTGAACTGGCTGATCAGGTGGCAAAAGAAATTCGTACTTTGGGCCGTAGCATTCACAACATCAAAGTACTGACATTGTGTGGTGGTATGCCAATGGGACCGCAAATTGGTTCACTAGAACATGGCGCTCATATTCTGGTAGGTACGCCCGGTCGTATCCTTGATCATCTAGAGAAAGGTCGCATTAACCTAGAAGAGCTAAACACACTAGTTCTGGATGAAGCTGACCGTATGCTGGAAATGGGCTTCCAAGATGCACTCGATGCGATCATTGAAGCCGCGCCAAAGCAGCGTCAGACTTTGCTATTCAGTGCAACGTTCCCTGAAAAGATCGAGCAGATTGCTCAACGTATTATGCAATCGCCAGAGATGATCAAAGTAGAATCCACTCACGATACGTCGAGCATTGCGCAGTACTTTTACAACGTAGAAGGTTCAGAAGCACGAGATGAAGCTCTGGCTAACCTACTACTGACACATCAACCAGAATCGGCTGTGGTGTTCTGTAATACGAAGAAAGAAGTACAGAATGTAGCAGATGAACTGCATCACAAAGGATTCAGTGTTATCGATCTTCATGGTGATCTAGAGCAACGCGAACGTGATCAAGCCTTGGTTCAGTTTGCTAACAAGAGTGTGTCTATCCTTGTTGCAACAGATGTGGCGGCACGCGGCTTGGACGTTGACAACCTAGATGCGGTATTTAACTTCGAATTGTCTCGTGACCCAGAGGTCCATGTTCACCGTATTGGTCGTACCGGTCGTGCTGGCAGCAAAGGCTTAGCATTCAGCTTCTTTGGTGAAAAAGACGGCCTGCGTGTGGCTCGTATCGAAGAGTATCTAGACATGGACGTGGTTCCAGCAACACTGCCAGCGAAATCAAATCAGCAGCCATATCAAGCGAAGATGGTGACGATTAACATTGATGGCGGTAAGAAGCAGAAAGTGCGCGCAGGCGACATTCTGGGTTGCTTAACGGGTAAAAATGGCATCACAGGCACGCAAGTGGGTAAGATTCACCTGTTCCCAATGCGTGCTTATGTTGCGGTAGAAAAGTCAGTGGCGAAGAAAGCGCTACAAACTATCAGTAACGGCAAGATGAAAGGTCGTCAGTTCCGTGCCCGTTTATTGAAGTAATATCAGCAATACAGCAAAAAACGGCTAACGATTTAGCCGTTTTTTTGTTTTTGTACACCGCTATAGCTTTAAGCCTTCCATAACAGCTGCAGGTAGCTGCTGTTTGAAGTCGTCGATCAGTGCGACTTTATCTTCTGATAGTTCGAGCAGTTCGCCACGAAGGTGGAACATGCAGGCGCTAAATTTCTCATTAAAGTTTGGCAGCATTGAGGTCACGCCTGACGAAGCCGCTTGAAGTGCAACGAGCGTCGGCTCAATCACTTGGCTCTGGTAGGTCTCATCTTCCATGATAACTGCCGGAGAGTAGCCTTGGATTTCTTCCATTACGGGTTCTACGTGTGTCGTTATGAGTGTTGCTGCTTTATTGTTTGCGGCATCACCAGCGGCGGCTTTCAGTTTTCCAAACATAATCTTTTCCCTTAACTCATGATGAAACACTCGCCCACAATGTGAGGCGAGTGATATGAAATTTGGCTATGCAGGGTGTGGTATATCCTTATGCATATCCAGATGGGATTTGAGATTTTTGCTTATACTTCAAACAAATAGCGTTAATTAATAATAAGAGTGTGACTACTGAAAGTGATTGTTTTTTGTCAATATTATTTTAGTTTTACTTTTCGTGATGCTGCTTCAAACGGGTTTTTATTCGACTTAAACTGATCGCGGTAATCCCCAAGTAAGCGGCAATCTGGCTATCGGTAATACGCTGTTCTAAGTCTGGGTAATACTGACAAAATAGTTGGTAACGCTCTTCTGGTGAGTAGAGCAACATAAAGCGTTCTTTGTTTTCTTTATGCATTAATTGCGCTTCGAGCAGCTTTAAGTAGATAGGATGCTTTTCTTCACGCCATTGGTGTAGTACTTCAATCGGCAAGCAAAACAGATGACAAGGTGTCAGCGTTTCTAATAAGTACGGCGAGGGCTGATTCTTAATAAGCCCTTCAAAGCCAATCACCCAATCCTTTTCCCAGTAGAACTCTTTACTGAACTCCTTCCCTTTATCGGTCAGATAACTGGCATGGCATAAACCTTCTAACACAAAGTAGATGTGCGAGCTGGATTCACCTTGATGATTGAGAATATGGCGTGTCGGCAACTCTAGCTGTTGCCCATGTTCAATTAGCTGATTCGCTTCATCTTCGAGGAAGCCATGATTGATTAAGTCAGAAAAAAGATCGCTGTGCATGTGATAACTCAGAAACGGTTTTTCTCATTCTAACGGTTTTTACTGACAACAAAAAAGCGGCTCATGAGAGCCGCTTGAAATCATTGCCAAACTTGTCTTACTTATTCAGGTCAATTTGGTAAATCGCGAAACCAACTTCGTCAGTTGCGACACGTTTCATCGGGTACTGTCCTTTCTCTTTGATGAACTGCGCAGCTTTATCACTTGGTGAGGTTTCAAAACGAACATCAAGTTTGTTATCCGATTTGATTGGTGCGAAAGACCAGTTGTTATCCGCGCTTGGTGTCACTTCGCCTTGTTCTTTGCTGATGCGAGAGATGTAAGCGGCAACTACTGAGCGGTTCTCATCTGGAGCATCAAACGCGATGAAGTCCGGACCAGTACCTGGGAAGGTTGCGCTGTAAGCACGGTAGTTGTTAGTAGCGATGATGAAGTCTTGTTTTGGATCAACTGGCTTACCGTTGTAAGTCAGGTTCACGATGCGCTGTGAATCTGGGTTGATCACTTTACAATCCGCATCGTACTTCGGTGGTTGAGTAACATCGATTTGGTAGTTCACACCATCAATCACGTCGAAATTGTAAGTACGGAAGCTATCCCAGTTGATCAAAGACTGAGGTTTGGTGCTGTTAACATCAATATGATTGAACTGACCTGCACTACACTCTAGCCATTCATGAACTTCTTTGCCCTTAACCTTCATCGCGACAAGCGTATTCGGGTATAGGTAAAGGTCTGCGGCATTACGGAAAGTCAGCTGACCTGATTCTACTTCGGTGAAACCATTTGGATCGTCTTTACGTCCGCCCACTTTAAATGGTGCAGCAGCGCTTAATACTGGAATGCCTTCAAGATCTGGGTCGCCTTGGATAAAGCGTTCCACGTAATCTTTCTGCGCTAGGTTTACGATTTGAATCGTTGGATCATCTTGTACAAGCGCTAGGAAGCTGTACATCACGTCATTTGCTTTGCCAATTGGTTGGTTGACGAACTCACGTGTGCCTTTATGGTCATCAACAAGCGCATCCACGATGCCTTTATCAGCTTCGGCCAAAGACTTCTTATTTGCTTTATCGAAGATAGGGCGCGCTTCAGATTGACCTTCAACCACTTGCCACTTGCCGTCTTTTTCTTTCAGCATTAAGTCCATTACGCCAACGTGGCTACCCCAACGCCCCGGCATCACTGCGGTTACACCATTAATTGTACCTTTTGCGTTGTCGACACCTTGCAGCTTGGCAAAGTCTTTACCCGGGAAAACAGCGTGAGAGTGACCAAATGCAATCGCATCAATACCTTCAACTTCTGTGAGGTAGTAAACCGAGTTTTCAGCGCCGAGCTTGTATGGGTCAGTGGAAATGCCCGAGTGTGGAATCGCCACAATCACGTCTGCGCCTTCTTTCTTCATCTGAGGAACCAGCTTTTTCGCTGTCTCAGTGATGTCTTCAGCGAAGACTTTACCTTCTAAATTCTTCTTATCCCATACCATGATTTGTGGCGGGACGAAGCCGATGTAACCCACTTTGATTTCGTGGCTTTGACCATCAGTGTCTTTGAACGTGTGCGTTTTAATGAGATAAGGTTTGAAGTAGTGCTCGCCTGTCTTTTTGTCGAAAACGTTAGCACTAACATAAGGGAAGTTCGCACCGTTGATAGAATTTTTCAGGAACTCAAGGCCGTAGTTGAATTCGTGGTTACCAATATTACCCACATCGTAATCCAACTGGTTCATCGCTTTGTATACCGGGTGGATTTCGCCAGCGTTAATCCCTTTCGCTGCCATGTAATCGCCCATTGGGCTGCCTTGAATCAAGTCGCCGTTGTCGACCAAAACACTGTTCACTGCTTCTTCACGAGCTTGCTTAACCAACGTTGCAGCGCGGCTAAGACCGATTTGCTGAGAAGGCTGATCTTTGTAGTAGTCGTAATCCATCACATTGGTGTGAATGTCGGTGGTTTCGATAATACGTAGCTTGATGGTGTCCGCCATCGCTGGGCCTGCAAGTGTCAACATACCGCTTAAAACTGCGACGGATACGGGATTAACTGCCATTTTCATGAGGTGCTCCAATTAAATGGGATAGAGGGGTCGTACAGCGTAATGTAACAAATATTAGTGCAAGCTCAGGCTAAGATGCAGAAAACTGTGAACATTAGGCAATTAAATGCGGAGGAAAGTGTCAAAGTGATGCCTTTTTCACCATTTTGAATGAGACCTAACAAAAGCTTCTTAGCAGTTTTTTGAATAAAAAATGAAATTTTAGAATTTCCGGTAATATAAACCCACCGCCATAATGCCATCCATAACGATATCAATGGATGATGAGCAAGCACATGGCAGTTAACGATTCAGTAACGAATTTCCCAATCAACAAGCCTCGGCTGGTTTCGGATAACCAAGCTGCCGATCTTCCGCGTTTCAGCAAGCAGTCCCTTCAACCGGGTGAAGTTGCCCTTGTTGGTGCTGGTCCGGGTGACCCTGAGCTATTAACGCTGAAAGCACTCAACTGCCTACAACAAGCTGACGTCGTGCTTTACGACTACCTAGTGTCTGACGAGATCATGGCGTTAATCCCAAGCGAAACCATTTTGGTGTGCGTGGGTAAACGTGCCGGGCACCACAGTGTACCGCAAGAGAAGACCAACCAATTGCTCGTGGACTTTGCTAAGCAAGGTTACAAAGTGGTGCGCATTAAAGGTGGCGATCCATTTGTGTTTGGCCGCGGAGGTGAAGAGTTGGAAGTTTTGGCTGATGCTGGTGTGCGTTTCCAAGTGGTTCCGGGCATTACTGCTGCTGCAGGTGCGACCGCTTATGCAGGTATCCCGCTGACGCATCGAGATTACGCGCAGTCAGCACTGTTTGTTACGGGTCATCTGAAAGAAGAAAGTGACGACATGGACTGGTCGACGCTCGCGCGTGGGAATCAGACTTTAGTGATCTACATGGGACTGATGAAATCACACTATATTCAGAATCAGCTCATCAAACATGGTAGGGCAGCCTCAACCCCTATCGCCATCATCGAGCGCGGTACGCAAATCCAGCAAAAAGTTTTCACCGGAGAACTTTCTCAACTATCTGAATTATCTAAAGAAGCTCAAGCTCCGTCTTTGATTGTTGTCGGCGAAGTTGTGCGTCTGTCTCAAAAGTTGGACTGGTTTTTGTCTAGTACTGAATTCAACAAAAGTGCTATTGCCAGCTCCATATAATTTCAGACCAAAGATTAGGGACGTAATGAGCCTTCAAGCTTAAAAAGGAAAGACAAAACATGGACCAACAACGTTTAACTCACCTTAAACAACTCGAAGCGGAGAGTATTCATATCATCCGCGAAGTTGCTGCTGAGTTCGATAACCCAGTCATGATGTATTCGATTGGTAAAGATTCATCAGTCATGTTGCATCTTGCGCGCAAAGCCTTCTACCCAGGCAAAATTCCATTCCCACTACTGCACGTAGACACGGATTGGAAATTCCGCGAGATGATCGAGTTTCGTGATCGTACCGCTGAGAAATACGGCTTTGAGCTTTTGGTTCATAAGAACCCAGAAGGTCTAGCAATGGGTTGTAGCCCATTTGTGCACGGCTCTTCAAAGCATACTGACATCATGAAGACTCAAGGTTTGAAGCAGGCTCTGAACAAGTACGGTTTTGATGCGGCATTCGGTGGTGCACGTCGTGATGAAGAGAAGTCACGTGCAAAAGAGCGCGTTTACTCATTTCGTGATAAGAACCATACCTGGGATCCGAAAAACCAACGTCCGGAGCTTTGGAAAACATACAACGGTCAAGTAAACAAAGGGGAGAGCATTCGTGTGTTCCCACTTTCAAACTGGACTGAGCTGGATATCTGGCAATACATCTACCTAGAAAACATTGAGATCGTGCCTCTATACCTTGCAGATAAGCGACCTGTTGTTGAGCGTGATGGCATGCTGATCATGGTAGACGATGACCGCATGAAGCTAGAGCCAGGTGAAGTGATTGAAGAGAAGAGTGTTCGTTTCCGTACTTTGGGTTGTTACCCGCTGACTGGCGCGATTGAGTCTGAAGCTAACACGCTAACAGGCATCATCGAAGAAATGCTGGTGGCAACTTCAAGTGAGCGCCAAGGTCGTGCGATCGACCACGATCAGTCAGGATCGATGGAGCTTAAGAAACGTCAAGGTTACTTCTAAAGGATCTAAGGAAAGATAATGAACAGTGCAGTTGAAGCTCAATTAGCCGAGCTTGGTATTGAAGGCTATTTAAAACAACACCAGTACAAGTCGTTACTTAGATTCCTGACTTGTGGCTCGGTAGATGACGGTAAAAGTACCCTAATCGGTCGCTTGCTCCACGACTCAAAACAAATTTATGAAGATCAGCTAGCAGCAGTTCACTCGGATAGCCAACGTGTAGGCACCACGGGTGAAAAGCCAGATTTGGCATTGCTGGTAGATGGTCTACAAGCAGAACGCGAGCAAGGCATCACCATTGATGTGGCTTACCGTTACTTCTCGACGCAGAAACGTAAGTTCATCATTGCTGACACGCCAGGACATGAGCAGTACACACGTAACATGGCAACAGGCGCATCGACCTGTGATTTGGCTGTGATTTTGGTTGATGCACGTAAAGGTGTGTTGGACCAAACGCGTCGTCACTCATTCATTTCTAACCTATTGGGATTGAAACACTTCGTTGTTGCTATCAACAAAATGGACTTGGTGGATTACTCACAAGAACGTTTTGAAGAGATCCGTGATGAGTACCTACAGTTCTCAGAAAACCTAGCGGGTGAGACGGATATCCAAATTATTCCGTTGTCAGCGCTAGAAGGCGACAACGTAGTAGAGAAAGGACAAAACCTAAGCTGGTTTGAAGGTCCGTCTCTGCTTGAGCTACTTGAGACTGTGGATGTTGACCACGAGAAAGGCGAAGGTGACTTCCGTTTCCCTGTTCAGTATGTAAACCGTCCTAACCTCGACTTCCGCGGCTTTGCTGGCACGATTTCATCGGGGTCGGTGAAAGTAGGCGATGCGATTAAGGCGCTGCCATCAGGCAAAACCTCAACTGTTGCACGTATCGTGACCTTCGATGGCGATGTACAGGAAGCACAAGCAGGTCTGGCTGTGACGTTGACGCTGAATGACGAAATCGACATCAGCCGCGGTGATTTGCTGGTGCTGGAAAATGCACAAGTAGAGTCAACTAACCACTTGTTGGCGGATGTAGTGTGGATGACAGAGCAACCGTTGCAACCGGGTCGTGATTACGACATTAAGATTGCTGGTAAGAAGACGGTTGGTCATGTTGAAGCCATTCATCACCAGTATGACATCAATAATCTTTCGACTCACGGTGCAGCTGAACTGCCGCTCAACGGCATTGGTTTGTGTGAGTGGTCGCTGAACGAATCTGTCGCGTTGGATAACTACCAAGATTGTGCTGATACCGGCGGCTTTATCATCATCGATCGTCTAACCAATGTAACGGTTGGTGCGGGCATGGTGAAAGAAAGCCTAGCGGCTGTTGAGCGTGGTCTTGCGGATGTTTCAGCGTTCGAAATTGAACTCAATGCTTTGGTTCGTAAGCACTTCCCGCATTGGGAAGCTAAAGACCTGAGCCAGTTATTGAAGAAGTAATTGGTTCACCTAGCCTGACTGGATTGCGAAACCTGTCAGGCTGATTTCCCCCGAATCCAGAATGCCCCGGAAGCCCAAGAAACCGAGCGTTCTGGCGTTCTTTTTCGCTTGCTTTGCTTTTTTGTCTGGTTACTCGTTTGTCACTCCGTGCAGCTAAGTTTGCACGAGTCGTTGTTGTGCCCGTATCGGGTTTATTGGTAAGGATTGGCTATGTGGGAACAAGGATTTGTATTAGCGATTTTGCTTGGCATTATCACTTGTTTACTCGTAACCAAAATTAAACCAAGTTACGTATTTGCTGGAGCTGCTTTCATCGCCTTTATGGCGGGCATGATTGAGCTCAATACCATTGCGGCAAACTTTACTAATTCTTCACTTCTGACCCTAGTGCTGCTGATCCTCGCATCGAGCGCATTAGAAAAAACCTTATTGATCAGCTGGGTCAGTCGCAGTATTTCTGAAGGCCATCTTGGTAGTGTGATTGCCAAGTTGGGCTTTTCTACCGCTTTACTTTCCTCTTTCACGAACAACACGGCGGTTGTGGTGTCGTTAATTGGTGCGATTAAACGCAACCAACAACATGCACCATCTAAGCTTTTGATTCCACTTTCTTATGCGGCGATTTTTGGTGGCACGTTGACGTTGATTGGTACCTCGACCAACTTAATCATCAACAGTTTTGTTGAAGATGCCGGCTTACCAAGCTTGAGCTTCTTTACTCCGACCATGATTGGCTTAGCGGTGTTGGTGGGCGGTGTGCTTATTCTCATCCCGCTGAGCTATCTATTACCTAATTACGATGACCAAAACCAAGAGGACTTACCTTACTTCTTAGAGTCTCGTGTTGAGCCCGGTTCACCTTTGGTCGGTCGTACCATTACCGAAAATAACCTGCGTGCCCTGAGAAAATTGTTCCTTGCTGAAGTGATTCGCGATGGCGTGACGGTTTCTTCTGTTGGTCCTGATTTTGTTCTGAATGCCAAAGACCGATTGCTGTTTTGTGGTGATGTAGAAAGCGTGGCGACATTACAAGAGATTCCCGGTTTAACGCTGTTTGGTCATCAACATCTCAATGGTCAAAACTTCATTGAAGTGGTAGTCAGTTCATCGGCGACCTTCTGTCATAAAACCCTTAAAGAGAGCCGTTTCCGTGACCGATTTGATGCGGTAGTCGTAGCGATCCGTCGTGGTCATGAGCGCCTTGAAGGTGGGTTAGGCAATATCACATTAGCCGCGGGTGACACATTGGTCTTGGTTCCCGGCAAACGATTTGAGGCAGAGCGACGTGCGCACCGAAAAGAGTTTGTTTTAGTCAACGATCTGGATTCCAGCGCGCGCTTGGATTCGAATAAATCCGCTCTAGTACTGTTTGGCTTTGCGGCAGTGATTGGCTGTGCGTTGTTGGAGCTTGTCCCTATTATCAAAGGTTTGGCTGCTTATTTGATAGCACTGCTTGCCTTTGGCGTGATTCAACTGTCTGAACTTCGTCGTCGTTTCCCAATTGATATTGTGGTGATTGTCGGCTCAGCGTTATCTATTGCACAGTTGATGATTTCGTCCGGTTTATCGGTGCGAATGGGCGATATGTTTATTGAGGCATTTAACGGGTGGGGTGTGTTTGGTGCGTTGGTTGCCACTTACATCATGACTCTGGTGTTAACCGAGCTTGTTACGAACAACGCGGCGGCAGCGCTGTCTTTCCCTATTGGCTATAGCATGGCGGTAGGTTATGGCGTTGATCCAATGCCTTTCATTATGGCGGTGCTGTTTGGCGCCAGCGCCAGTTTTATTTCTCCTTACGGGTACCAAACCAACTTATTGGTATACAGCGTAGGGAATTACAAATTGACCGATTATGTGCGAATTGGCGTGCCGATTTCTATCGTGTATTCAGTGCTAGTACTGACGCTGATTCCGGTCTTCTTTCCGTTTTAATCTGTAAATTTACAAGGATACGTTATGACTGCCGAAACTCCGGTAAAAGATGAAAACATCGTTTGGCATCAGCACTCGGTTGATAAACAGTTTCGTGCTGGATTAAAAAAACAGAAGCCTGCAGTACTTTGGTTTACTGGGCTGTCTGGCGCGGGCAAATCAACGGTGGCTGGTGCATTGGAAAATCGCTTAGCCGAACTGGGTTACCACACTTATTTGCTCGATGGCGACAATGTGCGTCATGGCTTGTGCAGCGACTTAGGCTTTTCTGAGCAAGACCGTCGCGAGAATATTCGTCGCATTGGTGAACTGGCGAAGCTGATGGCAGACGCGGGTTTGATTGTTCTGTCGGCGTTCATTTCTCCTCATCGTGCAGAGCGTCAATTGGTACGTGATCTACTGCCTGAGGGGGAGTTTATTGAAGTGTTCGTCAATGCGTCTTTAGAAGTATGTGAAGACCGTGACCCGAAAGGCTTGTACAAGAAAGCACGCGCAGGAGAAATCCCGAATTTCACCGGTATTGACTCTGAATACCAAGCTCCAGCAAACCCAGAAATTGATTTGCCAGCGGGCGAAAAGAGTGTCGAAGAGCTGGTGGAGTTGTGTTTAATCGACCTTAAACAACGTGGTGTGATCCGATAAAAAAGCATTTGGATCATGGGTGGCCAAAAAGTCACTGAGCAGTTAAAAGAGCTTTTGGATCATAGGTGACCAAAAGCTCTTTTTTATGTACTAAACGGTGTGGTTTACTGTGGTTTTTGCTTCACTATGAACGCTAAATCTTTGATTTAGAAGCGCTAGCATCTGGTCATAGTATTGATTGTTAGGCTTGTTACCAAGCAGCTTACACAACTCATTACCTGTCGGAGTAAAGCGGTAGTAAAGCAGACGCACACCTTTTGTATTCACCTGTAATGACAAATTCTTACCTTGGTAGCTGAGCATCAAAGGCGTTTCAATACCAATTTCGCCAGACTCTAATTCGGTACTGTGTAGCAACCCCAATTCAATCAACACTAACAAACTTGAATAAGGAAGCTGGAAGCTACCCATGTTGAGATTGCTGGTGGTATCGCGTTTGCCAAAACTGAATATTCCGCCATGCGCTTTGTAGCCAATCAACAGTTTTCTACTTGAATCACCACCAAAACTGCACGCTAACGTCGCGGCACGTTGCAGAGTTTGGGCTTCTCTCGGCGACATGTCTTTCAGCACTTTAAGTGCTTTCATCGAAGTTGAACCGGGGTTGGTGACTTCGCGCTTCATGACTTGAGCCCAGAGTTTTTGCATCGAGCTGTTGTGGATGTCCTGAGCCATATCGAAAAAGCGATACAACCAGTCTTGGTCAGGTTCACCTGCGGTCTCATCTCGACACGAACTGTGCGCCAGTTTGAGGATCTGTTCTAAGTTCTTCTGTCTTTGTTCTTGGCGGCGTTGTTCTCTTAACTGAGCTCGCTCAAGTGCAGTTTTGGCTGGAGGATCACTTTGCAACAATGCGTCTAGCCCGTAGATTTGGGCAATGCTTTGAACACGGCTCGCACTGTCTTTAATGTAGCCAGACTTCTTTTCATGGTGAGTATGTTTTTGTTGTGTGGGTTCGTGTTCGATAACAACAGGTTGCTTTGTTGGTTCTGCCATTTCATTTCCTACCAAGACTGGCGATTAGCGCTTGCTTAAATTTACACCTTTCCTGTTTTCTCGACCAGAGAGGCATGTCTTGAAATTGACAGAATAAAGGCTATTCAAAATGATAATGAGTTGTTAAAATTGTTATCGTTATTTTGGAGGGGTGATGAAATATTCAGACGTAAGCAAACTGAGAAAGCACCTGTCGATAGCGCTACTTTTGGTTTTATATGTTGGTGTATTAGCGTATTTGTCGCGCTACATTGTTTAACTAACAGAAAGAAAAAAGGCGCCGAATCGACGCCTTGGTGTATCTACTTAATCAGCTATACGAGCTCATTGAGCTACAAACTACATGTCATCGTAGGCTTCAATTGCTGAGCCATCAATCACGTAGGCCGTTTCTGCCAGTTCATGTTCTATGGTCTCGGTCCTTAATGTCCCCACGACATAAATGACATCCCACAACTCTTGTACTGGCGCTCCTTTCGGAAACTTCACGTAAATGATCTGGTTTGGTGGCGGTGGTGGAACGTGGATACAAGCGCCAAAATATGGCACCAGCAAAAATTCCGTCACTGTATTCGCATCACCTTCTAATGGGATCACAAAGCCAGGGATTTTTACCTTACTGCCGTTCAGTTCTGGACGAACATTACCAATCTTTGACTGTAATGCCGCGCCACCGGTGTGGTCAGTCGCAGGCATACCTACGCTGTCGAACATCTTGCGCTCATTCTCAGGGACTAGATCAATCCAGTCGAGTTTCAACGGTTCATCACTTGCCAATACTGGCGCAGTGAACGAAATCAGTAGCAAGCAGCTAGCGAGTATCTTTTTCCACATCTTTACTAAATCCTAATTGTCATTCCATCACTGAGCGATTGTCGGTAAGCACGGAATGCAGGGATGAAGCCAATCACAATGCCTGCGCACTGCACAAAGCCAAGCAACATCCATTCATACGGCGACAGTGCCGTTAATGTTAGGTGTATACCATAACTTTGTTGGATTATCGGTTGCAAGAGGGCAAGCATAGAATACAAACCCGCGACCCCAACAATGATACCTGCAAATGTCAGTAAGCTTGCTTCGCTGATCAGCAAAGAGAACACGTGTTTTGGTCTTGCCCCCATTGCTCGTAGGATGGCCATTTCTCGGCGACGTTCTTGTAAGCTAGTGAGTAGACTGCTCAGCATCCCCAATAAACCTGCGACCACGACAAACCCTGATACCGCCATTAGCGCTTGCTCAGCAATAGACATCATTCCCCACAATTCGTGTAGGGCGACACCCGGCATGATGGCGCTAAGCGGCTCTTGCGGATAGGTGTTAATTTGTCGTTGTAAAGCGAAGGTTTGAATGCGCGATTTCAAGCCAATCAACATCGCAGTAATTTGCTTAGGTTGGAAGTCTCTTGCCTTGAGTTCTTCTGCGCTCGGTGTCGGACCAAGACGAGCGCCACTTTCCCAACCGACATGTATCGCTTCAATTGCTTCCAATGAGACGTGGACGGTTTTGTCGACGGGTGTGCCTGTTGGAGCAAGAATGCCGACGACTTTAAACGGCAAGTTGTCATGGCGGCTAAAGCCTACATCGCTGATGCCATGGGCAATGATGATCTCACTACCGATTTTATAGCCCAGTTTTTTGGCGACATCAGAACCTAGTACTGTTTCGAATAAACCGTTGAATTCTCGACCTTCAGAGAAAGTTAGTGGTTGCTTACTTCCGTACTTGTAATGTTCGAAATAGCTGTGATTGGTCCCCATGACTCGGAAGCCTTTATGGGAATCACCCAATGAAATAGGAATCGCCCAGTCAACTGCTCGGTGATTGGCAAATTCTTCATAGCTTTTCCAGTCAATGTTGTTGGTTGCGTTGCCGATTCTGAAAACCGAGTACAGCAGCAGGTTTACCTGCCCTGAACGCCCGCCGACAATTAAATCAGTACCAGAAATGGTGTTGGCAAAACTGTCTTTGGCTTGGGTGCGAATTCGCTCTACGCCTAACAGAAGGACAACAGAAATCGCGACGGTCATGATGGTAAGTATCGCCGTCGCTTTGCGGTTCATCAGGCTTTTCCAAGCGAGCTTTACTACGGCACTCATGATGCGGCTCCTAGGGTTTGCGCTTGATTGATTTCAGGCAAATTTAGTGTTCTGTGGAAGAGAGATTCCAGAGTTGGATCATGGCTAACAAAAACCAATGTAGCGTTGGCAAGATTGGCTTGTTCCATCAATAACTCAATAAACGCTTTGCGGTTGTCATGATCCAAGGCTGAAGTTGGCTCGTCAGCAATCACCAGTTCAGGTTGGCCGATCAGTGCGCGGGCAGCAGCAACGCGTTGTTGCTGGCCAATACTCAGCTCAGAGACTGGCTTATTGTGCAGTGCTTTCGGAAGATGCAAACGTTCTAGCAGTGATGTTGCTTGCTCTTCAAGCGTTGCAGTCGAAGCGTTTGGTGCAACGCGATCTCGGCGAATTTTGCTGAATTGGCATGGGATTAGGACGTTTTCGATCACATTCAAGTAAGGCAACAAATTGAATTGTTGGAAGATATAGCCAATGTGATCGGCACGAAATTTGTCTCTTTGACTTGCTCTTAAGCTTGCAAGATCGGTATCAAGTACAGACAGAGAGCCTGATGTGAGCGTATTGATTCCAGTTAGTAGGGCAAGCAGAGTCGATTTACCACAGCCGCTAGGGCCTTTGATAAAGACATGCTCGCCTTGAGCGATGTGTAAGTGTGGAATATTAATGGTCGCGTTTTCAGAGCCGGGCCAGACAAACTGGGCGTTAGCAAGCTCAACAACGTTTGACGTGGTTTCAGTCATAATAAATTACCAAAGCAATGGCGTGTGAGTAAGTACTCACACGCCATGTGAGTTATTTAATTGCGATCTTTGTGTTGCCTTTGTTCAACGTTGTCGCTGACTGAGTAGTGTCAGTGAATAGATTTGCGCTGATTGATTCTGTTGCTGGGAACTGATTGAACCAAGTTGTATCAATGCTGTTTAGGTCTGCGACTGAATCACAGTGGTAACGGTATTCAACAGTAAACTCACCGTGGCCGCCGTGTTCATGATCGTGGCCTTCATGGTCGTGACCTTCGTGATCGTGGTGCTCATGGCCGTCATGGTCATCATGCGCATGCTCTTCATGATCATGGCCTTTGTGTTCGTGATCATGGTCGTGCTCATGTTTGTCATGATCGTGACCTTCGTGGTCATGCTTATCGTGGTCGTGGCCTTCATGATCATGGTGGTCATGACCTTCGTGAGAATCTTGGCCTAGTGTGTGAGATACATGAACATCTTCAATCACACATTTTGCTTGTTGGTTGATAGCAAATAGCTTGTCTGTATCTTTTAGCGCAGCAATCGCTTGCTTAAGTGCTTGCTCTTGCTCCGCATTTTCTGGTGCGTGTTCAAAGCCCACTACGTCAGCGCCTGGAGAAGTGATTTCAATCAATAGGTCTTTACCGTCTTGAGCAATATTGAATTCTACGTGACCGTGAACGTGCGCTTCGTGCTGACGGTATTCTTCTGCGTTAGCAGTTGCTGCTAGTGATAGGCCGATAACAAGAGCTAGAGCGTGTTTAGATGGCATTTTCTTTTTCCTAATTTGCTTAATTATTTTGCTGTGGTTGCTGAATTAAATCATGAGGTTAGCAACCAGTTTTGTTTCTAGTATGGGGACTTCTTAAGTTTAAGCAAATATCGGCGGCGCACGTGCTGTGTAGCGCACATCACTGACATTTAAGTGCTTTTCGATAACGTCAGAATGCGTTGAACGTTGATACGTTGGAGCGAGAATTTCTGGTAGAGCCTTAACCAGACCATGATGAGCTCCTGCAAACATTTGGCAGTGATGGTGGCTGTGATGTTCTGGAATTAGGTCAAGTTCATGGGCAATGGTAGCGAAATTCCATACGATCAGTAACGCAACACTGAGCAAGACAACAGTGCGACGCCAATGATGTGTGGTTGCTAGCCAGCGATAGTGCATCTTAAAGCCCGAAATGATACTTGGTGTTATAATATAACATCCATTTTCGCTAAAAGTTCACTCTTTTGTTAGTGCAGAGCAAATTATCTTTGGTGAAAGAAGTGCTTATGAGAAGAGTAAGCTGGGAAAGGTAAGGAAGTCGCTCCCTGCCAAGTGTGGCAAGGAGCGTAAAACAGCTAGATGTTTTGTTTGATAAGTCCAAGTACTTGCGTGATTTCATCAGGAGTCAGTGCGCCTTCTTTGATGAACAACACTTTACCTTGTTTATCTTGCACAATGATTGCAGAGCTTTCTTCTTTTAGGGCCCAAGAGCTTGCTACTACACCGTTTTCATCCAGAACCATAGAAGACCAAGGAAATTCTTGTTTGCTGTCTTGTGCTGAAGACTTCACAAACGAGCCTGTTCCCCAAACTGCATCATCTTGATTGATGATGGTTGTGGTTTGGTAAGCGTCTGCTGGGAATTTTGCGTCAGTAAGTGCGACCATCAATGGTGCATTCATTTCTTTTGAGCTGCTGCGTCCTGCAATAGCCTGAATAACTCGGACCTTACCTAGCATCTGTTGAGTTGCCCAAGGTTGGTAAGCCACACCTTCACCTTGCAGTACGATTTCACCGTAAGCATCAACTTTTGCTGCGGGTACACTCTCTCCAAGAGACAGGTTGTGAGCAAGCGCTAGACCCGGAGTAAGAGCAAGGAAAAGAGGGAGGAGAGTCTTAGTTTTCATATTGTTATGTTCCATATGGGTTGTGAGACTTCCCAAGTATATACTTACAGTGCATAAAAATGTAGAACCGTTTATAACAATTCTTTAACGTATGATGTCTAATATTGTTGCGTTAACGTTGAAATTTGATAGAATGAACCACGTCGCAAATTGCGCATAAAAGGTTGCCAAGGAAAGAGCAATCAGTGTTTTCTCAAAAGGATGTTGAGGTTGGTTATGCTACGTGAGTTTGCTGTTTACCGTCCACGTCAGGTGGCGCGTTTCGTTAAGACTTTATTCAAAGGTCAGTTTTCAATTGCAGGTGTGGGTGAGTTCCGTTTTGATAACGGCAAAGTACTATTACCTGACGTTAAAAATCCCAAACAACTCTCTGTATTTAGAGAAGTAAACCAAGCGATATTATCGCTCCCGGTATAATGACAAGATTTGTAAAAGAGCGACTTTCGTCGCTCTTTTTCGTTTCGGATTAACCTTGAAGGCTCGGTGGGAAGCAAACACCTGTGCCGCCCAATCCACAATAACCGTTTGGATTTTTTGCTAGGTATTGCTGATGGTAGGTTTCTGCAAAGTAGTAAGGGCCCGCCGCTTGGATTTCCGTCGTGATTGCCGCGCGCTGATCTTCTTGCAACGCTTGTTGATATTGGATTTTCGATTTTTCTGCCGCATCTTGTTGTTCTGGCGAGTAGGTATAAATCGCAGAACGGTACTGAGTTCCTAAATCGTTACCTTGGCGCATCCCTTGCGTAGGGTCGTGTCTTTCCCAAAACGTTGCCAGTAATTGCTCCAGAGAAATTATGCGCTCGTCGAATACGACGCGAACCACTTCGGTATGGCCAGTTTTGCCTGTACAAACTTCATCGTAAGTGGGATTTTGCGTGTAACCACCTGCGTAACCGACGGATGTTGATACGACGCCTTCAAGTTGCCAAAACAGGCGTTCAGCGCCCCAAAAGCAGCCCATTCCGAATAAAATTTGCTGTTGGTGAGATTGTGGCTGAGCCGTTAAACTCGATTGATTTACAAAATGAGTGTCATCGATTTGCATTGATGCCTCTCGACCAGGCAGTGCATCTTCTATACTGATCATTGTCTGTTTGTTGAGCATGGTATTTGTCCTTCAATACGTGTCTTAATTTTGCGAATTATTTTATTCAGTCTGAATATGATGTTGTGATGACATAGACCGTAGTAAACCTATTAATATTACAGACTTAGCCTTTAATTGGCGTTATTATTGTTTACGTTTATTTAACCTCGTCCAGCTAAAAAGCATGATAAGAAAAGCTACTCCGATAATTGCTAGCCTCCTTGCCTTTTCTCATAGCGCTTACGCCGATGTTTCCCTGACGATCAAGGGCATCGATGGCGCGCTAGAAGATAATGTGAACGCTTATTTGTCTTCAATTCCTGAAGACGACTACTCTACGTCTTTGCGCTTTCAGGCGCGATTGGAACAAAGTATCACTGAAGCGTTGAATGCGCTCGGCTATTATCATGCGAAAATTTCATACACTATTACGAAAGATAATGATGAACTGATCGTCAACGTCAAACCCGGCGAGCCGGTCAGAATAAAAAAGATGGACGTGGTGATTTCGGGTGAAGCCGAGAAAGATGAAGAGTTCACGAATCTCATCAATAAATCACGATTGAAAGAAGGTCGTATCCTCAATCAAGGGGAATACGACGCTCTAAAATCAGGAATTCGCAACTTAGCGCTGCAACGCGGTTACTTTAATGGCGACTTTAAGCTGAGCCGCCTAGAAATTGTACCAGAGCTAAACGAAGCGAATGTCCGTCTCCACTATGACAGTGGTATTCGCTATCACTTTGGTACGGTTGAAATTCTGGGCAGCCAGATCTGGGAAGATCGCGTGGACTCTCTGCGTCCATTTAAAACTGGTGAGCCTTACTTGGTTTCCGAAGTTGGCGAATACAACCAAAATCTCTCTAACACCGATTGGTTCTCTTCGGTTTTTGTCGAGCCGGATCTGAGTAAGTTGGATGACGGTCGTGACTTGCCAATCAAAGTCTCTCTTGCTCCTGCTGCGAAAAACCAATTGGAGACGGGTATTGGTTACTCTACCGATACCGGTGTGCGCGGTACGCTGAAATGGAAAAAGCCATGGGTAAGCGCTCGTGGCCACAGTTTTGATACCGCCCTTTCTCTATCGCAACCTGAACAAACCATTACAGCGGGCTACAAAATCCCACTCGATGATGTACTACATGAGTACTACCAACTTCAGTTCGGTTTGAAGCACCTTGATAACCGCGATACGGAGAGTTTGGAATCGAATCTTGCGGTAGAGCGTCACTGGATCACCGATGGTGGTTGGCACAAGACTTTGTACGTTCGTCACTTGTACGAAAACTTCTCGCAAGGTTTGCAAGAAGATGGTGTGCAATTTGTTCTGCCGGGTGCGTCGTTCTCTCGTACACGAACTCGTGGCGGCAACATGCCGATGTGGGGTGATAAGCAGAGTGTGACCGTTGAATACGGCGACCCTGCATTGTTGTCTGAAACGCGCGTTCTTCGTCTTCTGGGTCGTACGTCTTGGATTCGAGGGATTGGTCAGAACCACCGTGGCTTATTCCGCCTAGAAGGTGGTGCCAACATCACTGATGAATTTGAAAAGCTATCGCCATCGCTGCGTTTCTTCGCCGGTGGTGACAACAACATTCGTGGTTATGGTTATGAGTCTATCTCGCCAACCGATGCTAGTGGGGCATTGACTGGTGCGAAGTACATGGTGACCAGCACGCTTGAGTACCAATATCGCGTAACTGGTAACTGGTGGGGCGCAGTCTTCTACGATATCGGTGACGCATTTAATGAAACCCCAGTCTGGAAATCGGGCGCGGGTGTGGGCATTCGCTGGGCATCTCCAGTTGGTCCGGTCAGCTTTGACTTTGCTTGGGGTCTAGACTCTGAGCCAGATCCAGAATTCCGCATCCACTTCTCATTGGGGCCAGAGCTATGATGAAAACAACCTTGAAGTGGACGAAATGGTTCTCAATCGGTCTGCTGAGCCTAATTCTTTTGCTGGCGATCTTCGTCGGCACCATTCTATTTACGCATCCAGGTTTAAAGCTGGCGCTTTGGGGCGCAGAGAAAGCTTTGCCACAACTTAAAGTTGAGCAAATTCAAGGTTCATTGTTCCCTCGATTTGCTTTACGCAACGTCAGCTTTGTTGACGAGTCGTTGAATGTTGATGCAAAGGTTGAGAGCTTGACGCTCGCGATCAACTTCCGTTGTTTCTTTGATCCGAAAGTGTGTGTGGATGAGCTGGCTCTGCAGGGTGTGAACTTCCAAATGCCGGAGTTGCCTCCTGCAAGTGAAGAGCCGGAAGAAGAAACCCCGCCGCTGCGTTCTATCAGCACTCCAGTGCCAATCTTCGTCAATAAAGTCAGCTTTAACGACATCAACCTAAACATCTTAGGAAACAAAATTGACTGGCAAGATTTCTCAACGGCGTTGTCGATGCAGGGTGACCGTTTAGTCATTGCACCAACGGCATTGAAAGCCATAAATGTGGCTCTTGCACCAAGTGAAGAGGCGACAGAAAAGCAATCTGCACAAGCACCAGAGGCCAAAGCTGCAGACGAGAAAGGCGAGTCACAAACCAAGGTGGCTCAGCAGTCAGCAAATACGGCATCTGAAGCGACAGATAAAACGCAACCATCAGAACAAGCCCCAACTCAAGAGGTTGCTGCAAAACAACAAGATAAGACACAGCCTCAAGCGACGGCAGAAGCTGAGCCTGAAGGTATTGTTTTACCAGAGGTATGGATTCCACTGACCATCGACGCGCAGCGTCTTGATATTCATGACTTTAAATTGTCTGGTGACACGCCGGTTATCGTTCATCACTTAGGACTCGAAGCAACGGCAGGCGGTGATAAAGTCGATGTTAAAACACTCGAACTTGATATGCCGGAAGTGGAAGGTCAGCTCAACACGCAAGTGACATTATCGGCTGATTACCCAATTAAAGCGCAGATTGATGCCTTGGTTAAACAAGCGGACGTGAAAGGCCAGAAGTTATCGTTATCTGCGTCTGGTTCTGTGGGGGATTTGTCATTACAAGCAACGCTTTCTGATCTGGTTAAAGCCAAGATTGAAGGTCAAGTGCAACCGCTTAAACCTGAGTTGCCATTTGATATCAAACTGAAAGATGTCGAAGCACAATGGCCATTAAGTGGAAAAAGTGACTATCAAGTCTCTGTACCGAGTTTAGAAACAAAAGGCTCACTAGATGGCTACACCGTTGCGCTAGAAACGAAGGCATCGGGTAAAGATATCCCAGCAGTCGATGTGGCGCTGAACGGCAAAGGTACGCTTGAACAGATTGATTTAGACAGCATTGTAATCAAAACGCTAGGTGGTGAGTTAGCGGGTAAGGTAATGGCTAACTGGGCGGCGCCAATCAACTGGCAAGCCGATCTGAACCTGAAGAACATTCAACCAGGCCTACAGTGGCCAGAAGCCGAAGGTGATATCAGCGGTAGTCTATCGACTTCAGGCTCACTAACCGATCAAGGTGGCTGGCAAGTGAGTCTGCCTAAACTGGACATCGACGGTATTCTACGTGGCTACCCGTTAAATATTGAAGGCCAATTAGACGCCGCGGATAAGAATGGCAAAGGCGAAGACATTCAACTGAACACTCAAGGTTTAGCCTTGTCGCATGGTCCTAACTCATTGCGAGCGAAAGGTAAGATCGACAAGCAAATCTTAATGGATGTTGAGGTTAATTTCCCTGATTTCGCGAAAAGTGTGCCGGATCTTGGCGGTAATATGAATGGTAATATCGCACTTCGCGGTAGCCTGAAACAGCCAGACATCAACTTAGATCTCGCGCTTAACCAAGTGAACTGGCAACAACAAGCGAAGGTCGAGACGATTACCCTGAAGGGTGATGTGACACCTCTGCCTGCGCCGAAAGCTGATGTGAGTTTGATTGCGAAAAACATCACTTACGATGACATCAAAATCGACAGCGCAGATCTTGAAGTGACAGGCGATGAGAAGCTGCATCAACTGACATTGGATGTGGTATCAGACATCGTTTCAAGCAGCTTAGAAATTGAAGGTACGTTTAAGCAGAAACCTGAAATGATCTGGGATGGTGCATTGCGCCGACTCACGCTAAGCACACCACAAGGCCCTTGGGCACTGCAGAAATCGACGGCAGTGAAAGTGAACATCGACAAACAAGTGGCTGACGTACAAGCGCACTGTTGGTTGCAGTCTAAGTCGAGCGTGTGTTTGAGTGAGGACATCAGCGTTGGTAAGAGCGGCGAAGCGAAGTTAGCCATCACCAACTTTGACTTTGACCAAATCAAACAATTCTTACCGCCAGAAACTAAACTGCAAGGTTCGGTGAATGCGAACGCGTTTGCGAAATGGGCACCAGACATGAAACCGGAAGTCACGGTGAATGTGGATATGCCAAAAGGTCAGGTTGAGCAAACGCTAGAGCAACCAATCAAGGTCGGCTGGGAAAGCGTGAGCCTCAAAGCAAAATTAGCTCAGGATAAATTAGATGCTGAGTGGCTACTTGACGTCACAGACAACGGTGATTTATCCGGTAAGGTAGCGTTGAATGACGTTTCTTCAGAAAAGCCAATTATCGACGGTAAAGTGTCGCTATCGACGTTCCATCTCGATTTCTTAGCTCCGCTGATTGGTGAATACAGCTTGTTCAAAGCGAACATGAATACGGATCTGGCTCTGTCGGGTGATGTGATGCACCCGAAGGTCAACGGCCAATTCTTGATTGACCAAATGAAGCTGCAGGGTGAAGTGACGCCAATCGATATCAACTCTGGCCAAGTCGCGATTAACTTTAAAGGTCACCAAGCGGATTTAGACGCTGGCATTATTACGCCGGATGGCAAGTTGGAGATTAACGGTGATGCAGATTGGCGCGATCTAGAAAACTGGCACACCAAAGCTCGTGTGTTTGCTAAAGAGCTAAAAGTTGATATGCCGCCGATGGTGCGAATCAAGGTCGAGCCAGATATGACCATTGATGTCACACCGAAACTGGCCAAGGTAGAAGGTAATATCAATCTACCATGGGGCCGTATCTTGGTGGATGAATTGCCGCCAAGCGCAGTTGGTGTCTCGAGCGATACGGTTATCTTGAACAAAGACATGCAGCCGGTCGATGGTGAGCCAGCGCTGCCGTTTAATGTCGAAACCGACATCAACATTAAGATTGGCGATGACTTCCAGTTATCTGCATTTGGCCTAAAAGGCGACTTGCAAGGTAACCTGAATGTGACGCAAAAAGACAAAGGTCCATTCATTGTCGGTGAAGTGAATATCGTCGACGGTTCTTACCGTTCATTCGGCCAAGATTTGGTGATTGAAGAAGGTAAGATCATGATGAATGGTCCCGCGGATCAGCCTTACGTATCGATTAAAGCGATTCGTAACCCAGACAACACGCAAGATGATGTGACGGCTGGTGTTCGAGTGACTGGCCCTGCGAGTGATCCAACAGTAGAAATCTTCTCGGATCCTGCAATGCCACAAGCAAACGCGCTGTCTTACCTATTGCGTGGTCAAGATATCGATGCGGAGTCGGGCGGTAACGCGATGACCACAACCTTGATCGGTCTCAGCTTGGCGAAGAGCGGTAAAGTCGTGGGTGAAATCGGTGAAGCCTTTGGTGTACAAGACCTGCAATTGGATACGGCAGGTTCGGGTGACGACTCTCAGGTGACGGTGAGTGGTTACATTCTGCCGGGTCTTCAAGTCAAATACGGCGTGGGTATCTTTACCTCTTTAGGTGAATTCACCGTTCGTTACCGTTTGATGAAAGATTTGTACTTAGAAGCGGTATCCGGTGTCGATAGTGCGGTTGATCTGCTTTACCAATTTGAATTCAACTAAGCTTAGCTTTTAAACATAACTAAGGAGTGGTTATGCAGCATTTGGTTTTTGTGTATGGCACCTTGCGCAAAGGAGAGCACAACCATCACTTTTTGAGTACTGCCGAATTTCTTGGGCATCATCAAACCGATGCCCAGTTCGCGCTTTATGACTTGGGGCCTTACCCTGCTCTGTCGACGGGGCAGCAAGTCATACAAGGCGAAGTGTACTTGATTGATAATGACACCTTGGTTGAGCTAGATAAGCTGGAAGATGTGCCGGTCGAGTATCGAAGAGAAACCATTGCGACGCCATTTGGCCAAGCTTGGATCTACTTATATCAAGACACAGAACAACTTACGGAAGAGATAGCATCTGGCGATTGGTGCCAACGGGTGTGAACTATACTTAGACCAGTAACGTATGCATTGACGATATATACAACAAAGACTTGGGAGGTCTGCGATGAAATATCTTTCACCAATCATACTGCTGCTACTGGTCGGTTGTTCAAATACCGCGCCACCTAGTGGCAACGACAGCATGGAATGGAAGCAATATGGTATGCAGCGTGCAGAAGCGGGCGATACCAAACTTTCTATGCAAGAGTTCAATAAAGACGATGAGCTATACATGGCTTACAGTAATGGTTACGAAAGTGGTCGAGCTAATTACTGCGCTCAAGATGCTTTTACACTCGGTGAAAGTAGGCGTTATTACCGTGGTATCTGTGATGACCTAGACGACCGATTCCGTCGTGAATACGAGTTGGGTCGCACAGCAAAGGGCAGTAAACGTTACTAGCAAGCAATCAGTAAGATGTAAGGAGTGATTATGAGATTATTCGTGGTCGGCGCTATGTTACTTTTCCTCAACGCTTGTGCTCAGACAACGTTACCAACCTCTGTGAGCGTGACAGACTGGCAGGCTTTCGGTAAGCAATCAGCGTTGGACGGAGCGATTGAATTATCGGAAGAGCGCATCGCCAAGTTAGATGACACTAATCGTGCTACTCCTGAACTCATCACGGCATACAAAACTGGCTATCAAGAAGGTAAACAAGAATACTGTGAGCAAAGTGCTTACATTCTTGGTGTACAGGGCGCGCCTTACTTTGGTATCTGCGATGACGTTGATCCATTTTTTCAAAACGATTATGAATCAGGCAGGCTATCGACGGCTGGTGGTTACTAACGATATATCGTGAAAAAAAAAAGAGCTGCCTGTGTGCAGCTCTTTCTCTTTTTAACGTTCGCGATTATTTACTTTGCGCACGC
This sequence comes from Vibrio owensii CAIM 1854 = LMG 25443, assembly GCF_000817815.1. Taxonomy (GTDB): domain Bacteria; phylum Pseudomonadota; class Gammaproteobacteria; order Enterobacterales; family Vibrionaceae; genus Vibrio; species Vibrio owensii. The sequence goes on from NZ_JPRD01000041.1 coordinate 52,971, forward strand.
TCGTAAGATTCTAGGATTTCTGCTTTTGCGGCAGCAACATCTGCCCAATCATCCACTTTTACCCATTTACCAGCTTCAAGCTCTTTGTAACGCTCAAAAAACTGTGTGATTTGGGCTTTGAGTAGCTCCGGAATATCGCCCACATCTTGAATGCCTTCGTACTCTTTTGAGATTTTTGAGTGCGGGACAGCGAAGACTTTCGCATCTTCACCCGATTCATCTGTCATCTTCAATACGCCAACTGGGCGGCAACGAATAACAGAACCTGGCATCAATGGGTAAGGAGTTGGCACCAGCACGTCCACTGGGTCACCATCGAGAGAAAGAGTGTCGTTCACGTAGCCATAGTTACATGGGTAGAACATTGGCGCAGACATGAAACGGTCGACAAATACAGCACCAGTGTCTTTATCTACTTCGTATTTGATTGGATCCGCGTTAGCAGGGATTTCGATAACGACATAGATATCGTCAGGCAGTGATTTACCTGCTGGTACGTTGTTTAAGCTCATTTGAATATTCCTTTTCATTGAGGATTAAGCGTTTAGAGGCTTAATCTGGCTAACATTTACGCAGTTCACTTTAACTACAAAAACGCGGCAGGTAAACACCCGCCGCGTTGGACAAAGGTCTGAAATTAGTCTTCTTCGCGATTCAGCTCAAGAAACTCTTCGACCTTGTTGACCATGTTCTTGGAACCCACAAAGAAAGGCACACGCTGGTGCAGTTCGGTCGGTTTCAAATCCATAATGCGGTTTACACCGTCAGACGCCAGACCGCCAGCTTGCTCAATTAAGAATGCCATTGGGTTGCACTCGTACAACAAGCGCAGCTTGCCTTGAGGGTGGCTTTGTGTGCTTGGGTACAAGTAGATGCCGCCTTTCAGCAGGTTACGATGGAAGTCAGCCACCAGTGAGCCGATGTAGCGAGATGTGTATGGGCGACCATCTTCAGGCACATTCTCCTGGCAGTACTTGATGTACTTCTTCACGCCCTGCGGGAAGCGGATGTAGTTACCTTCGTTGATCGAGTAGATCTTGCCATCTTCTGGGATCATCATGTTTTCATGAGAAAGACAGAAGCTGCCAATCGATGGATCGTAAGTGAAGCCGTTTACGCCATTACCCGTGGTGTAAACCAACATAGTAGATGAGCCGTAAATCACGTAGCCCGCCGCCACTTGTTTGTGACCAGGCTGTAGGAAGTCTTCTTCTGTTGGCGGGGTACCAATAGGAGAAACTCGACGGTAAATAGAGAAAATCGTACCGACTGATACGTTCACATCGATGTTTGATGAGCCATCGAGTGGGTCCATTAGTACAACGTACTTTGCGTTTTGGTTGAGTTCTTTGTTGAACGCAACCGCTTCATCTTCTTCTTCACTTGCAACGCCACACACTTGGTCACGTGCTTCAAGTGCTGCTTTGAACTTGTCGTTCGCGTATACATCAAGCTTTTGCTGATCTTCGCCTTGCACGTTTTCCGTACCTACAGCGCCGGTGATATCACCAAGACCTGCCGCGTTGATTTCGCGGTTAACAATTTTGGCAGCTAAACGAATGGAAGCTAAGAGAGATGAAAGATCACCGCTAGCGTGGGGGAAATCCGCTTGTTTCTCAACAATGAATTCGCCTAGGGTGCGCAGTCCTGACATGGTTTATCCTTACATTTTTCATTTCGTTGGGGGTGTCGCGCAATGGATCATCTCTTTATGGATGTTAAACGATTGCGCTAGATGTAAGTTTATGACGCGGATCTTATTAATGGTAATGAAGTAACCGACTGAGATCTCAATTTATTTGTCTTATTGCATAAGAAGTCTGTCACTTGGTTAATGCTTGGTCAGTCAGTACTAAGCCCTGTCAGATTTGTGAAAGAGACTGCACGAACAGGGCGAAAGGCACTCGCTTTTCTGGTGGTTATCACGATAATGAAAGGATTAAAGAAAGCATTACAAGGTTAAGTTTATGCACATTCATATCTTGGGTATCTGCGGCACGTTTATGGGCGGTGCGGCAATTTTAGCGCGTCAGCTAGGTCATAAAGTGACGGGTTCGGATGCCAACGTTTATCCACCAATGAGCACCCTGTTGGAGTCTCAAGGTATTGAAATTATTGAAGGCTTTGACCCTTCTCAGCTTGACCCTCAACCTGATCTTGTCGTGATTGGTAACGCAATGAGCCGTGGTAACCCATGTGTTGAGCATGTGTTGAATACCAATATGCGTTACACCTCTGGCCCACAGTGGTTACAAGAGTTCTTATTGCACGATCGCTGGGTTCTGGCGGTATCGGGTACCCATGGCAAAACCACCACTTCAAGCATGCTGGCTTGGATCTTAGAAGACTGTGGCTACCAGCCGGGTTTCCTTGTCGGTGGTGTGTTGGGTAACTTTGGTGTGTCGGCACGCTTAGGTGAAAGTATGTTTTTCGTCGTTGAAGCGGACGAATACGACAGTGCTTTTTTCGATAAACGATCTAAGTTTGTTCACTACCATCCACGTACATTGATCATGAACAATCTTGAATTTGATCATGCAGACATCTTCGACGATCTTGAAGCGATTAAGCGTCAATTCCACCACTTAGTGCGCACTGTCCCGGGGAACGGTTTGATCCTTGCACCGAAGCAAGATCAGTCGTTGCAAGACGTGATCGAGCGCGGTTGCTGGACAGAAAAGCAGTTCTCTGGTGTTGATGGTGATTGGCAAGCACACAAACTGGTTGTTGATGGTTCTAAATTTGAAGTGTTGTTGCAAGGCGAGAAAGCGGGCGTCGTAGATTGGGACCTTGTTGGTGACCACAACGTGGATAACGCTTTGATGGCTATTGCTGCTGCGCGTCATGTTGGTGTCGCTCCTGAGTTAGCCTGTCAGGCTTTAGGTCGCTTTATCAATACCAAACGTCGCTTAGAGCTGAAAGGTGAAGAGCAGGGCGTGACGGTTTACGACGATTTTGCTCATCATCCAACGGCGATTGAACTGACATTGGGCGGTTTACGTAACAAAGTTGGCGAAAAACGTATTCTTGCCGTTTTGGAGCCACGCTCAGCGACGATGAAGCGCGGTGTTCATAAGAATACTTTAGCGGCTTCTCTGCACAGTGCTGATGAGGTGTTCCTCTTCCAACCAGACAACATTGAGTGGTCGGTACAAGAGATTGCCGACCAGTGTAAACAACCTGCTTTTGTGGACGCAGAGATGGACAGCTTTGTCGCAAAAATCGTAGAACAAGCACAGCCGGGTGACCAAATCCTCGTAATGAGTAATGGTGGCTTTGGTGGTATCCACGGCAAGCTTCTAGAACAACTGAAACAAAAAGCTTAATGACATCTATGCAGCAAAAAGTAACCCCTAAAAAAGCCATCACATTAGCACTAACGGGCGCCTCTGGTGCCCCGTATGGGCTCCGTCTTCTTGAATGCTTGGTTGCCGCGGATTACCACGTCTATGTGCTGATCTCTTCGGCTGCGCGAGTGGTAATGGCGACCGAACATGACCTGAAACTACCAAGCGGCCCTGAAGCGGCGCAAAAGGCGTTAGTTGAGCATCTCAACTGCAATCCAGATAACATCACCGTTTGTGGCAAAGACGATTGGTTCTCGCCAGTGGCGTCAGGCTCAGCTGCGCCAAAGCAAATGGTGGTTTGTCCATGTTCTGCCGGTAGTGTCGCGGCTATTGCACACGGCATGTCGGATAACTTAATTGAACGTGCTGCCGACGTGGTGATGAAAGAACGCGGACAGCTTTTACTTGTGGTGCGTGAAACGCCATTCTCGACGCTGCATCTTGAAAACATGCACAAGCTCTCGCAAATGGGCGTCACCATTATGCCGGCAGCGCCGGGCTTCTATCATCAGCCTAAGAGCATTGAAGACTTGGTTGACTTTATGGTGGCAAGAATTCTCGATCACCTCGGTATTGAGCAAGGCTTGGTGCCACGTTGGGGTTATGACCAACGTTGATTGTGTAATCAATAAAAGACCTTTACAATCCATCCAACTCATCGGGGAGCAAACCCATCAGGTATTGATGTTATCAATGCCAAGGGGCGCTGAGACCTAATTGTTTAACATTGTTGAGCAGACAGGGACCCGTATTACCTGAACCAGATAATGCTGGCGTAGGAATTGAGTCTGGATATTGGAAGTCCTAAATACCGCCTCAACCCTGTGCCGCTCAACTCATGTTAATAATGCAAATGGAGAGCGAGCAGTGAAAACCACTCTTAGTCTGATTGCCCTTGCAACCATCACTTCTACTTCAGCGTTTGCCGCTGAAAATACCCTAACTGTCTACACTTACGACTCTTTCGCTGCCGATTGGGGACCGGGTCCTAAAGTTGAAAAAGCGTTCGAAGCCAAATGCGGTTGCGACGTTAATTTCGTTGCGCTAGATGACGGTGTTTCAATCCTTAACCGCCTTCGTTTGGAAGGAAACAACAGCAAAGCGGATATCGTGTTAGGTTTGGATAATAACCTGATGGCGGAAGCGAAAAAGACTGGGCTTCTGGCTGAGCACAACGTTGATACATCAAAGACGACCTTGCCTAACGGTTGGGACGATAAGACCTTCGTACCATATGACTACGGCTACTTTGCGTTTGTATACAACAAAGAGAAGTTGGCGAACCCTCCCAAGAGCATGAAAGAGCTGGTGGAAGAGCGTGATGATCTGAAAGTGATTTACCAAGACCCTCGCACTTCGACGCCGGGACAAGGTTTGATGTTGTGGATGAAGTCTATTTACGGCGATGATGCGACTCAAGCGTGGAAGCAACTGGCGACTAAAACGGTTACGGTTACTAAAGGTTGGTCAGAAGCTTACTCGATGTTCTTGAACGGTGAGTCAGATTTAGTGCTGTCTTACACGACTTCTCCCGCGTACCATTTGATTGCAGAAGATGACGCGAAATACGCAAGCGCAGATTTTGCCGAAGGGCACTACATGCAAGTGGAAGTGGCGGCTAAGGTGAAAGGCTCAAAGAATGCTGAGCTAGCAGATGAGTTCATGAACTTTATTTTGAGTGATGATTTCCAATCTGCGATGCCAACAGGTAACTGGATGTACCCAGTGACTGACGTTGAATTACCAAAAGGCTTTGAAACTCTGAGCGTACCAAGCAAACCACTGAGCTTTAGTGCAGACGAAGTAGCGAAAATGCGCAAGACTTGGATTCGCGAGTGGCAAAGCGCATTGACGTTCTAATATAGGTTCTACTTTTGAATTCTGTTCCGAAAATAGGGTTAGGGGTCGCGATGATTATCGCGACCTTTGTTATTTCTGCCCTTGGTGCTTTGATTGTCCAAGCGCCTTCACTTGATGTGTCTATGGTGTGGGGAGACCCATACTATCAGCACGTCACCAAATTCAGCTTCTACCAAGCTTTCCTTTCTACACTATTGAGTGTTGGCTTTGCTATTCCTGTAGCTCACGCACTTTCTCGACGTGAGTTCTTGGGGAAGTCTCTATTACTCAAGTTGTTTGCGTCTACCTTAGTTCTGCCTGTGCTGGTCGGTGTATTTGGCTTATTGGCGATTTACGGTAACAGCGGCTTATTAGCGCAATGGCTGAAAAGTATCGATGCTGAGCTGCCGTTTTCCATCTATGGCCTGAACGGTATTTTACTTGCGCATGTGTTCTTCAATATGCCTTATGCAGCGCGACTCCTTTTGCAGGCATTAGAGTCGATACCTGCAGAACAACATAAACTGTGTGCACACCTTGGAATGAGTCATTGGGACAAGTTTCGTTGGGTGGAATGGCCACGCCTAAGGCAGCAATTACCACACGTAAGCGGCTTGGTGTTTATGCTTTGCTTTACCAGTTTTGCCACCGTGATGGCATTAGGCGGCGGACCGAAATCGACCACCATTGAACTCGCCATTTATCAGGCGATTAAGTTTGATTTTGATCTGCAGGCTGGAGCGCTTTTGGCACTGTGGCAAATGCTACTATGTGGCTTGTTAGCAATTGGCGTACAGAAGTTGACGAAGTCAGTCTCAGTAAGCGCTGGCAGCACATCGGTACAGCAATATTTAACGAAGGATCATGGGTGGTCAAAAGCTTGGGATAGCTTTTGGATTATGGGTGCCTTTTTACTAGTTATACCGCCGCTTGTGATGGTGGTGTTCAGTGGTATCAATCAGCAAGTTTGGTCGGTACTGACCGATGAGCGTTTTTGGTCAGCACTGTTTAATTCACTCAAAGTTGCGGTACTGGCGAGCTCTCTTGCCGTTGCAGCATGTGTATCGATTTTGCTGACCAGTCGACGTTGGCGATTGCTGTATAAAAATACTCGTGCCGATCAAATTGAGCTTATCGGAACCATCATTTTAGTGACGCCAGGTTTGGTGATTAGCACTGGACTGTTTTTACTGCTGCGTTCGTTTACTGATGTATTCAGCTTAGCGTTTTTTGTCGTTATTTTGGTCAACGGCTTGATGGCCTTGCCATACGTCATCAAGACGTTATCTCAACCTATGTTGCACATTGAGCAGCAATATCAGTACGTGTGCGCCAGCTTAGGCATGCGTGGTTGGCAACGATTTAAAGTCGTGGAATGGCAAGCACTGCGTAAGCCGTTTGCCCATGCTTTTGCTATCAGCTTTATGTTTGCGATTGGTGACTTAAGTGCGATCGCTTTGTTTGGCGGGCAAGAATTTAGAACCTTACCGCTGTATTTATTCCAACTGCTCGGCAGTTATCAAATGGATGCAGCAGCGGTTGTGTCGGTTACCTTGCTATTACTCAGCGTAGGCTGCTTTGCTGTGATTGAAAAAGTATTAAAAACAAAGGGGAAAGCATAATGTTAGTGTTGGATGATGTTCAGTACACCTATCAACGTGAGCTATTTCGCTTTGATTTAGAGATTAAACGCGGACAAATCGTATCGCTGATGGGACCGAGTGGTGCAGGTAAATCAACGTTGCTCGCTTTAGTCGCTGGATTCATTAATCCTGACCTGGGCGATATTTTGGTTGATGGCACATCTATCGTGAGCAAAGAGCCGTACCAGCGCCCGTTTTCAATACTGTTTCAAGAACACAATCTGTTTGCTCACCTGTCAGTGAGGGACAACATTGGTTTAGGGTTGCATCCGGGGTTAAAACTTACGGCAGACCAAAAGCTTCTTGTCGAGCAAGCAGCCAAGCAAGTCGGCGTTGCTGAGTATTTAGATCGCTTACCGGAACACCTTTCTGGCGGTCAGCGCCAACGTGTGGCACTTGCACGTTGCTTTGTTCAGCCGCATTCAATGTGGCTACTTGATGAACCTTTCTCTGCACTTGATCCCGTGTTGCGTGAAGAGATGCTGACACTGGTTAAACAGCTTGCGACTGATCGTGGTATTACCGTGTTAATGGTAACGCACCACTTGAGTGATGCAAGAGCGATTGCGAGTCATTTTGCTTTTGTCGCTGGTGGTCAGGTCGAAGCGTCAGGTGACATTGATGAATTAGCGGTATCGCACTCTAGCGATGTTTTAACCGCGTTTGTGCGAGCGGCGGGGTAGAGCGCCGTTTATATTTGATGAATTATGCTTTAGAAAAACAAAAGGCTGATGTGAGCATCAACCTTTTTTATTTGGGAGTTTGAATGAGTACGTTAGCCTTGTGGCTTCACTACCATCACATTGATTGGTGAATTCTCTACCACTTTGCTCGCTACAGAGCCCAACATCACTTTGTTGATCTTTGAGCGTTTGTGGCTTGGCATGATGATAAGGTCGGCACCTAAGCGCTCAGCGTAATCAAGGATGGTTGCATACGCTTTGCCTTCTGCAACGTGTACTTTGTAAATCACTTCATCATCGATGTGCTGGTCAGCAAACGTTTTGAGTTGTTGCTTCACGTCTTGCTTCATCTTCGCTGCCGCATCTTTCGGGAAGTAAGTTGCGACCATCGACATATGAATGCCAGGCAGTACAGTCAGTAAGTGAACTTCCGCGTTGGCTTGTTTTGCTTGCCAAACAGCCAGCTCAACAGCTCTGTCAGAGAAGCCTTGGTCATTTAGATCAACCGGAACAAGAATTTGTTTATACATTCAGTGTCTCTCATCATAGCCCCTTGTCCTCGGGGCCTAATCGGTTATGCGCTCAACTGTTCCCTACGAGCACGACGTTTTTGGTTCATGGCAAGTACCAGCAAGATCATTAAGCAAGGCACAAATACCCATTCTTTCATTGGGCGCTCTGCGTCTTGAACAATCCATTTGATCTCCCAGTCGAAGTCGACGCCAGACGATTCTGCCGGACTACCAAACTCGACCATGTCTACGATCATTTTGCCGTCGTTCTCGGTTAGCATTAGGCCCATAGAAGAGATGCGCTCTTCTGCAGTTTTTGCTTTATCTTCGAACGGAAGACGTACCGTTTTCTCTACGTAGTCTCCTTCTAGGTTTTCACCTGCGACTCGTAGCTCAATGGATTCTCCTACATTTAGCCCTTCCGTGATTTGAGCTATCTCAACCCCAGGGGAAAGAACTTTTGCAGGGTAGATCATGTCCCACCAGAATCCTGGACGGAAGAAAGAGAACGTCAGTACAAGCAACAAGATGGTTTCCCACCACTTGTTACGTGTAAACCACCAACCTTGCGTCGCTGCTGAGAAGATCAACATCGCAATGATTGAGGAGATTACGGTGAGAGCAAGGTGCCACCAAGTGTCGATACCCATCAACAAGAGTTGAGTGTTGAAGACGAACATGAATGGCAGAATTGCGGTTCGAATATCGTAGGTAAAGCCTTGAATACCCGTTCGAATTGGGTCGGACTTAGCAATAGCTGCCGCTGCAAAGGCTGCCAGACCTACCGGAGGCGTATCATCAGCTAGAATACCGAAATAGAACACGAACAAGTGCACCGCGATTAGTGGGATGATCAAGCCATGAGCTGCACCCAGAGTTACGATAACTGGAGCCATCAGAGTTGATACCACGATGTAGTTTGCCGTCGTTGGCAGACCCATACCAAGGATTAAGCTGATCACTGCAGTAAACAACAGCATTAGGATGATGCTACCGCCAGAGATGAACTCGACGAAGTCTGTCATCACCAGGCCAATACCGGTTAGTGTTACTACACCAACAACCGTACCGGCTGCAGCCGTTGCCACACCGATACCGATCATGTTTCGTGCACCAGATACCAAGCTCTCTGCTAGATCGACAAAGCCATCTTTCGTTTGCTGAGCCAAGTCACCTTGTTTTGATAACAAAGCAATCAATGGGCGTTGCGTCAGCAAGATAAAGATCATGAACACGGTTGCCCAGAATGCTGATAGGCCCGGAGAGAAGCGCTCTACGGTTAAACACCAAACCAGCACAACGATTGGTAGCAGATAGTGCAGGCCAGATTTAATCGTCGGACCCGGATCCGGAACCTCGGTGAGTTCTGCATCAATTTCAATTGCGCCGTCTTTGGCGTGGTTGGCTGAAATTTTCACCAGACCGATGTAAGCAATCAGTAGTGCTACGGTTACGATAGGCGTTGCTGCATCGCCGAAGACATCTTTCGTCCAACCCACACCGTAGTAAACCAAAGCGCTAATCACGCACAAGCCGAGAATGGTGCCAGTAAATGACAATAGGCTTTGTAGCATGGTCGGGTTATGGCGACGAGGAAGGCCAGTCATACCGGCTTTACATGCTTCAAGGTGAACGATGTAAATCAAGGCGATGTAGGAGATAAGCGCAGGAAGTAGGGCTGCTTTAATTACCTCTACGTAAGAGATACCAACGTATTCCACCATTAGGAAAGCCGCGGCACCCATAATAGGTGGTGTAAGCTGACCGTTAGTTGAGGCTGCAACCTCTACTGCACCGGCTTTTGTGCCAGGGAAACCAACTCGCTTCATCAACGGAATGGTAAAGGTACCTGTAGTTACAACGTTGGCAATCGATGAGCCAGAAACTAAACCCGATAGACCAGACGCAACAACCGCCGCTTTTGCAGGACCACCCTTCATATGACCAAGCAATGAGAAAGCGACTTTAATGAAGTAAGCACCAGCCCCGGCACGTTCAAGCATCGCACCGAAGAGTACGAACAAGAATACAAACGACGTTGATACGCCAAGTGCAACACCAAATACACCCTCTGTCGTTAACCATAGATGCGACATCGCTTTGTTTAAGCTAGCGCCTTTATGGGCAATGACGTCTGGCATATATGGGCCAGCAAAGGTGTAAGTTAAGAATACCGCTGCGACCACCATGAGTGGTGGACCTAATGCACGGCGGGTTGCTTCAAGTAGCAATACCATACCAGTAACCGAAACGACGATATCTACCGTCGTAGGTGCTCCGGAACGTCCTGCTAACTCGGTATAGAAAATATAAATGTAAGCCGCAGCAAAGCTACCCGCGAGCGCTAATACCCAATCGATGAGTGGGATATGATCACGCGGAGAGTTCTTCATTGCTGGGTAAGCAGTGAAAGCGAGAAAAGTGGCAAAAGTTAGATGAATTGCTCGCGCTTCAGTGTCGTTGAGTACGCCAAAATTAAAAATAAATGGCAGCGGAGAGGCATACCATAATTGAAATAGCGACCAGCACAGCGGAACGAACCATAAGATTCGACCTTGCATGCCCATTGGGCTACGCGCACCTGTATCTGCCTGAGCCACCATCTCTTGCACATCTTGTGACGGAGTGTTGTTCGTCGCCATGTACTTTTTCCTTATTATTGATGGTCCTGTCTGTATTGTGTATCGAGAACCGCGCTTCGCTATAACAGTGTAGTGAATAGAGCGAAGTTTGCTTTCGAGTGAATCGCTACAATCCTTCAACCCATTGATTCATAGGTATGGAAAAGTGCGTTTTCTTTTTCTTAGGTGTGTGAGCGCGACTTCCGGGAGAAATCGGCAAAATTGAACAAAGTATGCTGGTTGAAGGTGCTCGACCAGCATACTCAATCAGACAGAAAACCATCCTTTTCTGTCTGAGCTTGAAGTTAGTAGTTGCTTACTTAAGCAGGCCTACTTCTTTGTAGTATTTCTCTGCACCTGGGTGAAGAGGGATTGAAAGGCCAGCTTTCACCATGTCTTCTTTCTTCAGGTTTGCAAATGCAGGGTGTAGACGCTTGAAGGTATCGAAGTTTTCGAATACCGCTTTTGCAACGTTGTAAGCTACGTCATCTGAAACGTCAGAAGTCGTTACCATTGTTGCCGCAACACCAAAGCTGTTTACGTCTTTGTCTGTACCACGGTACATGCCAGCAGGCACTGTGCTGAACGCGTAGTAAGGGTTATCAGCAACGATCTTCTCGATTTCTGGACCAGTTGCAGGAACTAGCTTCGCATCACAAGAGGTTGTTGCTTCTTTGATTGAACCGTTCGGGTGACCAACCATGTAGATAAAGGCGTCGATCTTGTTATCACATAGTGCTTGAGAACGTTCTGAACCTTTTAGTTCTGATGCAAGTTTAAAGCTGTCGTTAGTCCAGCCCATAGCATCCATCACTACGCCCATTGTCGCGCGGTCACCAGAACCAGGGTTACCGATGTTTACACGCTTACCTTTAAGGTCTTGAACGTTTTCGATGCCAGAATCTGCACGTGCGATGATGTTAAAAGGTTCGGTATGAAGAGAGAACATTGCACGTAGTTTTTTGTACGGGCCTTGTTCAGCAAACTTACTCGTACCGTTGTAGCCATGGTACTGCCAATCCGATTGCACGATACCAAAGTCTAGCTCGCCAGCACGGATTGTGTTGACGTTGTAAATTGAACCACCAGTCGATTCTACTGAACAACGGATGTTGTGATCTTTACGACCTTTGTTCACCAATTTACAAATAGCACCACCAGTAGGGTAGTAAACACCTGTAACAGAGCCGGTACCGATAGTAATAAACTCTTGAGCGTTAACTGCGCCTGCGCCCATAACTGCTGCAGCGATAGCGCCTACTTTAAGAAGTTTGTTAAATGCCATGAATTTCCCTTCCTTATATTCATTATTAACCCGGAAATAACCAAAAATTACTTCAGGAGTTTCCTATTTGGAAACGGCATCTTTTCCAATCCAATCGTTTGAAAAAGCGAGCGAATCATAACAAAAAATTGGCAGAAAATTATCCGATTGTTAAAAACTATAGCGAATAAGTCTAAAGTGTGCGTTGGTATGTGGGGATAAATTCGTAGACTAATTCTTTTTAGAACAATTACTTATCTTGCATGTTGGCGAGGGTATTAAAAAAACCAATAGCGTGATGTAAATCACAAATAGGATGGGTGGAAAATAAGCTAAAAAATCAAAAAATTTACATTTTTCATGGGCTACAAAATTCAACTAATTTCATAGCCCACAAACAGTTACTTAGCCTGTGTACTCGAAAAGTTCACACACAGATTTGAACAATTGTTCTGTAGAAACTGGCATTGTCGGGGTAATGAAGATGGTGTCATCACCAGCAACCACACCTAAGATGCCTTCTGATTTGCCTAATGAGTCCAGTAGGCGAGCAATCAACTGAGCGGCACCTGGGCCGGTGTGGATAACGACAAGAGCTGCGTTATGGTCGATATCTAACACCAGTTCACGCAAAGAGCTGCTAACTGTTGGGACGCCTAACTCTGCTGGTAGGCAGTAAACCATTTCCATTTTTGCGTTACGTGTACGTACGGCACCAAACTTAGTCAACATGCGAGAAACTTTGGATTGGTTGATACTTTCAAAACCTTGTTGTTTTAGTGCATCAACGATCTCACCCTGTGAGCCAAAGCTCTCTTCTTTTAATAAGGCTTTAAAAGCGCGAACTAAGTTATCTTGTTTTTCTGAATTGCGCATAGTCGTTATGATTCTCTTATCAAGGGTCAGCAATTTTGCATATTCTCGCATAGATATTCATGTAGTGCCAAAAAGTCACGACATTATGTTAATTCCATCACTGTAAACCCTAAACAGGATAGGGTTCTTTAAGTATGAAATTGTTGACCTATTTATTGCACTGAATTTCTTGTCATTTCAACAGAATAAACGAATAATCAAGCCTTTGTTTGTAGCACGGTAACAGCGAGTTGCGCGAGGTCGCAAAGCTGGCGTTAATTGATTGTAATCAAGTTGTGATTTCGATAGCTTTATTTCAGCTGGTTACAAAATACCCTACGAATACGTTTATAAGAGAAATACTCTCAAGGAGAACTACATGAAAGTAGCCGTTATTGGTGCCGCTGGCGGCATCGGTCAAGCTCTGGCCCTTCTACTTAAGAACCGTCTTCCTGCAGGTTCAGATTTAGCCCTATACGATATTGCTCCAGTAACTCCTGGTGTGGCTGCAGATCTTAGCCACATCCCAACTCCGGTTTCTATTAAAGGTTACGCTGGCGAAGATCCAACACCTGCACTTGAAGGTGCGGATGTTGTTCTAATTTCAGCTGGTGTAGCTCGTAAACCTGGTATGGATCGCGCGGATCTGTTCAACGTAAACGCTGGCATTGTTAAGTCGCTAGCGGAAAAGATCGCAGTTGTATGTCCAACAGCATGTGTTGGTATCATCACTAACCCAGTGAATACAACAGTGCCAATCGCTGCTGAAGTATTGAAAAAAGCAGGCGTTTACGACAAGCGCAAGCTGTTTGGTGTAACAACACTGGACGTTATCCGTTCGGAAACCTTCGTGGCTGAACTAAAAGACAAAGATCCAGGTGACGTTCGCGTTCCTGTTATCGGTGGTCACTCTGGTGTGACGATTCTTCCTCTTCTATCTCAAGTCGAAGGTGTTGAGTTCACAGCTGAAGAAGTTGAAGCGCTAACGAAACGTATCCAGAATGCGGGTACAGAAGTAGTAGAAGCGAAAGCGGGTGGCGGTAGCGCAACTCTATCTATGGGCCAAGCTGCATGTCGCTTTGGCTTAGCGCTAGTACGTGCTCTTCAAGGTGAAGAAGGCGTAGTGGAGTGTGCTTATGTAGACGGTGGCAGCGAACATGCACCATACTTCGCACAGCCTGTGAAGCTAGGTAAAGACGGCGTAGAAGAAGTTCTAAGCTACGGTGCGCTAAGCGACTACGAGAAGTCAGCATTAGATGGCATGCTAGAAACACTAAATGGCGATATCAACATTGGTGTTGAATTTGCGAAATAAGCGTCTTTTTATATACGTTAATTAAAGAAGACAATTTAAATTGAAAGCCGATCTGATGATCGGCTTTTTTGATCCTTTCACCTTATCTCGCGTAACAGAGTCTGAATCGGGTAACTTTGTGAAGGAGAGGGTGATGGAAGCAAATCGAATCCGTAAAGGTATGGTCGTTGAGTGTCAGCAAGGTGTCGGTACGATTTTAGTCATCGACCAAGAGGCAGAAACAGTGCTGCTCGCTAAGCAAGGTTCAGAAGAGCAACTTGCAGTTAGTTTCGATGAAATAGAAGACAATCCACAGCTTCACGACAGTTGTGACCGTTATTACTAACGAAACATCGCTTGAGCGCCAAACAATAATGAAAAGGAAGAGTAACACTCTAATGCCGATCAGTTAA
>NZ_JPRD01000042.1 GCF_000817815.1 Vibrio owensii CAIM 1854 = LMG 25443
GCGGACTGTGAGCGTATTTGGCGATATCGATAATACGAAAGCCAACTCAACCGCCATTATTCGTCAGTTCCAACAAGATGAAGCGCCAAAGCTTATGCAAAAGTATCCTGGTCTTCGCTTTGATTTTGAAGGCGAAGCCAAAGATACCGCTGAAACTGGGGCATCAATGGGTAAAGGCTTCTTGCTTGGTTTGTTTGGCGTGTTTGCGATTCTGAGTTACCAATTCCGCAGTTATTTGGAACCATTCGTCGTCATGCTCGCGATTCCACTCGCCTTTATTGGTGTGGTATGGGGACACATCCTACTCGGTCACTCATTAAGTATGCCAAGTATGATGGGCTTCGTCTCACTAGCGGGGATTGTGGTGAATGACTCGATTCTGTTAGTTCAGTACATACGCCATCATGTCGATGAAGGGGATAATGTGCACGACTCGGTAGTCAAAGCCAGTCGAGAGCGCTTTAGAGCAGTATTCCTAACATCAATGACCACTGCAGCAGGTTTGCTTCCGCTACTGACTGAAACCAGTTTGCAAGCACAGGTTATTCAACCACTGGTTATCTCTATCGTGTTTGGTATTTTCGCATCCACTCTGCTGGTGTTGTTTATGATCCCTGCCGCGTATGCCATTTTAGCTGACTTCGGCCTAGTCCATAAACACGAAGAAATCTAAAACGACTGATAAGTAAATTTATCAAAATGAACAAGAGCGGCTTAGGTCGCTCTTTTTGTTTTCAGTGAAAAGCGTTAAAAACAACACAAAAACTTAACAAATACAGGGTTATTATGTGGCATTAAGTGCAAATATGAACAATTGAGAATGCGGTATGTCGAGCTTTATATAACCAACCCCAATGATCACTATAGGATTTATGATAAGTTTTATTATCAAAAACGACATTTAGCACAGTATAAATACACACAGACAACACATTCACAATTTGAACTAACGATAATGAAATCATTGATTGAAGAATTAACATTTTAACAATGATTACAACAATGTTAACTTTAGCCTCGTTGGTCGCACTGGTGGTAAGCCTCTCACCAAGCCTATTGTCAGTATGATATGGACGTTCGACCATCTCCAAAATGAATAGACACCCAATTTGGTGCCCTTTTTTCGCCCGTGAAGGTATTCTTCGCGGGCTTTTTTCTATCTGCCGTATTTCTCCTACTCAATCCCCAGTTTTAGCGCCCCCTCCTCAATCAACAGGCATAAAAAAGCCAACCCATTAATAGGTTGGCAAATAGAGCAACAAGGTTGACGCTGACTGCTCACTAACGTCGTGCTTGTATCGGATGCACTCTGGTTAATCACTCGTCCTTGTGACTAACACGGAATCTTTGTCGTCAGAGGTTATGACTTGGTTGCCTCTGTCTTCTGGCATTTGATCTTTACCAGTTGAGCTTGTTGTTCTTTGATGTGTTTAACAATGCGTTCATCGCGTTCATCAATAGCGTCCATGTTCATTTGTTGGATGTCCGCAACCGCCTCATGCTTCATTGTTGTAAATTCTTGACGTAAATCCGCACTCCACTCTTCTTTGTCTAGAGTGTTAGCAGCAGCGATTGGTGATGACATTACAGCAATAAGACCTAGAGTAGATAGAAATACGCTTTGCATAATAAGCTCCTTAGGGATTAGCAGTTCATTGGGTTGCACTCTATACATTGCACATAGGATGCCAACTTTTTAAACCTTTAATATCAACAACTTAAACAAAAGTTTATTTTTCTACCATCTGCTCAATGGCGAATTTCACACACACAGTGTTAAATTAACCAACGATATTTATGAATATTTAACCATTCATCCAGCTTATAGTATAGATGGTCCATTTCAGTTCGCTTAAGGCACAAAAAAAGCAGCCCGAAGGCTGCTTTAGATTTTCGTTTTAGGTGAAACTAGCTTTGCGTGCTTTCGTTGCCGACAGTGTTTGATGACTGTGATTTGAACTTACCTATCAAACGACCAAAGAATCGTTTAACAATGCGGAAGATGTTTTTAATATCCTCGAGCATCAGGTACAGACAAGGCACCAGAATCAAGGTAAGGACAGTTGCAAACAGAACGGCAAAACCAAGCGCGACCGCCATCGGGATAACAAAACGCGCCTGCAAGCTGGTTTCAAACATGATAGGAAGTACACCAGCGAAGGTGGTAATAGACGTCAGCGTGATCGCTCGAAAACGAGCACAGCCAGCCTCAACAACCGCTTGCTTAATGCTCATGCCTTTTTCTCGCACTTGGTTAACGTAATCTGTCATCACCAAGGAGTCATTGATAACCACACCCGCTGCCGCAATTAAACCAAACGTCGACATCATGCTGATGTCCATATCCAGCCAGAAGTGTCCCCAAATCGCACCCGTTAAGCTAAACGGAATTACCGACATGACGATAAGCGGTTGGGTGTAGCTCTTAAGCGGCACGGCCAGCAAGATGTATACGATGATCATGCCTGCAATAAAGAACATGATTTGCTCGTTACGCTGTGCTGCTTGCTCTTCGATGTCACCACCCAATTCCGTTTTCACACTTGGGAAGGCTTGCTTCATGTCCGGTAAGATGTTGTCGTCGATAACTTTCACGACTTCTTGAGGTTCAACTAACTCTTCATCTATAGAGCCATAGACATAAACGGTTTGATAACCGCCTTCACGTCGAATGGTACTCACACCCGGTTGCTCGTTGATCTTCACCACATCACCAAGCATGACCTTTTTGCCTGCTGGTGTGGTAATCACAGCGTAACGCAGTGATGAGAAGGCTTCACGCGTCAGTTGCGGGTAACGCACCATAACCTTAATTTCTTCGCCATCACGGATAATGCGCTGCGCTTCACCACCGTAGAAACTGCCACCCACTTGCTCTGCTATCATGGTAAGATCCAAGCCCAAATCATAAGCAACAGGGGCAAGTGATAGCAGTACCTCTTTACTACCAGAATCGATAGACGAAGAAATATCGTACAGACCTTCTTCTTGCTGAAGTCGGCCAATCAGGTAGCGCCCTGCTTCGTTTAGCTCGTTAATGTCCGAACCAAACAGCAAGTAACCAAACTCGTCGCGGTCACCGCTACCTGCACTTTGCTCGCGGATCTTAAAGCTCTTCATGCCCGGAATAACTGGCATTGCCTCACGCCAGCGACGTGCAAGTTCAAAGGTATTGAATGGACGCAGTTCTTCATCCACAAGCGGCACAAGAATACGACCTTCAGTACGGCTGCGGTTGTAAGAAAGCACATCCCGAATCATCCCCTGACCATGCTCATCAATGATCTGGTTTTCGATTTTCTGCATCACGCCTTCAATGGTTTTTAACGCATTGATGGTTTGCTCGCTCGATACCGTGTCATTCATCTCAATCGTAATCGCCGGATAATCCGTTGGAACTTTTGGATTTGGAATCACACGAACATAGTTCGAGCTAACTAAAGCAGCACTAATCAGTAACAGACCACAGAAGAAGGCAAACACGGTCCAACGCCAATGAGTACAAGCCTTAACGAAGCTGCGGTAAGGACCATTAACAAAGCCGAAGAAGCGCTTGTTGAAATTATCGCGCCAACCACCCGCTTTGATTGGTGTAAAGTTGGTGTGTGCTAAGTGAGCTGGCAAGATCAGCTTAGATTCAATCAAGCTAAAGATAAGACACAGGATCACCACACCCGCAATACCGTAGAAGAAGGCACTATCAATCCCACTTGAGAGTAGGAATGGGGCAAACACCGCTATCGTGGTTAACACACCAAAGGTCGCCGGAGTCGCGACACGCTTAACTCCCGTCACAACGTTCTCAACACCACCACCCTTCTCTTCGATCTCACTGTAGGCACTTTCCCCGGTTACGATGGCGTCATCCACCACGATACCGAGCACCATGATAAAGGCGAATAAAGACACAATATTCACGGTGATACCCAGCATTGGCATCATCATTACAGCGCCCAAGAAGCACACTGGTAGTCCCAACATTACCCACATTGCTAAGCGGAAACGAAGGAATACTGAGAGCATGATGGCCACCAACGCGGCACCTTGAAGAAGGTTTTTCAGCATCATGTCGAGACGACCATTTAGGTAGTAGGTCATATCGACGAGAACTTTCAGTTGAATGTCGTCAGGTAAGGTTTTGTTCTTTGCTTCGATGTAGTTACGAACGGATTCTGCAACTGGGATGATGTTTTGATCACGCGTGGCTTGAACCGCCATGTAGATCGCGTTTTGACCCGAGTATTCGAAGTAACGATCTTCCTCAGTAAAGCCATCTTTAATCGTTGCGATGTCTTGTAGCAGAACTTTTGCACCGTTTGCGCCAAGCTTAACTGGAATATTGCGGAACTCATCACCACGGTAGTATTGGTTCTCAATACGTACTGCGATCATGCCTGCGTTGGTTTTTACTTCACCTGCAGAAAAGTTCGCTGAGTAACGACGAATCGCGTTACTCACATCACTTAACGTTAAGTCATATTTACGAAGAATCAGCGGATCAACTTCTATAGCAATCTCTTCTTCTGGTGCATTGAGATCCACCAGCATGACATTTTTCAGTTGCAGTAACTCGTCTTCGACTTGTTTAGCGATAGGTTTGAGCTCTTCCAGTGGTCTATCGCCCACTAAGCCCATTTCTATCACCTCTTGTCGCCATTCCACCTGATAAACGTTGATGGGTTCCATGCCTGCCGGCAAATTGGATAAGGTATCTACCCGTTGCTTTACATCGTCCAATACGCGTTTGATGTCAGCATTCACATCCACTTCTATCGATACGTAAGCGCTGCCTCGAGAAGCTCGTGCCACGGTCTTTTTGATGCCAGTGACGTCTTTGATCGATTCTTCGACTTTAACCAAGATACTCTCTTCAATCTCTTGCGGAGAAGCACCAGGATAAGCCGCTCGAATGTTGATGTAGTTAACTTCAACGTTCGGGAACATTTGTCGTTGAATGAACATAAAGCTCACGATACCCATCACGATGATGAACACCATCATCAGGTTCGCGGCGACAGAGTTATTAGCAAAATAGGCAATGATGCCCTTTTGTTGATTCTCTTCCATGATTGACTCCTACTTACTGTACGACGGTTTCGGAGTCGTCATTCTTTTTTGCGACTTGGACAGCCATGCCTTTTTGCGGGTACTCAGGTAACGTCAGAACCAACTTGTCTGATTGCTCAAGACCTTCTCCCACAAGTAGGAACTCACCTTCTGCACGAAGTACGTTGACCGTTCTAGGTTGCAGTTCGTTTTCGCCATTCACGACCCAAACGGTGCGGTTCTTTACTAGCTCCTGAGGGAGACGATAAATGTGCTTGAGCTCTTTACCGGTAAAGCTCACTTCAACGTATGAACCAAACTTAATCGGTGGCTGATTGTTGTCTAGACCATATGGGTCACGAACTTGAATCACCATATTGATCATGCGCGTCGCGCTGTCGATCATGCCGAGATCGCGAACAACTTTGCCTTCACGAGTCGTCGATAGAATGCCTTGTTGCGTTACAGTCGCACGTAGTTCTTTCAAAGATTCAGGAAGGAATGCACTATCAAAACCAGCGATAGGAACGTGGATCTCCGCCACTTCGATATTATTCAAGGTTGCAACGCGAGAGCCGGAAGAGACAAACTGCCCCACACCGATATCACGCTCAACAACAAGTGCATCGTATGGCGCAATCACTTTACAGTTTTCTAGATCGCGGTTAGCTCGCTTCAACGCAGCTTGTGCAGACTTAACTTGCGCCTGAGCACTCAAGACATGCGGCTTGCGTAAGTAAAGATCTGTGACTTGTTTGTCGCTTAACTTTTTCGCTTGGCGTTTTGCGACTTCCGCTTTGGCTTGTTCCTCGATCAAAGCAGCACGTGCACTTGCCAAGCCCGCTTCAGCTTGTAGAACAGCCGCTTCGTAGTTATCACTTTCAATCGTGAACAACACTTCACCACGCTTTACGATTCCACCCGTCACAAAATTTGGGTGCCAACTGATCACTTCGCCGCTAACTTGAGCTGCTAGATGCGTTTTTTCAAATGGACGCATTTCACCATGGCTGGTGATAACAACTTTATGATCGGTAGGAAAAAGTGAAGAGGTTTGTACTGTGGGTTCAGTAACGGTGTCTTTGATTGACTCTTTTTCGGGCGCAGTAGCGGCAATCGCGGCATAACCCGCATAAGAACCACCAACCACGACGAAGGGTAAAAGCCAACGTAATACTGGTTTTGCTAACATCAAAAATCCTTTTTTATTTTTGTATTCTCCTGTTCATCCCCGTCAGGCCTTCGCCTTAGAGCTGAATTAACAAACGGAACTTTCGATAACCCAATCTCCTACTCTCCGTGGACAAACAGTGAGTGTTTGCATCTGAAATAGACAACTTTATAAGAGCGCCGTGCTTCTGCTGTGTTTCGCGATTATCAACCACAAAAGAACTATCCATGGCAAGTTAATAAAATTAACAAAAACTTAACCATCTCCGCAAGTTACGACCTCTCACGCTCACTGTTTATACGCAATCGTCATGCCAAACGTTTACTCTTTAAATATCAATAAGTTAGGTTAAATTGGTAATTTCTCTCAGTGCAGTGTTGGTAATTACCACCAAATATTAGTGATATTGACCATTTCTGAGTAAAACATAAGTAAAAAACATGATATTGTCCGCCCGAATAATATGCTTTCCAAAAACCATATCGAGTCATTCAGATTCGGTTGCTTTATTGAGAAATCTGCGACTTGGCTACAATCACTCGCGTTACCCAGATTTAAAGCTTGATATATAATCAAAGAGTTACGTTGTGTATTAACAAGGAAGTGTGCATTGCTACGTTCTCTCTCTAAAGCCTTACTCGGTTCAATGCTTGTACTTGTCTCGGCTTGTTCCTCAATTCAGCCAAGAGATCCAAGTGAGAAATCCACCAGTTTTCAGTTCGGATATCAAAGCGACTCATCGTTGGCAGAGTTCTTTGAAAGTTACGACAAAGACTCTAACTCAGACACTGGCTTTTACCCTCTCAATCAGGGAAGCGACGCACTATTAGCTCGAATCGCACTGATTGAATCTGCCGAAAAAAGCCTAGATTTGCAGTACTACATCTATCGCAGTGACGAGACCAGTCAACTAATGACTTGGCGTTTGTATGAAGCAGCACAACGTGGCGTACGCGTTCGCCTACTTCTAGATGACATGCAAAAGCGAAATGATGCAGGAATGGCAGAGTTGAACGCTCACCCAAACATCGAAATCCGACTGTTTAACCCGCACCAATATCGAGATGCACGTGTATTTGCACTGGCAAGTGACTTTGACCGCCTTAATCGTCGCATGCACAACAAAGCTCTGATTTCCGATAGTGTGTCTGCCATTGTCGGCGGCAGAAACATTGGTAATGAATACTTCTCTTTCGAGTCCAATGTCGAGTTTGGTGATTTCGATTTGATGCTTTATGGCGAGGCCGTGACACAAACCGCGGACCAGTTCGATTTGTATTGGAATAGTCTCTATGCCATCCCAATGGAATGGATTGTGCCTGAGTCTGAAAAAGTGGCAGACGATGCGATTCAAGCGCAGGTGAAAAAGCTCAAATTGGAAGAGAAGTTTTCTACCGGTCCCTATAACTTCAAAGAGTTAGACCTATATGAGGAGCTCCAACAAGGCAAACTGAAACTGTATTGGGGACAAGGCCAAGTGTGGTTCGATTTACCCGACAAAATTGCCACTCAAGAAAGCCAACTGGTTGCGAACTTAGGTGAACTCCTTGAGAGCGTTGAAGATTCTTTTGTTCTAATTTCCCCTTACTTTGTGCCGACAGAATCCGGAACAAAAGCTCTGACTGATGCGGCAAAACGAGGGATAGATATCACCATCGTGACGAATAGCTTGGCATCAAACGATGTATTTGCTGTCCACGGTTGGTACGCCAAGTACCGAGAAGATTTGGTTAAAGCGGGCATTAAACTATGGGAAGTAAAAGCCAGCGCGAAAATCAAAAGCAAATGGAGCTTAACCGGTAGCAGCCGAGCGAGCCTGCACGCCAAAGCCATGATGATCGATGGGAAAACCTTGTTTGTAGGTTCGATGAACTGGGATCCGCGTTCGGCTGAGCTCAACACAGAGATGGGCGTAGTTATAGAGCAACCAGAGTACGTGCAAAAACAACAAACCGTTTTGCCAGAGCAGCTGAAAGAAAATGCCTATCAACTCATCATCAAAGATGGTGATATCGCATGGATTGATCAAGCAACAGGCGAAGAATTTGATTCAGAGCCAGAAGCCAGCGTGTGGAGAAAAATGGGGGCTTGGTTCTCAGGCATTCTGCCAATCGAGGATCAACTCTAGCTTCCCTGCGAGGATAAAATCAACAAATCTAAATCAAAACGCTATTCAACACTGAGTAGCGTTTTTTACACATAAGAAAGGAATCGCAATGTCAGTAACATGGAACGATTACTATCAAAAGGTGGCGAGCCAACCTCACCGACCAAACGTAGAACGTGCCGCCAACCTGCTTACGCTCGACAACAAAATAGCCATTGATGCAGGATGCGGTACCGGTCGAGATTCCAACTACCTCCTCAATCAAGGCTTTACCGTTTACGCGTTTGACACTCATCAAGATGCGGTGGAAACTTGCTTGACGCGTTTCGAAGGCAATCCTAACTTTTCCATATCACAGTCTTGCTTTAGTGACTTTGATTACCCGCCATGCAGCTTGTTCATTGCCAGTGCGAGTTTGTTCTTTTGCCCTAGCGAGCACTTTGAAAGCGTGTGGCAAAGAATCGACTCAGCCTTAGTCTCCGGTGGTGTTTTTTGTGGGGATTTACTGGGCGTGAAAGACTCTTGGGTCAAAGCCAAAACGCATCCAGACATAAGTGCATTCACCAAAAAGCAAGTCGAAGCATTGTTTGAAGGGTATGACATTCTCCACTTCCATGAGCGGGATGAAGATGGCAGCACTGCTCTCGGCAATGCAAAACATTGGCACATGTTCAGCGTCACTGCGCTCAAACGTTAATTCGTTACTCTTATTCGTTACTCTTATTCGTTACTCTTATTCGTTACTAAAAGGAGTGTTATGTACCATTTCCAAGGCGTCACATTAAGACGAGCCGTTCCGGAAGAAGCGAAAACGCTCTATAAGCTCATCACCGAGGATGAACGCTGGGCGCAATTCAATGGTCCTTACTTCCCTTATCAAACACCGACATTAGAAGGCTTTCGTAACCACACCTTTCAACGCCTACTAAAAGGCAAAGACATGTTATTGATTGAGTTCGAAGGTAAGCCCGTTGGCTCAGTGAGTTGGTATTGGGAATGTGAGAGCACTCGCTGGCTTGAAGCTGGCATCGTCATTTACGATTCGAACTATTGGGATAAAGGGTTGGGCTTTTGTGCGCTAGTTCCATGGATTAGTCATATATTCGAAACCCAAGACATAGCACGAGTGGGTTTAACAACCTGGTCTGGTAACCCAAGAATGATGCGATGTGCAGAAAAGCTTGGCATGCAACAGGAAGCGCGGATTCGTAAAGTGCGTTACTACCAAGGCGAGTACTACGACTCCATCAAATACGGCGTATTAAGAGAAGAATGGCAAATGCTGCTCCAACGGCTCTATAGCCAAGAACAATTAGCGTAAATCATCGTAGTTAATGAAAAGGCTTGGCAACGCGCCAAGCCTTTTTCGTTGGGTTACTTGGATATAGGGTAAACCACTCTAAAACGCTCAAGTACCAACAAACGTTGCTCATGCCAGTCGATGCCAAGCTCTTCACATTCCGCTTTAAAGAATTTAGTGTGTGCTTCTCTCCACCAAGTTAACGTGCGATCGCCTTCCCCTTCAGCTTGGGCAAATTCTTCACTCACGTCCGAATATCGGCAGGTACTGACGTCTGTGATTTGAATAATACAAACAGGTTCGCCGTCCCAATTGGTCACCACTTGTAAGTGCCCCACTTGAGGCATCACCTCTCCGTGTTCGCTGTACCAGAGCTCCATACTGCAAGAGGCCGTTTTCTGGCCGATTCTCACCAGCTCAGCACAAGTATTAGCGTTGTACTCGTCAGCACAATAATAATCAGCACTTACTGAGGGAATCGCTGCTTGCTCTTTTCCAGAGAGCGTATCCAAATATTGGTTGAGATAAGCTTGTGCTTTGGCGTCCATACATCTGTACCTTGGTTCTGCTTTTCCTTCGCTTTACTAGCCGGAAAGAGTATCCATTCATGATCAAAAGAACAAGATACGAGCCCATCAGAACGCTTTATAAAACAAGCATTTTTCATCTGTTTTTTGCTAAACCTTGTCTGTATTTGCTATGGTTTCAGAGATCCATCCATTCTCGACGCAAAAGGACGTTCTATGCGCTTAATCATCGGCATCTTCTTCGCTGCTCTGCTCTCCTTTCCAACTCTTGCATCCGAAGAAAAGTATTCAGAATCCGACCTTTTGGATAGACCATTAATGGAGCGTTATATCCTTGATGAGTTGAAGTCGCTGCGTCAGGAGCAACAGGATTTAGAACGAAGAATGATTGTTGAAATCACCGACCGAGAGTTAACGGTGGCTGATAAATCTTTGAACTACGCTAACGTGACGGTTACCTACTTCTTCTACATCATTGCGGGTGTCGCTTCACTCATTGCTTTTGTTGGCTGGCAATCTCTGCGCGAGTTTAAGCACAACACCAAAGAGATGGCAGACAAGCGATTAGAAAAGATCGCTCAGGAATATGAGAAAAAGTTCGTGGCGTTGGAGCGTGACTTGAAACGTAAAACCCGCATCATCAGCGAGAACAACAAAGAGATTGAGAAGATCAACGAAATCCATAACTTATGGCTTCGTGCACAAAGCTCACAAACTCCGGAACAACGCATCGACATCTACGATGAAATTTTGCTTGTTCGCCCTGGAGATTTAGAAGCGCTGACTTACAAAGCCGACGCCGCTATGGAGATCAAAGAGTACCACTGGGCACTGAGCTTATGTAACAGAGTTCTGGAAGTGGACGATACGAACGGTCCAGCCCTTTACCAACGTGCTTGTGCCTACTCTCGATTAGGGATTGAAGAGCAAGCGATTGAAGACTTAGAGCGTGCGATTGACACCAGCCCTTCCATTCGCGATCTGTTAGCGGAAGAACAAGATCTCGAACTGCTTCACGGCAATGAGCGCTTTGAACAGCTCTTAGCAAGCAGCACGCCTGAGTCTCAAGCATGAGCAGCCACTTTAACCTTGAAGATGCCAGCCAAGTTTTGGTTGGCGCTTTTGCTCTCGCCGTCCCAATTTCTTTCTCGGAAGAAGCGTGGCGCTTGGGTGAAAGCTTGCCGATGTTGAATTTGCTGATGCTATTCAGCTTGTCGGTGCTCTTCTTAGGTTTTTTTGCTTATCAAAGCGTATTTCAAAGCAACATAAAAACGCGCGTTGCCGTGTTCATCTTTCGTGTGGTAATTGCCTACTTCATCGCCGCTGTGGTGGTGGCTTTAGTGCTATTCTGCATCAACAAACTTCCTTTATTCACAGACCCACTAATCGCCCTCAAACGGGTGATTGTGATTACTATGCCTGCTTCAATGGGCGCGATTGTGGTGGATAGTTTCGATAAGGAATAACCAGCTCAGCCGTTGTTATGACTCTTGTTCGTCGAGGGTCAGGTTCGAACCAGCATGATCTTTACCGAGCACATCTTCTGGGTTTCTTAATGCACAAGTTTCTAGTGAGAGACACCCGCAACCAATACAACCACCCAAATCGTTTTGTAGCGCTTTGAGCTTTTGAATCTTTTGTTCTAGCTGCTCATGCCAATGACTGGCCATGGTTTCCCATTGCTGCTTGTTTGGTGCTTGATGCTTAGGCAGCTCTTCTAATGCCACTTTGATCTCTTCTAACGACAATCCAACTTGCTGCGCTGCTTTGATCACAGCCACACGGCGAAGCACGCTGCGATGGTAGCGACGTTGATTACCTTGATTTCTCCAGCTTGAAATCAATCCCTTCTGCTCATAAAAGTGCAGCGCTGATACCTTCACTCCAGAGCGCTTTGCCACCTCGCCTACGCTGATTTCCATTTCTGACCTCTTGTTTAAAAAAACGCTTTACCTCAAGTTTACTTGAGGTTCTAAAGTTACACCACGTTAACAAATTAAGCAGATAAAAACGATGAAAAATAAAACGCTGCCCTACTTGGCTGGGCGATTCTTCGATAGTATTTCTTCCGGATTATTTATGATGGCACTGCCATGGGTAATGTTGGCTGAACCCGGAATGGGAACCTTTGTTGCTTTGGTCTCACTCTCTTGTACTGCGGTTTCTTTCTTGGCTACACCTTTCTTCTCCACTCTTATCGACCGCCATTCAAGAAAGCAGTTACTCGTGCTCAATCAATGGTTACAAGCTGGTATGGCGTTCATCATTTTTGTCGCGTACTGGTTTGAGCTTGGCTCACATTGGTTGTTAGCGTTTGCACAATTGGTCTACTGGGTATCCAGTAACTTCGCATGGACAACCAATAATGCTTTCACCCAAGAGAACTATCAACGCCATGAATACGCCAAAATTTCCGGTCAGCAAGAAATCGTGATGCAATCGACCACGCTGGGCGCTGGCGCGCTAGGTATCGTGTTGTTAGAGATGTGGGGAATGAGGGAATTTGCTTTGTTTGCTGCCTCCGCCTCTTCTATCGCCGCCCTTTTCTATATGGCTACGCCGTACGTGCAACAAATCAGAGACTCTCACGCTGTTGCCTTTATGTCGCAGTTAAAAGAGAGTAAGCAAATCTTTGCTAAAGAGCCGACCTTTTACACTTTTATTTTGCTGTCCTGCCTGTCTTATCCCATTCTGACTTACCTAGGAAAATTGGTGCCTATTTGGTTCTCGGAGCAAGGTATCTCCGGTGATTGGTACGCAGGGTTTAACATCAGCTTTGGCTTGGGTTCATTACTAACCGGACTTATCGTTACCAAGGTACTGAATCAGTTTGGTCACACCAGCATTATTGTCGTATCGATGAGCGTGTTAGTAATTGCTTTAATTGGCATGAGCTTATCCGCACATCCACTGACCATTCTGATGTTTACTGCGCTCTTTGGCACATTTAACGCGTTGAATCGAATCGCAAGAATCAATTGGATGCACCACACTGTCTCTGTCCATCAACGAGGGCGAGTCGACGGCGGAATCAGCATGTTCGCCACTACCGTGCAATCTTTAAGTTATGTTGTTATTGCGATGTTGAGCCACTATGGCTTGACCAAGTATGGCTTCATACTGGCGGCTGGCACCATGGCGATGGCAGTCTGTGTGATGTGGTATTTGAATCATAAAATGAATGGCGATGGTCAACTTGCCACAAGCCAATAACAAAAAGCCCAGCAATCGCTGGGCTTTTGGCTTCCAAAGGGAGGAATTAGAATTCGTAGTATAGGCGAACACGCGCACCGAAATCGTCTTCTTCAGCAAAGGCAGTTGCATCCGATTGCTGCGTCAGCTTGTTGTCGACCATAGTGTAGTAAGTACCTAGTAGGATTGAGAAATCCTGAACTTCTAGCACATCACGGAATGCGTAAGAAGCGTACCAAGTTGATACGTTTACGTCACCTTCCGCCCAAGAAGAAAACTCTTTGTTTTCGAATTCGTTCGTTGAGTAGATGTAGCCAAGACCTAGGTTATTCCACAATGCGTTCACACCTGCCGACATGTTGTTCTCGTCTACTGCATCTAGGTAAGAAACACTTGCGTTCACAGACCAATCACCGCTTGTCCAGTTACCTGTTAAGCCGTAACCCGTACGATCTGAGATGTCCACGCCATCGGCAACAATAGCGTCAGAAACTAGGTTAGTCTCCATCGATGCTGCGACTGTGAAATCACCCATTTGGTAAGCAACGACAGGGCGTAGTAGGAATGCATCTTTGCTTTCTGTGATTTCTTTACCGTGGTAATAACCACCAACGCCGCCATCAAATAAGTTAGAACGGTCACCCAACATCGCACCAACTTCTACGTAAAGGTTGCCGAATGTTTGGTTGTACATGATCTGACCATCAGAACCACGACCGCGCGCTTCTTTCATTTGGTAAGAGTATGCCGCACCGTCTGCATATAGGTCATTCGCCGTATCACCTGAATACTCAAGGAATACGTCTAGGCCCACAGGGAACATATCATAAGCTTCGAAACGACCCGCTTTAATCGCCCAACCGTCTTTCTTACCAAATTCAAAGTACGCGTCATCCAGTGCGATGTTGCCTGTGCTCTCAAAAAGAGGCTGTGCTTTTACACCCACATAGTGACCGTTGCTGGTGTACTTTTCACCCGCAAACTCGATAAGTACGCGGCCGTCTTGGTTGAACTCGCTGTCGTCATTGGCGTTTGATTCACGATCTTCAAAGTTGAAGTTTAGCTCTACGTTACCGCCAACCGAGAAGTTACCTTCTTCGTTGTCAACGATGCTGATACCTGCGTTTGCAGTCATTGCTGTTGATACTAAAACAGCCGCTAGCGAAAGCTTAAAAGTGTTGTTCATGTGAACCCCTATATTTGTATTTTTTAATAGTTTGCCCGCCTTAAAGGAGGGCTTATGTGTAGCTATGGACAAAAAAGAACTGCTAATTAACTGGCCGATCATTAACAGTGGACGGGGCTAATTCTTGATCAACAAAAACAGCAAAACAATATTGCTAAACCGTTTTTGCTAGACAAGATCACGATTTTAGATCTTTAGTTATTTACCTTTAATTACAGCAACTTAAATATAAAAATTTATAATTATCGGATTTTAAAGCAATTTTTTGAGTGAAATTGATAGAAATCAAACTCATTCATATGAGCATTGTAACATGACAGATATCACAAAATTTATGAATCAATTTCATTGCTAAATAGCAGGCACAAAAAAGGCCACCAAGTTGGTGGCCAAAAACCAATCCGAAACTGCTAGCAGTAAGAGATCGGGGACAAGTAATGCAGTGTTGCTTGAGCCTGTTTGAGCTCGATGTTGCACAGATCATCAATAAAGATCCGCGAGGTGAAAACCGTCTTACCACTGTCGGCAAAAATCTCGATGGCAGAGTTATCCACGAAGATACGAATGCGCTGTGCTTGTTCAAGTCGCTTGGCATAACGAACGGAACCAAACGCCTCGGCATGCAAATGAGAAACATGAGTTCGATCTAGGGTGAACTCATGTTGATCGCCGCTAAATACCATTCGCTCACCTCTCTGATTGGATAGAGTCAAAGAGAAAGCGCCATCAACATGAAGCTCGACCTCAAATGCTTGAGAATCCAACGAATGTGAACCGTCGACTTCAACAGAGTCTTTACGTAACGCTTCCAATTCTTGTAGTGGGCTTTGAATGAGGTAATCCCCTTCAATAGTCAAGACACGAGGTAGCGTCAGCATATGCGCCCAGCGGTTCTTATCGGTTGGGTATTCACTCTTCGAGTTGCCCAACCAACCAATCAGAATACGTCGCTGCTGATCATCGAGATAGGTTTGAGGAGCATAGAAATCAAAACCTTTATCCAACTCTCGATAACCCTGATTAGGAAAGACTTTGTTTTCGAAATCAATGCGCTCGCCCACCATGTACACCACAGAGAAAACGTTCTTCAGGTCATATTTACTCTCTGAGCTTACGCCTTGAGGAGAGAAGATAAACACACCGTTTTCATCTTGTTCGTAATAGTTAGGGCACTCCCACATATAACCAAAGTCAGCCAGCCCCACATCAATATTGCCTTGATAGTGGTAATCATCGATATCGGAACCGTGATAATAAGCAAGCTTGCCTTTTTCATCATGCCCTTGAGCACCTATCAGCATGTGGTAACCGTCGTCGCGAGTGACTAATACTGGATCACGGAATTCTTGCGTGTACGCATCAGAATTAAACTCAACCACGACACCTTTTTTCTCGATCTTGCCTTGTTTATCCATCACCGCGAGTGCTTGTGTTGGCAAGCCTTTCCCCTCTTCATTCAGAAGGTTGGCGGTGTAAAACAAGTACAATTCGTCATTGTGAGGAACACCCACGCCCGTGTAACAACCGTGATGGTCGTAATCTTGGTCTGGATACATCGCAATGCCGCGATCGTTAAAGTTGACGAAATCTTTGGTCGATACGTGATACCAATGTTTCAAACCGTGCACGGGGCCTAGTGGAAACCACTGATAGAAAATATGATGCTCGCCATTAAAGTAGCTCAGACCATTTGGGTCATTCACTAAACCATGATGCGGGGCAATGTGGTAGCTCGGATAAAACGGGTCTGTTTTCGTTTTATGCTTAATGTCTGCCAAATATTCCGCGCTCACCTCATCGATTCTCACAAATCGATTTTGGCGATTAGAAAAATCCATAACGACTCCAAAAAGAGAAAGCACTCCCGCTAAACAACGGGAGTGAAAAGAATTACTTTGGTTCTTTGTAGAACAGTTTTGTTAGAGCGAACGCCGACACTGCGCCCACCAGCATGACAAGCATGTACATGCCTAGACCACCGCCGAGGTACAACAACATACCTGGTAGCATGGTTGCACCTGTACCCGCAGAGCCGATGCCGGCAATCGCACCAAGACAGCCACCAATCGCACCACCGACACAGCCGTATAGGAAAGGCTTAACGCGAGGAAGCGTAATCGCAAACATGGCAGGCTCTGTGATACCAAATAGTGCAGGAAGCGCCGCACCAAACATGCCAGAGCGTTTTACTTTGTCTGTTTGCATAGTCATGACCGCCATCGCCGCACCAAACTGGCCAGCAATCGCCGCTGTACCAAGTGGGTTGATGTAGTCGAAGCCTGTGTCTGTCACCATCGCAATCGTGATTGGAACGATAGTGTGGTGCATGCCAGTCACGGCCATAAATTGAATAGCACCACCGTAAATCAAACCGCCGATACCGTAAGGAATTTGCAGGAAGTACAGCACCGCCTCAGTAATCAGTTTCTCAATACCAAGCAGAAGTGGGCCTACGAACACCAAGCCAGCAATCAGAGACACCAACAAGGTAATGAAAGGTGTGAGAATTAAGTCCAACACTTCTGGAATGTGTTTGCGCGAAGTGCGCTCTACCATCGCCGCGAACCAACCCATAAATACCGCAGGAAGAATAGAGCTTTGCAGACCGGTAACTGCGATATCAAAGCCCATAAACGGAATGATCATGGCTTCTGCGTTGCCAAAGGCCACATCCCACTTACTGGCTAATTGTGGCGCAACTAGCATCAGGCCGAGCACAATGCCGAGAACCGGGTTACCGCCAAACACGCGCATCGCTGACCAAGTCACCAAAACTGGGATAAAGATAAATGCCGTGTCGGTCAGAACTTGCGAAAGCGTGTTTAACTGTGGCGATAGCTCCATGCCAAAACCGTTGACGAGCAAACCACGTAAGCCCATCAAAAGACCCGTAGCAACCAGTGCTGGAATAATGGCAACAAAGATATCAGAGAAGGTACGCGTCACTGCTTGAAAGGTGCTGACTTTGTCTTTCTTCTCTTCGGTTTGTGGCGCTTCTTCAATCGCTTCATTGCCTTTCATAATGGCAAATACTTTACCCACAAAACCAGTACCCAAGATCACTTGGTGCTGTCCGTTTTGGAAGAAGTAACCGTGTCCCCCTTCTGTCGCGCTGAGTCCTTCCGCGTCTACTAGTCCATCGTCCTTGGCCACAACACGCAGTCGTGTTGCACAGTGATTAAGTTGTGCGATGTTGCCCTCACCACCTAGCAAGGACATCACTTTACTCGCTACAACTTTCGCATCTCGCGCCATAATTTTTGTCTCCAAAGAGTGCAAAGAAATAACAACCTGTATTCAACTTGTATTTATCGTAATGCAGGTTAGATACAGGTTGTATTTTTCATTCTCGTTTTTTGTCACACGTCACACTTGTTATTGATTCAAAATGCATGCAGTTGCTTAGTTATTAAACCTATAAATAAAAAAATAGCCCACATCGGTGGGCTATTTTTCAATTCGTTCAATATTCGTTTAATTCAAGGTCTTTAAACTCGTGCGGTGATTTCAAAGTCGTACAAACTCGACTTGTAATAAACGATGGAATACTCGTATATCCCTTGTTCTTCATAGAAGTTCTGAGATTGGTTGATCAAGATAGGATCCAGCTTATCGACCACCAACAGTTTCTGTGCAGCATCATCCGGTAAGGCAGGAATCAATTTCTGCTGCGTTTTCACCATCTCAATGCCATGACGACTTAAGTATTCGAACTTTGAGCCTTCAAGGTCTTGTTGCGTTAAATTAGGCAAAAGAACACGAGGAATATAAAACTCCTCATAAGAGACAACCTGATCATTAATCAGACGTAAACGACGAGCAAAATTCACTGGCTCACCTTGCGCAATATTGAGTTTTTCAGCCACTAACTCGTCTGCAAGAACCACTTCAAACGCATCAACAATGTTCTTAGCTTCTAACCCTGAGCCTGCCGCTTCTTGAGCAAAGCCAGACATGGACAAGAAATCATGACGCAATTTGTTGGATTTAACGAACGTCCCTTTGCCTTTTTCTGAGAAGGTGTAGCCCAAATCATTAAGCTGTTGAAGCGCTTTACGAACCGTCACTCGACTGACTTTGAGTAACTCCACCAGTTGATTTTCCGATGGAAGCTTACTGCCTGCAGGGTAAATACCTTTATCAATTTCGCGCTTTAATTCATCCGCGACTTGAATGTACAGCGGCTGCAAACTTTTTTGATCAAATAACTCAGTCATAATTCCGTGAAAACTAAGGGGTTACCAACTCATCTTACTCAAGCTGAGGGCAATTACCAACTATTGTTAAAAGGCGTAAGAATTGGATAAGCTAGCTTCTAGCTCAAACGAAACAACAGGAAACCGCAGTGAATTTAAGACAATTGGAAGTCTTTTACGCCATCATGCAGACCGGAACTGTTTCTGGTGCCGCGCGCCTATTGCATGTATCGCAGCCTAATGTCACTCGGGTACTTGCCCATACGGAACAACAACTTAGCTTTGCCCTGTTTGAGCGCGTCAAAGGCCGCTTAGTACCGACCCAAGAAGCCAAAGCCCTATTGCCAGAAGCCGAAAAAGTCTACCAACAACTTGGGCAATTTCGCTCCCTCACCAATAAAGTGAAACAAGGCACTCAGCACTTGAGAGTCGGAGCACCTCCTGTCTTAGCTTCCCAACTGCTTGCTCCAACGGTTGCTACACTGTCGAAGCAACAAGGCATCTCATTTGAACTATTAACCGCAAACCGTGATGAGCTGTGTTCAGGCTTACTTAAGCACGAATTGGATGTGGCGATTGCCTTTGGTGAAGAAGCGCCACCTGCGATTTTGAGTGAGGTGTTACTCAAGCAGCAACTTGTTCTGATTGCGCCAAAAGAAGCGCTCAATTCGACTGACGACGCGATATCGTTTGATGATTTGATTCAGCACGAATTGCCAATCATCGGCTTGGACAGTCGAGACCCACTCGGTTTATTGCTACATCAAACACTCTCTGCGCGTGATGAACATTATAACCATGCGATCACAGTGCGCAGTTACGCCGCTGCCGCCGAGCTAGTCAAGCATCATGCGGGGTTTGCGATTGTCGACCCATGGACAGCAAAACAGTATCAAGATGACGAATCAGTAAGCGTGCGCTCACTTTCTCCGGCGCTGTCATTTTCTATCTCTATCTTGTTTGCGGAGCACACACCGCAATCCATATCGACCAAGCTTTTTATTGAGTCGTTAAAGCAGCATGTTAATCAGTAAGTTAGCACTCACGCCCACCTATAACTTCAAGTTATAGGCGCACAACAAATAGGCATTCGGCTTCCCTCTTCAAACTGACTACATTGTCTGAAAACGTACGAATGACAGAGGGAACCATCATGCAAATTGCTCAACCTTACCTACTTTTTCTTGGCGACGTCACCGATCCATTAGCCGCAAAAACTGCACGCGGTATACATCAATGGCGCCCAGAGATTTGCTTAGGTCAGCTTCGTCTTACGTCAGAAACCGTTTCATTAGGTTTAACCGACATGACGCTGCAACAGGCTCAGCAGCAAGGCGCAAAAACGCTCGTCATCGGTACAGCAAACCCTGGTGGTGTTATTCCTGAATCATGGCAATCAACCTTGCTCGAAGCGGCGGAAATGGGGTTTGAAATTGCCTCAGGTATGCACCAACGTCTTTCTGAATTCGCGCCTTTGAATGACTTACAGCAACGTGGCTTGACCAAGTTGCACGATGTACGCCATTACGATGAACCGCTAAAAGTGGGCAATGGTAAAGCGCGCTCGGGTAAACGCTTACTAACGGTTGGTACCGACTGCTCGGTTGGAAAAATGTTCTCAGCTCTCGCGATTGAGAAAGCCTTACAGCAATCTGGTTGTAAAGCTGAGTTCAAAGCCACAGGTCAAACGGGCATCTTAGTCGCGGGCAGTGGTATTTCGATTGATGCGGTTGTCGCGGACTTTATCTCTGGTGCGGTGGAAGCCATTAGTCCTGAGTTTATTGACCACGAATGGGACATCATTGAAGGACAAGGCTCGTTGTTCAATCCTTCTTTTGCTGGCGTGAGTTTAGGCTTGCTTCACGGCGCACAAGCAGACGCTTTGGTATTGTGTCACGAGATCGGTCGCCCGCACATTCGCAACCTTCCTCATGCTAAGTTGCCAACGATTGAACAAACCATCGAAGCGAATTTACAAGCTGCACGTTTAACAAACTCTGACACACGTCTTGTCGGAATCTGCTTGAATACTTCTGCAATCAGTGAAGATGATGCCGCACAGCTTTGCCAAGACTGGACTGAGAAATACCAAGTACCAGTGACCGATCCTGTGCGTTTTGGCGTGGAGCAAATTGCTCAACAGATTATTGCGATTTAAGTTGCGATTTAAGGATTGTAGACGCGATGAAAATTCATGTAGAGCCCGTCACCATTGCGATGGCGACGCCTTTCCGTATATCACGTGGCAGCAGAACCGAATGCCACGTGGTGCGAGTAACCATAGAGCAGAACGGCATCACTGCCCAAGGTGAATGTACACCTTATCCTCGCTACGGCGAGTCGGTGGAATCGGTGATCAAAGCCATTTCTCAAGCCGCCCATGAACTGCAAGGTTTGTTTGCCAAAGGCGATGCGAACATAGTCTCCCTTAGAGAAAAGCTGCAAACCCTTCTCCCTGGTGGTGCGGCACGTAATGCACTCGACTGCGCGATGTGGAACTTACAAGCGAAGCTAGCGGGCAAGCAACACACTCAAGATTTATTTGAACTGCCAGCATCGATTGTCACCGCGATGACCGTGTCGATTAACACGCCAGAGGCAATGGCAAATCAGACCCGTAGTTACATCGAACAAGGCGCAAAACTACTTAAAGTGAAGCTCGATGGCGAACAAGTGATTGAACGTGTTCGCGCAGTTCGTGAAGCGGCAGGCGATGCGATGATCGTGCTGGATGCGAACGAAGCATGGCAAGAACTGGATTTAGACGCCACCTTTGCCGCACTAGCGCCATTGAATATCGCGATGATTGAGCAGCCTTTACCCTCGAATGACGATGACAAGCTAAAAGACATTTCGCACCCTATTCCACTTTGTGCCGATGAAAGTTGCCATACGCGCCAACAATTGCATGAATTGGTAGGCAAATACGAAATGGTCAACATCAAGCTCGACAAGACAGGTGGTCTAACCGAAGCCTTATTGCTTGCAGAAGAAGCGAAACGCCTTGGCTTTACCTTGATGTCTGGTTGCATGTTAGGCACTTCACTAGCGATGCGAGCAGCTCTACCCATCGCTGTTCAATCGAAAGTGGTCGACTTAGATGGTCCGGTTTTACTGGGTCAGGATGTTGAGCCTGCTTTGGTATATCGAGAAGGTGAAATCGTCCTGTAAAGGGTCAGGGATCACCCCATCACCCATTTCATGACCTAGATTAAAAAACAATCACCGTCAGCATGAAATAAGTCACATAAATTACGGGGTTATTACGGCATGCTAATAACGTAGTAACCTCTAATGCGCTTTTTCAGCAAGGTGGTGGTTGTATGTATAGAGTCATCCGAAAAATGACATGGAAGACGAAAAGGCGGTAAACCCGCCCTACTCCAATGCAGTTCGTGCCTGATATCAGGTTTGCTTTGGAACCGTTGATTGGCCGCTAAAGGCTCACTCGGTTTCGCACGTCATTTGCAAGGAGGCTCTATGCCTATCAATAAGATCCGCAACGTCGCCTTTGTCGGTCAAACGGGTACCGGCAAAACCACACTGATAGAAAAACTGCTCTACACCTGCCAAGCTACCAACCATTTAGGTTGTGTGGAAAAAGGCGATACGGTGACCGATTTCGACCAACAATCCATCCAATATCAACACAGTATCGAAGCCACCCCAGTCGCCCTAAGTTGGAACAAACACCGCCTCAATATCATCGACACTCCCGGACAGAGTGAATTACTCGGACGCACACTCAGCGTGTTCCCTGCCGTTGAAACTTCCGCGTTGATCATCGACCCACAAATGCCCATCAACCAAACTTCTGACCGCTTGTTCGCCTTTGCTAAAGAGCAGCAAAAGTGCCAGATGATCATCATCAACAAGCTCGATAATCACGGTAACCAACTTGAAGCCGTGATGGAAAGCATCATCGAACACTTTGGTGACAACTGCTTACCAATCAACTTACCTTCAGCCGATGCTCAATCGGTCGTGGATTGCTATTTCGAACCAGAGATCGAACGCGAGACCCAGCTCGCCAAAGTCGAAGAAGCCCATGAAACCTTGATAGACCAAGTGATTGAAGTCGATGAAGAGCTGATGGAACTGTATCTTGAACAAGGCTCAGAACTGACAGCAGAACAGCTGCATGACCCGTTTGAAGAAGCATTAAGAACCGGACACGTTATTCCAATCTGCTTTGTGTCGTCCGAAACAGGCGCAGGGGTAGAACTGCTGCTGAGAACCCTAGCGGAAATCATGCCGATGCCAAATGAAGGCAACCCACCGCTGTTGGAGAAAAACGGCAAGAAGGTCAAAGTAAACTGTGAAGCACTTGAGCACAGCGTGGCGCATGTGTACAAGATCAGCGTCGATCCTTACATGGGCAAACTCGCCTACTTACGTGTTTACCAAGGTGAAATCAACGCAGGCAGCCAACTCTACATTGGCGAGAGCAACAAAGCGTTCAAAGTCGGTCATCTCTACCAATTGCAAGGCAAAGACAGAACAGAAATCCCAAGGGCGCTTGCCGGCGATTTCTGTGTGCTAGCCAAAGTGGATGAGTTGGAATTTGATTCCATTGTTCATGACTCTCATGAAGAAGATGGCGTGCAATTCAAAACCCTCAACTTCCCTGATTCAATGTACTCGCTGTGCCTAAAACCCGTTAAGCGTGGCGACGAGCAAAAGCTTGGGGATGTACTGAATAAAATCGCCAGTGAAGACCCTTCTCTTCGAATCGAACATCGCGCACGCACTAATGAAACCATCATAAGTGGTCAGGGTGAATTCCACCTCAAAGTAGCGCTGGAGAAAATGTCTTCTGTTTACAAACTGGAAGTGGAAACCAGCCAACCAAGCGTCGAATACTTTGAGACCATAACCAAGCCAGCAGAAGGTCATTATCGTCATAAGAAACAGAGCGGCGGTGCCGGTCAATTTGGTGAAGTGCAATTAAAAGTACGCCCACTCGAGCGCGGTGCGGGCTTCAAGTTCATCAATAAAGTGGTAGGCGGTGCCATTCCTACCGCACTCATCCCTGCGGTGGAAAAAGGCATTGTTCAAGCACTAGAAGAAGGAGCGATTTCTGGTAACCCAATCAAAGATGTCGAGGTGACCGTTTACGATGGTAAATACCACTCGGTTGACTCGAAAGAAATCGCGTTTGTCATCGCAGGTAAGAAAGCGTTTTTAGATGCGATCAACAACGCAGACCCGATTGTGCTCGA
This sequence comes from Vibrio owensii CAIM 1854 = LMG 25443, assembly GCF_000817815.1. GTDB lineage: Bacteria > Pseudomonadota > Gammaproteobacteria > Enterobacterales > Vibrionaceae > Vibrio > Vibrio owensii. Next base: position 23,948 of record NZ_JPRD01000042.1, read on the forward strand.
ACCGATTGTTCAAATGGAGCTTCATATTCCAACCGCGAATGTGGGTGATGTATCCGGCGATTTATCTGGTAATCGCGGTCTTATTGAAGGTACCGAGCCTATCGACGCGAACTTCACTATGTTAAGGGCGAAGTCTCCGGTCAACGAGTTGCAAGATTATGCTCGTCGTCTGCGCTCAATTACTGGCGGTGAAGGCAGTTTTAACATGACGCTCAGCCATTACGAACCAGCGCCACCAGCTGTGCAAAAACAGGTCTGCAACGAAGCGACGCAGCAAAGCTAAGACTTAACACATTTAACTTCACCAACAAAAAACGCCCTCGAAACTTGAGGGCGTTGTTGTATTCAGTTGAGGTCTATTTGTCTAACGACATACCAATATCTTCAAGCTTGGATTGGAACTGTTCAACACTGTCGGCTTTATAGGTAGGAGAACCGTTAAAATAGCGCGGCTTCTCTGGCAACATCGCGTTCTTGAGTTCTTGTTCCTGATCGACATTGTCATGGTACACCGTTACACGGTTTGGGATATCCTGTTTCATAAATGCCATTTTGGTTCTCCTTTGTTAAGACGAACCTTAAAGTTAAAGATGGTTAAAAAATAAGCAAAACAAGTTGTGTAAAAATTAGACATCCTCGACAGTTTTTATTGTTAAATTCAAAGCATTTTATAAACTAGACATGAACTTAATTTTGACACTACGTCATCGAACTGGCAGCGAACTCATCCTATCCCCTACCAAACGTGCGCCTATTATCATTTCCACAAATTATGTCTTTTTTTTGAGATTTTAGTCAGTAATGTGTGAATGCAAATAGCCTCATATTCAACTTACTCATAGAGGCGACCTTTTTCTTTTTGAGTTTTACTCGACTTGCTGATTCAGATGAATAGACGTGTTTTTGATAAACGCCCAACCATTGGCATCATCTTGCCTATGTTGAGCGGTTTTTATATGGGAGAGCTTAACGCCACGTTGCGCCAAATGGCTAAGCAACATGGGGTTAATTTGGTATTTATTCGTAGTGGGCATCGCCGAGACTTCGACCTGTCTGTTGCTTTGCATCATCTCGATGCATTGATGGTGGTTTTGCATTCTGCATCCGACCATCTGGTGCAAACGGCGCTGAACAAAGGCATTCCAGTGTTGTCTTTGGGCGCAAGCTACGCACCGCTTGATGTAGAGCAGTTCATCAGCATACAAAGTGACGGCGTAAAAGCCTTGTATCGCTGGTTGTTGGAGCAAGGACATCAACGCATTGGTTTTTGTGGTGACTTGTCGGTTAACGATGTACGTTCACGTTTTAAAGCCTACCAACATGCTGCTACACAGCATCAAGGAGCTTTCAATCCCGAAGATTTCTTTAGCGTTAGCAACTGCTCATTAGCGGGTGGACGAGAAGCTGCCGTTGAGTTCGTGCAGCGCAACTCGCAATGTACGGCGGTTATTTGTGCTACCGACCACAACGCCATTGGCATGATGGAGCAACTTAAGCACTTGCAAGTTGCCGTACCAAATGAAGTCGCCGTGGTTGGTATTGATAACGTCTTCTTCGGTAAACAAACTCAGCCACCGTTAACCACTGCCGATCAGCAATTGGAAGTTCTGGCACGCCGAGCATTTAGCCGAGCTATCGAGCGCATTCAAGGAGCTGCGTTTTCAAACCAGATTAACCAAGTGCCACAGAAACTGGTTATCCGTCAGTCCTGTGGTAATCGTAACCCAACCTATGAATCAACAGAATGTCCGAACTCAATTCGTCATGCGCTGCTGAATGTGGAAGGCCGCTCTCCGGCAGAGATTTTTGAGAACTTCTATTCTCAAGCTCAGAACGGTTTTAACTCCATTCTTGACGCTCAAAGCTTGTATGGCAACAACCTCGATTGGGCATGTTTAGCGCAGTGCGATCAGGAGCAATATCATATCGAGAGTTGGGTCGAACAAGGCATGACCCAACCAACCACGCTGCCAAAACAGAGCACCGCAAGTGATGACATTCGTGATTTTCCTTTCCTTGAAGGTTGCGAACACTTTGTCGCAACAGTGATGCCAATTGCTACGGGGCAAAAAAACCAGTGGCAGTTAGTCGCCGTGGTCGATTCACTTGAAGATCAACAAAACATCGGTACCCAATCGGTGTTCAACAACTATCTCGATATGTTGTCTTTGTTCATCGAACGTGATGCGCTACTCAACACCAGCACCTTACGCCAAAAGAACTCACAGCAATTGTTACAACAACTCAAGGTGGTATCAAACAGCTCAAATGATGGTATTTGGGATTGGGATTTGACCAGCAATAAACTGCGTTGGAACAGTCGCTTGGTCAACATGCTCGGCAATGAAAACATCTCCCACAAACGCTACATTGATTGCGATCAGCTGTTCCAATTTATTCATCCAGAAGACATCGACCAATTAGAAGAACACATCCAAGCTCACTTGGTCGATAAAGTGGCGTTCAAAACCGAATTTCGTATTCGCAAACACGACAACAGCTATATCTGGGTACAAGCCAATGGCTCTGCAGTACGCAACGCACAAGGTCATGCGGTGCGCTTTATCGGCTCAATGACGGATGTGACCGAGCAACGAGAAAGCGCGGCGAAGATCCATCATATGGCCTATTTCGATGCGCTAACGGGTGTCGCCAACCGCCGCAAAATCATGGAAGAGATTGTTGAACACATCAGCGTCAACCCAGATAAGCCTCGCGCCATCATGTTGATGGATCTCAACCGCTTTAAAATGATCAACGACTCTTTCGGACACCATGTCGGCGACGCCTTGCTTTGCCACATAACCAAAGAGTTAGAGAGTGTTTTGGTTGAGCCTCATACCATTGCGCGACTCGGCGGAGATGAGTTCTTGTTCTTCTGCCATGTTAGCAATGCCGCCCAAGCCAACCAGATTGCTAGCATGATTTTACGTACCATCGAAAAGCCAATGATTCATGAAGAGATGGAATTGGTCAGCCAAGGCAGTTTAGGGATTTCCTTCTACCCATCGGATGGCCATAGCCCTGAAGAGTTGGTGAAAAAAGCCGATATCGCCATGTATCAAGCGAAGCAACTCGGCGGGCGCAAAGTGGTGCATTACAACGACACCATGGAAGCGACGACACAAAGCTTAATTAAGTTCGAACACCACCTAAATCGCGCTTTAGAACAAAGCGAAATTGATGTGTTCTACCAACCTCAGCTGTGCCACAAAACGCAGCGTGTGATTGCAGTAGAAGCCTTGGCTCGTTGGCAATCTGAAGCGCTTGGCTTTGTCCCACCAAGTCAGTTTATTCAAGTCGCCGAGAACGCAGGTATGATCTCGCGATTGGGAGAATACATTCTCAATCGAGTCTGTCGTGACGTGCAGCAATCCGCTTGGTTACAATCAATGAGCCATATTTCGGTCAACATCAGTGCACGTCAGTTGGTACAGCCTTATTTTGCAGACGAGGTGATTCAAACCATCCTTAACTACCGATTGCCGCTGTCTCTGTTCTGCATCGAAATCACCGAAACAGCAGCCATTAGTGATTATGACTTGTGTGTGAAATCGCTTGAGAAGCTCAGAAAAGCGGGCATTACCATCTCTTTGGATGATTTCGGAACAGGCTTCTCTTCGTTGTCGTTATTGAAGAAGTTGCCATTGAGTGAAGTCAAAATCGACCGTTCTTTCATCGCCGACATCATCAAAGATCAATCCAACCTCGATTTCGTTTCCACTATGATTTTGATGGGTAGAAGTTTGGGTTATCGCGTGGTCGCAGAAGGGGTAGAAACCGCAGAGCATGTCTCTAGCTTAAGCGAACTCGGCGTGGATTTACTGCAAGGTTATTACTTCAGCAAACCCCAACCTATTTCTCAACTAGAGCAACAATACACACCACTTGGAGCCGTTTAAAAGCAACAAGGCGAGCTCATGTGCTCGCCTTGTTCTGTTCTTCACCGTTGGTTTTAAATACTTCGCTTTAGAAAACCTTCTTGTCTAATCCAACTTCATTTCCATCAACGGTCGCCACATCTCGATAATCTCTTCTTCCGATGGCATTTCGCTTTGCTCGATGGTTTTCACTACGCGACATGGACTCCCCACTGCAACGCAATCTGCTGGGATGTCTTTGGTCACCACGCTGCCTGCCCCAATAATCGCTCGGTCACCAATTGTCACGCCATCCAAAATGATGGCACCCGCACCAATCCACACACTATCACCGATGGTAATTGGGTTGCCCGTTGCTATGGGACGAACACGCTCGGCGAGCTCAAAGGGGTGTCCTGCCGTACTGATCACCACATTAGGACCAATTTGCACGTACTCACCAATATGAACAGGCGCAAGATCGAGAATGGTAACGCCAGCATTCAAAAAGCCGCCTTGGGTAAAGTGAATATTCTTGCCCATGTCACAATAGAACGGCGGCACGATGTTCACGCCGTTCGCACTGCCAAGAAGTGACTCGATGATCTCGGCTTTCTTTAAATGCTCAGAAGGTCGTGCGTGGTTGAAATCATACAGCTTCTCCTTCACTTCGGTTTGAAACTCAAACAGCTCAGGCGTAATAGGAATATGCACAGAAAAATCAGCCAGTTTACTACTCATCGATAACCTCTAAAGAACCAAGAACACATCGATAAATAATCGTAAATTCAGCCAGTTAACTTCCAACTTTTCGCATCATTTCGCTAGGTATTTGCGAGCAACAACGCATTTTGATGTTGGCTGTTAAGCACACTACGCTTTCGAACTCGGCTCTTGGATCTGATAGAGGCGGCGCTCGTTGTCTGCACAAGTAGTCTCACAGTTACACACTTTATCAACGCCTACGTTATTCAAACCGCCGCAACTGCCTTGAATGCGTTTGTTATGAAAGATCACGCCCAGTGACATCAACAAAATGATGGCTAAGAACCCAAGAAAAGTGAACAACCAAACCATTACTTCACCTCTTTCACGTAAGAAGAAACCAATGCTTTGAGTTTCATCGGACGAAGCGTCATGAGTGTTTTTTTGGATTGAGATTGAGGATTAAGCAATAGCGAAGACGCTTTTTTGCTGCCACAGCCTCCGCAACCACCTTTCTTAGCGTGGTTGGTAGAAGGTCGACCTTGCGTGGCAAGCGTTAATGGCGATCGCGGCACACCCATCACATCATCCAGCGAACTGCGAGTCGATAGCTTAAAGACTTGCTTACCACTGCTCAAAAGCTTACCCAGCGCACGTTCACCAATGTTGCGAACCAACACCGCATCTACTTTGTATTCTTGCAAAGATTGAATAAGTTGTGATTTTGCTTTGCAGCCAGCTTGTGGCATGGAAGCAATGTTAGCTAGATTCTTTAACAATCCGTCTGAATCGGAATAAATCGCAATGTATGGGGCTTTAACAAAGTGATTGGCGACGCGTTCGCCGTCATTTGGAATAGCGTAAATCATGAGTTTGACTCCTGGTCAGGAAAAACAAGTGCATGACCCTCAACTAGGCTTTTCGCGACTTTAAAACGCGCGCTTTTAACCGTATTACCAAAGGTCTGGCGAGAGACTCCCATTTGGTCGGCGGCTTGTTGCTGGCTCAATCCTTCCAGATCGGCCAATCTCAATGCCTCTAGTTCTTCTGGCAATATGTTGACTTTTTCTAGCTCGTAAAACGGTACACCATTAGGCTTAAAGCAATGGTGCGCTGCACGTCCACATATGCGTCTTTCTATTTTTGGTCTCGCCATCACATCCTCTCTACAAAACGCCTTCACCTTACGCCCGTTTGTGGCATATGCCAATTATAGTTTTTAGCATATGCCAATATCTTAGTTTGCAAAAATCGTATCCATAGCGAAATATTCGTTAGACATCTAATAATAATGCAACAACACATACAAACCACCATACGATTCATTGACATGAGCCGATAAAAAACCTCGCATTTCTGTGGCTATTTTCATCAAATGTTCACCATCATTTTCACGCTTGTTAACAAACAAAGCTATAATTCATCTAACACATTAGTTTGAACACTAATGATTAATTCGTTACCCTAAGTGAGCTATTTAGAGAAAGGAAACTCAATATGACGTACAAAACTCCCTTACTACTAGCGATTGGTGCGCTAGCAGCGACCAACGCAAACGCAAGTGAGTGTGGAACGGTTACCATTGCAGATATGAACTGGAACTCTGCAACACTGATTGCCAATGTGGACCGTTTTATTCTTGAGCACGGCTACGGCTGTGATGCCGAACTCATCCCAGGCGACACCATGCCTACCGGCACCTCAATGATCGAAAAAGGACAGCCCGATGTGGCACCAGAACTTTGGAGTAACAGCCTCAAAGATGCGCTAGACAAAGGTGTTGAAGAAAAACGCCTACGTTATGCTGGTAAAGCGCTCGTCGATGGCGGTGAGGAAGGTTTTTGGATCCCTGCCTACCTTGTTAAGCAATACCCTGAAATGAAAACCATCGAAGGTGTGAAAAAACACGCGAAGCTGTTCTCTCATCCTGAAGACAAAGCAAAATCGGCATTCTACAGCTGTCCTGCTGGTTGGAACTGTCAGATCAGCGCAGGTAACCTTTTCAAAGCGATGGATCTTGCTGACTCAGGTTTTGACATCATTGACCCAGGCTCAAGTGCCGGTCTATCTGGTTCCATCGCAAAAGCTTACGAACGCGAACAAGCATGGTTTGGTTATTACTGGGCACCAACTGCGGTTCTTGGTAAGTACGACATGGTTAAAGTCGATTTCGGCAGCGGCGTGAATGAAGAAGAATTCGTGAGCTGTACAACCCAAGCGGATTGTGAAGCGCCAAAAGCAACCATGTACCCACCATCACCAGTGCACACAATTACCACTGAAGAGTTTGCTTCACGTTCTCCGGCTGCATACGACTACTTCACTAAACGTGGTTTCACCAATGCAGACATGAACCAACTGCTAGCTTGGATGGAAGACAATCAAGCAGACGGTGAAGAAACCATGTTCCATTTCCTAGAAAACTACCCACAGATCTGGACCGCATGGGTTCCTCAAGACGTAGCTAAAAAAGTGCAAGGTGCACTGTAAGACTTAGACGTTTCGTAAATGGTATAGGAATACCAAAATTGTTGTATGCCGAGGCTCGCTTGAGTCTCGGCAAGAAAAGGAAGTAAACATGTCTGACTCGAATTGGCTTAGCGAATTCCCAGAAATGGATCGCTCAGATCTTAGAGCCATCCGCAAAACCTTAGATGGAGCCTACCGCGATTTTTCTCGCGAATACGGCGACCTAATTGAATCATTCTTCGATCCTCTTCTCTCATTTCTCGTTTGGTTCGAAAAACTCCTCATTTCTACACCATGGATGATCATCCTTGCTGTGTGTACCGCGTTGGTTTATGCCGCGAGTCGCTCATGGAAATTGGCTGTCGCGTGTTTCGTGTCATTGATCCTGATTGGATACTTTGGCATGTGGGAAGACACGATGCGGACGCTCAGCATCATCACGGTGTGTACCATGCTCGCCATTGCGCTCGGTATTCCAATTGGTATTGCCATGGCGCGCTCAAATCGCGTGCAATCCGTCGTAACCCCGCTTCTTGATGTTATGCAAACCATGCCCGCGTTCGTTTACCTGATTCCGGTCGTGATGCTTCTAGGTATTGGTAAGATTCCGGGCTTGATTGCCGTGGTTATCTACGCAATTCCACCAGTGATTCGTTTGACCAATTTAGGTATTCGACTGGTAGATAAAGAAGTACTTGAAGCCGCTACTGCCTTTGGTGCCAGTAAGAAGCAGCGCTTAGTCGGCGTGCAATTACCTTTGGCAATGCCAACCATCATGGCTGGTATCAACCAAACCATCATGATGGCGCTTTCTATGGTCGTTATTGCTTCGATGATTGGCGTAAAAGGCTTAGGTCAGCCAGTATTAAAGTCAATCACGAACCAGTATTTCACGCTTGGTCTGCTTAACGGCTTGGCAATCGTGGCACTGGCGATTTTGTTTGACCGTGCATCGCAAGCTTACGCAAAACGAACGCAAGCACACCTAGGAGATCTGAAACATGACTAAGCCACTTATTGAAATCAGCGGCCTGTATAAGATCTTCGGCCCAAAACCAAATTCTGTTATCGACCGTGTTAAGCAAGGACAAAGCAAAGACCAAATTCTTGCTGATACCGGCCATACCGTTGGCTTAAAAGACATCAACCTGCAAATCAACAAAGGCGAAATCTTCGTTATCATGGGGCTATCTGGCTCAGGTAAGTCGACCATGATTCGCCACTTCAACCGTCTGATTGACCCTACTATGGGACAAATCTTAGTTGAAGGCGTCGACGTAATGCAGTTGTCGTCAAAAGAGTTGGAAGAGTTTCGTCGCCATAAGATGTCGATGGTATTCCAACGCTTTGGCCTGTTGCCTCACCGAACTGTGGTCGACAACGTCGCTTACGGCTTGGAAATCCAAGGCATCAAGAAAGAAGCTCGTCTTGCCAAAGCTAATGAGTGGTTGGAAACAGTAGGCCTCAAAGGTTACGAGAACCAATATCCTGCACAGCTTTCTGGTGGCCAGCAACAACGTGTAGGCTTGGCTCGCGCATTGGCGACCGACGCTGAGATCCTATTGATGGATGAAGCCTTCTCGGCGCTCGACCCACTGATCCGCAGCGAGATGCAAGATCAGCTTATCGAACTGCAAGAGAAGCTACATAAGACCATTATCTTTATTACTCACGATTTGGACGAAGCACTTCGCTTAGGCGACCGTATTGCTATCTTGAAAGACGGTGAATTGGTACAACAAGGTTCTCCAGACGAAATCCTGCTTCATCCTGCTGATGAATATGTAGAAGCCTTCGTTAAGGACGTTAACCGAGCACGCGCTCTGACCGTAGAAACCGTGATGCAGCCGCCAGCGTATCGCATTGCGGCGACGACCATTGAAGAAGCCTTGATCGAAATGAAACGCGTGAAGCAAGACTATGCCTACCATGTAACCGACGACGGCTATCAAGGTGTGGTGACCAAAGAGAGCTTGCTTGACGCTGCGAAAACCGATGCAGCACAAGAACTCGATGAAGAGATCTACGAAGAAGTGCCTGTTGTCTCTCCGGATTCTGTGATTGAAGAAGTGCTGCCGGACACCATGTCCTGTGACTACTCACTGCCAGTTGTTGATGACGAAGGTAATCTGCAAGGCGAACTAGAACGAAGCGCCGTGGCCGAAATCTTCACGGATAATACCGAAGAGGAATCTCCATCAAAGGAGGTCAAAACGCCACCAGCAATGGATAAGGCATCCTAATACGCAAAAGGCTCATCATCTGATGAGCCTTTTTGTTTTGCTTTGTTGTCTCTTCAATATTGGTGTTATTGCTATCCCTACAGCCATATAAGCAGTGCAAAGATTAACAGACTCAATACGATACCAAGCAGAGCAATCCGTCCCTGCATTTCTGTCGAGACAGGACGATGCGGTCTTTTACCTAGCGTCAGAATATACAATCCCGCGTAACCGATACTGTAAGCAACCCTGTCTAAAAAAATTTCGATCAACAACCAACGAATAAGTGCTCCCAATACCCTAAGCGCACCTATAACTAATTCTTCCATTTTTCTTTTCCTTTTCCTTCTTCTTTGCAAATCACTGACGTTAAAGAGTTTTTCTAACAGAGGCTGTTCAATGGTTTGCTTTGTTCTGACGCAGGTCTAGGAAACAAGTCTATTATTATCACGGTATACCTAAGTGACCTTAGCATACATGCAACGAGATTACTTTGGTATGTCAACTTGTTGATTTAGAGAGGAATAAAATGAAAAAGACATTATTAGCACTCACAGGTGCGGTCATTATTCTAGCAGGCTGTCAGGATGAGAAACCAGCGGAGACAACTGCGGTTGACGTTCCTCAAGCCACTGAAGTTGAAAGCACGGTTGATGCGACACCAATTGAAGAAGAGCAAGTGATCACTCCGGACACGTTCGTAGATTCTGGCCACAATGCGCAAAATGCATTGGATTGGAACGGCATTTACAAAGGTAAGCTTCCTTGTGCAGATTGTGCGGGTATCGATACTACGCTAACTCTGAACGAAGACGGTACTTACTCATTGGTAGAGCTTTATGAAGGTAAAGAAGGCGACCCAATCAAGTCAGAAGGTAAGTTCACTTGGAACGAATCAGGCAACACCATTACATTGATTGATGAGTCTGGTCCAAACCAGTACTTCGTTGGCGAAAACATGCTAATGAAGCTGGACATGAATGGCGAAAAAGCAACAGGCGAGTTGGCTTCATTCTACAACCTGAGCAAGATGCCTTAATGCCAAATAGCAATTCAATTTAATCCTGATAAAGACCAAATCCGAGCCTCCCCCGCTCGGATTTTTTCATTCTCGTTAATTAGAACGACAATCAAGAATTTTCATTTATTAAGAAAAATAACAATCCAACCAATTGACGCAAACGATTGCTATTGATAGATTGCGCCATCTTTTTTATTTGTAAGTATGTCGTATGCAAATCTTTAAACGTTTCGCTGCACTTGTTCCTGCAGTACTTTCCTTCTCTGTTTTCGCTCAAACTCAACCTATCCTTGTTCAGGGTGCAATGGATATTGAAACCAGCACATTGGTTGAAGCATTGGATGATGCGAAAGAAACCACCGTTGGCTCTTGGACTTTCTGGCAAGGTGAAATCGACGGCTACCCAGTTGTCGTGTCTCGTACCGAGGTTGGCTTAGCGAACGCTGCCGCTTCTACTACGATTGCGATTGAACACTTCAATCCTAAGTACATCATCAACCAAGGTACATCGGGCGGTCACGACCCTGAGCTATACCGTGGTGACATTGTCGTGGGTGAAGCCAGCTTCAACATGGGCTCTTACAAGTCTGAGTTTACTGAAAAAGGCAAAGGCATCGACCCAACGAAGTGGCAGAACTTCGACGTAACCATGCGTCTACGTGAAAACGGTGAGTTTGTTGAACACAAACAATTCAAAGCGGATCCGGCACTGGTTGAAACCGCTCTTTCTTTGTCTGAAGAATACAAGAAAGGCAAAGTCGTGAAAGGCTTGATTGGCTCAGCGGACGAATGGAACCGCGAAGTGGATCGTATCAACTGGTTCCATGAAACGTACGGTACGTCTGTTGAAGAAATGGAAACGTCATCAGCGGCATTGGTTGCTCAAGCTTACCAAGTACCTTTCGTTGGCATCCGTATCCTTTCGAACACAGATCAACACAAGCAAGACTTCGAACCACAAACTGCGGTCGATTGTCAGCTATACACGATTGATGTGATTAAAGCGCTGATCAAAAAACAATAGTCGCTTTTTTGAATCGCAAAGGGAGGCCGAGCGCCTCCCTTTCTTGTTTATAGACACTGCTGCTTAAGCCAGTTGGTCAACTTAATGATTTCTGGTTGGCGAGCTCGATTCTTCTTATGCACGAAGTAAAAGCTGTCGCCCGTTTCTAAGCCGTGAGAGGGGATATAAACCAAGTCTTGAGCCTTGTCCCGTTCATTCAACATGAAGTCATTGGCAAACGTAATGCCCTGATCGTAACGAGCAGCTTCGATAGCCAGCAGCATGTGACTGAAATGCTGCATATCAATGTCTTTAGGTAGCTCAAACCCACCAGCTTTACACCACTCCGCCCAATCTTTACCGCGCTCACGATAGATAGAATCCGTAGAAAGAATCGGATAGTGCCAAAGTGCGTCTGGCATCGGTTGATCTTGAATTTCCTTCCAAATATTGAGGCTGCATACCGGATACAAGGTCTCGTCATATAAGCGAACTGCCATGTAGTTGCGCTTTGGCTTCTGTACCGTGATAAAGCAATCACCAACGCTGTCGGTTTGCTCTGGGTCTCCTGCAACCATGTTGAGCGTCAGATCGATTTCTGGATGCTGACGCTTGAAGTCCGCCAATCGTGGGATCAACCATTTCACCGCCAGAGAACTGTAAATCGCCAAGCGCAAGCTGCCCTTTTCGCCTTCCCGCACTTTTTGGCTCGCCATCGCAATGGCACTGATCGCAGGGCTGATGTCTTCAAGATAACGAAAACCGGTATCCGAGAGAGACAACTTACGACCTTGGCGAATAAACAGAGCTTCACCAAGGTAGTCTTCTAATATACGAATCTGATGACTCACGGCGCTTTGGGTTACGTTGAGCTCTTCTGCTGCAAGGGAAAAGCTCAAATTACGCGCAACGGACTCGAAACAGTGAACCGCTCTCAGAGGTGGTAATTTCATCATCTAAAAATCTCATACTTAAACTAATAAATATCATTTCACTTCATCCTATGACATCACCTACTCTTTGGCAAAGAATGAGGAGAGGAATAACGTGAAAGTCACATCTGTCGGCGCAGCCATGCTGCTATTAATTGTTGGTAACCTAATTGCGGTGCTCTCAGACGCTTTGATCAAAAGTGTCGGTAACGAGGTGCCGGTTTTTCAGTTTGTGTTTTACCGACAGCTGTCAGCTGTGATGATTTTGTTACCTGTATTCTTGCTCACCAAACAAGCACCGTTGATGGAAGGCTTTAAATGGCATGCAGTGCGTGCCCACGTTTGGCTAACTGGCGCGATTTTCATGGTGTTTGCTATCTCGTCTATGCCACTCGCTACCGCAAATGCGATCTTTTATGCCGCTCCTTTGATCATGTTGCCACTGGCGGCGATCTTCTTTGGAGAGAAGCTTTCTGCACAATCTATTGCAGCGGCAGTAATGGGCTTTGCAGGCGTGCTTGTGATTATTCGTCCTGATCAAGTTGATTGGGCGGCACTATCTGCTCTGGTTGTCGCGGTTACGTTAGCGATCAACAACCTGTTGATCCGCAAGTTGCCAAAGAACCAATCAGTGCCACACACACTATTGATGACTAACCTAGCCGGCATTCCTGTGTCTCTATTGTTAGTGTTTATCGAAGGTGAAGCGTGGGATTGGAGCTCCTTCCCTGTTGCGGCAGGATCAAGCCTATTCATCATAATTTACGCGGCAACTTGTGTATTGGCTTATCGCTCTATCGATAGCAACAAAATCGCCAGCGCAGAATACAGCGGCTTAATTGGCGCGGTCATCGTTGGTTTGATTTGGTTTGGTGAAGTGCCAGATATCTTTATGGCAATTGGCACAGTGATGATTGTGGTGCCTCTGGTTTGGCTATCTAAGCGCGAACGCCGCAAACAAAAACAAGCCCAAGCAGCCAAACTTGCGGAAGAGCAAAAACATCATCAAGCGCCAGCAGCGTAAATGACCAAAAAAGCCGAGCACTCATCGCTCGGCTTTTTGTTTTCAGGCAACACAGATGAGCCTTGTCTCTCGAGAGTTATCGACTCATTAGTTTTTGATGGCGTTAATGGTTAGCGCTTTTTGCTGTAACGCTTTAAAGTCAGCGCTCTGCTTAATTTGGTTCAAAGTGTCAGTAACATCAAAGGTCCCCACCACCTGCTTTGCAGCCTCAAAGGGTGTCACTCCTTTTTCCAATTGAAGGATGTCATAGCCTGCCGCCTTCAACGCATAAATTGCGGCTGCACCACTTGGATAGAAATACCCCCAACCAAACTGAGACTCCACACTTTCACGGTTTTGATACTGAGTCGTAAACGCGTAGCTATCGACGAACTTGAGCTCGGAAAAATTCGGTAGCGCATTTCTCAATGCCATCACTTCAACATACCAAGCGCTGCCTTCAAACAACTCTTGGCCTAATCCCATGTTCTTCGCATAACGCTTACTGCTGGTATCAATATTGATTTGCTCCTGAGTCAAAGCGATGTATTGCTTAAGCATGGTTTTCGCTTCGTCTTGGGTTATTGTTTTAGGCAAGGATTTAAACAGATCCAGTACCGCTAGCTTGTAAGTTATCTGCTCTACATTCACAGGGTAACCGTTGAGCTCGTTAAAGTAATCGGCAGGATCGCTAAAGTGATCCAGCTGATAATCATGAAACATCTCATGTACAGCTAATGCAATGGTGTTACGTTGATGCTCACCTTTTACGAAGGTCTCTGACGGCTTATACACTTGGAGATAGTACTTCGCTCCGTTAAACGTATATTGCCTTTCATACACCCCATTACCTTTGTTTATTGCGTCATGAAAAACGTGCATATTGGTTTCGTATTGATAGATATTCAGAGCGCCACTTTCATTGACGCCTAACTTTTGCGCTTCCTCTGGGACTTTAATAGGATTGACCAAATAGGCAGTGACTGGCGTGCTGCTCTTTTCATCCAAACGTAGAAAATAAGCTGGCGTACCTGATAAGTAGTCCCCATAGCCGCCCCAAACGGATTGGAATTTCAGTGCATTCACAGAGGCATTAAGTTGCTCGAAAAGCTTACCATCGACCTCATTGGCCAAAGCCGTTTCGCCTTCTGAAGAGACAAGTTTACCGAGGCCATACTTGGTTATCTCTTGCTCAGACATGTTGTGTATGTCTTTTGCCGATGCTGCATTAATCGTGAAGTAGTAGAAACCTTCTGGGTCTGACAATCCCATCTTTTTGTAGTAATCGATGTAAGGTTGATGATATTTGTGACCGACAGGAAAATCCGTTGCAACTTGATCTTCCGTTGCCCATGAATGAACACCAATCGTTGCGCCGCTCTCAATCGTTCGGTTTACACCTGCCAAAAACAAATCAGTGCCGCCAGAAGCAATTTGCCCACTGCTCGCAATATGGGAATCCAGCTGTTTAGCGCGAACTTGATAAGCCAGTTCGAGGTTTGATTCATCATCAACAGAACCATCAATACTGATGAACTTGAGCTGCTTCACGTTGGCGTGTTTTGTCATCATTTGCTCAAACGCCTTTGGTGAGCCCTGACAAATAACACCTTGCAGTTCTGCGACGTCTCCTTTCACAACAAACGACAAACCCGGCTCTTGAGCTGACAGTTGGTCTCCACACTGAGAAGTAAATGTGTTGGTTGTGGATGTGCTTTGGTCTTTCCCTTCTGAACCACAACCAGATAATGCCACGGCAATGCTCAGCGCCAATACTTGTTTTTTCATTCCTTTCCCCAATAAAACACCGTTCGATAGAAGGAATAATAAACAAAAAAATCCTGTTTTCTGGCGATTCTTACGTTGGCTTACAGACGCTTAATAATCCATCGATAACACCGGTTTTGTAAGCAACTCGCATACAATTTAGGTTGCCTAAACGTTCGAAGAAGCCTCAGATAGGCATCAGCTGCTATAGTTAAAACAGTAAATAATAAAACTAGGGCAGTATTGAAATCGTCATCACCTCTCCTACTTTCTCAGCACTCTGGCATTTTTAGAGCAAGCATTCGCTCTTGATTCGATTCATCGCTGCCTCTTTTTTGAGGGTCTGCGCATGCAAATTGGTTTCAAATCGACGCTTCAATCTTTTGTCCTTTCAACGCTTTTTCTTTTCTCTGTTTTCAGCCCTTATGCTTCTGCATCTTCACTAAAAGTAGGGACTTACCCCTGTCCGCCTTTTGCCATCGGCTCTGTTAATTCGGAGCTAAACGGCCTCAGTATTGAGTTGTGGGAACAAATAGCCAAAGAGATGAATGTCGAGTTCACTTTCGAAAACCACCCATTGGATGATCTTCTTAACTCGATAGAAACAGAACAAATCGACATTGGCGTGTCATGCATTTCAATTACTCCAGAACGTGAGTTATTCGCAGACTTCTCCCACTCTTTCTATGAGACCCACCTTGCGATTGCAGTTAAAAATCAAGGGTACCTACATACCTTACAATCGATCTTCATGAACCCTGCATTGTGGTTAATCGTAGGCGCGATCATTCTGGTTGCAGGTTTGGTTGGGGCGTTTTTCTACGCGATAGAAGAAGGGAAAAATGAAAAGCTGTATTCGATGAAAAGCCGAGTAGGACGTTGGGTTGAGAGCTTTATCCTTGGACTTCTCTTCATTACACGAGGCCCCTTTAACTACTTCGAGTTTAAGAGCTTAACAGGACGCATAGTAACGGTGTTTATTGGTGTGTTTAGCATGCTCTTTATCGCCAGTATCACCGCCGTGCTGGCCAGCAAATTGACCCTAAGCCAAGGCTATTCTCAAATCAAAAGCATTAACGATCTCGCCAATGTCAAAGTGGGAACCAAAACCGCAACCACCTCATCTTTGTTACTGACAAGCTTCGGTATTCGTCATCAAGATTATCAAGACATGACCGCGCTTTTAAATGCATTGGATACTGGAGAAGTCGAAGCAATCGTTGCCGATGACGTCGTGCTCAAATACATGATTGGTAACGGCAGAATATCGGGGCAATATGAGGATTTAGAGGTGCTGCCTTATCAGCTAGAAAAGCAGAACTATGGCTTCATCATTACGGAAAACAACCCGTATGAGGAAGAGATCAATCGCGCTCTACTGCAAATTCGTGAATCACGGAAATGGCGTAAGATTCTGGTCGATTATTTTGCAGACAAGTAGTGTTCACCACTGTCTTCTAAAATGAAAAAAGCCCTTAAGTTCAATGAACAAAAGGGCTTTTGTATTCAATCTCGTTGGCGATTATTGCGGTAGAACCACTTTGCCATCTTGAATTGGGAAAGTTTTACCTGCAGGTTTGCTTTGCATACGAACGGTTGTTGGCGCGCCAGCAACTTCGTAAGTGACATCGTAACCCACTACTTTCTCAGACGTGGTGTATTCAGTGTGACATTGCTTCTCAGTTGATGTCACAACATCACCCTTTTGTACATTGTCTTGGATCTTACGACCTGTCATCGCACCAGCAACAGTACCTGCAGCAGTCGCAATCACTTTACCTGAACCACCACCGATTTGGTTACCCAATGCAGCACCTGCCGCTGCACCACCCACAGTACCAAGGATCTTGTTGTTGTCCGTTGGTTCTACTTGATGTGTTACTACCACGTCTTTACACACTTGGTGTGGGTTTTTCACAGTTTCTGTTACCGCTTCAACAAGCGTGATATTTGCTTCTGTTGGTGCTGGTGGCGTTTTGTCTTTACAACCCGCTAGTACTGCAACAACCGCTGTTGCGATTGCGATAGATTTCATATTCATGATTTACTTTCCGATACGGTTATCTTTGTTTGGCGATATAGTAAATCTAGAAGAAAAATTCACATCAGGTGAAAACAAACGTCCGGTCATTAGCAGGTTAAAATACAGCGTTTTTTAAACACCGTGTTAGAGAAAGCTCAGAGAAAGGTCAATTGGAGCGAGATCACATCAGTTTGAACAATGAATATTGCACTAACTACAATGCCAAGTTGAGCAAACTTTAGGCAGGCACCATCCAACGAGTCCAAAATGCAAGCAACATCGAGGCAAACATGACCCATACCAGCGTCGCAGCCGTCAATGTCCTCACCAAGCTCAAGCGGTAGCTAAAGTAGAAAACAGAAATTAGGTACGCCGCATAAGGAATCAAAGAATAGATGCCAAATAGAGCCGTTTGGCGCAGGGCTTCCATGTCTCGCTCGCTACCGACAATAAAGTGCGCGATCAGAGCAAAGGTCGGAAACAAAGGCACGAGCCCTGCGATATAAAAGCTTTTCGACTTCGATAGCATGGCAATAATCAATACTGCCACGGCACCAAGCAAAGATTTAAGAAACAGACTGGTCATCAGTGTATGCCAAACACCCTAAGCTAGACTCAAGAACAGCTCATCATCAGTGAGATACTTATGACGATGACTCAGGCTGCGTAAGTGCATGAACATAAAATCAGGAAAACCAGGTGCGATAACGTTGTTTGGTTCCCAGAAGATGCCACCAACAAATACATAACGACCTTGCTTCTCATCATCATGTAAAGGGTTGTTGATTGGTGTTGTCAATTCAGCACGACAACCTTCGACAACACAAACGATCTGACCTTTGAAGATCCCGATCACTCGTTTCACAAGATTTGCTTTAATCCCACACTTCCAAGCTTGGCGTGTTGCCCATTCATAGCCGTGTTTGTTGATCGCTTTTTTCTGTAGATGCACAACCAAATTCATCGTTCATTCCTGACTTGACCTTTGCTTGTACTATAACCAAATCGCCTGTTGGGTTTGCCGATATTAATTTATCGAAATCATAGAAGGTAAAAATCAAGAAACGAGAGCGTCACCACAAATCGCCATTTACTTAACGGTTTTTAGGATTTTTCTGACACTAGAAACAGAGTTGTACTGCATAGAATAGCATCACATTTATAAAAATAATTATGACAACAAGGTGACGTATGACTTTTGATGACTACTGGAAGAAGGTTCGCGAAAAGCACTTGAAAAGTGCCAATCTAGAAGGGCTTATTGTAAAGAGGGTTCGCGCTAACACAGGAAGTAAACGTCTTCCCTATCGCACAAAATGCGGCGCGCTGTGCGAAATCAAATACAACGAAGTGTGTGAATCACAAAAAGAGTGATGAATTTGCACCACCCTTTTTCATCATGACCCACTTCGAGATTTAAGCGTCGATAAGGTAGTTATCGCCCTCGTTTTCTAGACGATCAAGCAATACGCGACACTCATCGAGATCGAGCGGCTGCTCAAAACGACGCTTCAAATTCATCAAAAAGAAGATATCTTCACACATCGCTTTCTCTGGCTCATCACTGATTTTCGCCACTGGAGAACCGTTACACGAAACCATCTTGATTACGATGGAGAGCGGCTTATAAGCGACGCCTTGTTCGTTAGTGTACTCGCCCATATCGTTTGCCAAAAACGTACCAATACCAAAGCTGATTTGTACTCGACCTTGGAAGTGCTCACAAATGTCCAATGCTTGGTCAAAGTTTAAGCCGTCTGTAAACACCAAGGTTTTGGTCATAGGGTCGATGCCAAGCGATTGGTAATGCTCAATCATCTTCTCGCCCCATGTGTAAGGGCAGCCACTGTCATGACGAACACCAGCGTAAGCATTACTTAGCTCTTCATCGAAGTCTTTTAAGAACGCATCGATACCAATGGTGTCTGTTAAAGCAATACCTAACGCACCGTTAAACATCTTTTGCCAACGCTGCAATGCTACCTTTTGTGAATCACGAACATTCACCAGCGCTTGGTGCCCCATAAACCATTCGTGTGCCACCGTACCAATTGGCGTGAGATCGAGCTCTTTCGCCAAATGGTAGTTACTGGTTCCAGTGAGGCTGTCAGGCAACTCTTCGCTCAGATACTGCAGCATTGAACGCTGGGCTTGGAACGAGAAACGACGACGGGTCGACATATCAGCAAACTTAAAGTTAGTGATATTGCGGCGTGTTAGTTCGGATTTTAGATGACTAACTTTCTCTTTTAGAACAGATTGGAATTGCTCGGCTGGAATGTCTGCCCAACGTGCACGGCTACGCACTTCGGACACAATACTCATGATAATGGTCTCGTAGAGAATGGTTTCTTTCCAAAGGCCATTGATGGTGATGCGTAATTGGCTTGTGCCATCAGCCATGGTTTTAGTATTGAAAGAGACGTCACGTTGAGGGTTAAAACGAAATGCATACAGAGCGTCAACAAACTCAGAGCTAAGATAAGGCGCGACGCCTTTCATGTACTCGATTTCTTCTACCGAGAAAGTGATGTCTTGCAGTTTAAGAACTTCCGCTTTCACATCCGGCAATAGTTCAGATAGGTCTTCTTCACTGCGAACAATGAATTTGTAGGACACCATCGCATCTGGATAAAGCGCTGCAACAGCACTCATCATATTCACTTTGTATACGTCAAAATCTAACGCACTTTGAATGATGCGAGACGAAAATAAATTGGTGGTCATTCGGAGCCCTTCTACACGCCCTTTTTCGTTTATACCCAAATTCCCTCAGCACGGTGCAAACCGCATCTTATTGTTTTCCCAACAAAGTTGGTGGGAAGTTCTCAACAAGGCAAACTTGGGTATATAACTTGTTGTTACTAACTAAATTGCGTAAACAATAAACACCCACTATTAGTTTGTCAACTTTTGTTACTAACCACTCTTTTTTATAAGGTTTTTACGCGTAATAATCCAACAACCATTGTGGATAACCTGAACAGATACGCACATTCATGCTTAAACATCACCACTAATAAAATGCATGTACGTTTCTAACAATCGGTTACTTACCCATTGATTGACTACTTGTTATGCGCTAGATTACTTACAAATCAATCTCAGGACCCAATCATGATCGTAACTGTCGACATCATTCCATTCAGACTATCTGGCTGTGCCGATAAAGGGTTGGAAGTGTTGCTGATCAAACGCTCAAATCCAGAACGCCCCTACCACGGCGTGTGGGCTTTGCCTGGTGGATTTGTGTTTGATAAAGACATGACGCACGAAGGTGGACGAGCAGCAGACGAAAACTTCGAAGCAGCGCGACGTAGAATCTGCCGTGAAAAAATTCACACCTACCCTCGCCACTTTAGCGAAGCTTTTGTCGATGGCGACCCAAAGCGTGACCCTGAAGATTGGAGCCTGAACATCACCCACTACGCCTTAGTAGACCGCAATAACAAAGAACAAATCGACAACGCTGGTGTACCAGAGTGTCATTTGAAGTGGTTCCCGCTACAAGCAATCCTTGATGCTGAAGAAACCCTCGCTTTTGATCATCAAAAGATGATTGAAAAGGCATGGCAGAAGCTGCGTGCCTCTATTGAATACACCTCAGTATTGTTGTTCGCACTCGATAAAGAATTTTTGGTTGCAGACATCATTGCCGCATACCAAGAGTTCGGTATTGATATCAGTCGAATGACGATCAAACGCCGCTTGATTGATTCCGGTGTTCTCAAGCCAACCAACAAAGTCGCTTCCACTAACAAAGGTAAAGGCGGTAAGCCAGCCATGGTGTACACCTTAGCAAGCGACGAAGTGACCTTTTTCCAAAACTGTTTGCGTGGTTAACGCAAGCACAAAAGACAGACAAGGAGTCTGCCATGACCGTTCGAGTTAACTACCAAACTACCGCAGTGATCGACGTGGATCCTGAAAAAGGCTTCACCAAACTTTGCCCTGACGAATTACCCGTCACTGGCGCATTAGAAATCGTTCCAGAGCTATTAAAGAACCACACTAAAGGTCGCTTAAAGCTCGTTAGCCGTGATTTGCATCCACCAAAAGCAGCTTGGGATGCAGAAACGCCAGCGAATATGCTTGAACCTGTCGGCCTACCTAATGTGGACATTAAGTGGAACCGCCATTGCGTGCTTGGTACTACGGGCGTTGAACTGCTGGACGGTCTACCTCCTGTTCTGGAGTACGATTTCCAAGTCAACAAAGGCATGGACCCAGACGCACACCCTTATGGCATCTTTTTCCACGACGTGGCTGATACCAAAACTACAGGTGCGAATGAGTTCCTTAAATTCAACCACATCGATACGGTTGTTGTTGGTGGCTTAGCGCTTGATTTTTGTGTGAAGAAATCCGTGACTCAAGCTCTCGATTTAGGTTTCAAAGTGATTGTGAACTTAGCCTCTAGCCGCGCAGTATTGCCAGATACTATCGATGCAGTGATTGCGGAGATGGAAGAGAAAGGTGCAGTATTTGTTAGCAATGCAGATGACATCATCGTCGAGAACTTCGCGTAATTTAAGTCGGTTTAATCTAAGCCTATCGGCTTTCGCTTAAAAAGAAAACGGTCCAGCTTATCTGGACCGTTTTTTGTTTGTGGCATCTAAGAAGGGGATTACTTAATCACACCACACACAATGCGAGCACCGCCGCCGCCAAGTTTCGCCGGATGGTCGGAGTGGTTATCGCCCCCCGCATGAACCATCAAAGCACGACCCTTTACGTCATCAAGTTTTACTCGTGGTGTCAATACTGGCTGATCCGCCACACCATGAGCATTCACGTAAAGCGCTGGTAAATCGCCAAGGTGATTATCGTCCGTCCAAGGGAAACCATGCTTGCCTGTTTTTTCTGGGTCATAATGCCCTCCGGCAGCACCGCCAAGTATGGTTTTACCTTCTTTGATAATACTGTCGCACGAGCCGTTAGTGTGTAGATGGAAGCCATGTGTACCAGCAGGTAAACCCTGTAGTTTCGGCGTAAAAACGGTACCGTAATCACTGTCGCTGATCATCACGCTCCCGGTTGATTGACCAGAGCCAAGGTCAATCATTTCTACGCTTACTGTCTCGGCAAAAGCTGGGGAAGAGAGAAGCGTAAGTGCAGCAAGCCATGTTGTTTTATTCATACTGTGGGTCCTGTTTATTGTTATTTATCAGTGTTGAAGCGATTTCAACACATTGGATTGACCATAGATCTCGGCAAACTCTTTCAAATTTAACCCTGCTTTATTGCGCAGCTCTGGTGAACAGTCCGCTTGATAGAGGTCTTTCGCTATGCCGATTTCACGCTTGATGAGTGCGCCCATTAATGCAGTGTTACCACGTTTATCTTGCAGGCAGGCGTTAGCACCGGAGTCGAGCAGCAAGCGAACGGTTTCTCGGTGTCCTTGATACGCTGCCACCATCAATGCGGTATAGCTTTGAGTGTTACGTTGGTCGATTGGGAAGCCTTGAGAAACAAATGTATCTACCACTTCGTTATTGCCAATTCGCGCTGCGTCAAAGAACAGTTCAACCAGAGATTGGTATTCTTCTTCCAGTTTGTCTTCGGCAGCTAATAAACTCAGCGAGAAGCTCAAAGAGAACAGAACGGCACTGAGCAAAAACACGGTTTTCATTTACTCACCCTCACTAACAGAATTTGAGAATGACCCACGGGAGCCCTGATTTTCGGGCAGAAAAGAGCAGATAAACCTCCCGCAGGTCAAAACTTATTGCTTACATCATCGCCTTGTTTTTCACTTGCTTGAGATTGGTATCTGTCGCCTCAGCCAGACGCGTACCGTACTCTTTATCTGCGCGATAGAAATAGCTCACCATGGTTTCCTTAACGTCTTTATCCATCACCTTGTTCAGATCACCTGCTAAGTTGGCAATCAAATCACTTTGGTCTTGCTCATTCATGCTGCGGAACAACACACCCGCTTGGTAGAAGTTACGAGGATTACTGATCGCTTTTTGTTGAACAGTGCCAACCAGCTTGGTTTCAACCGCTTTAAATTGCGTGTCTTCTGCCAGTGCCAGTTTACGGCTTGGTTCGTAGTTCACATCACCATTGCCTTGCTTCGCGTTGTTGCTCAATCCATCTTGGTTATGGTTGTTCACTGATGCTAAAGGACGGTTTACTGGCAGCTGGAACAAGTTCACACCCACGCGGTACAGCTGTGTATCTGCATACGCGAACAGACGGCCTTGTAGCAAACGGTCTTCCGATGGCTCGATACCAGGAATCAAATTCGAAGGCGCAAATGCCGACTGTTCAGTGTCTAAAAAGAAATTTTCTGGTAGGCGGTTCAACGTCATAGTGCCGACTTTTTGATCCGGTACATTCAGCCATACTTTGGTCGCATCCAACCCGTTGTAATCCAGTTTGCTCAGGGCTTCTGGTGACAGCACCTTCACGTAGAGATCCCACTTAGGGTAGTTACCACGCCCAATTTCTTTGTACAGATCATTGGTTAAATGGTTGAAATCTTTACCCTGCATTGCGGTGACTTCATCAGGACGCAGGCTTTCGATACCTTGTTGGCTCTTCCATTGGAACTTCACATAGTTCACATCGCCTTGCTTATTAATCCACTTGTAAGCGTGCACACCAAAGCCGTCCATTGTACGGTAGCTTGCTGGCGTACCTAGGTTGCTATAAACCCAAGTCAGCATGTTGGTCGCACTCGGCTCATGACTGAAGAAGTCAAAGAATCGGTTTGGGTCCTGAACGTTGGTAACAGGGGACGGTTTTAGAGAGTGCACCATATCCGGAAACTTAATTGAATCGCGGATGAAGAACACAGGCAGGTTGTTCCCTACCAGATCCCAGTTACCCTGTTCAGTATAAAATTTAGTGGCGAAACCACGAGGATCGCGAAGTGTCTCAGGTGATCCTTTTGAGTGAATAACGGTCGAAAAACGAACGAAAACAGGGGTTACCTTTCCTTTGTTAGTAAAAGGAGCGGAAACCGTTAAGTCACTAAAATCACCCGATGCAACAAACTCACCATGAGCACCTGTACCACGAGCATGCACAACACGCTCAGGAATACGCTCTCTGGCAAAACGCTGCAATTTTTGGATCAGGTGAACGTCTTGCAGTAATACGCTGCCGTTTTCACCTGCTGTGATTGAATTCTGGTTGTCACCGACTGGTGCACCGTTGTCTCTTGTCAGGGTTTGCGCCTGTAGAGATGTGCTGGCTAAGCCAACTGTAATTAATAAAAAGCTTTTTGACATCTGCATGGTTGCTCTCCAATGCGTGCTAACCATTTGACCAGTCGAGTGGTCAATGGATACTCAAAAGCTCTTTTCTGCCCACGAAGAATATATCTTCAATGATTACATTTGTTTAATGGGAAATAACGATAGATTTAATAGGGATAACCAATGAAATTTTTGAGGTTTTATCAGTTTGATTAATAAAACCTAGACTCGGGCTGAGAAACTCAACGGAAGAGTTAATACACTGACAGAAAAGCACAGCGATGAAAAGGACACCAGAATGCACCAACATGAAAAGTTAAATTACGTTGAGTTTGGCACGCGAGACATCAATGCGACTAAACAGTTTTTCGAGCAAGCCTTTGGATGGCGCTTCGTTGATTATGGTCCTGAGTACAGTGCCTTTTCAGGTCAAGGCTTGGACGGTGGCTTTTATGCTGCAGAGCAAGTAAGCCAAACAACAAATGGGGCAGCACTACTGGTGTTCTATAGCTCAGATATTTATGCCACGTTAGCAAAAGTTGAACAGTTCGGGGGGCAAATCATCCGCCCGATCTTCGAGTTCCCGGGGGGTTGTCGTTTCCATTTTACCGAACCAAGTGGCAATGAGTTCGCGGTCTGGTCTGAAACCAATAATTAATGGCAAGTAAAACAATAATTAATGACAGGTAAAACAATAACGTACCACCGCATTCGATAATTGACTCGAAGAGTTACAAACCCGCTCGCCCCGCCTTTTCATTTGTTGATAACGCGGGGCTTTTTGATTGCTCAAATCTTATACAGTTGCTTTTTGTTCTTTAAATCAAAAGCAAAGGTAAAACATGGAAGTTTTGAAGCGTTGGTTCATCGCCCTTTCTTTGGGGCTTGTGTTATCGGCATGCGGAGGTGGTGATGGCTCCGGTGTGGATCCCTCAACATCGGACAACAATCTCAATCAAATACAGGCAAGCATCTTTTCCAACATCACGGGCGTCACCTACCCGTATGATGTTTATTTGCCTGAGAACTACGAAGACCGACTTAGTTCTTTGCCCGTCATCTTTGTCTCGGACGGTGGAGGAACAGGATTGAGCTTCGCAGAGCTTATCGATGATTACGGTGCTGAAGTCATTCTCGTTGCCATTCACGAAGGCCCACCGGGACGCAGAGACATTGATTACTTGCCTCCGGGCGTAGATGACTACTATCTCTTCCTGACGCAGGAACTTATTCCAATTGTTGAAGCCGAGTACGATATCGATCCGACTCAGCGCACGTTAGCTGGACATTCGTTTGGCGGTGCGAAATCCGCTTATGTGATGCTAACGGAAGATGTTGGTGCCGAGTTTTTCTCTAACTTTATCATCTCTGATGGTTCTTTTTGGCGTATTGAAGACACCATCTACCCTATAGAGGAAGAGCGCTACCTTATTTCTCCTTGGCTCGAAGTGACGGCGATTTTTAGCGCCACATCTGGCAGAACTGGGAATTTTTATTGGGTAGATATCTTCTACAGCCATATTAAATCGAAAGAGTACCAAGGGTTCACTCTGCCTCCTTTGATCCACTACAACGGATTAAACCACGGCGTGATGTGGTACCACACTTATAGAGACAGTCTGCCAATCTTGTTTCCAAAAGAAGAAACTTAAGATCATCAAAACAAGTCAGCGGTAGCCAGATTCGGAACTCGCGTTGCATTTCTGGTTGATCTCATCCTTGGTTTAATCCACTGTTAGCGCAACAATTAATCAATGAGGCGCTAGACCTCGACCAAGGATGTAACATGACCGCAGCCAGTTTTTTTCGCTTACTTTGTCTCGCTGCTATTTGGGGTGGCTCGTTTCTGTTTATGCGAGTCGCCGCCAATACGTTCGGACCGGCTTACTTAATCGAATTTCGAGTGGGGTTTGCAGCGATTGCCTTGTTGCTCATCTCCATTTATCTCAAAAAGAAACTCTCCTTCACCGCGCATACCAAACATTTCTTTATTATTGGACTGTTTAACACCGCGGCACCGTTTCTATTTTTCGCCTATGCAGCGCAGACGCTCAATGCCTCAACTTTATCGATACTTAACTCAACGGCTCCTATTTGGGGCGCACTGATTGGCTTTATCTGGTATCGCAGCCCGCTGACCAAGAAAGCGATTCTTGGCATGGCGATTGGTATCACTGGCGTCGCAGTATTGGTCGGTTGGAGTGCGGTGAAGATTGGTGAGGAGGCTATTCTCCCGATCATTGCTAGCTTGTTGGCCGCATGTAGCTATGGAATCGCGACCAACTACACTAAGAATGCTCCTCAGATTCCGGCTTTCAATAATGCACACGGCAGTATGTGGGCAGCGGTGATTTGGGTACTTCCACTACTGCCATTTTTACCAATGCGTGCAGAGCCAACCAGTATAGAGTGGAGTTCTGTGGTTGCTCTCGGTGTAGTTTGTACCGGTTTGGCTTATTTGCTTTATTTCCGTTTGGTATCAGAAGTAGGACCAGCATCGGCACTTTCGGTTACCTTTCTCATTCCAGTCTTCGGAATCTTATGGGGCTATCTTATTCTAGATGAGCCAATCGGCTTCAATACCATCATAGGGACCATTCTAGTGCTTAGTGGGACAATGTTGGTAACAGGCTTCTCTCCCGCCGCGATGCTGGCGAAACGAAAAGAAAAAGTCGCTTAACCGTTTTTAGGCGTCATAAAATCAAATAAGGCCGCTGTTCAAGCGGCCTTTTAGTATTAACAACGAAATGACTAGTTATACGCCCTCGCCAACGTACCACTCCCTTGATATTGGTAGAACTTACAATCGTTAGTGATAAACGCGGATTCTCCGGCTTTAAGAGTCAGACTTGTCTCTGATGTCATGACCTCAACACCGCCTTCAACACAAAAAACAATCTCAGCACCACGCACAAACTGTTGCTTACATTCGTCATCGGAAGAGAGAATATCAAACCCAAAATCGTCTACCGGAATTGGATAGCTCAACTTGCCCTCTTTGTGGATTGGCGACAGTTTAATCTGTTCCGGTTGCGTGGTGTGAAATGCCGTATTAGCGATAAGCTCATTCACATCAATGTATTTGGGAGTTAGCCCAGCTCTAAGCACGTTGTCAGAATTCGCCATGATTTCCAACGCTGTACCTTGCACATACGCATGAGGCGTTTCGGCATGGAGGAACATCGCTTCACCGGGTGCAAGCTCTATCGTGTTCAACATCAACGGAGACAGCAATCCAATGTCTTGCGGGTAGTGCTTTTGAAATTCCGCCACATAACTGAGCACTTCTCTTTCCAATGCCGTCTTTGGACCACGCTCTAACGCTGCGTCCAGTTCTGCCAAGGCTTGAATTTTATGAGCTTCGCTCAAGGTCATGATCGCCGTGAAGAAGCCTTTCAACCCGTCTTGATTTGGGTGCTCGGCTAACGCTGCCACCTCACCATCTAAACTGCGAATACCAAATTGGCGGAACAGCGTCAGTATTTGTTCTATCGGACGAAAGCCATTCATCGCCTTATAAAAAGTCAGTGCGTAGACCAACTCTGGCTTGTGATTAACGTCTTTGTAGTTGCGATTAGGAGCATCAAGTGGAATACCTTGTTCATTCTCTCGTGCAAAACCAAGCTCAGCTTTACGCTTGCTAGGATGAACTTGAATCGAGAGCGGAGAATCCGCCGCAAGCACTTTGAATAGGTACGGAAGTTCACCGAAACGCATCATGGTGTAATCACCAAACATGCTTGCTTTGTCTCTCGCAATCACATCAGATAATAACTCACCAGTTGCTGCAAGGCGCGAGCAACCATTAGGGTGTGCTCCCATCCAAATTTCAGCTTGAGGTTGATGTTTCGCATTGTCGATGCCAAATAGTTTAGAAATCGACTCTTTACTTCCCCAAGCGTAGTTTTGAATCACGTTATCTAACTTGAACAGTGACATCTCACTCTCTCCCGCGGTGTTTTAACACTGCAATTTGATCGCTTGAATCAAGGCTGAAACGCCCTGCTCGACTTTGCTTCTTGGGCAACCTAGATTGAGTCTGAGATAGCCTTTCCCAGAATCACCATAAACATCTCCAGACATGATGGCAATATTGAATTGCTCAATTAACGCCTGATTAAGCAGCGTCATATCTAGATTCAAAACAGATAAGTCAATCCATGCTAAATAGGTCGCGTCTGGGACAAGGTAACTCACTTCAGGAAAGGCGCTTTCCAGTACTTCTTTCACGTATTGATGGTTAGCCAATACATACTCGTTGAGTGCCTTTAGCCAAGGCTCTCCATGACGATAAGCCGCCATCGTACCAAGCACGCCCATGATAGAGGGCGATGAAAGACCATCCACCTCTTTGAGTTTATGCAGATAACGTTCGCGAGTTGGTGAATCCGCGATCAACGCATACGCGCCATTCAAGGCTGGAATATTGAATGATTTAGACGCCGATGTAACCACAGCCCAATCTTGTGAACGACCAAACCCCACGTAAGGGATGTGACGCTTAAAGCTCACGTCCATGTGGATCTCGTCAGAAATCACTTTGACTTGGTGTTGGTTACAAAGCTCCGCCATCTTTTCCAATTCGCTTTGATTCCACACTCGCCCTGTTGGGTTATGAGGGCTGCACAACAACAGCACAGTGTTGTTCTGGTCAGCGAGTTTGGTTTCCAGATCTTGCCAGTCAATTTCAAATCGACCTTGCTGCTTGATGAGCGGACTGCGAACGCACGCACGACCTTGCCCTTCAATCATTTTGTCGAACGCATCATAAGCTGGTGTATGGAACACCACGCCTTGTCCCGGCTGGCTCCATTGCTCAATCAACTTTGACACAATGTAGATAACCGATGGTCCGTACACCACTTGCTGAGTGTCGATTTTGCAGTCAAAACGAGTTTGATACCAGTAGCGAATCGCCGACTTAAAATCCTCATGGTTCCAGCGGCTATAACCTAATACCGGATGCTCTAAACGTTGTTTAAGCACATTCATTACAGGCTCTGGCGCAGCAAAATCCATATCTGAAATGGTAAACGGGAGTAGACCCGCTTTACCAAATCTATCCTGAACGTAGTCCCACTGCGTGCAGTAAGTGCCAGTGCGGTCAATCGGTGTATCAAAGTCGAAATTCTGAGTCATACGAATATTCCAATATTAAGGTCCCTCGTCACAATCTCATTGGGGGGGAGGATGGAGATTGTGCCGAGGGGGAGCATCTATCAAGGCAGTGATTAGCTTGCAGACATGATGGCTTGCATTTCGTTCTTCACTAGGTGAACTTGCGTACCAATCACGACTTGCAGGTTGTGCTCATCAAGCTTCACAACACCGAGTGCGCCGTTGGCTTTCAACTTAGCGTCGTCGACCAAACTCATGTCGTTAACAGACAAGCGAAGACGAGTGATGCAGTTATCCAGAGCCGTGATGTTCTCTTTGCCACCAAGAGCTGCCAGTACTGCGGCACCTTTGCCAGATTCATTGATGAAAGCGGCTTCAAGCTCTTTGTCCACTTCCGCCGTGTCGACTTCACGGCCTGGTGTTTTTAGGTTGAACTTAGTGATCGCAAACTTAAATACTGAGTAATAAACCACGAACCAAACACCCGCCACCAGCGGTACTAAGTACCATTTCGTTGCCGTGCCTTGCAGGATACCGAACACCAAGAAGTCAATCAGGTTGCCGTCTGTGTTACCGATGGTGACATCAAGCAAGCCCATCACCATAAAGCCCAGACCAGTCAGAATCGCATGGACGAAGTAAAGCACTGGCGCAACAAATAGGAAC
Organism: Vibrio owensii CAIM 1854 = LMG 25443; assembly: GCF_000817815.1. Classification (GTDB taxonomy): domain Bacteria; phylum Pseudomonadota; class Gammaproteobacteria; order Enterobacterales; family Vibrionaceae; genus Vibrio; species Vibrio owensii. The sequence continues at coordinate 53,945 of NZ_JPRD01000042.1, forward strand.
AAGAATTCAAGCGGCTCAGTGATGCCACCTACCACACAAGCTACGACGCCAGAGATAAGCAGTGCTTTAATTTTTGAGCGGTTCTCAGGGCGAGCACAGTGGTACATCGCAAGTGCTGCACCCGGTAAACCGCCTAGGAAGGTTGGCATTTTACCTTGAGACAAGAATGCCGTGACTTCCGGAGTAAACCCCGTTGTATCAGGACAAGACAGTTCAGAGTAGAAGATGTTTAGTGCGCCAGACACGGTTTGACCACACACGTCCATAGTACCGCCTGCTTCAGTGAATCGAATCAGCGCAACTAAGATGTGGTGAAGACCGATTGGCAGCAACAAACGTTCGCCCGTACCAAACAGCATTGGACCGAAATCACCCGCGCCTTCAATCACATGACCGATACCATTGATGCCTGCAGCAAAGTAAGGCCATACAAATGGGATAAACACACCGACAACGCCCAGTACCAATGCAGAAATGATTGGAACAAAACGAGCGCCACCAAAGAACGCTAGCGCATCTGGCATTTTGAAGGTGTAAAAACGCTGGTGAAGTTTCGCAACAATTACACCAACGATCACCGCGCCAAGGATACCAGTATCGATCGATTCAATCCCGATGATGCTTTTCACACCGTAGGCGGCACGTTCCGCTTCACTGTCTAGTACACCAGCGACGGTTAGGAAGAAGTTGATTGCAAGGTTGAACGCAGCATAACCAACGAAACCCGCGAAACCTGCCACGCCTTTTTCTTCACGCGCTAATCCAAGCGGGATGGCTACGGCGAACATCACAGGCAAGTAAATGAATGCGACAAGACCGATTTTGGTCATCCACATAAACAGGTATTGCAGAGGGGTGTTGTCTAAAAATGGGATGGCTTCTTTGATAGCGGCGCTAGAAAACGAGCTGCCGACACCAAGAAGAATACCTGAAAATGCCAGCAGCGCGACTGGCAACATGAAGGTCTTGCCGAGGCTTTGCAAGAACTCCCACATGGTCGATTTATTGCTTTTAGACATAGTTTGTCTCCGGAAATTGAGAACTTGTAGGGCTCATACACATCACATTATGTGCGCATGAAGTGTTGTTTTTATGCATTCAATATACGCTGCTAAAAATTTTGATAAAACGTTTTACCAAAAATTCTGTGATCGAGTTAGATATCTTTTTCCACAAACTGTGTAGGGCTTTTAAAATCAACCTAATAGGGTTACAGTTTGATGATAAAACGTTTTTCTAATCCATAAAGTGAATCTATGTCGTCAAAAAAAGTGACCATTACAGAAGTCGCTAAACATGCTGGCGTGTCAGTTACCACCGTCTCTATGGTGTTGGGGAATAAAGGGCGGATCTCTCCAGACACAATAGAAAAGGTCAACGCTGCGGTAGAAGAGCTCGGCTATATCCGTAACCGTGCCGCTGCCAACCTACGATCCAATTCCAGCGAAATCATTGGATTGATCCTCAAAGACATCAGTGATCCCTATTACGCAGAAGTCGCAGCAGGATTGAGTGAAGAAATCGAGCAGCAAGGTTACATGCTGTTTCTGGCTCAAAGTGGGGATAGCCAAGAAAAGTTTGAGAAGTGTGTATTAACCATGGCACGCCAAGGTGTCGGTGGTATCGCATTTTGCCCGATTGGTGAAAGCCAGCAGTTCAACGTCGAAAACCTCAAGCAGCACAATCTGCCAATGGTGTGCATTTCACGCGCTTCGGTGGATAAGCAAATCGACTACGTGGGACCAGACAACATGTACGCAGCCAAGTTGGCGACGGAGCATCTGGTTAAGCAAGGGCACCGCAGAATCGCTTATGTCGGCGGCGCGAGCAGTTCTTTGTGTCGTGCTGAGCGCATTGGTGGGTATTGTTCAACTCTGATGCAGTTTGGTTTGCCTTTCAAACCTGAGTGGGTGGTCGAGTGTGAGAAAAGCCAAGCGTCTGCCGCTCAAACTGTGCAGCAATTATTGTTGGAGCATCCACAGATTACTGCGGTTCTTTGTCACCATTCCTCGACGGCACTAGGCGCAGTTTATGGGATACATCGAGCAGGACGTTCCATCGGTAAAGATCAGTTTATCGGCGAGCAAGTATCGGTGATTGGTTTTGATGACGTTGAAGAAGCAGAGTTAATTGAACCACCGCTTACCTTCGTTAATTCCAATGCACGAGAGATGGGAAGACAAGCGGCAAAACGATTGATCAATCAACTGAAGCAAGAAGACAGCGAGCCTTACAGCTTGATCCTGCCTCCCAAACTTATTGTTCGTGAGTCGGCTTAACCCAACACCACTTCCACGCCTTGCTTTCTCAACTGTTCGAGGTCGCTTTTCGGAGCGGCTTCGTCGGTTAACAGCACCGAGATTTCACTCGTTTTACCAATCGAAGATGGGTAGATTTGCCCAAACTTGCTTGAGTCCGTCAGTACGATGTTACGACGCTTTTTCGCAATGATGGTTTCAGCGATTTCTGCGCGCATCATGTCTCGGCTAGTAAAGCCAGTATCTTGATGGAAGCCGTCAATACCCAAGAAAGCCGTGCTGAAGTGAATGTTCTCGATACATAGCTTGGTTAACGGTCCAACTAAGCTCTCGCCTTGATGCTGATACACACCACCGAGCAAAATGATGTTAGCTGAGGTGTTACGGATGAGGTGAGCGATGTACGCTGATGGGGTAATGATGGTGACGTCACCACGTTCAGCCAATGTGCGAGCCAAGAGCGCATTAGCACTGCCGCCTTCGATTAACACGGTTTCGTTTGGTGATACCAAATCTGCCGCTTTGTTGGCTAACGCTTGTTTGATGTCGAAGCGCACTTCGAGTCGCGTATCAATATCGTCACTTTGTAGCGCCGTCGCAGCGCCGTGTACACGCTTTAAGTAGCCTTGTTGCTCAAGGAAATTCAAATCCTGCCTGATGGTCACGCCCGACACGCCAATGATGTCAGAAAGCTCCGTCACTTGAACGCGTTTGCGGTCATTAACCAATTGCAGGATTTCGTTTTGTCTTGAGTTCACAGGCTCGCTCCTTATAGATGAGCTTGCAGTATACGCCCGAACACTTTCATATGAAAGCAGCCTGTGAACGATAGAAATAAGCTAAGTCGCGTTACACCGTAAGCTCAAGACGGTTGCCATCCGGATCTAAGATGCAGCTTTCGTAGTAACCATCACCTGTTTGTCTCGGACCGTCGATCCATTGGTAGCCATCATCCACTAAGGTTTTGGTCAATTGATCCACTGCCTGCTCTGATCCTAGAGAAAAGGCAAAGTGTGCCAACCCTGTTACCTGCATTGCATGAGATTTTTCACAAGCGATCACACCTTCCATCGACATCAACTCCAATCGTGCACCACTTTCAAACGAAAGAAAGTAAGATGAAAACTGCTTAGTTGGGTTGTGGTATTTGTCGTTAGACACGGCGTTAAAGTATTTCTCATAGAAGGCTTTTAGCTCTTCCAAACGTTCAGTCCAAATCGCGATATGTTCAATTTTCATTAGGATTCCCCTAGCTCTTAACTGCGTTCAATCTAACGAGGAAACGCAGCACAAAAAAGAGAGCAAATCACTTCTGAGTTGTTCCTGTTTTATGGTTGGAGTTGTGTTTGAATGAAAGTGATGCCCATAATGGCGCAAAGATTTTTCAGGACAGAATGATGGAAGAAATTTACTTCGCAGGCGGCTGCCTTTGGGGCGTTCAAGAATTTATGCGCCACCTTCCGGGCGTAATCAGCACCGAGGCAGGACGAGCAAATGGCACGACGGATAACACTCAATCCGAATACGATGGCTACGCAGAATGCGTGAAAACCCAGTTCGACCCTGAGCAGGTTTCGGTTGAAACTTTAATCGGGTATCTGTTTGAAATCATCGACCCGCACAGTGTTAACAAGCAAGGTGAAGACGTAGGTGAAAAGTACCGTACTGGTGTCTATAGCCAAAACGAACAACACCTAGCGATTGCCAAAGCATTTATCGCAGCAAGACCAGATGCCAATAAAATCGCCGTAGAAGTGCTACCACTCACAAACTATGTACCAAGTGATGATGAGCACCAAGACCGACTCACACGCTTTCCAAACGACTACTGCCATATCCCGTTAGATTTGCTGCATAAGTACAAGAATCCGTCTTAATGGATAAGCTAAATCCAGCGTACCAAGCTCTCCTAACCTCCCCTTGGCTTTAAATTCGGAGCTTACACATTGGCGGCCAGTGTGTATCAAGGGGAGGAACTAGCTGAGCTCACTATCAGCTCTCCTGCTCGCTTTATATCTTTTCTCAAGGAGATAGAAAATTACGTTAATAAAAGGGTTATTGCAGGAGCTTTAGCACAAAGCCTCTTTTTTATAGCAAAATTGAACCATATTTGATTCCCTTCTCGTTTATTTTCAAGCTTCATTATTAATTTCAAAATAAATGGAATATAAGTCACAATACTAATTCCCTTCTAGCTCATTGATATTAATGACTTCTATCACACTTAGCTCTCAGTGATACAAAAATATAGTTATTGGATTTTTTTTACTATTTCAGAAAACCGTAACATTAATTAAATTTGCCTCATTACTTCAGTACCAATGAGTCAAAAAATGATTACAGAACTAACAAACGTCAATTTAATTAAAGGCAACCTTCAAGCAAATAATAAAAAAGAAGTCTTTGAAGAGCTAGCACAGATGCTATTCGAAAATAATCGAATCAGCAGCAAAGAGGCTTTTTTAACCGACATCGAAGCACGTGAAGCATTAAGCGTGACTTCAATGGACGGCATCGCTTACCCACACGCAAAAAGCAAAGCGGTTACAGAGCCTGCAATCGCTGTTGGCGTAAAGCGCGAAGGCATCGAGTATGGCGACGAAGAGGGAGTCAAACCGACCGTATTCTTCATGATTGCCTCACCAGATAACGGTGCCGACCACCATATTTATGTTCTTCAAGAATTATTCGGTAAATTTAGCGAAGAGTTTATTGAAGATATTCATAACGCAAAAGACGAAAACCAAATACTAAATATTTTAATTAATTCATAAGGCGTGAAATTATGAGTACAATCACAGCTCAAGCTAATAATAATAGCGATTTCAAAAAAATCCTAAGTACCATGAAAGGTCACCTTTTATTCGGTACTTCTCACATGCTTCCATTTATCGTTGCGGGTGGTGTACTACTGGCGCTGGCGGTAATGGCATCAGGTAAAGGTGCGGTTCCTGCGGACGGTTTATTGGCTGATATTTCTAATATCGGTATTAAAGGTCTGGTGCTGTTCCCAATTATTCTTGGTGGCTTCATCGGTTACTCAATTGCAGACAAACCAGCACTAGCACCAGCGATGATCTCTTCTGGCATCATGGCTGACATGGGCGGCGGCTTCCTTGGTTGTATCGTAGCGGGTTTCATCGCAGGTGGTGTGGTATTCCAACTTAAGAAGATCCCTCTTTCTGCTAACATGACTGCGTTGGGCGCTTACTTCATCTACCCTCTACTAGGTACGCTTATCTCTGCAGGTATCGTTCTATGGGGTATCGGTGAGCCAATCAAGATCTTCATGGCGTCTATGAACGAATTCCTAGCTTCTATGGCTGGCGCTTCTAAAGTGGTTCTAGGTACGATTCTTGGTGGTATGACTGCATTCGATATGGGTGGTCCAATCAACAAAGTAGCAACGCTATTTGCTCAAACTCAAGTTGATACTCAACCATGGCTAATGGGTGGTGTTGGTATCGCAATCTGTACGCCTCCTCTAGGTATGGCGCTAGCAACATTCCTATTCAAGAAGAAGTTCACTAAGCAAGAGCAAGAAGCGGGTAAAGCAGCAGCAATCATGGGTTCTATCGGTATCTCTGAAGGTGCTATCCCATTCGCAGCAAACGACCCAGTACGCGTTCTTCCTTCAATCGTTGCTGGCGGTATCGTTGGCTGTGTGTTCGGCTTCCTAACAGACGTACTACTACACGCACCATGGGGCGGTCTAATCACAGCTCCTGTATCAAGCAACATCCCAATGTACGTTGTGGGTATCGCACTAGGCTCACTAACAACAGCAGTTATCGTTGGCTTCTGGAAACCAGTTGCTGAAGAAGAAGCTGAAGACGAAATCGTTGAAGCAGCACCTGCACAAGCTCAAGCGGCTCCAGCAGCAGGCGAAGGCGAGTACGACATCGTAGCAGTAACATGTTGCCCATCTGGCGTAGCACACACATTCATGGCAGCAAAAGCACTAGAGAAAGCAGGTGCGGCAGCTGGTCTGAAAATCAAAGTAGAAACTCAAGGTCAAAACGGTATCCAGAACCGCATCACTGACCTAGATGTAGCAAACGCGAAGCTGGTTATTCTAGCTCACGATATCCAAGTAAAAGACGCTCACCGCTTTGCAAAAGCAAACGTTGTTGAGTGTTCAACGAAAGAAGCGATGCGTAACGCAGCGACTCTTGTGAAAGCTTAAACCTTAAGCTCCTCCCCCTAAGAGCCCTTTCCCCCAAAGGGCTCTATTTCAAGTTTTTAAGTTTTAGTAATACCCCTGATTTTTTTAATTATATAACCCTACAATTTACAAGGCTTTAAAAATGAAATTCAAACCTTCCCTACTCGCTTGCGCAGTTCTCAGTGGTCTAGTCGGTCTGACTGGCTGTAACGACGACACCACCAACATTTATGAAGGCGGTGATACCAACCCTGCACTGCCGGATATCCCTGACGGCGGCAAGCCAGTATGTCCTCCAGTTGGCGATGGCGACTGCGATGACAAGCCAAACCCAGAAACACCTGAAATCGACATGGGCGTTCACATCCCAGTAGATTTCGCCGATATGGACGTAACACGCTACGTCAACCCATTCATCGGCACAGGTAACCTAGGCAACACCTACCCTGGAGCAACCACACCACACGGCATGGTGCAGCTTTCTCCAAACAACGGTTCTAACGGCTGGGAATACATTTCAGGCTACTACTACCACGACGCACGTACTTCCGGTTTCTCTCATACCCACCTTTCCGGAGCAGGTGCTGGCGACTTGAACGACATTCTCGTCATGCCAATCAACTCGCGTTCGGATTACATGATTGATGAAGGTTCGGCAACGCTAAACCTAGAAGCGTCTCGCTTCCAACATCGTGACGAGCAAGCGACGGCAGGCTACTACAAAGTCGATCTATTGGATTACGACATCAAAGCCGAGTTGACGGCATCTGATCGCGTTGGTGTCCACCGTTACACCTTCCCTCGTGATGAGAAGTCAGAAATCATCGTGAACACTGGCTTCAAAATTAACTGGGACTACACCTCAGATTCTTACTTGAAATGGGACAAAGACAATAACCGTCTAGAAGGTCACCGTTTCTCAGATGGTTGGGCACCAAGCCAAAAAGAATTCTTCGTGATGGAGTTCGACCAACCAATCAAAAACGTTCGCTTTGCTTACTATGATAAAGAGCAAGGTCGTTACATGGACGTGCCAGAAGGCATTACAGAAATCGGTAACGAAACACGCGGCAAGTACCAATACGCGCGCGCTTACGTTGAGTTCGACACATCCAAAGACGGCTTAACGGTTGAAGCGAAACTGGCGCTATCAAACGTTGAAATCGGCGAGAACGGCAAGTCAGGTGCTTCTCTTAACATGACAGAAGTTGCTGGCATGAACTTCGACCAAGTACGCGAAGCGGCAACGAAGAAATGGGAAGACGAACTCGGCAAGATCCAAGTCTCTGGCGATGAAGATTACAAACAGACGTTCTACACCGCGATGTACCACTCGTACCTAGGTCAAACCATTCACTCTGACTTAGATGGTCGCTACCGCCAAGTTCACCAAGGTCGTAACGCTTACCCAGATGGCAACACACCTTGGGGCGATAAGATTGATACGCTGAAAGAGTCGATCCGCACTGCCGATGCCAACAAAGATGGTAAAGCAGACTTCACGCGCTACGACACTTTCTCGTTATGGGATACCTACCGCGCAGTTCAACCGCTGTCTTCGATTCTTGAGCCAGACCGCTTAGCAGACGTTGTGCTGTCTATGCTGTCTTACGCCGAAGAAGAATGGGTGGATGACAAAGGCAACGTGCGCAAAGGTCGCCTGCCTGAGTGGACATTCAAAGGCAACGAAACAGGCATGATGATGGGCATGCACTCAACGCCTGTGATTCATGATGTGTTGTCGAAAGGCTCACTAGAAAAACGCATGATCGATCTTGGCTTCACAGAAGCAGAGCGCAAAGACGTAAAAGAACGTTTAGTTGAAGCAATGATCACTGACGCGCGCGCCGCAACGAGCCAAGGCGTAGCATGGATCAAAGAGTACGAAGAACAAGGTTACGTGCCAGCGCAATTGCACGACACTCCACCAGATTCTTACGGCGGTCACTCACCATTTAAAGACTCTTGGACAGCATCTTACTCGCTTGAATACTCAATGAACGACTGGGCAATCGCGCAATCGATCAAAGAAGTATTTGGTGAAGAAGATCCACGCTACACCGAGTTCGCTAACCGTTCTAAAAACTGGCAAGCGCAATTCGACTTCGGTGGTAAGCAATACCAAGGTTGGTTCAAAGCCCGTGACTACGATGGCGAGTTTATCGATGCAGGTTGGGTAGACCCAATCACTGGTCGCGCGGTTGGTAAAGACTGGCGTCCAGACATGTTTAACTGGGCATTCTCTGAATCGAATGGCTGGCAATACTCGTTCAGTGTTCAGCACGACATTCATGGCTTGATTGACCTGATGACACGCTTCGACAAAACACAAAACCCTGAAGCAGAACGCGGAGACTTGTTCGCAGCACGCTTGGATGAGTACTGGTCAACCTACCCAGATCGCAACGCAGGCGACAACCAATTCCCAGTGTTCAACACAGGTAACGTTGGTCAGCACGTGCAAGGTAACGAACCAGATATCCACGTTCCGTACTTGTACAACTACGTCGGTCAACCTTGGAAAGGTCAGGCAGCCATCGCCGCAGCAACCAACATTTGCTACAAGAACACCGCTGACGGCATTTGTGGTAACGACGACTTCGGTACGCTCTCTGCGTGGTTCGTGTTCCGTGCGCTTGGCTTCTACCCAGTGAATGCTTCTTCTGGCATCTACGAAATCGGTACTCCGCTGTTTGAAAGCGCGTCTATCGATGTCGGCAACAACCAGAAGTTCACGGTTACCGCGAAGAACGTTAGCCGCGAAAACATCTTCATTCAATCGGCTCGCTACAACGGCAAAGACTTCAACCGTACTTACCTGACTCATGACGAAATCATGTACGGCGGTGAGCTGGAGTTCGTGATGGGCGACAAACCAAATCAACGTTGGGGCTCTTTAGAGCAAGATCTTCCACCAGCACAAGGCATCGGTGAGTTCTTGCATGAGGACGAGATGCCAGCAGGTTCTCGTTAATCCCAATAGTGACAACTCAGCCGGGAGAGCACATCTCCCGGCTATCCCTACAAGAAAATTTTATAAGCAGTCCTTTAGAAACAGTCTCTTATAAACACTTTTTATATACGAATAACGACAAAACGGTATGCACATGTTTAAACGTAATCTTATCTCTTTGGCTATCCTGGTTGGTCTGACGGGTGGCTTGGCTGGCTGTAACAGCGACAACGATTCTTCCTCTTCACTGCCGGGCGATCCAATTGTTGATCTCGCGGTGTTGAAATACGTCGATCCTATGATCGGCACAGCAGCTTCTGGTCATACATTCCCGGGCGCGACGGTACCGGCAGGTATGGTTCAACTGTCTCCAGATACTTTCATCGGTTCTAACACAGACCATGAATCAGGACTTAACCCTTGGCACTCGGCATCTGGCTACTGGGATTCATCCAACTACGAAACTGGCGAAGTGGTTAACACTGACGTTCCGCTGTACGGCTTCTCACATACTCACCTTTCAGGTACAGGCGCAACGGACTTAGGCGACATCTTGGTTCTGCCATACGCAGACATGGCGAACACACAACTGAACTCTTTCGACAAAGCCAATGAAGAAGCAAGCGCAGGCTACTACAAAACCAAGCTAAACCAAGGTCAAATCGAAGTAGAACTGAGCGCAACCAAACGCGTTGGTTTGCACAAATACACTTTTGCCGAAGGCGCGGACCGTAACGTGAAGTTCGATTTGGGTCATACCCTAATGAACAACAACGGCAAGTCTTTGAAGAACAAAGTAGAAGTGGTGGACGAATACACCATTCGCGGTCGTAAAACCTCAACAGGCTGGTTCCAAGGGCAAGATCACCAAGGTCAAGACATCTTCTTCTACGCGAAATTCAACCAACCAATCGCCAAAGCACTATTGGGTGAACAAGACAAAGAACCAACGCGCGAAATGCGTAATGGTGCGGTTTACTCAGGCGATGACCTGACCGCTTACCTAAACTTCGGCACAGGCGAACAGTCAATTGAGATCCGCGTGGGTATCTCTCCTGTTAACTGGCAAGGCGCACAGAAAAACTTAGAAGCGGAAGCACCAAGTTTCGACCTAGCAAAAGTAAAAGAAGACGCGGAATACGCGTGGGCTGAGAAGCTCGCAAAAATCAAAGTAGAAGGCGGCACTGACGCAGAGAAAACCAACTTCTACACTGGCATGTACCACATGATGATCGCACCAATCGAGTTCTACGATGTGGATGGTCAATACGTGGATATGCTTGGCACAGTGCGCACACTGAAAGATGGCGACACACCAAACTACTCGATTTACTCAACGTGGGATACGTTCCGCGCGGTTCACCCAATGTGGACCATCATCGACCCAGACCAAGCAACGCTATACGTGAAAGACTTGATTCGTAAATCCAACGACGAGTTTGGTCTATTGCCGAAATGGGAAGGTCACGGCTCAGAGACAGGCACCATGATCGGCTACCCATCGGCAGCGATTCTGGGCGATGCAGTAACCAAAGGCTTGATTGATGCAGAGCAAGCTTACACCGCATCAGTAAAATCAGCACGCTACACACCGCATGAGTACCCACAGATTCATGACGACATCCTAAGCTCACTCATGGCAGGTCAGTTGAACTACCACGAGAAAGAACAGTGTGTTCGTTACCCGAACTGGAACTCAGTATCGTACTCGTTGGAATTCTCATTCTACGATTGGACGATCGCAGAAATGGCGAAAGCCGCTGGCGATATGGACGCGTATGAAGAGTTCAAAGCTCGTTCTTACAACTCTTTGAAACACTGGGATGCAGAAGCAGGTAACGCAGACGGCACGGGCTTCTTCGTACCAACAGAGCTGAAAGAAGGCGACCCATGTGCGCTGAAATACGCTTCAACTGACTTCGACCCATACAAGTCTGACGCGTTCTACTACACAGAGGGTAACGCGTGGCAGTGGCAATGGGCGTTCATGCAAGACTTGGACAAACTGACTGAAATCATGGGCGGCACTCAAGGTCTAAACGACAAGCTGAACAACCTATTTACTGCTGATCCAAATGGCGGCGAAGCGCACCAAGACATGACAGGCTACATCGGTCAGTACATTCACGGTAATGAGCCTTCGCACCACGTTATCTACTTGTACAACCGCACTGAAGAGTCTTACAAGGCGCAGGAATACCTAGACCAAGTTTACGACCAGTTCTACAAACCGACACCAGACGGCATCATCGGTAACGAAGACGTAGGTCAAATGTCAGCGTGGTACTTGATGTCAGCACTGGGCTTCTACCAAATCTCGCCAACCGATCCAACCTACAGCATCGGTCGTCCAATCTTCGACAAAGCGACGGTAGACATCGGCTCTGGCACGTTCACGGTAACGGCTGAAAACAACGGTCCAGACAACATGTACATCAAAGAAGTAACCATCAACGGTAAGCCTCTGGATGTGTACAACACCTTCCAGCACAGCGAATTCAAAGCAGGCGGCGAACTGCACTTCGTGATGACGGCTGACAAGTCTGAAGCAATGCAAGCCAACCTAGGCGAATAATGATTTTGAGGGGACCTCGTGTCCCCTTTTCTCGTGGAATAAAAACAATGAAACTAAAAAGAACCCTACTCTCTACCGCAGTGTTAACCGCCATGCTTGGTCTTGCTGGTTGTGGCAGCGACTCTGATCCAGAAACTCCAGTTATCTCTACCCCTACTTTGGAATTCGTTGATACCTTGATCGGCACTAAAGGTCTTGGCAACGTCAACCCATCTCCAGTTATGCCAGAAGGTATGATTCAACCGTCACCAGATAACTTCGATCCAAACGGTTGGAATGGCAAAGGCTCGCCTGTCGAATACGACCCAGTACACAGCTTGCTTTCTGGCTTCTCAATGACCCACATTTCTGGCGCAGGTAAAGGCGACCTAAACGACTTCGCTTTCTTGCCATACACAGGCTTCAATACCGATGCCGTAACCATGGATAAAAGCTCGGAAGTGGCAGAGGTTGGTTACTACTCGGTTGACCTTGTAGAAACTGGCGTAAAAGCCGAGCTTTCAGCAACCGACCGCGTAGCGTTCCAACGTTACACTTTCAAGCCGGGTGAAGATCGTAAAGTACGTATCGATCTTCAACACGAACTGTTGGAGCAATACGGCAACCACTCTCGCAGCATCTACTACAAACGCGTTAACGACACCACCGTCGTAGGCGCGCGTACCTCAAACGAATGGGGTCAATGGCAAACCGTGTTCTTCGCGGCAGAATTCTCTGATCCAATAATTGAAGAGAACCTATACACCAAGCTGGCTTCTGAAAGCAAATTGACTCCAACTGACGCTACCGAAGTCGGCTTAGAAGATTACCGCGGTTACGCAGAACACAAACCAATGCCGGGCGAACCAGAACCTGACCCAGAACGTTTGGCAAAACGCGCAAACGATGTCCTGACGCATTTGAACTTTGGTAAGAGCGATGATCCATTGGTGGTCAAAGTAGCGATTTCTGGCACTGGCGTTGACGGCGCACTGAAAAACCTAGAAGCAGACACCAACGGCTGGGATTTCGACAACGTCGTACAACAAAACCGCGTGGCTTGGGAAAACATCCTTGGCGAGTTTGAACTGGAAGGCGGCAACAAAGCCGACAAGACCATGTTCTACACCTCGCTCTACCGTACGTTTGTTGCTCCATTCGTATACCAAGACGTGGATGGCAAATACCGTGGCATGGATGGCAAAGTGCACCAAGCAGAAGATGGCTTAGTGAACTACTCAGTGTACTCAATGTGGGATACGTTCCGCGCCGCACACCCACTGAAAACCATCATCGATAAAGACCGCGCGATTGAACACGCACGCGATCTATTGAACAAATACCAAACGGGCGGCGTGCTGCCAAAATGGGAACTGCACTCGGATTACACTGGTGAAATGGTCGGTCATCCTGCGGTTTCGGTTATTGCCGATATCATGGTCAAACACCCAGAAGCCTTTACCGCAGCTGAGTTTGATTTGGCGTTGAAAGCCGCTGACGAAACGGTCAACTTCAATCTTGATAAAACTGAAAGCTGGGTGCCTTACCAAGATGCTTGGAACGGTGACAAACGCTTCACGGTCATGACGCGTCACAACGACTACCAAGAAGACGTCGGCTTTATTCCAGCCAATACCAAATGGGCGCCGGACTCTGGCGACAAACCGAATTATGTGGAAGGCTTGAAAGTCGACAAATACGACGAACTCGTGAACGAATCGGTGTCTTACGGTCTTGAGAATGCTTACTACGACTGGTGTATCGCTCAGATCGCTAAACTTGCAGGCAACGACCAGCAGTACGACCGCTACATGGCGCGCTCTGAATCGTTCAAGAACTACTTCGATTACAACCCAGAGCAATACGGCAAACTGCAAGACACCAAAGGCAACGCATTGGGTGCAACGGGCTTTATGCGTCCGGCTTACATGAACAGCGGCAGCAAGGTTTGGGCAAACAACCTGAAAGCCGAATGTTTGGACGAGAACATGGCGCTGTCTATCCCAGACGGTATGGACTACAACGCGTGTAAAGACCGCAAAGCACTCAACGAAAGTGACGTGTTCTGGCCTTACCGCGCCGAGCACCGTGGTGAAGACTTCACCGAAGGCAATACATGGCAATGGACATGGTTTGCACCGCACAACTTGAACGGTCTGGCTAACGTGATGGGCGGTGAGCACATCGACCGTACTGACTTCTCTCTTCCTGAAGACGTAACCGAACAAGGCAAAGCGGCATTCTTAGCCAACTTGAATGCGCTGTTTAATGCGGACTCCAACGCCGATACAAGCCAATCACACGACATGTCTGGCTACATCGGTCAGTTCGTGATGGGTAACGAGCCAGATCATCACGTGCCTTACCTATACAACTGGACAGCAGAGCCATGGAAGACACAAGAAATCGTCGACCAAGCGATGAACGAGTTCTACCACCCAACCCATGAAGGTCTGATTGGTAACGAAGACGTCGGTCAAATGTCGGCGTGGTATGTGATGTCTGCATTGGGCTTCTACCAAGTTACTCCGGGTGAAGCAAGCTACACCATCGGTCGTCCTTTGTTCGACAAAGCCGTGATTCCAGTCGCGGACGGTAAATTCACCATCACCTCAGAAAATAACAGCCAAGAGAGCATCTACGTGAAGTCGGTGACCATCAACGGCAAACAATTGAGTGACAACTTCAGCTTCGCGCACAGCGATTTGAAAGACGGTGGTGAACTGCATTTCGTTATGACTTCAGACAAATCTGAAGCGATGAAAGCGCAATAACCGACACCTATCCAAATAACGAAAGGGGGCATCTAGCCCCCTAAAAAACTTCACTTCAGTGGAACCATAAAAATGAAACTAAAAAGAACCCTTATCTCTACCGCTATACTCGCTGCCATGTTTGGTCTTGCTGGTTGTAACAGTGATGACGACAACAGCAAATCTGGTACTCCATCCCTCGACACTACGCTAACCCAATACGTCAACCCATTGATTGGTACAGGCGCAGATGGCCACACCTTCCCAGGGGCGGTTGTGCCTTACGGTTTAGTGCAACTTTCTCCTGATACCGAAATGGAAGGCTGGGGCTCTGCCGCAGGTTACTTCGACCACGGCAAACTGACTGAAATCCCAGTGTATGGCTTCTCCCACACTCACCTTTCTGGCACAGGCATTACCGACCTTGGCGATATCTTAGTTCTGCCTTTCACTAAGAAAGAAAACGCCGTTTTCAATACCTTCGATAAAGACAACGAAACCGCAGAAGCGGGTTACTACGCGGTTGAACTGAACAAAGGCGAAATCAAAGCTGAACTAACTACCACGCAACGTGTTGGCTTCCACCGCTACACCTTCAAAGAAGGCACCACGCCACACATCAAGTTCGATTTAGACCACACTCTCAACAAAGGTCACTTCAACAACCGCACCATGAAGGGTGATTTAGAGTTCATCGACGCTTACACCATTCGCGGTTTACGTAGCTCGAACGGTTGGGCGAACAACCAACACGTCTACTTCTACGCCACCTTCAACCAACCTATCGTCAAAGCCATTGCTCTAGTTGACGGCGCAGAAACGGAAATCGATGTAAACAACGACAACATCGACGCAGTGAAAACCATCGCTTACCTAGAATTCGCACCATCATCAACACCGCTAGAAATCCAAGTAGGCTTGTCACCAACAGGCACAGAAGGTGCAGAGAAAAACCTAGAAGCAGAAGCGAAAGACGTGTCATTTGATACTGCGCGCGCTCAAGCCAACGACGCATGGCACCAAGAGCTTAGCCGCATGATGGTATCTGGCGGCACGGAAGATCAGAAAGAGATCTTCTACACCGCGCTTTACCACGCTTCTATTGCTCCAATGATTTTCCAAGATGTCGACGGCCAATACCCTGCGATGCGTACTCGCATTCAAAAAGACGCGGGCGACACACCAAACTACTCCGTGTACTCCATGTGGGATACTTTCCGTGCAGCGCATCCACTGAAAACCATCATCGATCCGGAACGCGCCGAAGAGTTTGCCAACGACCTGATTCGTAAATACGAAGACGGTGGCATCTTGCCGAAATGGGAACTGCACAGCCACTACACGGGCACTATGATCGGCTTCCCTGCGGTTTCTATCATTGCTGACGCGATGGCAAAAGGCTTAGACATCGACCCACAACTTGCCAAAGAAGCGGCTGAGTTTACGGTGCGTTACCACGAGGCGTCTGAATTCCCAGATTGGACGGAAGACAACAACATCGACGCAGCAAACGTTGTGCAAGTGAAAGTGTACGAAGAAAACGGCTTTGTTCATCATGGCTACTGGAACAGTGCATCTTACACGCTTGAGTTTGCTTACGGTGACTGGGCAATGGCAGAAATCGCACGCATGGCTGGCGATGTAAAACTGCAAGAAGAGTTTATGACTCGTGCCGACAACTGGCTTAACCATTGGGATGCAGAGACAGGCTTCTTACGTCCGAAAAACCACCCGCTTAGCTCATCACCAAACAAACCACCTTTGGAGTTCAACCAACCAATTGATGAAGAGCGTTTGGATGAGTGTGAAATGGTTGAGTGGCCAGAAGGCTCTGGCGTGATGAAAGAGAAATGCCCGCTGCTACCGTTTGACCCTTACTACGTGGACGAGTTTGCCTACACCGAAGGAAACGCGTGGCAATGGAAGTTCCAACCAATGCACGATTTCAACCGCCTGAAACAAGAAATCTACCAAGCAGACTTGGCGCAAGGCAAAGACACCACGCCTGAGAAAGCGTTCCGTGAAGACTTGGACGAGTTATTCAATGCGCGTTCTTCAAACACAGGTGAAGAACTGCCAGACCTAACGGGTTACATCGGTCAGTACATGCACGGTAACGAGCCATCGCACCACATTCCTTACCTATACGCGCTAACGGATGAGCCATGGAAAGCGCAAGAGTACCTAGACCGCATCATGTCAGAGATGTACACCAGCGAGCCAACTGGCTTGATTGGCAACGAAGACGTGGGTCAGATGAGCTCTTGGTACTTGATGTCGGCAATGGGCTTCTACCAAGTGACGCCTGCGGATCCGGTCTACACCATCGGTCGCCCTATGTTTGATGAAATCACCATTCCAGTGGAAGGCGGCGAGTTCACAGTCATCGCAGACAACAACAGCCCACACAACAAGTACGTGAAGTCCGTAACCATCAACGGCAAACCGCTGGATGCCAACTTCACCTTCAAACACAGCGAAATCAAAGCGGGCGGCGAGCTTCACTTCGTCATGACGGGTGACAAGCAAGAAGCGCTTCAAGCTCAGTAACGTTTTATGTAATTCGTGTTTAAAGAATAAGCAGATAGATTAACTCAGTGGCAGGAAGTGAGGCGCTTCCTGCCTAAGGAATCAAGATTATGAACTTTACGAAAACCGCTATCGCCACCGCTGTGATTGCAAGTGTTATTGGTTTGGCTGGCTGCAACGATGACGACGATAACACCTCACCAAGCGTCGATACTTCCAACCTAAAATACGTCGACCCATTCATTGGTACTGGCTTTAACGGACACACCTTTCCGGGTCCTGTTGTGCCAGAAGGCATGGTGCAACTTTCTCCAGATACCGAGCTGATCGGCTGGCACTCTTCATCAGGTTACCACTTCGATAAAAAGACCCTATTTGGCTTCTCCCACACTCACCTATCTGGCACGGGTATGGGCGGCTTAGGTGACATTCTGTTCCTGCCGTTTACCGAAGATAAAGCTAAATACATCGAAGACAGCGACGACTACCGCGAAGCGATTTCAGTCAAAATGGACAAAACCTCTGAAGTAGCAGAAGCGGGTTACTACTCGGTGAAGATTGCTGAGAACGGTATCAAAGCTGAGCTTACAGCTTCTGAACGTGTCGGCTTCCACCGCTACACCTACCCACAAGGTCAACCACAACGTCTGAAGATAGACCTCAACTCCATCCTTAACAGTGACTGGGGTTCGACCTCTCTGCGCAACAAACTGACGGTGAGCGAAGACGGTCATACCATCACGGGCGAGCGCGATGCAGCACACTTCTCTGGCTGGGCAAAAAACCAAAAAATCTTCTTCTATGCGACTTTCGATAAGAAGATCAAAGACGTCTACATCCTTGCTAATGGTAAGCCTGTTGACGGCCTAACGGCAGAGCACGTTTCTGAATTGATTTATGATGACCAAGGTAATCCAGTTAAGCGTGTCAAAGCGGACGTCACTGCCTACATCGAATTTGAAGATGAAGGCTCACAAGAGCTGAATGCGCAAGTGGCGTTATCTGCGGTTGACCCTCAAGGTGCAGAAAACAACTACGATGCCGAAGCGAATGTCTCTTTCGATACTGCGCGCAACAACGCACGTGAGAAATGGGCAAAAGCACTCAACTTCTCTATCGAAGGTGGCACAGAAGATCAAAAAGAGATCTTCTACACTGCGCTTTACCACACCAAGATTGCGCCGATGGTGCATCAAGACGTGGATGGTCGATTCCGTGGCATGGGCAAAGGCTCAATTCGTGAAGGCGAAGGGGAATACTCCATCGCTTACGGTCAAGCAACGGAAGAACAACCAAACTTCTCGGTTTACTCTCTATGGGATACCCAACGTGCATTACACCCACTAAAAACCATCACTGAACCAACTCGCGCGGTGCAATACGCGAAGAACCTAGTTCAGAAGTACACTGAAAGCGGCTTGCTGCCGAAATGGGAGCACTTAGGTGACGAGACAGGCACCATGGTTGGCTACCCAGCGGTAGCAGTGATTGCGGATGCGATGACCAAATTCCCAGAAGAGTTTACTCAACAAGAGAAAGAGCTGGCGCTGAAAGCCGCGATCGACTCTTCAACTTACGACAACTACCCAGCACTGCAAGCCGATTGGGATCAAGGCGTATTGGATCGCACTTTAACCAAGCACATCGACTACATTGAGAAAAACGGCTTCACGCCTGCCATCCAACGTGTCGATGGTGAGCCAGTATTTGAAGACTACACGGTTGAGTCTGTTTCTTACGGTCTAGAAAACGCGTTCTACGATTGGGCCATCGCGCAAATCGCCAAAGCAGCCGGTGATACTCAAGCGGAAGAGCAATACCTTGAACGCTCGAAAGGCTACAAGAAGTACTTCGATTACAACCCAACGGAGTACGCAGAGCATGGCGTGACGGGCTTTATGCGTCCATTGATGATTGATGAAAACTTCATGACGCCATTCGACCCATACGGCACAGAACATGAGACAGGTAACTACACCGAAGGTAACGCATGGCAGTGGACTTGGTTTGTACCGCATGATATCGCGGGCTTAAAAACCATCATGGGTGGCGATGCTGAGTTCCAGAAAAACCTAGAAGCCACCTTCACAGCAGAAAGCCAAGGCACAGAAACACCGGATATGTCTGGTTTGATTGGTCAAGTTGCATTTGGTAACGAGCCTTCACACCACATTCCTTACCTATTCAACTGGACCGCAGAACCATGGAAGACGCAACAAGTCGTCGACCACATTCTTGATGACATGTACTTTGCAGCGCCAGAAGGCGTCATTGGTAACGAAGACGTAGGCGCGATGTCTGCTTGGTATGTGATGTCTGCACTAGGCTTCTACCAAGTGAACGCGGCAGAGCCTATCTACACTGTGGGTCGTCCGCTATTCGACAAAGCAGTGATTCCGGTGAAAGGCGGCACGTTCACCATCACCACAGAGAACAACGCCGATGACAACATGTACATCAAGTCTGTCACCATCAATGGCAAAGCGTTGGATAACGGTTTCTTCTTCGACCATTCCGAGTTCAAACCGGGTGGTGAGTTGCACTTCGTGATGACGGACGAGCAATCTGAAGCGATGAAAGCGCCTCAATAAGTCTCTACCACTCTTCCCTCTTCAAAGGTCAGTTCGCGAGAGCTGGCCTTTTGTTTTTAGCCTTTCACTTTCACTTTCACTTTCACTTTCACCAACACAAATGATCACTCTGCGACAATTAATCATAAGCTCAGTAAATTTATGTGATCCAATTCAAGCGAACGAAACGTTTGCTTTTTTAAAGTTGCCCCGTTTCGCGAAACCCAACATTCATTCGACTTAACCGGATCAGCTATGAACACATTTTCTAAAAAGCCGTTACTTTGCGCCTTGGCTGCAATTTCTATCGGTGCTTCATTTTCTTCATTTGCGGAAATTCGCAATGTCACGCTGCTGCACACCAACGACATCGAGAGCGTTTACGAACCTGTAGATGCCTTTTGGAATCCAGACATCTCACACATCGGTGGTATTCCTTATCTAGCCACCTTGATCAAACAAACCCGAGCGAAGGAAGAGACCAGTTTCTTGTTTGACGCGGGTGACATTTTCACGGGTTCACTTGCTAAGAAGACTCAAGGCAAACTCTCTTTCGATTTGTACAGCGCTATGGGCTACGACGCGATTACGCTCGGCAACCATGAATTTGAATACGGTTGGCAAACACTGAAAGAGAACATGCCGAGAGCGGCTTACCCAGTGCTGAACGCCAACATCAAATTCGAGCAAAACGATGCTCCATTTGCTTCGCCCTACACCATTATTGAGCGCGATGGCGTTCGTGTAGGCGTGATAGGTGTCATGGGCGTGGATGCGTTCTACAACACCATGTGGAAAGGCAATCGCAAGGGTTTAACCATTGATGATCCTATCGAAGTCACTCAATACTGGGTTGATAAGATTCGTGATGAAGTGGACATGATTGTCGTACTGACTCACCAAAACAAAACGGCGCCAATGCAAACCGACAAAGAAGCAGACCCAGAAGTGCAACGCGGTTTTGATGAAGACTACGACATGGCTGGCAAGCTAAAAGGTGTGGATGTGATCTTTGGTGGTCACTCAGACCATGGCTTGTGGAAGCCAGTTGTGCACCCGAAAACCGGCACCGTCATCGGTCTTACATTCGGTCAGGGCAAATACTTGGGTTACACCAAGTTTGCGGTGGATACAGAAAAGCACGACGTAAAACTGCTTGATGGCAAACTCATTCCTGTTGAATCCGACAAACTGGAACGAGACAAGAAAACCAGCGACCTTATCGCCAATGCACGCAGCAAATTCCCTGAGTTAAGCGAGCAACTGGCGACCATCAACGACACTGCTTACCGCCGTTACTACCGCGAATCAAACGTCGGCAACTTGGTGGCTGATATGATGCGTGAAGCTGCCAACGCCGATGTGGGTATGATCAGCTCTGGCAGTATTCGGGTCGACTTAAACAAAGGCCCAGTGACGATGGAAAACGTGATGGATCTTTTCCCATTCACGGATAAACTCTCGGTCGTGACACTGAGCGGTGAACAGCTCAAAGAACTGTTGGAATACAGCTACACCTTGCCTTACGGTCTGGCGCAATTCTCTGGTATCGAAGCGCGTTATGACAACGAAAAACCAGAGGGTCAACGCTTGGTGAGCCTAAATGTAAACGGCAAACCAGTGGACAATGCTGACTCATACAAAGTCGCGACTTACTCTTACGCTGCAAGTGGCGGTGACGGCTATCATGTGTTTGAGAAAGGTACGTTTGAATCAGAAGGCGATTCAGTAACACAAGTGTTGATTGACCAGTTCAAAGCGAAGAAGCAAGTGACCGTACCAGAACTCGGTCGCCAAGTAGACGTAAGCCAAAACTAAATCCATTACGGACTTAGCTCGGAGAATAAGCACCATGACATTTCGTCAAGAATACAATGGCTGTAAGTCGTTTGGTTGCGCCAATTGCGGCGTACCCGACTTGAGCTTGTATTCGCGCTCAAACCGACTCGGTTACGATGCGTGGCATTGTTCTGAGTGTGGTGCTTATCCTCCTGTTTTGGTGAACGAGCCCATTCTCGCGTTAGCCAATCAACTGGAACAGCACACTTTTAAACTCGATTTATTACCTCAATGCCATTGTTCAAAAGCATCTTGGCAACGTTTCGGACGCACAACCTCTGGCACCAAACGTGTGCAATGTCGGCAATGTAAAAAGACCGCAACGCTGATCAACGCAAGTAAAGCATCATCAAACCTGCAACCAATGCTGGAGGCTTTGATTTCTGGCGTTCCTCCCCAAGAACTGCAACAGGCTTTGGGGCTCAATCACCGCGCGTTTTCTCTGCGAATGGAACAATTGGCTGAGCTACTCAATACCTTCAGCCGTTTGTTTGAAGCGCAGCTTGATTTCTCAGTCCTACAAACTCGTTCGTTTCTTCAAGTCGCACGATCTGGATTTAGACACGATAGCCGCTCTCAAAGTAGCGCGCATATTTGGACACTATCGACGGCCGATGCCAAGACGGGATATGTACTGTTGATCAGTGATAACGCACTGATGGAGAAAGATTCGTTACCTGAAGAGGTGCAAGAGCAGAGCCGTTATAGACTCACCAAGAAAGAGCTCGCTCCTACAGAAAAAGACGTACTGCTTCAAGCGCAGAAGACGTACGACAAGATCTTAAATCGCAGCCAATTTGATCAACTCGGTTACTGCGATGCCCAACATGCCCAATCCAAGGAAGTGTTTCTAACGCGCCCTGTATTTGCCGCTCACGCCCACATGCAGAACTTAGCAAAGTATCTAAAATCTCAGCTACCAAAAGCTATATTGCTAGAGCATGAAAGCTTTATTCGCGGCGCTGCGATTACCGCATTTACACCAACTGTAATCAGTGGCAACACACATCTGTACTACTGCCATGTCGCCTCACGTAACGTGTACGACATTAACAACAGCGGTAAACAAAACATGAGTTGGTGGGATGAAACATGGCGACGAGTGAATATTGAAAATGCACTGAGCAAGTGGCAAATCGGCTTGGGTTTATTGACCAAAAAAGGCGAGCTCGATGCCGCCGCGATTCACTCCCTTTTCCCCACGCATCCAGATTGGAATTCGCGCTTCTGGCAACGCTATACCGAATGGCTCCAACCTAGCTACGCGTCTCACCTCAGTTTGGCTCGAATACAGCAATGGCAAATCATTTATCGCTTTTTGAACAATTTCACACTGTGCCAGCATGAAATCAAAATTGGATCTCGATTCATCGAACCAAACCAAGTTACTGACTTAGTTGACTTCATAAACCATCATTCACTAACAAGTGAACAATCATAAACATCTGATTAGAAATAATTTTTTATTGATAATAGCATTTTCATTTTTGGCTCTTTGTACAATGCCGTATTGCAGGTTAGAGAACTCTGTAATGTATAGTTTTCCGAATGATAAAAAGGACGAACTATCATGAAAGACTATGACGATGGCGGGCTTCAATTGGTTGACGAAGTCGTTGGCAAAGGCAAGCTGGCATTTATCAATAACATCCCATTTGACCAAAACCCCTACCCAATCGTGACTCTTGAATTCATGAGTTGGTGGTACGGCTGGTTGCTAGAAGAAGAACGCCAAACCATGGCTGCGTAACCCGCGTAATGACACCTTATTTCCACAATTAAACCGTTTCCAAGTTTACCTAATGCCAACAAGCGTCAGGTGCGCTTGCGGCTTTTTATTTTTTAAATACAGGTAGATATGGACATCAATACAACAATTAGAACCACAATCTTTACCCTATCGTTTATCACAACTTCATTCGCACTGTTTTTGAAGCATTCCCTCACCGAAGAACGAATGATGTTGTGCGCATTAGGAAATGATATTCCAGTGTTTGATAGCGAAGATTGCTTATTCTATTTTGAGACGTTTGGCGTTTCGCAAGATTTACTAAGCTTAGTCGAGTATCAATATGGTATTTCGTCGATTCTAAGTGGTGACAGTCATAGCCGCTTTCGTATGGCAAACACCTTAATCGCACATGGGTTTGACGTAAATTGGCTGAACGAAAGTAACAGTCCACCTCTGCACTCCGCCATCATTCATGATGATTTCGAAGCGTTTAAATGGCTAATGCAGCAAGGGGCAAACAAAGATCTTTATTGCCCAAAGGTAGGAAAGAACGCCACTGAGTTTTTGGATTGGATTTACACCGAGAACCCGACCGCCAATCGCGGCGCTATGTACGCGCTATTGCACTAGAGCAAAAACAAAGGGAGCCGCTCGCTCCCTTTGTTGTTTTTATATAGTTGAAATTAATCGATATTCTGGCTTATGCGCCACAGCACGCCACTAGGATCGTGCAAACAGAATTCTCGCATCTTCCAAGGTTGATCAACCAATTCTGTCATCTTGGCTCCGAATGACGCCAGATCGACATTCGAAACATGTTCATGCCAGTTGGCAACATCTTCCACCAGCAAATGCATCATGAAATTATTGCAGTGTTTTGGCTCATAAAAATCTTGCAACAAGAATGAGCAACTGCCCTTGAAGAAGTACGCCACACCACCAAAATCCGAAGGCATCTCAAAACCCAACGCCTGATAAAAGCGCTTTGATAGCTCGTAATCTTTCGCCGGAACAAAAGATTTAATTTCAACAATATTGAGGTTTTCCATTTCCTAAGTTTCCATTGTGTAGCACGTGTTCAACCACTCTAGTCATTTCGAAAAAAACTACCAATGTTTGGTGGTGATTTCTGTAACACAACTCGACTAAGAGCACATCGAAGTTTGATAATCGCACGTATAATCTTCATCAGAACGATTAAGGGCTATTGACCTTGAGGAAAGGAACTCAATGAAAAAACTACTTCCGATTGTATTCACTTGTTTGAGCTTAGCTTTCACCGCACCACCGGTATTGGCTTCTGAACGTGCAGAGCAAGGTTGGCAATGGATTGAGCAAGGTGCAATGATTGTCGATGTGCGTACGCCACAAGAGTTTTCCGATGGTCACTTGGACAATGCGGTTAACTTCCCACTTTCAGAGTTGGATAAACACTTTGCCAATGTCGATAAAGACACACAGATCGTGCTCTACTGCCGCAGTGGTAATCGCTCAGGGCAAGCGTATCAGTACCTGCAATCACAAGGGTTTACCAACCTTCATAACGCAGGTGGTTTAGTTGAGATGCAACAAGCGAAGTAGCACGACTTAGCACCTGCCTAGCCAATGGAATGGAAAGCACACCTCTCGTGTGCTTTTTGTTTTTTCACAATCTATTCGTTATCGGTTGAAGCCAGCTCGCCAAAGTAGTCTTCTAGTCGATGACGACCATAAGTCGGCGCAATATTGTCACCGCCTAACATGGTTAAAAAGAACTCCGCTGGACCGCCCCATTTCTCCGGAAAATGACGTACTATCGATAACCCAACTGTGCGCAGGAAGTCCGGTAGGTGCGTGTTTTTCTCCACTTTGTTTTGAGATTTGAACGCGATCCGAGCAATGTCATTGACAGACAAAACATCTGGACCACCGACATCGAGTTCCGTGTCATTTCGTTCAATAGCCTCTAAACAAAACCTTGCCAAATCTTTTCCATGAATGGGATTAAGCAAATTTTCACCATCGCCAAAAGTAAATACTCGACCTGATTTCGCCATGTTGTACACTTCGGTAATATCAGAGAAAAAGCCATTCGGGCGAATCACACAAGGGGTTAGTTTTGTTGATTGCAGAAGCCGATTCGCAAAGCGTTCTTTCGCCTCTAAAAGACGAACTTGAGGATATTTCTGAGCATTAAACGCAGAGATGTAGATGAATTTACCGACACCTGCTCGCTCTGCTTCTTCAAGCAAGTTCAAATTTGCTTGGTAGTCGACATCCAAATAACCTAATCCGTCTTGTTGGCGAGTAATGCCCAAGCATGAGATAACAACATCCACACCCTCACAAACACCTTTAAGCTCATCGGGATGAGTAACCTAAGCCTCTATCACTTGTGACTCTTCCACGCCCATTGCGAGTAACTTGGTTTTGTTTCTCGCAATGGCTTTAAAATCAATGTGCTCAGAGAGGAGTAGCTCAACAATATTCGAGCCTAAGTACCCCGTTGAGCCCGCAATTAAAATTCGAGGGTGCGTTTTCATAACATGACGTCCTATTCTTGCTCTGGTCGGTATGGTTCTTCACGCAATACGTGGCTCACCAATAACTTTAGGTAGAACAGCGGTAAAAACCATTCCAAACCTTGTGGTGCTTGTGCCCAATAAATCGAAATAATCACACTCAGAGAATACAGAGTTAGCGCCACAGGACGTTGTAAATACAACGGTGTTTTCATGACTAGGCTACATGCCAGAACCATGTAACCACCGATCACAACAATCCACATGATATCGAGATTCAAAAACGTCCAACTGTAGAGAGAAAGCTGCACGAAATGAGTCAGAATAAAACTCATGTGCTGCTTAAAGCCTTGTCCTTCACGATGAAACCAGCGCTTTGCCGTAGACGTCGCATTGGTAATAATGCCGCCGATGATATCCACTGTGAGCAAACCCGCGATAACATATTGAGTAGTAGTCCAATCCAGTTGTGCAAAGTACGCATAAATCACCACGACAAAACCAGCAGCAAAAGGGACATACAGCTGTAAATTCTTTTCTGCTTTCGTTGCACCCGGACCAATCAGCTTATCAATTCCACCCCAGAAACCCGCTCTTGCTTGAGGAGCACTCCAATCAATTTTCATACTAAAACCTTATTTCAACCACTTGGTCTTTTTAAATTAGTACGCTTTGAGAGCTAGGTAAAGATCTTTTTTGTCCACTCGGTCTAAATAAAAGATCTTGTGTTATACTGCGGGGCATTGCGGTAATAAAAGCTGAGAAGAAAACCATGCCGAAGATCGTCGACCATGAGAGCAGACGTAGAGAAATTGCCTTAAAAGCAACCGAAGTATTCCTTGAGTTCGGTTACAAAAATATTGGTATGAGACAGCTGTGCGAACAGTTAGGAATGAGCAAAAGTGCGGTTTATCACTATTACAAAAGTAAGGATGAACTATTCAAAGCCGCAACAGAGGCCATCGTCAACTTTGATGCAGAAGTGCTAGCAGATAGACCAAACTCAAGTGAAGCGAATACAGAGCAACAAGTGGAAAACTTCGTATTGATCTTCCAGCAAATGGCTCTGCGTTTCTTCCAAGAAATGAAGCTCGTATCTGATTACATTGATGTGATTGGGCAAGAAAACATAGCTACCGATCCATGCATGTTACTTGCGAATCAAAAGTACATGACGATGCTAGAAAACTACGTTTCAGCGCAACACAAAGAATCGCTTTATACCCTTATGCTAGGACTACTAAACCATCAATTGATGTTGGGTAAAGCGCTAGAAAATTCCTATGTTATTGAGCAAGTTGAGCGCATTTTAGTTTAGATTCAAACTCGCATTTAAAACGAACGTGAAAGAGGCTCCGTCGAGCCTCTTTTGTTTAGATTAATATGGTGAAGTCTAGTTGCTTAATAGCTCTACTTTCCTCGTCCATACATCTTGTCGAAGTTCGGAATGTTCTTTTCCCAAATGGGCGTCTCTTCTCCCACAATGGATTTGAGTGTGTCGATAAATAACTTGGTTTTGATCGGTGCATCTCGGTGCGGATACACGGCATAAAAAGTACCGAAATCATCAATGTTCAAGTGCGTCATGATCGGCACTAGCTTGCCTTGTTTGATTTCGTCTTGAACCATTTGTGCGGTCACCACAGCAAGCGTATTTCCTCCTGCTGCGCTTCTTGCTAACATTTCCACATCATTCACTTTATAAGCGACATTAAGCTGAAAATGCTGTTGTTTACCTTGCTCATCTTGATAGCCGAATTTATCGAATAACAACCCTGGGGCGGCGTAAATAGTGGCGGGTAGTGATTCCAGTTTCTCAAGACTGTTCACCTCACCATGTTTTTCTAAAAACGCTGGGGCGGCAACAATCAACAGGCGACTTCGTGCAATCTTACAGGTAATCAAGCTTGAGTTTTTAGGTCGTCCGATGCGGAAGCCAATATCAAACCCCTCTTGCACCATATCAACCATGCGATCTTCTAAGCGCAGTTCAAATTCCACATCTGGATATTGCTGTTGAAACACCGAAATCGCATCTTGAACATATTGACGCCCGAACATGGTCGAGCTGGTAATACGCAAGACACCACGAGGCTCTTCGTGATAATTCTGCGCCAAACGGTGAGTATCACTGAGAAGTGACCGAAGGGATTTGGCTTGGTTGACCATTTCATTCCCAGCAGCCGTTAACGATAAAGAGCGCGTGGTTCGGTTGAGTAATCGAACGCCCAACTCCTCTTCCAAACGGCTGATCTGTTTTGAGATCACCGAACGATCCACATTCTTCTGTTCTGATACCTTGGTGAACGAGCCAAGCTCGACCACTTCAAGTAACAGCAGTAAACGACTAGAGAAATCCATAACGTCTTACCTAAAAAACTATTGTTGCCAATAGAGCACCAATTATGTGCTATTTAGCTTATTTTTCTCATCTTATAACAAATCTATAGTAGCTGCACACAACGGGAGAGAGACAAACCTCCTCAATACCAAACCAATAAATTCGCGTTACCGAGGTCTGCTGATCTTACTAACGCTGAGGAAACAGCTATGAAAACTCTATCAATCACACAACAAAATGGCATCGCTACTGTTGAAATCAACAACCCACCAGTGAACGTACTGACTATCGATTTGATTAATGAAATCAACGAATTTGTACTATCACTTAAAGATGACCGCGATACAAAAGTGGTGGTCTTCAAATCGCTTCATGAGTCTTTCTTCTTGGCGCATTTAGATTTGAACGTTATCAACGGCACACAAGGTGGTCAGGCAGCATCCATTGAATTCAACCACATGATTGCCAACATCAAAGCGATGAAACAAGTATCGGTTGCTATGGTTGATGGTGTAGCTCGTGGCGGCGGCAATGAGTTTGTGATGGCGTGTGACTTGGCATACGGCACTGAAAACGCAGCATTTGCTCAGCCAGAGATTCACGTAAACATCCCAACGGGTGGTCAAGGTGCGGTGCAGTTCGCTCGCCGCATGGGCAAAAACAAAGCGCTTCAAGCACTGCTACTTGGTAACGACTTTACGGCACAACAAGCAGAGCCGTTAAACATCATTACTCAGTTTGTTCCTAAAGCAGAGTTAGATGGGTTCTTAGCGGCAACATTGGGCGTGATTAGCCAACTAGAAGTGCGTGACATCGTAATGTACAAAGAGATCATCGCAACCTCTATCAAAGATGAAGACGCAGGTGCAGAGCTAGAATTGCGTTACTTCTTAGAGCGCGCAAAAGAGCAAAAAACCGCAGCGATCATCGACGCGTTCCTAAAACACGGTGGTCAAACAGAGCGTGAAGCGAAAGACATCCAAGGCATCTTTGTTGATACCGCGGCTGAGCTAAACAAACAATAGAATTTAGTTCATCATTTACTTAGGCACCGACAGTCCGTTGGTGCCTTGTCTATTAGAAAACTCGGGAAATCTTATTGCATGAAAAACGATTAAATCATTCGTTTATTGCAAACTTAGCTTTTCGACAGCAATGTTAGAAACAAAATTGCGCGTGCGAGGAAATACAATGGAGGCAGTTAAACAATAGCCAGATCAATAGAAAAACGAGGTCCTCCATGAATCAACTTCCCGACGAAAACCAAAAACGATTTGTTGCCGTAATCAGTAAAAAAGTCGAAGTGGGACGCGCCGTTAACGTATTAGGACACTTGAGCGTAAGCCTTGCGAATCAACTTTCTGATGGCGACGCAGTCTACATCGACTATCACGATCTCGACGGCAATGTTCATCCAAATATCTCCCACTATCCGTTTATCGTCTTGAGAGCGGACAACTCCAACAAAATCAGAAAACTTCGCCAAGAAGCACTCGATAAAGACATCCCCTTCTCCGATTTTACTCACACCATGGTAGTAGGTGGCTCTGAAATACAACAACAAACCACCAAAAACACACCAGAAGCCGATTTAGAATATTTAGGCATTTGTTTGTTCGGCGAGACTGAAACTCTTCGAGAATTGACCAAAAAATTCAGCTTATATCGCTAAAAGCGCGTGATACCTTGGTGATCCTCTCATCATTTTTTCATCAAGCTATCTGTACATTGCCACTTTTAGGTTTAGAATCTAGCGAATCTATCAACCAAAAGTGACAACACTTACAACGAAATTAAGGAGGAATTTATGTCTTTGTGGTGTTCAATCAACCCACGTTTTTATGGCATGAAGGACCGCTCAAGAGTTTCAGATTTCGCGCTGCGATAATCTCGACTTGAGCGAATAATTACCTTTCGACGAAAACACGTCACCCGAGTACTTTCCCTCAAGCTCGAAGAATTATTGTCAGTTATGACAACGGCGTCTTGCGCCCAAAATTCTTGAGAACACTATGAGTACTTTTTTAACTGCACAATCACTAACCCTTTCTCATACAGCAACACCAATCTTCAAAGATCTAACGTTTACGATTCACCGTGGCGACAAAATTGGTCTTATCGGTCATAACGGCTGTGGTAAAAGCTCCCTACTCAAACTGCTTAGCGCTCAATTTGAACCAAGCCAAGGCACGGTTGCCAAAGCCAGTTCATGTTTGATGCGTTATGTTGAGCAACATTTACCTGAGTCTTTAAGCACACATTCCGTATTGGACGCGTTAGCGGAATCCTTATCCGATGATGAGCTCTGGCGCGCCGAACTCTTATTGGATGAACTCGGATTTTCGACCACAGAACGACACATGCCGGTTGAGAATTGCAGCGGAGGTCAGCAAATGCGACTCCTGCTTGCTCGTGCGATTATCCATCAACCTGACTTACTGCTTCTGGATGAACCAAGCAACCACTTGGACTTGCCATCGCTCCTTTGGTTAGAGCAATTCCTATCAAACTGGAAAGGCTCATTCGTATTGGTATCTCACGATCAAACCTTACTCGATCGCGTCACCAACACCACTTGGGTCATGCGAGATCGGTCTCTGCATCATTTCTCTTTGGCTTGCTCTCAAGCAAGACAAGCATTAAAAGAGAAAGATGAAACCGATCAACTTCGCCATGCCAGCGAGCAGAAAGAGATCGACCGAATCGAGAAAAGCGCCAAGCGTCTAGCCACTTGGGGCAAAGTCTACGATAACGAAGATCTTGCTCGAAAAGCCAAGACGATGTTTGCGCGCAAAGAACGTTTAGAGGAAGAACAAACCGAACTGACAGAAGGCACACCGTGGGCGCTGCAACTTCAAGGTGAGTCAATGCCAGCAAATCGACTGTTAGAGGTTTTGCCTTTCTCGGTAACGCCACCAAACAGTGATTATCATTTGTTTGATTTGGCAGAAATGCGCGTGAAAAGTGGCGACCGAATTGCCGTTCTAGGCAGTAATGGTTGCGGTAAATCGACTTTGTTGAATCTGCTTTATCGTCAGTATGAAGCCATCCAAACCGACCTAGGCAACAAACATGAGAGTGTGACTTTCCACGACCGCTGTCGCTTGGGTTACTACGATCAATCTCTAAGGCAACTCGACGATCATCAATCCATCACAGATGCGCTGCAGTCGTTTGCCAGCATCAGCAGTGAACAGGCAAAACGTTCGCTAATTGGAGCAGGATTCGAGTACGCAAGACACGAGCAGAAAGTCGTCAGTCTAAGTGGCGGAGAACGAGCGAGGCTGCTGTTTGTGGGCTTAACCCTCGCGCGTTATCACATGCTATTTTTAGATGAACCGACCAACCATTTGGATATGGAAGGCAAAGAAGAGCTGATTGAAACTTTGGAGTCCACACTATATGGTATTGATATAGCCAAAATACGTGGGAAGCTTGATTGTATCTACTCATGTTATTTGTCCTCTTTGACTTCTGGAAAAATCAAAGACGCATTTAGCATGAGTAGTTTTACAGGCAAAGCCGAAACGGATGATAACCACCNNGGTTTAGGGCTGAAAATAAAGGCTCCGAGATGGAGCCTTACATAATGAGAAAATCCACTTAACGATTGAGTTCCGCCAGAGATTCAATGCTGATGGCATCGTGTCGCCAATACTCGATATCGCAATCAATCAACTCACCGTGTTGGTTGTAGTTGATACGCTCCACCACCATCGCTGGTGTGCCGGCTGTCGCGCGTAGTGCTTGAGCCATTTCACCCAACAAAGTACTGGTTGAAATGCGGTAGCGAATCTTTTGATACGTCACGCCATAATGATCGCGATAAATGTCCGTCAGTGAATTTGATAAATCGTAGTCCAGCAGGTTCGGAAACAGCTCTGGGCGAATGTAGTTTGTTACGAATACCACAGGCCTATCTTCAAGGTATCGCACACGGTCGACTCGATACACGTCCGAGAAAGGCTGCAAGTCCAGCAAGCGCGCGGCTTGTTTGTTTGCCAAGGTTCCTTTTGCTGCGACCAACTCCGTTTTTGGCACACGATTTTGCGCTTTCGCCATGTTCGGGAAGTTCAGCGTTTGGGTTGGGTCGTAACGCAATGGCTCAGGTGAGATAAACCAACCTCGGCGATCTTCGCGATAGATTCGACCTTCTGCTTCCAGCAGTGATAAAGCTTCACGCAGAGTGACGCGTGTAGTATCGAACGACTCCGCCAACTTACGCTCTGCTGGCAGTTTTTGACGCGGCGATAGCATGCCCGCTTCAATCTGTTCAACAATCGAATCTTTAATTTTTACGTATTGCACGAAGTGTCCTTATCTTTTGCGCCAAGCTTGTGTGTGATTTTCTAACAATTTACCCAAAGTCATCTGAACAATCTTCGCAATTGCGGCAGCCATCATGATCATCACAGCCATCGCTGCTGCAGCGCCAGTTTGACCGGCATCGTCCATATTCAGAATCGAGACCGAAGCCGGAATCGTATCGGTTGAGTAAAGGAATACTACCGCAGAAGTGGTGGTCAATGCATTAACAAACAAGTAAGTCGCAATGTCCAAAATCGCAGGTAAACACACAGGTAATGTCACTTTAAAGAACAACTTGTATTGAGGGAGCTTCACCGATGCCGCCGTGGCTTCAATCTCCGATGGCAACTGCTTTAGCGCTGTCAGGGCGGTCATGTGACCCACTGTGTAGTAATGCACTACCGTGTTAATCACCAAGAATGCCATGGTGCCATAAAGTACGTTCAGAGGATTGTTCGCATCGTTGAAGTAAAAGATGTAACCCAAGCCAAGCACCATACCCGGAACCGCCATTGGCACCACGCTGAGCATTTGCATCACTTGACGAATTGGACCGAACGCACGCCCTTTCTCAATGCAGTAAGCACCGACAAAGATGATTGCTGTACCAATAACCGCTGTCCAACCTGCCAGCGTTAGCGAGTTGAAGAATGGGCTCCAACCGTAGGTGCTCATTTCAGCAAAGTTGTAGTTGTTTAGCGTCAACGCTTTGTTCCAAGGCCAGAATGTAACTAACGAGCCATACACCGCCATACCAAGTACTGCCAACACTGCGATAGAAATGATGCTGCAGTAAACCAAACAAATACTGTCGCGCGCTTTGTTAGGTTCTGGCTGATAAGGCACCGAGCGTGTGTCAAATAAGCTCTTTTGCTTTTTCTGTACCCAGCGGTCTGCACCAAATGCCATTACCGCAGGGAATAACAGCATAATGCTGGTCACCGCACCCATAGCAAAGTTTTGTTGTCCCACAACTTGCTTGAAGATGTCAGTCGCCAGAACGTTGTAGCTTCCACCAATCACTTTCGGCACACCAAAGTCCGTGATAACCAGCGTAAAGACGACGATAAGCGTACTGATCAAACCGTATTTCGCCGCAGGTAACGTCACCATAAAGAAGGTTTTGATGGGTGAAGTTTTCAGTGCGCGGGCTGCTTCATACAAACGGGCATCTGAAGTGCGCAGTGAGGTGGTTAAGATCATCAATGCATGAGGGAAGGTCCAGAAAATCAAACCCATCGAGATACCAATCACGCCGTAAATCGAGTTTCCTAACAACATATCTTTGGCAATGCCTTGATTACCGAAAAGGAAGATCAAACTGATCGCCGGCAACAACGAAGGCGCAAGAATTGGCGCAGTGCCTAGGATTTGAAACAAACCTTTAAACGGCATACATGAACGAGTCAGCGCGTAGGCATAACCAAACGCAAGCACACCCACTACCGAGGTCACAATCACGCCTAAAGTGAAGGTGTTACCCACAGACACCCACAAGCTTGAAGAGGAAAAGTATGTCGCAAAGTTTGCCAATCCGACAAATTCGCCATTGGCAAAGATGGAAAATTGTTGGTTGTCGACAACGGTGCGTACGGTGCACGTATCGCTCAGATCGCTGATTACCTAAATATTCCATGCCATGTAGTTTCCCCAGGCGAAACATCACAGCCACACTTGAACGAGGTGGAAACTGCATTGGCATCGGATCCTGCTATCACACACGTGGCAATTGTTCACTGTGAGACAACCACTGGCATGCTTAACCCAATTGAGGCATTTGCTTCTGCGGCAAAAGCACACGGTAAAGTCGTGATTCTCGATGCCATGTCGAGCTTTGGTGGCATTCCTATCGATATCGCTGAGCTAGGCATCGATTTTATGATCAGCTCTGCAAACAAATGTATTCAAGGCGTGCCGGGCTTTGGCTTTGTGATTGCGAAACAAACTGAGCTCGAAAAGTGCCAAGGTCAGGATCGTTCTTTGAGCCTTGATCTTTACGACCAGTGGCACTGTATGGAAGTAAACCACGGCAAATGGCGTTTTACGTCTCCAACGCACACGGTTCGCGCTTTCTATCAAGCATTGTTAGAGCTGGAACAAGAAGGCGGCATTGAGGCTCGTCATAACCGTTACCAAACTAACCAGAAAACACTGGTTGCAGGTATGCGCTCTTTGGGGTTTGAGCCACTACTGAGTGATGACCTTCACTCGCCAATCATCACTTCTTTCTACTCTCCGACGCACAGTGATTACCAGTTCAAAGCGTTCTACACACGTTTAAAAGAGCAAGGTTTTGTGATTTATCCGGGTAAGGTATCGAACGCAGATTGCTTCCGTATCGGCAACATTGGCGAAGTTTACCCAGCAGATATCGAGCGCTTAATCGGTGCAATTGAAAAAGCAATGTACTGGCAAGTTGCGTAAAGCAGCCTTCTGATTGAGAGAGCGTTATGACTCAGAATATCAAACCGACCCATTTCCGCAGCGAAGGCGATGTCAACACAACACCAGCGCGCCAAGCTTGGAATGCATCGATGGACGACGAACGCACGCAAGCCTTGTTGAAGCGTGATTCGGAGGTCTTTCTTCATCAAGCCATGTCGACGCCTTGCTTAGATACCTTGGAGGCAGCAGAAGGCATCTACATCCAAGATGCCACCGGCAAAAAGTACATGGACTTTCATGGCAATAACGTCCACCAGCTAGGCTATGGTCATCCGCATGTGATTAACCGTGTGCAAGAGCAAATCGCCAAACTGCCGTTTTCACCACGTCGTTTTACCAATGAAACTGCGATTGAATGTGCCGAAAAACTCACCCAAATCTGTGGCGGCGAATTGAACCGCGTGCTGTTTGCTCCGGGTGGCACATCTGCGGTTGGTATGGCTCTTAAATTAGCACGCCACATCACGGGCAACTACAAGGTGGTGTCGTTGTGGGATTCCTTCCACGGCGCATCATTGGATGCCATCTCAGTAGGTGGCGAAGCGTGTTTCCGCCAAGGCATGGGGCCATTAATGGCAGGTGTTGAACGCATTCCACCAGCCGTATCTTACCGTGGCGCTTTCCCAGTTGCGGACAGCAGCGATGTGCATTACGCCAATTACCTCGAATACGTGATTGAGAAAGAAGGCGGCGTGGGCGCGTTTATCGCAGAAGCAGTTCGTAATACCGACGTACAAGTGCCGAGCAAAGCCTACTGGAAACGCATTCGAGAAATCTGTGACAAACACAATGTCATGTTGATCATCGACGACATCCCAAATGGCATGGGTCGCAGCGGTGAATGGTTCACATACCAAGCCTACGACATCGAGCCAGATATGCTCTGCATCGGTAAAGGTTTGGGCGGAGGGTTAGTGCCTATAGCAGCCATGGTAACCAAAGACAAATACAACACTGCCGAGCAAATCTCAATGGGTCATTACACTCATGAGAAAAGCCCTATTGGTTGTGCTGCAGCACTGGCAACCATGGAAGCTATTGAGCAAGACGGTTTGCTAGATAAAGCCAAAGCCGATAGCCAGTTCATGCGTGAAAAGCTGCTAGAGATGAAAGCCAAATACCCAGTGATTGGTGATGTGCGTGGCATCGGCATGTTGTGGGGCATTGAGTTGGTCACTGACCACGAAAGCAAAGCACGCGCGTATGACGAAGCGGAAGCTGTGTTGTACCAATGCCTCAACAACGGAGTGAGTTTCAAGGTATCGCAAGGTAACGTGATTCAACTCAGCCCACCGCTGATCATCACTCGCGAACAGCTGACAGAAGCGTTGGCGATCTTCGAAGAAGCCATCGCCAAAGTGTGTAAAGACTTTAATTACATTTAGGGTCAATAGACCTCAACAAAAACCAATTTATCCTGAGCGCAGTTCCGACGTGTAGGCAAGCGCTCTGGCAAGCAAGAAAAAGGATTGAACATGAGCAACTCACCAATTCAAGCAGTGATCTTTGACTGGGCTGGCACTATCGTCGATTTCGGCTCTTTTGCACCAACTAGCATCTTTGTGGAAGCGTTCAAACAAGGCTTTGACTTTGAAATCGACCTAGAAGAAGCGCGCGAACCAATGGGCCTTGGTAAGTGGGAGCACATCCAAGCTGTGGGTCGTATCCCTGCGGTTGATAAGCGTTGGAATGAGAAATTTGGTCGCTCAATGACCAACGAAGACATCGATGCTATCTACGCAGCATTTATGCCTTTGCAAAAAGCAAAAGTGGCGGACCATGCAGACCCAATCCTTAATGCGATTGAAGTTGTGAACGGTCTGAAAGACAAAGGCATCAAGATCGGTTCTTGTTCTGGTTACCCTCGCGAAGTGATGGACGTATTGATTCCGGTGGCTGCGGATTACGGCTACAAACCGGATTACGTAGTAGCAACGGATGACCTGCCTCAAGGTGGTCGCCCAGCACCATTTATGGCACTGAAGAACGTGATTGAGCTGAATGTAACGGACGTTAATGCGTGTATCAAAGTAGATGACGCAGCACCGGGCATCGATGAAGGTCACAACGCCGGTATGTGGACCGTTGGCTTGCTGCTTTCAGGTAACGAAGCAGGTCTAACGTTTGAAGAATACCAAGCCGCAGACGAAGCAACGCTTAATTCCGCTCGTGAAAAAGCGCGTGCAAAACTGCTCAAGAGCTCGCCGCACTACCTTATCGATACGATCGCTGACTTCCCAGAAGTGGTTGCAGATATCGAACGTCGCCTAGCGGCAGGTGAGCGTCCTTAGTCGACAGTCACTATTCTCACGCATAAAAAAACCTCTCAGCATCGAGAGGTTTTTTGTATCGCGGGTTGTCGCTAATCAAATTAGTTGATCGCAGTACTCGCTCGACGTTTTAGCTTAAAGCCCATGTCCGTTGCGTGCTCTACGGGCTCACCTTTAATGGCTTGCAGTAACTTGTCTGCGGCTTTCGTCCCCATACGTTCGTAATCGAATTCCGCACAGGTCAAACTTGGGTAGGCGTGCTCACCCATGGAAGAACCTTCCAAACAAATAATCGCAATGTCGGTCGGGACTTTCAGCACTCGGCGATGACACTCAAACAACGCGCCAATCGCAATCTCTTCATGGCTACATACCAGAGCATTCAAACTTGAATCGCGCAGCAATAGCTTTGCCAACCCTTCCGCCCCTAATTGTGAAGATGGTGCTTCGTGCGTGGTTAAAAAATGGTCCGGCGCAAGGTAGTTTTCAATCATCGCGCTTTGCCAGCCGTGTAGCTTACGTTGCAAAGTGGAGTGATCGCCGCGCGCACCAATGAAGCCCACGTTCTTGAAGCCTTGTTCAATCACATGCTTAGTACAAGCTTTACCCACCTCAAAATGGTCAACACCGATATTGAGATAGCTCGCTTTCGAACTTAACTCAGCAATTTCCAATACTGGCGTGTTCGAGGCTTCCAAAAGCTGATTAGTGCGTTGGCTGTGTTCATTACCAAACAGCACTACTCCGGCTGGGCGGCTCTCAAGAAATGTCGAAAGCAGTTTCTCTTCTTGCTCTACCGAGTAATCACTGTAACCAAGCAGCAACTGATAACCTGCCTTGTTCAACGCTTGTTGAAAGCTCGGTAAGAAAAGCGCGCACGCTTTTTCAAACAGGGAAGGAATGATAAGAGCGATGGAGTAACTTTCAGCAGACGCCAAAGCCCCTGCCGCTTTATTCGGGATATAGCCGAGCTCATCAACCACTTGTTGAATCTTTTCTCTCAGCTTGTCAGATACTAGCTCGGGCGTTCGTAATGCTCGCGACACCGTCATGGTGCCTACGCCGGCTTTTTTAGCGACGTCCGCCAAGGTGACATTGCCAGTACTTCTTCGTTTGCGAGGTTCGCTCATTGTTCTTATTTAGTGTTCTCTATTTTCTGCCGCGACATCTTACCACAGCGTTTTAGTGGTTTTGATATTAGCGCATTAGAAGTCGATCACAAGCATATGAAACTCGGATGACAGATAAAAATAGTAGCGCTATCACAATTTATGATAGCGCTATCAGATAGCGCTACCATTTGTGATCATTCTCAGGTTTTTCTGACAAATTGATCGATAAAGTACCCATCAACAAAACAACAAACCGGAAAGATCCAATGCTACGTGAACTGATTACCTCTGATGTGATTCGCATCCATTCTGATGCTACTGACTGGAAAGATGCGGTGAGCAAATCCTGTGAAGCACTGATTGAAAATGGCGCGATTGAGCCAAGCTACGTGGACGCTATTTACCGCTCACACGAAGAGCTCGGTCCTTACTACGTGGTAGGTCCTGGTATGGCAATGCCACACGCTCGCCCTGAAGATGGCGTTAACCGTTTGTCTCTTGCAATCACGGTGATTCAAAACGGCGTGAACTTCGATTCTGAAGGTAACGACCCAGTGAAAATGCTGGTTACGCTAGCCGCGACAGACAGTAACTCGCACGTGGATGCGATTTCTAAACTGGCTGAGTTGTTTATGAATGAAGAGCATGTAGAAGCCATCTGCACCGCTCAAAACACACAAGATGTTCTCGCGATCATCGAAAAATACTAACTCCTGATGTGCCCTTAAAAAATGGGCATACACCCCTATAAAAAGAAAAGGTCTGAATTATGAAAATTATGGTTGTTTGCGGTCACGGTCTTGGTACTAGCCTAATGATGGAAATGAGCATCAAAGGCATCGTGAAAGAATTGAATGTAAACGCAGAAGTGGATCATATCGATCTAGGTTCTGCAAAAGGTACGGATTGTGACATCTTCATCGGTACTAACGACATCGTTGAGCAGTTGAACGCACTTGGCGTTGAACCTCGCATCGTTGCGCTTGATAACATGGTCGACAAAGTGGCAATGAAAGAGCGTCTATCTGTGGCACTTCAAGAGCTTGGCGCTCTATAAGGTGGCGTTATGGAATTTTTCAGTTTCTTAATGAACGATGTTCTATCAGAGCCAGCAGTTCTGGTAGGTCTCATCGCCCTAATCGGCTTAATTGCCCAGAAAAAACCGGTCACCGAGTGTATTAAAGGCACGGTAAAAACCATTCTTGGTTTCATCGTGCTTGGCGCGGGTGCGGGTCTAGTTGTGACTTCTCTGGGTGACTTTGCGACGATTTTCCAACACGCGTTCGGCATCACTGGCGTGGTTCCAAACAACGAAGCTATCGTCTCTATCGCGCAAGAAGCGTTTGGTAAAGAGATGGCGATGATCATGTTCTTCGGTATGTTAGTGAACATATTGATCGCTCGCTTCACGCCATGGAAATTCATCTTCCTAACAGGTCACCACACGCTATTTATGTCGATGATGGTAGCGGCAATCCTTGCTTCTAGCGGCATGAAAGGTGTTCCACTGATCGCGCTTGGTTCTCTAGTTGTGGGCTCTGTGATGGTGTTCTTCCCTGCGATTGCTCACAAGTACATGAAGCAAGTAACAGGTTCTGACGACGTTGCGATTGGTCACTTCTCTACCCTTTCTTACGTACTAGCGGGCTTTATTGGCAGCAAGTTCGGTAACAAAGAACACTCTACTGAGGAGATGAACGTACCTAAGAGCTTGTTGTTCCTACGTGATACGCCAGTAGCAATCTCGTTCACCATGGGCATCATCTTTATGGTGACGTGTATCTTTGCTGGCGGTGACTTTGTACGCGAAGTTAGCGGTGGTAAGCACTGGTTCATGTTCGCACTGATGCAATCCATCACATTTGCCGGTGGTGTGTACGTTATCCTTCAAGGTGTACGTATGGTTATCGCAGAAATCGTTCCAGCATTTAAAGGCATCTCAGACAAACTAGTACCAAACGCAAAACCTGCGCTTGATTGTCCGGTTGTATTCCCATACGCACCAAACGCGGTATTGGTTGGCTTCCTATCGAGCTTTGCAGCAGGTCTTTTGGGCATGTTCCTACTTTACGTGATGGGGCTTACTGTGATTATCCCTGGTGTCGTTCCACACTTCTTTGTAGGTGCAGCGGCAGGTGTATTTGGTAACGCTACAGGCGGTCGTCGCGGTGCAATCTTGGGTGCTTTTGCACAAGGTCTACTGATTACCTTCCTACCAGTATTCCTAATGCCAGTACTGGGCGACCTAGGCTTTGCTAACACGACCTTTAGTGACGCAGACTTCGGCGCTGTTGGTATCTTACTGGGTCTGATTGTTCGCTAAGTAGTTAGTCTGAATATGACTAGCTGATAACTGACTTGATTGATGCGGGAATAGGCTCATCGGCATCAATCTTCAAGAATCTCTAGTCATAACAAACGACGAACTTTAGAAGAAAGCAATCGTAGAAAGAAAAC
The DNA here is from genome assembly GCF_000817815.1 of Vibrio owensii CAIM 1854 = LMG 25443. Taxonomy (GTDB): domain Bacteria; phylum Pseudomonadota; class Gammaproteobacteria; order Enterobacterales; family Vibrionaceae; genus Vibrio; species Vibrio owensii. The sequence continues at coordinate 94,732 of NZ_JPRD01000042.1, forward strand.
AAACGCCCCTCACGTGAGGGGCGTTTTTCTTTTTGGCACTATCTTAAGGAGGTTTGGCTTATTGAAGCGTACTTCCGTTAGATAGCAGCTTTCTTGTCGGCTCTTGCTCGGTGTACTCGACCGCATCGTGATCGGCGAGCTTATCGACTTCCGCCTGTTCACCCACCACAATCAACACGTGTTGTTTCACCAGAGCGTCGACCACTTCAATGTTGTGCTGACGAAGAAGCGCTCTCACTTCGCTCTCTTTCCCTTCATGATACTTAACAAAGTAACGTGCAGGTTGCTGCTCGGCTTGATCTTGGCGTTCATCCACGAGAGGAAATCCTTGATTGTTTGCCAAGCTGCTTGAGCTCAGTCCGATTGCCAATAGTGCGGTAGCGCCTACCGCAGACAAAGAAAGTAAGGTCAACTTCTTCATAGTCACTCCTTATTGAAAGGTCAGAGTCCAACTGTTGATGGTGCCTGTGTCTCTTCTGGCATTGTCCACCGCTTTAAGTTCCCATGTGCCTTGCGATTCAAAACCAGAGAAGTCCGCTTGGAAACTGGTTTTAATGTCGTTCGCACCACCACCCGCATTGTCGTGCAGTACTACTTGACCACCGTCAGGTGACGTTAGCGTGACACGAAGATCGCCAATGTAGGTGTGAGTGATATCCAAGTCGATAGTCACTGAACCTGCATCGCCAGAGCGAGCCACATCTAATGGGCTTACAATACCTGCAGAGCTGTTGTCAGGAATTGCTACTGCATTCGAGTTGGTGTAGCTAGAAGGTGCAGAACCGCCACCTGATGAATCGTCCGAACCGTTATGCGCGGCAACAAGAGAAACACCAGAGTACGCGCTGTAGCCGTAAACCAATACTTCATATTGCCCTGCGCCAGAGACGTTCAAGCTACAGCTTTCGCCATTACCGCCCGCCCATGAACGACAGTCGTAAGTGCTGGTGCTTGGTGTGCCATTAAAGCGCACGTAAAGGTCAGCATCACCAGAGCCACCACTCATGTTGAATGTCGCTTGCGTTGCATCCGCAGGGACGTCAAACACGAATACTGTGCTTGATTTGCTGCCGCCAGAAAGCTGCGTTTTCGCCACGCCGTTTTCTAGAACGTTGTCGTCGCCAGAACCGCCGCTATCCGGACCATTACAGCCTGCGTCTAGGTATTGTTTCGCTGCTTCAGCATTCACAAGACCATGACCTGTGCGGTTATCACGACCTGTTACGTCGATGTCCGTTGCTGTCTTGATCAATGCGTTACGTACTTGTGCTGCGGTACAGGTTGGATGGTAACTCCACACTAAACCTGCAACACCCGTTACGTGCGGTGTCGCCATCGAAGTACCGTTGTAGTACTCGTAGTCTTCACCCTTGGTGGTCGATACCGTGATGTCTTGACCAACGTAGCCCAACAGCTCCTGACCGAAGGCACGATCAACGGTTACTGACACAATACGCGCCGCGTTGTTTTGATCGACAAGGAAAGGATTCTGCAAGCCCGGTAGCTCAGAGTTACTGTACACAATCGCCGCACTTGCGCCTGCGTTGTAACACGCTTGAACTGCATCGATTTCTGGGTAGTTGCCTGATGATTGGTTGCCCACACGCTCGGTCAAACAGATCTTGCCCGACATATCACCACAGCTGAAGCTGCTACCAGATACGTCACAACTTGCCAGTGTCGCCGTGATAGAACCGGCTACTGGATCAGGACCGTAACTGCCGCCCGATTGGATCAAGCGGTTGTGAGGAACGATGCCACGATCGAACTGGCTAACACCGTTCAAGCGAATGTCTGAAAGCTTACCCTCGCCCACAGTCACCGTAGACAGAATTGCTACGCCCGGACCTGCGATTTCAACTTGGTCTGTCGCTTGAGAGAACGCCGCGTGATCACGCTTATCATCCACCGCCGCAACGGACATAACTGAGTCGTAAGACGCTGGGTAGCTGTGCGCAGTATTACCATCGTTACCCGCAGCGGCAATCAGCAGCACGCCTTGGTCGTAAATGGTTTGCAACGCGTTTTTCTCCGTCACACTCGACTGGCTACCACCAAGGCTCATGTTGACGACGTTCGCGCCGTTGTCAGCACAAGTTTGTACCGCTTTCACCAAGCTGGATGAGTAGCCCCAACCCGCTTCATTGAACACCTTAACGATGTGCAAATTCACGTTTTGGTTTGGCATAACGCCTTTGATGCCCTCTGTGTTGGCAATCGCGGCAATCGTACCCGCTACGTGTGTACCGTGAGCGTTGTTGTTCCCCGGAACACTCCAAGAGCCGGTACCGCTATCGTTTGTACCCGACACTCGGTTACCACTCAGATCGTTGTGCGCCAAATCGTAACCCGAGTCGATGATACACACGGTGCGATTTCCTGCATTTGAGTCATCCAGAAGTTGGGCGTTCACCGCCTCATAACCCCAAGGGATAGTCTCGCTTAACAAATAACGCGGTGGGTCAATTTCAACGTATTCCACATCGCTGCGGTTACGTAATTGCCCCAACTCCGAGTCTTCCATCTCCACGCTGTAGATCGCGCGATTTCCTAGCTTTTCCACTTTACGCGCTTTGAGCTGATCTAATACCGACTCTTGCGCGATGCGTGGCCCCCAGAATGAGTTCCCACCCAATGCTGAAGGACTGGACGTATCTTCTTTAAATTTGACAATGTATTTTGTCGGCAAGTTAGATTCGTCGAACCCCGTTAAAGGAGCCGCATGCGCTGACATCAAAAACGTCAGTGCTACTGCAACGGCAGACAATGAAAACAAGCCATTTAATTTAGTTGTTGTGTGATGCATTTGCTCTATTCCTTTTTGAGCTGATTTTTATTCACTTTATCCTCATGAAAAATCATAACCCTGACTTATACATGAGCGATTCAGCTATAGGTTATCGCCTAAAAATGCCAAACAATTTGTTTCATGAATACACAACAATGAACAAAAGATCATCTAAACAACAGATTTAGTTAACATATAAAAACACCACCAAAACCTTATAAAGCAATTACTTATTAACACAAAAAGTGCATGTTAAATTAATGTTAGTGAGTAATTATTCTAGATTTTATAAAATCTTAGTATTTACCAAATCTATTGAAATACGATTGCGGTACCAAAATTGACAGAATGAATAATTAGATATTTGACTAAGTAGGGTATTTACTCAGAATGAGGGCGTTTAGTGAGATAAATTCTCACTTAAATCATGACGATAATCATCATAGAGAGTGAATCATGAACAAGACCATTACGTTACTTAGTGCATTATTACTACCACTGAGTTTGGCTCACGCTGACGAGCCATCCCTGACTCCTGAAATGGTAAGCACCTCGCAAGTCAGAAGTGCGCAAGCGAAACAAACCTACACTTATGTTCGCTGTTGGTACCGCACCAGTTATTCAGAAGACGAGCCTGCGACAGATTGGGAATGGGCCGAGAATCCTGACGGCAGTTACTTCACAATTGACGGCTATTGGTGGAGTGCTGTTTCTTTCAAAAACATGTTTTACACCGACACACCACAAAGCATCATCAAAGAGCGTTGTGAGCAGACCCTAGATCTGGCGAACGAAAACGCTGACATCACCTTCTTTGCTGCCGATAACCGTTTCTCCTATAACCACACCATCTGGAGCAACGATCCAGTCATGCAGCCCGATCAAATCAACAAGGTCGTCGCGCTGGGTGACAGTTTGTCGGATACAGGCAACATCTTTAACGCATCACAATGGCGATTCCCGAATCCAAATAGCTGGTTCTTAGGGCATTTCTCTAACGGGTTTGTATGGACAGAGTACATTGCTCAAGCGAAGAACCTACCGCTCTACAACTGGGCTGTTGGCGGCGCAGCAGGTGAAAACCAATACATCGCTCTGACGGGAGTGGGTGAGCAAGTTTCTTCTTACTTGGCGTATGCGAAACTTGCCAAAAACTACAAGCCAGCCAATACATTGTTTACGCTCGAGTTTGGTTTGAATGACTTCATGAACTACAACCGCAGCGTTCCCGAAGTGAAATCAGACTACGCGGAAGCCTTGATCAAACTGACCGATGCGGGTGCGAAGAACTTGTTGTTGATGACGCTACCAGACGCCACTCGTGCGCCACAGTTTACCTACTCAACTCAAGAGGAAATCGACAAGATCCGTGCGAAGATCGTGGAAATGAACGAGTTCATCAAAGCGCAAGCAGCGTACTACACAGCACAAGGCTACAACATCACTCTGTATGATACGCATGCCCTGTTTGAAAGCTTAACTACGAACCCAGAGCAACACGGCTTCGTTAATGCGAGCCAAGCTTGCCAAGACATTAACCGTTCGTCTTCTGCAGATTACTTGTATCACCATGCGCTGCGCTCAGAATGTGCTTCTTCTGGCTCTGACAAGTTTGTGTTCTGGGATGTGACTCACCCAACTACCGCCACACATCGCTACGTAGCTGAGAAGATGCTAGAAAGCAGCAACCAGCTATCGAACCATCCGTTCTAATCCTATAACCCGAGATACAGATAAGAAAAAGGCTGACGTAATGTCAGCCTTTATTGTTTTTGAATCCTACTTATCTCGAAGCTTTGCCTCTTTCTGCGACCTTTATCGATGCAGAATCGCCACCGCTTTGGTGGTCTTCTCTAAATTCTCTTCCGCTTGGTCTGGAATCTTACTCGCGATGGTCGCATACAAGCTGTCGATCATCGCAAGTTTGACTAAGCGCGCGATGCCGTTTTTACCCAGCAATGGCTCTGGCGATGCAGGCGCGTATAGCGGGTAATCGGAAAGCTGGGACAACTCAGCGTGGAAGTTGTTGGTGATAGAGATGATCGTCGCACCAGATTGCTTCGCAAGACGGACAGCATCCATCAAATCAACGGTTTGACCTGAATGCGATACCACCAGCACCACATCTTTTTCGCTCAACACGCTAGCCGACATCAACATTAAGTGACGGTCACGAGGCACTGAGGCGCGAATACCAAAACGCAAAAGCTTATGCTGGAAGTCTTCACAGATGATGTTCGAACCACCTGCTGCGTACAACTCTATGTTACGTGCGTTAATGATGGCCTCAGCAGCAGCGCTCACCATGTTGGCATCCACAAAGTTGAGGATTTCCGTCAAGGCATTGATGGAGTTTTGCAGCACCTTAGTGACGATCTGCTCGCAAGAATCATCCGGCTGAAGTTGCTCACTTGGCGCGTAAGAATCTGAGTGATGATGAGCGTTTAACGCGTCTTTAAGCTGTTTGAAACCACTGAAGCCAAGCTTCTTTGACACCTTAACGATCAACGCCGTTGACACACCCAATCGCTCCGCCACTTCTTTAATTGAAGTCGACTTCTGCATGAAGTGAGGCTTGAGAAAGTTTTCCGCAATGGATTGTTCGGTACGCGTGAGTGAAGGCATACGCATACGAATATTGGGAATTACTTGATTGACATCCACGGACAATATCATTCCTTGTGAAACAGTCGGATCATTATACATAGCTACCGCTCTCTCGTCATGGTAACTGCACTTGCAGCTACAGTTATGCCTTTAATTGCCAATGTGTTGCCGTGACTGCGCTTTCACTCTCAATCACAAAACCCACACCTTGCGCGTTTTGGCCGAAGAAGCGTGATGTCGACACCGCCTCACCTTGGTTAATAAACACTTCCACACTTGAATGGTCGCGAAGAATTTGTAGATGACGAACCTCACCTTGCCACTGCTTTGATTCCCACTCACCCGTTTTCAGATTTCGGCGGATGGTTGCTAGCCCTTGTGGCGTCACTTGCAACTTCAAATCGGCAGCAACATCGATGGTCAGTTCTGCCGGAACATTTTCAATCAGCAGTTCAGAAGACAATCCATAAAAACGCAGCGATTGGTTGGTAAAGCTTTGTGGTTGCGAACGCAAAGATTCGAGTTCTGCACTTGGTTTTTGCAGTAAGCGTCCATCTTGAAGAATCAGTTCTCGCGGGCAAGTCATTTGGTGAATCCAGCCAAACTCTATCGTTGGTTGGTAAGATTCGAACTCATCTGGTTTCCCCATCCACCCAAAGAGAATGCGGCGGCCTTGCTCATCTTCAAATGTCTGAGGCGCATAAAAATCGAAACCATGATCCATCAAGACGCCTTTGCCATGTTCAAAGCTCGCAGTTGGGTAATCAAGCTGACCGAGATGATAAGTCACATCAAAGGTTTCCACTTTACGGCCGTCCACTTCTAACCAGTTTTTCGGGCAAGTGATCAGCGCGTATTGGTCACCAATTGGGAAAAGATCTGGGCATTCCAACATAAAGTCATCGCTTTGATGTTGATTGCGGCCATCACCAAATACCTCACCAACAAACTGCCATTGTTGCCTGTCTGATGAACGGTACAGCAGCACTTTGCCTTTATAATCGAGATCTTCTGCACCCAGCACCATGTAGTACTCACCATCGTGCAACCATACTTTTGGATCGCGCACATGGCCGCTGTAGCCTTGTGGTAAGTCGAGCACAATGCCTTGTTTCTCTACTTGTTTGCCCGCCTCTAACGTAGCTCTGCATTGGTAAGCGGTTCGGCCACCTTGTTCAAACTTCACGTTGCCGGTGTAAAACAGTTCCAGCGCACCATCCACCACCAAGCCGGAGCCAGAATAACAGCCGTGCGGCTCGTAGTTTTCTGTTGGCGCTAACGCCAAAGGTTGATGCTGCCAGTGAATAAGATCTTTACTGGTGGCGTGTCCCCATGCTTTCGCGCCATGCGCACACGCTTTTGGATTCCATTGATAAAACAGGTGATATTCACCCGCAAAGTGCGCCAAGCCGTTTGGGTCGTTCAATAAACCAAATTGCGGTGCAAAGTGCCAAGTCGGACGGTAAGGGTCTTCTTGCGGTTTTGCCATCTGATTTAAGGCAATCGCCAACACGTCGTTAATGTAGGTTTGTTCTGCTGTCATGGTAAGCCTTATTAAAATCTAGAAACAGGAATCCCCCTGAAGTCAGGGGGATGAAAACACAAGGGATTACTTGTCTTGCAGCATCTTGTCTGAGTAACCAAATAGGTAAGTCAAAGTAAATGCCGTACCGATAGCAATTAAGTTCACCGCTAGGTAACCCAGCATCTGACCATTCAAGTAGAGCAGTGCTCCTGGAATTACCGTGATAGCCATGCCTGTTGCTTTCAAACCAAATACCGTTGCGAAGAAGCCGCCAACTGCACCGCCAATCAAGCCCATGATGAATGGTTTGAAGAAGCGAAGGTTCACACCGTATAGCGCAGGCTCAGTGATACCCAAGAACGCAGATAGTGTTGATGGCATTGCCAAAGCTTTGAGTTTCTTGTCTTTGGTTTTCACACCTACCGCAAGACAAGCAGCACCTTGTGCAGCGATTGCGGCGGTAATGATAGCGTTGAATTCGTTTGCACCAGTGTTGGTCAGCAATTGAATCTCAAGCAGGTTGAAGATGTGGTGAACACCCGTCATCACAACGATTTGTTGTAGACCACCAATCAAGATACCGCTCAGACCCAGTGGCAGATCCAGCATGAACTGCGCGCCTTGCAGAATAATAAGCTCTAACCAGTGGAAGATAGGACCAATCACAAATAGAGAAGCCGTAATCATCACCAATAGCGTTAGGAATGGCGTTACTACTAAGTCCAACGCTTCTGGTACGAAGTTACGAATACGGCGCTCTAGTTTGGCTCCCAACATACCGGCAATAAAAGCAGGGATGACCGAACCTTGGTAGCCAAGCACGGGAATAAAGCCAAAGAACATGATTGGATCAAGCTCACCAGACGCCACAAACCATGCATTTGGCAGCGCTGGCGACACCAGCATCATACCCAAAATCAGACCAATTAAAGGAGAACCACCAAACACGCGCGCCGCCGACCACGCGATCAGTGCTGGTAGGAAAATGAAGGCAGTATCCGTCAGAATTTGAGTATAAAGAATGAAGTTTTGCGGAATGGTTTCTGGCGTTAGACCAAACAAGCCTAAGATCTCTGGCTGCATGAACAAGCCACGCAAACCCATAAACAAACCTGTCGCAACAAGCGCTGGAATGATTGGCACGAAAACATCACCAAACGTACGAATTGCACGTTGGAAAGCCGTCCCTTGTTTTTCAACCGCTTTACGTTGTTCATCTTTCGAAGCTGTCTTCAGCTTTAAGTTCTCAAACGCTTCAAAGACTCGGTTCACCGTTCCGGTGCCGAAAATAATTTGGTATTGGCCGCTGTTAAAAAATGCGCCTTTTACCTTGTCGGTGCCCTCGATGCGTTTCTTATCAATTTTGTTTTCATCGGCAACCATTACGCGTAATCGAGTGGCACAGTGAGCGACAGAGACAATGTTTTCTTCTCCGCCTAACGAGCCCACCAACTCTTCTGCAATCATCGTGTAAGACATATTCAAACCTGTTTCGTGATTAATGGATTAACTGCCTATTAAGCTATCAATAAGTCATAGACTCCGCCTCTACCGAGATCACAAAAATAAACTTTCTGTGAATTTTTTATTTCTGTGAATTTTATTGTAAACTTTTATTTATTTTAAATACAATAACTTAAGTAACATTTGGTGAGTTTCAATTAAATTCACTGTTTACAGTTGTGATTTTATTTGTAAACTTTAAAGCAAATCTGAACGCTTGAGAGTTACGAATATGAAAATTGCTATCGGTTGTGATCATGTAGGGATCGAACATAAAGAATTGGTTATCAAACACTTAGAAAGTAAAGGTATTGAAGTAATTGATTTCGGCACGCATTCAGCAGAGCGTACTGACTACCCTCAATACGGTTTAGCTGTCGCGAAAGCGGTAACAAGTGGCGATGCAGACCAAGGTCTTTTGATTTGCGGTACAGGCGTTGGCATTTCGCTAGCAGCAAACAAAGTTCCGGGCATTCGCGCAGTCGTTTGTAGCGACCCATACACGGCGCAGCTATCTAAACAGCACAACAACACCAACATCCTTGCGTTCGGCTCTCGTGTTATCGGTATTGAGCTAGCAAAAATGATCATCGATAGCTGGTTAGAAGCAGAGTTCGAAGGTGGTCGTCATCAGAACCGTGTAAACCAAATCGCAGAAATTGAGGAGCGATAAGATGGCTAAGTTTTGTCCTTCAATGATGTGTGTCGACTTCTCTAAGTTGGCAAGCGAGCTGAAAGAGCTAGAAAAAGCAAACGTCGATATGCTGCATATTGATGTGATGGACGGTCACTTTGTACCAAACTTCGCGCTTGGCCCAGAAGACATCAAAGCGATTCGTAACTTAACGGACATCGAATACGATGTGCACCTAATGTTGTCGGACCCAGACCAGTTTATCGACTTGTTTGCAGCACTAGGCCCTAAGCTGATGTACATCCACGCAGAAGCACCACCGCATCTGCATCGCTCACTCGGTAACATCCAAGCGAAAGGCATTAAGTCTGGCTTAGCAATCAACCCTGGTACGCCATTGAGCGCGATTGAAGACGTACTGGATGTGACGGACGTGATTTTGGTGATGTCGGTAAACCCTGGTTTTGCCGGACAAGCCTTTATTCCAAATGCTTACAACCGCATCGAGCGTATTATCGAAATGATCGAAGCGAAAGGCACCAACACTAAGATCGCCATCGACGGCGCGATCAGCCCAGAAGTAATTGAACGTCTGAGTGACAAAGTGGAGTACTTTATTCTTGGTACTGCGGGGCTGTTCGGTAAACCGAAGAGCTACGCAGACACCATGCAAGACCTACGCGCCCTTGGCGAAAAAGCGGTCGCTTAATACCCCCAACTATCTTTCCTTAGTTTATCCCCGAGTGCTTGGCTTCTGGTGCGCTCGGGGATTTTTTGTCAAAACAGGCGTACATTCCATCTAGCGTATACACTTATTTCTACTCAATAAATTCAGAGTCGAGGTTGGTGTGAAGGGAATGATAAAGCCGATGTTTGCCCACAGCTTGCGTTGCTTAACCGCTGTGTTGTTATTGCTGATTTCCTTTGTCACCGTCGCGCAAACCCTACCAGAAACCGATTTTCTGAAAAGCGAAATCGCACGCTTGAACGCGGAGTCACCAAAAAACGATACGCTGATTGGTCAGTACGAAACTCTACTCAATCAGATTACAGGGTTCGACGCGCAGAAAGCATCGCGTGACGATTACCGAAAAATCATTAGCCAGTTCCCCTTGCAGCGAGAGCGTCTTCTCAAACAAATCGAAGAAGCCGACAAGCTCGACATGTTCAAGGCCAAGCAGCTCAATAGTTACAGCGACCTATCTCAATCTATAGCGTCACTTCAGGCAGCCATGAGTGAATGGCGCACCACTTCACAAGCGAATGCTGAAAAGACCAAACAACTCAACGCAGCAAGAACCTCCCTCCCCGTTTCTTTGGCTCAATTGAATCAACAAATTGAGCAAGCTTCATTGGTCAAAAGTGAAAACGGCGCAGAAATAGATCAATGGTTAGAGACCGCGAATCTCACCTACCTTAAGTTACAAAAAGAGGTGATGACGGCTGAACTACAAAGTTTGGATGAACGCACAGAGCTTGTGCGATTAGAACAGCAATTGTTGGCGAAGAAGCTTCAGTTAGCCTCTCCCATGCTGATTGAACTGCAAGACAAGCTCACCCGAGTTGAACAAGAATCGGTGAGAGGTTTGATTGCCGAAGCGCGGGAGCTAAGCGCGAAAGCCGATGAATCTGACGTGGAGAAACAGCGACTCATCGAGCAGCTTCGTCAGTACACGCTAGAGCTAGAACAAGTGTTGGTAGAAATCGACCAAGCACGCATTGCTGGGCAAAAGTTTGAATCAGAGCGCCGGAGCTTGTCGGAAGAACAGCGCCTAATCAAAGAAAACCTATCATGGCTGCGAGACAGCACCGCATTTGGCGCCTCAATTCGCGCTCAGCTGCAGCGTTTGCCAAACCAAATTCAAAACAAAACCATACCCGATGAGATTGCCAATGCTCACATCCGCAAATACGAAATCAGTCAGTTGCTGGATGATTTTGCGCTTGAAGATGCGGTTCGTGCAACGCAATCCAATGCCAAAGCTCCAGACCGTTTAGAAACCTTATCACACGAGCTAGTTGAACAGCTCTCACAAGATTATGAAAAACTCATTATCGCCTTAGGAAAACTGCAACTGACCATCAACCAGTACGCCATCGAAGTCGAAAATGCGCGAGCATTCTTACGTGAACAACAACTTTGGACACGCAGTAATGTGCCTTTCTGGCAGCACCTGACTGACTTCGATAAAGAGATTTGGTTTGGAACCAAAACCCCATTGAAAACCCTGCAAGATGAGGTTAATCCTGACCAACTCAAAATGGTAGGTGGTGCGTTTGTTTTCTACACCTTGGTATTGTTTTATTTAGGGCGTCGTTTGGTTCGTCGTACGACTCGACTTCGTCATGAATACAAAAAGGTGTTTGGCCACCCGCTCAAAGACCGATTCCAAAACAGTATTTCACTGCTGTTTATGGCGATGTGTCGAGCTGTGATTCTGCCACTTTGGTATGCCATTACCGCAGCAGCACTGTTCTGGCTGTGGCCAGCTCCCAACGCAACCGAATCCAAAATGCTGATCGTTGCCAGCGCTTCTGCCTTGTTTGTGATCGAATTGATTTATGCCATGAGCTCGAAAAAAGGCTTGTTGGAGCTGCACCTAAATTGGCCAGAACGCATTTGTGATTATGTTCATAAGCAGAGTAACCGCCTGCGTTTTCCGTTTGCCCTCTTCCTCTTGCTGATCTTCTTTGCAGAGTTGGTTGCCGGCGACCAAGAAGCAGAAATATCTCGCCTGTTCTTCCTGATGCTAATGGTCGGTATGACGATGGTGTATGGCGCTTTGCTTAAGTCTGATCGCATTCCATCTACACTGCCTGTTCCACTCAATCGCGGACTTGGATTGTTGCTCCTTAAGGTGATGATCCTCGGTTCCTTCATTGCCATCATCATTATGGCGTTGATGGGTTTGTACATTGCTGCATGGCTGTTGCTCATTTACCAGCAGCTCACCTTGTTTGTCGTGCTTGGCGTCTTGTTTACTTATCAGCTTGGCGAACGCTGGCTCAAACTCGAACACCGTCAACTTAATTACCAACGCCTACTGGCTCGCCGAGAAGAACTAATTGCTCAGCAACAAGAGCAAGCGGATGAGCCACCGGAAATCGCCGAACTCAGAGAAAACTTCCCAGAAGTGGAAGAGCAAGGCTTAGGTAGCGAGCAGATCAGCGAACAATCCATGACACTGTTGCGCGGTTTATCCTTGATTAGCTTGGTTATTGCGGTTCTGACTTTATGGTCGAGTGCGTTAGAGATGACCAGTTGGCTCGATAAAGTGGTGGTGTGGCAAGTCAGTGAAGTGGTCAGCGGCAGTTCGACCTTGGTTGACGTGACGCTACAGTCTTTGATTTATGCGCTGATCACCTTGCTTGTTACCTTTGTTGGCGTGCGCAACCTACCGGGCATTCTGGAGCTGCTGATTCTGCGCCGTTTAGAGTTATCTCCCGGCACGGGCTACGCGGTGACCACTTTGCTGCGCTATCTGATTTTGATGACGGGTGTGCTGTCTGCTTTCGCCATTCTTGGCTTTCAGTGGTCGCGTCTGCAATGGCTCGTAGCGGCATTTGGTGTCGGCTTGGGATTTGGTCTGCAAGAGATCTTCGCAAACTTTATCTCTGGTTTGATTTTGTTGTTTGAGCGCCCAATTCGTATTGGCGATATCGTCACCATCAATGACCTATCTGGCACAGTGAGTAAAATCCAAACTCGCGCTACCACCATCATCGATTGGGACAACAAAGAGATTGTGGTGCCGAACAAAACCTTTATTACCGAAAAGCTCATAAACTGGTCACTCACCGATTCAATCACTCGCATTGTGATTCCAATTGGCGTGGCGTACGGCTCTGATGTCGAAAAGGTCGAAGAGTTGTTGTATCAAGTAGCGGAAGAGCATCCATTAGTGCTGAACGATCCGTCTCCGTCAGTCTTTTTCTTAGCGTTCGGGGCAAGCAGTTTGGACTTTGAGTTACGTGTGCACATTAACTCCATCGATCACCGCTTATCGACCATTCACATCATCAACAAAAACATCGATAAACTGTTCAAAGAGAACGACATCGAAATCGCCTTCCCACAAATGGATGTGCACGTTCGCGACTGGCCGCAGGATGGTGAGAAAAGCTAAATCTGCCAATTGCACCGCACGGATAAACTCGGTAAGTTGAAAGAAAAACCAGAGGTCAATGTCGTGCTCGATCATCCATTTACTCAACGCGCTCTTGATGTGATTCGCTCGAAATCCGCAGGAGTAGCGCAGTCACATCCTTTCGCAGTGACCATCAACTTTCATCCAGATCGAACCACCTCAAGAGGCGAGCCTTTGCTTAAGGCAATAGCCCAAGATGGCAAGCTCAAATCCCAATTTGAAACCGGTACAAGCAATGGCGGACTGACGGCTTACGAAGGTGGAGAGCGTTGGCGTTGGGAGCAACGTGTGTTTGATGGGGTTTACAACAATAGCCAACCAAATCAACGCCCAAAGTATGGCGCGTTAAACTTCTCAGGTTCAAACGTTGGCGCTTCACCCCGATTTGGTTCGAGCTACTTCTTATTGAAACCAGAGATCAGCAAGCGAGCGACATTCTGTTATCCAGATAGCTTCTTCGAGCCCGAGCACTTCGCGACCATTGAACGTGTTCAACCCTTGTTGGATGAGTTAAACGCACAAGCGCCTGACAGGTTGGACGCCTATATCGAAACTCAAATCCACGGTGATTTGCGCTTAGAGGAAGATATTCAAGCCTTGGTGCTGGACCCTTCATTTAAAGGCACAGAGATAGAAGATTACGCTCGTGAATTGCCAGTTGAAATTCGTTGGCACAGTGGTTTTTGTGTCTCAATAGAAGACATCAATTTTTATCCAGACTACCGAGGACAAGCCATTTTAGACATCGCAAATCAAGTTGCAGAAAATGGCATGCTAACGCCACGCATTATTGGTGAAGCGGTAAAAGCAAAAGCGTTTGACGAGCAAGATTTGAAAAAAGTCTGGCACTACTTAGCGCGATTTGGGTTTGATTATCGACAGACTGGGGATTAAAAGCCACCAGCCCATTTGTCGAAATCGTCGATCACGTTAAGCTCTTGTTGAGTACGAGGGCGCGGGTAATACGGCAGAGCAAGTAACTTCTCTGATGGCATTAACAGCCAATCTGGTGACATCTTCATGCGCACCAACTCTTGCTCATCATCACGGCGAACAAACATGTAATAGCCATCTGCGTGGGTATTGGCGTAGCTGGCGATTTGCACAATCTCGCCGCTTGGCAGTTTGACTTTGCGTCCCAAAGGATACAAACGATGCAGCGCAAAGCTCACATGCGCATCCTCTAGATAACCCTTTTTGAATCGAGAGATACCAATCGCAGTCGACGTTGTTCGATGAGACCATCCCGCTAGCTTCAAGCCCTTGAGAGAATCTTTGAATGGTTGTCCTTTTGGCTCACCTTCATTGGAGATGAATTGCACCGTTAGCGCGTCACCTTGCTCATCTAAAATCTGCAAGAACTGCTCACCCGTTTTATCTGCCAATAATTTCACGTTACTGCTCCGCCAAAAGGTCTGTGAATGGAATACTATAAAGCCACCATCGCAAAGTTCAAGCTCATCCTCTCAATCCCTTTTCCCGATGAGTAATCGTCTCTGCAACGAGAATGCACAGTGTCGGGTTCTACAAACAGCGTTTAGAGACAGACACAAGCAAAAATTGTTAGGGTGGGTTTATCTTTTTTATCGCGGGTTTACCATCACTTTTCGTCAATCTTGCTATGATGATTTGGTAACCCTTTAAGGAGCAAAGAATGAATCTAAAACGCTATGTTGTGTTGCCTATGATGGCAGCAGCGCTATTTGGCTGTGCTCAACACGCATCCGATGACACCGCAAAAATCATGACCGTTAATGTAGGTCCAGAACTGGTGGACTGTGTGGGCGTCGGACCAATGAAATGCATGGTGGTGGATGGTAACTACTTCTATGACCAAATCGACGGTTTTGAATTTGAATCAGGTTCCGAGTACACCTTAAAAATCAAACGCACTCAACGATTTACTCCAGAGAATGCACCAGCTGATGCGAGCTTGTATCGATATGAGCTGATTGAAGTGTTAGAGAAGCGATAACCATAACATTCACCACCCATAGAAAAGGAAGTTTTATGTTTGGAAGTTGGAAACGAAACCGTCAAATTCGCGAGATCGCAAAGGACATCACACCAAAATTAGCACTCAAATATGGTGAGAAAGCAGATTATTCGAAGGAAGAGATCGACTGGGCGCTGAAAGAAAATGGCAAGACAGATGATGCCTTTGCCCTGATCGCATACGGAATGTTGATTAGCCAAGCCGCTTACGTGCCGATGGGCCTAAGCCAAGAGCTAGGTGAACATGCTGAATTCCAATCCGAAGTCTCACTTGCTTTGTTTGACCAAGCGACAGATCTGGTGAGCGTCAGTGCTTTACTGACTTACGCGGAGATTCAAGACAGCCACAAACAACAGCCCGCTACTGATTCGGATGATTTCGATGCTGATGGTGGAGACTTTGGAGGAGACGGCGGTGGGGATGGTGGCGGTGAATAGCAATTAAGCCAGCATCTGTGGCAATAAAAAGCGACGCCAAGTCATCTCAATATTAACCACAAAAGGCTCATCACGAGCCTTTTAGCTTATCACCTTGGGCAACTTAAAAGCTTCGTTTTGCTTATACCAAGCCTTTCAATTTCGCTAAACCATAAGCCGCAATGGTGACGCAGTCTTTGATTTCACCATTTATCATCATTTGCTCGAACGCTTCAACAGAGAACGAGCGTGTGATCAAGTCTTCTTCTTCACTGTCTAGCTGATTGCCCACTTCAGACAAGTCACTCGCGAAGTACACGTGGCAAGTCTGGTTTAAGAACCCATAAGCGATGAACTGCGCACCAACGTACTCCATCTTATTGGCTTGCATGCCCGTCTCTTCTCGAAGCTCACCTTTTGCTAACTCAAGATGATCAGCATCTGGATTTGATTCCCAAGCACCTTGTGGGATTTCCCAACAACGTTGCCCTACGGTGTAACGAAACTGCTGTACTAAGTGAATCACGCCGTTATCGATAGCCAGAATCGCTGCACAGTCTGGCTTGTCGACCACACCGTAAATACCTTCGGCCCCGCTAGGACGTTGGATCTTATCTTCACGTACCGTCATCCATTTGTTTTGATACACCACTTTGCTGTCGAGCTGCTTGATGTCTGCCATGAGAGTCCTTACTGCTTGATTCTTCGGAATTAGTTATTGGATTAGAAGCCATTCTAACGCTGTTTGCGTGTCAGTTTGTAGACGGTTTTCAAAATCAACGCGCTTATTGGCATTCAATATATCCAATCAAAACAATCATTCATCGCAATGATTACGATGGCGCGAAATGGCAAGTTTTCAGTTCGAGGAACTCATATAGTTAACCCATCGACGCAAGGCATGACTTTGCAAACTTGTTCATTATTGATTGAGGGTTCTTATGAGCGCATCGGATAAAGTCTACGGTTTCAACACTCCACAACGTCTGTTTGTTGGTTATACCTTGGCGGTATTGGTAGACCTTACGGTACTGAACTTCTATGACGAATATTGGGATTTCGTAACCATTGATTCATTTACGATTTCTTTCGCCGCGGCATTACTGCTTCAGTTGCTCTTGAAGTTGTCTATTAAAGCGGAACACAAAATCGCAGAGTACTTTAAATCGAAGCAGGGTACGGCACCTAAGATTTACCGTGGTATCTCGACTTACGTTATCTTGGTCGGTTCGAAGTTCGTGATGCTAGAAGCCATTAACATTCTGTTCGGTGACAAGGTTGACTTTAGTGGTCCTTGGAACGGTGTCGTCGCCTTCTTTGCGGTGGTGTTTACCATCCTGATTTCAGAAGTCATCGTCGGTAAGATTTACTTCAAACTTGGTGAGAAAGAACAACAAGCACAACGTGAATTGGCTGAAAATAACGCTAGCTAATAAGCAAGCTCGATAAATACAAAACAGCATCGATAGAAACAAAAAAGCGCTGAGAAATCAGCGCTTTTTTTGATTATTCGTTCGCTTAAGCTTAAGCGACGAGGATGTTCTTAAGCTCGTTCAACGATTCCACCGTGTAGCTTGGTGCAATACGCTCATCCACACTCGCACCTGTGGTGTTCAACCAACACGTTTCAATACCAAAGTTGTTACCGCCCAAGATATCAGAATGCAGGTTATCGCCCACCATCAATACGCGCGTCTTACATGGGTTGCCCATTTGCGTCATCGCGTATTCAAAAATACCCAGATCCGGCTTAGCAATACCAACTTGCTCAGAAATCACCACGTGCTCGAAGTAATCGCTCATACCTGTACGTTCTAGGCGAATCGCTTGCAGTTCAGTAAAACCATTGGTGATGATGCCCATTTTGGCTTTACCTTGCAGCGCTTCCATCAACTCTTTCGCACCCGGCAACAAAGTACAGATATCTGCCATCGCTTCTAAGAATGCAGTGTTGAGATCCGCCGTTGTGGTATTGAGCTTTTCGGCCCACTCAGTAAAGCGTTTGTGCTTGAGCTCATCTGCCGTCACTTTACCATCTTGGTAATCTACCCAAAGTGGCTTGTTGACCGTTTGGTAGTGCGCAAAATCTTGCTCGGTGAAATCTACGCCTTTGCGAGAAAACATCAGCTGCAAACCTTTGAAGGCATCAAAGTGAAACAAGGTTTCGTCAGCGTCAAACAAGATCCAATCGTATTTCATTTTCTTCTTTCCAATATCCAGGTCGTTTTCTGCCGCATAGTCTAATTGTTTTCTTCTTGAAGATAATCTCTATAATTGGAAAATGATTGTATCGTTTTTCTCAACAATAAAATTAATAATAGATAACCCCCAATAACCTAGGAGCACGCCGTGAATGCCATTGCGTCACTGCCAGTATTTGTCGCTGTCGTCGAATGTGGCAGCTTTTCCCTTGCCGCCAAGCAGTTAAACCTCACCAAATCGGCGATCAGTAAACGCATCAATCAACTCGAAGATGACCTCGGTATTCGATTGCTTAATCGCACCACAAGAAAGCTCAGCCTAACCGAAGCTGGACGCCGATACTTCGAGTACGCCTCTCAAGCAGTGAATCTTGCTCAACAAGGTGTCGATGCCGTTTCTGAATTGCAAGGCTCACCGCAAGGTCGGCTCAAAATCACTGCACCCATGTCTTTCGGCGTATTGCACGTTGCACCACTTATCAGCGAATTTCTTGCACGTTACCCGAAAATTGAGGTCGATTTACAGCTAGAAGACGCCATGGTGGATTTGGTCGAACAAGGCTTTGATTTGGGGATTCGTATTGGCGAACTTGCGACTTCAAACCTTGTCGCTAAACGCCTTGCTCCGTGTAAAAGCGTGCTGTGTGCCTCTCCTGAATACCTAGAAGAGTTTGGCGTACCAACCAAACCAAGCGATTTGGTGACACACAACTGTTTGCGCTATTCGTATTTCCGAGGCGGGGTCGAATGGATGTTCATCAACAGCGGTAACGAATATAAGGTACTGCCGAAGGGCAACTTTGTGGTCAACAACAGCGAAGCAATTCGCCAATTGCTATTAAGAGGGTCTGGCATCGCACAATTACCGACTTTCATCGCCGCGAAAGACTTTGCAGCCGGTAACTTAAAACCGCTGATGGAAGAGTTTTCCCTCCCAGAGCATGCCATCTACGCGGTATTTCCAGAGCGCAAACACATGCCATTGAAAGTGCGTGTGTTCATCGACTTCATCAGCGAAAAACTCGGCACTGATACACCGTACTGGGATCGTTATTGAGCGATTTGAATACCCTCTGACGAATGCACATGTTTTGCTGAGATCAGTTATTGGCCTCAATCAGAAGATCTTTCTTCAACTTAAGCGCCATAATTTCCTTTCTCAGCACTTCTTTCGTTTCAGGATCTTCTGAGCTTTCGAATTCTTTCTGCTTCTTCTCAATAAGCTGCATCATTTGCACCGCTGGCGGCAGGCAGTTTGCGTCTTTAAGAATCTTCATACCCATTCGGTGCTCAGCGGGTGTTTTAAAGTAGTCTTCAAGGTCGAGCTTTTTGCCTCTGTAAGGGTTGTCTTTCAGCTCACCTGTTTTTTCAGCATTGCGAATCCAACCACCGATCGCGTTATCAATGTATGACGACATATTCACCTCTCGAGTAATGCGTTCTATTTGTAAACGGCTTTGAGACCTTCGATAGTGATTCGAATACCATCATCGAAGTACTTGTCATAGTCCACGGGCTTAGCTTGACTCATTAACCACGCAAAATGAGGCAGTTGCTCGGCGTCCAATTCAGGAAAAGATTGAGGTTCATTGCGCGCAGCTTGTTCTTGATGCTCAACGATGTCCGTTACTCGCGTATACACACTCGCAAACGCCATAAAGCCAACTTCTGCTTCAAATTTGGCCTCTCTGAAGATACCTAAAACATCGTTGACGATGACGCTTGAAGCGGGCGTAAAGCTTTGACTATGGCGAATAAACGCGACCGAACCTGGAATAGACATAAGTGCTTGTCTGAAGTTTTTCGCAAACGTGTAAAGGTATGCTTCCCAGTCTTTCTCTTGCGGCAATGCGACTTTCCCTAGTACATAGTCACAACATAAATCGACCAACGCATCTTTAGAGCCAACATGTCGGTACAGTGCCGTCGCGCTGACCCCCAATTGTTTGCCAAGTGCATGCATGCTTACATTTTCTAGCCCTAGGTTTAAGGCACACTCAACCACTTCTTTTCTAGAAATTTGTGCAGGACGCCCTTTGCTGCTTTTTTCGCTCATCATTGTCTCAAAATAAATAGTTAACAATATTAAGTTAATGCTGTTAAGTTAATGACATTAACTTAAACTGTCAATACTGCGATTTATTCAAAATGGCATATCGTCTTATTTGGTTAATCTAATGTTTCATTTTTAACAGGTGCGCAACCATCATAGGAGCGCTAACTTAAGTAGCACGTCAACCACACCGGAGTGTGAAGCTATGAAAGTACTGATTCAATACACCCAAGCGGGTAAATATCGTGACCAAGCGTGGGAATCACTGACGCTAAAAGCAAAAGGCGAGATGCAAGCTGTGACGCCTTCTTATGCCGCGCAGCTTATTGAGCAAAACAAAGCGACGCTGGTAATGACGGAAGACGAGCAAGTGATCTTCCATTCTTAAGTAACAGGCATCGATAAAAAATGAGCTCAAATTGAAGCTCATTTTTGTTTGATAGGTAGGAGGACTATCACGATCAATCTTGAATGATCTTGTTGCCGCAGTTTTCGCAGATTAGATGACGAGAGAACTCATCCATAGACGCAAGGAAAGCCCCAAACACTGTGCTTTTTAGAAAACCAGAAATGAATTCCTTCTTACTGCGATTCTTATCTCCCTCAAAAGCACTTTTCTTTCTGACCAACACCACAACATGATGCGTTTCCACACCACACGAAGGACACATAACAACTTCCGTCTTTTTCGACATAATAAGCTCCTTGAAATCGATTCTGTTTTCTAAAAATTATCTCGCTAAAGCCTCGCACTGACCTTTTCCCTCAGCGCTCGCGCATACTCAGTTAATAGTCGAGCATTGTCGGCAGTTTCAACGTCCCCACAGACTTGGCCTTGATAGGTAATATTTGGGCTGGAATACACAGGTAGCAGGTTGTCTGAGTAGCTCATGATGGTTCCAGAATCACCACACAAAGCAGCATGAGCATAGCGCTTGATCTGTGATTGGTTATCCTCCGTCGTCATGGAGTTGAGTGTTCTACTCTGAAGCTGAGATGACAGTGTTTTTAAATCATGTTGTGCCCACGCTAAATGCCCTAACTCATGCTCCAAGGCGAATGGAGCAGCTCGTACATAAGAAACCACAAAGTTAGGAAACAGATCGACCCACGTTTCGGCGATTTTGTACTCAAAATCAAAGTAACTGTTGTCTTCACTTAGCACTAGCACAACATAGAAGTTTGCTTCTTGGTATGCACGTTCCAACAAACTGGGGTGTTGCAGATTAAGTTCATAATGGGAGGACAACATGTCTGCCGGCTTCGCGTTGCGAGCATCGAAGAATTCATAACCAGCACTCTTACGAACCATGGGGATACATGAGTTTGAGAGGATAAGATTTGAAAAAGCTAGGTCTTCCTCGATTCGAGCTTCCAATGCTTCTATATCGAAATCGCTGAGAATGGAGTAGTCAAATACGAATTGAACCCAAGTCTCGACTTTTTCTTCTTGGGGACATTGCGGAAGCGCGAGCTTTTGGGCATCAAAAGAGATGCGAGCACTCGAAAACACCGCCACCACAATTAAGCAAATACTTACAACTTTCAGCTTCATACATTCTTCTTACAAATTTCGCAGGCAACAAATATAAGCACATGAAATTTATAAATTAATGAAACCGATATGTAAACAAGCGCTTATTGATTATGAGAATAAGCGCCGTGAGTATGTGTGATTACTCGTCCTCGTTTAAGCGACGAATCAATTTGGCAGGCGTACCGCCATACAAACAATCTGGTGGAACATCGCTGTTTACCACTGAGTTAGCAGCAATGACTGAGCGAGCACCAATGGTGACCCCTTGGTTGATCACCGAGTTGCCACCAATCCAAACACTATCTTCAATGGTGATTGGTTTACAAAACGTTTCCCACTTAAGTCGGCTGCGGTAATCCAACGAATGTGATGCCGTGTAAAGTTGCACACTAGGGCCAATAAGTACGTGGCTACCAATGGTGATTTTGGCTCCATCAAGCATGACGACATTCATATTGATGAAGGTCTCTTCACCGATTTCAATCGTCTTACCAAACTCACAATGGAACGGCGCTCGGACCATACTCATCCCAACTTTACCAAACAGATCCTTTTGCAAAGCATCACGTTGAGATTCGTCGGTATTGTTATTGAAGGCCTTCAACGCATGAGTTGCGTGAGTTCGGATCGCTTCGATCTCTTCGTCTGTGCCGTTAAACACTTGGCCAGACATCATTTTTTCTAATTCGGTCACTGGATCATTCCTACAACTTTTGACCACGATAGATTAGCGTAAAAGAGGAGTAAATTACCACCTTCTA
>NZ_JPRD01000043.1 GCF_000817815.1 Vibrio owensii CAIM 1854 = LMG 25443
CTTTATTGGGCAAACGGCACAGCTATTTTTCGCTCTCTCAGATACGACAACAAAGCCACAGGCAGGACCTGTGGCTTTGTATAACAACGACAGAATGTTTTTCATTCAATTTGAATAGGGAACGCATTCTGTGTGCAGCGCTGGGCGTTTTATCACCACAATAGGGAGGGAAAACACCTAAGCTTATCGGATGTCCTCGGTGGGCTACTTTGCAGTTATGCCAAGTTCAAATCGATACTATTACTTCTGGCCAGACAGTAAATAGTAACTCAAAGAAAAAGCAGGGATACCCGAGGCTCTCAAGCATAGTCTAAAATTGAGCGTTGAAATCGCAAGTCTACCAGATGTCAAAATGAAGATAGTTGACGGAATTTTCCCTAAAAGAGTCCTGAAATGAACTTCTAGCAGCAAGCCGGCATAGGGATAGTTTGTCCAACAGGCTGTTGGACAAATTCTCGTCCCCAATTTTGCAAGAGTATCTCTTGCAAACATGCAAATGGTAAAAATAGGAGCTAATACTCACTCCTTCATTTAAAACCCAACTCTTAACTGAGGATGATTATCCACAAGGTAAGAATCGTTCAAGTAGTAGTATCGCCAAAATATAGAGAATGGATGTTTTACATTAAGCATTGCTTCGAAAGTTTCTTCTGCTTCTTGCTTTGCTGTTCGTCCTGAACTCTTGTTACGGAGCACCTGCCTTGCTAATAGCAACTTGGTATAATACTCCCACATTTGATCCATCAGAGCAGTACGGCTAATACCTCTTAAAGCCGTATTCTCTAGGTTGTAGCAAGCCTCTAGTAATGTCACCGTGTTTTCTGTTTGGGTGCATGGTTTTGCACTGGTTGCCGAAACTTCAACATCTCCATCAGGTGTAGAAGGCATCAAGCATTTAACCATTGCACCAACATCGTAAAAACGATTAGCACAATCTAAAAGATTGATATGCGTACTGCTTTTGATGCTATTGCATCGAGAGCATGAGTAGTACAAGTTCTCCCAGTTGTATTTCAATTCGGGAACTTTTTTGTGCGGAATGAAATGTTCCACTTCTACATCTTGGATCTCATCTCGTTCACACAGGTAGCACTTCTCGAAGAACATAGGCTTTAATTTCTTGAGAACATCCACTTCATTGTATTGATTCTTAGTGATGCTATCTGGTGTAGGGTATGTTCGAACAACATTGAACATTTAGTTACCCCTCACCATCGGTCGAATCTAAAAGAGCATTCTTACCTAGTAAAAGGAATGCACGTGAACGAGCGTTTAACTGCCCCTCATGCGGCTCTATTCCGTCAATTAGTTCCTGTAATCGTTCCGTATTTACTGGCTCTTGATTAATGATTTCAGCCATCTCATCCAATTGTTTGTTTAATATATCGGAAGTACTTTCAACACCTAGTAGTCCTTTTAAAATCGACTCATATGAGTACATAGAAAGGTCTTCCAGTGTTTCAAGTTTACTTAGATCATAAATTATTGAGTCATTTACCGACTGAACAACAAAAGGTGAATGCGTAGTTACAATGAACTGAATCTTTGGGAAAGCCTTGTCAAAGAAAGAAAAGATTTTTCGTTGAATCGAAACATGCAGATGCGCATCAATTTCATCAATTAAAACGAAACCAGTGATATCTTCCGCTGGTATATCACGCAACTCGACTTTCATCAGTAAATCGGCGTAAATGCTTAGAATTGAACTGTAGCCAGAAGACAAGTTATTAAATCGATATGGCTCCTTTCCTTCTTGGTGAATGTAGAAGGCTTGTTCCTCAGGGTTATATTGAAGAATTAGTTCATTATCTTCAAACAGGTTACGGAGATCATTTTGTACTTTTTCAAACCATTCGTTTATCTGTTGCTCTTTCTCTGGATTATTTTCACGAGCAATTACATGCGAACCATAGTTGTAATAACTGACTAGATATTTTTCGAACTGATTACTTGAATCCTCTTCGAAACCTTGGGATTTACCAGCCTGCTTCACGTTAGATATGCTTTCAATTTGACCATTTCCAGCAATGTTACTTGCAAGTCGATTCGCTTCGAAAAAACGAAGGATAAATTGATTTTTGTTAACCAATTCGAACAGAGCATCAGAATCACTGATATCCATGTTTTCGTTAGATATACGTTCTAACTGCCCTTTGAATAACTGAACTTTGTTAGCGTAGAAATTGTAATTTTGGTCCGATACGCCAATGCGATCTAACTGTGTTTGGTAATTGTTCAATTGTTGTTGAGTGGCTTCTTTAGACTGTATTTTCCTATTAAAGAATTGCTTTAGGTATTGATCTAACTGACGTAGAAAACGAGTCTTGCCGCAGCCGTTTCCACCTGTGATTATGAGGTTTTTTCCGTTTAAGTTAATGGTAACGTACTTATCACTAGTACCAATCAATTTGAAATCTATTGATTCAATCATGCTTTTAACCAATTGTGAGCCTGATTGATATTCTACAAGGTGAATTTGCAAGTACCAACTACATAATTTGCCATACTTCTAGTTATTCATGAATTGCTAATTTAGTAAACTTACTGACTCATTTGTGTCCAGAGACGTGTTGGGGCGACTAGCGCTAACTCGCATTTACCCCAAAGTGTATCTACTTCTCATGTGTTTGAGCTGTTACCCGACCGAAAAACATCGAGTTAAATTTAGCGACGATATCAGCGTAAAAGCTACGCTTCAATCACTTAAATTGGTTTATTTATGGTTGGATTTATACGAATTAGCTAAAGAAGCAACTAAGGGTAAGCTTGACTGTTCTTTGAGAGATCTAGAGCTATGGTCGATTGATAGAACGGAGATGAGTAATCCTGAAAGATTTGGTTGTATTGCTCACGGCTATCAAGCACAAAAGCAACTCGAACGTGGTCTAGGTTGTATGTCGTTAAAACAGAACGTAACCAACCTGCCAACGAATTCTCCAAAAGCGCTCTACAGCCCACGAACCACACCCATGTTTGCTGAACACTTCGAATAATATCTAAGATTTCTGACTTGTATCGGTACCTATCTCCCATTGAAGTTAGGTCTATGTACACAACATTAGCACCCAGTCCATGGTTAACTCGGTTGTAGATATCTTGAAGCTCTTTACCGCATTCACTATCAAATGTGTGAAACCTCATCATGCCCAACTCCCAATAGCCATTTATTAAGCGTTCTGGTGTACCTAAGGGCCAGCTATCAAAGGTGTATAAATTATTATCTTTACGCATCTACAAAACTTATTTTTATGAACAGATTAGAGAAGTGGAGTCTAATGGTTGAACACATAAGCCAATACCTTTGGTGGTTAATCCGGCTCATGCGGCATATCTCTGTTTGCTAAAGTAGATTTCATCAGGTGGGAGGCCATTGAGTCCCTGACAATTACGCTCCTCATTATAAAACATCATGTAGTGCACGATTTCAAGCTCTACTTCGCGGGGCGTACTGTTAGCTCTTAGTAAACCTCCTCATATTTCAGACTTCGCCATAATTGCTCAATAAAAAATTTTCGACCGAGCACTTTGGCCAAAAATCATTTGTTTGATTAAAAAGTGGTAAGCTGGTCAAGGGATTGCATAAGGTATTCCCCCATGCGGTTAAGCTAATGATCGTTAGCTTAACTTCTCAAGCTCTCTCACAACTATTAAGAAATCCTCACCATTTTGTGTAATTTTATTTGGGCTGACACAAACCTGCCCCTTTGCAACTTAGAGTAAAAGATCATTCTCATCTTGTTAATGCGAATTTCCCCTACGAAAAGTTATCCGAATAGAGTATGGCTAGCGTAGCGAGAAATTACGCTTCATCGAGCAATTTAACCCTTCAATACATCTGGCACTGGCACGATCAACAAGATTTTGAGCTTCAACATCATTACCAACAATGATGCGATGCGGAAAGTGTCAACTTGAATAAGTGACAGATAGACTCTCGAACACAGATGATGTGACAGACCCAGTGTTCACATCTAACTACTAAATGAATATCTATTCATGAGGATGAGCTAGATAAAGGTAGAGTTGAGTGGGGGATATAGATAGCTACTCGATCAAATGAAAAGATGAACCGCCAATCGTTCTGCTAGCACCTGAAGCGATTAACCCACTGACTCTGACAATATTCTAAATATACAATTGACAACATTCCCAACTAAAATTCAGTATCAGGAAAATTGCTGAACACTGAGTTAGGTACATA
Organism: Vibrio owensii CAIM 1854 = LMG 25443; assembly: GCF_000817815.1. Lineage (GTDB taxonomy): Bacteria > Pseudomonadota > Gammaproteobacteria > Enterobacterales > Vibrionaceae > Vibrio > Vibrio owensii. The sequence goes on from NZ_JPRD01000043.1 coordinate 4,202, forward strand.
GATAGGTCGCTTATCGAAGGTACGAATGCTGGTCATGCGCCAGCCAATACGTTCCACCGTTCCTTCAATTTGACGGTCTGGAGAGCGGATCCAATCGCCAACTTTAAACGGACGATCAAAGTAAATCATCAAACCACCAAAGAAGTTTGATAGAAGATCCTTGGCTGCCAAACCGACAATCAAACCGCCGACACCACCAAAGGTCAGCAAACCGGAAAGGCTGAGGCCAAATGCCTGCATAACCGTTAATACACCGATGACGATAAAGAACAGGCGAGCGACTTTCGCGACGGCTTGTACGGTTGTCTCGTCACGGGTTTTCTGCTCAAGCACGTAGTCTTCGACGTTGGTGATAAGGCGCATCACAATCCAAACTAGGATGCTGATAACAAGAATGAGTTTAAGGGTGCTGAGCCAGTTGAACTCGTTCCCCAACTCACTTTGCAGAACAATGCCTAAAGATACCGTCGCAGGCCAACACCAGATTAAGGTACTGACGGGGGTTTTGAGTGCTTCTAATAAAAGGTCATCCCAATGAAAAGGGGGGGGTCTCGACCAAAATAGCTAATCGAGAATGCAATACGCGCCACGCAATCCAAGCAAAAAAGCTCGCAATCGTAATGAACAGTACGCTGCTGCTCCAGTCTTGATGATGGGCCATGATGTAAGTTTGAAGTTCTGTAAACCACTGTGGCATAAGTAAAGTTTCATTTTTTGGAACAATGAGTGAAAGGTAGCAGAGTTTGAGTTTCCGCCCTAGCAAAATGATGTGATTCGAATAATCCGTTCTTGTCTTCTTATAACTGTTATTAAGGAGATGAGTGTTTAGCGTGATGTTAATGATTAATGTGTAAATACAAGATAATGATACGTATGGTGAAATGTAAATTTTGTGCTGTTCAACCTACATGGTGTGATGAAACTCGAACTTTGAAAGATAAGCGCTATCATTCGAACCATCAATTGTAGGTTCTTTGACTCATCGCTAACATTTATCAAGCTCAAATATGAGACTTTAGTGTCACTTTGACATACGGAGATAAACCATGGAATTCACAGAGCTAGATAGAAATGCGCTCTACGACATTTGGATGTCGCAAAAAGCAAAAATGCACCTCACCCAAATGGAGATGACAAAGCGCCTAGGTTTAAGCTTGCATGAGTTCTCTGCTTTGTTACGTGGGAATGCTCCGCTAACACTTGGCTTCGTGAAGCAACTTTGCGAACAATTGCACGTTCGCCCTGGTCAAGTGATTCCATCTATGAGCAAACGCGATATTTCTTCTTCGGGCTCCGTGTACCTGCAAAACCGTATCACCGTAGATGGTGAAATCCGTAATGTCTTTATTGAAGGCAACCAAGTTGTGATCGAATACGAACACACGGTGAACTAACCGATCCATCCGTGTATTTTTTGTCGTAGACAATTTATTCACATCTCTACTGATAAAACTAGCAGCCATGATGTCCCTTTGAATGAAAGGAATGGCTGTGGAGACTTTTCTCCGTAATTTCGATAAACAACGTCGTCGTTTGACGCACCAACTTGAGCCTAAACTTGCAGGTTGGTTGAATGACGACTCTCTCACTGTTCACGAACCAATGCCGCACGCTCAGGTAAAACGTATTTTGATCGTGAGAAACAACAGTCGTATCGGAAATATGTACTTCCTGCTTCCGTTTGTTCATCAGGTTCTACGCTTATACCCAAATACGAAAGTTGATCTATTGTTGAATTCGCCTTGGCAAGGTGAAGTCTTCAAGAATCTTGGCATCAATCAAATTCATTACTCCAACTTGTCATTCAAATCGCCAGATAAAGGACTTGCGACTATCCGTTTGTTAAAGCGAGAGAGATATGACTTGTTGTTCGCACCGACTGCGGGCGCGTGCGACACTTTTCTTTCCGCTGTGATTCCGGCGAAGAATAAGATCGCTTTTAAGAAAGTTAAAACAGAGCAAGTATTTACTCACTCCTCGGTCGCCGATTCGCCTTTTCGTCACGGTGCCTACAAGCCACTTTCTATCCTTGAAGCTATGGGACATGAACTTGATAACACCTTAGATCATCATATTGTGTTTGATTCAAAAGAGCTTTCCTCTGGTATTCAGCAAGCACGTAAATTACGCGAAGAAGGCAAGCCAACATTTGCTTTCTTCCGTGGTGCGCGAGGCAAGAAAAAGCTCAGTGACCATGCTTGGTTAACAATTCTGGCTGAATTTGAACGCAAGCAAGGACAGAGTGTGAATTGGGTGGAAGTACTAAGCCCGGATATCCAGCAGCCACTATTAAAAGACTCCCGCACTTTGGCATGCAAGGACCTGCGTCAATTGGGTGCAACGTTGCGTTATCTTGATGGCTTTCTTTGCTGTGATACGGGGCCGCTGCATTTAGCGGATGCCGCAGGTGCGACTTGCTTTGGTTTTTATACAGAGACGTGCCCGCAGCGATTCGGATTGATGGGAGAGAAATGCCATGCGATTCGATTGTTTCTTTCGGAGGAACAAGCCGAGTTTGAGCCTGTGTTAAGAATGGCGTAACGCCGGATGAAATGAAAAAGTGACAGCACAATAGGCTGTCACTTTTGTATGAACATGGTTTAGAGCGATTTGCCTAAGGAATCTTCACCAAAGAATCACGCGATAAGTCAGAGATGGTTTTCGCTCCTGTAAGCGTCATTGCTACGCGCATTTCCTTATCGTAAAGGTCAAGCAAGTTCTCTACGCCAGCACCGCCTTGCGCTGCGAGTGCGTATACAAAAGAGCGACCAAGCAGCGTACAGTCTGCACCAAGTGCCAGCATACGAACGACATCCAAACCAGTACGAATACCTGAATCGACGAAAATCTTCAGGTCACCTTTTACGGCATCTGCAATGCTTGGCAGCGCTTTTGCTGTTGAAAGCACACCATCAAGCTGACGACCACCGTGGTTAGATACCACGATACCATCAGCCCCGAAGCGAACCGCGTCTTTTGCATCTTCTTCGTCTAGGATGCCTTTGATGACCATCGGGCCATCCCAAAAGTCTCGAATCCACTCTAGATCTTTCCAAGAGATAGAAGGGTCGAAGTTTGCGCCTAGCCAGCCAATGTAGTCTTCTAGCTTGGTTGGCTCGCCACGGTAAGTGGAGATATTGCCTAAGTCGTGAGGTTTACCTAATACACCGACATCCAACGCCCAACTTGGGTGACGCATGGCTTGGAATACTCGGCGCATCGCGGCATTAGGGCCACTCATACCAGAGTGCATGTCACGGTAACGCGCGCCCGGAACTGGCATATCCACAGTGAAGACCAGCGTTGTTACACCAGCAGCTTTAGCACGCTCAAGTACGTTCTTCATAAAGCCACGGTCTTTTAGAACATACAGCTGGAACCACATTGGGCGTTCAATCGCAGGTGCCACTTCTTCAATTGGACAAACGGATACAGTCGACATGGTGAAAGGAATACCTTTCTTTTCTGCCGCTTTTGCTGCTTGAACCTCACCACGTCGTGCGTACATACCGGTCAGGCCAACAGGCGCTAAAGCTATTGGCATTGCCAGCTTCTCGCCGAAGATTTCCGTTTCTAGGCTTAGATCGCTCATATCACGCAGAACACGTTGGCGTAGTGCCACGTCACCTAAGTCATCGGTGTTGTGCTTTAATGTGCGCTCGTCGTATGAACCGCCATCAATGTAATGGAAAAGGAATGGAGGCAGCTTGGCTTTCGCAGCAGCGCGGTAATCTGTAGAAGCAGAGATAATCATATTCGTGTGTCCTGGCTGTTATTCTAAGATTGCGTCCTGAGTCAATGAGCACCTGCTCTGTCAGTGTTTCACTGACTGCCATCCTTTCGGCAGTCGACATCAGAATAGAGTATAGATAAGTGATTGAGCTGTGAGACATTCCATACACGGAACAATCAATTATCTGCACTGAAAAAGACTGGCACATCGGTCGGGGGATTGATGCGGCAAGCCACACCAAAAGTGTCGGGGTAGTAGTGCTGACCGCTGTGCCAGAGAAAGTGCAGGGCGGGGGAGACCCTGCGTAAGTTTTACTTCATTAAGGCGTCTGTAAGTTGGAATCCGTAAATCAGAATCAGACCGATGATGCCTGTGACCACCAAGTAGTAGAACGTTGGGATAACCGTCTTGCGCAGCGTTGCACCTTCTCGTCCTAGCAGGCCAACCGTTGCAGAGGCTGCCACAACGTTGTGGATGGCAATCATGTTACCGGCAGCAGCGCCAACCGCTTGAAGAGCAACCACAATGGCACTTGAGATAGTCAGTGTCTGCGCTACTTCGAACTGGAACTGGCTGAACATCATGTTCGATACGGTATTAGAGCCGGCGATGAATGCACCAAGGGCACCAACAGTAGCACTCAACGCCGGGAATGCTGAGCCAACGAGGTCTGCTGCAAAGTTCGCCGTCGTTACAGGCATACTTGCTAGCTCGGCGCCGTTGACACCTGAGTTAATAAAGATACGAACCATAGGGATGGTGAACACGAGAACGAAACCTGCACCGACTAGTGTCTTGCTTGATTCGCCAAACGCTTTGCCTAGTGACTTAGCGCCGCCACCTTGCAGAAGAACCGCAAGTAACGCAACGAAGACTAAGATGCCACCCGGAAGGTATAAAGGTTGAATTGCCGTGCTGATACCAGTTTCGCCAAGAATATTACCAAACGATAGGCTTACACTCTTAAGCAGACCTTTGAACTCAGGGCTTACGCGGCTTGCTACTAGGATAACTGCTAGCATCACGTATGGTGCCCAAGCTTTGGTTAGGCTCATTGGTTTGCCTGGGTTGTCATCAAGATTGATCTTTAGAGAACCTAGCCATTCTGCTGGCCATTTATCTTCGCTCTCGAAGTCCCATTTGGTTTTTGGAACAAGGAAACCTTTCTTCGCCGCAGTAACTACAATAGCTAGACCAACTAGACCACCAATGAGTGATGGGAACTCTGCACCCAAGAACACGCCTGTAAGTGCGTAAGGAACGGTGAAAGCAACACCAGCAAATAGTGCAAATGGCAGAATGTCTAGACCTTCGCTCCAGCTCTTGTTTTTACCGAAGAAGCGAGTCAGCATCATTGCCATTAGTACAGGAATTAGCGTGCCAACGGTCGCGTGAATCATTGCCACGCTTGCGGTGATTTGTTGCAGGTAGGCATCCCACGTTGAACCGTGTGCGACAAGTGCTTCACCAATGTTGTGTGTATCTAGACCTTTATTCACACCCACGATGATTGGTGTACCAACCGCGCCAAATGATACTGGTGTTGATTGGATCATCATGCCCATCAAGACCGCTGCAAGAGCAGGGAAACCAATCGCAACCAATAGTGGTGCTGCGATAGCTGCAGGTGTACCGAACCCCGATGCACCCTCAATGAATGAACCAAAACACCAAGCGATGATGATGGCTTGCACTCGACGGTCTGCCGAAATATCAGTAAATCCATTGCGGATAGTCGTGATCGCTCCGGTATGTTTTAAAGTGTTGAGCAAGAAGATGGCACCGAACACGATCCATAGAACAGAGACAGTAATTCCTAACCCTTGGAATACAGAGGCCAGTACGCGAGTAGCTGACATATCCCAAAACATTAGGGCGATAGCGACGGTTAGACCGAACGCAACAGGCATGGCTTTTTTAGCAGGCCAGTTGAGACCAACCAATAATATGGCGGCGACAACAATTGGCGAAAACGCCACAAGGGCAAGTAGGGTTTCACTCATTGGTACATCCTCGTACGCTGACTTCTCGAACGGCTTTATGCTGTAGAGATGATTTTTGTTGTAATGGTTTTGTTAATTTGGTGTAAATTTACCCCTTTATTTTTTATAGATATAGGGAAATAATGAAATTAATTTATTCCAAAAGTGACATAATCGATGCGTGCAGACGACCTAATCCTATTCTCTCAGGTAGTAGAAATGGGCAGCTTTAGTAAGGTGGCTGAAGAAAATAACCTTACAAATTCGGTAGTTAGTAAAAGAATTGCTCGATTGGAAGAAGAAATTGGCGCTCAGCTATTATATCGAACAACGCGTAAATTGACCCTGACCGAAGCGGGAAAGGTTTTGTTACATAGTGCTAAAAATGTGAAGCAAGCCACTCAGGAGGCTATGGATGCAGTTTCAGGCTTTGGTGAGAATGTCAGTGGTCATATTAAAATGTCGGTGCCGACTATCTCCGGTGATTTGATTCTAGCGGATGCAGTTGCAGAGTTTTGTAATATGCATCCTGGTTTAACAGTGGATATGTCGCTTGATAACCGCTTTGTCGACTTGGTTGCTGGTGGTTTTGACTTGGTAATTCGTACCGGCTACTTGGAAGATTCCAGTCTGATTGCGAGACATATTCTGGACTCTCAATGGGTAGTTTGTGCGTCGCCTTCTTACATCGCCAAAAATGGCAAACCGATTGAGCCTATCGACTTAACCACACACAACTGTCTGCAATACGCTTATCAAACTACTGGGGCGACCGACTGGCAGTTTAAAGGCAAAGATGGCGATTACATTGTCAGAGTCTCGGGTTGTTTCTCGACAGATAACGCTACGGCATTACGCAAGGCAGCCCTGGGTGGGCATGGTATCGCCTACGTACCGCGTTGTTTGGTGTATCACGATATTCGCAGTGGTGAGCTGGTGGATATTTTCCCAGAGTTAGTTGGTAAAAAGCTTGGCATCTATGCGGTTTACCCTTTTACTCGTCAGCCGCCGAATAAAGTGAAGCTCTTGATAGAACACATCCGAGAGCGATACCTCACTATCTCGCATTACTTTTAATTGGTTCATAAATATAAGAAATGTTTCAATCTATTGGTTGAAATTCGGTGTTTGAACCCTAAGGTAGGTATTGAGAATAAATCTCAACAAAATAATAAAACAAAACACTTAACTTCAAACGGAGTAACACGGACGTTATGCATTACCCAAAAACTCGTAAAGATTCCGTCGTCGACACTTATTTTGGTCACGACATCGCAGACCCATACCGCTGGTTAGAGGACGATCTCAGCCAAGAAACCGCAGAGTGGGTTTCAGGACAAAACTCAGTGACCTTTGATTACTTAGGTCAGATTCCTTTCCGCCAACAAATCCGCGATTTAGTGGCGAATAGCCAAAACTACGAAAAGTACTCTCAACCATTTGTTCATGGTGAATACACTTACTTCTACAAAAACGATGGCTTGCAGAACCAGAGCGTTTTATACCGCAAAAAGGGTGATGAAGAAGCGGAAATCTTCCTAGACCCGAATACTTTTTCAGAAGAGGGAACAACATCACTTGGTGAAGTGAAGTTCTCTAAAGACGACTCTCTTGTCGCGTATTCTATCTCTGAGGGAGGCAGCGACTGGCGCAAGATCTTCGTCATTAATGTTGAAACCAAAGAACAGCTTGAGCCTGAAATTGTCGACGCTAAGTTCATCACAATTTCTTGGCTTGGTAGCAAGGGCTTTTACTACGCGAGTTATGACAAACCTAAGGGCAGTGAGCTTTCGGCGCGCACTGAGCTGCACAAGCTCTACTACCATGAGTTAGGCACACCACAATCTCAAGACAAAGTTGTCTTTGGTGCGTTGGACGCGCAGAAGCATCGTTATGTAGGGGGAGTGACAACCAAAGATGATCGCTTCCTTATCATTACCGGCGCAGAGTCGACATCGGGTAACAGACTGTTCTATGTCGATCTAGCTTCAGAAGAGCAAGACGTAATCACGCTTCGAGACACAACCGATGGTGATACACATCTGATTGATAACCAAGATGACACCCTAATCTTCTATACCAACCTAGATGCGCCTAACGGCAAAGTGGTTGGCTACAACACTCAAACTCAACAATGGGCAGAGATCATTGCCGAGCAGGAGCAACCACTGGATATCAGCAAAGGTGGTGGTTACTTGTTTGCGACTTACATGGTTGATGTTCTCTCTAAGGTTCAGCAGTTTACTTACCAAGGCGAGTTAGTGCGTGAAGTTACTCTGCCTGATCAAGGCACTGTATATGGCTTACAGGGCAAAGCAGAAGATAAGACGCTTTACTACACCTTTACTAACTACGTGACCCCTCCGACCATCTTCTCTTTTAATGTGGAAAGCGGTGATTCTGCACTCTACCAAGAATCGAAAGCCCCGTTCGACCGTAAAGAATACGAGTCTCAACAAGTGTTCTATACCTCAAAAGACGGGACGAAAGTGCCGATGATCATCTCGTATAAGAAAGGCACCAAACTCGATGGTACAGCACCAACCATGCTTTATGGCTATGGTGGCTTTAACATCAGTTTGACGCCGATGTTCTCGGGAAATGTCGCGAACTGGTTAGAGCTTGGTGGTATTTACGCGGTGGCAAACATGCGTGGCGGCGGCGAATATGGCAAAGCTTGGCACAATGCAGGTACTCAGCAACAAAAGCAAAACGTGTTTGATGACTTTATTGCCGCGGCGGAATACTTGATTGAGCACGACTACACTAGCTCAGAGCGCCTTGCGATTCGTGGTGGCTCAAATGGCGGCTTGTTGGTTGGCGCTTGTATGACTCAGCGTCCAGAACTGTTTAAAGTGGCGATTCCTGCGGTTGGCGTATTAGACATGCTTCGCTACCACACCTTTACCTCTGGTGAGGGCTGGAAGTACGACTACGGCACGTCAGAGCAAGCCGAGGCGATGTTCCAATATCTACTTGGTTATTCACCTGTGCACAACGTCAAAGAGGGTGTCTCGTATCCGGCTACGCTTGTCACGACCGCAGACCACGATGACCGTGTTGTCCCTGCGCACTCATATAAGTTTATTGCAGAGCTGCAAGAGAAGCATCAAGGAGACAATCCGGTGCTGATTCGTATCGATGTGAATGCTGGCCATGGCGCGGGGATGCCGCTGAGCAAACAAATCGACCTGACTACCGACGTTTACGCGTTTGCATTACATAACATGGGTATCGAAACGCTCGATATTTAATACGAAGCGCAGGCTCAACATAATAAAAAATGCCGCGACATCCATCGCGGCATTTTTCATGGTTGGGGGAACTCAATGTGTTAGTTAGGGTGACTAAGCCTAACTTTGAACCAACCAGTCTCGGCGGCCAAACCGAATGGCAGCTATACCATTTTTCGTAGTTATGGCGAAAAATTCACCATACTTTAATCCTAGTTTAAGAATATGAAACTGTGATGAATCTAGGCTGCATCATCTTGATTTTCATTGTTTTCAAGGTCAAATGAGGCATCAATCAGTTTTCTTGTGTAATCGCTTTTCGGATTATGGAAGATTTCTTCAGCCGTTCCTTGCTCCATGACTTCACCCTTTTGCATCACCAAAACACGGTCCGACAAAGCTTTGACTACGGAGAGGTCGTGACTAATAAACAAGAAGCCGATGTTGTGTTTCTTCTGCAAATCTTTCAGAAGATCAATCACGGTCAACTGAACAGAGCGGTCGAGAGCCGAGGTTGGCTCATCAAGCAAAATGAAAGAAGGCTCAAGAATTAACGCACGCGCAATAGCGATACGTTGACGCTGACCACCAGAGAACTCGTGCGGGTAACGGTTAATAGATGCAGGGGCTAAGCGCACCTCTCGCAGAACATCACGTGCTTTTTGCATTCGTTCTGCTTTGCTCATTTGAGGTTGATGCACAGTGAGACCTTCAGTGATGATGTCACCGACCGTCATGCGAGGAGAAAGCGAGCCGTAAGGGTCTTGGAACACCATCTGGACATCTTTCTTTAACTCAAAACGTTGTTTGGCAGAGAGTAGGGAAAGATCTTGTCCTTTGAATTGAATCTTGCCACTTGATGGCAGCAAACCAATCAAAGCCCGTCCTAGTGTCGATTTACCGGAACCTGACTCACCAACAATACCAAGCGTTTCGCCTTGCTTTAACTCTAGTGAGATGCCTTTAACTGCCTCAAAATACTCGTTCTTGCTGGCGATGAAGTGCGGCTTAACAAGAAACTTAACGCGGATATCATCGGCTTTAAGAAGTTCAGCGGCGTTTTCTTCAATCGGGTCTTTGCTGCCTTTAGGAATCGAGTTAATCAACATCTTGGTGTAATCATGCTGCGGTTCGGAGAAGAGTGCGTCTGTAATGCCTTCTTCGACCACTTCACCTTTACACATCACCAATACTCGGTCAGCAAAGTGTTTCACTACGCCTAAGTCGTGAGTGATGAACAAAATCGCCATGCCCATCTTGGCTTGGATCTCTTTGATCAGATAAAGCACTTCTGCCTGAACGGTAACGTCTAGCGCCGTGGTTGGCTCATCGGCAATCAGAATGTCTGGCTCGTTTATTAGAGCCATGGCAATCATGATGCGTTGCAACTGACCACCGGAGAATTCGTGCGGATACTTAGTGTAAGCTTGTTGAGGATTTGGTAAGTGCACTAAGTCAAACAGCTCAAGCACCTTGTCTTTGGCTTGTTTCTTACTCACTGGACGATGACACATAATGGCTTCCGCCACTTGAATACCAACGCGCATGTATGGGTTAAGAGAAGTCATTGGCTCTTGGAAAATCATACCAATGCGATCGCCACGGATGCTTTGCATTTGGCGTTCGGTTTTCTCTAGGATTGATTCGCCTTCAAAGACGATAGAGGAATCGGCGTGCAAAATGGCATTATCTGGCAGCAACCTCATCAACGCATTGGTTGAGACAGACTTACCAGAGCCAGATTCGCCTACGATAGACAGTGTTTCACCTGCTTTGAGATCGAAGCTAACCTTCTTTACTGCATCGACGATACCATCGTTTGTCGTAAAGCTGACAGACAGGTTGTTCACCGAAAGAATGGTTTGTGTGGACATCACGTTTCCTTGTGTATCGAGTTGTTATTACTGTTATTTGTTGTGCCTTACCGTGGCAACTCTAATGAAGAGGGCTAATTGTAGAGTTGAGACGCGCCCGCTTCTGCAGAACTCATGGCTTGTAGATACAAGAACTGTTCATGAGCACGGGTGACGTGATCGAGCTCTATCATCCATTGAGCGTTACGTTGGGCAGAGCAAAATGCTGCCATGTGCGCCAATAAATCTTCGCTCTGTTTGCTCAGCATTTGGCTAACGCGGCCAATTAAATCATGGCTCTCGAGCTGTAAGAATTGGAACAGAGCGTAAGGCTGATTAAGCGCCGCGAACGCTTCTTGCTGCATACCGAGTTTGTTGAGAATTTCTGACTGCGCAACGCTCGCATCACGCAACCCACTAATTAAACACACAAACTGACACGGCTTGGTTTGTTCGTTTTCAAGTGCGGAGTGAATGTGGTTTGGCAGGTGGTTGAGCACGTCTTCGTAAAAGCGATGAGCTTCTGGCCAATGGCCTTGTTCCATCAGCTGCTCTGCTTTCAAATAGCGCATCCAGCATTGCTCAATATTCATCTTCATCTCCACAAAATTCGATTTGAACAGATATTAAATGAAATTAATTATCAATTGCAAGTGCGACTTTTTATCATTTTAAAAGGCGTACAGCTGTTCGTAAAATGTTCAAACGAACCGGGGTGGAAGATAAATCACTTAAATTTAAACAAATAATCTCTACACTGAGGTAACGACAATAAGAAAAGGAGGCGAGTATGGCAGTACAAAGATTGGAACCTAAACAGCTGTATTCTGTAGCTGATCTAGAGAATATGCCATGTAAGTCGACCAAGGAATTACCTCCGATTGACGAAATTGTAGGGCAAGAGCGCGCACAGAAAGCGGTCGAGTTCGCCATGTCAATCAAGGAGAAAGGGTACAACATCTACGCCATTGGTCAGAACGGCCTAGGCAAGCGCACCATGATTTTGCGCTATTTAAATCGCCATCAACACGATGCCGCAGCACTGTTTGATTGGTGTTATGTCGCGAACTTTGAAGACACGCGTATACCAAAAGTCCTAAAGCTCCCGTGCGGAATTGGTAGCAAGCTCAAAGTAGACATCGAAAAGCTGATGGGTAAATTGCTCAATGCTTTACCTCTCGCGTTCGACAATGAGATGTACTACAGTCGAGCTGATCGTTTGAAAAACCAACTTGCGAATAAACAGCAACACGAGTTGGACAGCATCAGTAAGGAAGCAAAAGAGAAAGGCATCAGCCTAACGATCACGGCGCAAGGTGATTATCAGTTTGTTGCGATGGACGGTGAAGAGCTGCATACCGAAGAATCTTTCGAAGCGCTCAGCAAGAAAGAGCAAGAATACTTTGGCAGCAGTATCGATGAGCTAGAAGTCAGTTTGCGTAATATGGTTCGCGAGCTCACGGAGTGGGAAGACTCATTTAGCGAGAAGATCAAAAAGCTTAATGATGACGTAACGCTGGACGTGATTACCCACTTCATCAAGCAATTGAAAGTGGATTACGCTGAGTATTCGGAAATCAAAACCTACTTAACTGATCTGCAAAAAGATATTGTCGAAAACGCGGACATCTTCCTAGAGCAGAGTGGTGAACAAGGTGAGATTGCTACCGCTTCCTTAGATAAGAAGCTTCCACGTCGTTACAAAGTCAACGTACTGGTTAGTCGTAAAGATTGCGAGTTCCCAATTGTGGTGGAAGAGAATCCGAACTACCACTCGCTATTTGGTTCAATTGAAACGGCGACGTTCAAAGGCACAGTGTTTACCGATTTCTCTTTGATTAGAGCGGGTAGTTTGCATAAAGCGAACGGAGGCGTGTTGTTGATGGATGCACAAAAGGTGCTTGAGCAACCTTATGTGTGGGATGGATTGAAGCGTGCATTACGTTCTCGTCAGCTGAGTTTTACTTCTTTAGAAAAAGAAGTGACATTGACTGGCGCGGTTTCTCTTGATCCTGAACCGATTCCATTGGATATCAAAATCATCTTGTTTGGTGATTACCGTACTTACCAACTGCTGCAACACTACGATCCGGAGTTTGGAGAACTGTTCCGTGTGACGGCGGATTTCGAAGACGAAATGAAGCGTACACCGGATTCAGAACTGCAATACGCACGTTTTATTTCTAGTGTGGTGAACGACAACAACATGCTGCACTGCGATAAGAAAGCCATCGCGCGCATCATCGAGTACAGTTCACGTTTGTCTGGAGACCAAACCAAGCTTTCGTTGCATTCTGCCAACATCGCTAACCTATTACGTGAGTCTAACTACGTGGCTCGCCAGGCGAATTCCAACATGATCCGTATCGGACACGTGGAAGAGGCACTGAGCAATCAAGAAATGCGAGTCAGCCGTTTGCAAGATAGCGTGATGGAAACCTTCGTTAATGGCACGACCTTGATTCGTACCGAAGGTTCTGCCGTGGGTCAGGTCAACGCACTGTCGGTATTGAGCACCAGTGACCACATGTTTGGCGCGCCGAACCGCATTACGGCAACCACGTGTTACGGTGATGGTGAAGTGATTGATATCGAAAGAAGTGTTGATCTTGGCGGTAGCATTCACTCGAAAGGTGTGATGATTCTGTCTGCTTACTTGTCGTCTGTGTTTGGTAAGACAGCACGCGTTCCACTGACAACCACGATTACCTTTGAGCAATCGTACGGTGGTGTAGATGGTGACAGTGCAAGTATGGCCGAGTTCTGTGCAGTCGTGTCGGCGTTCTCGAAACAGCCAAACCGTCAGGATATTGCGATTACTGGTTCGATGAACCAATTCGGTGAAGCACAGCCTATTGGGGGTGTAAACGAGAAGATCGAAGGCTTCTACGATGTGTGCGAAATCAAAGGTCGTCATGCTGGACAAGGGGTGATCATCCCGCGTTCAAATGTACATAACCTGATGCTTCGCCCTGACATTGTCAAAGCGGTAGAGAAGGGAGATTTCCACATTTGGGCTATTGACCACGTAACCGAAGCGGTTGAGCTGTTTACTGGCAAAGATGCTGGTGAAGCGACTGACGAGGGAACTTACCCTATCGACACCATCTTTGGCTTGGCACAAGCTAAGCTAAATGCGCTGAGAAAATAAGCACTTATTGACATAAAAGTTGATAGAAAAGCGTATAAATTTTCATAACTTGTCATAATGACAATATCCCGACGCAGTTGTCGGGATATTGTCGCTAAAGCCATGAAATTGATGGCTTTTTGCTCTGGACAAAAGTGTGATCTATCTCTAGTATTTGCCCCCTTGTCTATTCGTCCGGGAATAATCCCATCGCAAGGAAGCCAACACTCAAATACCTGAGGTTACTCATGCAGCTATCACTGAAAAACTTGTCAGTACGAACGCAAGTTTTGGTTCCAGTTCTATTCACCGCGATCACTCTGTTCATCACATTGTGGATCACTCAAAACAACTTAGAAGCAGAGCAAGAATTGGTTGCTTCTAACTCCGACTCTCTTGTGTTCTACAAAGACACATTGGCTAAAATCGACGACCAAGTTTACCCATTGCGCATTAGCGCGGTTTACGCAATCTACGATGCTTCTCGTCGTGATGCTTTCCTTGCTGACCTAAAGGCGGGTGCAAAAGCGATTGATGCCGATCTCGATCTTGTCGATGCTCGCGGTACGTTCAGCAAAGAAGCGCAGAAAGTACGCCAAAGTATTGATGCTTACATTGATTACTCAACACGTGCGGTAGAATTCTTTAACCGTCACGACCGTGGCTTAGTTTCTGATAGCGAATACACAAACTTTATCTCAGGTTACCGCCGTGTTGGTAACGAAATGGTTGCAACCATCAACTCACTATCACAACGTGTGAATGAGATTGCGACGGAAGCAACCGCAGCAAGCGCACGTGAACATACTCGCGTACAAAACAATGCCATGATGTCGGTGATTGCGGTATTTGCATTCTCTTTGCTAGGTGCTTGGTTCCTATCTGGCATGATTGTTACGCCAATCCAAAAACTGCAAGAAGTGATGCGCAAGCTAGCAGGTGGTGACCTGTCAGTGCGTGCAGACATTGATGGCGACAACGAAATTTCGCAGTTAAGCAAAGACGTAAACCAAACAGCGAAACAGCTTCACGATACGGTTGACCAACTGATGCGCATCAGTGAAGAAGTGGCTTCTGCTTCAACAGAACTTGCAGCGGTAATGACACAAGCTGAAGCGAATGCACAACAAGAATTGGCTGAAATCGAGCAAGTGGCATCGGCGGTTAACGAGCTAGCAAGCACAGCAAACAACGTAAGTGACAACGCGACATCAGCAGACGCAACAGCACGTGAAGCAGACGGCCTAGCGCAATCTGGCCTAGCTATCTTCCAAGAGAGTGCACAAGCAAGCGAGCAAATGTCTCAAGCGCTTAACGATGCGGCTCAAGTGGTTCTTCGCCTGAAAGAACAATCGGTTCAAATCAACGACGTTATTGAAGTGATTCGTGGCGTATCTGAGCAAACTAACCTCCTAGCACTGAACGCAGCGATTGAAGCTGCACGTGCCGGTGAATCTGGCCGTGGTTTTGCTGTTGTAGCCGATGAAGTTCGTATGCTGGCAGCGCGCACTCAAGACTCAACGCAAGAAATCTCCTCTATTATTGAAGAGCTTCAAGCTCAGTCTGGTCTTGCAAATGACAGCATGCAGGTGAGCTTAGAGATGCTTAATCGCAACAACGAGCTAACTCAACAAGCGAACGATGCGTTGATTGGTATTACCGAGTCGGTAGCGAACATCAACGATTCAAACACGCAAGTGGCGACGGCAGCGGAAGAGCAGTCTCAAGTAACACAAGACATCAACCGCAACGTGGTAAACATGTCTGAACTTGTAAACCAAAATGTTGCTGGCATCAGCCAAAGTGCGAGCGCAAGTACAGAACTTTCTCACCTTGCTGAAAAACAAAAAGAGCAGTTGAGTTTCTTCAAGCTTTAGTCAAAAGCAGCAAGCGACAAACATCGACTGATTGAAAAGAATCCCTGAGCTTCGGCTTGGGGATTTTTTTATCAAAAATCGAGTAATGATTTAATTAACAGTAATTAAAACAGTCAGTTACTCAAAATAAAAGGTGATTAAAATCACATTTATAAATGTTGAATCTCACTTTTTAGCGTCAAAAGTTTTTTGACGCGCACGCTTTTATTCACCGAACCGATAACTTGAGGGTTTGGAGGTATTCATATCGTCATCTCCAGTGGTGTTTTGTTCAATTAAGGCTGTGTATTCAACTTGTTGCGTTAAAAATAACAGCTGCTACGATGCCGCCCGTTTTCTCGTTGGTACAGAAAAGTCCTGTTTTCTGGTGAGAAAATGATGACAAAACAAAGATATGGAAAACTATAAATGAAATTGAAAACTTTAGCTGTAGCAGTGGCGCTAATGGCATCTGGATCTCAAGTTGTCGCTTCAGAGTTGTACAACCAAGACGGTACATCACTAGAAATGGGCGGTCGTGCTGAAGCTCGCCTATCTATGATCGACGGTAAAGCAGAAGACCGTTCACGTATCCGTCTTAACTTCCTAGGTAAGCAGGAAATCAGCGATAGCCTATACGGTGTTGGTTTCTGGGAAGGTGAGTTCGAAACATTCGAAAACGGCGCAGTTGATAACAACAGCGATCTAGAGACTCGTTACGCGTACGCAGGCCTTGGCGGCAAATACGGTGAAATCACTTACGGTAAAAACGACGGTGCACTAGGCGTTATCACTGACTTCACTGATATCATGGCTTACCACGGTAATACAGCGGCTTACAAACTAGCAGTGGCTGACCGTACAGACAACATGGTTTCTTACGCTGGCCAGTTCGAGCAACTAGCATTGCGTGCAAGCTACCGTTTTGCTGACCGCACTAAAGAAGCAAATGGCTTTGGTGATAACGATGAGAATGGTTTCTCTCTATCAGCAATCTACGCATTTGCTGACACTGGTTTCGAGATTGGTGCTGGTTACGCAGATCAGAACGAAGATGACGAGTTCATGCTAGCAGCAGCTTATACTGTTGGTAACTTCTACGTTTCTGGTCTTTACACTGGTGGTGACAACCTAGATCAAGATACTAATGTGGTTCCTACGTCTGGTGACGTTGACTACAAAGGCTATGAGCTAGCTGTAGCATACACAATGGGCCAAACAGTGTTCACTTCTACGTACAACAAAGCAGAGAAAGATAACGACGACAGCGTCGATAACCTAGCAGTTGACGTAACTTACTACTTCAAGCCTAACTTCCGTGGCTACGCGTCATACAATTTCGATCTAATGGACAACGAAGGTTCTAATGAGCAAGACGAACTAGCACTAGGTCTACGTTACGACTTCTAAGTCAAATTGTTTTCTAAGATCCCGCCTTTTTCTTAGAAAAACAAAACCCCTTACCGTGTGGTAAGGGGTTTCTTCGTTTTAGGGGTATTTGAACGCCTTGATTCATACGCTGGATATGGACTGGTTTATCCTTTCAAAGTTAGCTTGGTGCCATCAAATTTGAGGTGACTTAAAAGGTTTTTGGCGTTTGCTTTCCCGAAATCATCAAACTCGACTCCGTATCGTGCGTAGTGTGTCGATTTCTGTAAGTTACAGATTCGCCCTTTTAGTGGCGCTAACATGCGTCCGTTACCCGGCATTGTTATGTCAAGCGTGACAAGATCACCGACTTGGAGCGTTCTACTCATCGGTGAGGTAACAAATCGACAGCCACTCTTAGAAAGATCTCGTATTTCACATTCTGCTCGGTATTGCTCGAACTGAAGGCGGCTGCGCAGATTCACTTCGTATCGCACTTCTTTTCGCAGCTGATAAACCTGCATAGTGTTAGGCAGACTCAGTACCAATAATGGGTATGGGTCACCCAAACGGTGTTGAAGTTGGGCGCGAAAAGGGATCACGGCGCCTTCACCACGATGGGAGTAGGCTTTTACGTTAATCCAGAAGCCTTCCTGAAAGTAAAACTTCAAATCCTCGTCGGAGATATTTGGGAGTTCAATCACCGCGGTATTGTTGGAATGACAGCCCATAAATGTACTGGTTGTGATGAACTTGGTGCCTACCGGCGTGGTGACGTTAAGTGTCACTTCACTTCCATGTTCCACCATTGCCATTGCATCGGTGCTGTTTAATGTGCTTGCCTGACGTTCTGGTGCTTTTTTATTTGTAAGAGACGAACGATTGTCCCTTGCACTCGTCATCATATTTCTCATTATTATTGTCGTACCTAATGTGAGAAGACGGTTTTGCGCTATGTTATGGTAGTACTAAATGACTAGACTATTGCGTGGATATCATTCTATGCAGTCACATAGCTGGTTTCAATAAAGCACGAGTGAAAAGTGGGGCACGGATAATGCAGAAAGTGACACAAGACACAACAAGCCAAATTTTTTGGGTCGATTTAGAGCAAGACTACAAAGCAAAAGTGGTTTATAAGCTTGATGGACAAGAGATGCACATAACGTCCACGCTGATACCTGAAGAAGTGCGCGGTAAAGGCTATGGCAAAGTGATGATGGAAGCCGTCTTGCCGGAGATTGAAGCACAAGGCTATCGCGTTGTGCCCGTTTGCCCTTACGTGATTAAATACATGGCAACACACCCTGAATGGGCGCATTTACTCGCATAATGGAGCCAATGAACAATCCGCTTTATCAAAACATCGGTGACGAGCTCAAGCTAGGTTCGCTTGAACGCATCGATGTGATTCAATCTCTATGGGGTGGTTATGGTGAGTTAGTTCGGCTGACTTTTCCATGCCGCTCGATCATCGTTAAACACGTTCAACTTCCTAAACCATCGGAACATCCGCGTGGTTGGAACACCGATCGCTCCCATCAACGTAAGTTGCATTCTTACCAGGTTGAAGTGAGTTGGTATCAGCACTTTAGCCAACAAGCCGACGAACGTTGCCGAATCCCACAAGGGCTCAAATGTTTTCAGAACGAAAATGAATGGCTGATTGTGATGGAAGATCTCGCTCAAGCCGGCTATCCAAACGTGATTAAAGAGGCGAGTAAAGCACACTTGAAGGCCTGCTTGGTTTGGTTGGCAAACTTCCACGCGCGCTATATTGGTGTTAGTGATGACACTTTATGGCCAACAGGCACCTATTGGCATTTGGACACAAGACCTGATGAATTGGCCGCACTTCAAGATGACAGGCTCAAGCAACATGCGGAGATGATTGACTGCACTTTGCGTCAGGCACGCTTTCAAACACTGGTTCATGGCGATGCCAAGCTGGCCAATTTTTGCTTTGATGATGAAGGCTCAGCCGTTGCTGCAGTAGATTTTCAGTATGTAGGTCATGGCTGTGCTATGAAAGACGTGGCGCTGTTCATGAGCAGTGCTGTCGAACCGAATCAGTGTGCAGAGATGGAATCTTGGGTGCTGAATACCTACTTTGACGCCCTAGATAGTGCACTTAAACATTATCAACCTGAGCTTGATGCTTCTGTGGTTGAGCAAGAATGGCGACCATTGTTCGCTGTTGCTTGGGCGGATTTTCAGCGCTTTGTGAAAGGTTGGAGTCCTAGTCACTGGAAGATTAACCCCTATACCGAATCTTTAACGAAACGAGCGTTAGACTATTTGGACTTGAAGCAGTAAATAAAAACTCCCGCTGGATTTCACAGTGAAAAAGCGGGAGTTTTATCATGGTGAATAACTATTAATTTTTCGGTTTTCGAATGCGAGCCATGCTATAGGTGTTGATAAACTCACCGTCTCGGAAAGAGGCATCAACAAACTCACCTTCAATCTCAAAGCCGTGCTTCTTGTACAAGCCTATTGCAGCGTCGTTATCGGCATTCACTTCGATATGGATACGTCTCACATTTAACCAGTTATCGGCAAGTTCTGTCACCGTACTAATCAACGCACTTCCAACGCCTAAGCCGTGAAACTTGTCATGAACACCAATGCCAAACGAGGCGGTGTGCGAAGTTCTCGGGCGCTGTGAATGATGAAATCCAATGTTTCCCACTACCTTGCCATCGATTTCTGCAACATAGCTATACACACCAGCTGGCATGTTCGATAGTCGCTCAACCCACATCTTGAGAGATGGCTTAGGGAGTTGCAGGGTTTCACGTTGTGCTTTTGGTTGCGAATAAATTTCGACTAGCGCAGCGGCGTCTTCAACAGTGGTTGGACGAACGATAATTTCCATGCTTCTCTCCTGTGGTTTGTTGGAATTAACTTCAATCTAACCAGAGAACGTCACTTTGAATAGCCTTTTTTTACTTTTACCCTTCAAATGGCTTTTAAATTAGTATGTTATGAGCCTCCAACTTTCACTTTTTATAGTGAATTATCATTGAAAATACCAATGAGAGTGATTTTCCGTTGAATTTTTGCACTAAGAAACTTCACCTTTATGGAGAATAATGGTGAAGTTGTATTGACTAAAATAAAGCCATTTTTATCAAAGTGTGAAGTTGGTATCTGCAACGAGTTGATTTTAATCAAGACAGGTTGGAGTTACCTCTTATGGGGTATGGGGAGCACGCCTTTTTAGCGCTATTTATGCTTAACTTATTTAAGAGCAATTAGAGCGTGTTTGAGGAAAATAATAATGAAATCCTCTCAGTCAAAAGTCTCGCAAAGTCGACGTCGATTCTTGCGTGACACTGCCCGTACCGCCGCTGGTGTGGGTGCGGCAGCGTGTGTTCTTGGATTGCAGTCTTTGCAGAGCCAAGCACGCGAAACTAAAGGTGTGCTTATTCGCCCGCCTGGCGCTTTGCCAGAAGGTGATTTTGAGTCTGCCTGTATTCGTTGTGGGCTGTGTGTTCAGGCATGCCCTTATGACACTTTGAAGCTTGCGAGTCTGCTATCCCCAGTTGCCACTGGTTCACCGTACTTTACTGCGCGCGATATTCCTTGCGAAATGTGTGAAGACATTCCTTGTGTCGTGGCTTGTCCTAGCGGTGCGCTGGATCATGACCTCACCGATATAGACGATGCGAGAATGGGGACGGCTGTGCTGATCGACCACGAAACCTGCCTCAACTGGCAAGGTTTACGTTGTGATGTTTGTTACCGTGTGTGCCCGCTGATCGATGAAGCGATCACATTGGAGAATATTCGTAATGACAGAACGGGCTATCACGCGAAACTGATCCCGACCGTCAATTCTGATGTGTGTACGGGCTGTGGTAAATGTGAACAAGCTTGCGTGCTTGATGTGGCAGCGATCAAAGTGGTGCCGACCGATCTCGCCAAAGGTAAGGTTGGTAGTCACTACAACTTTGGCTGGCAAGAAATCGACAAGCCGCTTGAAAATGTCTTACCAGCAGATAATCCAGTACCAAGTGGTGCGCTTGAGTCGCTCAAAGGAGGTCAATAATGGCCAAGAACTTAGCGCAAGATGCTGGCAAAGAAACCATCGAAAAACTGGGCTGGTGGCGTGCGCATCGTTTTCTCATTCTACGTCGATTATGCCAACTGACCATCATTATTCTGTTTATGGCAGGGCCAACATGGGGCATTCTGCAAGGCAATTTATCTTCCAGTATGCTGCTTAATACGGTGCCACTGAGCGATCCTTTGATTGTATTACAGTCTCTCGCCACAGGTCATATTCCAGAGTTTAACGCTTTCCTAGGCGTAGCGATTGTGTTGGTGTTTTACGCGATTCTTGCTCCGCGCGCTTTTTGTGCTTGGGTGTGCCCGCTCAATATCGTGACGGATTTTGCTGCGTGGCTGCGCAGAAAACTCAATCTCAAAGCGAGTTATCGTTGGTCGCCAAATATTCGCTACTGGTTAATTCCCGCATTGATGCTTGGCAGCGCGATTTCGGGTTCAGTGCTCTGGACTTGGCTGGATCCTGTTGCGGCGCTGCATCGTGGTTTGGTATTTGGCATGGGCGCTGGCTGGGTTTTGATCTTATTGGTGTTTGTGCTGGATTTATTGCTAGTTGAGCACGGCTGGTGTGGTCACTTGTGTCCATTGGGAGCAACGTACAGTGTGATTGGTAGCAAGAGTTTAATGCGAGTCACTGCCGTGCGCCGAGAAGACTGTACTAAGTGCATGGATTGTTTTTATGTTTGCCCCGAGCCGGAGATTTTGCGTCAACCGTTAAAAGAAGGCGACCGTCGCGTGATGGATCAAACCTGCATGAGTTGCGGGCGTTGTTTAGATGTTTGTCCTGAAAAGGTGTTTGAGTTCCAGAATCGACTGAATGTGAAGAACATTGAATAACAAAACAAAGAGTAAGAGAACAAAGAGCGAGTTTAGCTGGTAGGCAGTCTAGTTTTGCTTAATTTTTCGATGCCATCAAAATATTATTGAGCTTAATTAAGATTCATCACTGTTATAGAAATAGCGTATTCCTTTTTATTAACCACCCGCGTACCTGGGTGGTTTTTTTTGACTGTTATAACGTGAATGAAAGACTCTATTGTTATGAAAAGCCTCTTAGTTCCTCTTGTTTTACTTAGCGCTGGTTGTGTTAACCAAGCTCAACCCACTGGACGTGAAGTTGACATCATCGTTGTTGCTCCTATGGAGTCTCAAGTCAGAGTCACTTATCAAGAGCACAATCTATTGAATACCGTTTACCTTAGTGGCGAAGCATGCCGCTTTGATATTGGGCCCACGACGATTAAAGGCGAGGGGGCTTCGGTTGAGCTAAAACCAAATGGCCAGTGTCGATAAACACTGGCCATTTTAGGAAGGAATGGAAGGTGGGCGCTTAGTCCGACTTTTCGTCTTTGATAAGGCCTTTTCTTTCTAGTCGCTTTTTAGGGTTAACGCGATGGTCGACGCCTAGCGCTTCTTTCGTAGTATCCGCGATCGTCTCATCAAGCGTACAACGGTTACCTACAACCTTCGTTACACCGTTAGCCAGCTTCTTAGGGCTACATTTTGGGTCGATAGGGCCAGCGTTTGCGACCACAGGAAGCAGTGACAATAACATCACTGAAAATGCGTATTTCATCTCATGAATCCTAATCTCTCAATTCGGTGCTTAATTTAGCATCGGTAATAATAAGGATTTAGGCATTCCCAAGATTGTTCATCATCCAGATGACTATAGACGTTTAGGTCGGTATAGAAAGTTGAAAGCCCTCTCTCTTCCGTGAGAAAAGGGCTTTCGATGAGGCTTCACCTCATTATCACTAGGTGTGCGGTCTGCTTGTTTAATGGAGCAGGTAGTCCATGCTGACTAGCTGCCGCCAAAGTATCGAACTGCTGACCACAACCCACAAAACGGTCTTCGCGATTTTAGCGTTTCGCATGGGTATTCCCGATTATCAAAGATGAAATATTGATTGAGCCAGTTGTTTGGCTGATGCTCAGATGATACCTCAATGAATACTAGCCGAAGTTATCACCTTTAAAACATATCGGTCTGGAATGCCTACACACTGCATCTTTTGAAAAAAAGCCCACCTATGGAGTGGTAGGTGGGCAAGGCTTATGTGGAGTCACAAACTGCTACCAGCTGGAGTCGGGACCGTAGTAGCAAGATACTTACAATATCGTTTGCTTGTGTGTTCAAAAAGGCATCTTAAATAAAGCGATTTTGGTCGATGCCCAACAGAAAAATGGTTAATTTGCTCATCTAAAACCAAGAGGTATGGGTTATACCCAAAATCGGAAAGATTGCGCTTTATTATTTTAATATATCAATGGTTTATATTTTGGTTGGGCTTGGGTAATTACCAAGCAATGGAATTGACGAAACGATGACAAGGTGACACTGCTTCAAATAAAAATATTCAGCAGCGTCTCTGGATTAAATGTAGCGGTGTGGTGGGAGTGAAGCTCTTATTGCTCGTTCTGTTGCGCGGCTTTTAAGCACGATTTCTCAACGTTAATGATACCAGGGTTACCAACGCGAACCGTTTGCAGTAAATGCTTGATCCACATCGGCAAAGATGGCGATAAGCGGTAATGAATCCAAAGACCTTGGCGTGTGTCTTTTAAGAACGTGGTATCGCGCAATAATGCTAAGTGGCGAGAGACTTTCGGCTGGCTTTCATTTAACGCGTTTTTAAGATCCGTGACCGTCAAGTCTTGTTCGTCTTCCAAAAGCATTAATATTTTCAAGCGTAGCGGATCGCTCATCAGTTTAAAGAAGCTGCTCGGATCAACATGCGTGTTGTTCTCTTCGCTATTGAGAAGCAAAAATAGGCTAATGCGCTCCATCAGTTCTTTGGCGGTATTTTTAAATGGCTTAACGCCTTCCAGTGGTTTGGGATCAACAAGATTCCAATGCAGCTGATCGACATCTTGCTCGAAAATAACACATTCATCTTTTGCGTTGTCACATAAGGTGATGACAAAGTCGTAGTGCTTGCTTTCAACTTCCGCATAATCTTTAGAGCGAAGCCCTTCACTCGTGATGTTTTGCCCATCTAAAACTTCAAACACTCTTGGGTCGACTTCACTTGGGTGAACGCCTGCGCTGTCAGCATGAAAACGGTCTCCTGCCATGTGGTTAAAGATCGCTTCGGCAAGTTGCGAGCGAGCGGAGTTACCAGTGCAAAGAAATAGGACTTGTTTTTTCATCATATCAAACTAAAAAATGCGGAGGCGTATGCCACTGTGACCATTGATAGAAGACAGTATAACGCTGCATGGGGTGAACAAGAAGCACTCGAACGTGCATCAGGTTCTATATTAACCGTTTAGACGTGCTAGATATGAAGAATCGTGATGAAAAAGTGGGGAATAGAAAGTTGGAGTGGGAAGAGTAAAGTAGCCTTACTGCGACGTTTGCGCAGTAAGGCTCAATCCGAATTACTTCTCTAGCTTAGTGAAGTAGTCGAAGATTACTGGTACGTCAGATTGACCTAGGCCAGCGTTTAGCGCTGATTGTAGGTTTGCAGAAGTACCTTCAGCGATAAGAGACTCAGTACCTAGGTCTTTTACCATCTCTAGGAAGTAACCAAGGTCTTTGTTTGCGTTTGCAATAGAGAAACCTAGGTTTGGATTGCCATCTACAGCGTAGTTCTTACAGAACTGCATAAATGGTGAGTTTGATGGGCCTGCAGACATGATGTCGAACAGTTGTTGACCATCAACACCAGCAAGTTTTGCAACCGCAAACGCTTGAGACATGGTTGCTACTGTTGTCATACCCATGAAGTTGTTTACAAGCTTCGTCACATGACCAGAACCTAGCGCGCCTAGGTGGAATACGTTCTCGCCTTGCTCATCAAGTACTGGCTTCACTTTGTTGAATGTATCCATGTCACCAGCAGCCATGATGTTTAGTAGGCCTTCTTTCGCGTGAGCAGGAGTACGGCCAAGAGGTGCGTCAATCATGCCTGCGCCTTTTGCCGCTAGATCTGCACCAATCTTACGAGTAGAAGCTGGGATAGAAGTACCGAAGTCGATCAGCACTGCACCTTCTTTGATGCCTGCTAGGATACCGTCTTCTGCGTAAACCAGTTTCTCTACAACTTCTGAAGTGGTTAGACAAAGCATCACGATGTCACTTGCTGAAGCCAGTTCTTTTGCAGAGCTTGCTTCTTTCGCACCACGAGCAACACACGCTGCAACCGCTTCTTTGTTCAGGTCCATTACGTTTAGTTCGTAACCACGGTTTTGTAGGTTCTCAACCATGTTGCCGCCCATTAGACCTAGTCCAATGAAACCAATCACAGGTTTTGTCATATCTAACTCCTAAAATATACTATTGTATGATTATATGGTCATTATAATATTCGCCTGTCTGGAATTTGCAATGAAAAAATTGCCCAAATGTGTTGTCGGATCTCAGTTTCTTCTTGTGAATTAAATTTTATGTTTTTGTTTTTAATTCATATCAATGGGTTATGTTCAGTTTTGACGCTTGAAAAGGTTGAGAAGCTAGAGGCATGAATTCACGGTTTTGTGATCTGGCGAGCATACAAGTCATCGTAAGTAGAATAAGTTCATTTGTATTACAAATATATCTTGTTTTATTTACTTGAGGCATTTATGCACACCGGACATTTAGCACACTTAACGTTCCTTTCTTATTTATCTCCTAAGCTGCAAAGCGTCATCGAGATAGCAAAAGATAAGCTCAGCACACCGATTGAAAATGGTAAGTATGAGTTATTTGGAGAATCGGCTTTTATGATGGTGGTTGAAGAGCAAACTCAGCCACTTGAACACCGACGTTCTGAGATCCACCGTAACTATCTAGATGTACAAATCCTGCTCGAAGGTGAAGAGGTATTTGGCTACAGTTTGAATCCTTTCACAGCAATAGAAGAAGACCTGCTAACAGATAAAGACGTGGCCTTCAGTGAACAGTTGGTTGATGAGAAGTTCATAAAAGTGGGGGCCGGAGAGTTCATTATTTTCTATCCGGGGCAACCGCATCGCCCATTGGTTGCTACAGAGACAGGACCGGCATCAGTTCGTAAGGCAATCATCAAAGTACATAAAGATTTTTTGTAAAATAAACTTTAAAAAATAACGACATAGCCGCTTTTTAAACGCAAGTTTAGAGGCGGTTTTTTATTCTAACTTTCGGAAATTTAAGTAAAAAACAGAAAGTAAATACATAATAATGATATTGCGAATTTGTTACATTTGGCGGTATGATGGCGGCTTCATATCCTAAGGACTCATCATGAATATGCCACAGAAAAGTTGGAGAACGCCACAAAACTTTCTTCTGCTGATTTCCATTATTGTTCCTATTGCCTTCTCCACTTGGATGGCGCTACTGAACAACTTCGTTATCGAAAAAGCCAACTTTGATGGTGCTGATATCGGCTTACTGCAAAGTGTGCGTGAGATTCCCGGTTTTCTTGCTTTCACTGTTGTCTTTGTTTTGCTGTTTATCCGCGAGCAACGTTTTATGTTGGTCTCGCTCGCCATGCTGACACTGGGCACGGCAATCACAGGTTACTTCCCATCTTTGTTTGGACTTCTTTTTACTACCTTGTTGATGTCGACTGGTTTCCACTATTTCGAAACACTGAAGCAATCTTTGTCCTTACAATGGCTTTCTAAAGAAGAAGCGCCAGAGATGCTTGGTAAGTTCATCTCGGTTGGGGCGTTGGCATCTTTAATTACCTATGGTGCGATTTGGGTACTGCTAGAACAGCTGAAGTTGGATTTTAAGACGGTCTATTTATTGACAGGCGGTACGGGTTTTATCCTGATTATGGTGATGGCGTTTGCGTTCCCTGAATTCAAAACGGAAGTACCACAAAACAAAAAGTTGGTGCTGCGTAAGCGCTACTGGCTTTACTATGCATTGACCTTTATGAGCGGTGCTCGCCGTCAAATCTTCACGGTCTTCGCTGGTTTCTTGATGGTGGAGAAGTTTGGCTATTCGGCAGCGGACATCACATTGCTTTTCTTAATCAACTATTTGTTCAACTTCCTGTTTGCTAAACGTATTGGTCGCTTTATCGGAGCCGTTGGTGAGCGCAAAGCATTGATGTTTGAATATGTGGGATTGATTTTTGTCTTCGTCGGCTACGGTTTAGTGCAAACCGCGGAGTGGGCGGCAGCATTGTACGTGATTGACCATTTGTTCTTTGCGCTGGCACTCGCAATCAAAACTTACTTCCAGAAGATTGCCGATCCGGCAGATATGGCATCAACCGCTGGTGTGGCGTTTACCATCAACCACATTGCTGCTGTCGTGATTCCGGTAACCTTTGGTGTGATTTGGTTGGTTTCACCTTCAAGCGTGTTTTACATCGGTGCCGCTATGGCTGCAGTGAGCTTGTTACTGTCTTTGAATATCCCAGCTAAGCCGGGAGAGGGTAATGAAACACGTGTGTTGAGATGGAACTAAGTTAGTGCTTACTACTCAATAAGTTAACGCGAAAACTGGTTATAAAAATGGGATGCAGAGGCATCCCATTTTTGTATTCGGTTTTCAACGTGAGACTGGTTCGTTTAGAACGGATACCAAAACAGTTGAGTGTCTATGACGCGTTTGCTAATCGCTGCGGCAACAATCACGACGATGCCTGCCATACACACCATATCGGCTTTGGTCAGCGGTTTTAGGCTGTACCAAGTACGAGAAGAGTGACGCCCAAAACCACGCAATGTCATCGCATTAGAGATTTGGTCGGCGCGATCTAGGCTAGAGAAAATCAAAGGGCCTAAGATCTTAGAAACGTTCTTCATGCGGGTAAACAACGGCGCTTTCTTACTCAGTTCAACACCACGAGCTTGTTGAGCGTGCATGATGTTCACGAAGTCTTTCTTCACTTCTGGCAAGTAACGCAAGGTCAAACTGACTGCATAAGCGATTTTGTAAGGCACACCCATACGGTTCAAACTTGCTGCAAACTCAGTAGGATGCGTAGTAAACACAAACACCAAAGCAATTGGGAACATACTGAAGTATTTCAGTGTCACGGTAACCAAATAGAACAAGGTCTCTTGAGTAAGTGAGTAATTACCCGGTAACGATAACAATACCGTTGTTGAGCCCATGTATTCACTGCCTTGCTGCGGCGCTAATGCGAACATAAACAGCGCATTAATCAATAAAACACTGCCTGTACCGATCAGTAAAGGCTTGTACACATGGAAAGGTACCTTGGTCATTTTTAACAAACCAAGACCTACAACGATCAGTAGAGCAATGATGCGCAAATCAAAGGTTGTAAGTACCACCGTTACCCACGCAATGAACATCAAAAATTTGGTAATGCCATTGAGTTTGTGCAGTGGTGATTGGGTATCGATGTAGTTGATACCAAACTTCATCTTGTTGTCTTTCATGCCACTACTTTCTCAATTTTCTTAGCATCATTATTTTGTGAATCTTGAGCTTCTGAAGTTTGTACATCGGCGTTGTTTTCATGCTCTCGACGCGCTTTTTCAACGTCAATAAAGTGCTGCATAAAGTCGTTTGTGTTCTCAATGCCTAACTCAGTAGCCAGTTCATACAAGCTAGTCGTCGCCAAGTTTGCTTGGTCTAACAGTGCTGGGGAACTAAACACTTCGGTCATTGGTGCGTCGGCAATCAACTTGCTATCAGCAATCACGATGGAACGAGTGGTGTACTCCAAGACCAAGTGCATGTCATGAGAGATGATCATCACCGTAATGCCAAGTTCACGATTAAGCTTCTCGATAAAGCTCAGCATTGATGTGTAGTTACGATAATCTTGACCAGCAGTAGGCTCGTCCAGAATCAAAAGCTCAGGCTCTAGGGCAAGAATCGATGCAATCGTCACACGCTTCTTCTGACCGTAGCTTAATGCTTCAATTGGCCAGTGGCGGTACTTGCTCAAACCACACAGCTCAAGGACTTCCAATACCTTCGCTTCGACTAGTGTCTCTTCAACGCCACGGTTACGCAGGCCGAAAGCCACTTCGTCGAAAATCATGTGATGCGAAATCATATGATTTGGGTTTTGCATTACCACGCCAACCTTTTGGCTGCGCTCGAAAATGGTTAGCTCGTTTAAGTCTTGGCCGTTCAAGATCATCGAACCTTGGTCTGGTTCAATCACGCCCATCACAAGCTTAGTGATGGTGGATTTACCAGAGCCGTTTTTACCCAAAACCGAAACGAATTCGCCGCGTTTTACATCGAAGCTAACGTCTTCAAGTGCGTTTTTCTCACCATCGTATGAATAGGTAAGGTTGCGAACAGCCAGAAGAGTCTCGGCTTGCTTTTCAACGTTGGTTGCTTTTGAGGCTTCAAACCATGCGCTGACGGCGGATTGGTATTGCGCCAATGGCAATGTGCTTAAGCTCGATGGCTTTGCATCGCCTTCAATCGCGCAGCCTGCTTCTTTCAAAGCAGAAAGGTAAAGAGGCTCACGGATACCGTATTCTTCAAGAAGCGGGGACGCTAAGATTTCATCTGGTGTGGTATCTGCGATGATTTCACCACTTTCCATCAGAATGATACGGTCAACAGAGCGGTGCAGTACATCCTCAAGACGGTGCTCGATAATGATGATGGTTTTACCCGTTTCACGGTGCAGATCATCGATAATCTCGATGGTCTTCTTACCCGTCTTTGGATCAAGGGCAGCAAGTGGTTCGTCAAACAACAAGATGTCGACGTCATCGACTAAAATACCCGCCAAAGAAACGCGCTGCTTTTGACCGCCTGATAAATCGTGAGGAGAGCGATCTAACATCTGTTCCAAATCGACCATTTTGGCCGTCGCTTTGACCAATGGGTACATGTCGATGTTAGACATCAATTGGTTTTCCAACGCGAATGCGATGTCTTCACCAATGCTCAACCCAACAAATTGGCTGTCCGTATCTTGCAGTACGGTACCAACTTGTTCGGTGAATTGGTGCATGTCAAAAGGGGAGGTGTCTTGACCGTTGATGGTCAGTTGGCCACTGGTTTCCCCTTTGATAGCGTGTGGGATCAGTCCGTTAAGACATTGGCCAAGGGTAGATTTACCACTACCACTTGGACCGATAATGACGATTTTCTCTCCTTTCTCTATCCTTAGATTGATATTTTTTAGCGTCGGTTTGTCCAGCGACTCATATCTAAAAGAGAAGTTAGAAAATTCGATTGTCATTCGACATTAAGCCTCTGCTAAGTTGCGGCTTTGCTTGTTACGTTTTGCGACAGACTTAAGAATGAAGAAGCCAACAATAGCAATAAGAATGGTGTTACCCAGTGCGATGATCGACAGCTGTGTAAATACCTTAGTGAACGGTTCTGCATACAAGATGGTGTCTAGGAAGGCTGAGCAGCCGTAACCAAATACGTTACCCAATAGAGCAAGCACCACGAACAACGCGAAGTCTTTCATATTGAAGTCACCTTTCTCTAGGCGGTTGCGTGTTAGAGAAGGGAAAAGACCGATAATTAAACCGACAATGCCTGAACCAAGTACCCAAGTTAGCCATACGCCCCAGCCTGCAAATAGGTCAGTAACCCAGTGGCCAATGAAGCCAACCAAGAAGCCTACAAGAGGGCCGAATAACACTGAGAACAATGCCAATACCGCCATTGCTGGTTTCAGCGTCGTGTTTGCAAACACAGGAATGCCAAACATTGGCAAACCGCCGATGCCGTATAGCGCAGCACCGATTGCAATAACCACTACGGTTTTAGCAGAAAGATTCATAGATAACCTCAGTTCAATTGTCGATTTTAAAGAACGTTCACTTGCTTTGTTTTATAGCGCTGATTGTGTAACAAAGTTAGGAAACAACCAAGCTGCTTATTGTTTGCTCTGTTTTTCTTCAAGAAATGTGTGATTGGATTCACGCATCCCATTGACTGGCTTAGTTTTTCAGCAAGCATCAAAAATAAGGCGCGCATTATACAGAATATTGATAAAAGTGGGAATGCTATCTATCTGGATGGCTAGAATGAAAACAGGGGCTGACTGTCAGCCCCTGATTACACTTTTTGATGCGTTTTTCGCCATTAAATTAATGGTCTAGGTATAGGTAGTTTTGCCAGCTCTTCATGCGGATAAGCACTTTTCGCATGATAGAAACGTGGGTAAAGCTATCTGAATAAACCGCGACCTCAACCGCCGTACCGAGTGGTAGGTGATACTCAGTCAGATCATCAGTGATTTGCAGAGTAACAAACACACGACCACTGGTGCGAAGTGCATCGGTACCCAGTAGTGCACCACGTGCTTGGAATTGGCTTTCCGCGATGGCAGGTAGCACTTCGATGACCTTACCTTTGAACACTTGTCCCGGTAATGCACGGAACATAAACTCGGCCTCAAAGCCAGGCTCTAGGCGTTGCAGAGAGTTTTGACGGAACGCTGCGGTGTACAGTTTTTGTTCGGTATGAACGAAAGTCATCACAGGAGCAAGTGGCAGCGGTACCGCCATTACGCCCGGACGCAATGCTAACTGAGTCACGTAGCCGTCGGTTGGCGCTCTCACCACTGTCTGATCGAGGTTGAACTCCGCTTGGCGTAATTCGGCCAATAGTGAAGCAACCTGCGTGTTTTCTCCGCCGACTTCAGAGTCCAACGCAATTTGTGCTTGTTCACGTTTGGACTGAGCAACTTCAAGCGTCGCTTGAGCCGCTTTAAATGCTTGACGGCGAGTATCCAATTGTTGCTCGGTGAAGGCGCCACGATCGAAACCGCGTTGGTAACGGTCGAATTCGCGTTGCGCTTTGTCACGTTCAGCAAGTGCTTTGATGACTGCAGCTTCCGCTTCTTGAACGCCAGACTCTAGTCCTAATGCACCTTGGCTGGCTTCTTTCACTTTCGCTCGTAACTTATCCACTTCCGCTTGGAATGGAATCGGATCGATACGGAAAAGTACATCATCTTTCTGCAATGGTTGGTTTGGTTGAACAGGTACTTCAATCACTCGGCCATGAACGCCAGAAACGACGGGTGTAGTTGAGAAGACTTGGTTACCAATTTGCGTGAACGGATGGTTGTAGTTCATCAGCAAGATAAGCGTACCGACCAATACCACACCACCAAGAACAGCAGTTGGAACTGTCCATTTGTTCAATGGGATATTGAAGATTTTGAAAATCGCGATACATAGCGCGGCGTAAGTCAGAACCAGTAGTAAATCCATTATTGTTCCTCCTTACCTTGTTCTTTTTGTGCTGGAGTGCTTGACGCTGGCTTTTCGCCTTTCAGCGTAGAGACTTCTTTTTTCAATTCGTTGACTTCATCTATTAGCTCTTCGAGGCGATGATGGATATCATGCGTTTCTTGTTCGAGTTGTTTGAAGCCCCAACCTCGTTCTTTGCGCCATAATGTCGCCCAAATCCAAAGGAAAGGCCAAAGGGCGTGAAGTGTGAAAAGGCTTACCCAGCCAGCGTAATGAATAGCGTCTTGGTGAGGATGCTCGCGCTCTTTTGCTATTTCATAAGGAATATCGTGAATCACAATGATTCCGTAGAAGATAACCAAAGCAACGAAAATGAGTAACCCAAGTGCAAAATAGTCTAGAAACATCTTACTTCCCTGTGCTTGTTGCTAAATAGAAAAACTTACGTAAATTAACTGTTTAAGTATTTGATGAAACAATAAGTGAATCAAGTTATTTATAACTCGATGCGCTGTTATTGAGAGATACGGCATGCAATACGAAGGAGTAAGCAGTGCAATATTCAGGTGAGATTGCTGCAATTTGCGCGGCGGTCGTTTGGGCGGTTGCCACATGGATATACAGTCAGTTCAGTCATCGTTTTTCAGCGATGCAGTTGAACATCGTCAAAGGCATTATTGCATCAGCGATGATGCTGGTGGTCATGCCATTTCTGCCGCAGGGTATACCAACACAAATTGAACCGTTACATCTCGCTGTATTAGCGGTTTCCGGTGTGATTGGTATTGCCATTGGTGACAGTGCTTACTTCGCCGCGTTGAAGCGCATTGGTCCGAACAAAACCTTATTGCTGGAATCTCTTGCTCCCCCGCTATCAGGCGTGCTTGCTTTGGTGTTTCTTGGTTCGGAACTGACATTACAAAGTTGGTTTGGCGTCGTGGTGACAACCGCAGCAGTGACTTTTGTGGTCTTTCAGCCTTCTTCTTCAGGTGAAGAAACAAATTGGAGTGGCATTGGGTTTGGCCTGTTGGCGAGTGTATGCCAAGCTTCGGGTGTGGTGATTTCGCACTATGCGTTGGTTGCAGGCGATCTTCCACCGTTACTTGGTGCGTTAATCAGGCTCAGCATTGGTGTGTTAGCGGTTTGCTTGGTGATTAAAGTCGTTGAGCCCGCACCGTTTAAAGGCATCAAGCAGCACATTCAAGAGATGGGTAACAAAGCAATGGGATGGTTGTTACTGGCGATCTTTGTCGGAACCTTTCTCGCCCTTTGGCTACAACAGATTGCGTTGAAGTACGCCAACCCAGCGATAGCGCAAACTTTAATCGCCACCAGCCCGCTGTTTATCTTGGTGATTTATGCGATCAAAGGTGAGAAGGTTGGCGCGAAGAGTGTAATAGGAACATTGGTCGCGCTTGGCGGTATTTCATTGTTCTTTCTTTAAGCCTTTCTCTTAGCAAGAATAAGCAAGATATAAAAAACGCCCCAGTTTGAGCTGGGGCGTTTTTTATTGTTCAGAGTTTGGTTTGTGGGGCAGAGCTTTGTTTATCGTTGAGGGCTTGGCTTATAGCTCAGTACACACTTGATTTCGGCCGTTGGCTTTCGCACGGTACAAGGCTTTGTCGGCACGATAGAAGGTACGTTGAGTGTTTTCACCTTCACGATGTAAGGTGATGCCGATGGAGACGGTCAAACCGCGCTCGCCCAAGATTTCATGCCAACCAAACTGGTAAATGCGCTCACGGTAATTTTCTGCGTGCATTTCAGCTTTAGCGACTTCAGTGTTTTCAAGAATCACCAAGAACTCTTCTCCACCAAAACGTACACATGAAGACCCACGGAATTTAAAGTAACCGGAGAGTTCTTTCGAAACGTTCACAATGGCTTTATCACCCACTAAGTGGCTGAGCTCATCGTTAATCGATTTGAAGTGATCAATGTCGATAACCAGTAAGGCAAAAGGCGTGTCGTGCAGCAGCAAATCTTTGAGCTTCACTTCCAACCAACGTCGGTTGTGCAAAGACGTCAGAGGGTCTGTGAACACGTCTTGTTGCAACTGGGCTACCGTATTTTTGTGTTGTTGGGTCGTCTCTTTCAGTTCTTTGTTTTCAATCTCTGAAAGGATTAGTTTGAGTTGTAATTCAAATCGAGTCAGGCGGCGCAACTGTGCAGGACCTAGCTCGCTGATTGGAATGTGTTTCACCAAGTCAGATTCAACGCGAAACGCTTTCTTCTCGTAATTGAGTGCCTCTTTGAACAAGCCTTGCGATGAACACACTTGGCTCATTGCATTGTAAAAGCGGTTCGCAATCAATGGTGAAGAATGTTCGTTGATGCGTTTGCCAGTCGAGGCCAACAGTAGGTTTGACAGTGATGGGTGGCCGACTTCATTCAAACAATAAGCCGTCTCGATTTTTACCATGGTTGAGAGCCAGAATGTGTGCTGCTTACCGGTTGCGTACTGGATTTGAGAGATGGCAAGCAGCGCTTCGTTGTACTCTTTTTGTAAACGGTGCAGTTTGGCTCGGTATAAATGAATCTGGCCGGTTAGGTTTTTATCACTGACCAAGATGCTGAGTTCTTCACATTCGCTGAGCAAGTCTGTCGCCGCGCCGATGCGCTGAAGGCTGATGTAACACGCCAACATATAGAGTTTGTAGCGCAATCTCAGCGAGCGGCTACCAATCGCATGATCAATTGCATCGATCTTTTGGTAGTAGCGTAGAGCGCGATTATGATCGCCATACGCATCACACAGATTGCCCATCCCAATGATAGCTAACACGTACTCGTCAATGTAACCGTATTCCACCGATATATTGGAGGAAGAGATGTACTCGGTTAATGCCGCGTTGTAGTCGCCTTTCTCGACCAAGCGATCACTCAAGCTCGATTTCACCGAAAGAATGTCTTCGACGTCCTCTGGCAGTTTGAGTAAATCTAGTGCGTGGCGTAGCTCTTCAATGCTTTCTGTTAACTGTTTAATCTTGCTGCGGTACTCGGCACTGATGATATAGCAATGCGCTTTCTCTCGATTGGTTGAAGCAATGTGTAGGCGAATGTGTTCCCACAAGATCAACGCCTCTTCACCAGTGACTGAAGAGGGATCCATGCCTGCATCGGTGACCTTACTAAGCAGTTGTTCCATTCTTCATTACCTCAATGTGGCTCTCTTCCAACTGCTCTAATGTGAACGGGAAGGTTAGGATGTCCTGTAGATAAAGGGTCGGCTTAGGGCCAGTTAAACCGCGACGTTTCCAAGGGTAGATGTCCAACATAGCACAGACGGTGCGGTAGAGATCTTCAGCGGCTTGATCCTTTTCAGCAATCAACATCGCTAGACGGTCGCTGCTCAAGCGCGAGATAAGATCACTAGAAGTGGTTAGCGAATGGACTAATTCGGTACAGATGTCGAGAAACGCTGGATCGGAGTGGCGGATCATGATGATCGCATGATTAGAGCGTTTTAATTCGGTCTTAAACAGAACCAGTTGTTCCCACCAATAGGTTTCTGACACTACATTTGAGAACTGCTTTTCTGGGTCATATTCATGTTGAGCACGAATACGGTTGATGAGTTTTCTTGCTCGCTGTTCTAGCTGGCGTTTTGAGCCACGAGCTTTGTCCATGCTGACTCGGTGTGTCTGCTCTTTAAGCATCTTGAGGGCATGTTTGCGATATTTTTGAAACGCTTGGAAAGCGAGCTCGTAATTGCCTTGCTCTTCGGCAACTCGTGATTGTTGGAAGCAGATTTGGCTGAGTAGTTCACCGTTATCAAACGCGAGCGCGGATTGTTCGGCGGATTGCAAAAGTTTTGCAGCACTCTCGGTGTTTTTACGCAATAGTTCGAGTCTTGCTCGACTGATGAAAGAGTGGGCCTTCATCCAAGTCAGGTCTTGCTCTATCGCGAGCTGGTGGGCTTTTTGCGTCGCTTCTTCTGCGGCATCGAGACGTTCTAAGCCAAGA
This sequence comes from Vibrio owensii CAIM 1854 = LMG 25443, assembly GCF_000817815.1. GTDB lineage: Bacteria > Pseudomonadota > Gammaproteobacteria > Enterobacterales > Vibrionaceae > Vibrio > Vibrio owensii. The sequence continues at coordinate 40,485 of NZ_JPRD01000043.1, forward strand.
AGCGCAAGACCTTTAAAGTCCCATATCTCAGCTTGCCAAGTGCTGTCTTCATGATCTCTTAGGACTTCGGTTGCTCCGTCTAAAACGGTGAGCATTTCAACAAAGTTGTTGAGTAGGTAGTAATCCCAAGCTAGCAGGATTCTCGCTTTCCCTTCTAACCAAGCAATACGGACGTTATTTGCCACTTTAACCGCAAGTTCGTGCGTGGAAGCGGCAAGCTTATGTTCGTTAGTGATTCGCCAAACGTTGCCTAGGCCAATTAAGGCTTCGATTTGAATCTCGATGTCGTCGACCAAGGCTGATTGCTCAAGGGCGTTAATCCAATATTGTTGAGCGGAGTAATATTTTGCTTGTCCCCAATATTGCAGTGCGAATAGGTGGAGAATTTCTGGAAGGTGATCGTCAGTATCGAGTTGAATTTGAATATTGTAAGCGTCTTTAATCAGCTTTAGGCCATGACGATAGTCCATGCTACACCAGCATGCGTGCGACATGATGATAAGTGCGCGGATCTCGCCATCGACAAATAGAATTTGCTCTGCACGAATACGGCACTGTTCTGCGATTCGGAATGCTCGCTCGGGATCAGATTTTATCTGGCCTTCAAGGGCGTTGAGCTCGGCCTCGAGCTGAATTTGGCTTTTATCCAACGTTCACATCCATGACTATCGAACTGGAATTTACACCTAAAAACAAGGGTTAGATGCATTTATCGTTTTGGTGTGGAAAATGGCCACACCAATAAGGAATCGGATACTGTAATGTATACCGTGTTCAACACTTACTTACCACTCATAAATGAGTAAACTGTTAAATAGTCATGACAACAATTGTTTGATCGTTAGCGGTGCGTCTGTGACCTTCAGTCTTTGAGCAGCAGTAAGTCCTTGCTTATCCTGATAGCACAAATTATGCCAAGCTCTGAATATATCTAAAAGAGGCAATATCCCGGCAGGTCGTAATTTGCGACGTGGCTCGTTGATGAAGCTCTCAAACAGCAGTTGGAAGCGGTTTTGATAGAACTGAATGTGACGTGTTGTTGCCACATTAAACCAGGCTTCTGGCTCGTTTTTATCGCCAGCTAAATAGCAAATACCCTTGTTGCACTCATACTGGCTAGAAATCGCCCAGCGATCTCGCCACCAACTCATGTAGGCAATGTCTACTTTGCCAAATGGCGCACTCAAGTCCCAAATCGCGTCCTCTTCTACGTACATCAGATCTACATTTTTCTCTTGGATACGAGACAAACAAACGCTCAACGCAGCAGAGCGGAGCAGGGGATCTTGAGGCATGTAGATAGAAACGCGCTTCTCAGGGCAGCACATATCTAGCACATGAAGATAGTGCGCATAAGAAGTGTATGGCGGACGAATCAAAGCGCCCTTGGATGGGTAATGGAACACCGAAAGGTTACCCAAAGGATCCTCAACGTTGCCACGAGCCAGAATGGTTTGATATTTCTGATCGATGCGCTCACGCAGTTTTTTAGATGGTGCTGGTGGCGGTTCACTCGCTTCTGCTGTGTATTCTTGTGAGACAAAGCGAGACACTTCATCGTATGGGTTGTGATCCAGTGTAGCGACTGGCTCATCATCAGAAGAGTAATTCACATGCTGACAAAGGATATAACCCGAATGTGCTTCACCTGAAGCAATCCAGTAAACGCCATTATTGCTGTTTGGCTGCAGCGCGACATAGTTTGATGCGAGCTCATAATGCTCAGCGTGGTTTACCCAGCGTGCATCAATCGTCGCCAGTTTGCGTCGGCAACGGCTAGCGATGTGGTCAACATGATCGTAAAAGGTTTTTGGGTTGATGCTGAGTTTACGGCAGATTTCACGAACGGAATAACCAGTAAACAACAAGCCCATCAAATTCTCTTGGAATTGAAGCTTTTTGTTGGCACCAGACCATTTATCGACAAAAGTACTTTGGCACACTTTGCAGCGGTAACGTTGGCGATCGCCACTGTAACCGAAAGCGTGATAGAGGTGTTTATGAGTATGGACAGAAAGCCCAAAGTTATCGCAGTCATCGTTGCGACAAGCAGGTAACCCGTCACTGTGGACGTGACGCAGACGATGAAGTTCGTTCACTACATCGCGGTTATTAAGTAAGGGGGGGAAAGCTCCACACTCACGGCATACCATCGCCGGACGTTTAGGGTTAGCATGTTGCAAAACGTATCGCTTTGCATCACTCAATCCAAAGTTGTCACACGCCAATGTTTTACAAAAGTTGAGTTGTAACCCATCTGCGTCCCTTGGCAGTTCGCCGTTAGACACAATCGCCCCCTCGGGATAATTCTTGCAGCCGGTCAGGCCCCGGCTGCTATTTACTACTTAGGTGTTTCTTAGATGTTGATTGCTGTTTCTAGAGCAACTTTCATCATGTCGTTGAACGACTTTTGACGCTCTTCAGAGCTTAGTTTTTCACCACGGATGATGTGGTCAGAAACTGTTAGGATAGTTAGAGCTTTCGCACCTAGGTCAGCAGCAACGCCGTAGATACCAGCCGCTTCCATGTCTACACCTAAGATGCCTAGTTTTTCCATTTTCTCGAACAGGTCTGCTTCTGGTGTGTAGAACAGGTCTGCAGAGAATACGTTACCAACTTTAACCGGTACTTCTTGAGCACGTGCTTGGTTAACCGCTTCTTCTAGAAGACCGTAGTCAGCGATTGCAGCGAAGTCGTGGTTGTTGAAACGGATACGGTTAACTTTTGAGTCTGTAGATGCACCCATACCGATAACAACGTCCATTAGTTTCACGTCGTCACGTACTGCACCACAGCTACCTACACGGATAACGTTTTTCACGCCGTACTCAGCGATTAGTTCGTGTACGTAGATACAGCAAGATGGGATACCCATGCCGTGGCCCATTACAGAAACTTTCTTACCTTTGTAAGTGCCAGTAAAGCCGAACATGTTGCGAACGTCACAAACTTGTTTCACATCTTCTAGGAACGTTTCTGCGATGTATTTAGCGCGCAACGGGTCGCCTGGCATTAGAACTGTTTCAGCGAAATCACCTGGTTGTGCGTTAATGTGTGGGGTTGCCATAAGTGCTCTCCAAAGTTTTGTTCAGGTAAAACGCATCAATTATAGAATGCTATTACCAATTCTGTTGAACTTGTTCGTTTTCGTTGAGGCCATAATATCGGGACAGGGTAAGGGGACTTGAGAGTTAAGTCACAAAACGGTCGGTTTTAGTGTTTAAATATTCTGTTGATAACTAAATCTGTTGAAAGCAAAAAGGCAATCGATTTGCTTTTGAGCAGTTTGTCGATTGCGCGCACAAATTCTTCCTTTCTTCGCCTAAATTTTTTCTGAAATTGTGCTGATCGAATTCCTGTACAAGTGAGTAAAACGGTTAAATTGTACAATTTATTTTCTTGTACAATCTGGAAAGGCTTGCTATAAGTTATACAACAAAACATTTTGTATAGGGATGCGTCATCATGGAATCGTCAATCAAAGTAGGTATCAGCTCTTGTGTGTTAGGTGAACGTGTACGTTTCGACTCTGGGCACAAAATCAGCAACTTCGTTACTAAAGAATTAGATGGGTACTTCAGCTTCGTGCCTGTATGCCCGGAAGTCGGTGTTGGCATGACAGTGCCTCGCCCAACCATTCGTCTAGTGAGCAACGAAGAGCGTATTGCATTGGTCGAAACAAAGAATCCCGAAAACGATCATACCGATAAAATGCTGACGTACTCAGAAAACAAAGTGAACGAGCTCCAAGGGGAACACCTGTGCGGCTACATCGTGTGTGCTAAGTCTCCAACTTGCGGCATGGAACGAGTGAAGGTTTACAGCAAGAACAGTGCTGCAAAAGAAGGCATTGGTTTGTACACCAAAACTTTGATGGAAAAAATGCCGTGGTTGCCAGTAGAAGAAGATGGTCGCTTAAATGACCCTGTGTTGAAAGAGAACTTCATTACTCGCGTTTACTGCTTGAACGACTTTTATGAGTCAATGGGCGGCGAGCCAACTCGTGGCAAGATCATCGAGTTCCACTCTCGTTACAAGCTAACACTGATGGCGCACCACCCAGAATCTTACCGATCTCTAGGCCGATTAGTTGCTGATGTTGCGAACTATGAAATCGAAGACTTTTACAACGAATATCGCCTTGGCCTAATGAAGGCACTGCAAAACCGAGCGAGCCGTAAAAATAACACAAACGTGTTGATGCACTTACAAGGCTACTTTAAGCGTTCGCTGAACAGTGATGAGAAAGCAGAGTTAGCGACGGTTATCAGTGACTACCGAACTGGCCTGTTACCATTGCTTGCCCCGTTAACCTTAATTAAGCACTATCTCAATGCGTACCCAGATGAGTACCTACAAAAACAAAAATATTTAGAACCATACCCGCAGGAGATGAGACTACGTTATGGATTGTAGCCAAGAAGAAAAACTATACGCAATTAGAGATGTATCAGAGTTGACGGGCGTAAAACCCGTCACCCTGAGAGCTTGGCAAAGACGCTATAACTTGATTCAACCTCAGAGAACAGAAAAAGGCCATCGCCTATACCGCCAACAAGACCTAGATACGATCCGTGAGATCCAAGGGTGGCTTGCTAAGGGAGTGGCGATTGGCAAAGTTAAGGGATTATTGGGTCAAGAGTCTGATGTTGACGTCGCCTCTGACGTTCAGCGCTTGGAAGAAGCCGAAGCTGTGCTGAAAGCCCTGTCCGAACTCAACCGTGGCAAAACGGAAACCTTGTTATCTGGTGTATTAAAGGAATACCCACTTAACATTGTTATAGAACAGCTGATAAACCCAGTTTTCGAAGCGTTAGACTTAGTGAAAGTGTCGCAGCGTTCTCTTCAATTGGGGTTGTTCCAAACTTGTTTGATCACTCGATTGGCCTTGGTTGTCGATTCTGAAAACAAAGCGTCCTCAAAGGGCAAATGCTTACTGCTTAGCTTTGACCAAGCACGTGATTCAGAGAGTTGGGTACAAGCAGCAAAACTGTGTGAACAGGGCTATCACATTACTTTGATCGATAAAGTAGAAGACGTTTCTGGTCTGATTGACCATGACGTGCTCTCTCGTTATCAATTCGTCCACTTCTTCTCAAACAAAGCACTGCCTATTAAGCAAGTGGAAGTGCTAACCACACTGCAAACGCAGCTTCCAGAAAAGATTCAGTTTTCTGAAGTGATCGAAAAGCTGCACTTTGCTGCCTAAAAATACCCTCGTAAGGAGACGACATGATTCTGGTTTGGTTTCGACGTGACCTAAGAACGTTAGACCACACAGCGCTTAAGGCTGCTCTGGATTCTGGGCAGCCTGTTGTTGCCTGTTTTGTTGCAACGCCAGAGCAATGGCAAGAACACCACATGGCACCCATGCAGGCGGATCTCATTGCACGACGTTTGACACATCTTGAAGAAGAGCTTGCAGAGCTTAATGTCCCGCTTTTGTACAAAGAAGTACCCAAATTTTCCGACGTGACCGAGGTCATTAAGGGGTGGGCATTATCACTGAACGTAGAAAGCGTCATGGCGAACATCCATTACGAGGTCAATGAACAAGCGCTAGACCGAGAGGTTTCAGAGGTTCTTGCTAAAAGCGACGTCACGTTCGAAGCTTTCCATGACAAATGTGTTCATGCGCCAACCACGGTATTAAACAAGCAAGGTGAATACTTCAAGGTATTCACGCCATTCAAGCGGGCTTGGTTGTTGAAATTCCAAATGCCAATGGTGTCCAAACCACAACCGCAAGCCGAGCTGTCCAAAGACGTGCTTCAGACAGTTGAAGCAGATATTTATCATTCCGATGTGCCTTTTTCTTACCCACGCGAATCCAGCGAACGTTGGCACGCATCAACCACAGATATTGTTCAACAACTGAGAGAGTTCGCCCGGGAGCGCAGCGATGCGTATCAAGCAGAAAGGGATCTACCTGCTGTCGATGGCACCAGTCAGTTATCTCCCTATCTCGCAATTGGCGCGCTGTCGCCAAGACAATGTATCGCAAGGCTGTATGCAGAAAACCCACTTCCTGACCTCACCGAAGGGAAAGCCACTTGGTTGAGTGAAATTATCTGGCGGGAGTTTTACCAACATTTATTGGTGTTTGAACCAAAGCTTGTTAGAGGAAAGGGCTTCATTCCGTGGGAAGAGAAGATCCAATGGTCTTATGATGAGCAAGCTTTCGAACGCTGGAAAACAGGCACAACAGGGTATCCTATTGTTGATGCAGCTATGCGCCAGCTGAACACGACAGGTTGGATGCACAATCGTCTACGCATGGTTGTAGCGAGCTTCTTAACTAAAGACCTGCATATCGACTGGCGTTGGGGAGAGGCATACTTCATGAGTAAGCTGGTGGATGGCGATTTCGCTGCCAACAATGGTGGATGGCAATGGTCGGCGTCTACGGGCTGTGATGGGCAACCTTATTTCCGAATCTTCAACCCTATCAGTCAGGGCGAAAAGTTTGACTCTGATGGCACCTTTGTTCGCCATTGGGTACCGGAAATTAAAGAGGTACCGAATAAGTTTATTCATAACCCTTGGCTATGGAGTGGTTTTAATTTACTGGATTATCACAAGCCGATGGTTGATCACAAGGTGGAAAGAGAGATAACCTTACGGCTCTTCAAAAACGCCAAGGAATAGAGAGAGATGCCTAGCAAGAAGCGTCCGATGAGTATCGCTAAACGAACCCTGTTGTCTGTATCGCTATCTTTAGTGAGTGGTTTGTCATTCGCAAAGATGTACGAATTGCCGGAGGACGGGGCGCGCGTCATAGGCCGCATGGAAAACCACGTGGTTGAACAAGGCGAAACCATGGCAAACATTGCTAAGCAGTACGATGTTGGCATGCTGGCGTTAATGGCGGCCAACAAAGGCGTGGACCCTTTTCTACCAAAAGAAGGCCACGTCCTGACTATTCCTACTCAGCTTATTCTCCCAGACGTTCCCCATAAAGGCATCGTTATCAACTTGGCAGAGCTGCGTCTTTACTACTTTCCGGCTAAAGAAAATGTGGTTCATGTATTCCCGGTAGGTATTGGCCGTATTGGCCGAGACACGCCAGAGATGACAACGAGCATCAGCCAGAAGCGTCCAAACCCAACCTGGACACCACCTTCATCTATCCGTGCGGAATACAAGGCGAAGGGCATTGACCTACCTGCAGTCGTACCAGCTGGGCCTGATAACCCACTCGGTATGTTTGCGCTGCGCTTGGCGTATGGTCATGGTGAGTACTTGATCCACGGTACTAACAAAGACTTTGGTATTGGCATGCGTGTAAGTGCGGGTTGTATTCGTATGGATCCTAACGATATCGAGTGGCTATTCGACAAAGTACGTCGTGGTGAAAAAGTGAAGATCATCAATCAGCCGGTTAAAGTCACGCTAGAACCAGACCGCAGTGTATTTGTTGAGGCGCATGAACCATTGACTCGCAGTAACGGCGAGAAAGATCACTTACAAATTCCACAAGAGTTGAATTGGTGGTTGGATGAATATGGGATGACGAATGCGAAAGCAAAAGCAACGATTGCTGCTCAGAATGGTGTTCCAGTAGAAATAACCGCGCCTTAACAAGCGTTAAAGCGCGGAATCACATCTTACTTAGTGTAAGACTGAGCGATGTTGTCGATACGCTCGTTAGCACGTGCAGCTTCTTCTTGAGCTGCCATAGCCGCGTCGTTAGACTTTTGAACGTCAGATTGTAGAGACTGAACGTCTTGGCTTAGTTGGCTAACTTGGTTGCTTAGTTCGTCTAGTTTAGTAGCTGTTGCTGCTTCGTCAGAAGAAGCACAACCTGCTAGTAGAAGTACTGAAGTTGCTGCAGCTGCGATCAACGTTTTGTTCATTTTAGAACTCCTTGCCTATAGTTAAATTCCTACGCTATACGTTTTGTGTCATATAGTCATAGTGGTAAATGTGAATACATTCTATCAGTACATGATGTAGCAAAAGTCAAAAAAATCCAAGGATTTCATAGAGTACCTGATACGGACGCTAACCTTTAGTTTACATAAGTGAGCGTTTACTCACCTTTAACGCCAGTATCGGGTAGTACAGCAGCTCTTTTACCACGTCCCTGATATCAATAATTTAGACGAAATTTACACAAATGAAAGTTTCTTAGATGAATCTTTATTTTTTCTAATGGAATTAGTTTGTGTGATCTCTATCTATACTCCTATGATTTGCGGTATTATACCGAGCTTTTATTTTTTGCTGCGTTAGAGCGGAAACGACACTGAAAAAGCGCTCAAACGATGACTATTTATTGGAGAATACTTTGCAATTTAAAGATCTAGGCCTAGACAACCGATTGTTGAAGAACCTAAAACACTACGATTTCAAAAAAGCGACTGACATTCAGAAGCAGGCGATTCCTGTTGCGATTGCAGGCAAGGATCTATTGGCATCTTCGAAAACGGGTTCGGGTAAGACTTTGGCGTTTGTATTACCAATGCTTCACAAGTCACTAAAGACGAAGTCGTTTTCTGCAAAAGACCCTCGTGCAGTCATCCTTGCTCCTACTCGTGAGCTAGCAAAACAAGTATATGGCGAGCTTCGTTCAATGCTTGGTGGCCTGAGTTATGACGCAGCATTGATTCTTGGTGGTGAGAACTTTAACGATCAGGTAAAAGCACTACGCCGCTACCCGAAGTTCATCGTGGCAACACCAGGACGTTTGGCTGACCACCTAGAGCATCGCTCTCTGTTTCTTGATGGTTTGGAAACGCTGATTCTAGATGAAGCTGACCGTATGCTCGATCTAGGTTTTGCACCAGAGCTTCGTCGTATCCACAAAGCGGCGAAACACCGTCGTCGTCAAACTCTGATGTTCTCAGCAACGCTTGATCACGCAGAAGTGAATGACATTGCATCAGAGATGCTGAATGCGCCAAAACGTATTGCGATCGGCGTATCAAACGAAGAGCACAAAGACATCACTCAAAAATTCTACTTGTGTGATCACCTAGATCACAAAGAAGCGATCCTTGAGCGTGTTCTTGAAGAAGCTGAATACCGTCAGGTGATCATCTTTACTGCAACTCGTGATGACACTGAGCGTCTAACGAACAAGCTGAATGAGAAGAAGCTTAAAGCGGTCGCGCTGAGCGGTAACTTGAACCAGACTCAACGTAACACCATCATGAGTCAGTTTGAGCGTGCTGTATTTAAGATTCTAGTAACGACAGACGTTGCATCTCGTGGTCTTGATATCGCAACAGTAACGCACGTTATCAACTTCGATATGCCGAAGCACACAGAAGAATACGTGCACCGTGTTGGTCGTACTGGTCGTGCGGGTAACAAAGGTGACGCAGTGTCTCTTGTTGGCCCTAAAGACTGGGACAGCTTTAAGCGTGTTGAAACTTACCTACAGCAAGATTTGAACTTCTCTGTATTTGAAGATTTAAAGGGTAAATTCAAAGGCTTGAAACCACGTAAACCTGATTTCCGTGGTAAGAAGACCGAAACCAAAAAAGCACGCCCACAAGCGAAGAAAGTCGCGAAGAAACCTGCTAAGCGCGATAAAGGTTTCTACCAAAACGTGGCAGTGGGTGAAAACGTGTTTATTCCTAAGAAAAAGCCAGCGGAACCAAAAGCTGAAGATTAATCTTCAACTCAGCGTTAGAGGTTAACTGAATTCAAATCCGAGCTTGCGAGCTCGGATTTTTTATATCTGAAATTTACCTTCTCACGACTATTGTTTAGCTGTTCTAAACAAGGGTTAAATAGTCTTTGATTTTTCTGAACGCCAATTTTACTTAGCATAGGTTTCCAGAAGAGGAGACAAAATATGTATCAAGAAGAACAGTGGTTAGAAGACATCGATCTGAGCCTTACAGAACAGCAGTGCAAATCGTTAGGTTGGGGAAAGAAAGGCGTCTGGGTTGAGATGTTGGCGTTTCTCTGCGTAGCGTTGGTGAGTTGTACCTTAGTACACAATCGCGGAGGCTCACATGATTACTGAAAAGTCTCAAATGGGTGAATTGATTAAATCGGTCGTTTTTTCCTCCCTCTATTTTGTTGGATTTCTTGCTTTACTTTGGGTTGTAACTAGTCATCTTTTCTAGTTTTCCTACCTCTTTTGAGCTACTGACTAAAGTAAAAAGTTACCCTCGTCACCTTCTTCAGGTGACGTTTTCATTTCTAGATTCTTAATTGCATAGCAATAGATGACTTATCTAACAATAGCTTTGCATCACAGTGCATTTATCCATGATTTAAACGTTTGGCATAATAAAAACCGATAAAAATGTCACGAAAATATGTAAATGATAATTGATCTCATTTTTATTTAAGGGCAGAATACGCGAAATAATATTAATCCTATAAATAGTTGTGCCATTTATATGAAATTTAGTCATGTTTTTTGGGGGCTTTTAGTCACCTCTATGCCCAGTGTTGCCTCGGATAACTTTGATTGGCTGAGAGACGATTCTAGACAAGATGAGCGAGTCCTTTCTTACCTCAAGCAACAGAACCAAAAAACAGAACAATTTCAGAAACGCTATGATGAGATTACCCAAAATCTGTTGAGCCAATGGGAAGCCATGGCAGCAGAAAAAGGCGAGAAGCCTTGGGCGATTAAAAACGGTCAAGAATGGAACCTGACTCGTCGACAAGGCAACTTTGTTTTGCTTTCGCGAGCTGATAACAACGCGCAAGAGAAAGTGGTTTACGATTTCTCTTCTCGCCAAGAAGAACGTCAATACTTCCAAATTGGTCAATGGCGTATTCAAGGCGATTCTTTGTTGTTTACAGAAGATATTGATGGCAGTGAGCAGTACCGTGCTGTGTGGGTTGACCTAAAGAGTGGTGCAGCACGTGAACTTATCAGCAACATTGATAATGGGGTTCTGCTCTCACCAAATGGCAAGTTTGCTTTCGCCGTCTCAAAAGAAGCGAAAACTCAACGTCCTTACAAAATCGTTCGAATTAATACTCAAACCAACGAGCAGAAAGTACTTTGGCAAGAGGACAAGACCGATTGGCTCATGTCCTTCTATCCAGCAGCCGACGCGCGTTTCGCACTGGTACAAAGTAACAATGAATCGACCACTGAACAAAAGATTCTAAACCTTGATTCTGGAGAGCTAACGACCTCGCTACGTAAACCAGAATCCGGTGTGGAGTATTATGCGGATGTTGCTCAAGACAGAGTCTTTATCAACAGCAATCTTAATGGTCAGTTTGGTTTGTTTGAAACTGCGATGCCCGAGAAACATGCGGACACTGTTGAGTCTAATTGGAAGTCTTTCTTACGCTCAAAAAATGGCGTAGAACAATTTTACTTGTACGATGCGGGACTTGTGGCATTAACCAAGCAAGACAATCAAACGACAATCTCGGTTTACTCTTATGATGGCACCGCGAAAAAAACGCTTCCGTTAGAGTCGGAAGGGCGTGTTGCTTGGTTGAGCACTCTTGGTGATTACCGCTCTAACAAAATCCGCATTCGTAGTATGTCGATGACGACACCGCCGTTGTGGGAAGAGTTTGATGTTAAAGCACTGACAAAGACAAATCTCTCGCAAGATATTTATCACGGCTTCTCTAGCCAAGATTATGTTTCTCAACGCATTATGGTCAAAAGTCATGGTGTGGAAGTGCCGGTTTCTCTTGCTTATCGCAAAGATAAGCTCAGCGACAACGCTCCTGTTGTGCTGTACGGCTATGGCGCGTACGGGTTTACCATGAAACCTTACTTCATGCCTCAAACCGTGAGCTTACTGGATCAAGGCGTTATCTACGCGATAGCGCATGTTCGTGGTGGCGGTTACTTTGGTGCCGACTGGCACGAGCAAGGCCGAGGCGTTCTTAAAGCTAACTCTATCAATGATTTCACGGTGGCTGCACAAGCACTTAAACACTTTGATGGTGGTGAACGTGATGTCTACGCGATTGGATCGAGTGCTGGTGGTACTTTAGTTGCCGGCTCGATCAACCAAGATCCTGACTTGTTTGCTGGCGCGGTGATGAAGGTTCCATTTGTCGATGTCGTTGCCAGTATGTCCGATACGACGTTACCACTTACCGCACAACAATATGGGGAATGGGGGAATCCGACACTCCCAGAGCAGCTCAAAGCGATGCAAGCTTATGATCCTATTCTCAATATCCACAAAGACGCTTACCCACCCATGTTGGTTCAAGTCGGATTAAACGACCAACGTGTGCCTTATTGGGAAGGCGCGAAGTACCTCGCTCAAATTTCGTCGACCAGTGAATCGACAGGCCCTTATTTGTTGCAAACGGATTTTCACTCTGGCCACCGCATGGATCCAAGGCAGGCAAGAGAGCAACAAGCGAAGGAATACGCATTTCTACTATCACTAATTAAAACATCTAAAGCGGAGCAGTAAATGAAGCTTACCCCTGTGTCAGCGGCAGTACTTTCGGTACTTGCTGCCAGTCAAGTGCACGCCGAATCTAAGGTTTTCTCAATGGAAGAGGTGGTTGTAACCGCCAATAAAATCGATCAGCCATTGTCAAAAGTGGCAGGTAGTGTCGCGGTTATCACAAACGAGCAAATCGAAGAACGAGGCGAGGCCGAGCTTTATGATGTGCTACGTAACGAACCTGGTGTAAGCGTGACGGGCGGTGCAGGACGTCCGCAAAACATTACCATCCGTGGTATGACAGGTAACCGCATTATGATCGTTCGTGATGGCATTCGTTCTGCGGATGGCTTCGGTGCGAATGACATTAATGATGCAGTTGGGCGAGATACTTTTGATCTATCCAATTTTGAATCGCTGCAAATCATTAAAGGTGCAAGCTCTTCGGTGCATGGCTCTGGCGCGATCGGCGGTGTGGTGATTTTAGAATCCAGTCAGCCGGGTGATTTCTTAAAAGACAAAGACTTCTACACCGATGTTTCCGGTACTTACACCGATATCAGCAACAAGTACAAAGGCACGAGTAATCTAGCTTTCCGCTCCGGTGATACAGAGAGTTTGTTCAACGTTTCATACTGGCAAGGGCAAGAGACACGTAACTTTGATGAAGATTTGTATAACCGCGACCTAGATGGTTACAGCGGTGCTTATACAATCAACCACTTTTTCAATGAAGAGGTGATGTTGAAAGCCAAAGCGGAACTCTACACCCAGAATCAAGAGCGTTTGGAGGGTTCACCGTCCATTCAACCTGATGGCATCTGGCATATTGAAGACTTTGCTGAAGATGAAACCTCCGAAGAGTACAGCGCTTACATTGGTGCAGAGGTGACACCGATTAATCCAACTTGGTTCGAAGAGTTGGATACCAAAGTTTACTGGCGTCACACCGAAGTCGTGGAAGACACCAACCGTTTAATGCGCCAAGTGGATCACAATGGTTTGATCACCAAACGTCGCGAGCTGGAACACAAAACCTTCATTGACGAGACAATTGGCTTCCGTGGTGACTTCACCAATACGATTTATGCAGCAAATGCAGAGCACCAGTTGGCTTACGGTGTCGAGCTTTCTACTGACTATTATGAACGCACAGATAGCGATTCCAAGATTGATTGGAACGGGGTAACGCCTTCGACCAAACAACCTTTCGCTCCTGCTCGTGCTTATAACATTGGTTTGTACGTTCGAGACATGGTGGAACTGGATAAATGGACCATCACAGGCGGCCTGCGCTTTGATGCGCACCGTCTAACGCCGGATGGTGAGGGAGAAGTGGGCGGCTTCCCATTAAAGGACATGGATAGCTCGGAGGTGTCTCCAAGCCTGTCGGTTTCTCGTGAAATGTTTGCCAACAACATCGTTTATGTGTCGTACAACCACGGTTACCGTGCTCCGGAATACGACAAAGCATATGGCTTCGTGAACCATGATTTCGTACCACTAACGCCTTTTGTTATCGCACCTAACTTAGACCTAGAAGCTGAGACTTCGGACTCATTTGAAATTGGTAACAAGTTCGATAACGGTCGTGCGCATGTCTATGCGTCTGTGTTCTACAACAAGTTTGAAAACTTCATCGATGTTGTGACCACAGGCTTTGACTCAAGCACTGGTAATTACATCAAACAGTACCAAAACCTTGATGGCGTAGAGACTTATGGCGCAGAGCTTTCTGCGGGGTACGCGCTCACCAAACAATGGGACATCAGCACTAAGTTTGGCTACGTAGATGGCAAAGACGCGGAAGGCGAATACGTTCGAAGCATTACGCCATTCGAAGGTAACGCTCAACTGAAATACGCCAACCAAGACTTCAATGCTTACGTGGCTTGGAACTGGGCCGCTGCTATGGATCGCGTTCCTAAATGCCAGACCACGCTTGGCCTAGCGACAGAGTGTGCGCAGACAAGCGCGTGGAATACGTTTGATCTTGGCGCAACTTACTACGTTTCCAAAGAACTTCGTGTTAGCGCAAACATCGTCAACCTGTTCGACAAAGAGTACATCCGATACCAAGACGTAGCGGGTATCGCTGAGGAAAGTAAGCGTTACTCAACTGAGCCTGGGCGCTACTTCACGCTAAATGCAAAATACGAATTCTAGGACGAAATCATGAAGCTAAAACCATTGGCGTTTTCGCTGCTTATTGCTTGTACCCCTGCGGCGCAGGCTGCAGAGTGGGATTATCCCTCAACGGACTCTGTGGTAACGAATGAAGCGCAAGCGAAAACTTATCTAGACAGCCACTACTCAGAAGCTGGCGAGTTTAAGTTCCGTTACAAAACCCAGTCTCAGCTTGGTGAGCATTACAATTTTGATGTTTGGGTAAACGGTGAATATCAAGCACAGCGTGCCCTCGTAGTAACAACCGATAAAAATCATCACGTTGTGCGAGTGTTTAAGAGCCTTGAAGATACGATAATTCGCAACGGTAAACCAACGGTTGCAATGGAATTGGAATCGCCTCGCCAACTGCAAGCACAAGAGCCACCGGCTTTGAGCTCTGGAAATCTGGTTGATGTTGAGGTTTCTTTATTCAACCCAGATCTTCGTACCATGCAACAGCAAGCGGCACCAGAATCGACGTGGTCAGCACTGTCCGATTACCCTCAGCCGATCGAGTACGTAACCAAGTCGATTGAGGTTTTACAGTCCGGCGGTAAGTTCTATCTCTCTAACCCAAGATTGAAGCAAGTGGATGCGACGGGCTTATTTGCAGCCCCAGCACCTGGTGAAGCTCCTGTACTCGATACGTTGGACTTTCTCAGCGCAGAAGGGGTTCAAGCGTTTGACAGTGTTGATGAGATGCAAAGCACCGAGTTTGGTGACAATGCGTTCCCACAGTTGATGGCTTTTTATCATCTTGATAGCTCGATCCAATATCTGACAAGCCTGACTTACGACTTGTTTGATGAACCGCTTCGTTTTGACGCTCGCGGTTTATCAAAAGATAACTCGACTTACTATTACGGTCCGAAAGCTCTCATGCTGGGTGTCGGTGGTGTTTCTCCGGATGCAGTCGATGCTGATGTCGTGATACATGAGCTTGGGCATGGCATTCATTACCAAATCGTACCGGATTGGGCGTACGGTCACACTGGTGCTATCGCAGAAGGTTTTGCTGATTACTGGGCGGGCAGTGCGAGCTACCGCACTCAATATTTGGATGCTTCGCGTCGTGGTCAAGAATTCGAGTTAGATACGGTGTTCAACTGGGACGGTGTGTTCGGAACACGCAAAACAACTCGTAGCTTATGGAACCAAAGAGCGCGTTACTTCGAGGGCTCAGAGTATCCAGCGCACGTCAGTGTGGGCGGTGAACTAGGCGACGAGCTATGGTCAACGCCACTGTTCCAAGCACTTAAAGCATCGGTTGAGCGATACGGTGATGATACCGATAACGTGTTCCGTGAGTTTGACGCCATTGTACTTGAAGGCATGTACGGCATTGGTCGTGGCGTGAAAATGCATGATCTGGCGGAATCGACCGTGTTTGCCGCAAACACTTTGTTCCCAAATAAAGACTATGCCCAATTCCTGACAGACAGCTTCAACAAACACAACTTACTTAAAGCGCCTCTTCGTGTTCGCTATGACGCTCGATACATCGCACAAGATCAAGACGTTGGTGTGAGCCTGAGCCAAACTGGCCGCGAAGCGAGCATCAAAGGGCAATGGCAGCTAAACAACGCATCCGTTTTCGACTTTGATGAAACGCTTTCTGACTCGACCTCAATGAAGGTGGCGTTACCAAGCGGTCTGACGTGTGGCACGCAATTCGATTCCTCTATTTCATTGGATTACCAATTTGCAGAAGGTTTAAAGACTCACCAGTGGAGTGAACAGGTGATGCTGGTTAATGGTACGCCAGAGCTTGATATCCAGCCTCAATCAGTGAATTCCGCTTTGCCAGAGCAGGGCGACAGGCTGTTCTCTCAGACGCTATCGGACAAGTCACTCACGATTGATGACTCGTTTGCGGTTTACCTGAACATTGAACATGACTCACTGCAGGATCTGCAAGTGACGCTAGTGTCTCCACAAGGCAAATCGGTCGTGCTACTTAGCCATCAATCAAGCAATACCAATGGATTTAAAGGTTACTTCACAGCTCAGTATGACGAGGAGTTACAAGCACTTGTCGGTCAACCGAGTTGGGGAACTTGGCGTCTCGAAGTGTCTGACCGCGTGTCAGGAAACTCTGGGGTGTTGAAAGAGTGGGGTGTGAGTCACTTTGCTCAGTATCAGTGCAGTGCTGATACCACTAAAGAAAGCAGTGGTGGTGGTTCAGGTGGCAGTGGTTCGCCTTGGACCTTGTTAGGACTTTTCCTGCTTTCAATGGTGAGAGTGATTCGCTCTCGTTAATTAAAATCAAAAGAAGATAAAATCTATGAAGTTTCAATATTCTTTCGTTGCTATGTCACTAGCCCTAGCTGGCTGTGGCGGTGGTTCTGGTGGTGACACGTCGGCACCGACCTATGATGTAGCTGGCACCATCGTTTCTGCAGGTACACTTCTTGATACGCCAGTGTGCATCGATTTAAACCAAAACTACGTTTGTGATACGACCGAGCCGAGTGCTAAAACGGATAATGCCGGTAAATTTAGCCTGACTTCAAGCGACAAAAACTTACTAACCAGCACCATTCTTGCTCAAGTTAATCAAGGTTCGAACCAAACGTTGCGTCTTGCGGCTCCGGGCCAAAACTTAGCAACGGGTAACACGGTCAATGGTGTAACAACGTTGCTCGCAGGTCTTGTGGTTGACGGTAAAACCGTTGCTCAAGCTGAAGAGATTGTGAAAGCGCAACTCACCGATGCCGGCGTTTCTCTGTCTGGTACGGTGATGTCTAACGCAGAAGCCAGCGAGCTAGACAAGCTAGAGCAAAACACGGTTGCACTATTAGCTGCGATGCAACCACAACAAATGACCAAAGGCGTAGCGTTGCTTGCTCAAAGCCTTAGCTTCCAAGGTAAATCGTTGGCCTCAGATCTTCTGTCTGAAGCTCAAGTGAGTGCATTTGCTGAAGAAATTGCAGCGGTTGCTGAACAAACGGTTGGTAGCAACGATACGGGGGCCGTTCTTCATTTTGCTGATGGCGCAGCAGACGTTGCTGAGGTTCAAGCTTCTTACCCTGGTCAAGATGCGGAATACGGCTTCGACAAAGAGGACAAGCAAACGTCGACAGGCGCAGGCTTTAAGTTTGTTAAGCTAGATTCACAAGGTGCTGCTTTAGCTGCAGATGCGACTGAGTGGGCTTGTACTATGGACGAGCGTACTGGTCTTGTTTGGGAAAACAAGAGTGCGGATGCGAGCTCGGTTCAATTTAAAGATCGTACATTCGTGTATGAGTCAGCAACATTCAAACCGTATTACGAAGATCTTGAAGTCGTTGGTTGTGTGGATGCTGCTGATGGCATCTGTTCAACAAGCCAATATGTTGAACATATAAACAAGCAATCACTATGTGGCATTACTGATTGGCGCCTACCAACATACCAAGAGTTCTACGATGTTCTCGACTTAGGTGAGACAGAGAAAGATGCCGACGGCAATGTCTATGGTATGACGACAGCTTACTTCCCTCAACAGGGTAAGGGCAGCCCAGATGTTGAATCAGGTGCTATTTGGCTAAGTGATTTCACATTTAACAATTACTCTAGTTTTAACTACGAAGGTGCGCTTCAGTTTGCAGTAGTTGCTGCGAAAGGCGCTGACCGTGGTTACGTCAGCTTTGTAGAAATTTATTCTGACAAAGTGGAGCGTGACACTGGCACGTCATTCCAATTCCCAATCCGTCTAGTAGCAGTTAAGGGCCAATAAGATGAAGAAACTAATTACCGCGCTATCTCTTGTCTTGGCTTCTCAAGCAGTCATGGCGGCACAAGAATGTTCAACTGATTTTGGAAAAACAGCGCCTAACTCTCGTTACACTTACTCTGATGTTGGGACGGTCACGGATTTAAAAACGGGCCTAACGTGGATGCGTTGCCCTGTTGGCTCAACGTGGAATGCGGCAAATGAAGCCTGTGATGGCGTTGCGACTAAGATGTCATGGCAGTTAGCGCTATCAACCGCTGAGCAAATCCGCAATGAATCAGGTAACCATGCTTTACATGACTTCGCTGGCAAAAAGAATTGGCGCTTACCAAACATTAAGGAGTTGGTCGCGTTGACGGAACGTGCTTGCCACAGCCCTGCGATGAACGGCACTGCATTCGCAAGTGGCTACACGCTAGAGGTGGGTGATTATGCAGGTTACATCTGGAGTAACACTCCGAACGGTGATGGTTCAAACGTCATGGTGTTTGATTCAGTGAATGGTGAGGTTTACAACTGGAGCCCACTAGAGCCAACGAACACTTTCTCTGTTCTACTGGTCACTGGCGAAGAATAATCACACCGTTGGATTTTCTCTAATCCAGATATTAAAAAGCTCCGCCAGTGCGGAGCTTTTTTCTTTTCTAACCTTTGAAACTTATCGTGTTGAGCAGAGTGTTTAAACTTGGAACTGCTTAAGTTGGTGCTTTTGGTTTTCTGCTAAGCCAGACAGCTCTTGCGCCGCTGCGGCTGATTGAGTGATACCAGTGACGTTCTGACTCACCAATTCATAGATGGTACTCAGGTTGTTATTGATGTCCGACGTTACTTGCTTTTGTTCTTCAGAAGCGGTTGCAACTTGGGTGTTGATCGCATTCAAATCTGAAATCGCACTGTTGATGTCGCTCAGTGAACGACTTACTTCTGCAGCAAGCGCTTGGTTGTCTTCCAACATGGCTAAGCTTGAATGCATGCTTTCATTGGCGTGGCCAGACTGCTGCTGTAGCTCTTCAATGATGGTTTGGATCTCTTTGGTTGATTCTTGAGTTCTCGCTGCCAGCATACGCACTTCGTCAGCAACCACGGCAAAGCCTCGACCACTTTCTCCCGCTCGTGCTGCTTCAATCGCCGCATTCAATGCAAGTAGGTTGGTTTGCTCAGAGATGCTCTCAATAACTTCAATCACTTTACCAATCTGCTCGGACTGATCTTTAAGCGAGGTGACAACGAGTGCGGCTTCATTCAGTTGATCTGCCATTTTGGTACTCGCGCGCGTGCTTTCTTCAAACATGCTTAAGCTTTGAGAAGTCAGCTTACTTGCTTCATTCGAAGCGCTATCTGCTTGTTGTGCATTACTTGAAACCTCAGCCGCTGTGGACTCAAGCTGGTTAATTGCGGATGCTACCTGTTCCACTTCTTGCTTCTCTTGATCGGAGTTTGCACTGCTTTGCGTCATCACGGTTGCCAGTTCGGTCGACGCTGACGCAACATCTTCACTGATTCGAATCAGTGAGTCGACCGTACCACGAAGCTGGTGGATGGTTTGGTTTACGTCATGCGCCAGTTGTGAGACTTCGTTCTTGCCCACTTCGTCGGCTTCTACCAACAAGTTACCTTTTGCGACTTCTCGCATGGTTTCTTGTAGGTTACGGATTGGGGCCACAATGTAGCTTGCCAATAGCCAACTGATCAAAGAAGCAACAGAAAGAATAATCACCAGAGAGACCGTACTGTAGGTCAATGTGGTGGAGTGAAGAACACCGTTTTCTTCGACTTCGTCAGTAACGATTTGATTGAGCTTCTTAGACAAGTTGTCGATGGCGTTGATCATGGCTTCACCGGCAAGGCGGTATTGACCCATTGCGGTTTCATACTCTCGGTCAAAATCGGACGTGGTGTAATCAGAAGAATGCTTGGTATTAAGAAGTGGCGTCATGGTGACACGAGTAAAATCGACGTAATGATTCATGGCATCGCGCATGGCGTTCACTTCAGTTTGAATGCCTTCAATTTGGTCGATGGAGTTGAGAAATTCTCGGTTGGTTGCCTGACGTTGTTGTAATTGTTGGTTAAGTGTTTTGACATCTTCAGCCCTGAAGAGACTGTAGATTGCTTTAATGCGCATCGCGTAAGTGTTGTCTACGATGGAGCTTAACTCTTCTTTATGCACGATAAGGTTATTGGTGGAAACCGTCACCTTGTCGAATGCTTGTTCTAACTTTCCTATGCCTATGCTCAAACCGACGATGAGAAGTATGACAGTAAAAAGTACGGGCACGAAAACCTGTGACTTAATAGACAGCGTACTAAGTAATTGACGCATGATTGACCCTCTAAAGATTGGAACTATTATCATTTTTGTAAATAAAGCAACCCGATTCTAATTATTAGGCTTGATATATCAATCATTTAACGATGTTTATTTGTTATGAAATATATTAAAAGCGATGTACTTGGCATTTTGTTATAACCAAATCATTGCAAAGTATTTTGAGCTCGAAAGTAAATAAAGTTTGATTGCCGATTTATTAAGCAGAAATGACAACGTGTCATAGAGCTTTCAACTAAGTGAAACACAACTGTCATATTTGGATTCTAAAGTGAGCACCGTTCAAGTGAAACACAACGGCAATAAGGCCACTTAAAGGAAATTGTGATGAAAAAGACAGTAATCGGTGCAATCGCACTTCTAGGCGCAATGGCAGTGACTCCTGTTTCTGCTAAAGAAACTATCTCTGCAGTGGGTTCTAGCAGCGTAACTCCACTGATGGAAGTTTTCTCTGAAACATACATGAAGACAAACCCGAACGTATTTATCGAAGTTCAAGGCCCTGGTTCATCTGCAGGTGTTAAAGCAGCGAAGAACGGTTCTGCTGACCTAGGTATGTCTTCTCGTAACCTAAAAGATTCTGAAAAAGAGCCAGCGCTAAAAGAAGAAGCGGTTGCTCTAGACGGTATCGCAGTTGTTGTAAACCCACAAAACAAACTTACTGGCCTTACAGCTGAGCAAGTTACTGCAATCTACAAAGGTGAAGTAACAAACTGGAAAGACGTTGGCGGTGCAGACAAGCCAATCGTTGCTATCACTCGTGACACGGCTTCTGGTACTCGTGGCGCATTCGAAGACATCATGTCTCTCAAAATGAAGATTTCTGGTAAAAAAGTTTCTGCAATCTCTCAACGTGCTCAAGTTGCTAACGGTAACGGCGCACTGAAGACAATGGTTGCTTCTAACCCATACGCAATCGGCTACATCTCTCTAGGTACGGTTGATTCATCTGTAAACGCACTTCCAATTGATGGCATCCAAGCTTCTATAGACAACGTGAAGAACGGTTCTTACAAAGTTGCTCGTCCATTCCTTGTTCTTTACAAAGAAGGCAAGCCATCAGCTGAAACTCAAAAATTCCTAGACTGGATGCTAACTGACGAAGCGCAAGCGCTAGTTGACCAAAAAGGTTACATCTCAGTTAACTAATCCTATCGGGACTCTAAAGTTTGCTCAGCCCAACGTTTCGGGCTGAGCCTTTTCTATCCATTGTGTTCGACGCTATTGCCAAGAACCGTGAGATTTTTATGACCATCGCAACAAATAGTGAAAAGCTTATGACTACTGACGCAAAAGCGATCAGCAAGCCAGGCCTACGCGAAAAACGCCGCGTAGACTGGAGAGAGCGCATCTTCCACGGCTTGTTCCTAACGAGTGCTGTAATCGGCATCGTATCATTAGCAGTTATCGCATACTTCATCGTTCGAGAGAGTATCCCAGCATTCCAAGAAGCGGGCGTCTCGGGCATCGTTCTAGGCCAAAACTGGCTACCACCGGCACTGTACGGTGTTGCAACCATGATTGTTGCTTCTATCGTTTCGACAGCAGGCGCTGTTTTAGTCGGTGTTCCAGTTGGTGTCTTAACCGCTATCTTCATCGCTGAAATCGCACCAAAGCGTCTAGCTGACATCATCCGCCCAGCGGTTGAGCTGCTAGCCGGTATTCCTTCGGTGGTTTACGGTTTCTTTGGCCTGGTTATTATCGTTCCATTGATTCAGAACGTATTCGATGTACCAGCAGGTAACACTATCTTGGCCGGTATCATTGTTCTTGGTGTGATGATTCTACCAACGGTAATTACGGTATCTGAAACTTCTATCCGCGCTGTTCCTCGTACCTACAAAGAAGGTTCTTTGGCACTGGGCGCATCGAAAATCTACACCATCTTTAAATTGCTCGTTCCAGCGGCTCGCTCAGGCATCATGACAGGTGTGATTCTGGGTATCGGTCGTGCGTTGGGTGAGACCATGGCGATCATCATGGTAATGGGTAACGCGCCGGCAATGCCAGAAGGCATCCTTGATTCGGCTCGTACGCTAACCGCAAACATCGCTATTGAAATGTCTTACGCAAGTGGTGTTCACGCGAACGCACTTTACGCTACAGGTGTGGTACTTCTGGTCTTCATCATGTCGTTGAACGCTGTACTACTGTACCTAAACCGAGAAAAAGCGAAGTAATCGCTCGTTAAAGGTGACTATTATGGATCGCGCAAAACTGAAAAAAGCACGCCAGTTCAAAGATAATGTCTTTAACGCATTTGTCTGGATCTCGGCAGCACTAACGGTAGGTTTCTTGTTCTGGATTATCTGGTACATCCTATCAAACGGTCTACAACACGTAGATTGGAACTTCATTACTGATAACTACACGCGCACAGGTGAAGAGCACGGTATCTTCCCAATGATTGTGGCGACAATTTACATGGTTATCGCTTCTATCGCAGTGGCAGCACCACTCGGTATCATGACGGCAATCTACTTGACCGAATACGCGAAAGTGGGCAGTCGTTTGGTGAAAATCATCCGATTCTGTACTGAGTCATTGGCGGGTATCCCGTCGATCATCTTCGGTCTGTTCGGTATGACTTTCTTCGTGGCGATTCTTGGCCTTGGTTTCTCGATTCTATCGGGTGCATTGACGCTAAGTATCCTTATCCTGCCAGTTATCATCCGTACCACGGAAGAAGCGTTGATGGCAGTACCACAGACGTACCGCGAAGGCTCTTACGGCCTAGGTGCATCTAAGATTTACACTATCTGGCGTTTGATTCTTCCGAGCGCAATGCCAGGTATCTTAACCTCGGTCATTCTAAGTATTGGTCGTGTCATTGGTGAGTCTGCTCCAGTATTCCTGACAGCAGGTATGGTTGCACGTATTCCGGATTCTTTATTGGATTCAGGTCGTACGCTAACCGTTCACCTATACAAACTGACTACCGAACTGTTTACCATTGAAGAATGGAATCAGGCTTACGGTACGGCGACAGTTCTGATTGTTGTTGTTCTACTGATCAACATGTTTACAAAACTGATTGCACGACGTTTTAACACCGCAACTTACTAACAAAACGAATTAAGAACGCACGTTAAAAGACACGAATTCAAGATTTAAGAGATTAAGAAAATGAACAAGTTTGATATTGAAAACCTAGACCTGTTTTACGGTGACAACCAAGCACTGAAATCAATCAACCTGCCAATTCCAGTTCGCCAAGTGACGGCGCTTATCGGTCCTTCTGGTTGTGGTAAATCAACACTACTACGTTGTTTGAACCGCATGAATGATCTCATTGAAGGCGTAAAGATTACGGGTAAGCTGTCAATGGATGGCGAAGACATTTACGGCAATATTGACGTTGCTGACCTTCGCATCAAAGTGGGCATGGTATTCCAAAAGCCAAACCCATTCCCGATGAGCATCTACGAGAACGTGGCTTACGGTCTACGCGCTCAAGGCATCAAAGACAAGAAGCACATTGATGAAGTGGTTGAGAGCTCACTTCGCGGCGCAGCGCTTTGGGACGAAGTGAAAGACCGTCTTAAGTCACATGCATTTGGTCTATCTGGTGGTCAGCAGCAACGTCTATGTATCGCACGTACAATCGCGATGGAGCCTGATGTGATTCTGATGGATGAACCAACATCGGCACTTGACCCAATTGCGACGCATAAAATCGAAGAATTGATGGAAGAGCTGAAGAAGAACTACACCATCGTTATCGTGACTCACTCAATGCAACAGGCGCGTCGTATTTCTGACCGCACTGCGTTCTTCCTTATGGGTGAACTGGTTGAGCACGATGATACACAAGTTATCTTCAGCAACCCGCAAGACGACCGTACTCAAGGTTACGTAAACGGTGACTTCGGTTAATCCACACATTTACTGGCATATACACAAATAACTATAAGCGATGGTACTCTTGCCCCTCTTGATGAGGGGCCTTTTTTATTTTTGGACTTGAAAAACACCAATATTAAGAATGTTCATGTTGATTCATTTTTGCGCATATTTTTGCAGTATGTAATCCGGATGAAACACCTGTCTAAAAATGTTGAAGGGTTCTCGAATGTGAAATTAAGTCCATATTTTTTGCGAATGACTTAACAGCTCAACTTGGATTCCATTGATTGCATATCCACCCCTAAGTAGTTTTTTATCGAGGATAAAAAAGTAGATTAGGTTGGTCAGGTGAGTTTAAAGAGTTTTACAAGAACGGTCTCTTCCACAAGGGACCATAGGTTATTGGCTGAAGCCATATTCGAACATCTAGAGCAGCATTTTTCCCCCAGTGCGATAGCGATCTTTGATGATCCGCTGACCAACCCTTCTTGGACGGTTCGATTCTCGCGGGGTGACCTCTTTCCTCTCCAAAATTATCCAGAAGCATTCTGGGATTGGGCTAACCAATTCGATACCTCAGAAAGCATCATTCCTCTGGCCATCAATACCTGCAATTGGAATCATGTCCAAGACCTCGGTGGCGAGAGCTATATCATGATGCTCGACAACACACCGATTAAACGTACCTACCTACTGATCCAAAACGTTCAAGCTCGCAGCGCACACAATATTTATGAAGAAAGCTATGACGCAATGCAACTCTCAGCGGCGCGTTGGCAGTGTGTCCGCGCAGAAAAACACGCCTCGTTAGAAATGAAGCATCGCGATGTGCGAGAAGCGCAGTATGTCGATGAGCTTGGGCAGCGTGAACGTTTTATTGAAAACATGAAGCTTGTCCAGCAGGTTGCGTTAGATATCTCTAACCCTGATTCACTGAAAGATCTTTATTTGAAAGCGGTGGAAGCACTGCGAGAGCACCTAGGTTTTGACCGCTCCACGTTAATGTTACTGGACATGAAAAAGCGCAGTTTCAGTGGCACTTATGGAACGAATGAGGATGGCATCACCATTGATGAATTCCACACCCAATATGATCTTCATCAACTAAGTGAAGAGTACATTGCATCACTGTCCAGTTTGGATCGTAACCTCGTTATTGTAGAGGATGCGCCTATCTATACCGCAGGTAAAGTTGTGGGGCAGGGCTGGAATGCAATGCTGATTTTAAGAGATGGAAATGAGCCATTTGGTTGGTTTGCGCTTGATAACTTTATTCACCGAAAACCCGTCACTGCCTATCAAAAACAGATGCTGGAATCATTTGGTTCGCTTTTCTCTCAAATCTTTATTCGCAAACGCCAAGAGCAAAACGTACGTATGCTGCATTCGAGCATGGTTGAGTTATCACGCTGTACGACGGTGAGTGATGTTTGCAAATCTGCCGTGACGTTCGCCATTAAAAATCTAGGCATTGACCGTATGGCGGTGTTTTTGACCGATGAAAACTGCTCTTACATGCAGGGGACTTGGGGAACTGATATTCAAGGCAATGTGGTTGATGAGTCGTATTTTTTTGGGGAAACCCAAGACTTCTCTTTAATTAACTTAGCTAAATCCATGCCCAATGAAGTGGCGTTCGAAGAATCCGTTCCGATTTACCATGATTGCAATATCGTCGGCTTTGGTTGGGCGGCCATGACAGTGCTGACGTCAAACAGCAGTGGGCCAATTGCGTTCATCGCGGTCGATAACTTGTTAACCCGTGCACCTTTGACTTCTCAACTGCGTGAAGTGATTCGGATGTTTGCTTCTAGCTTGGTTGAAGTGTTGCAACGTACACAAGCACAAGAGGCAATCAGAGAGCTCAATGAGAATCTAGAGCTCGAAGTGCAGAACCGAACTAAAGAGTTAGAAGAAGCCAATCGGCAATTGGAAGTCTTGTCTAAGCTCGACCCCTTAACGAGACTGGGTAACCGACGTATGCTAGAACACGTTATGCAAAAGTACTGTTCTCTTGAGCATAACGAAGTGATGTCGTTTGGGTTGATTCTTATCGATATTGACCATTTTGGCTTGTTTAACAATCATTATGGGCATTTAGAAGGCGACATTGCGTTGATGCGTATTGGCAACATTCTCGACCATCATACAAAAAGTGAAGACGAAGTTTTTTGCCGAATTGGCGGTGAAGAGTTTGTTTTGTTGATGATTGGGTCAAACCAAGAAGAGGTCAGGTTGAGAGCTGAATGTATTCGCCAATGCATTGAAGAAGAAGGCATAAGACATTGCCATAACCCAGAAGGAGAATTGCTTACTGTCTCAGTGGGTTACTCGCGTTATCAAGCACAAGGCAAAGACTTTAATTTTGATCACTTATACCAACTGGCTGATAAAGCACTCTATCTAGCAAAAAACAGTGGCCGAAACTGTGTTCGAACCTGTGAACTGACAAGTCAAATTGTCGCTTAAGCCATCGTTGCTGAACGAATAGATACAAAAATGGCAGCTCAATAAGAGCTGCCATTTTCATTAATCAGGCCTCACCTGCGACTAGAGCTTTTCTAGCTGGTGGCTAGGCTTACTCTTCTTCTCTTTGGTCAGTTGCTTGATCTTAGTGAGCAGAGAATCTGGTTTCCATTCTTGCTGAGTGGCACTAAAGCGAGCTTGATTCATCACATTCAATTCCTCTTTCACGGCTTTTGTCGCTTCGGATTCACTGTTGAAGTGATGTGTGTTTAAGTAGTCGTTAACCGATCTTTCAATTTTGGCACTATCACCTTGTTTGATGATGTTCTCCAAATCTTGCAGAGATGAGCCGTGCGTTGAAGTCTCGACTTTCTCAGGCTTTACGGTTCTGCGCTTTTTCCAAAGCCCAAACGCAATTGCTGATGAGACAAGCCAAAGTGCACCAAACACGAACGTCAGTGTTTTCCAGATAGTATCCACACCACTTTGAACCACAGGTGCTGGGGTTGTCGCTGGTTGTGCTGGCAACGCACTTTCTGGCAGCGTGATTAAGCCACTGTCACTTTTCTCTACCTTTAGCTTTAACGCTGAAATGTCGGCTTTTCTCGCTTGGTCACGGTTACTGTCCCACCAATTTAGGCTGTAGCCCGGCAGGGTAAGATCACCTGCTTCTGTGGGAATCAAAACCTGTTTCACTGTCATGGTGACAGTGCCATCACGCGATGTCTCGAACTGAGGTTGTTCAGGATAAACACGCAGTGTGCTTGGATAGACAATACCAATACGAGGTAGATATTCCGCTTGTGTACCACGAGCTCGAATACGAATCGTACGAGTAATTGAAGAGCCTTGTTTCACTGTGCTGACGGCATTTGCTGATAGCGGATTGCCTTGTTCATCTTGCCAGCTTTGCGTTAATTCTAAAGCAGAAGCTGGCAGCCAGTTACCTTTAAAGTCTTTAGGGATAGGCTTTACAGTAATCGGTATTTGCTCAGTTTTAGTATTGATTGGCATGACCTTGGTTGAGCCGGTTAGGCTGTCACCATAGATGTAAGAACCCGTCAATTTCGGGCCATTCAGCGTGTAGGTGCCAGGTTGTTCGGCTGTAATGCGGAAAGCTTGCTCTACGACCGTCACTTCTAAGCCATCAATGATGCGTTGTGCCTGCTTCATATCGCTGGCTGGCTCAATTTTCATCCCATCAATGCTTGGCGGTACGACTTGTGGATTATCTAAACGACGAGGGTCTACTTTGATCGCCAACTGCATGCGAAGTGTCGCTGACTGCTGTGGGTACAAAGTGTGACTATCCACGCTCATGTTAAAGCTAAACAAATCGTCGAGATTTGGCTCACCTTTGTCTTTTGTCACACGAAGCTTAATTGGCTCAGTTTTCATCCCATCAGCAGAAAAGCTCGGTATGGTGACGACGCCTTCTTTCATCGGTGCAATCGAGATGCTCCATTCTGTGCGAACGGTTTTGTGGCCGTTAATGTTGTTACTAGAACGGCCGTAGCGAGGTTGTCCTAAAAAGAAGTCCTGTTTCAATGCATCGAAGTCAATCGCATCTGAGCCAAGCTCGGTATCTGCTATGATCCTTAGGTTGATCACTTCGTTCTTCGCCACCTGAGTTTTGTTTACACTAGCTTGTAGGGTTTGTGCAAAAACCGAAAAGCTAGTCAGTAGGCTGGCCATCAGAACAAAGGCCAGTTTTGCGCCTTTTTTCATCATGGATTTACCACTCCTTATTAGATTGTTGCGGACGTTGTTTTTGTTGAGCTTGAAGCTGCATTTGAGCTCGAATCAAGAAACTAGGGTCACGCGCGCTTTCTACCGCTTCTAAGCGACGGAACTCAGGATCATCCTGAGGCGTTTTCTCTGGCTGAGCTTGAGCCTGCATAGGTTCACCTTTTTGCTCGCCTTGTTTCTCTTCTTCTTGCTTGGCTTTTTGTCGCTCAGATTTCTGATTTTCTTTTTTATTTTCAGGTTCTTGCTGGTTTTGTGACTGCTGACCTTGCTCTTGTTTAGCATCACTCTGAGACTTTTGTTGCTGCTGTTGCTGCTG